>NZ_CP022236.1:0-1475462 GCF_002214325.1 Exiguobacterium sp. N4-1P
AAAGGTTGAACGGATCGACCTCCTGGAATACGAGGAACAGAAGACCATTTTTGGAAAGGAAACAGGAAATATCGTGATAGATCGAGAGGATTTTGAGCAAATGAAAGACCTCGCGATGATGGTAGCACCCGAAATGGAGTTCAAAAACAAGGACTTAAAACGAGAAATGAACATTTTACAATCGAAAATCGAGGAAAAAGACGAGAAAATCGCCAGTCTCGAAAGGAAATATGAGATTGGGATAAACAATCTTCAAAAGAAATACGAAAGGGCTTCTGCCCAAGCAGAACGCTACAAAGAGGGCTTGGATGACGTTGTAGAAGAACTGGTAACAGAGCGTTTAGAAGAGAAAGTGAGTGAATTGAAGGAGCATCATGCAAAAGAACTGGAGAGACAAATGTTGGATACGAATATGTTTGCCGAAGAAGCGGAGAAATTGGAGCGTAGACTGACGACCATGACAAGGCATGCCAACGCTCTAGAGGGCGAATATCGTGGGCTTGAGAAGGAACATGACGAACTTAAAGTGACTAATAAAGAGTTAGTCGAGACAAATAATAGTTTACATGCAGAATTTCAAAAAATGTTTCAAAGCGTAAAAGAGATGAAAGAACGTTTCGATAAACTTGTCGACGAAAGAATAGCCAACTGGAAGAATGTCTTCAAAACGGCGGTTCACAGAGCGACGAGAGAATGGTTAGTTGATAAGACGGATAATCAAAAACTTGTCCTCGATCATACAATGGACGCCAAGAAGATTAACAAGAGAGCCACAGAATTGATTCCTGAAGTGACACAAGAACGAGATGCTATGATCAAAAATCGTGAAAAAAATCGAAATATGGATCTTGAACGATAAAAAAAGCCCTTATTCTAAGGGCTTTTTTTATTTTCTGTTCTTTAGTTCTAGCGCTTTTGATTCGATTTCATGATCACTTTTCAAAACATTTTTCAGTTCTAGTGATCCAAATATTAACATCGCTATAGAGAGTGGTACGAAGAATATCAAGAATAAGGTTGTTGTAATTTCATTTAGTAAAAATAGTGCTAATACAGCTATCGTTAAAACAGTTATGAAGCTCACAGTCTTGCTATTTTTAGACATATTCTCACTTCCTTCCAGTTTTAAGTTCCCTTTTTATTACAATAATGTTAGTGTTGTGTTTGTTGACGGAATAACCGATGTAAAAATTATACCATAACAGGAGGATTTTATGAAATTACCAATTAAAGTTTTAAGTGGGGTAACATGTTTGTTCTTAATCAGTGGGGTAACTTTATCAAAAACAGCTATTGCTGAGAGTTCTGCACCGAATGTTGCATTAGAAGCAGAAAAAATTACAGATACAACAGATTTAATTAAGGTTGATCAAAACAACAGCTTAGAAAATGCTTTAAATTCAATTAATCTTCCTGAGAAAAACGATAAAAAAATAGTCATTGAAAACAAAACAGATGACACTAATATATCAATTGGCGTACCTAACGATATGAAGCTTGGTACCCCTGTAACAACAGATGCTGGTAGTTTTGAATATAAAACTACTACACCTGTAGATTTAATTTTACAACCAACTGATGCTGGTGTGAGAAGCATTGTAAATATTAAAAATGCTGATGCACCGAAAGAATACAAATATGATTTAGATTTACCGTTTGGACACAAACTGATTACGTCTTCAGAATACTTTGAAGGCACTCCAGGTGATGAGCTAGACACTGAAGAAGTCTTTATTGTTGATGAAAATAATGTCATTCAAAGTGTTTTCGGGAAAGCTTGGGCTAAAGATGCTAACGGTCAGGATGTTCCAACGAAATATGAAGTAAAAGGTAATTCTTTAATTCAAACGGTAGAATTTAATGAAAATACAGCTTTCCCTGTTCTAGCCGACCCGGATTGGGTTGCTATTGGCGCATGTGCAGCAGCTTTAACTTGGTTTGTTGGTTCAAATCTTTTTGTCGCAGCTAAGATTATCAAAGTAAAAAAATACATTAAAGCTTTAGGTGGATTTAAAGAAGCTGCTAAACTTATTACAAAAGCAGCAACTTGGGAAGAAAAACTCCGTTATGGCGGATCAGCGCTTAAAAATTTAGCAGCTGAAATTACAGGCGTTGGTGGATTGTATGCTTGTAATAAGTTTTTGAAAAGATAATCCAATTAAATTTAAATAAAAAAAGCTTGGACTTTAACAGTCTGAGCTTTTTTTATTTAAATTTAATTTTCATCGATTGAAAGTTCTTTTATTCTTTCAGCTTTTATCTTTGCTTGTATAGTTTCTTCTTGCTCAGACTCTGACAAAATGATATTTGCTCCAAATTTCCCATGAACAAAGTTATTCCCCCAACTATTCCATGCTATCTCTTTATTTACTGCATACACGTTAGAAGTACCAGATTTGTAGACTTCAATGTATTGTTTCTCTTTTAGTAATTTAATTGCTCTTGTGATAGTAGGTTTACTTACTCCAAATTGTTCTTGGAAGACGCTATAAGAACACATGACAGCGTTATATGAGTCCATATTATTTATCAAGAACTTGAAGATCCTATAAGCTATTGGCGATTTTGACATTAGCCAATCTTCTGCTTTATAAGCATCCTTATTCATTTGGACCCACCTCCGATAGGGACTTTTCTTTTGTTGTCGTATTTCTTCTTCTTCCCGTTTTTTCTCTTGATCTATCTGTTCTTGCCTGTCTTCAAAGGATATTTGATTCGGATTCTTTAAGTTTTTTTCATACGAAACAATTGTTTCTTGCATCTTAAATCTCCCCCTTATATATCATACAGTGAACCCAATAGTAATCATCTGTGACTACGATGTAATCATCTATGATTATAATATGATATTTCTCTTTATCAATAAAGAACTTTTTTGATCATAGTGTAATCAGATAGTAATCATGGGGTGATTACTATTGGGTTCACCCCATGATTACTAAGAAACTCAATTAGCGTTGATATTAAGCTATTTCTCGAAAAATCCCTCTTATATCTTTTAAGAACGCTTTCTTTCTTTCCAATCGGTAACTTTAAGATAAAAGAATAGACAAGGAACTGAACGCACTCATTCCGGCTTTTAAGCCTTCATTTCGCTTGTCGGACTGTCAGACCGCTTGACGTGTCTCTCGCTACGCTCAAGAACCTCCACCGATCTTCCAGTACACATAAATTTGTTGAATATTCTCTTTCTACCTCGTAACGAAGGTTTTAGTCTTCTAAATGTTCTTTAAAATCAATTTTAAGGGGATTTACGGCTTGAGCCGTATGAAAAGCTATCAAGACGTGGCGAAGGGGCTTAAAATCGAAATATGAGCGTTTTAAGCGCAATTAGGAGGCGATTTGATGAAAGTAAATTTGA
The DNA here is from genome assembly GCF_002214325.1 of Exiguobacterium sp. N4-1P. Lineage (NCBI taxonomy): Bacteria > Bacillati > Bacillota > Bacilli > Caryophanales > Exiguobacterium > Exiguobacterium sp. N4-1P. The sequence goes on from NZ_CP022236.1 coordinate 3,362, forward strand.
ATCCGGCGAATTACGATCCGGAAAAGTGGGCTGCCATTGAAAGACTGAAGTATCTTCAGCTCGTCGAGGGTCTTACGATGAACGTAGAAACGCTAAAAGTAGATCCGGAAGGTCGGATCTTGCTCGATCCAGATGATTCATTGCATAAAGAATGGTTTGAAAACGATTAAAAGTGAACGCTCATAACGATCTGAGCGTTCACTTTTTTAAACTTATAAAATAAATTCATTTCTTTTTTCTTTTCTTTTTTCTCTTATTCTTATTTCTTTCTTGTTCTTCTAAATCAATTAAATATGAATAATTTTCAATGACTTCCTTGCTTATTTTTATATATTCTTCTTTTTTGATTTCTCTATTATCTTTATAACGCCATACAACTCTAAATTCATTTTGATATTCATATTTTTTGTCTTTAACTAAATAGGGTTTTTTTAAAATTATTTCTTTTTCATCAGAAGTAAAATCTTCTTCAGTGAAATGTTGTTTTCTATCAAGTAGGTATTCACATGGTCCAGCGTCATGCTGAACAATACCCAATTTATTTAATTCATGAGTTATTGCTCGAATATAAGCTTTAAAATTATGAATTATTTGAAGTCCTGAACCAAAAGATTTCTGTATCTCAGGATTTTTTTCTAAACAGACACAAAAAACAAAGTAGTTTTTATCTACGTGTTCATCTGAAAATATGCAATTTTCAAATGTGATATCTGTATTGATTGCAACTATCCCCCCTGCTCTTAACAACCGATCGTCATTCTTATCAGCTGGAGAATGATATTTGCCTACGGATATTTGCGAAAAAATTCTGCCTTCATCATCATCGCCAATTTCAGTTCCAAACTTATCTTCTTTGTAACTGTTTAAATGGCTAATACGAATTACATTTTTAGTTCTTAAAGGGTGTAGCCATTTAAGCTCCATATATTTATATGCTCTTTCCGGTAGTTTAACGATATTTGTCACCCTTTCTTTACTGTTCCTGAAAATATTATAGCAATTTTTTTGTTTTTTATTTTTTAGTGTCAACGGTAAATCGCAGGCCGTGAGGCCGAGAATTTAAGGAGTTGACACGTAGTCTTGGTTTACACCCTCTTGCGCTGTTCTCACGTTCTACACGTGAGAACCTGCCAACCGGCGAGGGAGCCCCTCGGGATCGAGGGGTTGGGGAGTCGAGTTCTTGACCTTTCGATGCATGCAGCGACCGTCGATTCGACGGCAATCTTTACCCTCGGAGAGCGCATCTTTACGAAGTAAAGTATAGTGCGCTATACTATACCAAATTCAAGAGCGAAAAACAGGGGGGCTTTCTATGGGTTCTAAGTTGGTTTGTAGAATGCAGAAGGTAAAGAAAAATGACGTAAAAGGCTATCAGATCCACAATCAAAGAGAACGAGAAAGTAAGACCAATCCCGACATCAACGCTTCACTATCCCACCTCAATCGAGACTATATCAATGCCCAACACATCAGCTACATGGAAAAATGGAAAGAAGCATTCGAATCCCAAAATGAAAGTAAACGTGCCCTAAGAAAAGATGCCGTCTATTTCAATGAGTTTGTGGTTGGCTCTGATCGTGATTTCTTCAAGGACATGGATCAATCAGAAAAAGAACGGTTCTTCAAAGTCTCCACTGATTTCTTCAAAGAGCGGTATGGAGAACAAAATGTCCTGTATTCCGTTGCCCATTTCGATGAATTAAAGGGTGCTGGCGCTCATGCTCATATCGGCATCGTACCCATGCGAGACGGTAAACTTCAGAGCAAAAACGTATTTGACCGGAACGAACTCAAGGCATTGCAATCAGAGCTACCTCAATACCTTCAGAAACACGGATTTGATATTGAACGAGGGAAAGAGGGTTCGAAGGCTCAACACATCGATACGGCCACATACAAGGTCCTCAAATCTCAAGAAGCAGTTCTCATGGCCGAACAGCAGCGGGAAGCGATTCAAAGCGAAACCAAGCTACTGGAAGCCAAAAGAGAGGACTTAAAAGAGTTATTCGAAAAGGTTGAACGGATCGACCTCCTGGAATACGAGGAACAGAAGACCATTTTTGGAAAGGAAACAGGAAATATCGTGATAGATCGAGAGGATTTTGAGCAAATGAAAGACCTCGCGATGATGGTAGCAATTTCCCTTTGAGTAATCAAGAAAGACCCCTCAGAGACGATGAGGTAGATAGGTCACGGGTGGAAGCATGGTGACATGCGGAGCTGAGTGATACTAATCGGTCGAGGCCTTGTTCTAGCAGATGATTGTTGATGACTTCAGTTTTGAGGGCGCGAGCCCGTCGTCTGGTGACGATAGCCAAGTGGTCACACCCGTTCCCATGCCGAACACGGAAGTTAAGCACTTGAACGCCGAAAGTAGTTGGGGGCTTCCCCCTGTGAGGATAGGACGTTGCCAGGCAATTGAAAAGGACCGATCTGCATCTTGCAGGTCGGTCTTTTTGTGTTGTGTGAAACTTCAGACTGTTCTGATTATTACTGGAGTCATTGACATGACTGTTTCTCCTTGTTACCATAACATCAATATTCTTTTATCAAAGAGAAAGCGAGTGGATAAACATGTGGGAGAATAAATTTGCTAAAGAGGGCTTGACGTTTGATGACGTTTTGCTTGTACCACGTCGTTCAAGTGTCTTACCACGTGACGTCGATCTATCTGTATCCTTATGCGAAGGGATTACACTGAACATCCCGTTGATCAGTGCAGGAATGGATACTGTGACGGAAGCACCAATGGCGATTGCCATGGCACGTCAAGGCGGTCTAGGTGTCGTCCACAAAAACATGTCGATGGAAGACCAAGCAGAACATGTCGATCGCGTCAAACGTTCTGAAAATGGTGTCATCACGAATCCGTTTTATCTTACACCTGAACGCCAAGTATACGATGCTGAATATTTAATGAGTAAATATCGTATTTCTGGTGTTCCGATCGTTAACAACGAAACAGAACGGAAACTCGTTGGTATTTTAACAAATCGTGATCTTCGTTTTGTTAAAGACTATTCGACGGTAATTGAGACGGTCATGACGACAGAAGAACTCGTCACTGCTACAGTTGGTACGTCACTCGAAGAAGCAGAACAAATTCTCCACAAACATCGCATTGAAAAGTTACCACTCGTTGATGAGAACGGTGTATTAAAAGGCTTAATCACAACAAAGGATATTGAAAAAGTCGAACAATATCCACATGCAGCAAAAGATCAATTCGGACGTCTTCTCGTCGCTGCAGCTGTCGGTGTCACGAAAGATGCATCTCTTCGCGCACGTTTTCTTGTTGATGCAGGCGTCGATGCACTCGTCGTCGATACGGCACACGGTCACTCTGAAGGCGTACTCTTAAAAGTACGTGAGCTTCGTGATGAATATCCAAATCTTCCAATCATCGCTGGGAACGTTGCAACCGCAGAAGCAACACGCGATTTAATTGAAGCTGGTGCATCGGTCGTCAAGGTAGGGATTGGACCTGGTTCAATTTGTACGACACGTGTCGTTGCGGGAGTGGGGGTTCCACAAATCACTGCAGTCTTTGATTGTGCGACAGAGGCCCGTAAGCATGGTGTCTCCATCATTGCCGACGGCGGAATTAAGTACTCGGGCGATATCGTCAAAGCACTTGCAGCTGGCGGTCATGCGGTCATGTTAGGTAGTCTGCTTGCTGGTGTTGAAGAAAGCCCGGGCGAAATGGAGATCTACCAAGGTCGTCAATTTAAGACATACCGTGGTATGGGTTCTGAAGCATCAATGAAACGTGGTAGTCAAGATCGCTACTTCCAAGAAGCAGATAAGAAATTCGTTCCAGAAGGAATTGAAGGTCGTGTCGCTTACCGTGGAAAACTCGGTGATTCTGTCTATCAACTCGTTGGTGGGATTCGTTCAGGAATGGGATATTGTGGAGCAGCTTCATTAGAAGAATTGCGAGAAGACACACAATTCATCCGCATGACGGGTGCTGGCTTACAAGAAAGTCACCCACATGACATTCAAATCACAAAAGAAGCATCGAACTATACACGCCAATAAAAAGAAAGCCCTGCAGATGATGCGGGGCCTTTTTTTGTTTATAGATTAATGATGTTAGGCGGCTCAAGGTGTTTCACGACATAGCCTATATGAAAATCACGGACACGTTCAAGCTGGTTTTGTTCACAGTCCGAAAGACTGCTGTTACAACTGCCAAGACTGTAACAACTCCCCAAGCCCCTCTTCAAGATCTGATTCCGATAGACTTGCAAAACCTAACACGATTTGTGGGTGCATTGCTTCTAACGGAAGTTGTGCATACTGGGATAAACCATAGACCTGAATTGAAGCGTCGTGTGCTCGCCTGACTAATTCTTCTTCCGTCATCCCGTTCGCAACAGAAACGACGACATGCAAACCCGCACTTTCGCCGGTCAAGCGCAGGGATGAGATAGCACGTAACGAATTGACGACGATGTCTAACTTACGCCGATAGATCTTTCGCATCCGATTCAAATGTTTCTCGAAGTCGCCTTCTTTCATAAAGCGTGTCAAAATCGTTTGATCAAAACGTGAGACACTGCATGTGTAATAGGAGAGTTCGGTCTGATAGCGCTCAAGCAAAGAAGGCGGAAGGACCATGTAGCCAATCCGCAGTGAAGGCATGAGCGACTTGGAGAAGGTGCTCAAATAAAGTACTCGTTCACTATCGATGCTGTGGAGTGACGGAATCGACTTGCCACTATAACGAAACTCACTGTCGTAGTCATCCTCAATGATGTAACGTGTCGGGGATTCAGCAGCCCAGTTCACCAATTGCCGGCGCCGATTGACGGATAAGATGCTTCCGGACGGTAATTGGTGGGCAGGTGTCACATACATGATATCCACATCAGTCTGACTTAAAGTCGAGACTTTGACACCACTTTGATCGACCGGAATCGGGATTGCTGTTCGTCCATGATTCTCAAGAATGAGTCTGGTCGCATGATAACCGGGATCTTCGATTCCGTAGGTGACGTGTTGTCCTAGCAGGAAAATCAGTTGGGGCAAAAGTTGTTCGACCCCAGACCCAATGATGATTTGTTCAGGCGAACAGATGACACCTCTTGAGTGATATAGGTAGGTCGCAATTTCAACACGTAAGGCGAGATCGCCTTGCGGGTGTCCGAGAGAAACAAGGGATTGATTATGTTCATCGATGACATCCTTCGCATGTTTTCGCCAACGTGAAAAAGGAAAAGATGATCCATCGATTTTACTCGGATGGAAATCATGACGGATATAGGTGGACGGAGAAAGGTATTGCTTCGTTGCTAGTGGTATTTTCTTTACATAAGCAAGCTCTTCGTGTGCTAAGACAAAATACCCTTTTCTTGAAACTGACTCGACATAGCCTTCGGCGACGAGTTGTTGATAGGCGAGCTCAATCGTCGTTTGACTCAAGTTCAAGAACTGACCGAGTTTTCGTTTTGACGGTAATTTGACACCATACTCTAGACGTCCATCGATGATTTCTTGACGAATCTGTTGATACAATTGCTCGTATAACGGCTTATTGCCCTCTCGTATTAACTCGAACGATAACATATCCATTGAAGTACCTCCTAAAACTGACCTGTTCATTTCATCATAAACTGATACTTTTAAAATAGTCAATCGAGACTATACTAAAACGTAAGTAAGGAGCTATCAATCAAATTGTTCAAGGGGGAATTTAGAATGATGGAACGGCAACAAGGAACGGATCGTGTCAAAAGAGGAATGGCTGAGATGCAAAAAGGGGGCGTCATCATGGACGTCGTCAATGCCGAGCAAGCGAAAATCGCAGAGGCAGCCGGTGCCGTCGCCGTCATGGCACTCGAACGTGTCCCGTCTGATATTCGCCGAGATGGAGGTGTGGCACGAATGGCAGATCCGACCATCACGGAAGAGGTCGTAAATGCCGTCACGATTCCTGTCATGGCGAAATGCCGAATCGGCCATATCGTCGAAGCACGGATCCTTGAGTCGATGGGGGTCGATTTCATTGATGAGAGTGAAGTCCTGACACCGGCTGATGAAGAGTACCATCTGTTGAAGTCGACGTTTACGGTACCGTTCGTTTGTGGGGCACGCGATTTAGGAGAGGCGGCTCGCCGAATTGCGGAAGGTGCGGCGATGATTCGGACAAAAGGCGAACCGGGAACGGGTAACGTCGTCGAAGCCGTCCGGCATATGCGAAAAATTCAAGCTGAACTCAACCAGATTTTACATACGAATCCGGATGAGTTGATGACACGGGCGAAGGAGTGGGGTGCACCTTACGAAGTCTTACGGATGATTCAGCAAGAAGGGCGTCTACCCGTTGTTAACTTTGCTGCCGGTGGAATCGCGACGCCGGCAGATGCTGCATTGATGATGCATCTTGGAGCTGACGGTGTTTTCGTCGGTTCAGGCATTTTTAAATCGGAGCAACCGGAAAAATTTGCGAAAGCGATCGTCGAAGCCGTGACGTACCGGGATGACTTCGAACGAATTGCGTATCTCTCGAAAGGTCTCGGAACAGCAATGAAGGGGATTGATGTCACGTCGATGCCGTTTGAGGAACGGATGGCACCACGAGGATGGTAATCGGGGTACTTGGTCTACAAGGGGCAGTCAGGGAACATCTTGAGATGTTGGCATCGCTCGGTGTAAAAACACGAATCATCAAATCGGCGGAAGATTTAGAAGGAATCGCCGGACTTGTCTTGCCCGGTGGTGAGTCGACAGCGATGCGCCGATTGATTGATCGCTACGCCTTGCTTGTGCCCCTTCGACAAAAAATAAAGACGTTACCGATGTTCGGGACGTGCGCCGGGATGATTTTATTAGCGACGGAACTTGAACAAGGAGATGTTCACCTCGGGGCAATCCCGATGAAAGTGAAACGAAATGCGTTCGGTCGCCAAGTGGACAGTTTTGAAACGATGCTAGCCGTCGACGGAATCGGGGCGGACATTGAAGCTGTCTTTATTCGAGCCCCTTATGTCGAACGAATCGATCAAGCGACCCGCGTTCTCGCTCGCATTGACGACGAGATCGTCGTCGTCGAAACAGACATGCATCTCGCCTGTTCGTTTCATCCGGAATTAACGAACGATACCTGTTTGCATCGTTACTTTATTGAAAAAGTAAAACAGCAACGTTCGGTTCACGTCATCTAACGACAAAAAAAGTATCCTTCAGTTCAAGCTGTCGGATACTTTTTTTATGCTACACTGAGGGTATAAATGAATTGAAGGAGAGGAACGATGAAACGACTTTTCATACTCTTCTTGAGCGTCCTTTTACTGACGACGAGTCTACTCCCAGTGACGAGTTATGCCGAGGTACCGACGATCAAGGCAGAATCCTACATCATGGTCGATGCTGTGACCGGTAAAGTATTGTTAGAAGAACAAGCCGATTTGGCTTTACCTCCGGCTTCGATGACGAAATTGATGACACTTTACTTAGTCCGACGTCAAATCGAACAAAAGAAACTAAGCTGGAACAAAAAAGTTCAACCAAGCCAAAAAGTACTCAAATTAGCAGGCACACCAGGATTGGCACGGGTGCCGTTAAGCAATCGTACATATACCGTTCGTGAGCTCTATGATGCAGCGTTCATCAAGTCAGCTAATGATGCGGCTGTATTACTTGCTGAAGTCGTTGCCGGAATAGAACAAAAATTCGTCAAGCTGATGAATGAGACGGCGAATACATTTGGGATGGACAATACAGAATACTCAAATGCATCGGGACTCGATGCAGTCGATGCAGCCTTACCGGGGACGAACTTGATGACAGCGACCGACATTGCACTACTCGTCATTCGTTTTATTAAAGATTATCCCGATGTCTTAGATGTCACGAGTCGTTCTTCGATGAAACTGGATGGCATCACACTCCAAAACTCCGATAAGATGTTGAAAGATCAAAAGTACGCGTATCCCGGGATGCGTGGGATGAAGACAGGGACGACTGATCTTGCCGGATATTGTTTTGCCGGTGTCGCGACGAAAGATAACATGACGATCATTACAGTCGTCATGCGGACGACATCCGATCAAGCGCGGTTTGCAGAAACAAAAAAGTTACTCGATTATGGCTTCTCATCGTTTGAGCCGTTGACTTATTACGGAAAAGGCGAGCGGATTAAAGACGTCTTCCCGATTCGTGGTGCGGAAGAAACAGACTATGACGTCATCACGGATGCATCGCTTTACGTGACGGTGCCGAAGAACGCAGCAACCCGTCCACCCGTATTTACGTTTAATCTGACCCATGCTCCAATCAAGAATGGCGCAAGTGTCGGAACGGTTCAAGTGAAGGATGAAGGCATGTACTTGCCGGGGTTTGATGTGCCGAGATCACTTCTCTATAGTGCGGAGCGAATCGCTTTGGCGAGCTTCAAGACCCGTTTGTTCCGGGCGATTGCGGCCTGGTCTGATAAAATTGATGATGCGATTCGTAAACCGGGACTTGTCAATCTCAAACAGGATAGTGTAAAGTAGAGCTAATCTCATAACGATGCAATGAACGGACCAAGTAAAGGAATTTATTCTGTTAAGAGAGCTAGTGGTTGGTGTGAACTAGTCAGAAGGATGCCTTGAATCGAGCCGGATCGCACACCTTGCGAACAAGGTGCGGGTACGCCCGTTATCGCGTCTTTGAGTTGGCTAGTACGACTAGCAATGAGGGTGGCAACGCGGATCCAGGTGATTCGTCCCTCTTCGGTTTTTATACCGGAGAGGGATGGATTGCCTTTTTTTATTGAAAAAAAGGAGGAATACACATGATTGATATTAAACGTCTGCGTCAGGATTTTGACGCAATCCAAGAAAAACTTGCACACCGCGGAGAAGATTTAACGGACATGAATCGGTTCATCGCGTTAGATGAAAAACGTCGTGAACTGATTGCCCGGACCGAGGTCTTAAAAGCGGAACGAAATGACGCGACGAAAAAAATTGCAGAACTCAAACGCAATAAAGAAAATGCCGACGAGGCAATTGCCGCGATGCGAACTGTCGGAGATGAGATTAAAGGAATCGACGACGAGTTGCGCGAAGTCGAAGCGACGTTGAATCAACTGTTGCTTGGTATCCCGAACATTCCGCATGACAGCGTCCCGATCGGTTCTTCAGAGGATGATAATGTCGTCATCCGTGAAGTGGGTGATAAACCGGCCTTTGACTTCGACGCCGTCCCGCATTGGGATTTGATGGAGCAATTAAAAATCGTCGACGTGGAACGGGCAGGGAAAGTCACAGGAAGTCGCTTCGTTTTCTATCGTGGGGCAGGTGCACGTCTCGAACGTGCGTTAATCAACTTCATGATGGACATGCATCAAGATGAAAACGGCTATACGGAAATTTTACCGCCACTCATGGTCAACCGCGAATCAATGACAGGAACAGGTCAACTTCCGAAATTTGAAGAAGATGCGTTCAAAGTCGAAGAGACGAACTACTTCCTCGTGCCGACAGCGGAAGTGCCGGTGACGAACATGCACCGGGATGAAATCTTGGCAGCAAGCCAATTACCGATCGGTTATGCAGCATACAGCCAGTGTTTCCGCTCAGAAGCCGGATCTGCCGGCCGTGATACACGAGGCCTGATTCGTCAACACCAATTCAACAAAGTGGAGCTCGTTCGTTTCGTTAAGCCGGAAGAGTCTTATGAACAACTTGAACTGTTGACTGGTCAAGCCGAAGAAGTGCTTAAACGATTGAAATTACCGTATCAAGTCCTCAGCATGTGTACAGCGGATCTTGGATTCACAGCAGCGAAGAAATACGATATCGAAGTCTGGATGCCGAGCCAAGGCGTTTACCGCGAGATTTCTTCTTGTTCAAACTTTGAAGATTTCCAGGCGCGCCGGGCACAAATTCGTTTCCGCCGGGAAGCGAATGCAAAACCGGAATTCGTGCATACATTAAACGGTTCTGCGCTTGCTGTTGGCCGGACGGTCGCAGCCATCTTAGAGAACTATCAACAAGCAGATGGTTCAGTTATTATTCCAGAAGTACTTCGTCCATACATGGGTGGACTCAAAGTGATTCAAGCATAAGTAGAAAAGGGGGAGCCTTCCCCCTTTATACTTTTAAAAAGTTTTTTTAGAAAAGGTCTTTACAGAGTAAAACCAAGATGCTATTATAATTTATGTCAGGAAGGCAAGCACGTTACAATTTGCTCGATTATAAGTACGGAGGCGTACTCAAGTGGTTTAAGAGAACGGTCTTGAAAACCGTCAGGCGGCGAAAGCCGTGCGTGGGTTCGAATCCCACCGCCTCCTCCATTTCTTTTTTTTTACCTGAAAACTACATATAACTTGGAGGCGTACTCAAGTGGTTTAAGAGAACGGTCTTGAAAACCGTCAGGCGGCGAAAGCCGTGCGTGGGTTCGAATCCCACCGCCTCCTCCACTTCTTTTTTTTTACCCAAAAATAAATTTAACATGGAGTCGTACCCAAGCCCGGCTGAAGGGGACGGACTCGAAATCCGTTAGGGGTCGTAAGGCCCGCGTGGGTTCGAATCCCACCGACTCCGCTTATATCGAGCATCTCACATCGTGTGAGGTGCTTTTTTATTGCACCAAGATCCGTTCGCATGCTATGTTTTCCTACATGTAAAAAGGAAGAAGGAGCACTTGATATGACCAATACAAAAGAAACCTTACTCACTCACTATAAAGAAACGATGAACTTCGTCCGTGAACTCGAACACATCCCGGAAGACGCGTGGCGTAGCTCATATGCGGAAGGCAAATGGACGATTGCTGAAATCGTAGGTCACTTGTCACCGTGGGACCGCTTCATGGTGGCAGAACGTCTTCCATTCATGTTGGCGGACGAACCATTCCGTGTGAAGCCGAACAGTCAGGAAGTCAACGAAGAAGCGGCGAAGATGAGTCGCGAGCAGCAACGAATCTTAACGATTGATGAATTCTTAGTCAGCCGTGACCTATTAAGCCGGGCCGTTGATTTGATTCCGGAAGAACGTTTGATGGATACGTTCACTTCGAACGGGAAAACGATGATGATCGTCGACTTGCTTGGCGCGATGAAACAGCACGACTTACATCACATCGACCAAATCAAACAAGTAACAGCACGCTAAAAAAAGCCCTTCGACGACTGTCGAGGGGCTCAGGCTGTAGACAAAGTGCCATCGGGAGATCAAGCGTCTTTTTTCGTTGCTTTCCTCGGGCGAGGCGCAAGCCGTTGCTCCTTCGTCCTAACGGACAAGAGGCAGGGTCTTTCCTGCCTCTGAACGTGCGTTAAACACGCACTTTTCCCCGCAGGAGTCAACGAAACGTGACGCTTTTTAGGTAACACTATGACGAAAAGCCAGTCATGCAGACGGTTTAGGGCGCAATCCGTCTCGAATCGCTTAGAACCGCGAAAAGCAATCGGTCGCGACCCTGCAGCTTTGCTGTAGCGGCGCGGAAGATTGCCGCTTTGAAGACGAGGCGAGACAGGGAAGCGCGACCGGATTGTCTTTCGTTATCGCATGTTCACGCTTCATAAGAGTTTGTCTACACGCAAAAGCCCTTCGACGACTGTCGAGGGGCTTTTGAGGAATCAACGTGTTTTTGCAATCCGGGCGACTTCAAGTTGTTTATCGATTTTCGAGAGGATACGTTCAATCGACTCCGGTTCATTGAGAAGATCATATTCATCGATGGATAAACGAAGGACCGGACAAATCGTGAAGTTATTGATCCAGTTCGTATACCGTTCGTACATCTCTTCCCAGTACTCGATTGGTGTTTGCTGTTCCATCTCGCGTCCGCGGAGACGAATCCGGTCGAGCACCTGTTCAAACGATCCTTCCAGATAAATCAACAAGTCCGGATGCGGGAAAAATGGCGTCATGACCATCGCATCGAACAAACTGGAGTACGTTTCGTAATCCGTTGGTGACATCGTTCCTTTTTCGAAGTGCATCTTCGCGAAAATGCCTGTATCTTCGTAGATGGAACGGTCTTGGATGAAACCACCACCGTATTGGAAAATTTTCTTTTGTTCTTTAAACCGTTCCGCTAAGAAATAGATTTGTAAGTGGAAGCTCCAGCGCTCGAAATCGTGGTAGAATTTATCGAGATAAGGGTTCGTATCGACTTTTTCAAGAGATGTCCGGAAGCCGAGTGCGTCTGCTAGACCATTCGTGATCGTCGATTTTCCGATTCCGACCATTCCACCGATCGTAATGACGGCATCTGCCGGAATATTGTATTTTTCACGTAACTTCGAGTTCATGCGTGGTTCGCTCCTTCATATAATTCATTGCGGATTTTAGTTAAGACATAATCCAAGTCTTCTGGGCGTTTGACGAAGTCGAGTTCATCTCCGTTAAAACGGATGACTTTGACTTCCGGGTGTTTGATTTGATACTCCGTGACGAACGTTTCGTAGTCTGCTGCGAGTTGCTCGAGATAATCGCGTGACATGTGTTCTTCAACTTCACGTCCGCGTAAGGCGACGCGTTTCATCAGTGTATCGATACTCGCATTCAAGTAGATGACGGCATCCGGTTTTGGCATATCCGTCGTTAAGATCGAATAAATTTGTTCATATTTATCGATGTGCTCTACTTTGAGCGAGCGGTGAGCAAAAATCAGGTTTTTAAAGATATGATAATCAGCGACGACAGAGCGTTGTTTACTTAGGTAGTGACGTTCGATATCATCGAGCTGTTTAAAGCGATTGCATAAAAAGAACATCTCTGTTTGGAAACTCCATTCTTCGATGTCCTCATAGAACTTTCCAAGAAAGGGATTTTCTTCGACAATTTCGCGTAACATAGAAAATGAGAAATGATGACTGATGGCGTTCGCAAGTGAAGTTTTGCCTACACCAATCGGTCCTTCAACCGTTATGAACATATTCAATTACCCTCCGTTCAGCAAAGTGCAATTTATATTTTAGCACAAAGCAGGGACCCCTGCCGAAGTTTCAGAGGGAGAATTTTTGTAAAGATAGGGAGTGAGTAGAAGTGGAGCGACACGAATATTATATGGAGCTCGCGATTGGTGAGGCGAAAAAGGCGGAAGCCATCGGCGAAGTGCCGATTGGGTGTGTCATCGTCAAAGACGATCAAGTCATTGCGACCGGGTATAACCACCGGGAAACGAATCATCAGGCGACGGCACACGCCGAATTACTCGCCATCGAGCAAGCGTGTGAAAAGCTCGGAAACTGGCGACTGGAAGGGTGCGAACTGTATGTGACGCTTGAACCGTGTCCGATGTGTGCCGGAGCCATCATGTTATCGCGGATTGAACATGTCATCTTCGGAGCCGTTGATCCAAAAGGTGGTTGTTGCGGAACTTTGATGAACCTCATCCAAGATGAGCGCTTTAACCATGTTTCACGTCTGACGAGTGGTATATTAGAAAAAGAATGTGGTGAGTTGTTAACGGCGTTCTTTCGCGAACTTCGTGCGAAAAAGAAAGCAAAGAAACGTGCAATGGGTTGCAACAATTTAGACGAAACAGTATAATGAAAAAGCACTCGAACGGGTGCCACTAAAAAACGATAAATCATTTGCCGTGCTAGGTGGGGATGTAGCGGTTCCCTGTCACTCGCAATCCGCTATAGCGAGACTGAATTCCATATCGAGGGATATGATTGGTATGGTCTGCCTTACGTAAGTAGCGTTGACGTTTGAGTCCTGCGCAACAGATACCCATGAACTAGGTCAGGTCCGGAAGGAAGCAGCCTTAAGTGGTGCTCTCTGTGTGCCGCAGGAGTGCTTGAACTGAGCAGGCTGCGTGAGTAACGCATGTTGAACATATTTCAGAATATGGTGCGCGGCAGTTTAATTTTTATAAAACAAGTCTACAGCCGGTTTCGGTTGTAGACTTTTTTAGGTAGAATAGAACAAGGATCTTAAAAAAGAGGAGGCGCAAATTTGGCCTATCAAGCACTATACCGCGTGTATCGTCCGCAGCGTTTTGATGAAGTCGTCGGGCAAGCACATATCACTCGGACGATTCAAAACGCATTGATGGAAGAACGGATGTCACATGCCTACCTATTTTCAGGCCCGCGCGGAACGGGGAAGACAAGTCTTGCGAAAATCATCGCAAAAGCAATCAACTGTGAACACGCACCTGTAAAAGAACCGTGTAATGAATGCCCGACATGTCTCGCGATTACGGAAGGATCGAGTCCGGATGTGTTCGAAATCGATGCGGCTTCAAACAACGGAGTCGACGAAATTCGTGAAATCCGCGATAAGGTGAAGTACCCGCCTTCAGAAGCAGCCTATAAAGTTTATATCATCGATGAAGTGCATATGCTATCGACGGGAGCGTTCAATGCATTATTAAAAACGCTTGAAGAACCACCGGCACATGCGATTTTCATCTTAGCGACAACAGAGCCCCATAAAATCCCGGCGACCATCATTTCGCGTTGCCAACGTTTTGATGTCAAACGCCATGAAGTCGACCAACTAGTCGAACGGATGCAGTTCATCTTATCCGATCAAGAAATTGCCTACTCGGAGACGGCGTTACGGTTGATTGCACGCGCAGCAGACGGAGGAATGCGGGATGCCTTAAGTTTACTCGACCAAGCAGTCGCTTTCTCGAATGGGGATTTGACGGATGCTGCCGTACTCGAAGTAACGGGTGCCGTAGAAGACGAGGCGTTGCTCGCGATTGCAAACGCACTTCATAATCAGCAAGTCGATCAATTATTGCAGACACTTGAGCAGATGCAACGGGCAGGAAAAGACCTGAAGCGATTCGTCGAGGACCTGGTCTTCTTTTATCGGGATACGCTCCTGCTAAAAGCCTCACCGACGGCAGTCGATTTGTTAGAACGCGCCCGTCCGACAGAGGAATTCAAACAGTTCGTCGAAATGATTGAAGCGGAAACATGTTTCCATGTCATCGAACAACTGCATGATTGCCAACAACAGATGCGATTGACGAATCATCCACGTGTCTTAGTCGAGATTGCCTTCATCCAAATTACGGAACAGGGGCGTACGACGGGACAAATCGTCCAGTCATTGCAACAGGAAGTAAGAGAAATGAAGGAACAGATGCATCAGTTGAAAGCGAACGGTGTACCGGCAGCAGAAACAGTCGCGGCGCAACCAGCTAAACGGAAGCAAGGTCGTCCGACCGTGCGGATCGCGAAAGAGCGGATTCGACAAATGCTGATGCGAGCAGAAAAAGCACAATTGCTTGAAATCCAAGAGCGCTGGGATGCTATTCTAAAACTCATCTTAAAGCAAGATGGTCCGATCTATTCGCTTGTCCATGAAAGTAAACCCGTCTTGTGTTCGGGAGATACGTTATTGATTGAGTTTGATAACGGGAAGGGCTGGCATTTCGAACAAGTCATGACGAATGAACGAACGCGTTTCGTTATCGAAGAAGCCCTGTTTGAAGTATGTGGCGTCAAACGGGAGATTCTCGCAATTCTTGATCAAGACTGGAATGAATTAAAGGCAGAGTTTGTTGCAAAGCGAAATAGTAGTAATATAGAAGAGAAAGAGGTCGCTGAAGAATCGGAAAGCGATCGCTTATTATCCGAGACGCTTGGTCGTTTTGGTGATATCGTAGAATTTGAAGACTAATCTTACTTGAGGAGGAACAAATATGCGTGGTATGGGAAACATGAACAATATGATGAAACAAATGCAAAAGATGCAAAAGGATATGGCGAAAGCTCAGGAAGAACTTAAGGATTTGACAGTGACAGGTACAGCTGGCGGTGAAATGGTATCTGTCGTAGCTGATGGTCATAAAAATATCATCGACGTCATCATCAAAGAAGAAGTAGTGGATCCTGACGATGTCGAAATGATTCAAGATCTCGTCCTCGCTGCAACGAATGATGCATTGAAAAAAGTCGATGAACTTGTTTCAAGTAAAATGGGTAAATTTACGCAAGGTATGAACATGCCGGGAATGTTTTAAACTGTAGGGGGAAATCAATTGCAATATCCTGAAGCAATCAGTCGTTTGATTGAAAGTTTTACGAAGCTACCGGGGATCGGACCGAAAACGGCTGTTCGTCTTGCTTTTCATGTCTTAGACATGGAAGAAGATGATGTGTTGATGTTCGGGAAGGCACTCGTCAGCGCGAAGCGCGATATTTCTTATTGTAGCGTGTGTGGAAACATAACGGACAAAGATCCGTGTTATGTTTGTTCGGATAAACATCGTAATCGGACGGTTGTCTGTGTTGTTCAGGATTCGCGAGATGTGATTGCGATGGAGAAGATGCGAGATTATCAAGGGTTGTACCATGTACTCCACGGGGCGATTAGTCCAATGGAAGGGATTGGACCTGAAGACATTAACGTATCGAGTCTTTTGACACGTCTTCAAGAAGACGAAGCCATTACGGAAATCATCTTAGCAACGAATCCGAACATTGAGGGAGAGGCAACGGCGATGTACTTGTCACGTTTACTGAAACCGACGGGAATTCGTGTGACACGAATTGCACATGGTCTTCCTGTTGGGGGAGATTTAGAGTATGCGGACGAAGTTACATTATCCCGTGCGATGGAGGGAAGACGCGAACTATGAGTTGGTTTCGAAAAAAAATCCGAAACGAATACGATGAGCGTCTCCTTACAGAATTGTCTAAAGCAAAAGAAGACTACTTGATGAAACGTCATCTACTTGAGATTAGTTATGATGATTATGGTGATCTTGAAGCACAAATGAAATTAGCCGAGTCGTTGTATTTCTTCTATATAAGCGAAGCAAAACGAAGACGCGTTTCAATCATGATGAAGTGAACGAGTGAAGGCTGTGAGCCCGAGTGGTTTGCAGCCTTTAATCTGTTCTTAAAAAGAAGAATCGAAAAAAATGAAACTATTTTAATAAAACAGTTGTCATCCCCTAACTATCGTGGTATATTAATTCATGTCCTAAAGAGGACGCACGCTTGAAACGAACGAAAAAAACTTCTTTTAAAAAGTTGTTGACTTATCGTTCCAGACTTGGTATTCTAATTGAGTCGCCAAAACAGGCGCGGACGAACTTTGAAAACTGAACGATGAGGCAAAAAACGTATCTTCGGATACAAACAATGAATGAAGCGCAAGCTTCGTCAACGTGACTTTTAGTCACACAAACGAGCAAGTCAAACACTTTATGGAGAGTTTGATCCTGGCTCAGGACGAACGCTGGCGGCGTGCCTAATACATGCAAGTCGAGCGCAGGAAGCTCGCGGAACTCTTCGGAGGGAAGCAAGTGGAAATTTCCCTTTGAGTAATCAAGAAAGACCCCTCAGAGACGATGAGGTAGATAGGTCACGGGTGGAAGCATGGTGACATGCGGAGCTGAGTGATACTAATCGGTCGAGGCCTTGTTCTAGCAGATGATTTTGTTGATGACTTCAGTTTTGAGGGCGCGAGCCCGTCGTCTGGTGACGATAGCCAAGTGGTCACACCCGTTCCCATGCCGAACACGGAAGTTAAGCACTTGAACGCCGAAAGTAGTTGGGGGCTTCCCCCTGTGAGGATAGGACGTTGCCAGGCAATTGAAAAGGACCGATCTGCATCTTGCAGGTCGGTCTTTTGTATTTTAAAAACAAGAGGTGTATTTCATGAAAAGTCAGCTTCCAATCATTGAGGCACTTAAGCGACATGTCGAACGTAAGGCAACATCTTGGCACGTTCCTGGTCATAAAAATGGATCAATCGTATTAGGTCTACCTAGTTTTTTGGAATGGGATAAAACAGAACTAGCTGGCTTAGATGATTTTCACCATCCGACAGAAGCGATTCTAGAAGCAAAAGTATTGTTGCGTGAAGTCTATGATTCGGAAGATAGTCATTTTTTAATCAATGGTTCAACAAGTGGTAACTGGGCAATGCTTGCGGCTGTGACTAAACGAGGAGATCGCGTCTACGTTCAGAGAAATTCACATAAGTCGATTTTTAATGCACTCGAATGGTTAGGATTGTCTCCAATCTTCATGAGCCCTGAGTATGATGAAGAAACACAAATCGCCGGCAATGTTTCACGTGAAACATTAAAGGAAGCGTTAACATCTTATCCGGGTGGAGTCGCGGTATTTTTAACTTCACCGAGTTACTATGGAGAAACAGCAGCTATCGAAGAAATCGTAGCAGTGACAGCACGTTATAAAATACCATTATTAGTTGATGAGGCACATGGTGCACATTTTGGAGAAGCAGTTGGAATCCGTTCAGCCTTTGAACAGGGTGCTACAGCTGTCGTCCAATCTGCTCATAAGACGTTACCGGCATTAACGATGGGGGCTTGGATTCATGAGCGATTAACGGATGTACAACGTCGTAAGCTCCACCATGCACTCCAGTCGTTTCAAACATCAAGCCCTTCGTATCTCATCATGGCTTCACTCGATTATGCTCGATACTATCGACAGCAGTGGACGATTGATGAAATGGAAGAGGTCCGGAACAGTCATCAACTGTTCAAAGACGAACTCGACGGACTAGATGGAATGCATGCTTTTACTTTTGATGATTGGTCACGCGTGATTCTTTCCTATGAGGACTATTCCGGAGAACAGTTACTGGATGCATTAGCCAATGAAAAAATAGATGCAGAGTTTGCTTTAGCTTCATTTGTCGTCTGCATTTTACCTCTTCACAAATTATCGGAAACTGTCCGAACTCAGTGGTTAACACAGGTAAAAGATGCGATTGAAAAGTTGAAAATGAAAGGAATTCCCTCAAAAAGGTATATCGAGCAATCAATTATGGGTAAAATAAAAGTATCATCACTCGCTTGCCCACTGGATCAGTTAGAGGAGAGGGAATATCGGAATCTTCCGCTTCGTGAAACGATTGGTCAGATTGCACTTGAAACGATTATTCCATATCCGCCAGGTATTCCAGTCTTGTTGCGAGGAGAGCGTGTGACAAAAGAACAGATAGTATGTATTGAGCATCATATAGCCGCATCCGTCCATCTTCAGGGTGGAGAGTCTTTGCAAGAAGGTACGTTGCGTGTCATAGAGGAAGGGTTTGTTGAATGAAGGGAACGTTTATTACAGTCGAAGGACCAGATGGCGCAGGAAAAACGACACAGCTTCAATTGATGGCAGAAGCATTAAAAAAAGAGGGTTATCAGGTCATCATGACACGAGAGCCAGGCGGCACACGCGTTGGGAATGAAATCCGTTCGTTGATTCTGAATCCAGATTTCACGGAGATGGATGAAATGACAGAAATTTTATTGTATGCGGCGTCACGGGCGCAGCACGTCAATGAATTGATTCGTCCGTCACTTACAGCTGGGACTGTCGTTTTATGTGATCGTTTCGTTGATGCCTCGATTGCGTATCAAGGATATGGACTCGGGTATTCAATTGAACAGATCCGTAACGTCAATCAGCAAGCAACAGGAGGATTAACCCCTGATCGAACGTACTTGTTTGACTTGACGGTCATGGACTCGAAAAGACGAATGATTGAACGAGGGGCGCTTGACCGGATCGAGCAACGTGATGATGCATTCAGAGAGCGTGTCTATCATGGCTTTTTATCATTAGCCGCGTCAGAACCGGAACGCATTCGATTAATTGACGCCAATCAATCGATTGAAGCGGTCCAGTCGCTATTGTTAGAAGATGTGTTAGCCTATTTGAAGAAAAGGGAGAGATTATCATGAAAATGGTCATTACGATTGTTCAAGATAAAGATAGCTTACGTTTAGCAGAAGCGCTTGTTGAAAATGATTTTCGGGCAACCAAACTTGCGACGACGGGCGGCTTTTTAAAAGAAGGTAACACGACATTCATGATTGGGGTTCAAAGTGAACGTGTTGACGATTTGATGCGTTTGATCAAGAAAAATTGTTCGAGCCGCGATCAAATGGTCTCGCCGATCTCACCAATGGGAGGACACGCCGACTCGTATATTCCCTATCCGGTTGAAGTTCAAGTCGGAGGCGCGACAGTCTTTGTCTTGCCGATTGAAGGGTTTCATCAGTTCTGATGCGGACATTTCATGAGCTCGAACAAACACAATCTGTCATCTCGACGATTCTTCAAAATTCTTTACGAGCAAATCGAATCAATCATGCTTATATCTTTACGGGAGACTATGAGCCGCTTCTTTTGGAAGCGGCTCAATTGTTCGCCAAGAGTTTATTTTGTGAGCGGAAAGATCAAGTAGAGCCGTGTAATGAATGCCGAAGCTGTCGACGGATGGATAGCGGAAACCTTGTCGATTACTACCAGATTGAGCCAGATGGGGCAACCATCAAAAAAGAACAAATCCAGCAATTGATGCATGACTTGTCACTTCGGGGGTTAGAAGGGGATCGGCAAATCTATGTCGTGACGCAAGCGCACCGGATGACTCCGCAAGCAGCGAATAGTTTATTGAAGTTCTTCGAAGAACCGGGCGAAGGAAAAGTAGCGATTCTACTAACGAATCAACCGCAACTGTTATTACCGACGATTCGTTCTCGTGGACAACTGTTAAGTTTTCGACCGGCCGATCGTGTGATGATTGGACAAGTTTTATCGGATAAAACGTCCCGAGATGCGGAGTTAACCCAACTTGCAGCTCGCGTCTATTCAAAAATTGATGATGCGGAGCAAGCCTTAATCGAAGACTGGTTTGTAAATGCGCGAGCGTCAGTGTTACAATTGATGGAGGAATTAGCGAATCGTCCGGCAGATTTGCCTTTGTTCGTTCAAGAGAAGTGGATTAATCAATTTAAGAATCGGCAAGACGTCCGGATTGGTCTAGAACTCGTGACATGTTTCTTCGAAGATGCCTTGCATCTGAAGTTGAATCCATCATGGGAGATCATTACGTATACGAATAGCCGACCATTACTTGAGCAGATGGGTGGAAAGAGTCAGGCGACGATCACCCGCTGGTTGCAGGCAGTACTTGCAGCCGTCAAACGGGTCGAAGCGAATGTTAATCCTCAATTAACAGTTGAGCGTCTCATGTTTGACTTACAGAAAGGGTAGAGCGATATGCTAGAAGTAGTAGGCGTTCGCTTTAAAGAAGCGGGCAAAATTTATTATTTTGCACCTGGACAAGAGTCATTATCACGAGGACAAGCCGTCATCGTGGAGACAGTACGGGGCATTGAATATGGCGAAGTGGTAATCGCCGATAAACAAATGGACGAGGAAGATGTGGTCTTACCATTAAAATCAATTCTTCGGATTGCTGATGATAAAGATGCAATGATCGTCCGTGAAAATAAAGTAGCAGCACTTGATGCACATGCAGTGTGTGTCGAAAAGATTCGCGAACATAAGCTCGATATGAAACTCGTGGACGTCGAATATACGTTTGATCGTAATAAAGTCATCTTTTACTTCACAGCGGAAGGTCGCGTCGACTTCCGGGAACTCGTTAAAGATTTAGCAGCAGTCTTCCGGACACGGATTGAGTTGCGCCAAATCGGAGTTCGTGATGAAGCGAAATTGCTCGGTGGAATCGGTCCGTGCGGCCGTGTCCTTTGTTGTTCATCGTTCTTAGGTGAATTTGAGCCGGTCTCAATCAAGATGGCGAAAGATCAAAACTTATCACTGAACCCAACGAAAATTTCCGGGGTCTGTGGCCGTTTAATGTGCTGTTTGAAATACGAGAACGATACGTATGAAGAAATGCGACGTGATCTACCGGATTACGGAAAACGTCTGACTGTACCAGAAGGCGAAGGTCGTGTCGTCGGATTGAACATCCTCGATCAAGTAGTTCAAATTGAACTGAAAGACCGTTCCCGCGTTCTGACTTATTCGATGGAAGAATTGTTATCCGTCGGTGCCGTAAAACAAAAACGACCAAAAGAATGACGGGGTGCATACGCGTGGAGAGAGTCGATAAAAAAGAAATCATTACGCGTGTCGATGCGATCGAGCAACAGATTCATTTGCTGACTGAGCATCTGAGCGTATTAAAAGATCAGCTTGCTTACATGATGGAGGAAAATCAACACCTCTACCTCGAAAATCATCACCTGCGTGAGAAGGTGGAGCGAGACGAACAACAACCGATTACAGAAGAAGCGGAAGCCGAAGCGTTAGTAGGTGCCGGATACGATAACCTCGGTCGCCTCTATCAAGAAGGATTCCACATTTGTAACTTGCACTACGGTCAAGTCCGTAAAGACGGGGATTGCCTGTTCTGCTTGTCCATGTTAACGAAACATTGAGAGGCTGACTTCCTAGGAGTCAGTCTTTTTTTCAGAAAGGAAGACACCTATGCTTGAATTATTACCAGATGAGCGACTCGATCATCTCCTCGGAAGAGACGGTCGCATCATTCAAAGTCCGACCGTCTTTTCGTATTCACTGGATGCCGCGTTACTCGCGCAATTCGTCTGGGTCCCGATCCGCCAAGGTAAGTTGATCGATTTGTGTGCCGGAAACGGTGCGATTCCGCTCTTTTTATCGTACCGGACGAACGGAACGATCACGGGACTCGAAATTCAACCGCGCCTCGTCGAGATGGCACGCCGTAGTATCGAGTTGAACGAAAAAGCGGGACAGCTCCAAATGATTGAGGGGGATGTCAAAACGGCCGGGAAACAACTCGGATACGGTGCCTATGATGTCGTGACCTGCAATCCGCCGTATTTTTTAGCACATGAATCATCGAACCGAAATGAGAGTGAACACTATACGATTGCCCGGCATGAAGTGTTATGTACACTTGAAGATTGCATTCGTTCAGCCGCCGACTTACTTAAACAAGGCGGGAAAACGGCATTCGTCCATCGTCCGGAACGTCTACTCGACATCGTGACGCTGATGCGTCAGTACCGGATTGAGCCGAAGCGGATGCAATTGATTTATCCGAAGGCAGGGAAAGAAGCGAATATGCTGTTGATTGAAGGCATCAAGGATGCAAAACCGGGCTTGAAGGTGTTACCCCCGTTCATCGTCTACGAGCAAGATGACACGTATACCTTACAAATGCGGGAACATCTGAATGTCTAAGCATGCGGTGTATATCGTGCGTTGCCGCGATGGGAGTCTGTATACGGGATATGCCGTCGATGTCGAGAAGCGTGTTGCGACGCACAACACGGGGCAGGGTGCCAAGTACACACGGGCGCGGCTACCGGTCGTCCTTGCGTACACAGAGACGTTTGAAACGAAATCGGAAGCGCTGAAACGCGAGTATGCGATCAAACAATTGACGCGTGCGAAAAAAGAACAGCTTATTCAAGGAGGGACGTCATGAAGGCGACCAGCAGTTTTAAGGATCAAACGAACGGCTTATATATCGTACCGACGCCAATCGGGAACTTAGAGGATATGACGTATCGAGCCGTCCGCATCTTACAAGAGGCCGATATCATCGCGGCAGAAGACACACGCC
Source organism: Exiguobacterium sp. N4-1P (assembly GCF_002214325.1). Taxonomy (NCBI): domain Bacteria; kingdom Bacillati; phylum Bacillota; class Bacilli; order Caryophanales; genus Exiguobacterium; species Exiguobacterium sp. N4-1P. The sequence continues at coordinate 26,680 of NZ_CP022236.1, forward strand.
AGACGATGAAATTGTGCAATCACTTTGAAATCGACACGAAACTCGTCAGTTATCACGAACACAATAAGCAAGTTAGCGGTGAACGGCTGCTCGAAGACTTATTGTCGGGGAAACAGGTCGCCCTCGTCTCCGACGCTGGAATGCCCGGGATTTCCGATCCGGGGAGCGACTTAATCCGACTCGCGATTGCAGCAGACATTCCGGTCGTCGTCTTACCGGGTGCGAATGCGGCATTGACGGCCCTCGTCGCGTCAGGTCTACCGACGGAACATTTTTTGTATTACGGCTTTTTACCACGCAAGAAAAAAGAGCGGCGTGAAGCACTCGAGACGTTACGTTATGAGCAAGGAACATTGATATTTTATGAAGCACCCCATCGGCTAAAGGAAATGCTTGGAGGTGTCCTCGAAATACTCGGTGATCGCCAACTCACGCTCGCCCGTGAATTGACGAAACGTTATGAAGAATACATTCGTGGATCGGTGACGGAAGCGTTAGACTGGGCGTCAGAAGAGGTCCGGGGCGAATTTGTCGTCATCGTCGAAGGAACGACGGAAGAACGTCCGAGTGAAATCCAGCAAGAGGCAAATCCACTCGATCAAATCGAACGGTATATCGCAGACGGTGAAAAACCGAATGCAGCGTTAAAACGTGTTGCGAAGGAACGGGGACTTGACCGACAAGCCTTATACCTGTCTTATCACGAATCGAAATGAAAAAAGGAAGCGTACCGAATCGGCGCGCTTCCTTCTTGGTTTTATTCGTTTCCTGCGTAATGACGATCGAGGAAATCTTTTAACTCAACGAGGACACGTTGTGCGCCGTCTGGAGAGAGAATTAATTTTCCGTCTGCCAATTTGAAGTTATCTTCTGATACTTCACCAGTAACTTGGCAAGTCATGTTTGGTTTGTATTTTTTAAGAATGATTTGCTCGTTATCGACGTAGATTTCGAGTGCATCTTTCTCTGCGATTTGGAGTGTGCGGCGAAGTTCAATTGGAATGACTACCCGGCCGAGCTCGTCTACTTTACGTACAATACCTGTTGATTTCATTTTGTTGTTCCTCCTCTGGATGTCTAAGTCTCTATATTTTTTTAAAAATCGTCAAAATTCGACATCACTTCTATAGAATGTAGAATACTAAACTTTCCAAAAGTAGTCAACCAATCCGAATAGCTTGAAATCAAAATGTCATTTATTTCTCAAAAAAGCCATAATTGAAACGATTTATTAATAGATTTTCCCTTTTTAAAGGAATTCAAACTATTGAGTGTGTTTTTTTGTAATTTGATGTCTGATGTCAAAAAATGTTTTGATTCGACAAAAAACGAGTTTCGACAGCGGCGATAGAACAGCGTATAATAATGGAATGAACAATAGAACGGAGGAATAACATGTCAAAAACATTTTATATCACGACACCGATTTATTATCCTAGCGCGAAGCTACATATCGGTCATGCGTACACGACGGTCGCAGGAGACGCGATGGCCCGTTATAAACGTCTTCAAGGATTCGATGTGCGTTACTTAACAGGAACGGATGAACACGGACAAAAAATTCAGGAAAAAGCAGCTGAAGCAGGTATTTCTGAACAAGCATTCGTCGACGGTGTCGTCGAGCAGATTAAAGTTCTGTGGGATCGTCTCGACATCTCGTATGACGATTACATTCGAACGACAGAACCACGCCATAAGAAAGTCGTCGAACACGTTTTTGAGACATTACTTGAAAAAGGTGACATCTATCTTGGTGAATATGAAGGCTGGTACTCGATTCCGGACGAGACGTATTACACGGAATCGCAGTTAGTGGATGGAAAAAGCCCAGATAGCGGCCATCCCGTCGAACTCGTCCGTGAGGAATGTTATTTCTTCCGAATTAGTAAGTATGCCGATCGTTTAGTCGAATACTTTGAAGCGAACCCATCATTCATCTTACCGGAATCACGGAAGAATGAAATGATCAACAACTTCATTAGACCAGGTCTCCAAGATCTCGCCGTCTCACGGACGACATTTGACTGGGGCGTCAAAGTCCCGTCGAATCCGAAACACGTCGTCTACGTTTGGGTTGATGCCTTGACGAACTACATCTCGTCACTCGGTTACGGAACGGATGATCAAGGGAACTTCGACAAGTACTGGCCAGCAGACGTTCATCTCGTCGGAAAAGAAATCGTTCGTTTTCATACGATCGTTTGGCCGGCACTCTTGATGGCACTCGATCTCCCATTGCCGAAACAAGTTTTCGCGCACGGCTGGTTGTTGATGAAAGATGGGAAGATGTCGAAATCAAAAGGCAATGTTGTTGACCCGATTCCGATGATTGACCGTTATGGTCTTGATGCTCTTCGTTATTATCTCTTACGCGAAGTTCCTTTCGGCTCAGATGGGATGTTCACACCGGAAGCATTCGTTGAGCGGATGAACTTCGATCTCGCGAATGATCTCGGGAACTTACTCAACCGGACGATTGCGATGGTCACGAAATACTTTGATGGGGTCATCCCGACCTATGCGGGAAATGTCACGCCGTTCGATGCGACATTGTCGACGCTTGCGAAAGAAACAGTCGAGAAGGTCGAGGCTTCGATGGAGCATATGGAATTCTCGGTTGCCTTAGCGCACGTCTGGCAATTAATCAGTCGCGCGAATAAATATATCGACGAGACACAACCGTGGGTACTCGCGAAAGACGAAACGAAGACGGATGAACTCGGCTCGGTCATGGTCCACCTCGTCGGAACGCTGCGTCACGTCGCGATCATGTTGCAACCGTTCATGACACAATCGCCGACCGAGATGTTCCGTCAGCTTGGTCTTGCTGGTCAGCCGATGAACTGGGGAGCACTCGAACAGTTCGCGTCGATTGAAGAAGGAACAAAAGTCGGGATTGCTGAACCGATTTTCCCGCGCCGCGACATGAAAGAGGAAGTCGAAGCAATCGTCGAAATGATGCAACAGGCGTCTGCTGCCCGAGTTGAGGAAGAAGAAGTCGAAGAAGCAGATGAGGATGTTCGTCCGGAAACGACAATTGATGTTTTTGATCAAATTGAGCTGCGTGTCGGCGAAGTCGTCACAGCAGAAAAAATCAAAAAAGCAAAAAAACTGTTAAAGTTAACGGTCGACATGGGGAAAGAAACACGCCAGATCGTTTCAGGCATCGCTGAATGGTACGAGCCGGAAGACCTGGTCGGTCGGAAGGTCATCGTCGTCGCGAACTTGAAGCCGGTCACTCTCCGTGGTGAATTATCGCAAGGTATGGTGCTTGCGGCTGAAAAATCAGGTAAACTTGAACTAGCGACCGTCCCGTCAACGATGGCGAACGGTGCCAGTGTAAAATAATTCGGATGCCTGTGGACTTCACGTCACAGGCATTTTTTTGAAAAAGGAGTCGAGGATATTGTTAATCGATACACACACACATTTAAATTCCGATCAGTTCGACGGAGACGTCGAAGAAACGATTGAACGCGCACGCGCGAACGGAGTCTCACCAATGATCGTCGTCGGATTCGATCATAAGACAATCGACCGGGCGATGGAACTTGTTGAACAGTATGATGATCTGTATGCCGTCATCGGTTGGCATCCCGTCGATTCAATCGATTTCGATGATGCAGCGTACGCGAAAGTCGAGCGCCTCATGGACCATGAGAAAGTCGTCGCCCTCGGTGAGATCGGTCTTGATTATCACTGGGATACGTCACCAAAAGATGTTCAGGAAGCTGCGTTTCGTAAACAGATTCAACTCGCGAAGAAAAAGAATAAGCCAATCGTCATTCACAACCGGGAAGCAACGGAAGATACGTTACGTATTCTCGAAGAAGAAGACGCGAAAGAAGTCGGTGGGATTCTCCATAGCTACAGCATGAGTGCCGAGCTCTTACCCCGTTGCCTAGCAATGAACTTTTATATTTCGCTCGGTGGACCGGTAACGTTTAAAAATGCGAAGATGCCGAAACGTGTCGCTCAAGAAGTTCCGCTTGATCGGTTACTCGTCGAGACAGATTGTCCTTACCTGACACCGACACCATACCGCGGCAAACGGAATGAACCGGCGTACGTCCGGTTCGTGGCGGAAGAAATCGCGCAACTGCGTGGCATGATGTATGCCGATATCGAACAAGCGACAACAGAAAACGCGAAGCGGGTCTTCCGTTTACCATGATGCGTTCGTTCTCTTATATCGCGACAGGGTGTGCCTTATTGTTAATTGCGATTCTAATCTACTTGGCGATGGATCATCCGCGTGACGTCACTATCATGATTGACGGACAAGAACAACACGTCAAGACGATAGAAACATCAGTCTATGGTGTCTTACGTGAAAATGGAATCGAAGTGCGAGCGGAGGATAACATCGAACCTTCGCGCAGTGCGGATTTACCAAAGAATGGTTTGATTGTCATCCAACGTGCAAAAGAAATTACGATGATTGTCGGATACGGGCAAGCACAGACGGTTCGGACACATGCTCGTCTTGTATCGGATTTATTGAAGGAACGTGGCATCGTCCAAGCCGATACCGATGATGTATACCCTTCGATTCATGCCGTCTTGACGACCGGGATGACAGTCCGATTCCGTGAAGCATTTCCGGTTGACATCGTCATCGGAGGACGAGCCAGTCAAGTCTATACGTACCAAACGACCGTCCGTGAGCTCCTTGCGAAACAAGGAGTGACGTTACAAGCAACAGACCGTGTTGCGCCGAGCCTTGATACCGTTGTCTCGGAAGATACGCTCGTCACCGTCAATACGACGCGACGGGCGACCTTAACGGAAGAACAGTTGCTTCCGTTCGATGTCGAGCAAGTAGAAGATCCGACATTACCGAAAGGACAACAACTTGTAACGACGACGGGGCGTCCTGGAATCCGGACCCAAAAGTACGAATTGACGCTCGCTGACGGGCTCAGTAAAGAGAAGAAGTTACTGACCGATGAAGTAACGAGTGAACCGGTGAAACAAATCATTAAAGTCGGAACAAAACCGATTGAACGAGTAGAAACACCGGCACCTGTCTTCAATGAAGAGGAGGCAACGACGCCATTGACGGTCGCACCGGAAGTCACGGCAGACTTAGACTTCAAGAATGCGAAGACGCTGATGGTCGAGGCGACGGCCTATACGAATGACCCGGCATCGAACGGGAGTCAATTGTATGATGGGCGCGCATTGACAGCGACGGGGTACGATGTCACGGATACAATCACCTATCAAGGGTTACCGATCGTCGCCGTCGACCCGAAAGTAATTCCGCTCGGGACGAAAGTGTATGTCGAGGGGGTCGGACTGGCGGTCGCGCTCGATACGGGCGGTGCCATTAAAGGCAATAAAATTGATGTCCTCGTCAGTGACGAACAGACGGCGAAGACGTTCGGGCGGAAGACCGTCAAGCTTTGGGTCATTCCGAATGAGTCGGGCACGGAAGCGGGCAGTTGACGCTTCCTTGTTTTTTTCGTGGAAACAGGTACAATTACGGAAGTGTTTGAAGAAGGTGGAGAAGAATTGATGCAAAAACGCTTAAAAGAAGTCATCGTCGTCGAAGGACGTGACGATACGACACGACTACAGGAAGTATTCAATGTCGATACAATTGAAACGAACGGCTCTGCCGTCAATGAGCAAACGTTACAACGAATTGAAAAAGCACTCGAACGCCGAGGCGTCATCGTCTTCACGGATCCAGACTTTCCGGGTGACCGGATTCGCGCACGTATCAATGAACGTGTTCCGGGATGCAAACAAGCCTATCTGCCACGTGCGGACGCAAAAGATAAACGCGGTAAAATCGGTGTCGAGCATGCTTCGCCGCAGGCAATCGAACGTGCACTCGCAGCCGTTTATGAAACAGAAGAAGTCCATGTCGCAGAAGTGACACGGGATATGATACTTGCAGCAGACTTAATCGGTGGTCCATCAGCATCGTCACGCAGACGTCGGCTCGGACAGTTGCTCGCAATCGGTGAACCGAATGCGAAACAACTCGTCAAACGCGTCGCTTCGATTCGGATCACAAAAGAGGAATGGGAAGCTGCACTGAGACAGTTAGAGGAGGAACAAGATTGAAAGACATCGCAACACTACACCGGACGAAGGAAATCCTCGCGCGACACGGATTTTCATTTAAGAAGTCCTTAGGACAAAACTTTTTAATCGATTTGAACGTACTCGCGAACATTGTCGGCGCTGCTTCGTTAACAAAGGAGAGCGGTGTTCTTGAGATCGGACCGGGAATCGGGTCGTTGACGGAACAGTCCGCGAAACAGGCGAAAAAAGTCGTCGCCCTTGAAATCGACCAACGGCTGTTACCGATTTTAGATGATTCGCTCTCACCTTATCCGAACGTCAAAATCATCCATGGAGATGCACTTGAACTGGATCTCGAAACGATTGTCAACGAGGAGTTCACACAAGAAGGAATTACGGATCTTGCGGTCGTCGCAAACTTACCGTACTATGTCACAACACCTATCATCATGCGGATATTAGAGGCGAAAGCACCATTCCGGACACTCATCATGATGATTCAAAAGGAAGTCGCGGAACGGATCGGTGCGAAACCAGGTACAAAAGCGTATGGTTCATTATCGATTGCGATTCAATACTATGCGGAAGCGGAAGTCTGTTTCACGGTGCCGAAGCAAGTCTTCATTCCCGCTCCGAACGTCGATTCGGCTGTCATCCGCTTGAACATCCGAAAAGAACCGGCCGTCCAAACGAAAGATGAAAAATTATTCTTCGAAGTTGCGCGTGCGAGTTTTGCCCAGCGCCGGAAAACGATTTTAAATAATTTGTCGAGCCACTTCGGAAAAGCAGAAAAAGAAGCTGTCGAAGCCGCGTTGCATGAAGCAGGTATCGACCCAAGACGTCGTGGTGAAACGCTCAGCTTGCAGGAATTCGCACAGCTCGCGGACGCACTTTTGCCGATTAAAAAACGTTGACGGTAGCGGGAAGAAAAGATATAATATTTGCCCTTTCTAATATTTAATTAATATGCTATAATAAATATTAGTGAGGTGAAGCGTATGCCAAAGACGTTGAACGAAATCAGACATGTTTTCGAAACACATGTTGGTGAAAGACTGACGCTAAAAGCAAGCGGCGGTCGTAAAAAGGTCGTAACCCGAATCGGAACGCTCGTTGAGACGTATCCTTCGGTGTTTGTAGTCAAGCTAGACGCAGAGCGCCACAATGTCGAGCGAGTTTCTTATAGCTACGCTGACGTGTTAACCGACTCCGTACAAATCGAATTTGCGAATTCGTAAACTTACCTTCCGAAGCGGACAGAAATGTTCGCTTCTTTTTTTGTGGAAAGGTTGATACAATTCGTACAGGATACGTACTAGAGGAGGAACGGCACGATGACGATTATTGTAAAGGCACCAGCGAAAATCAATTTAGTGTTGGATGCGACGGCGAAGCGGACAGATGGTTACCATGATGTACATATGGTGATGACGACAGTGGACTTGGCAGACCGCTTAGAGTTGACGGAACTTTCGTCAGGCGAGATTCGAATGAATGCACAGCACGCCTATGTTCCGAACGATGAGCGGAACTTGGCTTACAAGGCGGCAGCCGTCTTGAAGAAAAAATTTAACATCCAGGCTGGAGTAGAGATTTACCTTGAGAAACAAATTCCGGTCGCAGCCGGTCTCGCGGGTGGATCGAGTGACGCTGCCGCGACATTACGCGGTTTGAATGATTTATGGCAGCTCGGATTGACGCTCGAACAACTCGCAGAAATCGGCGCGGAAGTCGGTTCGGATGTCCCGTTTTGTGTCATGGGTGGGACGGCGATCGCGACAGGACGTGGTGAAAAGCTTGAAAAATTGATTGCTCCGCCTCCGTGCTGGGTCGTGCTTGCGAAACCAACGATTGGTGTGTCGACGGCAGACGTTTATGGCGCACTCGATTTGACGACGGCCAAACGACCGGATGTCGAAGCGATGATTACAGCTGTTAAAGAGCAGGATTTTACGGCGATTTGTCAATCACTCGGAAATGTTCTTGAGTCGGTCACGTTACCGATGCACCCGGAAGTCGAGCAAATCAAGGATTTCATGACGAGTTGCGGGGCGGAAGGTGTCTTGATGAGCGGGAGTGGTCCGACGGTCTTCGCGTTGACGGAACACGAAAACCGGGCCCAACGTCTCTATAATGGCTTAAGAGGTTTTTGTAACGAAGTCTACGTCGTTCGTCTTTTAGGCGAAAACCATTGATAATATCCGTATGAAAATGATATATTCACTAGTGAATATTCGGAATTACGGAGAGGTGGAACAATTTAGATGAAAATTCGGAGAAGTGGTCGGTTAGTCGATATGACACGTTATCTACTCGACCATCCGCATCATCTGATCTCATTGACAATTTTCGCAGAACGCTATAAATCTGCAAAATCGTCAATCAGTGAAGATTTAGATATCGTGAGTGAAATGTTAGAGCATGAAGGAACAGGACGACTCGTCACAGTCCCGGGGGCTGCGGGCGGTGTCATGTTCATTCCGACATGGAGTAGCGAAAAAGCATTACCGTTCATCGATGATTTATGTGAACGCGTCGCACGGCCAGATCGTCTGTTGCCGGGTGGGTATTTGTATCTGACAGATTTACTTGGCAATCCACGGATGGTCAAGCAGATGGGACAAGTTTTTGCATCTGTCTTCAGTCAGAAAAAAGTGGATGTCGTCATGACGATTGCGACAAAAGGAATCCCGCTTGCTTACGCCGTCGCTGAACAACTCGGTGTACCGTTCGTGATCGTTCGTTCGGACAGTCGTGTTACGGAAGGGTCGACCGTCAGCATCAACTACGTATCAGGCTCATCAAAAGCGATTCGGACGATGGCACTGGCGCGACGAAGTCTTCCGCGCGGAGCGAACGTCTTGTTGATTGATGACTTCATGAAAGCTGGGGGAACAATTCGTGGGATGATGAGTTTACTGAGCGAGTTCGAAGCGAAAGTAGCCGGTGTCGGGGTCTTGATTGAAGCAGAAGGTGCCGAGAAAAAGATGGTCAGTGAATACGTCAGCTTAATGAAACTTGCCGACGTCGATGTCGATCTCGGACAGATTCAAGTGAAGCGTGGGAACGTCGACCAGTATTTCACAAGCGATGGGAATACCTGAATTTGACACGTGATTTCTTTGAAACTATACTGTAATTATCAAACTTTTGGAAATTATGCCTAAAAAGATTGGAAAAAGCTAAACCTTTATTTGTTTTGAACCGTAAGTAGAAGTAGACAACGAAGAGTTGTGACATCGGTTACTAAAAGGGGTGCGGACAAAATGAACGTTACGGACGTTAAAATTCGTCGCGTCGTGGCAGAGGGGCGCATGAAAGCACTCGCCTCGATTACGCTCGATCACGAATTCGTAGTACACGATTTACGTGTGATTGAAGGGAACAGTGGTCTCTTCGTCGCAATGCCGAGCAAACGGACGCAAGAAGGCATCTTTCGTGATGTCGCTCATCCAATCAATGCATTAATGCGAAAAAAGGTCGAAGATTCAGTACTAGAAGCATATGTGTTGCGTGAAGAAAATGAAGAGGCGCTCGATTTAGAGCTGACATCAGTCGAATTGACAGATCGCCCTTAATAGAGGAGACCGGTTTCCCGTATTGCGGCGGACCGGTCTTTTTTTTGCTGTTAAAAAGGTTTGCTGCAATCTTCTTACAAAACAACAACGGGTTGTGCCTCTTCCGATGAAAGCAATGAAAAGAAAAGCCCGTCCATCACAAAGGTTGATTTTAAAACGACTTATGAGTCAGCCTCCTCACGTTGTCTACAGTCTGTTTTTAATGGATGTTTCATCAATTTGACTCGGTCCTGTGATTGAATAGTGGCCTCATTTTCGTTATAGTTGGTACGAGTGTACTATTTCTGAACGAAATCAACACTAATTTACGTGGAGGAGCGACAAGGATGAATCATTTCGCGGTAATTCTAGCAGCTGGTAAAGGAACACGCATGAAATCAAAACTCTACAAAGTACTCCACCCAGTAGCTGGGAAACCTATGGTACAACACGTCGTGGACCAACTCGCGACACTTGGCGTCAAGCGTCAAGTCGTAATCGTTGGGCATGGTGCGGAGTCTGTAAAAGAAGTGCTTGGCACATCGGTGGAATATGCGCTTCAAAGTGAGCAGCTTGGCACGGGTCATGCTGTTCAAATGGCAGAACCGGTACTTGGAAACGAAAAAGGATCGACGCTTGTCGTCTGTGGGGATACACCACTCTTAACGAGTGAGACGTTAGCCGCGTTACTCGACCACCATGCAGAAACGGGTGCAAAAGTGACCGTCTTGACGGCTCATGCGGATGATGCGACTGGATATGGTCGGATTATTCGTGGTGAAGAGGGCCATGTTTCAAAAATCGTTGAACATAAAGATGCGACAGAACAAGAACTCGCGATTAAAGAAATCAACACAGGAACGTACGTGTTTGATAATGAGTTGTTGTTCGCTGCGTTAAAACAAGTCAAGAACGATAATGTCCAAGGAGAGTATTACTTGCCGGATGTCATCGAAATCGCGAAAGCCGATGGCGAAACGATTGCTGCCTATGCGGCGCCGACGTTTGAAGAGACAATCGGTGTCAATGACCGTGTCGCACTCGCGCAAGCTGAGACGTCGATGCGTAAGCGGACGAACGAGCATTGGATGCGTCAAGGTGTCACATTCATCGACCCGGCATCGACCTATATCGGACCAGATGTTACGATTGGTTCGGATACCACGCTCTACCCAGGGACACAATTGCTTGGGAAGACGATCATCGGGTCTGAATGTATCATCGGACCGAATAGTGACATCCGTAACAGTGAAGTGGCAGATGCTGCCGTCGTCCGTCAGTCGGTCGTAACCGATAGCCGGATCGGGCAAGCGGCACAAGTCGGTCCATTCGCGCACTTGCGTCAGCAAGCGGTGCTCGGAGCGAACACGCGTGTCGGTAACTTCGTTGAAGTCAAGAAATCGACGTTCGGTGAAGGAAGTAAATCGGCACACTTGAGTTACGTCGGAGACGCAACGATTGGTAAAAACGTCAATTTAGGATGTGGATCAATCACCGTCAACTATGATGGAACAAACAAGTTCGAAACGGTCATCGAGGATGATGCGTTCATCGGTTGTAACGTCAACTTGATTGCCCCCGTCAGAGTCGGTAAAAATGCACTCGTCGCAGCAGGTTCGACAGTGACAGATGATGTTCCGGAAAACGGTCTTGCGATCGCCCGTGAGCGTCAAACGACAAAACCTGATTATCGTTAATTCAGCTATACCTTATTCATTACTTGTCGCTCTACTCGTCTAAACCAAACAAATGGAGGCCACCTAAACATGTCTACTGTCTTAGAACATGAAATTCGTATTTTCGCACTCAACTCGAACAAACCACTGGCAGAGGAAATCGCTAAGGTCATCGGAATTCCCGTTAGCGAAAGTTCAGTCAAACACTTCAGTGATGGCGAAATCTCGATGAACATCGAAGAAAGCGTTCGCGGAGATGATATCTACATCATCCAATCGACAAGTCAGCCGGTCAACGAGAACTTGATGGAGCTCCTCATCATGATTGACGCATTAAAACGTGCTTCTGCACGGACGATCAACGTCGTCATGCCGTATTATGGTTATGCACGTCAAGACCGTAAAGCACGTTCGCGTGAGCCGATCACAGCAAAACTTGTTGCGAACTTACTTGAAGTCGCAGGAGCGACACGTGTCGTCACGATGGATCTCCATGCCGCTCAAATCCAAGGTTTCTTCGATATTCCAGTAGATCAGTTAATGGGTGTTCCACTTCTTGCTACTTACTTCGAGAAGAAAAACATCGACCCAAATGAACTCGTCATCGTTTCTCCAGACCATGGCGGTGTTACACGGGCACGTAAATTAGCAGAACAATTAAAAGCACCGATCGCAATCATCGATAAGCGTCGTCCGAAACCGAACGTCGCGGAAGTCATGAACATCGTCGGTCAAGTCGATGGCAAAATCGCCATCATCATCGATGACATCATCGATACGGCAGGAACGATTACACTTGCTGCGAACGCTTTAATCGAAAATGGGGCGAAACAAGTTTATGCTTGTTGTACGCACCCTGTTCTTTCTGGACCAGCGATGGAACGGATTGAGAACTCAGCGATTGAAGAGCTCGTCGTCTTGAACACGATCGACTTGACGCAACGTGAATGCGCAAGCAAAATCAAACAAATTTCTGTCGCGCGGTTACTTGCAGAAGCAATCATCCGTGTCCATGAACAAAAATCAATCAGCCCGCTCTTTAGCTGATCAACAAACAGATACGAACGATGAGGTCCGGTTTTTTGAAATCGGACCCTTGTTCGTGCTTTTTTTTCATCAAAGGAAATGAACAAAAGGAGGTAGCGATATGAAATGTATCGTCGGTCTAGGGAACCCTGGAGCTAAATATACGAACACACGTCACAACATCGGTTTCCTCGCGATTGATGCGTTGGCGGAGGAACACGGAATAAAATTATCCGAGTCGAAGTTTAAAGCAGTCTTCGGAACGGGAATGATAAATGGGGAACGTGTTGTGCTCGTCAAACCATTGACTTACATGAATCTATCCGGGGAAGCAGTTCGTCCGCTCCTGGATTTTTATAAAATCGCGGTCGAAGACGTCCTCGTCATCTATGATGATCTCGATTTGCCGCTTGAAAAGATGCGTCTTCGCTCAAAAGGAAGCGCCGGTGGGCATAATGGTGTCAAGTCGCTTATTCAGCATTTAGGCACACAAGAAATTAAACGCTTAAAACTCGGTGTCGGTCGTCCGCCTGCTCCGATTCAAGTCATCGATTGGGTCTTGATGCCGTTCTCAAAAGCAGAACAACCTGTCTTGCGGGAAGTATTGGCGGACGCTGTGAAAATCGCGACAGACTTTACCGATACACCATTTTTGGCTTTGATGAATCGCTATAACTGAACGAAACGCTTTGGAATTCCAAAGCGTTTTTGCTGTCGTCTTAGGAGGGGAAACTATGAAACAACTACAAAATCTGTTGCTCGGAATACCAGAAATAAAAACGGTCCGTGAGCGTTTTCGACAAGGGGTCGATGCCCAACTCATCACAGGCTTGATGAATAGCGGGAAAGCGTTGTTCGTCGCAGGCATTTATCAAGAAACAAAAAAAAGGTTCGTCATCGTCACCCACAATATGTTTCAAGCGCAAAAACTGTATGATGATTTGATTGAACTGGTGCCTGAACAGGAAGTGATGCTCTACCCGGTCGACGAGACATTAGCTGCTGAATTATCGTACGGGGCGAGCCCGGAATTACGGGCGACACGGATTGAAACGCGGCACCGGCTCCTGACGACCGATGATGGTATTTTAATCATCCCACTCGTCGGTCTCAGACGGTATGCTCCACCTGCAAGTGATTTCTTAGCACATACGAAACGGATTAAGCCGGGCGATATCTTGGCAATTCCGGACTTCATTCAAGAATTAGTCGACGCCGGATATGAGCGAACGGCGACCGTGACAACACCGGGAGAATTTTCAGTTCGCGGGAGTATCATCGATATTTATCCGTTGACGGTCGACCGTCCCTATCGATTGGATTTATTTGATGAAGAAGTCGACTCGATTTATACATTCGATGCAGAAACGCAACGATCACTCGGTGTGGTCGCAGAAGCGTTGCTTCCACCGGCAGCTGAACACTTTGCGACGACGGAAAATCTCCGTGCCGCGGGTGAACGGTTGCGTGCACTCTATGAAGCGACGAAAGAACGTGTCCAAAGTACGGAAGTCCTTGCAGCACTTGAAGAAGGGATCGCCTATGACGTCGAATTGCTCGAAAGTGGGGAGCGACCGAAACAACTCGCGAAATACGCGCCGTTACTGTATCAGAAGACATTACTGGCTGATATCACAGATGCCGTCTTGATCGTCGATGAAATCGCACGGATCGAAGAAGCGGCGGAAGTTCAGGATGCGGAAGAAGCGGAATGGATGGCTTCGTTGATTGAACGGGGGCAAAGCGTTAGTGATTACATTCTCTCGGTTCCGATGCTCAAAGTCTTCGAACAACGTCAGCTACTCTACTTGTCGCTCCTTCCGACACGCAGAAGCGGCGTCCCTGAAAGTGCAGCGATTCACTTCAACATCAAACCGATCGCTCCGTTTCATGGCCAAATGGAACGTCTGAAACAGGAAATCGATCGGTATGCCCGGGCAGACATGTGGATGGTCTTTCTTGCGAGTAACAAAGAGCGGGCGGAGCGGATGCGGCAGACACTTTCCGACTACGGTGTCGAAGCGTCCTTGCATACGGCAGAAGAAGATATGCGTCGGGGACATCCGTCGATTTTAATCGGTGGCATTCATGGTGGTTTCGAAATGACGAATGCACGACTCGTCGTCGTGACGGAAGAAGAAGTCTTTAAGCAACCGACCCGTCGCCGGAAACAGACTACGAAATTGACGAACGCGGAACGGATCAAAAGTTACCAAGAGTTGAAGACGGGTGATTATATCGTCCATATCCACCATGGAATTGGTCGTTACCACGGCATCAAAACGATTGATGTCGCAGGGAACCATAAAGATTACTTGCACCTTGTCTATGCCGGTGACGACTCCTTGTATGTTCCGGTTGACCAAATCGACTTGATTCAAAAATACGTCGGGGCAGAAGGAAAAGAACCGAAAATCTATAAACTCGGCGGAACGGACTGGAAGAAAGTCAAAGCGAAAGTCCAAAAATCAGTTGAGGACATCGCAGATGAACTAATCAAATTGTATGCGACACGAGAAGCGGCAGTTGGATTTGCTTTCCCGGAAGATGATGACAGCATGCAGGCATTCGAAGCCTCGTTCCCGTACGAGGAAACGGTCGATCAAGTCCGGTCGATTGAAGAGATTAAGAAAGATATGGAACGGCCGCGTCCGATGGATCGTCTGTTATGTGGAGACGTCGGATACGGGAAAACGGAAGTCGCGATTCGGGCGGCATTTAAAGCAGTTATGGCAGGGAAACAAGTCGCTCTCCTTGTACCGACGACTGTTCTTGCCCAACAACACTATGAAACGATGCTCGAGCGATTCAGCGAATGGCCAATCAATGTTTCAGTCATGAGTCGGTTCCGATCGGCGTCAGAACTGAAAGCAACAAAAAAAGGCTTGAAAGAAGGAACGATCGACGTCGTTGTCGGAACACACCGTGTCTTATCAAAAGATGTTCAGTTCGCTGACATTGGTCTGTTGATCATCGATGAAGAGCAACGCTTCGGTGTTAAACATAAAGAACGATTGAAACAACTCAAAACGAATGTCGATGTCTTGACGTTGACGGCGACACCGATTCCACGGACCTTACACATGTCGATGATCGGGATTCGTGATTTGTCGGTCCTCGAGACACCGCCTGAAAACCGCTATCCTGTCCAAACGTACGTGATGGAGTACGACGGAATCATCATGCGTGAAGCACTTGAACGTGAACTTGGTCGAGGGGGGCAAGCCTTTTTCCTCTACAATCGCGTTGAAGGGATTGAACGGAAGGCGGAGGAAATCCGGGCGCTCGTTCCGGAAGCACGTGTCGTCACGGCACATGGTCGGATGACGGAGACGGAACTTGAAAGTCAATTGATTGCCTTCTTCGAGGGGGATGCCGATGTTCTTGTCAGTACGACAATCATTGAAACGGGGATCGATATTCCGAACGTCAATACATTGATCGTCAATGATGCCGATCAAATGGGTCTATCACAGCTCTACCAACTGCGTGGTCGTGTCGGACGTTCAAGTCGTGTCGCGTATTCCTACTTTACGTACCGTCCGCAAAAACGGTTGACCGAAGTCGCCGAGAGTCGTCTTCAGGCGATCAAGGAATTTACGGAGCTTGGAAGTGGCTTCAAGATTGCCATGCGTGACTTGTCGATTCGCGGTGCCGGGAATCTGCTCGGATCCCAACAATCCGGTTTTATCGATTCAGTCGGGTTCGATTTGTATTCACAAATGTTATCGGAAGCCGTCGAAGAACGGAAGGAACGGATGAAAGGGAAACAACGTGTCCAAAAATTCGTACCAGACTTTACGTTCAGTCTCGATGCGTATATTCCGAGTCATTATATGTCGGATTCTGAACTGAAAATTGAGTTCTATAAACGCTTGAAGTATGTTGATACGACAGAAAGTCTTGATGCACTCGAAGGAGAGATGCTGGAGCGCTTCGGTGAATTCCCGAATGAAGTCGCACGATTGATTCAGTTGACGCGGATGCGGATTTTTGCTGAACGGGCTCGGATTGAGCGGGTCAAACAAACGGACCCGAAAATCGAGATCGTCTTATCCGAACAAACGACTCAGACGCTCGATGTTGCGGATTTCGTCAAGTGGACGGTACCGATTGGTCGCGGACTCGGCATGGGACAACAAGAAGGAAAACTTGTTTTGACGTTGAACCGTGGCAAACAAACCGTTCAACAAACAACGGAACAAGCAGAGCGGTTGCTCGCTGAACTTGACCGCCGGATCTCGATGCGATGAGTCAACGGCGAACGATTGCGCAAGGGGCAGCGCTCCTGGCGATCTCGAGTTACGTCTCAAAGCTGCTGAGCTTTTTTTATAGGATTCCGTATCAAAACATGGCAGGGGATTTTGGATTGTACGTCTATCAGACGGTCTATCCATTATTCGCGATTGCGGCAGCACTGGGGATTTATGCGCTACCCGTCATCGTCGCAAAGTTGACGTTGCATCACCCGGAAGAAAAACGAGAGGTTCTCTGGTCGATTTTCTTTGTCCTTGCGAGTCTTTCGTTAGTGTTCGGTCTGCTCGGCTGGATCATCGCACCAGAACTTGCTTTACTGTTCGGAGATCCGAAGCTCGTCCTTCCGTTACGTGCTGTGACGTTGACGTTTTATTTATTGCCGGTCATTGCCGTGTTACGAGGAATGTTTCAAGCAGACCTTGAGATGCGACCGACCGCCTTTTCACAAATTACGGAAAATGCCGTGCGTGTCTGTCTATTGTTACTCGTGACGTATTATGGTGTCTCGATCGGAGCGAATCCTTATCAAATCGGTGCTGCGGCACACGTGACGGCGCTCGGTGGCAGCGTCGCTTCATTGTTGTTGCTCCTTCGCTTCGCGAAAGGGCGGATTGGTCGCCCGGTCGTCTCGAAGCGTCATTTAAAACGTGTCGGGAAAGTCTTATTGACGAGTGGGATGGCGGTCAGTATCGCGTCGCTTGCTTTACTGTTGATGCAGTTGATTGATGGATTGACGTTCGTCAACTTGCTCGGGGATACGATGGAGACGAAAATCGAGAAGGGGATTTTTGATCGTGGTTATCCATTGTTGCAGTTCGCAATTTTATTTGCGACGTCAATCAGTCTGGCCAGTGTTCCGACGTTGCTGACGGAGTATCGTAAACAAAATGACGCGGCGACACGGTTGCACCTTGAAACACTCCTTCGTTCTGGTCTATTGGTCGCGGCAGCTGCGACGGTCGGATTGTTTAGTGTCATGCGTCCACTCAACATCGCGCTCTATCAAGATGATAAAGGGACGATTGCGCTCAGTTGGCTTGCTGCGACGGCCTTTACGGCATCGCTCTCGA
The DNA here is from genome assembly GCF_002214325.1 of Exiguobacterium sp. N4-1P. Classification (NCBI taxonomy): domain Bacteria; kingdom Bacillati; phylum Bacillota; class Bacilli; order Caryophanales; genus Exiguobacterium; species Exiguobacterium sp. N4-1P. Next base: position 44,305 of record NZ_CP022236.1, read on the forward strand.
TGATTATCATCTCTTGTCTCCAGTCCGTCGATGCTGAAAAATATGCCTTTGCAGGCGTCGTGCTCGGACTGGTCGTCAAGCTGTTATTAAACATCTACTTGTTGCCCCGTTATGGTATGATCGGGGCGGGAATGGCGACATTCGGCGGATTCGCGATGATGGCATCAGCACAACTCATCTTATTGAATCGGAAATTCGGACGTGTAACAGCAGGACGAATTTTCTACGTCCGATTGCTCCAAGCAATCATCCCGATGGCGTTGTTTTTGTACGTGGTCGAACGTCTGTTTCAATGGGCAGGTTTCGAGACGCGGATTGGAGCGATGTTTGAAGTGGGTCTACTCGTCATCGGTGGTGCATTGATCTTTTGTATATTTGCACTGCGCAGGCGGGTCCTGACAGAGCGGGAGTGGTCTTTATTGCCGTTCGGAGACAAACTTTATCGAATTCATCATCGGAGGAAAATCATATGACACACCGTATTACAGTCGTCGGCTTAGGTGTTGGCGAACTAGAGCAATTGCCGTTTGGCGTTTATAAGTTATTGAAAGAAACAACACAACCTGTTTATTTACGGACAGCAGATCATCCCGTCGTTTCAGAACTGGCGACAGAGGGAATGAAATTTACATCGTTTGATTCGATTTATGAGCGGCACGACCGTTTTGAAGCGGTCTATACGGACATCGTCGAAACACTGCTTGATCAGGCGACACAAACGCCAATCATCTATGCGGTACCGGGACACCCGCTTGTAGCAGAAAGTACCGTTCAACAACTACTTGCGCGTGCGACTGACATCGACATCGTCGGTGGACAAAGTTTTCTTGATCCGATGTTCGCAGCGGTCGGGGTAGATCCGATTGAAGGATTTCAATTGCTTGACGCAACGGCCTTCCGTGTTGATGAAGCGCAAATTCGTCAACACGTACTGATCGGACAAGTGTACGATGCGTTTGTCGCAGGTGACTTGAAAGTCATGTTGATGGAACGTTATCCGGATGAACACCCGGTGACGCTCGTCACAGCAGCGGGGACGAGCAAGCAACACGTCATGACAGTTCCGCTCTATGAACTGGATCGTGTGACGATGCTCAGTAATTTGACGACGGTCTATGTGCCGCCGGTGACGGAGGAAAAGGCGCTGAATCGGGATTTTGCGACGCTCAAGGACATCATCGCCCGTTTACGTGGTGAAGGAGGGTGTCCATGGGATCAAGAACAGACGCATGAATCGCTCAAAAAACATTTAATCGAAGAATCTTACGAATTACTGGAAGCAATCGACCTTCAGGACGATAACTTAATGATAGAGGAATTAGGGGATGTCTTACTTCAAGTCATGTTACATGCACAAATCGGTCTCGATGAAGGGTACTTTGATATCCGGGACGTCATCGGCAGTGTCAGCGATAAGATGATTCGTCGTCATCCACACGTCTTTGCAGAGAAGACGGTTGATTCGGCGGCAGACGTCGTTGCGAACTGGCAAACGATCAAGTCGCAGGAGAAACCAGAGCGGAAATATCTGCTCGACGGTGTCACAAAAGGGGCACCTGCCTTGATGCGTGCTGAACAGATTCAGAAAAAAGTCGCAAAAGTCGGCTTTGAGTGGGACACAGTCAGTGGTGCGCTTGAAAAGGTACAAGAAGAAATACGTGAACTACAAGAAGCAGCGCCAAAAGAACAACTTGCTGAATTCGGAGATCTCTTATTTTCGTTAGCACTTGTCGGAAAATATATGGGATTATCGGGAGAAGAAGCGTTGCAGCTGACGAACGATAAGTTCATTCGCCGTTTTACGCGGGTGGAACAACTCGCAAAGCGACCAATTGAAGAGTTGTCGCTCGACGAACAAGATCAGTTATGGAATCAAGCGAAGCAGGAGGAACAGTCATGAGACTCGATAAATTTTTAAAGGTATCCCGTTTGATTAAACGACGGACACTCGCAAAAGAGGTAGCAGACCAAGGTCGGATTACGATTAACGGTCTCGTCGCAAAAGCAAGCAGTACCGTCGCAGTCGGAGATGAGATGACGATTCGATTCGGAAACAAAATCGTCACCGTTCAAATCGACGGCATTAAAGAGCATGCGAAAAAAGAAGAAGCGACGGACATGTATAAGATTATTCGTGAAGAAAAAGTGAATTCTGAAGAATCAATGTAATTTACCTGAAAAAGGAAGTATACTAAAGAGTGTCAGAGATGACCACTCGGATAAGGAGGGATGATATGCCGGCACCGTTAGAATCAGGTCGTCAAACACCACCAAAGATTAAACCGCTCAATGATCGTAAAAAGCAATTAAGCCAAAATGCGATTGAGAACCGATCGCGCTTAAAAAAGCGTTTCTTGATTTGTATGTCAATCTTTCTCATCGTCCTTTCTCTCATGGGGTGGTCATACATCGAAAAGAAACAATTGATTGCTGAACAAAATCAATCGTTCCAGGTCGCTCAACAAGAGCAAACAAAAGCGAAAAAAGAGTCGGCACGCCTGAAAGAGGAAATCGAACGGCTGAACGATAAAGAATATGTTGCGAACTTAGCGAGAAGTGAGTTGTTGTACTCGAAAAAAGGCGAAACAATTTTCTATTTCTCACCTGAAGATTAACCGATGGTTGCCGATTGATTGAAAAAATATGTAATCACTCGTATAATAAGAAATGAATCAACTAAAAAGGAGCAATACAATTTATGTCGATTGAAGTAGGCAGCAAAGTGCAAGGGAAAGTTACAGGCATCACTAATTTCGGAGCGTTCGTAGAATTACCGACTGGGAAAACCGGTCTCGTTCACATCAGCGAAGTGGCAGATTCTTACGTTAAAGATATCAATGATGTCTTGACGGTTGGACAGGAAATCACAGTTAAAGTCTTGAGTGTAGAAAACGATGGTAAAATCGGTCTTTCAATCAAGAAGGCTGTTGACCGCCCTGAAGGCGAACGTCCTCGTCCTGCACGTCAATTCGACCGTGGCCCACGCCCGGCCGGTCAAGATCGCGGACCACGTCCGTTTGATAACAAAGGACCGCGCAGTGGCGGCGGTGGTGGAAATCGTGGAGGATTCAACAAAGGTGGTCGCGGAGCACCTGCTCCACGTAAAGAGCAAACGTTCGATACGTTGATGACGAGTTTCCTCAAAGACAGTGAAGATCGTCTTGCGACACTCAAACGCCAAACGGATTCAAAACGTGGCGGACGCGGTGCTAAACGTCAATAACTTGCTGACCTGTTCTTTATAAGAATAGAGATGGAATGACGCTGTTCATTCCATCTTTTATTTTTTTGAAATTATTTTTATAAAAAGCGTTGACTTTCATTTGACTCCACCGTATTATAGAAAATGTGCTTAAGACGCACAAGTTAAAAATATGGCGGTGTAGCTCAGCTGGCTAGAGCGTACGGTTCATACCCGTGAGGTCGTGGGTTCGACTCCCTCCGCCGCTACCATATTTTTTTGGCCCGTTGGTCAAGCGGTTAAGACACCGCCCTTTCACGGCGGTAACACGGGTTCGATTCCCGTACGGGTCATTCTTTAAAAGCTATCTCTATTATATAGAGGTGGCTTTTTTTAGTATAGTAGATTCGAAAAGGGGATGCGTACATCATGGAAACGATTGCTCCTGTTCCGAATGAACCGCTCATCGTCGGCGTATCCGGAGGCTGCGACTCGATGGTGCTCGCGCATCTGTTGCACGAGGCGAAGTTTGATCTTTTAATTGCCCATGTCCACCATGGTCTTCGTGCAGCATCGGATGAAGAAGCCGCGTTTGTCGAAAACTGGGCTTTTGAACGTAATCTCCCGTTCCGGACGACCCGTTTAGAATGGGGTGGACAACGGGTGAGTCAAGCCCGTTGTCGCGAGAAACGGTATCAGTTTTTTGAAGATTTAATGGAAGAGACGAACCGGAGTCACTTAGTCTTAGCACATCATCGTGATGATCAACTCGAGACGTTATTGATTCAGTTGTTGCGGGGTGAAGCGACAATCGACGGGATTCCGATTCATCGCCCGTTCGGTCCCGGTCAGTTGCATCGTCCGCTGGTGAACTGGACGAAACAGGAACTGACGGCTTATGCGACGCGTCAACAAATCGAGTGGCGTGAGGATGCGACAAATGCGGAAACGAAGTACTTAAGAAATCAAATCCGGCACGATATTTTACCAAGGCTCGCTCAAGTGCGCCCGGGGTTCGAAGAAGCGGCGGTCCGTGCCGCACGGCTTCGTCAAACGATACAGGACGAGCACTTAGCGTACGTCGAAGCATTAGTAGCGCGACATACGACGGAGGATGGGATAGTAATCGATGAGATCAACCAGCTGCCGACAGATTTGAGACGACTCGCTTTACAAGTGCTCTTACCGGATGTCCGGTTGACATCAGAGGATTTCGATCGCTTTTTAGCATGGCTCCGAGTAGATATGCCCTCGAGCGAAGTGTATTATGGAAACTGGAGGATTCGCCGCGCGTACGGATACTTGACCTGTATCGAGAAAGATACGACAGATTCTGCACTTGAATCGTTTCAAGTAGGGGCTGATTTGGGAACATACCGTTATGGTGAACGAGATGTGACGTTTTCATACGGGGATGCAGGGATTCCGTTAGCGGAAGTTACTTTCCCGCTGACGGTACGAAGTCAGTTGCCAGGGGACCGGATACAGCTAGAAATCGGAACGAAAAAAGTAAGCCGGATTCTAATTGATGCGAAAGTACCACGTTATCTTCGGGCAGAAGTTCCGGTCGTCGTCGACGCCACGGGTCAAGTTTTAGCGGTCGTCGGACATCGAATTGCAAAATTCGGGTCATTTGAACTCCTCGCACGGTCTTATTTAATGATAGAATGGTAATGTAGTGTTTAAAATGGAGGAGGAATACCTAGCATGACCTTAATGAATGATATGGAGAAAGTACTGATTTCGGAAGAAGAGATCCAACATAAAGTCGGTGAACTCGCGGGTGAACTGACAGCAGATTATGGTGATCGTTTTCCACTGCTCGTCTGTGTCTTAAAAGGCGCAATGCCGTTCATGTCTGATCTCGTCAAAAAGATGGACATGCACCTTGAGATGGATTTCATGGATGTTTCGACATACCACGGTGGAACGACATCGACAGGCGAAGTTAAAATCGAAAAGGATTTGAACACATCTGTAGAAGGACGTGACATCCTGATTGTCGAAGATATCATTGACAGTGGATTGACGCTTGGATACTTGGTTGATCTCTTCAAGTACCGTAAAGCAAAATCTGTCAAAATCGTGACATTGCTCGATAAGCCGTCAGGTCGCAAAAATGATCTTCACGCGGATTATAGTGGATTTGTGATTCCACACGAGTTTGTCGTCGGTTACGGTCTCGACTATGAAGAGAAATATCGTAACCTTCCATATGTTGGTGTGTTGAAGCCGGCAGTCTACGGTGGCTAATTATTTTTAATCTTGACTGTCACATGATAAGATGAAACCAATTACAAAGCGCGCTTTGCCGCGTCAGGATTCGTATCAGTTGATGAAGGTATGTCAGTTGGTGCGGAGAGGAGGCATAAGATGAACCGAGCAGTGAAGAATACCCTCGTGTTTGGGGTCATTTTTCTAGCTTTGATCTTGTTTCTGCAATACTTGCAGAGTCCAGTGAACAAAAGCAAAGAAATCAATTACACACAGTTTGTCGAGTCGGTTGAAAAAGGTGAAATTAAGACGGCTACCTTCCAGTACGAAGGACAGACGTATAATGTGACTGGTGATTTACGTGAAAAGGATTCGACGTATGAAACGGTTGTTCCAGCTGTTGATACGGAGTTAACGGATCTTTATACACAATTGCGCAGTCAAGGTGTCAATATGGACTTTAAAGCAGCAGAGACGAATGGCGGTTGGATCGCGTTACTGACGACGATCGTCCCGTTCATCATCATATTCATTCTCTTCTTCTTCTTAATTAATCAAGCACAAGGTGGCGGCGGCGGTGGCCGTGTGATGAACTTCGGTAAATCAAAAGCGCGCCTCTATGATACGGAGAAAAAGAAAATTACGTTTGAAGATGTCGCTGGTGCAGACGAAGAGAAGCAAGAACTCGTCGAAGTTGTCGAATTCTTGAAAGACCCACGTAAATTTGCACGTCTCGGTGCACGTATCCCTAAAGGGGTCCTTCTTGTCGGTCCTCCAGGTACAGGTAAAACGTTACTTGCACGTGCAGCAGCAGGTGAGGCTGGCGTTCCATTCTTCTCGATTTCAGGTTCTGACTTCGTTGAGATGTTCGTTGGTGTCGGGGCGTCACGTGTACGTGATCTCTTCGAAAATGCAAAGAAAAATGCACCGTGTATCATCTTCATCGATGAAATCGATGCAGTCGGTCGTCAACGTGGCGCAGGTCTCGGTGGCGGACATGATGAACGTGAACAAACATTGAACCAACTTCTCGTTGAGATGGACGGATTCAGTGAAAATGAAGGCATCATCATGATCGCAGCAACGAACCGCGCTGATATCTTGGACCCAGCCTTGCTTCGTCCAGGTCGTTTTGACCGTCAAATTACGGTTGAGCGTCCAGATGTCGTCGGTCGTGAAGCAGTTCTTAAGGTACATGCACGAAATAAACCACTCGACTCAACAGTCGATTTGAAAGCAATCGCACAGCGGACACCAGGATTCTCTGGTGCTGATCTTGAAAACCTGTTGAACGAAGCAGCACTCGTTGCAGCGCGTACCGACCGGGATAAGATTTCCATTGTCGATCTAGAAGAAGCGATTGACCGCGTTATCGCTGGACCAGCGAAGAAGAGCCGGATCATTTCGCCGAAAGAGAAAAAAATCGTTGCGTGGCATGAAGCAGGTCATACGATCATCGGTGTCACACTTGATGATGCGGATGAAGTGCATAAAGTAACAATCGTTCCTCGTGGGAATGCCGGCGGTTACGTCGTCATGCTTCCGAAAGAAGATCGTTACTTCATGACAAAACCAGAACTTGAAGATAAAATTACCGGATTGCTTGGTGGTCGTGTCGCGGAAGATATCGTCTTTGGTGAAGTATCGACTGGGGCAAGCAACGACTTCCAACGTGCGACAGGACTCGCCCGGAAGATGGTGATGGAGTTCGGGATGAGTGAAAAACTCGGACCGCTTCAGTTCGGTTCAGGTCAAGGCGGAAATGTCTTCTTAGGACGTGACTTCCAAAATGAACAAAACTATTCGGACGCGATTGCGCATGAGATTGATACAGAAATCCAAGCGATCATCAACCGCTGTTACCAAAAAGCGAAAACGATCTTAACGGAAAAACGTGATCAGCTTGATTTGATTGCGACAACGTTACTTGAAGTTGAAACGCTGGATCAAAAACAAATTCACCACCTCATTGAGACAGGTGAATACAAAAAGAACGAGCCAGAAGTGGTAGCTGAACAAACAGAAGACGAGAAAAAACCGGAATCGACGACTCCTGTCATCGATGAACCGACAGAATCTCCGACACAACGTGGTTCAGTCATCGACGAAGGTCAAAATGTGGATGTAGAAAAGCCTGATCAACCACGCCGTGATGATCAAATTTAATCGCTGACACAACGAGACAGGATCAGTACCCGCTATGCGGGTGCTGGTCCTGTTTTTATATGCCGTGATGCTTGCGCACTTCGGTAGGTGAAGCTTAGACGACGTGGTATAATCACAACGTATATTGCAGGTATCGTATAGAAAAGTGGGGAATCAGTCAAATGATCTTAGTAATTGATGTTGGAAATACGAATATCGTACTGGGTGTCTATGCTGGCGAGACATTGGTCGAGCATTGGCGGATCGCAACCGATCGGACACGGACGACCGATGAGTACGGGATGCTCGTCAAAGCCTTGTTCCGGGATGCAGAGTTAAACGTGGAAGAAATCGAGGGAATCGTGTTATCATCTGTCGTACCCCCCGTCGTGTTTCCACTGGAGAATATGTGCGTCCGTTATTTCAATCGACGCCCGTTCGTGATTGGACCAGGTATTAAAACCGGGCTCGACTTAAAAGTCGATAACCCAAGGGAAGTCGGGGCGGATCGAATCGTCAATGCGGTCGCCGCGACGGTCAAATATGATGGTCCATTGATCATCGTCGACTTTGGGACAGCAACGACCTATTGTTATATCGATTCACAAAAACGCTATTACGGTGGAATCATTTCACCGGGTGTCATGGTGTCGACTGAGGCACTCTATAACAAAGCAGCAAAACTGCCGCGCATTGAGATTGCGAAACCACAATCCGCGATTGGGCGGAATACGATTCATGCGATGCAGTCAGGGACGTATTTTGGATATGTCGCGCAAGTGGACGGTCTTGTCCACCGGATGAAAGAAGAAATGGGTGAAGCAAAAGTCATCGCGACTGGTGGGCTTGCCCGATTAATCAGCGAGGAATCCGCAACGATTGAAATCGTCGATCCATTTTTGACGCTTGACGGGTTGCGTATTATCTACGAACGAAATAAGTGAGGGAATAAATAATGAAACGTGAAGAATTATTAGCACAACTAAAAGATGATTATTTAGTACGGGCGCTCGGTTTTAACGGCGAAGTCCGTGCATTTGCAATCCGTTCGACAAAGTCGGTGTATGAAGCACAGCTCCGGCACCAAACGACTCCGGTCGTCACGGCGGCGCTTGGCCGGACGCTGACAATCGGTGCGATGATGGGAACGATGCAAAAAGGCGACACACGTGTGACCCTGAAAGTTGAAGGGGACGGTCCGATCGGAAAAATCATCGTCGATGCCGATGCAAAAGGAACGGTCCGTGGATACGTCAGCCATCCACGTGTCGAAATGGATACGTACGTCAATGCAGACGGTCTGACGAAATTAAAAGTCGGCGATGCAGTCGGTCGCGGAAATATTTCCGTTATCAAAGATTTAGGACTTCGTGACTTCGTCGGAGGGCAATCACCGATCCAAACCGGTGAAATCAGTGAAGACTTTACGTATTACTTCGCAGTCTCAGAACAAAGTCCATCTGTCGTCGGTGCAGGTGTGCTCGTTTATCCGGAAGATGAGTCGGTCATCGCAGCAGGTGGGTTAATCGTGCAATTGATGCCAGGTGCATCGGAAGAAACGATTGCCGCACTCGAAGCACGAGTGGCCGCATTAAAACCAATCTCGATTCTTGTCGGAGAAGAAAAAACACCGGAAGAAATGCTTGAACTCGTCCTCGGTGAATCATACGAAGTCCTCGATACAGTGCCGGTTACGTTTGGTTGCACATGTGATCGCGAAAAGCTCGCGACAGCCATCGTGGCGCTCGGACCTGACGAGATTCAATCGATGATTGATGAAGATGGTGGAGCAGAGGCAGTTTGTCATTTCTGTTCAGAACACTATCAGTATGGCGTCGAAGAATTACAATCACTTCGTGAAAAATCGCTCGAACGAGCATAAGAGGGTCTGAAAATGGGAAATGTAAACTCTAAGTACTTGTGGATGTTGATTTTCATCTTACTGTTGACGAACTTTTTAACGGGAGCATATGCCTTCATGGGAGAACTACCGAAAGTTGATTCTCCGAAGATCGTCCAAGAAAGTATCGGTGGACCGCTTGAAGACGTCGTCGCGACAGTCGGAGACGAAGACATCACACGAGCGGATGTCTATCAAGTAATGCGTAAAGAACACGAACAAGATACACTCGATCGTTTGATTCAAGAAGCGGTAGAACGTCAATCCAAAAATGGAACGAAACCTACCGTGGAGCGCTTTGATTGACAGATTTCATCCAGTCCATTGATAATTGATTTATCGGATTACTTGGAATTAAAGGTTTTTCATTATGAGGAGGAATGGTCATGCGTATTGCAAATTCAGTACTAGATTTAGTCGGCCGCACGCCGATCGTCAAATTGAACCATCTGACAGGACCAGAGGATGCAGATGTCTACTTGAAACTGGAGTACATGAATCCCGGGTCAAGTGTCAAAGACCGGATTGCGCTGTCGATGATTGAAGCGGCAGAGGATGCTGGGAAACTGAAAGCGGGCGATACGATCATCGAACCAACGAGTGGCAACACCGGGATTGGTCTAGCGATGGTCGCAGCAGCGAAAGGATACCGGGCCATTCTCGTCATGCCAGAAACAATGAGCATGGAACGTCGAACTCTTCTTCGTGCGTACGGCGCGGAGTTGATTTTAACACCTGGTCCGGAAGGAATGAAGGGTGCAATCGCGCGAGCGACGGCGGAAGCAGAGGAACATGGTCATTTCATGCCGCAACAATTCAACAACGGAGCGAACCCCGTCGTCCACGAACAGACGACAGGACCTGAAATCGTTGAAGCGTTCGAAGGACTATCACTGGATGCCTTCATCGCCGGAATCGGAACAGGTGGGACGATCACGGGTGCTGGTAAAGTATTACGCGACGCCTTCCCGGGAATCGAAATCATCGCTGTCGAACCAACGGATTCACCTGTTCTTTCGGGTGGTAAACCGGGTCCGCACAAGCTCCAAGGAATTGGTGCTGGATTCGTACCCTCGATTCTCGATACACACATCTATGACGGTGTCGAACAAATCACGACGGAAGAAGCATTTGATCATGCGCGCCGTGCCGCGAAATCAAACGGAGTTCTCGGTGGGATTTCTTCAGGTGCTGCAATCGCTGCAGCTCTTAAAACGGCCAAACGTCTTGGAAAAGGCAAAAATGTGTTAGCGATCATTCCTTCGAATGGAGAACGTTACCTCAGTACGCCACTCTATCAAGTCGAGGAAGAAGAAGGTTCGAAACTATAATTTTTTTCAGGCACACGGAAGTCATTCGACTCCCGCGTGCCTTTTTTTTGCGTATAATGAGGACAGAATACGTACAGAGGTGGGGGACGCAAGTGCGACAGACGAGATATGTAGCATTTACATGGACGAAGGAACAATTTTATAACCGTTATGTGGAGCGGACAAAAGAACAAACCGGTCATATCTGGCTCGAAAGTGGTCGTATCGGTTCCTATACGATGGCTGGTGTGCACCCGGTCGGGCAGTTACGCACGAAATCCGGACAAACGACGATTACAACACGTGATGGTGTCGAAGAACGAACAGATTCTCCGTTTTCATTAATTGAAGAAGTACGCGCGCGTCATGCATCGGCTCGTCCGGACGGGATGCCTGCATTTTTCGGTGGACTGGCAGGCTACGTCAGTTATGACGCTGTCCGGTATTTAGAGCGATTACCGGACGAAGCGGAGGACGATTTAGAAACAGCAGATATTTCGTTGTATTGGTACGATGAAGTCGCCGTGTATGACGAACAGGCAGGTCAGTTATTCGTTGCCGTGACGCGTGATACGGTCGAGGCAGCGGAAGCAGCACTTGAAACTGAAGTACTTGCTTGGAAAGTGGAGAGTCCTGCGCCAGTCTTTCGCCCGGTTTTGAATGAACGGTTAGAACGGGGTCGGTCGTTCGAACAAGCCGACTTTGTCGAGGCGGCAGACCGCGTCAAACGTTATATTGAAGCGGGTGACGTCTTTCAAGTCAATCTTGCGGTTCGTCAACATGAACGTCTCTTAACATCGCCGGCTCATGTCTATGACGTGTTGCGGCAGGTGAACCCGTCGCCGTACATGGGCTACTTCGTCGATGAAGAGTTGACGCTCGTCTCAGCGTCACCCGAGTTGCTCGTCGAAAAAATTGGAGACGATCTCGCGACGCGTCCGATTGCTGGGACACGTCCGCGCGGGAAGGATGAAGCGGAAGACTTAGCGCTTGCGAAGACGCTGCTCGATAATGAAAAAGAGCGGGCGGAACACGTCATGCTCGTTGATTTAGAACGCAACGATTTAGGACGGGTCAGCCGGTATGGGTCCGTTCATGTCGATGAATTGATGGTGATCGAAAAATATTCTCATGTCCAACATATCGTCTCGAATGTCCGTGGGAAAGTAGCGGAACACCAAGGTGCGAGCGATGTTCTCGCAGCGATGTTCCCCGGTGGGACGATCACCGGTGCACCAAAAATCCGGACGATGGAGATCATCGAGGAGTTAGAACCGGTCCGGCGTGGTATTTATACAGGGTCACTCGGATTTATCAGTTGGGCGGACGATGCGATCTTCAACATCTTGATTCGGACGCTCGTCGCCAAAGATGGCGTCGCTTATATTCAGGCGGGAGCAGGAATCGTCACCGATTCTAGTTCAGTGAGCGAATATGAAGAATCACTAAGTAAGGCAAAGGCACTTTGGGTCGCAAAAGAAATGGCGGAGGGAACGACATGATTGTATTGATTGATAACTATGACTCATTTACGTACAACTTAGTCCAATACTTTGGGGAGCTCGGGCAAGAGATCCAGGTGTTTCGGAATGATGCGATTACACTCGAGGAGATTGAACAACTCAAACCCGATCACCTAGTGATTTCGCCAGGACCTTGTACTCCGAACGAGGCGGGCATCAGCCTTGTTGCGATCGAATACTTCGCAGGCAAGTTGCCTATCCTTGGTGTCTGCCTCGGTCATCAAGCAATCGGACAAGTCTTCGGCGGACAAGTCGTCCGGGCACAAGACTTAATGCACGGAAAAGTTTCGTTATTGTCTCACGACGCGACCGGGATGTTTGAAGGCATCGCTCAAGATACACCAGTGACACGGTACCATTCGCTTGTCGTCGAGCGGGAGACCTTTCCGGATGCCCTGGAAGTGACAGCAGAAGCAGGGGGAGAAATCATGGCCCTGCGACATCGCGAGTTACCGATCGTCGGTGTCCAGTTTCATCCGGAAGCAATCTTGACCCGAGACGGGAAACGGATGTTAAAAAACTTTTTGGAGTTGAATCGATATGTATCTTTGGCATGATGGACAGGTAGTAAAAGAAGAAGACGTTCGGATTTCACCATTTGACCATGGTTATTTATATGGAATGGGGATTTTTGAGACATTTCGTACGTATGCAGGACATCCATTTTTATTTGATGATCATATTAAACGGCTACAGATGAGTTGTGCCGCGATTGGAATCGTCATCCCCTATACGCGGGATGAACTGTTAGTTGCGATTGAGACCTTATACCGTGCCCATGCGACGACTGATTTATACATCCGCTTAAATGTCTCGGCTGGTCCCCGTGATATCGGACTCTCCGTTGAGCGGTATGACACGCCGACGGTCGTGATTTATGCGAGACCGATTGGTGCGCGACAAGCGACGGAGCGGGCGCTTGAAACGGTCCGGTTGCCACGCAGTACACCGGAAACGGCGTATCGCTTAAAGTCGCATCACTACATGAACAATCTAGTTGCGAAACGCCAACTGTTTAATCCGGAAGCGGAAGGGCTCTTCTTGACGAAGGAAGGATTCATTTGTGAAGGCATCACTTCGAACATTTTTTGGCGTTATGGGGAGAAGTGGTATACACCGTCGCTTGAGACGGGTGCCTTGAATGGGATCACCCGCCAGTTCTTGATGGAGCAACTTATGGTCGAAGAACGCCTTGCTTTATTGCCACAGTTGATGGAGGCAGACGAAATTCTCTACACGAATTCCGTTCAAGAAGCAGTCGCCGTTTCATCACTTGACGGACGAACGTTCCCGGGTCAATCGGGAAGCGGCTATCAACGTGTGCGTCAGCTATTCGATGAGGCCGTCGAGACGCGGTGGTCGAGGAGGGAAAAACGTTGACAAAAATCATGGGAATTTTAAATGTGACGCCGGATTCGTTTTCAGATGGTGGACAATACGTTGATGTCGAACTCGCTGTTCGTCATGCTAGGCAACTTGTTGCGGACGGTGCAGATGCAATCGATGTTGGTGGAGAATCGACGCGACCGGGTGCGACATTTGTTTCAGCAGCAGATGAAATCGACCGCGTTGTTCCAGTGATTCGTCGCTTGAAGCGTGAGCTCGATGTCTTGATTTCGATTGATACGTATAAACCGGAAGTCGCTGAAGCCGCTGTCCGTGCCGGTGCAGATCTCATCAATGACGTCTGGGGTTCGAAATGGGGGGATCGTTCAATGGTAACGGTCGCCGCCCGGCACGAAGTCCCAATCATCCTGATGCATAATCGGACGGAACCACACGGAACAGACGTCTTAGCTGAAGTCCGCGCCGACCTTGAAGAATCAATCCGATTAGCGAAACAGGCGGGTGTCTCGGAAAATCGGATTTGGCTCGATCCAGGGATTGGTTTCATGAAAACGTATGAAGAGAATTTATTTTTGATGCGTCACCTCGCGATCGCGACAGATTTCGGATACCCCGTCCTGCTCGGGACGTCGAGAAAGTCACTCATCGGATTGACGCTCGGACTCCCGGCGGCGGAACGGGTGGAAGGGACGATTGCGACCGTCTGTTACGGCATCCAACAAGGTTGCGAGTGGATGCGTGTCCATGACGTGAAAGAAATCAAGCGGGCCGCTCTGATGATGGACGCGATGCTTGCAGCAGAATTACCGAAGGGGGAATGAAGATGGATCGCATACACGTTTCAGGGATGCGTTTTTATGGTTATCATGGAGTGTTCGCAGAAGAAACGAAGTTAGGACAGCGCTTTAATGTGGATTTATCCATCGGACTTGATTTATCACGCGCCGGCGAGACGGACGATTTACGGGAAAGTGTCAATTATGCGGAACTCTATGAAGCGACGAAACATGTCGTCGAAGGGGAGGCCGTTCAGTTGGTCGAGGCGCTCGCGGACCGAATCGTCCGACACGTCTTTTTGCTCGATCCACGAATTTTGGAAGCGACCGTCAAAGTCATCAAACCTGATCCACCGATCGCAGGGCACTATGAGCATGTCGCGGTAGAAATCAATCGGGTTCGGGGGGATTATGCATGAACCGTGCTTACATCGCCCTTGGGTCGAACATCGGGGATAAGGCCGGGCACTTACATGCTGCAATTGAAGCGATGACGGCGTACCCGGAGATTCAAGCGATTCGCCCGTCCTCGATTTATGAGACCGTTCCTGTCGGTTACCTCGATCAAGATTTATTCTACAACATGGTCGTCGAACTTGAGACGAGTTGGTCCGCGGAGGTGTTGCTCGAGCACTTGCAGGGCATCGAACGCCAAGAAGGACGGAAGCGATTGTTCAAGAATGGACCGAGAACGTTAGACCTTGACATCATCCTTTATAATACAGATGATATACATTCAGAAGGATTAACGGTGCCGCATCCACGGATGCAAGAGCGGGCATTTGTCCTCGCGCCGTTGCAGGAATTGAATCCGCAATATGAGGTACCGCATTTAAAGAGGACGGTCGAGGAACTCTACGCGCAACTACCGGAAACGGAACGAGCGGGCGTCAGACGAATCGTGAAGGAATAGAGGGTATTGAAGAAGAGAGGAAGAGCGCTACATGTCAGGTTTTAAGATTGGTGACGTCGAACTGAACAATCGTGTCATCCTCGCACCGATGGCGGGCGTCTGCAATCCTGCGTTTCGTTTGATTGCAAAAGAATTCGGGGCAGGACTCGTCTGTGCGGAAATGGTCAGCGATAAAGGGATTTTGTATGAAAATGAACGGACGTTAGAGATGCTGTATGTCGACGAACGCGAAAAGCCGCTCAGTCTGCAGATTTACGGCGGATCGAAGGAGACACTCGTAAAGGCGGCACAGTATGTCGATGCCAACACGAATGCGGATATCATTGACATCAACATGGGATGCCCGGTTCCAAAAGTCACGAAATGTGATGCCGGTGCAAAATGGTTGCTTGATCCCGATAAAGTATATGAAATGGTTCATGCTGTATCGCAAGCGGTCGAGAAGCCCGTCACGGTCAAGATGCGGACAGGCTGGGACAGTCATCATATTTATTGTGTCGATAATGTCCGGGCAGCGGAAGCGGGTGGAGCAAAGGCGGTTGCTATTCACGGGCGGACCCGTTCGCAAAAGTATGAGGGCGTTGCGGACTGGAACATCATCGGGGAAGCAAAACGGGCAGTGCAGATTCCGATCATCGGAAACGGTGATGTGCAAACGCCGCAAGACGCGCAACGGATGATTGATGAAATCGGTGTAGATGGTGTGATGATTGGTCGGGCGGCGCTCGGCAATCCATGGATGCTCTATCAGACCATCCAGTATCTCGAATCCGGGACGTTACCAGCCGAGCCGACACCACGTGAAAAGATTGATATTTGCTTGTTGCATGCGGCACGACTCGTTGCACTGAAGGGTGAGAAACTAGCCGTTCGTGAAATGCGTACCCACGTCGCGTGGTATCTCAAAGGATTAAGTGGGAACGGGCAAGTCCGAAAAGCCTTATTCGATATTGATACCCATGCCGGTCTTCAAGAGTTGTTACGTCAGTATGTCGAAACCTTGGAAACAACCGTAGTACATGCGTGACAGGTAAAGTATAGTCGGCATTACCCGTTTTATGGTACGCTAATTGCATTAAAGATGAGCGAATCGGTTTTTTTCAAGGTGCTGTCGGTCATGCCGGCAGCTTTTTGATGCAGAATGATGAAGACCGTCGTGAACAATTTTTAGAAGGAGTGAATACAGTGAGTCAGGACATGGAAATGAATGATCAAATGCAGGTGCGTCTCGGTAAGATGAACGCGATGCGTGAGCAAGGACTCGACCCGTTCGGTGCTCGTTTTGAACGGTCAACGGATACAGCAAGCATTCGTTCAGCTTACGGCGAGAACGAAAAAGAGGAATTAGCTGAATTAAAACCGGAAGTAACGATTGCGGGACGTGTCATGACAACACGCCGTAAAGGGAAAGTTGGATTTACGAACGTTCAGGATGTGACAGGTCAAATTCAGTTATATGTCCGGAAAGACGATGTCGGAGAAGCAGCGTATGAAATTTACAAGACATGTGATTTAGGTGATATCATCGGAATCAGTGGTTATGTCTTTAAAACGAACGTCGGCGAGTTATCAGTCCATGTCACGTCGTTTACATTGTTGACGAAAGCACTTCGTCCGCTTCCAGATAAATATCATGGATTAAAAGATGTAGAACAACGGTACCGTCAACGTTACCTCGATCTCATTACAAATACGGAATCACGGGAGACATTCATCGCCCGAAGCAAAGTAATTCGAGGCATCCGTCAATACCTCGATAGTCTCGGCTACTTGGAAGTCGAAACACCGATGTTACACACAATCGCAGGTGGAGCATCTGCCCGTCCGTTCATCACGCACCACAATGCTCTTGATATGACGCTTTACATGCGAATCGCGATTGAGTTGCACCTAAAACGTCTTATCGTCGGTGGACTCGAAAAAGTATATGAAATTGGTCGTGTCTTCCGAAATGAAGGAATTTCAACACGCCATAACCCAGAGTTCACGATGATTGAGTTGTATGAGGCATATGCGGACTATGAAGATATCATGGATTTAACAGAAAACCTGATTGCTCACGTCGCTCAAGAAGTACTTGGGACAACAAAAGTTACGTATGGCGAAGACGTCATCGATTTAACGGTTGGTTGGAAACGTGCCCATATGGCAGATCTCGTTAAAGAAGCGACAGGAATCAATTTCTTTGATGATATTTCGAAAGAGCGGGCCCACGAACTTGCCCATGAACACGGAATCGAAGTTCAGTCACATATGTCGACGGGGCATATCTTAAATGAATTCTTCGAACAAAAAATCGAGGAGACACTCGTTCAACCGACTTTCGTTTATGGTCACCCAGTTGAAATTTCACCACTCGCGAAGAAAAACCCAGAAGATCCACGCTTTACGGATCGTTTCGAATTATTCATCGTGCGTCGTGAACATGCGAATGCCTTCACGGAGTTAAACGATCCAATCGACCAACGTGAACGTTTCGAAGCACAGCTTGTTGAAAAGGAAGCTGGAAATGATGAGGCACACGAGATGGATAATGATTTCATCGAAGCATTGGAATACGGAATGCCGCCAACAGGTGGACTTGGAATCGGAATCGATCGCCTTGTCATGTTGCTAACAAACGCACCATCGATTCGTGACGTTCTCTTATTCCCAACGATGCGCCACCAACAAAACTAACAAACACGTTTGCTCCCTTTCTTCTATATATAGTAGAGAGGGAGCTTTATTATGAAAAATGAAGGCTCGAAAAGACATGATGAATTGGAATCAATCAGCAATAAAACGGGTAAATAATCTTTTTAAATGTTTTTCTAATAAAATGCTTGTACAATCGAAAAAGCCATGGTATATTATTTCTTGTGCCGCAAATGGTTGTGACACACCGAAAAAAATATCAAAAAAAGTTGTTGACAATTGTGTTGATAACTTGGTAAGATATTAAAGTCGCTGAAAACGACACGACGAACTTTGAAAACTGAACGATGAGGCAAAAAACGTATCTTCGGATACAAACAATGAATGAAGCGCAAGCTTCGTCAACGTGACTCTTAGTCACAAAAACGAGCAAGTCAAACACTTTATGGAGAGTTTGATCCTGGCTCAGGACGAACGCTGGCGGCGTGCCTAATACATGCAAGTCGAGCGCAGGAAGCTCACGGAACTCTTCGGAGGGAAATTTCCCTTTGAGTAATCAAGAAAGACCCCTCAGAGACGATGAGGTAGATAGGTCACGGGTGGAAGCATGGTGACATGCGGAGCTGAGTGATACTAATCGGTCGAGGCCTTGTTCTAGCAGATGATTGTTGATGACTTCAGTTTTGAGGGCGCGAGCCCTGTCGTCTGGTGACGATAGCCAAGTGGTCACACCCGTTCCCATGCCGAACACGGAAGTTAAGCACTTGAACGCCGAAAGTAGTTGGGGGCTTCCCCCTGTGAGGATAGGACGTTGCCAGGCAATTGAAAAGGACCGATCTGCATCTTGCAGGTCGGTCTTTTTGTGTATGTTCATTTAGAGTTAAATTATTTGCAATTCACTTTTAAGATGATTACTATTAAATCAAACAATAGTCAAAGATGGTCAGAGAGGTGGTGCCCATGCAAAACATCACAGATATCATCGAAGCCTATTTAAAACAAATCTTAAATGATGAAACAAAAGTTGAAATCAAACGTCAAGAAATTGCCCAGCGTTTTGATTGTGTCCCTTCCCAAATCAATTATGTCATCAACACACGTTTTACAGTCGAAAAAGGCTATTTTGTCGAAAGTAAGCGTGGTGGTGGAGGGTATATCCGGATTCAGAAAATCGTTTTGCTAGATAGTCACGATCTCTTAGACGAGATGAGTGCCTGGGTCGGTGATCAATTAACCGAACAGGCTGCTGAAGATTATTTGATTCGATTAATGAATGAACAATTATTAACGCGACGTGAAGCGATTATCATCCAAGCGTTGTTACGAAAAGAAAGTCTACCGATGGATGTAGAAGATCAACACCGGATGCGAGCGCATCTGATGCAATCACTTCTCCAAACCATCAAGCGATTGTAGCATTGGAGGAATGCCATATGCGATGTCAACGTTGTTTAGAGCGCGAGGCAATCGTACGTGTCAAACTTCCACAAGAAACGGAAGGAGCAGAGCGTGTTTTATGTTCTGTATGTGTCCGAGAGCTTGCGCGCGAGTATCAAGGTACAACGTGTCCTTCTTGTGGTATGACACGACAACAGTTGTTGCATTTGAGAAAAGTTGGTTGTGCGACGTGTTACACCGTATTTAAGGATGAAGTCGATGGAATGGTCCGTCAATTCCAGCATGGCCACTCCAAACATTATGGATCACGCCCTGATGAAGAATCAGTCGAAAAGCGTTTGAAGCAACAGTTAAGCCGGTTAAAAGAACAACTCAATCGGAAGGTCTTGTCAGAAGATTACGAAGAAGCTGAACTGATTAAACAACAGATTGTTAGCGTCGAGGAGGATTTGCGCCATGTTTAAAGAATTATTGACGCATCCTTTAAGTGAAAAAATGAATCAACAAGCCCCTTATGATGACATCGTCGTCTCGACACGGATTCGTTTAGCTCGAAATGCGATGCAATATCCGTTCTCGACGATGCTGTCGGAAAAAGAGGCGAATGAACTGATTGATGAAACGGAACGCCAGTTGAGTGGACTAAAAGGATTCCGATTTGGACGGGTCGACCAGGCGGATGCGCTGACACGGACTGCTTTAGTGGAAAAACACTTAATCAGTCCCGCACTTGCATCCCATCCACGGACGGGATTGTTCATTAGTGAAGATGAACAGATTAGCGTCATGGTGAATGAAGAAGATCATTTCCGGATTCAAACATTGTTTCCGGGTCTACAACTCGAAGAAGCTTTTCGGATCGCGAAACAAGTCGATCAATTGATTAGTGAACGTTTTAAGATTGCCTTTGATGATGCACTCGGTTATTTGACAACCTGTCCGAGCAATGTCGGGACGGGACTTCGCGCTTCTGTCATGCTGCATCTACCTGGACTTGTCTTGACGAATCAAATTCAAGGATACGTCAAGCACTTGAGACAGCTTGGTTTTGCGATTCGTGGCCGGTATGGTGAAGGCAGCGACGCCTCTGGGCGGATGTTTCAACTGTCGAATCAACGGACTCTTGGAGCGAGTGAAGATATGCTGATTACGGATTATCTTTTTGCTGTTGAAGCATTAATTGAGGCAGAACAGGCCGCAAGAAAAGGATTAATGGAGATGTATCAAGAAGAACTAGAAGACCGGTTATACCGGTCGTATGGCATTTTAACATCCGCCCGTTTAATTACGGCACGAGAAGCAACGGAACGTCTATCCGATGTTCGCTTAGCAGATGGGCTAGGATTAGCTGTCAATCTCGCACCGAATGTGTTTCATCATTTACTTGTATCCTTACAAACAGGTTTTCTACAAAAGCATTTCGGGAATCAATTAACAACAAGAGAACGGGACATCGAGCGAGCGAATGTGATTCGTCAGATGTTAACCGAACAGAAACACAGGGATCACACACAAGGAGGTTTTGCGTAATGATGTTTGGACGATTCACAGAACGTGCCCAACGCGTACTCGCACTTGCACAGGAAGAAGCAGTACGACTCGGACACCATAATATCGGGACAGAACATATTTTACTCGGGCTTGTACGTGAAGGAGACGGGATTGCTGCGAAAGCTTTAACAGCACTCGGACTCAGTTCAGATAAAATTCAAATGGAAGTCGAAGCATTGATCGGTCGTGGACAAGATGGTGCGACGACGATTCACTATACGCCGCGCGCAAAAAAAGTCATCGAACTTTCAATGGATGAAGCACGTAAGCTCGGTCATTCGTATGTCGGCACGGAGCACCTCTTACTCGGCTTGATTCGTGAAGGTGAAGGTGTTGCGGCACGCGTCTTAAACAACCTTGGAATCAGTCTTTCTAAAGCACGTCAGCAAGTATTGCAACTGCTTGGGAACAGCGAAACGACAGCTAACGCATCACAAGCAGGCTCAGGCGTCGCGACGCCAACGCTAGATGGCTTGGCACGCGACTTGACGCAACAAGCACGTGAGACACGTCTCGACCCAGTCATCGGACGCGCAAAAGAAATTCAACGTGTCATCGAAGTCTTGAGTCGTCGGACGAAAAACAACCCGGTTTTGATTGGGGAGCCAGGTGTTGGTAAAACAGCTGTCGTCGAAGGACTCGCTCAACAAATCATCAACAATGAAGTGCCGGAAACGTTACGGAATAAACGCGTCATGGTTCTCGACATGGGGACGCTCGTCGCCGGGACGAAATACCGTGGTGAGTTCGAAGACCGTTTGAAAAAGGTCATGGATGAAATCCGTCAAGCTGGAAACATCATTCTCTTCATCGACGAATTGCACACATTGATTGGTGCAGGTGGAGCAGAAGGCGCAATCGATGCGTCAAACATTTTAAAACCATCACTCGCGCGCGGTGAACTCCAATGTATCGGTGCGACGACACTTGACGAATACCGCAAATATATCGAAAAAGATGCAGCGCTTGAGCGTCGTTTCCAACCAATTCAAGTCGCTGAACCAACAGCGAACGAAGCAACACAAATCTTGTTTGGTCTTCGTGACCGTTATGAAGCCCACCACCGTGTCACGATCACGGATGAAGCGATTCAAGAAGCGGTGACGCTTTCTGACCGTTACATCTCAGACCGTTTCCTACCGGATAAAGCAATCGACTTGATTGACGAAGCAGCTTCAAAAGTTCGTCTTCGTTCATATACAGCACCACCGAACTTAAAAGAAGTCGAAGCAAAACTTGAAGGCATCCGAAAAGATAAAGACGAAGCCGTCCAAAGCCAAGAATTCGAAAAAGCAGCAAGCTTACGCGACACAGAGCAAAAACTTCGCGATGAGCTCGAGCGCTTAAAAGAAGAATGGCAGAACAAACAAGGCAATGAGAAGCTTGAAGTCACAAAAGATGATATCGCGCAGGTCGTCGCGAGCTGGACGGGCGTACCCGTAACGAAAATCGCTGAAGAAGAAACCGATCGTTTGCTCCGTCTCGAAGAAATTCTTCATAGTCGGGTCATCGGTCAAAATGAAGCGGTCAAATCAATCTCAAAAGCAATCCGTCGCGCACGTGCCGGACTCAAAGATCCTAAACGTCCAATCGGTTCATTCATCTTCCTCGGTCCAACGGGTGTCGGTAAAACAGAGCTTGCCCGTGCCGTCGCAGAATCGATGTTTGGTGACGAGGATGCCATCATCCGAATCGACATGTCAGAATACATGGAGAAACATGCAACAAGCCGACTCGTCGGTTCACCTCCTGGATATGTCGGATATGAAGAAGGCGGTCAATTGACTGAAAAAGTACGCCGTAAACCGTACTCCGTCATCTTGCTTGATGAAATTGAAAAAGCTCACCCTGAAGTCTTCAACATCTTGCTTCAAGTGCTCGATGATGGACGTCTTACGGATTCAAAAGGCCGGACAGTCGATTTCCGTAATACGATCATCGTCATGACGTCGAACGTCGGTGCAAGTGCCCTCAAACGGAATAAATACGTCGGGTTCACAGTGTCGGACGATACGGACCGCGAATACAAAGACATGAAGGGGAAAGTGATGGACGAACTGAAGAAAGCCTTCCGTCCTGAGTTCTTGAACCGGATTGACGAAACGATCGTCTTCCACTCACTTGAGAAAAAACACATCGAAGAAATCGTCAAACTCATGGCGAAGACTCTCGAAAAACGCCTTGCGGAACAACAGGTTCACTTTGAATTGACACCTGCCGCGCTTTCGAAGATTGCCGACATCGGATACGACCCAGAATACGGAGCTCGCCCAATCCGTCGTGCACTTCAACGAGAAGCTGAGGATCGTTTGTCGGAAGCATTGCTTGCGGGAGACATTCAAAAAGGAGAACGTGTTGCACTTGATGTAGAAAACGATGAATTCATCGTCCGCCGCCACCAAGTGGAACCGGCAACGACAGAATAAGTGATCAACAGGGTCCAGCTTTCGCAAGTACGAAGCGAAAGCTGGGCTTTTTCTTGGATAGAGAAAGGATGAACAGAGTGGCTAAAATGAAGACGAAATTTGTTTGCCAAAGCTGTGGGACGGAGTCACCGAAATGGATGGGACGCTGCTCCGGCTGTGGGGAATGGAATACGATGGTCGAAGAAGTCGTCGAGGAGAAGAAAGCACGACGCGGTTCCGCTTTTGTCCATACGACGACGAAACAATTGAAACCGGAACGTCTCGCAAATATCGTCTCACAAGAAGAAAGTCGTGTCTTCACGGGGAGTAGTGAATTTGACCGTGTGCTCGGCGGCGGGATTGTGCCCGGATCGATGGTCCTCGTCGGAGGTGACCCGGGGATTGGGAAATCGACGATTCTGTTACAGACAAGTGCGCGCCTTGCACAACGCGGCGAAAAAGTCCTCTATATCTCAGGTGAGGAATCGCTCAAACAGACAAAACTCCGCGCTGAACGGCTCGGTTTACCGACTCAAGACTTATTCGTGCTCAGTGAAACGGACATGAATATGATTGAGCGGGTCGTCGACGAAGAAAAACCAGGCTTTTTAATCATCGACTCGATTCAAACGGTCTATATCGATGAAATTCAGTCTGCCCCTGGTAGCGTCACGCAAGTACGTGAATGTACGGCGATGCTGATGAAAATCGCGAAGAGTCGCGGCATTGCCATCTTTATCGTCGGTCACGTCACGAAACAAGGTTCGATTGCCGGACCTCGTTTGCTCGAACACATGGTCGATGCCGTCCTGTACTTCGAAGGGGAACGTCACCATACGTTCCGGATCCTCCGTGCCGTCAAAAACCGGTTTGGTTCGACGAACGAGATTGGAATCTTTGAAATGCGGGAGTCTGGTTTAGAAGAAGTCTTGAATCCATCGGAAATCTTCCTCGAGGAGCGGACGTCCGGTGTATCGGGTTCGACAATCGTTGCTTCGATGGAGGGGACACGGACTGTTCTCGTTGAGTTACAAGCCCTGATTTCACCGACATCATTCGGTAATCCACGCCGTATGGCAACAGGGATTGACCAAAACAAGGTGGCCTTGCTGATGGCAGTGCTTGAGAAACGATCTGGTTTACTGCTCCAGACACAAGATGCCTATTTGAAAGCAGCTGGTGGCGTCAAGCTCGATGAACCGGCGATTGACCTCGCCGTCTGTGTCGCGATTGCCTCGAGTTTTCGCGACAAGCCGACACGTCCGACAGATGTCGTCATTGGTGAAGTAGGTTTGACGGGAGAAGTCCGGCGCGTCTCACGGATTGAGCAACGCGTCGCAGAAGCTGCGAAGCTCGGATTCACACGAGCCATCATTCCGAAAAACAATCTCGGGGGATGGACCTATCCGGACGGCATCACGGTCATCGGTGTCGAAAGTGTTGACGAAGCGTTACGCGAAACCATCCCGTTTTAAACGCCTGAAATGTAGGAAAAGATGGGGAGGCTGTAATGGATATGTAAACAGTTTCCCCACCTTAAGGCGTAGGTGATTCAAATAAATACATGTTACAATGAACTTAAAATAATAGAAGGAGGTGGGAAGATTGAAAATCATCATTCGAATCTTTTTCGCGTTACTCGGTCTTGCGCTTGGTGTCTTGTTATTGCCCCAGTTATTTCAATTAATTGAAGCGGCGACAGGGATGACTTTCCCGGAATGGTTGATGACGACATACGTAACCGGAACGATTGGTGCACTCATATTTTTATTAATTGGATTATTCATTACGGATGCGGTTATTCGACTTCTCCGATTTTTAGAAGAAAAACTAGTAAAGGCGCCCGCTGCAGATTTATTCTTTGGAACATTTGGCCTCTTGCTAGGTCTCGTGATGGCATTTCTCGTCAGCATGTTGATCGAACTTGTCGGGATTCCGCTGCTTAGTAATGTCTTAACCATTTTCGCGACTGCCTTATTCGGATACCTCGGCTTTACGGTCGGATATCGCAAACGGCATGAGTTGACGAAAATCTTTTTACGGTCAAACAGTAGTAACTCGGATAAAAAGTCGACACCGGAACCCGTTGTTGTCGCAAAATCAAACAGTAAAGTACTCGATACGAGTGTTATCATCGATGGACGGATCACAGATATCGCGAAGACCGGATTTGTTGAAGGGAAACTGATCGTTCCGCAGTTCGTGATTGGGGAACTTCAATACATTGCCGATTCATCGGATACATTAAAACGAAATCGTGGACGCCGGGGGCTTGACGTCTTAAAAGAACTCCAATCAATCCCTGGAATGGAAGTCGAAATTTATGATGGTGACTTCGAGGATGTACCAGAAGTCGACATCAAACTGATTAAGCTGGCAGAGTTGATGAAAGGAATTGTCGTTACGAACGATTACAACTTGAATAAAGTGTGTGAAGTCCGGAACGTACCCGTCTTGAACATCAATGATTTAGCAAATGCCGTCAAGCAAGTTGTGATTCCGGGTGAAGAGATGATGGTGCTTGTCATCAAAGAAGGAAAAGAGCAAAAGCAAGGGATTGCCTACCTCGAAGATGGCACGATGGTCGTCGTCGAAGGTGGTAAACACTTGATTTCGAAAACGATTGGTGTTGTCGTGACGAGTGTCCTTCAGACGTCTGCTGGACGGATGATTTTTGCGAAGCCACAAGAAAAATAAGGGACTGCCACAACTGTGGCAGTCTTTACTTATGAGAAAAGAGGGAATGCAGTGATAGAACAGACATACCGCGTCGTCATTCCGGCAGCTGGTGCCGGAAAAAGAATGGGCGCAGATCGTAATAAACTGATGCTGCTGTTACGGGACCGTTCAATCATTGAGTGGACACTCGATGTGTTTGAAGCCGATCCCTTATGTGAAGAAATCATTCTTGCCATCAATCCGGCGGAACAAGTCTGGTTTGAGCAAGTGACGGACCGATACGCAACGCCTGTACGCCTTGTTGCCGGAGGACGGGAACGGCAAGAAAGTGTCTTACGCGGACTGGAAGTCATCGAAGCACCCGGTATCGTGTTGATTCATGACGGCGCCCGGCCATTCATCGAACAGACAGCGATTCATGCCGTCGTCGCGGCGGCAGTCGAGCACAAAGCAGCGATTCTCGCCGTCCCGGTCAAAGATACGGTCAAACGGATCATCGGAGAGACGATCGTCGAAACGGTTCCGCGTGACGAACTGATGGCAGCTCAAACACCGCAAGCCTTCGATCTCGACACGATCCGAACTGTCCATCAAAAAGCAGCAGAACACTATTTAGGTACAGATGATGCAAGTTTGATAGAATGGGACGGAGGAAAGGTGACGCTCGTCACCGGTCAGTATGAAAATATTAAAGTGACGACACCGGATGATTTATGGTTTGGTGAAGCGATCTTAATGAAACGAGGGAAATAACAATGATTCGAATTGGACAAGGTTTTGATGTACATGCATTCGCAGAAGATCGGAAACTCATTTTAGGTGGGATTGAAATCCCACATACGAAAGGATTACTCGGTCACTCGGATGCGGACGTCTTGCTCCATACGATTGCGGATGCAGCACTCGGAGCGATTGCAGAAGGGGATATCGGCAAACATTTTCCGGACACCGATCCTGAGTTCAAAGATGCGGACTCTGCTAAACTGCTCGAACATGTCTATGCACTCGTCAAGCGTAAAGGATATGAATTGAGTAACTTAGACGCGACCGTCATCGCGCAAGCGCCTAAATTACGCCCGTACATCGATACGATGCGTGCGCGGATTGCGGAACTGCTTGAAGCGGACATCGAGCAGATCAATGTCAAAGCGACGACAACGGAATGGCTCGGGTTTACAGGGCGTGAAGAAGGAATTGCGTGCCAAGCTGTGATTCTGCTGAAACGAATCGAAGAATAAGGTATACTAATTAAGCGAATTTGAGACTAAAGGAGTGATCGGCAATGGCAGAAGTACGTGTACGTTATGCACCAAGTCCGACCGGGCACCTTCATATTGGGAATGCACGGACGGCTTTATTCAACTATTTGTTCGCACGTCATGCGGGCGGGAAAATGATTTTACGGATTGAGGATACGGACCAAAAACGAAACATTGATGGTGGCGTTGAAAGTCAGATGAAGTACCTCGAGTGGCTCGGAATCGATTGGGATGAAGGTCCAGGCCGCGGTGGCGATTACGGTCCTTACTTCCAAATGGAACGGCTTGATCTTTATCAAAAATACACAGACGAGTTACTTGAAAAAGGACTCGCCTACCGTTGCTACATGACCTCGGAAGAACTTGAGGCGGAACGTGAAGCACAAATTGCACGTGGTGAAGCACCGCGTTATTCAGGTGCACACCGAGATTTATCGCAAGAACAAGAAGACGCATTCGTCGCGGAAGGACGGACACCATCGATTCGGATTCGTGTACCGGAAAGCGTGACATATACGTGGAACGATATCGTCAAAGAAGACGTATCGTTTGAATCAAAAGACTTCGGGGACTGGGTCATCGTCAAAAAAGACGGGATTCCGACGTATAACTTCGCCGTTGTCGTCGACGATCACTTGATGGCAATCAGCCATGTCTTACGTGGAGACGACCACATCTCGAACACGCCGAAACAGATGATGATTTATGATGCGTTCGGTTGGGAGTATCCAACATTTGGTCACATGACGCTCATCGTCAACGAAGAGCATAAAAAACTGTCGAAACGTGATCAATCAATCATTCAGTACATCGAGCAGTATAAAGACCTCGGGTATCTCCCGGAAGCGTTACTTAACTTCGTGACGTTGCTTGGTTGGTCGCCGGTCGGAGAACAAGAAATCTTTACGAAAGAAGAATTCATCGAGATCTTTGATGCGTCCCGCCTGTCGAAGAGTCCAGCTGTTTTCGATCAACAAAAACTCGCTTGGATCAATGGGCAGTACATGAAACATCAATCGTTCGAAGAAGTATTCGAAGCGAGTCTTCCATTCCTTCAAGCAGCAGGACGCGTCTCAAACGAGCCGTCAGCAGAAGAACTCGACTGGGCGAAGAACCTCGTCGGACTTTACCGTGAGCAGATGACACACGGAGCGGAAGTCGTTGAGCTTTCAGAGATGTTTTTTGAAGATGAAGTGGTGTATGATGAAGGAGCAAACACTGTCTTGAGTGGCGAAACGGTTCCGACCGTCTTAGCTGAATTCGCGAACCAATTGCGGACACTTGAAGAGTGGACGCCGGAAGCGATCAAAACATCGATTAAGGCAACACAAAAAGCAACCGGTCAAAAAGGAAAAAATCTGTTCATGCCAATCCGCGTCGCAACGACGGGGCAAACACATGGTCCAGAACTTCCGAATACGATTCAACTATTAGGAAAAGACCGCGTACTTGCGCGACTAGACGTATAAATAAAGCGTAGATGAGGAAAGTAGTGTCAATGTTTCTTCTCCAGAGACAAGCTTGTGTGGTGCGAGAGCTTGAAGAAAATTGCCATGAAATGCCCCTCTGAGTGCTACCCGAAATCAGTGAGAGTAGGCGTAGACGTATCTCCGGCGTTAACGGACACGGAGAGGGACGATTGATTCGTCCAAACAGAGTGGGACCGCGCTAATTAGCGTCTCTGTGCAGCGATGCACGGAGGCGCTTTTTCTTATGGAGAGGAGATTGAACATGACACGTATACGAGAAGACATTCGCAATGTATTCAACCAAGACCCGTCTGCACGCAGTAGCATTGAAGTCATCTTGACGTACCCCGGCTTACATGCGATTTGGATGCACCGTGTAGCCCATCGGTTATGGAAGTTGAACTTAAAGTTACTGGGGCGAAGCATTTCACAGTTCAGCCGCTTCTTGACAGGGATCGAAATTCATCCGGGTGCGACGATTGGTCGTCGCTTCTTCATCGACCATGGGATGGGTGTCGTCATCGGAGAAACAGCCATCATCGGCGACGATGTGACGATTTTTCAAGGCGTGACGCTCGGCGGGACGGGCAAAGAGACGGGCAAACGTCATCCGACGCTCGGTAATGGCGTGCTCGTTTCAGCCGGAGCACGTGTACTCGGTGATATTTCGGTCGGGGATGCATCAAAAATCGGGGCAAGCTCAGTCGTCCTAAAAGACGTCCCTGCTAACGCAACCGTCGTCGGGATTCCGGGACGTGTCGTCATCCAGGACGGAATGAAAGTCGAGGCCCCTCTCGATCACCGTCTACCGGATCCCGTTAGTGAGTGCCAGGAACGGATTGAAATTGAAATCGAAGAACTAAAACGGGAAATTGAACGAATCAAAGGAGGACTTCGGAATGATACAACTCTACAACAGCATGACCGGAAAAAAGGAACCATTTAAACCGTTAGAAGAAGGTAAGGTCAAGATGTACGTCTGTGGACCGACCGTCTATAACTATATCCACATTGGTAATGCCCGCCCGGCAATTGTCTTCGATACAGTCCGCCGCTACTTTACGTACCGCGGTTATGAGGTTCAGTACGTCTCGAACTTTACGGATGTCGATGATAAAATCATTCGGACGGCAAATGAACTCGGTGAAGATTATCATGACTTAACGAAACGTTTCATTGCCGCGTATCATGCAGATACGGGCGCTTTGAACGTCCAACAAGCGGACGTCCATCCGCTCGTTACGGAGACGATGGATGATATCATCGACTTCATCAAAGTTCTCGTTGAAAAAGGGAATGCCTATGCTTCAGGCGGAGATGTCTACTTCCGGACACGGAGTTTTGAGACGTATGGTCAGTTGAGTCAGCAATCGATTGATGAATTACAATCGGGCGCGCGGATTGAAGTCGGCGAGAAAAAAGAAGATCCACTCGATTTCGTTCTTTGGAAAGCCGTTAAGCCGGACGAACCGTCTTGGACAAGTCCATGGGGTGAAGGACGTCCGGGCTGGCACATCGAGTGCTCGGCGATGGCAAAGAAATACCTTGGCGATACGATTGATATCCATGCCGGTGGACAAGACTTGAAATTCCCGCACCATGAAAATGAAATTGCCCAGTCGGAAGCATGCAATTCTCAAAAATTCGCGAACTACTGGATGCACAATGGATTCGTCAACATCGAAAACGAGAAGATGTCGAAATCACTCGGAAACTTTTTGACGGTCCATGAAGCGATTCAAGTCGTCGATCCAATGGTCTTACGCTTCTTCATGCTGTCTGTTCAGTATCGCCATCCGATCAACTACAGCCGTGAGCTGATTGATCAAGCGGTCAACGGTCTCGCGCGAATTCGGGAGTCGGTCGCAAACGTCGAGCATCGTCTCGCGATGACGGCAGATCTCGGAACGGCAAACGAAAAATGGTTGAAGCGGATTGAAGACATCAAGCAACATTTCATCACGTCGATGGATGATGACTTCAATACAGCGAATGCTGTAACGGATTTGTTCGATTTATCGAAAGAAGCAAATCTTTATCTTGCAGAAGCACAAGTGTCAAAAGAAGTTCTTGAGCGCTTCCTGACCGTTTTCAATGAATTGTCGGGCGTATTAGGTGTAACGTTGACGGTCGACCGCGGACTGCTCGACGAAGAAGTCGAACAGTTGATCACAGAACGAAACGAAGCACGGAAAAATCGTGATTTCGGACGGGCAGATGAAATCCGCGATCAGTTACGCGACCAGGGCATCTTGCTTGAAGATACAGCACAAGGGATGCGGTGGAAGCGCGGATGAAGAACTATAAACAATTGAACGCGCTCGCGCTCGCCTATATGGGAGATGTCGTTTATGAGATGCATGTAAGAGAGCGACTACTTGACCGTGGTTTCGTCAAACCAGGCGAGTTGCATCAAGCAGCGGTCCAGTATGTCCGGGCGCAAGCACAGGCGACCGTCGTTACACATTGGCTCAATCAGGGAACACTGACAGAAGAGGAACAAGCCGTCGTCCGGCGTGGGAAAAATGCGAAGTCCGGTTCTGTACCAAAAAGTACGGATGTCCATACGTACCGCTACGCGACGGCGTTCGAAGCATTGTTAGGCTACATTTATCTTTCAGAAGGAGGGGATCGTCTTGAAGAACTCATCGGGCAAGCGTTCGAATTACTCGAAGCCGAAACGACAGACGGAAAATAACCCAGTCGATCAAGGACAGCGCCCTAAGACTGGCGAAAAACGAAAACGTGTTGAAAAGAAACAAGAGGACCCGGTCGTCATCGAACCACTCGCGGAAGGGCAGGATTTCCTTTACGGACGAAATCCCGTTCTCGAAGCGTTACGAAGTGGACGCGAAATGAATAAACTCTTTATCCAGGAAGGTCAACAAAAAGGTCCACTCGCCGTCATCCACGCGATGGCGCAAGAAGCGAATGTCCAAATTCAAATCGTCCCCCGTTCAAAACTGCATGGTCTGACAGGGAGCGACAACCATCAAGGTGTCGTTGCGGCAGTTGCCGCCTATGAATACGCGGAACTCGACGATATCTTTGCCCTAGCAGAGAAGAAGGATGAGACACCACTCATCGTCTTACTCGACGAGCTGGAAGACCCGCATAACCTCGGTTCGATTCTTCGGACGGCAGACGCTGTCGGAGCGCACGGGGTCATCATTCCGAAACGCCGCTCGGTCGGATTGACACAAGTCGTCGCAAAAGCATCGACGGGTGCAATCGAGCATATTCCGGTCGTTCGCGTGACGAACTTAACGCGGACGATGGAAGACCTCAAGAAAAAAGGGCTTTGGTTCGTCGGGACGGATGCGCGTGAAAGTGATGATTACCGGACGCTTGACGGAACGATGCCGCTTGGAATCGTCATTGGTAGTGAAGGAAAAGGGATGAGTCGCCTCGTCCGAGAGAAATGTGATTTCCTTGTCCACCTTCCGATGGCGGGCCATGTCACGTCACTCAATGCTTCCGTTGCCGCGTCACTCTTATTGTATGAAGTGTACCGGACGAGAAAGCCGTACGCGCGATGAAATATGACCGTCTGATCGTTGATGGCTACAATATCATTGGCGCATGGCCGGAATTCCGGACATTGCGGGAGCAAGATTTTGAATTAGCACGGGAACGATTGGTCGATGCAATGGCGGAATATCAGGCAGTGACAGGAATTAGTGTCACCATCGTCTTTGATGCCTATCTTCAGCCGGGGCGCGAGTCACGCTTAAAAAAGAGTGGACTCGAGGTCATTTATACACGCGAGAATGAAACTGCTGACGAATGGATTGAAAAAACGGCAGCCGAGTGGTTACAAGACATCCGTGTCAAGCTGACGGTCGCGACGAACGACTTCACGGAACAATGGGTGATCTTTACGCTCGGCGCACTCCGCATCTCGGCACAAGAGTTGAGACGGGACTGGAAAGCAGCGGTCGCCGTCATTCAGGGACAGACGACGATGTCGAAGACGAGCAAGAAACCGCGGTCGACTATCGATTTGCCGGCAGATGTCATCGAACGGCTTGAACAAATCCGAAGAAGAAAAAATTCAGATCAGTAAGGGGGTCTCCCCTTAAAAATAAACCGTTTTCTTGACGTACCTGTCGAGAAGGCGGTTTTTTTAAGGGCGAAATACAGATAAAAAGAGGTCATGCCAATTTTCACTGTCGCAGGATAGGAAATTATTGTATAATTGTAGGCAATTGATTAGTTCGTCATAGAAGCTTGGAGGGATGAAGGATGAGTTTGGTTTCGTTCGACCAGTTTGAGTGCATGTCTGATGAGGCGCTTGTGGAACAAGCGAAGGTATTCGATAATAGCGATGCCCTTGAATTTTTGATCGAGCGCTATCGTAACTTCGTACGTGCGAAGGCCCGGTCATATTTTTTGATTGGTGCGGACCGCGAAGATATCATTCAAGAAGGTATGATTGGCCTATACAAAGCAGTACGTGACTACCGGACTGATAAGTTGGCTTCTTTTAAAGGATTTGCCGAACTCTGCATCACACGGCAAATGATCACGGCAATCAAGACGGCGACCCGTCAAAAACATATTCCTCTCAATTCGTACATCTCGCTTGATAAACCAATTTATGATGATGAATCTTCTGAACGGACGTTGCTTGATATCATCACTTCGACGGCACCATCGGATCCGCAAATCTTGATCGTCAACCGAGAAGAGTATGCAGACATCGAAACGAAGATGGATGAAATCCTTAGTGACTTAGAACGAAAAGTGTTGGCACTTTATCTCGACGGAAGAACGTACCAAGAGATTTCGGATGATCTCGATCGCCACGTCAAATCAATTGATAACGCGTTACAGCGTGTCAAACGGAAACTGGAGCGATACCTCGAGGCACGTGAGTTGATTGTCTAACCGCGAGGTGGATTGACCAATCCGACTACCGTATGCTACTGTATAAATAGCGCCTTACTAGCGAGACGCCGCTCATAGGCGTTTTTTTTTACGCTCTTTTTTGGAGGAATCTCCTCCGTTCGAGAGAGAGAGCGGCAAAGAAGGAGGTCTTTTGAGATGGCGAAGAAAGTAGGCCTTGCTTGTGATATTTGCGGTGCCCGCGATTATACGACGATGAAAAAAGAGGATGTCACAGTCCGCTTGGAATTGAAAAAATTCTGTCGGCGTTGTAACGCGCATACGATTCATAAAGAAGCGAAATAAGGCTTCATCTATCCCGATTTAATACATCCTGGAGGGAAAGTACGATGAAATTTTTGCGTGACGTATGGAATGAACTGAAAAAGACGAGCTGGCCAAAACGAAAAGAATTGACGAAGTACACATTGACGGTAATCGGTATGGTTATCTTCATGGGCGTCTTCATCTTTGGTATCGATTCTGGTCTCAGCGCACTCATGAGTTGGTTGATTAAGTAAAAGAAGAGGTGGCGTACCATGGATAAACAGTGGTTTGTCGTCCAAACGTACTCTGGATTCGAAAACAACGTCAAGGCTAACCTTGAACGTCGGATCGAGTCTATGAACATGGACGAGAAAATCTTCCGTGTACTCGTTCCGATTGAAACGGTACAGGAAGAAGTAACGAATAAAAAAGGCGAAACAAAAATCAAAGAGCGTGAAGTTAAGATTTTCCCGGGGTATGTCCTCGTTGAAATGGTCATGACGGATGATTCTTGGTATGTTGTTCGTAACACACCGAACGTAACCGGATTCCTCGGTTCAGTGGGTGGTGGATCGAAACCGACGCCGCTTCTTCCTGAAGAAGCTGAAAACATCCTTGGTTCAATGGGACTTGTCGACATGAAGAGTCGTTATGACTACTCACTCGGTCAAATCGTCCGAATCAAAGAGGGTGCCTTCGAGAACCTTGAAGGAACGGTTGAAGAGCTTGATACAGAAACAGAAAAAATGAAAGTTTCTGTAGATATGTTCGGTCGCGAAACGAAAGTAGAACTCGATTTTTCACAAGTTGAAAAAATCGATTAAGTTTCCTATTGCGAATGTTTTGTTTTAATGGTACAATTTTTCCTGTTTGATGTTGTGCTTATTTCGATAAATAACTCGTCGAATAGAATGAGTGGGAGGACGCGCAACGTCCAATTAAACCACATTAAAGAATTAAGGAGGTGTGTCTCGTGGCGAAGAAGGTTATGAAACTAGTTAAACTTCAAATTCCTGCGGGCAAAGCAAACCCAGCTCCACCAGTTGGACCGGCACTCGGTCAAGCAGGTGTGAACATCATGGGCTTCTGTAAAGAGTTCAACGCTCGTACACAAGACCAAGCCGGCTTGATTATCCCTGTAGTCATCACGGTTTTTGAAGATCGTTCATTTACGTTTATTACTAAAACTCCACCAGCAGCAGTTCTCTTGAAGAAAGCAGCTGGAATCGAGAGCGGTTCAGGCGAGCCTAACCGTAAGAAAGTAGCGACTGTCAAACGTGACAAAGTTCGCGAAATCGCTGAAACGAAAATGCCAGACCTCAACGCAGCATCTGTTGAAACAGCGATGTTGATGGTTGAAGGTACTGCACGTTCTATGGGTATCGTAATCGAAGACTAAGTCTTTCGAATTACAATGAACAACGATGAGGGTCGCAGGCGGATAGTTAATTGAAGCCTTGCTACCCTTTCATTATGTGGGAGGATTTTCCGCACAACCACAAAGGAGGAACCTAAAATGGGTAAGAAGTACAAAGAAGCTGCTAAACTTATCGATCGTACGGTTTCATACGAACTCGCTGAAGCTGTAGACTTAACTAAAAAGTCTGCAACAGCGAAATTCGATGAAACGATCGAACTTGCTGTTCGTCTCGGAGTCGATCCGAAGAAAGCAGATCAACAAATCCGTGGAGCAGTCGTATTGCCACACGGTACTGGTAAAACACAACGCGTTCTCGTCTTCGCGAAAGGTGAGAAATTGAAAGAAGCGGAAGCTGCTGGAGCAGATTACGCTGGTGATTCTGAGTATATCGCTAAAATCCAAAAAGGATGGTTCGACTTCGATGTTATCGTTGCGACACCTGACATGATGGGTGAAGTTGGTAAACTCGGTCGTGTTCTCGGACCTAAAGGCCTCATGCCTAACCCGAAAACAGGAACTGTTACATTTGACGTCACAAAAGCAATCAACGATATCAAAGCTGGTAAAGTTGAGTACCGTGTCGACAAATCAGGTAACATCCACGTTCCTGTCGGTAAAAAATCATTCGATAACGAGAAGTTGGTTGAAAACATCACTACCGTTATGGAAACTCTCGTAAAAGTTAAGCCTGCTACTGCTAAAGGTGTTTACCTTAAAAACATCGCGATCGCTTCTACAATGGGTCCTGGTGTTAAAGTATCTTCAGCTGACTTCGCGAAATAATTTCGTCTAAAACGAACTTGACAACGTTCTAAGAACGCTGTTACAGTATAAAACGTTGATATATTCGACATACCGTAGACAGAAGGTGCTCATCGATTGAGCTTAAACCCTTCCGAGGTGTTCTTGCTCAGAGAGCCTGTTTGTTCAGGTATCCTTTTTGACGATTACGCCTCCTCTGCCCTGCAGAAGGAGGCTTTTTATTTGAAATCGAGCAGCCCCTCGCGCCGGTACAATTTATTTACCAGGAGGTGCAACAGAAATGGCAAACGAAAAAGTTATCGCTGTCAAAGCGGATCTCGTATCTGAGATCGCTGAGAAAATGCAAGCGAGCGCTGGAACAATCGTCGTCGACTACCGTGGTCTCACAGTAGACGAAGTCACTGAACTTCGTAAACAACTCCGCGAAGCGGGTGTTGAATTCAAAGTTTACAAAAACGGTCTCCTTCGCCGCGCAGCAGTTCAAAGCAACCTTGAAGGTCTTGACGAAGTATTCACTGGTCCTAGTGCGATCGCATTCAGCAATGAAGACGTTATTGCGCCAGCTAAGATCTTGAACAACTTCTCTAAAGAACACAAGGCTCTCGAACTTAAAGGTGGTATCATCGAAGGCAAAGTCACTTCAGTAGAAGATGTCAAAGCCCTTGCAGAACTTCCATCACGCGAAGGTCTCCTTTCAATGCTCCTCAGCGTGCTTCAAGCGCCAATCCGCGGTCTCGCGGTGGCAACGAACGCAATCGCAGAGCAAAAAGAAGAACAATCTGCTTAATGTCCGCTTAGCGGGATAGGCAAACACACAATTTTTCAAACCCCAACGTGGGCTAAATCAAAGGAGGAAAACCATAATGGCTTTCAACAAAGAGCAATTTATCGAAGACCTCAAGGGCATGACTGTTCTTGAACTTAACGAACTCGTAAAAACAATCGAAGAAGAATTCGGCGTATCAGCAGCAGCTCCAGTAGCAGCAGCAGGTGCAGGCGCAGCAGCAGCTGAAGAGCAAACTGAATTCGACGTAATCCTTACTAGCGCAGGTTCTGGTAAAATCAACGTCATCAAAGCAGTTCGCGAATTGACAGGCCTCGGTCTTAAAGAAGCGAAAGCACTCGTTGACGGAACTCCGGCTCCAGTTAAAGAAGGCGTTTCGAAAGAAGACGCTGACGCAATCAAAGCTAAGCTTGAAGAAGCTGGCGCAAGCGTAGAAGTTAAGTAATTTTCTTCTTCCGCAGACAAAAGAAGCTCGCTTTGCGGGCTTCTTTTGTTTTCATCTTTAATCAAGAGAGGGGAAGGAAACATGGCAGACCATTATTATACGAATGATCCCTCCTCAAAACGAGATCCGAAATCATGGGAGTTCGTCCTACGCGGCGAAACATTCCGCTTCACATCGGACCACGGTGTGTTCTCAAAAGGTGGCGTCGACTTTGGTTCGCGTCTATTGATTGAGGCATTCGTTGAGCCGGATGTACCGGGTGCGATTCTAGATGTCGGTTGCGGATATGGACCGATGGGGATTTCACTGGCAAAAGCGACCGGGCGTGACGCGAAACTCGTTGATGTTAACGAACGGGCACTTGAACTAGCGGCTGAAAATGCACGTGCGAATGGTGTTTCCGTGACGACCGGTGTAAGTGACGGGTATGTTGGCGTAGGTGATGAGACATTTGCAGCGATCGTGACGAATCCACCGATTCGGGCAGGAAAAGCAGTTGTTCATCGGATTTTACGTGAAGCTTATGATCACCTCGTAGTAGGGGGCGCCCTCTGGGTCGTCATTCAGAAAAAACAAGGGGGACCATCAGCGAAGAAACTGATGGAAGAAGTCTTCGGTTCTTGCGAGACAGTAACCCGCGATAAAGGGTATTCAATATTTAAATCAATTCGGTCTTGACAAATCGGGTGATTTGTCGTTGACCTTGTGTTGTGTCTATGATAGTATTATAAAATGCCATTGGAGTGATTTTTGGATAAGCAGGTTGAAAGTAGCTGGCGTTCTCGACTACAGATGATTGAGTAGACAAGACGTCGCTTTTTTGCGCTTATCGGTCAAAAAATGGCTTCAATGTTCGATATTACACCCGTCCTTCTCTAGAAGAAGAAGTGGGTCTGAGAGGTGAATCAGTTGACTGGTCAACTTGTTCAGTACGGTCGTCACCGTCAGAGAAGAAGCTATGCACGTATCAGCGAAGTATTAGAACTTCCAAATCTAATTGAGATTCAAACGAATTCATACGAATGGTTCCTACGGGAAGGTCTTCGTGAGATGTTTCATGACATTTCGCCGATTTCCGACTTCACAGGAAATCTCGTATTAGAATTCATCGATTACTCGCTCGGTGAGCCGAAGTATTCGATTGATGAATCGAAAGAACGCGACGTGACCTATTCGGCACCACTGCGCGTTAAAGTCCGTCTTCAAAACAAAGAGACGGGTGAATTGAAGGAACAAGAAGTCTTCATGGGTGACTTCCCGCTTATGACGGAGTCGGGAACATTCATTATTAATGGTGCGGAACGAGTTATCGTTTCTCAGCTTGTTCGTTCGCCAAGTGTGTATTACAACAATAAGTTAGATAAGAACGGTAAACGTGGATTCTCGGCAACGGTCATCCCGAACCGTGGAGCATGGCTCGAACTTGAGACAGATGCGAAAGATATCGTATATGTCCGAATCGACCGCACGCGTAAGATTCCTGTAACGGTTCTTTTACGTGCTCTTGGTTTCGGTACGGATCAGGAAATCATCGATCTCCTTGGAGATGATGAGTACCTCCGGAATTCGCTTGAAAAAGATAATACAGAATCAACGGAAAAAGCCCTCATCGAAATCTATGAGCGTCTACGCCCGGGTGAGCCACCGACAGTTGAAAATGCGAAAGCACTTCTCGTGTCACGGTTCTTCGACCCGAAACGTTACGACTTGGCAAACGTTGGTCGCTATAAAATCAATAAGAAGCTTCATCTGAAGAATCGTCTGTTCGGACAAAAGCTTGCGGAAACGCTCGTTGACCCTGAAACAGGTGAAGTAATCGCAGAAGCTGGAACGGTTCTTGACCGTCGTATGCTCGACAAAGTCTTGCCATTCCTTGAAGGATCTGTCGGTTACATCGAAGCGACGCCAACTGGCGGCGTAACACAAGGCGAAGCCTTCAACTTACAGTCGATCAAGGTGTTCGCACCGGACGATGCTGAAGGTGAACGCATCATCAATATCATCGGTAACGGTAACATCGATCGTGACATCAAGCACATTACGCCTGCTGACATGATTGCTGCAATCAACTACTTCTTCAACTTGTTGCATGAAGTAGGAACAACAGACGATATCGACCACCTCGGTAACCGTCGTCTCCGTTCTGTCGGTGAATTGCTCCAAAACCAGTTCCGTATTGGTCTTTCACGTATGGAACGTGTCGTTAAGGAACGTATGTCGATTCAAGATCAGAATGCGATCACGCCACAGGCATTGATCAACATTCGTCCTGTTATCGCGTCAATTAAAGAGTTCTTCGGTAGCTCACAGTTATCACAGTTCATGGACCAAACAAACCCGCTCGCTGAGTTGACGCACAAACGTCGTCTATCTGCTCTCGGACCCGGTGGTTTGACACGTGAGCGTGCTGGCTTTGAAGTTCGAGATGTTCACTACTCGCATTATTCCCGTATGTGTCCAATCGAAACGCCAGAGGGACCAAACATCGGTTTGATCAACTCACTGTCTTCGTTCGCGAAAGTCAATGAGTATGGTTTCATCGAAGCACCATACCGCCGTGTCAATCCGGAAACGGGTGTTGTCACGGATGAAATTCACTACATGACGGCAGACGAAGAAGATCTCTACGTCGTTGCGCAGGCAAACATGTTGTTGACGGAAGAGAAGACGTTCCAAGATACACACGTCCTCTCACGTTTCCGTGGACAAAACTTGTCTGTTGAGCCATCACGTGTCGATTACATGGATGTTTCTCCGAAACAGGTTGTTTCGGCAGCGACAGCATGTATTCCGTTCCTTGAGAACGATGACTCGAACCGTGCCCTCATGGGAGCAAACATGCAACGTCAGGCCGTACCACTTCTCGATCCAGAATCTCCGATTGTTGGAACTGGGATGGAGTACGTGTCTGCGAAAGACTCAGGAGCTGCCGTTGTTGCAAAACACTCTGGTATCGCTGAGCGCGTAACGGCTCGTGAAATCCTTGTCCGTCGTACGACGGAAGTCGATGGCAACATCGTTCAAGGTGAACTTGATCGTTATAAAATCCAAAAATTCATTCGTTCTAACCAAGGAACGTGCTATAACCAAAAACCAATCATCAAAGCAGGCGATCCTGTCGATAAAGGCGAGATTCTTGCAGATGGTCCATCAATGGACGGTGGGGAACTTGCGCTCGGTCGTAACGTACTCGTCGGTTTCATGACATGGGATGGTTACAACTACGAGGATGCCGTCATCATGAGCGAACGTCTTGTGAAAGATGATGTCTACACATCGATCCACATTGAGGAATACGAATGTGAATCACGCGATACAAAACTCGGACCGGAAGAAATCACTCGTGATATTCCGAACGTCGGTGACGACGCCCTGAAAAACCTCGACGACCGCGGAATCATTCGTGTCGGTGCTGAAGTAAAAGATGGGGATATCTTAGTCGGTAAAGTTACACCTAAGGGCGTAACGGAATTGACAGCTGAAGAACGTCTGTTACATGCGATCTTCGGTGAAAAAGCACGTGAAGTGCGTGATACATCACTCCGTGTACCACACGGCGGCGACGGTATCATCCTTGACGTCAAAATCTTCGATCGTGATAACGGCGACGAACTATCTCCTGGTGTCAACCAGTTGATCCGTGCGTACATCGTTCAAAAACGTAAGATTCACGAAGGAGATAAAATGGCAGGTCGTCACGGTAACAAAGGTGTTATCTCACGTATCTTGCCAGAAGAAGACATGCCGTACATGCCAGACGGCACACCAATCGACATCATGTTGAACCCACTTGGTGTACCATCACGGATGAACATCGGGCAGTTGCTCGAGCTTCACCTTGGTATGGCTGCACGCCAACTCGGAATCAAAGTCGCATCACCGGTATTTGATGGTGCACGTGAGGAAGATGTTTGGGCAACGATTGAAGAAGCCGGTATGGATCGCGACGCGAAGACTGTTCTTTATGACGGTCGTTCGGGTGAAGCGTTTGATAACCGCATCTCGGTCGGTGTCATGTATATGATTAAACTCGCCCACATGGTCGATGATAAGCTTCACGCACGTTCGACGGGTCCTTACTCACTCGTTACGCAACAGCCGCTCGGTGGTAAAGCCCAGTTCGGTGGACAGCGTTTCGGAGAGATGGAAGTTTGGGCACTTGAAGCATATGGTGCCGCGTATACACTCCAAGAGATCTTAACGATCAAATCGGATGATACGATCGGTCGTGTTAAAGCGTATGAAGCGATCGTTAAAGGCGAAAATGTACCGCAACCGGGCGTACCGGAATCGTTCCGAGTTCTCATTAAAGAACTTCAATCACTTGGTATGGACGTTAAGATGATGTCTGCTGAGGACGAAGAGATCGAAATGAAGGACGACGACGAGGACAACATCCCGAACGCGACTCCAGCACTCGAAGAAGTTCAAGCGCCTGTCGCACCAGTTGTTACTGAAGAGGAATAAGCGAAAGGGAGGTCCACCCCTTGGTAGATGTTAATAGATTTGAATATATGAAAATCGGCCTCGCTTCCCCCGAAAAGATCCGTTCGTGGTCTTTCGGGGAAGTGAAAAAGCCGGAGACGATCAACTATCGTACGCTCAAGCCAGAGAAAGACGGTTTGTTCTGTGAACGGATTTTTGGTCCAACGAAAGACTGGGAATGTTACTGTGGGAAATACAAACGAATCCGTTATAAAGGAATCATTTGTGACCGCTGTGGCGTTGAAGTCACGAAGTCGAAAGTCCGTCGTGAGCGCATGGGTCACATCGAGCTCGCAGCACCGGTTTCGCACATTTGGTACTTCAAAGGAATCCCAAGTCGTATGGGTCTTGTCTTAGATATGTCACCACGTGCGCTCGAAGAGATCATTTACTTCGCATCGTACGTCGTTACAGATCCGGGCGAATCGACACTCGAGAAAAAACAACTCCTTTCAGAAAAAGAATACCGTGCATACCGTGAGAAATTCGGTAGCTCATTCACAGCTGAAATGGGTGCGGAAGCAGTTCGTAAATTGCTCCGCGACGTTGAACTCGAAAAAGAAGTAGCTGGTTTACGTGAAGACCTTCGAATGATTCAAGGACAACGTCGTACACGTGCGATCAAACGTCTTGAAGTCTTAGATGCTTTCCGCAACTCAGGCAACAACCCGGAATGGATGGTTCTCGAAGTATTGCCAGTCATCCCGCCGGAACTTCGTCCGATGGTCCAGCTTGATGGTGGACGTTTCGCGACATCAGATTTAAACGATTTATACCGTCGTGTTATCAACCGTAACAACCGTCTCAAGCGTCTTCTTGACCTTGGCGCTCCGAACATCATCGTTCAGAATGAAAAACGGATGTTACAAGAAGCGGTTGATGCCTTGATCGATAATGGTCGTCGTGGCCGTCCGGTCACTGGACCAGGTAACCGTCCATTAAAATCTCTTTCACATATGTTGAAAGGGAAACAAGGACGTTTCCGTCAAAACTTACTCGGTAAACGTGTCGACTACTCTGGTCGTTCGGTTATCGTCGTTGGTCCAAACTTGAAGATGTATCAATGTGGTCTTCCAAAAGAAATGGCCCTTGAGCTCTTCAAACCGTTTGTTATGAAAGAACTCGTCTCACGTGGTATCGCACCAAACATTAAGAGTGCGAAACGTAAAATCGAACGCGTTCAACCTGAAATCTGGGATGTACTTGAAGAAGTCATCCGCGAGCATCCGGTTCTCTTGAACCGTGCACCGACACTTCACCGTCTCGGTATTCAGGCGTTCGAACCAACACTTGTCGAGGGTCGCGCGATTCGCCTACACCCACTCGTATGTACGGCTTACAACGCCGATTTCGATGGTGACCAAATGGCGGTCCACGTACCACTTTCTGCAGAAGCACAAGCAGAAGCACGTCTTCTCATGCTCGCTGCACAAAACATCTTGAACCCGAAAGACGGTAAGCCTGTTGTTACACCATCGCAGGATATGGTCCTCGGTAACTACTACCTCACACTCGAACGCGAAAACGCGATCGGTGAAGGTAAAATCTTCTCGACTGTGAATGAAGCACTCATCGCCTACCAAAACGGGTATGTTCACTTCCATTCACGTGTTGCGATTCCTGCCGGCGTTCTTAAGAACCCGACGTTTACAGAGTCACAAAACGAGAAATTATTGGTTACGACTGTCGGTAAGTTGATCTTCAACGAGATCCTCCCAACGACTTTCCCATACTTGAATGAGCCAACAATGAGCAACTT
The DNA here is from genome assembly GCF_002214325.1 of Exiguobacterium sp. N4-1P. Classification (NCBI taxonomy): domain Bacteria; kingdom Bacillati; phylum Bacillota; class Bacilli; order Caryophanales; genus Exiguobacterium; species Exiguobacterium sp. N4-1P. Next base: position 87,821 of record NZ_CP022236.1, read on the forward strand.
ACAGGAAGCAACGCCTGAGAAGTACTTCCTTGAAAATGGAACGGATGTTGCTGCTGAAATCAAGAACCGTCCAATCATTGAGCCATTCAAAAAAGGATTCCTTGGAAATGTCATCGCGGAAGTCTTCAAACGTTTCGAAACGACGGAGACGAGCCGTATGCTCGACCGCATGAAAAACCTTGGTTTCAAACACTCGACACGTGCCGGTATCACGGTTGGTATCTCGGATATCATCGTACTTCCGGACAAACAGGAAATCCTGGTCGAAGCACAAGATAACGTGGATCGCGTTATGAAATCGTACCGCCGTGGTCTCATCACGGAAGACGAGCGCTATGAGCGTGTCGTCAAGTCGTGGAACGACGCGAAGGATGAAATTCAGTCTCGTCTGATGAAATCCCTCAACCGTCTAAACCCGATCTTCATGATGAGTGACTCTGGTGCCCGTGGTAACGCGTCAAACTTTACGCAGCTTGCAGGGATGCGTGGACTCATGGCCGCTCCAAGTGGACGGATCATCGAGCTCCCGATCAAATCTTCGTTCCGTGAGGGTCTGACGGTTCAGGAATACTTCATCTCGACGCACGGTGCGCGTAAAGGTCTTGCCGATACAGCCTTGAAAACTGCCGATTCAGGTTACCTGACTCGTCGTCTCGTTGATGTAGCGCAAGATGTTATCATTCGTGAAGATGATTGTGGAACGGATCGTGGTATCCGTGTCATGGCTCTTCGCGAAGGAACGGAAGAAATCGAAAGTCTTTACGACCGACTCGTCGGACGTACGGCATTCGAAAAAGTCGTTCACCCGGAAACGGGAGAAGTTCTTGTTTCTGTTAACGAACTCATCGACGAAGATATCGCGCGTACAATTACGGACGCTGGTATCGACAACGTTGAAATTCGTACTGCCTTCACTTGTAACACGAGTCATGGTGTCTGTAAGAAATGTTACGGACGTAACCTTGCAACGGGTAACGATGTTGAAGTCGGTGAAGCAGTCGGAATCATTGCGGCACAATCAATCGGTGAGCCAGGAACGCAGCTTACAATGCGTACCTTCCACACAGGTGGGGTTGCCGGAGATGATATCACGCAAGGTCTTCCACGTATCCAAGAGTTGTTCGAGGCCCGTAACCCGAAAGGTCAAGCGGTCATCTCGGAAATCGACGGACAAGTCATCGACTTTACAGAGTCGCGTGACAAACGTGAATTGACGATTCAAGGTCTGAGCGAAACACGCACATACACGATTCCATTCGGATCGCGTCTACGTGTTCAACTCGGTGAAGAAGTCATTGCCGGTCAAGTGTTCACAGAAGGATCGATTGATCCGAAAGAACTCTTAAACGTTAAAGGTGTATCTGGTGTTCAGAACTACCTTCTTCAGGAAGTTCAAAAAGTATACCGGATGCAAGGAGTTGAAATCGGTGACAAGCACGTCGAGGTCATGGTTCGTCAAATGATCCGCCGCGTTCGCGTCATCGAGTCAGGTGAGACAACACTTCTCCCTGGTTCACTCGTTGATATCAGTACCTTTAAAGAAGCATGTAAAGAAGCGCTCCGTGCAGGAAAAGCACTCGCTTCCGCTAAACCAGTTCTCCTTGGTATTACAAAAGCATCGCTTGAGACAGACTCGTTCCTATCAGCTGCTTCGTTCCAGGAAACTACTCGTGTCCTTACGGATGCAGCAATCAAAGGGAAGAGCGACTACCTTCGCGGCTTGAAAGAGAACGTTATTATCGGTAAACTAGTTCCAGCTGGTACAGGAATGACACGTTACCGTCAAATCGGACTCGAAGTAGCTGGTGAAGCACCTGTAGAAGCAGATTCTCCTGTAGAATAAAACGCCTTGACACGTCGGTATGGCGGTGCTACTATGATATAGTGTTGCCAACCGGCCGTGTTATTTTGGAGGATATCTTCATGTCTTACAAAAAAGTAGTCGGCGCAGATTTGAAGTTTGTCGGTCAAAAGCAAACGCTCAAAGCATTGCGATCTGGCAAGGCGTCGGAAGTGATCATCGCGGATGACGCAGATGAACACGTAAAACAAGCATTGCTCGATGCGGCGAAACAAGCTAACGTTCCGGTTGTGAACGTGCCTTCTAAGCTTGAGCTTGGTAAGGTTTGTGGAATCGATGTCGCGGCAACTGCTGTTGCCATTAAGAAAGTTTGATAATACGTTTTGTGTGGCGATGGAATGCCTGAGCCACGCAAAACGTTTCATTATGACTTTCGATGAACCACCCGGCTCGGTGGTTTTGAAACTTGTCATGAATTCAGGAAGGGAGGATCTCAAAGATGCCTACTATCAATCAATTGGTCCGTAAAGGACGTCAATCAAAAGTTGTGAAATCAGATTCGCCAGCGCTGAACAAAGGGTACAACAGCTTCATTAAAGCTCGTACTGACATCAGCTCACCACAAAAACGTGGTGTTTGTACTCGTGTAGGTACAATGACTCCGAAGAAACCGAACTCGGCTCTTCGTAAGTACGCACGTGTACGCTTGACGAACACAATGGAAGTAACAGCTTACATCCCAGGTATCGGCCACAACTTGCAAGAACACAGTGTTGTTCTTATTCGCGGAGGCCGCGTAAAAGACTTACCAGGGGTACGTTATCACATCGTTCGTGGTGCACTTGATACAGCTGGAGTTGACGGCCGTATGCAAGGTCGCTCGAAATATGGTACTAAACGTCCAAAAGCAGCAAAAAAATAATCTAGATATCTGAAGATATCACCTCACTATATGAAAGGAGGGACTCGGAATGCCACGTAAAGGTCAAGCAGAACGTCGTGATGTAATGGCTGATCCGATCTACAACTCTAAACTCGTTACCCGCCTTATCAACCGTCTTATGTTAGATGGTAAAAAAGGTACTGCTCAACAAATCTTATACAAAGCTTTCGAAACTATCGCTGAACGTTCAGGTCGCGATGCAATGGAAGTTTTTGAAGAGGCGATGAACAACATCATGCCAGTTCTTGAAGTAAAAGCACGCCGTGTAGGTGGAGCTAACTATCAAGTTCCTGTCGAAGTCCGCCCTGAGCGCCGTACGACACTCGCACTTCGTTACCTCGTGAACTACTCACGTCTCCGTAACGAGAAAACTATGGATGCTCGTCTTGCTAATGAAATCATGGACGCTGCAAACAACACTGGTGCTTCTGTTAAGAAGCGCGAAGATATGCACAAAATGGCGGAAGCGAACAAAGCGTTTGCTCACTACCGCTGGTAAATCCGGAATTAACCACCTCATCTATGCCATTTTGTATGGAAATATGAGGTGGCTTTCGGGTATAGTCATGACGTGTGGCAACGCACGTACACTAAATTAAAATGCGAAAGGAGAATGTTTAAAGATGGCAAGAGAATTCTCCCTTAAGAACACCCGTAATATCGGGATCATGGCCCACATCGATGCTGGTAAAACAACAACGACTGAGCGTATCCTCTATTACACGGGTCGTATCCACAAAATCGGTGAAACGCACGAAGGTGCTTCACAAATGGACTGGATGGAGCAAGAGCAAGAACGTGGAATCACGATTACATCGGCAGCAACAACTGCACAATGGAAAGGTAACCGCGTAAACATCATCGATACTCCTGGACACGTAGACTTCACTGTTGAAGTTGAACGTTCACTCCGTGTACTTGATGGTGCGGTTGCAGTACTTGATGCTCAGTCTGGTGTTGAGCCACAAACTGAGACAGTATGGCGCCAAGCTACAACTTACGGCGTACCACGTATCGTTTTCGTAAACAAAATGGATAAAATCGGTGCAGACTTCCTGTACTCGGTCGGAACGCTCCGCGATCGCCTTCAAGCGAACGCACACGCAATCCAAATTCCAATCGGCGCTGAAGATGAATTCAAAGGAATCATCGACCTCGTTGAAAAGAAAACATACATGTACGGTAACGACATCGGTACTGATATCGAAGTAACGGATGGTTTCCCTGCAGAATTCGCAGACGAAGCTGAAGAACTTCGTGCATCATTAATCGAAGCTGTTGCGGATTACGAAGAAGAAATGATGATGAAATACCTCGAGGGCGAGGAAATTTCAATCGAAGAGTTAAAAGCGGGTATCCGTAAAGCGACTCTTACAGTTGATTTCTACCCTGTACTCGTTGGTTCGGCATTCAAGAACAAAGGTGTCCAGCTTATGCTTGACGCAGTCCTTGACTACCTCCCATCACCAGTCGACGTAAAAGCAATCACAGGAATTAACATGGATACAGATGAAGAGATCGTTCGTGAGTCTACTGACGAAGCGCCATTTTCTGCACTTGCATTCAAAGTTATGACTGACCCGTATGTTGGTAAATTAACGTTCTTCCGTGTGTACTCTGGTACAGCTTCGGCAGGATCATACGTTAAGAACTCAACAAAAGGTAAACGTGAGCGTCTTGGACGTATCCTTCAAATGCACGCGAACAGCCGTGAGGAGATCCCAATGGTCTTCGCTGGTGACATCGCTGCAGCTGTAGGTCTTAAAGATACGACTACTGGTGATACGCTTTGTTCTGAGAAAGACAACGTCGTTCTCGAATCAATGACATTCCCAGAACCAGTTATCTCGGTCGCAATCGAACCAAAAACGAAAGCCGACCAAGATAAAATGGGTCAAGCACTTGCTAAGCTTGCTGAAGAGGATCCAACGTTCCGCACTGAAACAAACCCAGAGACTGGTCAAACGATCATCTCAGGTATGGGTGAGCTTCACCTCGACATCATCGTTGACCGTATGCGTCGCGAGTTCAAAGTCGAAGCTAACGTTGGTGCTCCACAAGTAGCTTACCGTGAAACGATTCGCCAAGCAGCGAAAATCGATTCTAAGTTCGCTCGTCAATCAGGTGGTCGTGGTCAGTATGGTCACGTCGTCGTAGAATTCGAGCCGAACGAAGAAGGTGCTGGCTTCGAGTTCAACAACAAAATCGTCGGTGGTGTTGTTCCGCGTGAATACATCCCAGCGGTTGAAAACGGAATCGAAGAAGCACTTCAAAACGGTATCCTTGCTGGTTATCCAGTAGTTGACGTTAAAGCAGCACTCGTTTTCGGTTCATACCACGATGTCGACTCAAACGAGATGGCATTTAAAATCGCGGCTTCAATGGCAGTCAAACAACTTAAAGATAAGAGCGGCGCTGTTATCCTTGAGCCAATGATGAAAGTTGAAATCGTCATCCCAGACGAATACATGGGAGACATCATGGGTGACGTTACGTCACGCCGTGGACGCGTTGAAGGTATGGAAGCTCGTGGGAACGCACAAGTCGTTCGCTCGATGATTCCACTTTCGGAAATGTTCGGATATGCAACAGGACTTCGTTCGCGCACACAAGGTCGCGGTACGTACTCAATGCACTTCGATCACTACGAAGAAGTACCGAAATCAGTTGCTGAAGAAATCATCAAAAAATCAAACGGCTAATCCTTCACAGGTTGTCACGATTATTTGATTAGTGTAAGCTAAGGAAGGTGTACGTTATTCGACGATTCACCTTCCTAGTTATAAAAAATTATTAGACACATAGAGGAGGAATTCAGAATGGGTAAAGAAAAATTCGACCGTTCTAAACCGCACGTTAACGTTGGTACAATTGGCCACGTCGACCACGGTAAAACAACTTTAACAGCAGCTATCTCAGCTGTACTTGCAAAATCACAAGGTAAAGCTGCAACTAAGTTTGACCAAATCGATGGTGCTCCAGAAGAGCGCGAGCGCGGTATCACTATCGCAACAGCTCACATCGAGTACGAAACAGAAAAACGCCACTATGCACACGTTGACTGCCCAGGTCACGCTGACTATGTTAAAAACATGATCACTGGTGCTGCACAAATGGACGGCGCGATCCTCGTTGTTTCTGCAACTGACGGTCCAATGCCACAAACACGTGAGCACATCTTGCTTTCACGTCAAGTAGGTGTTCCTTTCATCGTAGTATTCATGAACAAAGTCGACATGGTTGACGACGAAGAGCTTCTTGAACTCGTTGAAATGGAAATCCGCGAACTTCTTTCTGAGTATGACTTCCCAGGCGATGACCTCCCAGTTATCCAAGGATCTGCTCTCGGCGCGCTTAACGGCGAAGCTAAATGGGAAGAAAAAATCATGGAACTCATGACAGCTGTTGATGAGTACATCCCTGAGCCAACTCGCGACACTGAAAAAGACTTCATGATGCCAGTTGAGGATGTTTTCTCAATCACTGGTCGTGGTACAGTAGCTACTGGCCGCGTTGAGCGTGGAGTTCTTAAAGTCAACGACGAGATCGAAATCGTTGGTCTTCACGAAGAAACTAAAAAATCAGTATGTACTGGTGTAGAGATGTTCCGTAAGCTTCTTGACTATGCTGAAGCTGGCGACAACATCGGAGCTCTTCTTCGTGGTGTATCACGTGACGACATCGAGCGTGGACAAGTTCTCGCGAAACCAAACACAATCACACCGCACAAAACTTTCAAAGCGCAAGTTTACATCCTTTCAAAAGAAGAGGGTGGCCGTCACACGCCATTCTTCGGTAACTACCGTCCACAGTTCTACTTCCGTACAACTGACGTAACTGGTATGTGCCAACTTCCTGAAGGTACTGAAATGGTTATGCCTGGGGACAACATCGAATTGACTGTTGAACTCATCGCACCAATCGCTCTTGAAAAAGAAACTCGTTTCTCAATCCGTGAAGGTGGCCGTACAGTAGGCGCTGGATCAGTTACAGAAATCGTTGAGTAATTTTTAAGCAAAAAGGTCTTCCGTCTCCCGTGACGGAAGACCTTTTTTTGTTTTCTGAAAAACAGTCTTGCAACATGGTCAGACATCTTATATACTGAGGAAAGTGTTTGTGCGAGTGGTGAGAGACTTGAAAACAAGTTCTAATTTATTTTGCTTGCATTCTTGCTTGGAATTAAGTAAACTAGAATATGTTGGTCACAAACACAACGCGATGAAGCGGGAGGTTATGACACACCAGGCGGCATTGCCATGGCTAGTGTGGAAATTTCCGCGGAGAATGTCTATTTACGAAATAGGCGAAAAGGAGGGAAACAACATGGCAAATGAAAAAATTCGGATCCGTTTGAAAGCATACGATCACCGCGTGCTTGATCAATCGGCTGAGAAAATTGTCGACACAGCAAAACGTTCTGGTGCTACTGTATCTGGACCGATCCCACTCCCAACGGAGAAAGCGATCTACACAGTACTTCGTGCCGTTCACAAGTACAAAGATGCTCGTGAGCAGTTCGAAATGCGTACACACAAACGTTTGATCGACATCGTTAACCCAACACCGAAAACAGTTGATGCGCTTATGCGTCTTGAACTTCCATCGGGCGTTGACATTGAAATCAAACTTTAATTTTTCTTCTATAAATAGTTGATACTAGCCAGAAGATCAAAATCATTCAATATTAGGAGGTGTATCTCATGGCTAAAGGAATCTTAGGAACTAAACTCGGTATGACACAAATCTTCAACGAGTCAGGCGAAGTAGTACCAGTTACTGTCGTTTCAGTAGAAGGTAACGTTGTTCTTCAATTGAAGACAATGGAAGTGGACGGTTACGAAGCAGTCCAACTCGGCTTTGGTGATATCAAAGAAGGTCGTCAAAACAAACCGCAAAAAGGTCACGCTGCGAAAGCAAGTGCGACACCTAAGCGCTTCATTAAAGAAATCCGTACATCTGTAACAGATTTCGAAATCGGTCAAGAGATTAAAGCAGATACTTTCGCTGCAGGCGAAATGGTTGATGTAACAGGTACGTCGAAAGGTAAAGGTTTCGCTGGAGCAATCAAGCGTCACAACCAATCACGTGGTCCAATGGCTCACGGTTCGCGTTACCACCGTCGCCCAGGTTCAATGGGTCCTGTCGCTCCAAACCGTGTATTCAAAGGGAAATTGCTCCCAGGACGCATGGGTGGAGAACAAATCACTGTTCAAAACCTTGAAATCGTAAAAGTTGATGTAGAACGTGGCTTACTCCTCGTCAAGGGTGCTATCCCAGGCGCGCGTAAGAGCCAAGTTGTCGTCAAAACTGCGGTTAAAGGCAACTAATCCGTTTGCAAGGAAAGGAGGAATAACGAATGCCTAAAGTAGCTTTGCTTAACCAAACAGGTACACAAGTTGGAGATATTGAGCTCGCAGATGCCGTTTTCGGAATCGAGCCAAACGAAGCAGTCGTATACGATGCAATCGTCATGCAACAAGCTTCACGTCGCCAAGGTACACATGATACAAAAGGTCGCTCGGAAGTTCGCGGTGGCGGCCGTAAACCATGGAAACAAAAAGGTACTGGTCGTGCACGCCAAGGTTCGATCCGTTCGCCACAATGGGTTGGCGGTGGAACAGTCTTCGGTCCAACACCACGTTCGTACGCTTATAAACTTCCTAAAAAGGTTCGTCGTCTCGCATTACGTTCAGCACTTTCTTCGAAAGTCGCTAACAACGAGTTCATCGTTCTTGAAGGTTTGACAATCGATGCTCCGAAAACAAAAGATATGATTTCGGTCTTCGCTGCTCTTTCAATCGAACGTAAAGTTCTTGTCGTTACTGCTGATTACAACGAGACAGTCGTTCTTTCAACACGCAACATTCCTGGTGTCACAGTCGTTGACGCTGCTGGAGTAAACGTCCTTGATCTTGTCGGACACGACAAAGTCATCTTCACGAAGGATGCAGTTGCGAGAGTAGAGGAGGTGCTTGCATAATGGCACATACACACGACATTATCAAACGTCCTGTAATTACTGAACGCTCAGTGAACCAAATGGCTGAGAAAAAGTACACGTTCGAAGTAGACGTGAAGGCATCTAAGACTCAAATCAAAGATGCTGTTGAAGCGATCTTCGGCGTTAAAGTTGAAAAAATCAACACACTTATCTCAAAACCAAAAGCAAAACGCGTAGGTCGTCACGCTGGTTACACAGCACGCCGCAAAAAAGCGGTCGTCACGCTTACTGCAGATAGCAAAGAACTCGATTACCTCGGTTAATCGGTACTCTGTAGAAAAGGAGGGAACTCTCGATGGGAATTAAAAAGTTTAAACCGACCACTAACGGTCGTCGTAACATGACTGCACTCGACTTTGCTGAAATTACGGCTTCACGTCCTGAAAAATCGTTAACTGAAAAGCTTTCGAAAAAGGGCGGACGTAACAACCAAGGTCGCTTGACAGTACGTCACCAAGGTGGCGGACACAAACGTAAATACCGTATCATCGACTTCAAACGTAACAAGGATGGCATCGCTGGCCGTATCGCTACAATCGAGTACGATCCGAACCGCTCTGCAAACATCGCTCTTGTACACTACATCGATGGTGAAAAACGCTACATCCTCGCACCTAAAGGATTGAAAGTTGACATGCAAATCATGTCAGGAGCAGAAGCTGACATTAAAGTCGGTAACGCTCTTCCACTTGTAAACATCCCAGTTGGTACGTTGATCCACAACATCGAACTTAAGCCTGGTAAAGGTGGTCAGCTCGTTCGTTCAGCTGGTACTTCTGCTCAGCTTCTCGGTAAAGATGGTAAATACGCGATTGTTCGTCTTCAATCAGGCGAAACACGTATGATCCTTGCTACTTGCCGTGCTACAATCGGCGCTGTCGGTAATGAAGAGCATGAGCTCGTCAATATCGGTAAAGCTGGTCGTTCACGCTGGCTCGGAAAACGTCCTACAGTTCGTGGTTCTGTAATGAACCCAGTTGATCACCCACACGGTGGTGGTGAAGGACGTGCTCCAATCGGTCGTTCGGGCCCACTTACTCCTTGGGGTAAACCGGCACTCGGATACAAAACTCGTAAGAAAAACAAAGCGAGCGATAAATACATCGTCCGCCGTTCTAAAAAATAATTACGTGATTTCTGAACGGTTCGTAGGAACCGTTCCTGAATCATGCCAAAGGGAGGTACAACTATGGGTCGCAGCTTGAAAAAAGGTCCATTTGCAGATCACCATTTGCTCGCTAAGGTTGATAAAGCCAACGAAGCTGGTGACAAGCATGTTATCAAAACTTGGTCACGCCGCTCGACAATCTTCCCAGAGTTCATCGGTCACACGATCGCTGTCTACGATGGTCGTAAACACGTACCGGTTTACGTGACAGAAGATATGGTCGGTCACAAACTTGGTGAATTCGCGCCAACTCGTTCTTATAAAGGACATGCTGGTAACGATAAGAAGACGAAACGTTAATCTGAGGGGAGGTACTCATTATGCAATCAAAAGCATCGGCTAATATGGTTCGCATTGCTCCTCGTAAGGCACGTCTCGTAGTAGACTTAATCCGCGGGAAGCAAATCGGCGAAGCTCTTTCGATTCTTGCTTACACGAACAAGGCAGCAACGCCAATCGTTGAAAAAGCATTGAAATCGGCAATCGCGAACGCTGAGCACAACTTCGACATGAACATCGAAAACCTCGTAGTAACAGAGGCTTACGTCAACGAAGGTCCAACGCTCAAACGTTTCCGCCCACGTGCAATGGGTCGCGCAAGCCGTATCAACAAACGTACGAGCCACGTTCACATCGTGGTATCTGAAAAATAAGGAGGGATTACCGTGGGTCAGAAGATTAACCCAACTGGTCTTCGCGTAGGTATCATCAAAGACTGGGAATCACGTTGGTTCGCAGATAAAGACTATGCTGATCTCCTTCATGAAGACTACGTAGTTCGTGAATATATCGAAAAACGTCTTAAAGACGCTAGTGTTTCTAAAATTGAAATCGAGCGCGCTGCAAACCGCTTGAACATTTCACTTCACACTGCTAAACCTGGTATGGTTATCGGTAAAGGCGGTTCTGAAATCGAAACACTTCGTACAGACATCACTAACCTTGCAAAAGGCAAACGCGTTCACGTTAACGTCGTTGAAGTGAAAAACCCGGATGCAGTTGCTAAACTTGTCGCTGAAAACATCGCTCGCCAACTTGAAGGCCGCGTATCTTTCCGTCGTGCAATGAAGCAATCAATCCAACGTTCTATGCGTTCAGGTATCAAAGGAATCAAGACTGAAGTTTCTGGTCGTCTTGGTGGCGCTGATATCGCTCGTTCAGAGAAGTATTCAGAAGGAACAGTTCCACTTCATACACTCCGTGCAGACATCGATTACGGTACTGCTGAAGCTGATACAACTTACGGCAAAATTGGCGTAAAAGTATGGCTCCACCACGGTGAAGTGCTTCCTACTAAAAAAGCAGCATCTAACGAACAATAATCCACATCCGTCTAGGGAAGGAGGCAACACAACATGTTGTTACCAAAACGTGTAAAATATCGTCGTGTTCACCGCGGCAACATGCGTGGTAAAGCGAAACGTGGTACTACAGTACACTTCGGCGAGTTCGGTATCCAAGCTCAAGAAGCTAGCTGGATCACTAGCCGTCAAATCGAATCAGCGCGTATCGCGATGACTCGTTATATGAAACGTGGTGGTAAAGTGTGGATCAAGATTTTCCCACATAAACCATACACTAAAAAACCTCTTGAAGTCCGAATGGGTTCAGGTAAAGGTGCTCCGGAGGGCTGGGTTGCAGTCGTTAAACCGGGGAAAGTAATGTTCGAAATCGCAGGAGTATCGGAAGAGATCGCACGCGAAGCTCTCCGTCTTGCATCACACAAACTTCCAGTAAAATGTAAGTTCGTAAAACGTGAAGAAAATGGTGGTGATACGAATGAAAGCAACTGATCTCCGTCAGCAAACTACAGAAGAGCTCAACGGTAAAGTCGGTTCGTGGAAAGAAGAGTTGTTCAACCTTCGTTTCCAACTCGCGACTGGTCAGCTTGAGAACCCTGCTCGTATCCGTGAAGTGCGCAAGTCGATTGCACGCGCGAAAACCGTTCTTCGTGAACGCGAACTCGGCATCAACAACGCATAATTCACTCGGATTCTGAGAGGAGGAACACTCAATGGAACGCACTAACAACCGCAAAGTATTAACTGGACGCGTCGTATCTGACAAAATGGATAAAACGATCGTTGTTTCAGTTGAGACTAAAGTAAAGCACAAGCTCTACGGCAAACGCGTAAACTACTCTAAGAAGTATAAAACGCATGATGAAAGCAACACAGCTAAAATCGGTGATGTTGTACGCATTCAAGAAACACGTCCACTTTCTAAGGACAAACGTTTCCGTCTCGTAGAAGTCGTCGAAAAAGCAGTAATCATCTAAACTCTAATTAGTTCGGATGAATAAACATCCGGAGGGAGGTACAATCGTATGATTCAACAAGAATCTCGCTTGAAAGTAGCAGACAACTCAGGAGCTCGTGAAGTCTTGACGATCAAAGTCCTCGGTGGATCTGGTCGCAAAACTGCTAACATCGGTGACGTAATTGTTTGCACAGTTAAACAAGCAACACCAGGTGGCGTTGTCAAAAAAGGTGAAGTTGTACGCGCAGTAGTCGTTCGTACTAAACGTGGCGTTCGTCGTAAAGACGGTTCGTACATCCGTTTTGACGAAAATGCAGCAGTCATCATCAAAGATGATAAAAGCCCACGTGGCACACGTATCTTCGGACCAGTCGCACGCGAACTTCGTGAAAAAGACTTCATGAAGATCGTCTCGTTGGCACCGGAAGTACTTTAATTCCAAAGAATTCCTACAAGGAGGTGCTCTAACGATGCATGTCAAAAAAGGTGATAAAGTTCAGGTTATGACTGGTAAAGATAAAGGCAAACAAGGCGTTATTCTTACTGCTATGCCTAAAAAAGATCGCGTTATCGTCGAAGGCGTTAACATGATCAAAAAACACACAAAACCTTCTCAACTTAACCCGCAAGGCGGAATTGTCGAGAAAGAAGCACCGATTCACGTATCGAACGTTATGCTCATCGACCCTAAGACAGGAACTCCAACACGCGTTGGTTTCACTGTGGTTGACGGCAAGAAAGTACGTATCGCTAAAAAATCGGGCGAAGCTTTAGATAAATAAGAAGATTTAAAGAAAGGAGGTCCACTTTCTGATGAACCGTTTAAAAGCTAAATACCAAGACGAAATCGTCAAAGTAATGATGGAGAAATTCAACTATACTTCTGTAATGCAAGCGCCGAAAGTCGATAAGATCGTAATCAACATGGGTGTTGGTGACGCTGTTACGAACACGAAAGCACTTGACATGGCAGTAGAAGAGCTTCAGCTCCTCACTGGTCAGAAGCCACTCATCACGAAAGCTAAGAAATCAATCGCTGGTTTCAAACTTCGTGAAGGTATGCCAATCGGTGCGAAGGTTACACTTCGCGGAGAGCGCATGTTCGAATTCCTCGACAAGTTGATCAACGTGTCACTTCCACGTGTACGTGACTTCCGTGGTGTATCGAAGAAATCATTCGATGGCCGTGGTAACTACACGCTAGGCGTGAAGGAACAATTGATCTTCCCAGAGATCGACTACGATCGCGTATCTAAAGTCCGTGGTATGGACATCGTTATCGTAACTACTGCTAATACGGATGAAGAGTCTCGTGAGCTTCTCACAGCACTCGGCATGCCATTCCAAAAATAAGGGAGGCCGCACACATGGCTAAGAAATCAATGATCGCACGTGAAGTAAAACGCCAAGCACTCGTAGAGCGCTACGCTGAACAACGCGCAGAATTGAAAGCACAAGGCGACTACATCGGCTTGAGCAAACTCCCACGTAACTCTTCAGCGGTTCGTTTACACAACCGTTGCAGTATCACTGGCCGTCCACACGGTTACATTGGTAAATTCGGTATCAGCCGTATTAAGTTCCGTGATCTTGCTCATAAAGGTCAAATCCCTGGTGTTAAAAAAGCAAGCTGGTAATTCATTAAAGTTGTGAAAGGAGGTACATCGCATGGTTATGACAGATCCGATTGCAGATATGCTTACACGCATTCGTAATGCAAACATGGTTCGCCATGAGAAGTTGGAAATGCCAGCTTCTACAATCAAACGTGAAGTCGCTGAAATCCTCAAACGTGAAGGTTTCATCCGCGATGTTGAATATCTCGAGGACAGCAAACAAGGTACGCTCCGCGTATTCCTTAAGTATGGCGCAAGCAACGAACGCGTTATCACTGGACTCAAACGTATCTCGAAACCAGGTCTTCGCGTTTACGCGAAAGCTGATGAAATCCCGAAAGTACTCGGTGGTCTCGGAATCGCTATCGTTTCAACATCTAAAGGTGTTATGACAGACAAAGAAGCTCGCCAACAAAAAGTCGGCGGCGAAGTGATCGCATACATCTGGTAATTCACGCATAAAAAGAACGGAGGTGTCTTAAATGTCACGTATTGGTAAAAAGCCGGTCGTTATCCCAGCAGGCGTTACAGTAACAGTTGAAAACAGCACAGTTACAGTAAAAGGTCCTAAAGGTGAACTCACACGTGAGTTCAACCCGACTATGGCTATCAACGTAGAAGGTAATGAATTGACTGTCGTTCGTCCAAACGACGAAAAGGCTAACCGTACAATTCACGGAACGACTCGTGCGCTTATCGCGAACATGGTCGAAGGTGTAAACAACGGTTTTGCTAAGACACTTGATATCCAAGGTGTTGGTTACCGTGCTCAAAAGCAAGGTAACAAAATCGTACTCAACCTCGGTTACTCACACCCAATCGAGTACACTCCGGAACAAGGCATTGAAGTCGAAGTTCCTACGAATACGCAAATCATCATCCGCGGAATCAACAAAGAGCGTGTTGGACACGTTGCTGCATTGATTCGTTCGTACCGTCAACCTGAGCCGTACAAAGGTAAAGGAATTCGTTACAGTGATGAAGTCGTTCGTCGTAAAGAAGGTAAAACAGGTAAGTAATTCGTTGATACGAATTGACCGGAAAGGAGTGGCATAAATGATCTCAAAGGCAGACAAAAACGCTACGCGTAAAAAGCGTCATGGTCGTGTACGTCGTACAATCATCGGGACTGCAACACGTCCACGCATGAACGTATTCCGTTCGAACAAGAACATTTACGTACAAGTCATTGACGATGCAACACATGCAACACTCGCATCTGCATCATCACTCGATCTTGAAAAAGGCAACACAGCTGACGCTGCAACAGCAGTCGGTAAGCTCGCAGCTGAACGCGCTCTTGAAAAAGGTATTGAAACAGTCGTTTTCGACCGTGGAGGATATCTCTATCATGGACGTATCAAAGCTGTAGCTGAAGCAGCTCGTGAAGCTGGTCTCAAATTCTAATAGAAAAGGAGGGAACCTCTACATGCGCCAGTTAGAAATTAACATGGATCAACTCGAAGAACGCGTTGTTACTGTAAACCGCGTCGCGAAAGTAGTAAAAGGTGGCCGTCGCTTCCGTTTTGCTGCACTCGTCGTCGTAGGTGACAAGAATGGTCACGTAGGTTTCGGTACGGGTAAAGCTCAGGAAGTGCCTGAAGCGATCCGTAAAGCAATCGAAGATGCAAAGAAAAACATGGTTAACGTCCCAATCGTTAACACTACAATTCCACACGAAATCAACGGAATTTTCGGTGCAGGTCACGTCTTCTTGAAACCTGCTTCTGAAGGTACTGGAGTCATCGCTGGTGGCCCAGTTCGTGCGGTTCTCGAATTAGCGGGAATCAACGACATTCTTTCGAAATCACTTGGATCAAGCACTCCAATCAACATGGTTCGTGCGACTGTTAAAGGTCTCACTTCACTTAAACGTGCTGAAGACGTTGCGAAACTCCGCGGTAAAACCGTCGAAGAACTTCGCGGTTAAGAAAGGGAGGGAATACAGATGGCGAAACTCGCAGTTACCCTCACACGCAGCATGATCGGTCGTCCGGAGAACCAACGCGTTACTACTCGTACGCTTGGTCTCCGTAAGATGCACCAAACGGTTGTCGTACCTGACAACGCTGCTATGCGTGGGATGATTAACCACGTGTCACACTTATTGACAGTTAAAGAAATTCAAGAGTAATAGAACGATATAATTTTATGAGGAGGTGCCCCACTATGAAACTCCATGAATTGAAACCAGCTGCTGGTTCACGTTCAGAACGCAACCGTGTAGGTCGCGGTATGTCTTCTGGTAACGGTAAGACTTCTGGCCGTGGTCACAAAGGTCAAAAAGCTCGTTCAGGCGGTGGTGTTCGTCCAGGTTTCGAAGGTGGACAAAACCCACTTTTCCGTCGTTTACCAAAACGCGGCTTCAACAACCCGACTCGTAAAGAGTTCGCGGTTATCAACCTTGACACACTTAACCGTTTTGAAGAAGGAACTGAAGTAACTCCTGAACTTCTTATCGAGACTCGCGCAGTCAAAGGTATGAAAGACGGCGTTAAGATCCTTTCAAACGGCAAGATTGAAAAGAAACTGACAGTAAAAGCTCACAAGTTCTCCGAAGCTGCGAAGCAAGCGATCGAAGCTGCCGGCGGTACGGTTGAGGTGATCTAATGTTTCAAGCGATCTCCAATATGTGGCGCGTAGCCGACATCCGTCGGCGCATTCTCTTTACCTTGGCCCTGATTATCGTGTTCCGGATCGGAGCGCATATCCCAGTGCCGATGGTAAACACTGAAGTATTCAAGATTGACGAGAATGGTATTCTCGGATTCTTGAACTCCTTCGGCGGGAATGCTTTGCAGAATTTCTCACTCTTTGCGATGGGAATCATGCCGTATATTACGGCCTCGATCGTTGTCCAACTCTTACAGATGGACGTTGTTCCAAAGTTTGCCGAATGGGCAAAACAAGGAGAGGCGGGCCGTAAGAAGTTAGCAACGGTAACGCGCTATGGAACGATCGTACTCGGCTTAGTCCAAGCGTTTGGAATCGCGCTTGGATTTAACCGTATCTATCCAGGTCTTGTCAATGAAGATTTTGGCACCTGGACGTACGTTATGATTGCACTTGTTTTGACGGCTGGTACAGCGTTCTTGATGTTCCTCGGTGAACTCATTACGGAGAAGGGCATTGGTAACGGGATATCAATGATCATCTTCGCTGGGATTGTCGCAGGCTTCCCGAACGCGTTCCGCCAGATTTACGAAACAAAGCTCCAAAATGCAGGGGATGCTTTGTTCGTCAATGTGCTTTATATCGTACTGTTGCTTTTAATCATCATTGCGGTCATCGTCGGTGTCATCTATGTGCAGCAAGCTGCACGTAAGATTCCGATTCAGTACGCTAAGCGTACGGTGAACCGTGCGCCAGTAGGCGGCCAATCGACACACTTGCCGATGAAGCTGAATGCTGCTGGTGTTATCCCAGTTATCTTCGCGGTATCGTTCATGGTGACTCCACCAACGATTGCAAGTTTCTTTGCGAGTCCGGAAAACGCGACGAAAATTCGTGACATCTTCGACTATACGAGTCCAATCGGAATGTCGATTTATGTTGCATTGATCATCGCCTTCTCGTACTTCTACACATTCGTTCAGGTCAACCCGGAACAAATGGCAGAGAACCTTCAAAAACAAGGCGGGTACATTCCTGGTATCCGTCCTGGTAAGCAAACGGAACAATACATCACGAAGATCCTCTATCGTCTGACATTCTTCGGTTCGCTCTTCCTTGCTGTCATCGCGGTAACGCCAACGTTCTTTATTAAGTTCGCTGGTTTACCGAACTCGGTGCAAATTGGTGGAACAAGCTTGCTGATTGTCATCGGTGTAGGTCTTGAGACGATGAAACAGATTGAAAGTCAACTGGTTAAACGACACTACAAAGGCTTTATCCGATAAGGCGGGAGGAAGGGGACCATCCCTTTCCTTTCTGTTGTGTCTATAGAGTCTATAGAAGTGGAGGCTACCGACATGAATCTTGTATTGATGGGCTTGCCGGGTGCTGGAAAAGGGACGCAGGCTGCGAAAATTATCGAAGACTACGCCATTCCACACATCTCGACAGGCGACATGTTCCGCGCGGCGATCAAAGATCAAACACCGCTCGGGCAGGAAGCGAAATCGTACATGGATAAAGGGGAACTCGTTCCGGATGAAGTCACAATCGGCATCGTACGTGAACGTCTCGCCAAAGAAGACTGTGCAAATGGTTTTCTTCTTGACGGTTTCCCACGCACAGTGAAACAAGCAGATGCTCTTGAAGCATTACTTGCGGATCTTAACAAACAAATCGATCACGTCATTCACATCGGTGTCAACCCGGAGAAACTTGTCCCTCGTTTGACAGGCCGCCGGATTTGCCCGACATGTGGAGCAACGTATCACGTCATCTATAACCCACCAAAAGTGGAAGGTGTCTGTGATATCGACGGATCAGCACTTGTTCAACGTGAAGATGATCAAGAAGAAACGGTTCGCCGTCGTCTTGAAGTCAACGTCGCGCAAGCGCAACCTTTGATTGACTTTTACGCTGAAAAAGGGTATCTTCGTAATTTGGACGGTGATCGTCCGATTAATGAAGTTTACTCCGATGTTCAAGCACTTCTTGGTGGTCAGTAATGATCATTACGAAAGCGCCGCGTGAAATCGACATTATGCGTAAGGCAGGACAAATCGTCGCTCGGACGCATAAGGCGCTTAAAGCTCACATTCGTCCAGGCATCACGACGGGGCAACTCGACGCGATCGCTGAACGTTATATTCGAAGTCAAGGGGCAACACCATCGTTTAAAGGTTATAATGGGTTTACTGGTAGCATCTGCGCATCAGTAAATGAAGAACTTGTCCATGGTATTCCGGGTGACCGCGTACTCCACGATGGAGACATCATCTCGATTGATATCGGGGCGGAGTATAATGGATATCACGGAGATTCAGCCTGGACATATCCGGTCGGTACAATCTCTGAAGAGACAAAGCAGTTACTTGACGTAACTGAAGAATCTCTGTATAAAGGATTGGAGCGCGCCAAAGCTGGTGTGCACCTGACAGATATTTCGCATGCGATTCAGTCACATGTCGAAGCAGCGAATTTTTCTGTAGTCCGCGAATATGTGGGCCACGGCGTGGGACAAAATTTGCATGAAGATCCGCAAATCCCACATTATGGACCACCGGGGAAAGGGCCGCGCCTGAAAACCGGCATGACACTGGCGATTGAGCCAATGGTCAACGTCGGGAAACGCTATGTTCGCACACTATCCGACAATTGGACGGTAGTGACAGTGGACGGTAGCATGTGCGCCCACTTTGAGCACACCATCGCCATCACAGACGACGGCTACGAGATCTTAACGGTCGATGCAGAGTGAGCTGTGCGCGTTATTGGTGTCACCTTTCTATAAGCCGCTATCCACTCGTGTTTGTGACCGATGATCTCTCAACGGCTACTGTAGAAAGCCCCTAAGCGCTACAAATCGTCTGGGCTCCCAATCAACTTTATAGAGAAAGGGGTATAATTGATGGCGAAACAAGATGTAATCGAAGTGGAAGGTACGGTTATCGAACCACTTCCAAATGCGATGTTTAAGGTGGAGTTAGAAAACGGCCACACGGTCCTCGCGCACGTCTCAGGAAAAATTCGGATGCACTTCATTCGGATCTTACCAGGAGATAAAGTAACAGTTGAGTTGTCACCATACGACTTAACTCGCGGACGGATCACATACCGTTTCAAATAAAAACTCCGATTTTTTCAGGAGGAGGTATTCACAATGAAAGTAAGACCTTCGGTTAAACCGATCTGTGAAAAGTGTAAAGTTATCCGCCGTAAAGGCAAAGTAATGGTTATTTGCGAAAACCCTAAGCATAAACAAAAACAAGGGTAATTAAACAAGGAGGTGCACACATGGCACGTATTGCTGGTGTAGATATTCCACGTGAGAAACGCATCGTTATCTCACTCACTTACATCTATGGTGTTGGTAAAACGACTGCTCAGAAAGTCTTGAAAGAAGCTGGTATCTCTGAAGATACTCGTACTCGTGAATTGACTGAAGAACAACTCAACCAACTTCGTGATGGTTTAGATAAAGTAAAAGTTGAGGGTGACCTTCGTCGTGAAATCTCACTCAACATCAAACGTTTGATCGAAATCGGTTGCTACCGTGGTGTTCGTCACCGTCGTGGTCTTCCAGTTCGTGGTCAAAACACTAAAAACAACTCGCGTACTCGTAAAGGCCCACGCCGTACAGTAGCGAACAAGAAGAAGTAAGGGAGGGTAAACTAATATGGCAAAACGTAAACAGAACGTTCGTAGTAAACGTAAAGTCAAAAAGAATATTGAGTCTGGTATCGTGCATATCCGTTCAACATTCAACAACACAATCGTTACGATCACTGATGTGCAAGGGAATGCAATCTCTTGGGCAACTGCAGGTAACATGGGCTTCAAAGGCTCACGTAAATCGACTCCATTCGCAGCACAACTTGCTTCTGAAACAGCTGCAAAAACTGCAATGGACAACGGTATGCGTACTGTAGAAGTCAACGTTAAAGGTCCTGGTGCAGGTCGTGAAGCTGCTATCCGTGCGCTTCAAGCAATCGGTCTCGAAGTTACAGCGATCCGTGACGTAACTCCAGTTCCACACAACGGTTGCCGCCCTCCAAAACGTCGTCGCGTGTAACCCGTCTTGTACTGCAAAGCGGGAAATCGAGTAGACTTTTGTTGATCGTTTGACCAAATCAAGCAGTAGACACGTACACGAGACGGTTGGCGATTGAACGCGATGGCCAACAGGACGATATTCAAGGAGGGGTTCAGATGATCGAAATCGAAAAACCGAAGATTGAAACGGTCGAATTAAGCGAAAACGCTACGTTTGGTAAATTCGTAGTAGAACCGCTTGAGCGTGGATTCGGTACAACGCTTGGTAACTCATTGCGTCGTATCCTATTATCTTCACTTCCGGGTGCTGCAGTCACTGCAGTCCAAATCGATGGCGTTCTTCATGAGTTCTCGACGATTGATGGCGTTGTAGAAGACGTTACCCAAATCATCTTGAACCTTAAGAAACTCGCCCTCAAAGTTTACTCGGAAGAAGAGAAAACACTTGAGATCGATATTCAAGGCGCTGGCGTTGTTACTGCGGCAAACATTACGCATGACAGCGACGTCGAAATCCTCAACCCAGAACTTCACATTGCAACACTTGCAGAAGGTGCATCACTTCATATGCGTCTGACAGCTCGTCGCGGTCGTGGGTATGTTCAGGCTGAAGATAACAAACGGGACGATATGCCAATCGGTGTGATCCCAATTGATTCGATTTACACGCCAATTCAACGTGTAAACTATCAAGTTGAAAAAACACGTGTCGGTCAAGATGCGAGCTTCGATAAATTGACGCTTGATGTTTGGACGGACGGTTCAATCCGCCCTGAAGAAGCAGTGTCACTCGGTGCGAAAATCATGACAGAACACTTAAACATCTTTGTTGGTCTTACGGACGAAGCGCTCCATGCCGAAATCATGGTCGAAAAGGAAGAAGATCAAAAAGAAAAAGTACTTGAAATGACGATCGAAGAACTCGATCTTTCAGTTCGTTCGTACAACTGTTTGAAACGCGCTGGTATCAATACGGTTCAAGAACTCGCGAATAAGAGCGAAGACGAGATGATGAAAGTTCGTAACCTCGGACGTAAATCACTCGAAGAAGTTCAAGCGAAGCTCGACGAACTCGGACTTGGTTTGCGTAAAGAAGACTAAAAACTATTAATTGCACGAAGGAGGGAATCCATCCATGGCATACTCGAAATTAGGCCGTACAAGCTCACAACGTAAGGCACTTTTGCGTGACCTTGCGACTGATCTCATCATCAATGAGCGTATCCAAACTACAGAACAAAAAGCGAAGGAACTTCGTCCAGTCGTTGAGAAACTCATCACTTTAGGTAAACGCGGTGATCTCCACGCTCGTCGTCAAGTTGCATCGTTCGTTCGCCGTGAAGCTGCTGGTCAAAACGCAGAGGGCAAAGCACAAGACGCGATCCAAAAATTATTCGCTGATGTTGCTCCACGTTTTGCTGAGCGTCAAGGTGGTTACACACGCATCATGAAAATGGGACCACGTCGTGGTGACGGCGCAGAAATGGTCATCATCGAACTCGTTTAATTTTTAAATGATTCGTTATAAAAGGGCAGTGCGTAACTCGCTTCTGCCCTTTTGTTACAAATGGAATTAATTGATTTGATGAAGGAGGAGTAGACATGACGAAGCTAATTGAACTGGATCACGTTACGTATCGGTATCCGGAACAGGAACAAGCTGCGTTACAAGATGTCTCTCTGACGATTCATTCTGGTGAATGGGTCGCCATCGTTGGACACAACGGCTCTGGAAAATCAACGCTGACTAAATTGTTTAATGGCTTGTTGCTTCCTGAATCAGGAACGGTGACCGTAGGCGAGACATTCTCGAGTGCGAATCCGGAGCAACTATGGGAGATGCGTCGGGCAATCGGCATCGTCTTTCAAAATCCAGATAATCAATTTGTTGGCACGACCGTGCGCGACGACGTGGCATTTGCCCTTGAAAATTGGGGTGTGCCACGCGAGGAAATGGTTCGTCGTATTGACGACAGTCTAGCGCGCGTTGGCCTTACGGATTTTGTTGATCGGGAACCCCATCAACTATCCGGCGGACAGAAGCAGCGTGTCGCAATTGCTTCGGCACTTGCGATGCGCCCTGATGTTCTCGTGCTTGATGAAGCAACATCGATGCTTGATCCACTCGCACGTGAAGAGGTTATGTCGACCGTTCAAGAATTATATGAACGACATCCGATGGCGGTAGTCGCCATTACACATGAATTAGACGAGGTCTTACAGGCCAGTCGTGTCATCGTGATGGATGCCGGGAAAATCGTATTAGAAGGTACACCTCAACAAGTCTTTGCGAAATCGGCGTTTCTCCAAGAAATCGGTCTCGATGTTCCTTTCATCGTTCGAGTTCAGGAGCAATTGCGGGCGCGAGGTCTCTCGTATGGGGACACGATACTAGATGAAAGTGAATTGGTGAACCGCTTATGCCAATCCTAATCCAGGAATTGAACTATACGTACCAACTTAATAGTCCGTTCGAACGAGTCGCGCTGCGTGATGTGAATCTTGAGATTCCGTCAGGGGCGCTTGTTGCGTTTGTAGGGCACACTGGGTCTGGGAAGTCGACGCTCGTCCAGCACATCAATGGATTGCTGAAACCGACGAGAGGAAAAGTCCAAGTCGATGACATCATCATTGAACCAAAACGAAAACAAGATTTAAAGGCACTACGAAAACGTGTCGGTCTCGTCTTTCAGTATCCTGAGTACCAGCTGTTTGAAGAAACAGTCTTAAAGGATGTCATGTTCGGTCCAATGAACTTCGGGCATGAGCAGGAAGAGGCGGAACGGCTCGCAAAAGAGGCATTACGCACAGTAGGGCTAGACGAAGTCTTCTGGTCCCGATCGCCGTTTGACTTGTCTGGTGGGCAAATGAGGCGTGTTGCGATCGCAGGCGTACTCGCTAGTCAACCAGACGTGTTGATCGTCGACGAACCGACCGCTGGACTCGATCCGCAAGGACGTAAGCAAATGCTGAGTCTTTTCGCCCGGCTTCATGCGGAAACGGGTTTGACATTACTCTTGATCACGCATGATATGGATCAAGTGCTCGAATATACGAATCGTGTCGTCGTCATGGAGCATGGACAAGTCGCGTATGATGGAGAGCCGATTGGATTATTCCAACAGGCGGAGCTGCTGAAGCAGTTCCATCTTGATCTTCCGCACGTCTTAGCACTTGCCTGGCCGGTGGCAGACCGACTCGGACTTTCGCGTCCGAACTTACGAACGGAACCGGAAGTCGTGGATTGGATTCTACAGGTACAGGGGGGACGTATATGATCGTCGGACAACATATTCCGGGTACGTCCTATCTTCATCGTTCTTCTGCGCTTGCAAAAATTATTTTTGCATTTTGTTTCATCCCGCTCGTGTTCCTCGCGAACAATGCAGCGACGAACATTTTTTTACTCATCTTTACGTTTTTAGCGTTAGCGAGTAGTAAATTGCCACTCCGCTACGTCTTGAAGGGCTTACGTCCGATTCTTTTCCTAATCGTCTTCACCTTCATCGTTCAACTGTTCTTTACGCGAGAAGGAACCGTCTTGTTCGAATTTGGATGGTTTAAAATTTATTCGGAAGGTCTGCGTCTCGCCATCATCGTCTCGCTCCGCTTCTTCTATTTGGTCTCGATCACGACACTCGTCACCTTGACGACGTCACCGATCGAGCTGACAGATGCAATTGAGTTGCTTTTGAAGCCATTCAAGGTCGTCCGCGTTCCGACGCATGAGATTGCCTTGATGCTCTCGATTTCGCTGCGGTTCTTACCGACACTGGCAGAAGAGACGGAGAAGATCATGAAAGCACAGCAGGCACGTGGTGTTGATTTAGCGGCAGGACCGATTAAAGAGCGTCTGCGGGCAATCATCCCACTTTTGATTCCATTGTTCATCTCGGCCTTTAAGCGGGCAGAGGACCTCGCGATTGCGATGGAAGCACGCGGCTACCGTGGGGGAGAAGGACGGACGCGTCTTCGGGAATCGAAATGGACGGCACGTGATACCGGTTTGATGGGTCTCCTCGTCGTCGTCGCGCTCCTGCTTGTTTACTTACGGGGAGGTTTCTGATGCGACGTTTTAAATGTACGATTCAATATGACGGGACGGGTTACTCTGGTTACCAAGTCCAACCGAATGGTGTAACGATCCAGGAGGTCGTCGAGAAGACGCTTGCGCGGATGCACAAGCACCCGGTCAAGGTGATTGGATCAGGGCGTACAGACGCTCGTGTGCACGCACAGGGGCAAGTCATCCATTTCGATACGGAACTTGCGATTGCGCCGGACAGCATGGTCAAGGCCTTAAATACGTTATTACCGGACGATATTCGTGTCCGGGACTGTAAAGAGGTCGCTTCTGACTTCGAAGCAAGGTATGATGTAGTGGGGAAAGAGTACCGGTACTTCGTACGCCGGACCGAAGATGCGTTTCGACGTCATCAATCGGTATTGATTCCGTACGCGCTTGATCTCGACGTGATGCGTCAAGCGATGACGTATTTAGTCGGCACCCATGATTTCAGTTCGTTTTGTGTCGCGAAGACGGAAACGGATAATCGAATCCGGACGATTTATGAAGCGGAGTTGATTGAGTACGGGGAAGAGCTAATCTTTCGGTTTAAAGGAAGCGGTTTTCTTTATAATCAGATTCGTATCATGGTCGGGACTTTGTTTGATGTCGGACGCGGACGTTTTGCCGCTACGGACATCAAGAAGATGCTTGCCGCGAAGGATCGAAACGTCGCTGGTGTGACGGCACCACCGCACGGGTTGTACCTTTGGGAAGTTTTCTACCCAGAGTCTAAAAAAGGCATTTGACATTAGCCGCTAAAAAACATACAATGTTTATTGGCATTTCATTTATTATGAAACCACAATCTTAGCCCCGTACACCTAAGATTCTGATAGATTCACACAGTGAATAAATGAAAAATCAAAAAAGAAACTTTTAAATTCCTTAGGAGGTATTTTACATGCGCACAACTTTCATGGCGAAAGCTACTGATGTAGAACGCAAATGGCTCCTTATCGACGCAGAAGGCAAAACACTCGGTCGTCTTTCGAGCGAAGTGGCTTCACTTCTCCGCGGTAAGCACAAACCTACGTTCACACCACACGTTGACTGTGGGGATCACGTTATCCTCATCAACGTTGAGAAAATCGTATTAACTGGTAACAAACTCGACAAAAAGGTCTACTACCGTCACTCTGGTCATCCAGGCGGCTTGAAGCAGACTGTCGCACGCGACTTACTCGCTAACAAACCTGAGCGTATGCTTGAACTCGCGATCAAAGGGATGCTTCCAAAAGGTAGCCTCGGTCGTCAAATGTTCAACAAACTCCACGTTTACGCTGGAGATACTCATAAGCAAGAAGCACAACAACCAGAAGTTTACGAACTTCGCGGTTAATACGAATTTAGGAGGAACTACACGATGGCAGATGTACGTTACTACGGCACTGGTCGCCGTAAACACGCGGCAGCTCGCGTTTTCCTCGTTGCTGGAGACGGTAAAGTCACAGTTAACGGGCGCGATATCAGCGAATACTTCGGTTATGAAACTTTAATCATGACTGCAAAAGAACCACTTGTACTCACAGAAACAGAAGGTAAATACGATATCATGGTAACGGTCAAAGGCGGCGGCTTCACTGGTCAAGCAGGCGCTATCCGTCACGGTATCTCACGTGCACTTCTTCAAGCGGATCCAGATTTCCGTGGAACACTTAAAGCTAAAGGCTTCTTAACACGCGATGCTCGTATGAAAGAACGTAAAAAATACGGTCTTAAAGCAGCACGTCGTGCACCTCAGTTCTCAAAACGTTAATCGTTTTATCTCTCATCCTTACGGGTGGGAGATTTTTTTATGCCAAAAGACCGCTCTCTAATTAAAAAAGCGGTCAAGCAACTGTCTGCCGTTCAAAACGTACGTCGTCGTATTGTTCGGATGAGGAATAAGAGTGCTGTGAGAGCAACAAACGTCAGCGGGATACTCCAGAGGAACAGATGCTGTAAAAATGCAAGAGGATCATTCGCCGTCTGTGAACCGACTGTACCGGTAAAAGACGTCTCCTGACTTAACACCGTGCTGTTTTCAGGGAGAGCGGGTTGATAAGCTACATTTGCTTCATGCCCTGCATAAAAGTAAATCGCATAGCCGATATGTAAGAAGACTGTGATGACGCTTGCGAAGACTAACATTTTTTTCATCAAAAAACTCCTTTTTCCGAATGCTTGGTGAGGATAAGTCCATCGTTAAGTATACCGGATTCTGTTTTCGGGAACAGAGGAGAAAGGAGTGTGGTGAAAGATGACACTATCAGTCAGTTGGTTGCTCGAACGAGCCAATCGAAAACTGAATGTTCCCGGACTCTCGCCGGAAGTCGCCCGAAAGACACGCCAAGTCATCCGGGAACTCCATGTCAAAGGAATTTATGTCGGAGTGGCCCAAGGCTTCCGTTCCTATGCCGAGCAGGAGAAACTCTATGCGCAAGGACGAACGACGCCGGGAGCGATTGTCACGCATGCCCGTGGAGGACAATCAAATCATAACCGCGGGATTGCCGTTGATCTGTTTCAATACTCCATGGACGGAACGGAAGCGATCTTTAATACCGATGCCAACTTTCAACAAATCGTCCAGGCAATGAAACGGCAAGGTTTTTCCTGGGGCGGAGATTGGAGTGGATTTAAAGATTATCCGCACTTTGAGTTAAATACAGTGACGACGGATGTTTTAGTGCCTTATCCGGGACAGCCGCTCTATCGAGGGGCCGTCCAGATGAACAGTCGGGACATCGAGCGGATTCAGCGGGCGGTCAAGGCAACCGTCACGAAACGATTTGATGTAGAGACGGTTGAAAAGGTCCGTGCCTACCAAGCACGTCAAGGATTAGCAGTTGACGGAGTCGTCGGACCGGCAACCTGGAATCGGATGTTTTAACAGATCGGGAGATCCCTTTTAGCGACAGCGCGGAGGAGATCTCTTTTTTTGAAGCTGCTGGACTGATTCTTCCGGGTCGACAAGGAAATGTCATCCTTTATGAGCCGAAATGTGCAAGCGCTATCTTATTTTTGTTATACTGAAATGGAATAAATCGAACGTTCTCAGGGGGAAGGCACTATGTTGAATGAACAAGAAATTCGCGAGGTAGTCGGACAGTTAATTGATCCGACGATCGAACGCTCGCTTGCAGATACGAACGGGATTCGTGATGTCCGAATCAAAGGAGACTACGTCAGCCTGAAAATCGCACTTGCGCAAGCAGGTTCAGGTGAACAGTTGACGTTACAACAAGAAATCGTTAAAGAGTTAAAAGAAAAAGGCTTCAAGACGGTCGGACTTCGTTTCGAGGCACTCGGCGATCACGGGATTCAGGCAGCGACGACACCATCGATTCTTAAACCGGAGTCAGGGACGACGTTCATCGCGATCGCTTCTGGTAAAGGGGGCGTCGGAAAATCGACGGTTTCCGTCAACCTCGCAGTTGCCCTTGCACGGGCAGGTAAAAAAGTTGGTTTGATTGACGCGGATATCTATGGTTTTAGTGTTCCGGATATGATGGGAATTGAAACACGACCGACCGTCGTCAATGACCGGATCATTCCGCCAGAGCGGTTTGGCGTAAAAGTCATCTCGATGGGCTTCTTCGTCGAAGACAATGCACCCGTCATCTGGCGTGGACCGATGCTCGGGAAGATGCTCAATAACTTCTTCTCGGATGTTGAATGGGGCGATCTTGATTACCTCTTACTCGATTTGCCGCCAGGAACGGGTGACGTCGCACTTGATATTCACTCGATGCTCCCAAGCTGTCAGGAATTGATTGTCACGACACCACATGCGACAGCGGCATTCGTTGCAGCTCGTGCCGGTGCGATGGCGATTAAGACGAACCACCGTTTGCTCGGTATCATTGAAAATATGGCGTACTTCGAAAGCAAGGTAACTGGTGAAAAAGAGTATGTCTTCGGATCAGGTGGCGGAGAGAAGTTGTCAGAAGCGCTAAAAACAGATATTCTAGCTAAGATTCCACTTGGACAACCATATGCGAATGAATCGGACTTTGCACCATCGATTTATCGCGATGACCATCCATTTGAAACACACTATAATGAACTCGCAGCGCGTGTCATCGAAAAAGTAGAGGGATAATACATGAAGATTAAAGGATTTTTGAAGCTGTTCTGGATGACGCTCCTAATTGGGACGCTAGCCGGCTTCGTGTTTAACCTTGTCGCTGAACCAGGGTACGTCCGCAATCAATCGATTAGCGGATACATTACGGCCTTGGCATACAGTAGTACATGGACGGCAATCAGCCTGATGGGCTTTTTCTCTTATTTGATTTTGCACCGGGTTGGACTTGATCTGTTCCGCGGCGCAAAGTTATGGAATCGGGTTCAGGTCGTTTTGATTGCCTTCGCCTTGTTTGACGGCGTCTACTTACGTGGACTTGCGTTCGGATTCGATAAAACAAGCCTCTATATTGGTGAAATGGTTGTCTTATTGTTCGTCGCATTTCTCGTTGCACGTACGAAAGCCCGTGAAACAAATTTCAGTGCTTTCATCCCGACGTTATTCTTAATGACGGTCATCACGTTGATTGAATGGGTACCAGCTCTTCAGGCAACGCAAGACAAGCGGATGCTTTGGGCCGCACTGGCGACACTCTTGGTTTGTAATGCGTATCAAATCCTGATGTTGCATCGCTTGCAAGAAAAGCCTGCTCCAGCGAAAGTACAGTCGCAAAAACAGGCATAAGAAAAGGACTCGGGGAATGGTTGTTATGACCAATTCCATCGGGTCCATCTTTTTTAAAAGTTTTTTTAGAAAAACAGTTGACGTAAAAAACAAGAGTTGATATATTAATACATGTCGCTAAGGCACACGCCGAAAGCGAGCGTCATACAACGAAAAAAACTTATAAAAAAGAATTGACATTAGTTAATACTTTACTGTAAGATTTAAAAGTCGTCAAATGACATATCGGACTTTGAAAACTGAACGATGAGGCAAAAAACGTATCTTCGGATACAAACAATGAATGAAGCGCAAGCTTCGTCAACGTGACTTCGGTCACAAAAACGAGCAAGTCAAACACTTTATGGAGAGTTTGATCCTGGCTCAGGACGAACGCTGGCGGCGTGCCTAATACATGCAAGTCGAGCGCAGGAAGCTCGCGGAACTCTTCGGAGGGAAGCGAGTGGAATGAGCGGCGGACGGGTGAGTAACACGTAAGGAACCTGCCTCAAGGATTGGGATAACTCCGAGAAATCGGAGCTAATACCGGATAGTTCTTCGGACCGCATGGTCCGATGATGAAAGGCGCATTTCCCTTTGAGTAATCAAGAAAGACCCCTCAGAGACGATGAGGTAGATAGGTCACGGGTGGAAGCATGGTGACATGCGGAGCTGAGTGATACTAATCGGTCGAGGCCTTGTTCTAGCAGATGATTGTTGATGACTTCAGTTTTGAGGGCGCGAGCCCTGTCGTCTGGTGACGATAGCCAAGTGGTCACACCCGTTCCCATGCCGAACACGGAAGTTAAGCACTTGAACGCCGAAAGTAGTTGGGGGCTTCCCCCTGTGAGGATAGGACGTTGCCAGGCAATTTTGTTTTTTTATTCCGCAATAGCTCAGTGGTAGAGCAACCGGCTGTTAACCGGTAGGTCGTAGGTTCAAATCCTACTTGCGGAGCCAATGGCCCGTTGGTCAAGCGGTTAAGACACCGCCCTTTCACGGCGGTATCACGGGTTCGATTCCCGTACGGGTCACCATTTTATTGTGCCGGTGTAGCTCAGCTGGTAGAGCAACTGACTTGTAATCAGTAGGTCGCGGGTTCGACTCCTGTTGCCGGCACTGTTTTTTTAATTAAATTTTCCTAGACAAACTGGGGGGGTAGCGAAGTGGCTAAACGCGGCGGACTGTAAATCCGCTCCCTCGGGTTCGGCGGTTCGAATCCGCCCCCCCCCACCATGTCGAGCCATTAGCTCAGTTGGTAGAGCATCTGACTTTTAATCAGAGGGTCGCAGGTTCGAATCCTGCATGGCTCATCTTCTTGCGGAAGTAGTTCAGTGGTAGAATACGACCTTGCCAAGGTCGGGGTCGCGGGTTCGAATCCCGTCTTCCGCTTTTTGTTTATTTTTTTGGGGCCTTAGCTCAGCTGGGAGAGCGCCTGCCTTGCACGCAGGAGGTCAGCGGTTCGATCCCGCTAGGCTCCACCAAATTTTGCTTAAAGATCTTAAGCGAGTTTCGTTCGTCTTAAGTTTTTTTATACTTGAAATGCCTGTTAACCAGAGTACGTACGCGAAAGCACTGTGATTCCCTTCACAGTGCTTTTTTGTTGTCGTCTACTGTATAAAAATGCGTCATCTTGTCGAGTTGAACCAGCCGTATGTTACCGCTTACAATTAAGGTAACTTAATTAAGCAAAGGGGATGCGGGGATGAACATTGCATATATCAGCGTGCCATATCGTTACGGTCAAGGAAAGCCAGGAACAGAGCATGGTCCGGCAGCAGTCGAACAAGCAGGCCTATTTCAAACGTTAGCAACACATGGACAAGAAGCGGTCCGCTATGGGGAAGCGGCTGTCTTACCAGAAGACGCGGTACGTGAGGAAGATGCGAAGTTAAAGCGTCTCGAAGGAGTCGTCCATACGACGAATGATTTACAGCTACTTGTACATGATGCGCTGTCCGAACGACGTTTTCCGTTACTCGTCGGGGGCGACCACAGCATGGCAATCGGAACGATCGCAGGACTTCGTCGATCGATTCCGCGGCTCGGTGCGATTTGGTTCGATGCGCATGGTGATTTAAATACACCGGAAACGTCACCTACAGGTAATATTCATGGAATGCCACTCGCTGTTGCTCTTGGGGAAGGGCATCAGCGCCTAACGGAAATCGGTGGGACAGACGTCAAGTTACAACCGGAGCATCTTGTCTTTATCGGCTTGCGTGACGTCGATCCGGGAGAACAGGAATTGATTGATCGGCTTGGGATTCGCGTTTATGACATGGAAGCGATTCGGACACGGGGAATGGAAGCCATCATGAAGGAAGCGATTGCTTACCTGAACGAAACGACAGACGCATTTTACTTAAGTTTCGACATGGATGGTCTTGACCCGAGTTTAGTCGAAGGGACCGGGACGCGGGTTGCGGACGGTGTCATGTTAGAGGATGCTCAGACCGTCTTGAACTCTTGTGCGGAACAAGAAAACTTTATTGCAGCGGAGTTCGTCGAAGTGAATCCGTTGTTAGAAGAAGGGAACGGAACCGCGATTCTTGCGAATGCCTTGATCGGAAACCTACTTCAAGCGATGCAAAACCAACATTTAGTAAAATAATGGATAGAACTTGAACTCTTTTCATCGGGGTTCAAGTTTTTTTTGTTACAATTTAAATTGAGATGAAACATTTATCGGTCGACTCCGTATAAGAGATTGACCGCATAGAGCGGGGGGTATTTGAAGTGGAAGAAACAACACTACGCTTGATTGAGCGAGTGAAGCAAGGCGACCGTGATGCATTTGCGGCACTTGTTGATCTATATAAAGAAGGGGCATTTTTAGTTGCCTTCCGTGTATTACGTGATCGGATGGAAGCAGAGGATGCCACGCAAGAAGCCTTTATTCGCGTATTTACAAAGATTGAATCGTATAATGCACAATGGAAATTCCGTACGTGGCTCTACCGGATCGTGACGAATGTTTCAATTGACCGCTTACGGAAGAAACGTCCAGATTATTCCCTTGATGCCGAGATGTCAGGTACTGAAGGCTTGACGCTGTATTCCCAGCTCGAAAGTAAGGAGCAATTGCCAGAAGATCAAGTCGTTGATTCTGAAGAACGAAATGCTGTCGGGGACGCGATTGCCGCTTTACCTGAAAAGTATCGAATGCCACTCGTCTTGAAATATATTGAAGACCTTTCATTAAAGGAAATCAGTGAACTGATCGATTTACCAGTCGCCACAGTCAAAACTAGAATTCACCGTGGCCGAGAAGCGCTGAAGAAGCACTTCGGAACGCGGTGAGAAGGAGGATCTCACCATGACACGAGAACACGTAAACGAACGCATCCAAGATTATTTAGACCAAAACCAACCTCCAGAAGACTTTAAACAACTCGAAGCGGAGTTACGGGAGGCGAATGCGATGGACGACTTCGAAGAGTATCGACTCCTCGATGCACAGTTACGCACGCTTCCGAAGCCGAAGCTCTCGGCAGACTTTACATCCCGCGTGCTGGCACAACTGCCTGAACAGGTGGACACGTCGAATGTGACACCGCTTCGTAAACCTTCTCGTTTTGGAGGGAAGATGAAACAGTATCCACTCCTTGCAGCTGCCTCGATCTTTGCGTTACTTTCGGTCGGTAGCCTCGGGGGGTACATGACGCAAGAAGATAAAGACTTGTCGTATACGAACGCTCCCGGTATCGTCGCTGAAAATGGCGAAGTTGTTGTTCCAAAAGGAGTGACGGTCAATCAAGATTTATACGTCGAAGGCGGCAATGTCCGGATTGAAGGCAAAGTCAATGGAGACGTCATGACCGTTGACGGGACGGCTTACACAGCCAGTGCCGGAAACGTAACTGGAGAAATTAAAGAAATCGATCAGTTGTTCGAACGCGTCTGGTACGGAATCAAACGAATCTTTGATTAATCAGTTGGGGCGAGTCTAACTCGCCCCTTTGTGCTATAATGAAAGCTGTTTAAATTAGATGAGATAGGGGGCACGGTTGGTGAATTACTTCAACTGGCAACCACTTCAATTTCAAATGTTGAAACTGGGCGAAAACGTACACTGGTACGATTATATTAATGATGTGCTTGATATCGCGGTCGTGACATTCGTCATTTACCGCCTGATGATTATCGTCAAAGGCACAAAAGCGGTTCAATTGATTAAAGGGATTTCTGTCATTTTGATCAGCTGGTTCTTAAGCGGCTTCTTCGGACTGAAGACCTTACAATTTCTATTGAATCAAATCATCACCTATGGATTACTCGGAATTATCATCATCTTCCAGCCAGAGCTCCGTCGAGGACTGGAGCACCTGGGACGAACGAGTAAATTCTTTTCACGGAGTGCCATCAGTGATGAAGATGAGCAAACGCGAATCGTCGACGCACTCGTTTCGTCAGCACAATACATGTCGAAACGCCGGATTGGTGCGCTCGTCACGTTTGAACGGGAAACCGGTCTCAGTGAATATGTCGAGACGGGGATTCCGCTCGGCTCACAAATTACGAGTCAGCTTTTGATTAACCTCTTTATCCCAAACACGCCGTTGCATGATGGTGCGGTCATCGTTCAGCAAGGCAAACTTGCGGCAGCGGCTTGTTATTTACCGCTCTCAGAAAGTGCCCACATCTCTAAAGATCTCGGGACGCGTCACCGGGCCGCGATTGGTGTCAGTGAAGTTACGGATAGTGTCACGCTTGTCGTATCGGAAGAGACGGGAGGCGTATCTCTCGCAATCAATGGTCGTCTTTACCGGGAACTCGACGAAGATTCACTTCGGACGAAGTTGCTTGAGACGCTCGTCAAAGTCGAACCGGCGAATACGTCCTTCTTTAACTGGATGGGGGCGAAAAAATAATGTTCGAAAAGTGGTTCAATGAACGATGGTTTTTACGAATCGTTGCGGTACTACTTGCTGTGATGCTCTATTTGATGGTCGCAGGCTCGAGTTCGAGCGGGAAAAGTGACGCGGCGAGTCTATTGCCGATCGCTGGTCAGGGCTCGACGACGTTTGACGTACCGGTCACAGTGAATTATGATGAATCGCAGTGGGTCGCCTATAATATTCCAACTACAATCGAAACGACGGTCAAAGGACCATCGAGTAGCTTGACGATGCTTCGCCTCGTCAAAGACTTTGGTCTATCGTTAGATTTAGAGGGACTCGACCCTGGGTACCACCGTGTTCGTGTGACAGCGAATGGATTTGGAAAAGATGTTGAAGTGACACCGAAACAGGAGACGGTCGAAGTTTTTCTTGATAAAAAAGTCACGAAACAAGTCCCGGTTCAAGTCGCTTTACTCAACAAAAATAAAATCGCCGAAGGGTATGTCGTCGGTGAAGCACAACCGAGTAAACAAACGGTTGCTGTGACGGGAGGAGCAGAAAAGCTCCAAGCCATCACATCGATTCAAGTCCCGATCGACGTGACGGGTCGCGCGTCGACTTTCATGGAGTCGTTCAACGTTAAAGCGACGGATACGAATGGGAACGCGATTAGCGCGACGTACGATCCGGAACAGCTTGAAGTGACAGTTCCTGTCTATAAGGAAAGTAAAACAGTCCCGATCAACGTTAAAACAACAGGTAGCGTCAAAAAAGGCTACAAGGTCGTCAAGATCGTTCCCGTCGTCACGGAAGCGCGTCTGTACGGAACGAAGGAAGAATTGACGCGAATCGGTTCAGTCGATACAAAGGCAATCTCACTGAAAGATTTGACGAAGACGACCGATAAGACGATCGAACTCGTCGAACCGGATAATGTGACGGCAATGGATCCGACTTCGATTACGGTCAGTATCGTCGTCGAGAAAGAAAATGCTAAATCGACGACGGAAACGGTCGAGGAGCGAGCAGAGAAGACGATTACAGGTGTTCCTGTGACGCTTAACGGTTTCGACGAGTCGAAGTATACAATTGACTATGCTGAAACGATTGATCTCGTCGTCCGTGGCAGCGAAGCGGACTTAGCTTCGATTGATGCAACCGACATCAAGGCTGTCATCGACGTAACAGGATTAAAAGAAGGCACACACGGCTTACCGATTTCATATCAGACATCTAAAGCATTCGATGTCTTACGACCGGATAACATGGACGTCACGTTAAAGACGATTCCCCGGACATCGGTACAGACCAATTAAAACCAATCAGTGAAATGAGGAAATAGCACATGGGTAAGTATTTTGGAACTGACGGCGTCCGCGGCGTCGCAAACGTAGAATTGACACCGGAACTCGCCTACCGTCTTGGACGGATTGGCGGATACGTGTTGACGAAACACGAGAGCACACGTCCGAAAGTCTTAATCGGACGCGATACACGCGTCTCGGGTCAAATGCTTGAGAACGCGATGATTGCAGGATTGTTATCAATCGGTGCGGAAGTTATGCGTCTTGGTGTCATCTCGACACCGGGCGTCGCATACTTGACGAAAACGATGGATGCGACTGCGGGCGTCATGATTTCAGCGTCACACAACCCGGTTGAAGACAACGGCATCAAGTTCTTCGGAACAGACGGTTTTAAGCTCAATGACGCAACAGAACGCGAAATCGAAGCATTGCTCGACGAAACAGAGGACACACTCCCGCGACCATCGGGGAAAGAGCTTGGTTTCGTCCACGATTATTATGAAGGTGCGCAAAAATACCTCCATATGCTTCGTCAAACATCGGATGAAGATTTTTCCGGGATTCATGTCGCAATTGATGGCGCGCACGGCGCGACATCAAGCCTTGCACCACGTTTGTTCGGGGACCTCGAAGCAGAAGTCTCGACAATCGGTACAACGCCAAACGGTTTGAACATTAATGATGGTGTCGGATCGACACACCCTGAGCACCTCGCGGCATTCGTCAAAGAAAAAAATGCCGACGTCGGTCTCTCGTTTGACGGTGACGGCGATCGCTTGATTGCAGTCGATGAAAATGGGGATATCGTCGATGGCGATAAAATCATGTTCATCTGTGGAAAATACTTGAACGAAATCGGTCGTTTGAAAGATAACACGATCGTCGCGACAGTCATGAGTAACCTCGGCTTCCATAAAACAGTCGCAGAACACGGCATGACAGCCTTACAAACAGCAGTCGGTGACCGTTACGTCGTCGAAGAGATGCGTAAAAACGACTACACACTCGGTGGCGAACAGTCAGGTCACATCATCTTCATGGATTACTCGACGACAGGCGACGGCATGTTGTCCGGCGTTCAGTTACTCCAAATCATGAAGGCGACAGGCAAGAAGTTATCGGAACTCGCAGCCGAGATGCCAATCTTCCCGCAACGTCTTGTCAACATTCGTGTATCGGATAAGAATGGGGCAATGAACGGTCCTGCCGTTCAAGCGATCATTGCGGAAGTCGAAGCGGAAATGGCTGGAAACGGTCGGATTCTCGTTCGGGCATCTGGAACAGAACCACTCGTCCGTGTCATGGCGGAAGCAGAGTCGCAAGAAGCGTGTGACATGTACGTCGAGCGGATCGCGAACGTCGTGCGTGAAAATTACGCGTTACAAGAAAATTGAGTCGACGAAAAGGAGTAGCTACGTGCTGCTCCTTTTTTTGTGTAAGGGAGGAATGTTAAGGAGGGGAATTAGCACGAACCCGTTGTCCTGTGCCCGCTTTTCTCAGGCGGAACGCAAGCCGCGGCCAGCTTGGGGCTGCCCGGGTCTCGCTTGTTCCTGTCGGAAGCGGAGCTTCCTTTTCCTGTAGAAGTCGGACAGGGGTACGGGTTCGTTTCAGAAATAGCGTGGGTCTGGAGTAGGAACAGTGTTTGGATCATAGGAGAGAGAAGGGGACGACACCGCTGTCCTCTGCCCGCTTTTCTCAGGCGGAACGCAAGCCGCGGCCAACTTGAGGCTGCCCGGGTCTTGCTTGTTCCTGCCGTAAGCAGAGCTTCCTTTTCCTGTAGAAGTCGGACAGGGACACGGGTTCGTTGGAGGGTGGATGAGTAGGTACAGAAGCTTAATTCTTTTTTTTACAAAATCTAGGGATTAGAAGTATTGTTTAGAAAGATATCGGGAATAGTTACAAATACGTTACCTTCCTTGCTTTTTCCAATTAAAGTTCGTATGATTGTAAAGTCGGACAGAAACGGAGTCGGACAGAAACAGAAGCGCCAGGGCTGACTATGTGATAGGCAGCTGACGAGGTGGAGGTTTATCGAATCATTCGGCGGATGCCTCCCGGTACCTTATCAGTACCGTAAACTTACTTGAAATCGTCTAAGTGATTAGACGGACAAACAAGCAAGTGCTGATAACTCTCGACAAGAGCCGTTTCCTCTTCAGGGAAATACTTGATATGGGAGAGAATCAATATGTGCGGAATCGTAGGTATGATCGGAGAAGTTAACACGAAAGAAATTTTACTAAAGGGTCTCGAAAAACTCGAGTACCGCGGTTATGACTCGGCAGGTCTTGCGTTCGTCAATGACGGCGTTCAGGTTCATAAAGAAGTCGGTCGCATCGCTGCGCTACGCGAAGTCGTCCCTGCAGAAGCAGACGGTACAGTAGGAATCGGTCACACACGTTGGGCAACACACGGTGTACCAAGTGTTCCGAACGCCCACCCACACCAAAGTGCATCATCACGCTTTACACTCGTGCATAACGGTGTCATCGAAAACGATGAGCAGTTAAAAGCAGAACTTAACGTCGATTTACTCAGCGACACGGATACAGAAGTCATCGTTCAGATGATTGAAAAGAACTTTGACGCAACAGGTGATGTCACGGAAGCCTTCCGTCAAACACTTCGCGTGCTCCACGGTTCGTATGCGCTCGCTTTAATCGATGCAGAAAACCCGGACGTTCTTTATATCGCAAAAAATAAATCACCACTTCTCGTTGGTCTCGGAGACGGCACGTTCAACGTCGTTGCGTCTGACGCAATGGCCATGCTTCAAGTAACGGATCAGTTCGTTGAGTTACATGACGGTGAAATGATCATCTTAACGCGTGACAGTGTCACAATCCAGGATTTAGACGGAAACGTGCAAGAGCGTGACGCGTATACAGCTGAAATTGATGCTTCTGATATCGAAAAAGGGACATACGCGCACTATATGCTTAAAGAAATGGATGAGCAGCCAGCCGTCATCCGGAACATCGTTCAAAAATACCAAAACGAAGCTGGCGAAATCACACTCGATCAATCGGTTCGTGATTTAGTCCTTGGTCGTGACCGCGTCTATATCATTGGTTGCGGAACAAGCTACCATGCTGGTTTGATCGGGAAACAATTGATTGAACAAATCGCTGGGATTCCGGCAGAGGTCCACATCTCGTCTGAATTCGGCTACAACATGCCACTTTTGACAGAGAAACCACTCTTCCTCTTCCTTTCACAATCAGGTGAAACAGCGGATAGCCGTGCCGTTCTCGTTGAAGCGAAAAAACTTGGTCACCCAGCATTGACGGTCACGA
Organism: Exiguobacterium sp. N4-1P; assembly: GCF_002214325.1. Lineage (NCBI taxonomy): Bacteria > Bacillati > Bacillota > Bacilli > Caryophanales > Exiguobacterium > Exiguobacterium sp. N4-1P. Next base: position 126,463 of record NZ_CP022236.1, read on the forward strand.
ACGTCGCGGGATCAACACTTTCACGTGAAGCAAACGCAACACTCTTGTTGCATGCCGGTCCTGAAATCGCAGTTGCCTCAACAAAAGCATACACAGCGCAAATTGCTGTTCTTGCGGTCCTCGCGTTTGACCTGGCTCAAGCAAAAGGCGTCGACGTCAACTTCGATCTCATGAAAGAACTCGGTAAAATTTCAAGCGCAATGGAATCCGTCATGTCACAAAAAGAACGGTTCCAAGAGATCGCTGCAGAATACTTGTCTGAATCACGCAACGCCTTCTTCATCGGCCGTGGTCAAGATGCGTATGTCGGAATGGAAGGGGCACTCAAGCTCAAAGAAATTTCGTACATCCAGGCAGAAGGGTACGCTGGCGGCGAATTGAAACACGGTCCAATCGCTTTGATTGAAGACAACACACCGGTCATCGCCCTCGTGACACAACCGCACGTTCACCTCAACAACCGAGGCAACGTCAAGGAAGTCGTCGCACGTGGCGCGAACGCATGTGTCATCGCTTCAGAAGGTCTCGAATTGCCGACGGATGCATTCGTCATCCCGTCAGTCGAGCCGCTCTTGTCACCATTACTTTCAGTCTTACCACTTCAGTTGATCTCGTACTACGCGGCACTCGGCCGTGATTGCGACGTCGACAAGCCACGTAACTTGGCGAAGTCAGTAACAGTCGAATAAAAACATTCAAGTCATACTCCTTCCAGTTGGAGTATGACTTTTTTATTACCTAGCACTGAAGGAATGAGTGGTGAAACACATATGCAGATGAAAACAAACTGGCTCCAAGCTTTTCCGCAATCCTGTGCAGTAGACGTGGAGGCTGTGAGACGTCTCTTCCCCCACCGATTGTTTAGACCGGTGACGTGGGGGACGATTGAAATCGCGTATTGGCAAGAAAAGTTGAATTTGCCGTCTCGCGTGTACTTGGATGAAGTACCAAAGGTGAAAATCGAGACGTTGACGAAACAACAACGGTGGCTGCTCTATTGCTTGTATACGCGCCATCACAATGGTTATATCCGCGAGAAATATGTTCAACGATTACAAGAAGAACAGGCGGATACAGACTGGGTGTTGCTTTATCTGATTGAATTGACTGGGGAATATGTAAGAGAAATTCTAGAACGAATCGAACCGATTTTAGAGAGGTGGCCTGAGGAAAATCTGTGTTCCTTTCTACAAGCAAATGATGTTTACATGACACGGATTGAGTGTCGCATCATCAGCTACTGGAATATATATCAGCGGACATCTTATCCACTCTTAGGGGATTCAGCCTATGTCGGATTTCGACTTACAAAATACTACCGTTTACGCAAGGTAACAAAGCAGTAGAAATACTGAAATCGAGTAATCGTCAATAGACCGTACACGCTCAACAGAGAGTGTACGGTCTATTTGTTAGTTCATCATGGACTGAAGATAGAAGAAGCTTAACAAAACAAGTGAAATCAAAAAGCAGACGAAGAGATTCTTCATGAAGACGTTCCGAGAAAGGCGCCGGTTCATGATTATCTTATCGAGAAACAGATTAACAGCTAAGACAATTACGAAAATCACGAAAAAGAGTGGCAATAGGTCCATATGTAACATCCTTTCCATCATCTTATTCAACGCATCAAGTCAATCAAAAGTTTCGCAAAGCTTAAAATCTCTTGTGAAAAACAGGACTTTCCAGTAGGGAAGGGAAAGAAGAAAAGTAAAGAAACCAAAAGGAGGGACATTCAGATGCGACAAGCGGTACTCATTATTGATTTTCAACAGGATCTCGTCGAAGGGACGGCAGAAGAGTCAGGTGTTCATGCGAAAGATGCCCGTCAGTCAGGTCATCAATCAAGTCGTGCAAGAAGCACAGAATCATGCTCATACGATTGTCTTCATCCGGGATCTTGATGTCGCGGACGGAAACGGACCGGGGTTTGAGGTGCACTCCTCGATTCAGATTCCAGATCAGGCGGTGACGTTCGATAAAGCTGCAACGAATGCGTTTCACGGGACACCACTGCTTGAGTATCTGAATGAACGACAAATCGAACATGTCGTCATCCTCGGCTGTAAGACGGAACACTGCATCGATACCGCGGTCCGCAGTGCAACCGTCAATGGATTTGATGTGACGCTCGTTGCTGACGGACATACGACGAACGGCTCCGATGTTTTATCGGCGGAGTAGATGATTGCCCATCACAATCAAGTTTTGCACGGTCACTACAATGTCGAACATTTTGCGCTGGTCCGGCCGTCAACCGAAAAGTTGTTTGAACCGATCCACGATCAGCACAGAACATAAAGGAGTGAAGTTATGATTGAACTGCGAAAGATAAAAGAGACTGTTTATTTAACCTATCAGATGCTCGATACAGCCGCAATTGACGGACTGCCCGAAATCCTTGAAAAACGACTGGGGGATGCATTATGACCCGCGAAGAGTGGATTCAATCGTTTGATCTCGATGTAGCAGAGATTTTTTCCGTCACGGATTCGTACAGTTCCGAAGTCGACCGGCTGGTTCTGCGTGACGGTCGGACTGTTTTTTTAAAGCGACCCTATACGGCTGATAAATGGTACCGGGAGCACGGATGGCTGACGTATTTAGCCAGTCGTGTCGCTGTCCCGAAGATTCTCATGGCGGCGCGACCAACCGAACAGACGACGGGTGCGTTTGTGCTCGAAGCACTTGCCGGTTCGACGATTGAAAAAGTGACACCGGAACTGGTCTCGCAAATCGGGCGGCTTCACGCAACACTCCATACGTGTACCCGTGAGGCGTACGGCGATTTTGAGGAGAACGGCTTCACCGCGTTTACCTCACAGGACTGGCGTGTCTTCCGAAATGCGAAGATGACCTCATTCGAGCCGGCGATTCAACAAGTTTTGCCGCCTGCCCTTTATCAAGCCGCCTTTACAGAATTAAAACGGCGTGAACGTGAGTTACCGGAACCGTCGCGTCCGGTCGCCGTCCATCTCGATTTCCGGCTCGGGAATCTGCTCGCAGACGGCGGAAACCTCACTGGACTGATCGACTTTGAAACTTCACGTTTCGGAGCGACGGAGATCGACTTCACGAAACTCGACCGGGACGTCTTCCAAGGTGGCAGCGCTCTGCTGGGTGCTTATCAAAACGGATACGGCCAAATTCGGACACCGGAACCGATTGAAGTCTATTTGCCGTACTACCGTCTGTTTGAAGCACTGACGGGAATCGGCTGGTGCGTCCAGCGTGGATTAGCGCAGCACCAACAGTTTTTTGACAACAACCATGCCCGCTTGTTAATTGAACTCGAACGGACGAGCATATTCGAAGAACGTTAAAAGACGTCGTTTGACGAGCGAACCGCTATACTTGTGGAAATGAAGCAAGTGGAGGGGGATGTATCAGATGGAACAACCAAAACGAATCGGAATTATCGGCGGTGGACTTGCGGGGACGTTCGCTGCCCGTCAATTACAAGTCGAAGGATACGAGGTCGAGATCATCGAAAAAAGCCAAAGTGTCGGGGGACGCATGGCGACACGACGAATCGATCAGGGAAAGGCGGACCACGGAGCTGTCTTTTTCACCGTCCGGACGGATGAACTGGCGCAGGAAGTCGATGAATGGCTCGAACGCGGATTGATTCGGAAATGGTTCGGTGATGATTTTCCACGGTATATCGCGATTAACGGGATGAATCAACTCGTTCAGTCGATTGCACGCGGGATTCCGGTCCACTTGAACGAACAGGTCGTACGGATTGAAGCGGACACGGTTTTGCGGACGATTGCAGATAGCCGGACACGGGTCTATGACGCGATGCTCGTGACAGCACCGGTTCCGCAAGCCTATGACTTACTGGAAGCGTCCCGGCTGACGCTTGACGCAGCCGATCATACAGCGTTAAGCCGTGTCACGTTCGAACCGACATTTGTCGGCCTGTTTGAACTGAAAGAACCGCTCGAAATTGGGGAGGTCGGTCTGGCGGACGAAGGACTTGTCCCCGGGATGCTGAAGCTCGTCAACAACGCAGAAAAAGAAATCTCGGCGACACCTTTACTGAGTGTCTACATGACGGGTGAGTGGAGTGAATCCTGGTATGACAAGGAGGAAGCGGAGACGCTCACTGAAATCGAACGGCTCCTGCAAGCACAACTCGGTCCCGTCGAACTCATCTCCCGTCAGTTGAAACGATGGCGTTACGCTCAGGCACGCGATGTCTTCCACACGCCGTTTCTAAAACTGAATCACCATCCGCTGTGGCTTGCCGGGGATGCCTTCCTTGAAGCAGATGATGCCTCGGGACGGACACGGGTTGAGAGTGCCGTCATATCCGGTCTACGTGTCGCAGCGACAATCGATGCGCATTTTAAGCAACACGTTCTGACGAAATGAAGTAAAAGCAGGAGTATGCGACATGGCATACTCCTTTATTATTGATCAGATTCTAAATGTGCGACAGGCTCCAAGCAGCCATTGCATCTAAAATCGGCAAAAAACTAAGTCCCGTGTCGGACAATGAGTATTCGACCTTTATCGGCACTTCCCGGTAGACTTTTCGAAGCAACATGCCATCCTGCTCAAGTTCGCGTAGTTGACGTGCTAAGATGCCCTTAGAAATTCCGGGCAGCAGACGTTGTAAGGCGCCAAAGCGTTGTGTTCCTTGTTTGAGATGCCACAGGATGAGGATTTTCCATTTACCAGAAATGATGGTTTGCACACGAGTGACCGGACAAGCCGTCCGCTGTTCGGTAAGATTCATTTAGTGTCCTCCAATGGTTCTGTTTAGGTGACCAAGTATCTAAAAGGTGCCTACTAGGATTAGTGTACCACCTGTAATAAGATTAGGTACAGGATAGGCATTTGATAGAAAAAGGAGCGAATACCCATGAAGCTATTGATTACAGGAGCAACTGGAAAATTAGGAACTAAGATTGTCAATCATCTGTTAGGGCGGATTAGTGCGGACGACCTTGTCGTCAGTGTCCGAAATGTCGAAAAAGCAGCGAATCTCAAAGAACGTGGTGTCGAAGTCCGTCATGGAGATTTTGATGCGCCAACTACGTTAGCAACGGCCTTTGCAGGGATTGATCGTTTGTTGATCATTTCAACGGACGGGGAAGAAGCTACACGGATCCGGCAACACACGGCAGCAGTCGAGGCAGCGCAGGCTGCAGGCGTCGGCCTGATCGCCTACACGAGTATTGCCAATGCACAAGCAAGTCAAAATTTCTTGGCACGGACGCACCAGGTAACAGAACGATTGATTGAACAGACAGGTATCCCTTATATTTTCTTCCGGAACAACTGGTATCTTGAAAACGAGCAGGCGACGATTGACGCTGTACGTAACGGAGCAGACTGGTTGACAGCAGCGGGTGACGGAAAAGTCGGCTGGGCGTTGCAGGACGACTATGCAGAAGCAATCGCTACTGTTTTGACAACAGATGCTCCAAAACAAGCTATCTATGAACTGTCGGGTCCATTGTTGACACAAACAGAAATCGCCGAGGCACTCGGAGCGGTTCTTGCTCGACCTGTCACTGTTCAACAAGTGGATGTAGCAACGTATGCTGATATCATGAAACAAGCGGGTCTCCCGGACTTCCTCATCCCGATGCTTGTCTCGATTCAAGAAGGGATTGCAAACGATACGCTTGCTGTTGAAAGTCAGGACTTTGCACAAATTCTCGGTCGCCCGCCTGTCGTAATCAACAATGCATTAGAACGATTGATTAAAAGATAAGTTCATTTGAACGGGTTTTCCGAAGTCCTTCTCAGGGTATTCTTTTGAGAGTGAGCGAAAGTTAGAGGAGGATTCAAATGGACATCAAAAAATATCGAGTTGCTCCGGATGCGAACGTCAGTTTAGCTGATTACCAAACATCTGATCCGGACCGGATTTCTGAAGAACAATTACTCAAGACATACATTCCAGAGAGCGTCGAGGAATTGAAAGAGCTACACTGGCGGCTTCATGCAGAAGAAAAACAAGGTATTTTAGTCGTCCTGCAGGCAATCGATGCCGGTGGGAAAGATGAAGCGATCAGCTATATCTTTTCAAATCTGAATGCTCAGGGCTTGAAGACGATTTCCGTCAAGAAACCGTCAGAAGAAGAACAAAAACACGATTTTCTATGGCGGATTCATGACGGGTTGCCGGCCAAAGGAGAAGTCGGCATTTTAAATCGCTCATATTATGAAGATGTCATCGCACCGCGTATTCATAACCTGCTTGAGGAGGAAGAACTCCCGAACGATCAAGACGTTTGGCAGATGCGGTACCGGCAAATCAATGACTTCGAGCAGTACCTGGTCGAGAACGGAATCCGTGTCGTCAAGTTTCTCTTCAATGTTTCGAAGGACAAACAAAAGGAACGGTTGCTCGAACGGATGAAAGACCCGAAAAAGAACTTTGAATTTTCTTTTAGTGACGTTGAGGAGCGGGAACATTGGGATGAGTATCAAGACATCTTTGCCGATTTGATTTCAAACACATCAACGGAAAATGCGCCATGGTACGTGCTACCGGCCGATGATGACTGGTTCGGACGTTACATCGTGACAGAAGTCATGAACGACGTTTTACGCGATATCAATCCGCAGTTTCCTGAAGTGTCGGACGAGGATCAAGAAAAACTAGATGAAGCAATCAAAAAGCTGGAAAATGAATAATCAAAACCGTTCATCGTCAGACGATGAACGGTTTTTTAGGCTGTAGACAAAGTTCTGTCGGGAGATAAAGCGTCACGTTTCGTTTCTTCCCCCCCGTAGGAGTCAACGAAACGTGCCGCTTTGAAGACGAGGCGGGACAGGGCAGCGCGAACGGATTGCCTCTCGTTCTAGCATATTCACGCTTCATAAGAGGTTGTCTAAGCATTTTTTTAATTTGTTATTTTCGTTTTTGTCAGACACGTTATACTAAACAGGGAAGAAACGATGAACGATTTGGAGGAATCACACATGACTGAATACCCAAACTGTCCGAACTGTGGATCGAGCTATACATATGAAGATGGAAATCTGTTCGTCTGTCCGGAATGTGCGCATGAATGGACGCAGGCTGAAGCGGACGTGACGGAAGAGACGGCGGTCATCCGTGACGCGAACGGAAACGAATTGCATGACGGCGACACGATTACGGTCATCAAAGACTTGAAGGTCAAAGGCACATCGCTCGTCGTCAAACAAGGAACCCGTGTCAAAGGAATTCGTCTCGTCGATGGAGATCACGACATCGATTGCAAGATTGATGGCCTAGGTGCAATGAAGCTGAAATCCGAGTTCGTTAAAAAAATCTGATGTAAAAAACCGCCAGTCAGGTCGACATGGCGGTTTTGTATGTTCGACGAATGAATTTATGTTCAGGACAAATGTCCTTTATCAATCATCCACCGTCGTTTTAGGATAGGATGAAAGAAGATAACGAAAGGAAGGCGATACAGATGCGAGGCATCCTTTTTGCAATCAGCGGCGGTTTTTTTCTGACGCTCCAAAGTGTCGCCAATGCCCGAATCAGTGATGGAATCGGGACCTGGCAGGCAGCGACCGTGACCCAAATGACAGGCTTCATCGTCGCCTTATTGATCACATTCGCCTTACGCGATCGGACGTTTCAAGAGATGCGTCGCGTCAAGCCGCTTTATCTATCAGGAGGCGCACTGGCGGCGGCTGTTTTGTTCAGTAATATCACAGCCGTGCATTTGATGGGTGTGACATTGACGATTTCACTCTTTTTGATCGCCCAGCTCGGTCTGGCCCTTTTGATTGACTGGAACGGTTGGTTCGGAATGATGAAACGTCGGTTGCAGCTGCCGCAAGTCATCGGAATTTTGTTGATGGTCGGCGGTGTCTTAATCTTGAAACTATAAGGAGGGATTCGTGTGGAGGATGAGCGACTTGCGACATACTTGGACCGTTTTCAATTGACGCATGTCTTTGACGAGCGCTTACGCCGTCATCTCGAACGTGTCGAGGTCGAGCCGGGTGAATACTTATGCCAGCAGGGCGATGACGCGAAACAGCTGTATTTGCTCGTCGAAGGAAAGTTGAAGATCACGCATATGTCAGCGGCAGGACGACGGCTCGTTCTTTCCTTCAAGCATCCGTTCGATCTGGTCGGCGATATCGAATATGTCCGCCGTATCCCCTTGATGAATACGGTCGAGGCTGTAACGCCGGTCCAAGTCTTCCGGATCAGTTACGCGGCACTCGAACAAGCAGGAACGGACAATCCGGCATTCTTACGTTTTTTGCTCGAGACGATCACGATGAAGTTCGAACTGAAATCGCACTCGATGAGCTTTAATCTTTTATATCCGGTCGAAGTCCGGCTCGCGAGTTATCTGTTGTCGATGACACCGGAAAAACAAACTCTGCCGGTCACGGATTTAGTCGATGCAGCGGATTTGATCGGGACGAGCTACCGGCACCTGAACCGGGTGTTACTCCAGTTCAGCAGGGAGGGATTGATTGACCGGACGAAACGGACGATTGAGATCATCGACCGCGCGGGTTTAATGGAGCGTGTCGGGGAAAGTATCTATGAATAGGAGGCAAGCACGATGACACTTGGGATTTTACTCGCCTTATTTGGCGGGATGCTCGTCTGTATGCAAAACACCTTTAACGCCAAAGTCAAAGAACGGGTCGGAGCCTGGGCAACGACGACGTTAGTCCTTGGACTCGGCTTTCTCGCTTCAATGACGATTGGATTGCTCGTTGAAGGGACGGCACTTTTTTCAATGACCGGCATGCAGCCGTGGTTTTGGTTCAGTGGCATCATCGGTGTCGGCGTCGTCCTGTCTGTGACGCAAGGCGTCCAGCAACTCGGACCGAGCTACGCCATCTCGATCGTCATGGTCTCACAAATCCTCTTTGCCCTGCTCTGGGACACGCTCGGCTGGTTCGGTCTCGAACAGGTCGCCTTCACATGGACGAAGGCAGTCGGCGTTCTCTTGATTGGCGGCGGGGTGCTTTTGTTCCAACTCGGCGGGAAGCTGACAGAAAAACGGATCTTACGAAAAGGAGCATGACGAATGAACTATACAACATTACTCTTTGATATCGATCATACTTTACTTGATTTTGACGCAACGGAACGCTGGGCGCTGCGAAAACTATTCGTGGACGAACAGCTCGAATGGACGGAAGAACGTGAAACCCGGTACCGGTCCATTAACAAAGCCTTATGGGCAGCCCTCGAACGGGGGGAAGTGACGCGAGACGCAGTCATCTCGGAACGTTTCGTGACGTTTTTTGCAGAGCAGGGATGGGTGGTCGACGGGAAACAGATGGATGAGCGCTACCGGACGTATCTCGGTCAGGGAACGGATTTGATTGACGGAGCACACGAATTACTCGGGCAGTTAAAAGGACATTACCAACTCTACGTCGTGACGAACGGTGTCTCGCGGACACAACATGCACGGCTCGCTGGTTCAGGACTGTTGCCGTACTTCGATCAGATTTTTGTTTCCGAAGACACGGGCTATCAAAAACCGATGCGTGCTTTCTTTACGTATGTGTTCGACCGGATTCCGGAATTCCGTCCGGAGCAAACACTGCTCATCGGCGACTCCTTGACTGCAGATATCCAAGGCGGCATTTCGGCCGGAATTGATACGTGTTGGTTTAACCCGGGTCAGGAAACGGCTCCGAGTGAGTTGACACCGACCTACACCATCGAACGGCTCGAACAGTTGCTTGATCTGTTGCGGACGACGGAACGAGTTCGATAACGAAAATATGTCAAGATCGTTTGACGCGAAGCGATAAAAGACTAGAAAAGGAGCAGGTTGTCATGAATCTACGAGCGATGACCGCAGCAGATTATCCGGAAGTCGGTCGGATTTACCAGCAAGGAATCGAGACACAAAATGCGACGTTCCGAACGGAAGTACCGTCGTTTGACTACTGGGATGCCCATCACCACATACACAGCCGGATTGTGGTGGAAAAAGACGGGAAAATGCTCGGATGGATCGCCATCAGTCCATTTTCGTCGATTCCGGCCTATGCCGGTGTTGCCGAAGTCAGTTTGTATATCGATGAAGACGCACGGGGAAAAGGAGTCGGGACGGTATTGATGCAGGCGGTCATTACGTCGAGTGAAGCAGCAGGCATCTGGACGTTGCATTCACAAATCTTTCCGGAAAACATCGCCAGCCTCAAACTCCATCAACGGTTCGGTTTCCGGGAAGTCGGTCGTCGGGAACGAATCGGACAGTTGGCTGGTGTCTGGCGGGATACCGTGTTACTCGAGCGGAGAAGTGAAATTTAAAAAATGGGGCTGACGCAAAAGTCAGTTTCTATACAACAAAGAGTGGCAGCGATTGAGTCTGCCACTCTTTGTTGAATTATTCGTTTCAGAACGACATGAAAGGACAAGGAAAAACCCGTCTGAACTAGAAGTGCGGGACGGGTTCTGCTTTACTTCTGATTGGATAATACGATTCCGAAAATCCGCTCTCCTTTTTTGAGTGGTACGTCAGCGGGACGCGTGACCTCATTTAAATTAAACCCGCGCATTTCTTTATTTTTTGACAGATGATAGACCATCAAAAGATTATAAGGGGTCGCCGTAGCCGTTTTTGAGCGGAAGTCGGCACCGCGAACGATGTAATCATCAAGATGCGTAAACGTATCGTCACCGAAGAGTACCGTATCACCGACATCAATCCCGAATTGAATCAGATCATCCGAGAAAGACTGGGAAAACCGGATCGTGGTATCGTACTTTTTCGGTTCAAGTTCCATCGAGAACAGTACCCGTTCTTGTTTGTCCGGGAGATATTCGACACCTTTTAGCCAGTGGGTCGCCTTTAATGTTCCTTTTAGCTGAACGGCGCCAATCTGTTGGTTGGCAAGTGTGGCAAATTTTTCTTCCCCTTCTGTAACGGGTAGGGGGGAGAGTGTGAAGGTAGAAGTGGCCTGGGTGATAGGTACTTTTTTCGTAGCGGATTCGATTTGATCGTGGTTTTGGCTGCACCCTGTCAAGATAAGGGCGGCAAGTGGTATGTACATCCAGTTCTTCATAGAAGAAGCCCCTTCCTTCGTGTGTTGGAAACATTATCCATCATCAAGCTTATCGTTTTCCTTGGATGATTTCAATGAAGAACGGGAAAAGACTGACAGCACATATTTTCAGGAGGGGTAACGATGGACGACTTTTTTGGTGAGGGACTTGAGACGAATGAACAGAAACGGAAATCAAAGCTTGAGGAAGTATTTGACCAATCGTTTGAAGCAGAACGGCGCGACTTTAACCAGTCGCTTAATCAAGAAGTGACCGTCGCCCTGATTGGCGACGTCAATGCCGGTAAATCGTCGACATTAAATGCGATTCTTGGGCGTGACGTCGCGACGGTCGGAGCGCAACCGGGTGAAACGACACGCATCGATCAGATTCGGCAGCACCCGGAAGATAAAGTCATCTTCGTCGATACGCCGGGACTCAATGACGCGAACAGCTTGAATTCAGATACGACGTGGCAGTTTTACGAAAGTGCGGATGTTATTTTGTATTTCTTGAATGCAGCGGGGACCGTCTTATCGGAGACGGAAACAAAAAATTTCAATAAGATTTATGCCCATAATAAAAACATCATCATCGTCGTGACGAAGATTGATGCGACGAACGACTTAGAGACCGTCACCCGGCACATCGAAACGAAGTTACCGGGACCGACCCTTGTCCCTGTATCAGCGAAGGATGGGACGAATATCGACCGGTTGCGGCGTGAGGTCCTCGATATCCTAAAAAAGTTCGACAAGGATAATCTGTTTGTCCGCGAAATCGATCCTTCGTTACGGGGGAAAGTCGCTAACAACTGGATTGTCGGGGCCGGGACGGCGGCTGGTGCAATCGGAGCGGTCCCGTTCCCGGGCGCAGATATCATTCCGTTGACGTCGATTCAAATCGGTTTGATGCTGAAGCTGTCGAACTTATATGAACGGAACTTATCGAAAGAAAGTGCGAAAGAGTTACTTGTCGTGACAATCGTCGGCAATTCAGGAAAAACGGCTTTTCGCCAACTGGCGAAGATGGTGCCCGGGTACGGGGCTGTATTCGGAGCGGGTATCGCCTCGACGGCGACACTCGCACTTGGTTACGGAACAAAATATGCGTACGAGAACAAACTCGAACTGACACCGGAAAGTCTGATAGGATTTGTGAAACGATTCCGAAAAAAATCGGAGTGAGCATAATCTCAGTCTTTTTTGAAATACCCTGTTATGCTATGAAAAACAACAGGGAGGGATTGTCATGTCTACATTATTAGAAGAAATTCAAGCGTATCAAGAACAGTTCCGTCAAAAAGCACCGGCTGAAAAGCAGAAGCTGATGACGCAAGCAACAGAAGAACTCGCAGCATCAAACGGAGCAAAAGGATTAGCTGTCGGAGATGAGGCACCTCGCTTTACGCTACCGAACGCGGCAGGGACATCCGTCGCTTTAGCGGATTTACTTGAACAAGGTCCCGTCATCGTCACGTTCTATCGTGGCGGATGGTGCCCGTACTGTAACTTAGAGCTCCGTGCGTACCAACGTGAACTGGCGAAGATTCAGGAAAAAGGAGCGACACTCGTCGCAATCAGTCCTGAGACACCGGATCATTCACTCTCGACGCAAGAAAAAAATGACTTAGAGTTCGCTGTCCTCAGTGACGTCGATAATGTCGTCGCAGGGCAATTTGATCTCGTCTTCGAGATGCCGGACTATTTAGTTGAAGTGTACAAAGAATCAGGGCTGGACGTTGCCGGACATAACGGGAATGAAGACTGGCAGCTACCGAAACCAGCAACGTTCATCATTCAGCCGTCAGGTGAAATTTCGTTTGCTGACGTTCCGTCTGACTACACGCAACGTGTTGATCCGTTAACGATCATCTCAAAACTTTAAAATGTTATAAATGATCAACTCCTTTATTTTTCTATTCGTAAACAGCAGTCCTTCGTTCATAAGACGAAGGACTGCTGTTTGATGTATGCGACGGAATTATTTTAAAAAGAACTACAGTATAAAAAACGAATTAATCTTGAGTGGGAAATGAGGTTGGAAATGGATAGTTGTCTTCTTCTGTCCAATCGACGGAGTGTTTGATTTCAATCATAATTAAGTCATTTACCGTTCTTAATGTATGTGAGACGCCTTGGGGGATGTGGACAACCGATGGTGCTTCAAGCGTCTGATGTTTACCATCAATGATTGCTTCCGCTCTTCCTTTAAGAATGCTCCAGGTTGAGGCGGTATGTTCATGATAGTGATGACTGATTTGATGATTTTCTTTAATGTGCAAGCGTCGTGTAATTGCATATCGTCCATCTTCAAGTAATTGTTGATGCAAAATTGTCGCATAGCCCCAGCGTTTCCATTCAAATTGTGGAGGTCGGTCTTGGTGGACGAGATATTCTTTTAAATGGGTCGTTTCTTCTTTAGAAGAAACCAAGACACCGTCAGGACTAACGGAAACTATTAAATCATCCAATCCAATTCCGAGAACTGGAATTTGAAGTTCGTTTACAATATGTGTATTTGTTGATTTCAGAAGATGAGCATTTCCATGAAGAACACTCGGCATTTCCTCCGTTAACGTATTCCAGGTTCCGAGATCTTTCCACGGACCTTCATACCGATGTACGTAAATCAGTTCCGTTTTTTCAACAACCGCATAGTCAAAAGATGTTTTTTCAAGAGAGTCGTAAGAGCGGAGTAGATCACAGTAGGTGGTAGGAACGTTTTGAGCAAACAATTGTTTAATAAGAAAATCGAGTTGGCAAGCAAAGACACCGCAACTCCAAAGTGCATCTTCTTTAATTAATTGTTCAGCTAAGATGATTGTCGGCTTTTCTTGAAACTTCTTTACCCGTGCCATCTGATTGGCTGTTTCTGGAATAATGTAACCATACTTTGAGGTTGGATGAAGTGGTTCGACACCCATTAAATGCAACGCGTCAGGATGGGATTGGACAGCCGTATCGAGTAAACTAAACCTCTCGAAAAAGGACATATCTACATAAGAATCGACGGGCATGATGACAATTGTCTCTGTCGAATCAATGTTTTCAGCTAAGTAACTTGTTGCAAGCATGATGGCAGGAAACGTATCACGACGCGAAGGTTCACAAATAACGGCGACATCTGGACCTAATTGATGCTCGATAGCATCGAGCTGTGATTTTGTTGTTGAAATCAGAGTGCGTTCAGCTAACTTGATTTCTTGAAGTTGGAGAAAAACACGTTCAATCATGGACTGTTTTTTCCCGGACGGGTCTTCTAAAATGCGTAAAAATTGTTTTGAGTTTAAGTCATTTGAAAGGGGCCATAATCTTTTTCCGGACCCGCCAGACAATAATAAAATGTACATGCCAATCCATCCTTTCAATGAAACGGTTAACTGTATTTATGCAAATGAATAATAGTTCCTATTTCTTTGGACAATTGAGACATGTTCTGAGTTGAAAAGTGGAAAACACATAATTCACTTATAGACTAATGGTCTTTTAAGAAACCATTAGTCACCGAGTCAACGTTTTCTGTATCCATTCCCGAAAACGGGATCCGGTATAGTCCCAGTGGCGTGTTTTTGCGAAAAGGTAAGAGGCGTAACGAATCGTATCATACTGTTCTGTATCCCGAATGCATGATCGCATTTCAATGGCTAATGCGCCTGGAGTCTGGAACGTTGTCATATATCCAGCTAATCCATACTGTACAGCATCTTGAAGACCGGGAGCATGATAGACGATGGATGGCGTCCCGACAGCAGCAGCTTCACTGACTGCCAACCCCCAGCCTTCGCGCTTTGATGGAAATAATAAAGCGGTCGCCCGGCTCATTCGCTCAAGTTTCTCTTCATGACTGACGAAGCCGAAATAGGTAATATCTTGACGCATTTCTTCCGGAAGAAGAGGATTTAGTTGCTCTTCAATGTAGGTCTCATCTTTTTCACCAATCACCCAAAAACGGGCTTCCGGAAACTCCTGTTTGAATATGACGAACGCTTTAATCGCATCGTTGATTCCTTTATAGGCGGACATACGACCAATGTAAAGAAAAGTCGGTTTTTCTTCTTTATTTTTCCAGTCTATCTCTGGCCATGGGGTGAAATTGATTCCTGCCGGTAAAATCGTAATTCGTTTTGGAGCGAATCCGACATCGATTAAATCGTCAGTGGTCGATTTGCTGACAGTCACCGCCAAATCGTTCCGGTAGAGGCGGAGGCGGGGCGTTTCCGTCCGTTCTCCTAACCAGGCATACGGTTGGTTGACGTTGATCTTCCAAATTTCACGTGTTAGTCGATAAATGAATAGGGCACGTTTTTCTCGTGGTACATAAAGCGGAGTGAAAAAGTGATGGGTATTGACTTGATCGACAACGAGATCAATTGTCGATGCATGTATCTGGTAATAGTGAAAAGCATACAGAAGGACCGTTGCGTTTGTTCCGCGTCGGATATAGGTGACACCATCAAGAAATTCAACGTCGTGACCACCATCAAAGCCAGGTGAGATGTGGGTAAGGCGATAATCTTCGGCAACCCGTTTCAATACTTCGTGAATGAAAACTTCAGCACTGCCTGCTTTCGGATGTTTAATATCACGCCAAGACAAAAATAAGAGGTGTGGTTTCATTATCATGTCCTCCTATACGTGTAGTAGGTCCATTCAAAAAGAGGGTCTCGAAAGGGCGAGTAAGCTACCGCCTCGCTATTTAAAGGGAGGTGAGAGCTGACAACGTCATCTGAAGTCCATTTTCTCACCGCAAGACTCTGCAGTATAATATCAGGGATTTTTCTTTAATACTGTCAGTCTTAATTAGTTATTCGAGGTAGGGATCGCAGATTCCTAGAAGGGTTTCATTTAATTTTAAAAAGCAGGTCCCCGTTAACGAAGGGACCTGCTTTTTAGGATTTAACATGATTCGTTAATTTATCGACGAGTTGTTCGAGCGAATCGGTCATTTGATTGAGTGAATCGGTCATCGTTTCAAATTCGTGTTGGACACCAGCCTGTTCTTCGAGTCCTGCAGCTGTAGATTCGATCCCGCGCCGTACCTCGAGCGAGGCGACACGTGTCGTATCCATGCGTTCACCGATTTCAAGCATTTGCGTACCGACACCTTGGCGTGCTGTTTGAATCGAGCGAATATGCTGTTCGACATCTTGAATCATTCCTGTAATATCAGCGAAGGTCTGACCGACGCGTTTCGTCATCTGACGGTTTTCCGTCAACGTCTCGGCATACGCTCGGGCCGTCGCCTTGATTTGGTTTGTGTCTTCGACAAGAGCCTCTAACACTTCCGTCACTTCATTGGCATAGCTTCGTGACTGGACGGCGAGATGCCCGACTTCGGTCGCAACGACGGCGAAGCCGCGTCCCGCTTCACCGGCGCGCGCAGCTTCAATCGCTGCATTGAGTGCAAGTAAGTTCGTTTGCCCGGCAATTGCTTCAAGACTCGCGAGAATCGTCTGGATTTGATCGGAGCGTCCTGTCATCGTCTCGACGGAATCGTTTAAGCGGTTCGTCGCTTCGACCATTGCTTCGACCCGGCGTTCCATCGACTGCATCTCTTCATTTCCTTCACGTGCGGTGGCTATCATGTGGACGGCTGTGTCTGCCGTCGTCGCCATCTGTGTTTGAATCGTCGCGATTGCTTGATTGACTTGCTGTAACTGATTCGTTCCATGTTGCATCGATTGATATTGACCGTCGGCAGAGTCGACGATCGGTTCGATGGCAGTAGCAATCTGATCTGTGACGACAACTGAGTTTGCAGCAGCTTGCTTCAAGTGTGTCGTATTCGTTTTTAAATGACCGACCAGTGCTTCGATTTGTTGACTGACGTTCGTGATTAACGTGTTTGCTTCCGTTTCCCGTGCGTGCGCCGCGTGACGTTCACGATTTTGAACGAATACTTGAATGATCAGGGCACTGCTCGTTAAAACTAAGAACACTGCATGAATCAGCAACAAACTAAACGGATACCCGGTCGTTCCGCACAGTAGCGTCGGTGCAAAAAAGAATCCGGCAAGATGCTGAATCGCAAATAATACCGTGCTGATTAGAATTAAATCGATTCGCCGGAAATAGGCAATCAATGCCAGAACCATGAAAATCGAGAAGTGATATTCGACGAGACCCTCTCCACCGGCGATGATTGACATGCTTGCGAATGTCAGCGTCAGTGTCAAGAGGATGGCGACCTGTTTACTCTGCGGATTAAGGCGGTACAGGATAACAGCTGCGAAGAGAAAAAAGATAGGAATCAGCGCGACGACCGTTAACATAGCGAGCGACGCGGCTGGTCCTTTTCCCTGTAAAAGGGAGTAGCCTTCTCCAAACGTTGTGAAGCGGTGGAGTCCATGGACGATTAAAGATAAAACGACGATAAGAGACGTGATGCTGAGCATGAGTTGATGACGTTTCATAAAATAAAATTCCTCCGATTTCTAGTTGAAACTAAAACAAAGACAAAGTCCTGTTTTGGTAGACGTATCAAGACTATCGGTTGCACGCATGTGTTTGTTGACTGGAAAAAAAGTTAGATGCACATCCATTATTTTTCTAAAAGAACGTGGCATGAATAAATGCCTGAACGGGTATATAAAAACATCGAAATTGGTAGGAGGAAGCCGCATGAAGTGGAAGGGAAGAGAACGAAGTTCAAACGTAGAAGACCGCCGGGGAATGGGTGGGAAAGGAATCGCGGGAATCGGAGGTGGACTTGGCATCATCATCTTGATCGTCGTGACGTTGATGGGTGGGAATCCTGCTGATTTGCTTGGGGATTTATCCGGTTCAGAGAGCGGGACGAACTCAGGCTATCAAGAAACAGCGAAAGAAAAAGAAGCCGCCGATTTTGTCTCGGTCGTGCTCGCCGATACGGAACGTGTCTGGACGAAGGAGTTTAAACATGACGGGATGACATACAAAGAACCGACACTTGTCCTTTATACCGACCAAGTCAGTTCAGCGTGTGGACAAGCCGGAAAATCGGTCGGTCCTTTTTATTGTCCAGGCGATCAGAAATTATACATTGATTTAAGTTTTTATGATGAATTACAAACTAAGTACGGGGCGCCTGGCGACTTTGCGATGGCTTACGTCATTGCCCATGAAGTCGGTCATCACGTCCAGACGTTACTCGGGACGTCAGATGAGATCATGCCGCTCCGTCAAAAGATGAGCGAAGAGAAATTCAATAAATACCTCGTCCGGTTCGAACTGCAGGCAGATTATTATGCCGGCGTGTGGGCACATCACGCGCAAGGGGAGAACTTGTTGGAAGAAGGCGACCTTGAAGAAGCGCTTGGTGCTGCAAATGCCGTCGGTGACGATACCCTTCAGAAAAAAGGTCAAGGATACGTCGTGCCGGAAAGCTTTACGCACGGGACATCGAAACAACGGAAAAGCTGGTTCCAAAAAGGTTTTGATAACGGAACGATTGAAGGCGGCGACACGTTCGAAGCAGCAAACTTATAAGCGGATGACTTCAAAAAGAGACCGTTCCGAGTGGGGAACGGTCTCTTTGGGTTAGTCGTTGTAATTGTTAAACATCTTCGCATCATCCGGCACATTGGCGAGGTAGACGATTTTTCCGTCTGCATCAAGGCGGGCGATATCCGTCCCGTCCTGCGTGAAGACCGCTCCGTCAGCCCGCTTGCCGCAGACGGCCCAGCGTGTCTCGAATGTATCGCCATCTGCTGACGGGAGCCAGGCTTCATACATGTGCTTGATGTCCTGGTTGGCAGTGAAGACCAGGCGGACGAATTTTTTCCAGGCGTCGATGCCATGTTGTTCCTGTCCACTCAAGACGAACGTGATGTCGTCCGAAAAGAGGGAAGAGAGGTCACTAAAAGCCTGTTCATCGGTCCGGGAAGCGTCAAATAACTCAAAGTAGCGGTCAAGTGTAGTCATGCGTAAGTCTCCTTTTAGTTGCGAATCATTTGTTGTTCAATCAAGGCTTGCAATGTCGTTAAGTGGTCAGGGGGACAGTTCCTGTCGATTTCCTGTCGGAGCGATCCAATCGTTTCACGTTTTAAGGTCGATTGCCAAGCATCTTCCGCTTCCGTCATCAAGTTAGATAAGAGGCGGACGTTCTGTTCTTTGATGCCCATCAAGTCTTCAAAGACACCACTTGAAGCATAAAGGGATTGTTTTCCTTCGATGGCTTCGTAGACGTCAAAGATACGAATCCGATCGGAAGGTTGATTCAGTCGGAAACCGCCTTTGACCCCCGGGACAGACAGAAGGAGGTCGGCACTGACGAGTTTACGCAATAGTTTTTGAAAGTACGTCGGTGAAGCGCCGAGCTGCTGACTGATGAACTCACCGGGTAAAAGTCCTTTCTCCGGCAAAAAGGTCAGTAACAGCATCGCGTAGACGGATTGTTCGACTCCGGTTTTCATTTGCATGGTAATTCGCCCTTTCTGTATAACGTAGATAACTATTGTCTATAATAGTGGACGTTAGCAATTTTGTCGAGTAAAACGCTTCTCACAAAACCGTCACACCTTTGGAGCGGCATTCTCATGGCAACTAAACGAAGGATTCGGTATACTGAATGTACGATATGTGAAAATATTCACTAAAAGTCGTTCACAATTTGTGAAGGGGCGTTTTTATATGAATCCACTTAAAGGAATCATCTCGATTCCACGTACGATCATGTTGCAATTGATGCTGGCGGCTGTCCTGATGGGGATTGCGGTCATCGGTCAATCGTACTTGATCGTCATCATCGTCGACCGCATTTTTCTCCAAGGGGACGCCTTTGCGGCAATTGTTCCGCTACTCGGTATCTTACTGCTCATGCTGATGTTACGGGTCGCTGTCACGTACTGGAACGGGCGGCTCGGGACGGTTCTCGCGGCACGTGTCAAACAAGACATTCGCCAGGCGCTCGTCGCGAAGTATACGATGAGTTCCGTCGAAGTGATGTCGCAAGGACAGTCGGGACAAAAGGTCAGTGTGTTGCTTGACGCGGTCGATGAGATGGACAGCTATTACAGCCAATACTTGCCGAAAGTCATCCAGACGTCGATCGTTCCCTTGATGGTGCTGATCGCAGCATTCAGTTATGACTGGATTACGGGACTCGTCATGATGATCACGGCACCATTCATTCCACTGTTCTACATCGTCATCGGAATCATGACGCAAAAACGTGCCGATACGCAGCTCGAGAAGATGACGGCGTTCTCCGGAACCTTCCTCGATACGCTGCAAGGCATCACGACGTTAAAGTTGTTTGGTCGCGCGAAAGCACAGCAGGACGTCATCGAACGGAGTAGTCTCGACTTCCGCGATGCGACGCTGACCGTGCTGAAGCTCGCCTTCTTGTCGTCGTTGATGCTTGAGTTCATCTCGATGCTCAGCATGGGGATGATTGCGCTTGAGGTCAGCTTGCGGTTGATTTTATTCCAAAGCATCACCTTTGTTCCGGCCTTCCTGATGCTCGTGCTTGCACCGGAGTATTATTTGGCCTTAAAAGAGATGGGGGCAGCATTCCATACCGGACGGGGCAGTGTTGCGGCGGCGAAACAGATTGCGTCTGAACTGACGCAAGACGACCGGGGCGTAACGTTCGGAACGGTTGAATTAAAGTCCGCGACACCACCGCGGATTGAATTAAAAAACGTGGACTTTACGTATCAGGACGAGCGGTTTGCACTGACCGACGTCACGCTGCGCATCGAACCGTACCAAAAAGTCGCCTTGATCGGACGAAGTGGTGCCGGGAAGTCGACCGTCCTGCAGTTACTCGCGGGACTGGCCGATCCAAAGAACGGCGAAGTGCTCCTGAATGGTCAGCCACGCGCACAAATCACGGAAACGAGCTGGTTCGGACAGCTCAGCTATATCTCGCAGCATCCTTACCTGTATGCGGGGACACTCGCCGACAACATCGCCATCGGTGAATTACGGGAGGCGACGCGGACAGACATCGAGCGTGCGGCGGCTGCCGCAGGACTCGGGGAACTGATTGCGAGTTTACCGGACGGGCTCGACACCGGAATCGGTGAAGGGGGGCGCGGTCTATCGGGTGGCGAAAAACAACGGGTCGCACTCGCCCGTGCCTTCTTGAAACGGCCGAACGTCATCCTGTTCGATGAACCGACGACGGGACTCGACGTCAAGACGGAACACCTGTTACAGCAGGCAATCCAGGAACTCGGACGGACGGCGACCGTCATCACGGTCGCACACCGTCTGCATACGATCGAACAGTCGGACAACATCGTCATTTTAGAGGCCGGCCGGATCGTCGACCAAGGCACACATGAGGCGTTACTCGCACGGGATTCAGAGTATGCACGGATGCGTGCCGTCCAACGAGGGGAGGAAACACGATGAAGGAATTGATGGGTATTTTTCGATTGATGCTGCACCAGAAACGGGATATCGTCCTCTCGATTGTCTTTGGTGTTCTTGCCGGCGTCACGGCGGTGGGTCTGTTTGCGGCAAGCGGCTTCCTGATTTCGAAGGCGGCACTGTTGCCACCGATTCAAACACTCGCTGTACTGATTGCCTTGCAAAAAATATCAAGCCTGACGCGTGCCGTCAGTCGGTATGCGGAGCGTTATTACTCGCACCGGGCAACGTTTACGATTTTGAGTGATTTACGGACGACGTTTTACAAACGGCTCGAACCGCTTGCGCCGGGAATCTTCGCGAAGTACCGGAGCGGTGACTTACTCGCGCGAATCGTCGGCGATGTCGAGAGTCTGCAGAACACGTTTTTACGTGTCGTCTATCCGCCGATCATCCTCGTCCTCGTCTTTCTGTGTACGATCTTTTTTGTCAGCTTCTTCTCACTGAGCGTCGCGCTCGTCCTCGTGTTCGGACTGTTATTGACGGGATTCATCATCCCGGGCTGGTTCGCTTACCGGGAACAGCGTTTCGCGCGGACCGTTCGCGCGCGGCGCGGGGAACTGTCGACGGAAGTGACAGAGTTGTTCCAAGGCTACCGTGACTTAAAAATCTATCAGCAACTCGCGAACAAAGAGACGGAACTGAACGAAGTCGCAGCCCGCTATGTTGCAGAAGAACGGCGAAACGGACTGCATGCCGTCTCGAACCTGGCGCTCAATACACTGGCGACATTAGTCATCTCATGGCTCGTCCTCGGACTGGGCGCTTACCTCGTCGCGGATGGTCAACTCGATGGTGTGTTCCTTGCGTTGCTCGTCATGACATCACTGACGGTATTCGAAAGTGCGGCACCGATGGCGATTTTACCCGGCTTCTTCGAAGATAGCCGCCATGCTGCACGGCGGCTCGATGACGTCGTAACGGACGAAGTCATGCCGACATATCCTCCGTTTGAACTGGACGCTGCCCCGACGCTTACGGCAACGGACGTCACGTTTTCATTTCCGGGTGAAGTCCGGCCCGTCCTCCGTAACGTCAGCGTGACATTCCCTCGTGGCTCGAAGACGGCGATCGTCGGCGCGAGTGGCTCCGGAAAATCGACCTTGCTCCAACTGTTGCTCCGAATGTATCCGGTAGACGGAATCACGATTGCTGGTGTCCGCGGAGAAGGAATCGATCCGGAAGCCTTGTGGCGACAGACGAATGTCGTTTTGCAACAGAATCATTTCTTTTACGGAACGATTCGTGAAAACTTGCAGCTCGCACATGAGGAAGCGACGGATGAAGCGATGGAATTGGCGTTGCGGCAGGTTGATTTGACGTTTAGTCTGGCTGACAAGGTGCTCGAGAAAGGAGAAAATCTATCGGGAGGCGAAAAACAACGCCTCGCGATTGCCCGGATTTTCTTACGCGAAGCACCGCTTTACTTGCTGGATGAACCGACATCGTCCGTCGATGCCTTGACGGAACAGATGATTTTACGTCAACTGTTCGCACGTGCGACAGACGCAACCGTGCTACTCGTCAGCCATCGTCTCGCAGGCCTTGAACAGATGGATCAAATCGTCGTCATGGAACAGGGACAAGTCATCGAAGTCGGAACATATGATGAGTTGATGAACCGACAAGGTGCCTTCTACGCATTAAAACAAGTCGAACAATCCGTCTTTACGCCGGATCAAATCGCACGTTAAACAAACAGGGTCCACTTGTGCCACGAACGGCGCCAGCGGATCCTGTTTTTTCGTGTGGTTTAACGGGGTACGTTGAGCCACCAGTGATGGAGGAGCAGGAACGAGCTACTGACGAGGAGGATGGCACAAGTGAAGATGAAAAAAGTCGTACTATTGAAAGTCTGATCATTCATGTGGATGTCGAAGACGGATGTGATCGAGCGAATGTATTCTAAATCACGTGTCGCTCCTTCGCGATGCATCAAATGATCAATCAAGTCAGCCCGGTACGTCCGGTAGTGATGGATTTGATAGATTGAACCGAACAGCACGGAACTCCCGCTGAGCAGCAGCAAAATCGTCAATCCGGGTGGACGGACTTGAAGACGGTGCAGGAAACGGATGACGGAACGGACGCTGGTGACGAATAAGAAGATTAACAGCATTGCCAATAAAATGGCCGGATTGCCGTTACCGGAACTGACTTCAGGTGAAACGGACATCGCATGACCGAAACCAAAAAGACCGGCTTCGACGCACAGGAGACCGACAGCAATCACCCCATCATTTCGTTTTGAATCCATTCTGCACCTCCAGAGGATATGTGATGGATTCAGTGTACAAAAGAATCGTCAGTGCCAGGTGACCGTTTTCCTACAGAATGGAAATGGAATTTTAGATGTATCGATGGTAAAGTAAGGAAAATTAAAAAGGGGGAGTTCGATGGATATCCGTCACGAAACAATCGCAGTCGGGAAGCAACTAGTTTCATATACGCATTACTACTCCGAGTCGTCACAGGTCTGTTTTTTGTTGTCAGGCGCAAGTTATGTTTACGATCATCCTTACTTTTACTATAGTCGGATGATGTTGCTGAATCATGATGTCAATATCATTGAGATTCACTATATGTCGGACGACATCTATGCGTTGCCGGACGAGGAAGCGGACGACGAAATCCTTCGCCGGATCGATGCCGTCATCGCGAAAGTCTTACAAGAAAAAACCTATCTGACGCACCAGTTCATCGCGAAATCCCTTGGGACAGGTCCGCTCGTCACGTTAATGCAACGACCGGTTTTTTCGGAAGCGACAGTCATTTTACTGACGCCGCTTTTGACCGTACCTTTCATCGCGGAAGGAATTGCGGCAAGCCGGCAACGGGGATTACTCGTCATCGGTGATACGGACCGGTTTTATGAAACGTCGGCACTCGAACGGTGCCGGGCCAGTCACTTAACGGTTGAGCTGATTCCTGGAGCGAATCATTCGTTAGATATCGGTTTTCAAGTCGATCAGTCGCTTGCGACGGTTGCGCATGTGACGAAACGGATTGAAGAAACACTCTTTCCCGTGACGGTAATTCGTTGAACGGTGTTGTCTATCGTTTCTAGGCGAAGTGAGTGACTGACAAACGTGTCTTCCTTCTCGTGCTTTCCTCGGGCGAGGCGCAAGCCGTTGCTACCTGGTTCTAACGAACCAAGTAGCAGGGTCTTGCCTGCCTCTGACAGCGCAAAAATCGTGCGCTTTTCCCCGTAGGAGTCACGAAAAGTGAAACGTTTGTCCGAAAGTTACTTCATTACAGTCAAAAAAGAACGTCCTCGAAAAAACGAGAACGTTCTTTTTTCTGTTCAATACGGACGTAATAACGCACGGACCGGACTGCCGTCACCATCGACGAGCGGGAGCGGGACCGCGTTCAGGTGATAGTCCCCAGGTGCGATTTTATCGAGGACAAGGCCTTCTAAAATATGCACACTATGTGTCGCAAGGGCATGATGGGCAGCCATCTCCTTACTGTCGATCGCATCGACGGACGGAAGATCGAGACCGATCAGTTCGACGCCGAGAGTACCGAGTCGCTCGGCGAGACTGGGTGTCAGGACGGGAATCGACTCAGGAAAAACCGATTTATCGACCCAGCCGTCCGTCTTGATGATGAGACGGCGGACATCCGTCAAATCGAATCCGTCGAGGTCACTTGCGACGAGTTCCGTCCGACCGGGTAAGTAGATGACCCGTGCATGACCGATGTAAAGATCGGGGTCGAGTTCGATGACTTTTTTGCCTGCATCGTCAAAGTGGAACGGCGCATCGATATGTGTGCCCGTGTGTAAGCTCATCGTGACCTTACCGACGTTGACGGATCCGGTGTCAGCCTTACTCCAACTGATCGTATAGTCGAACTTCGTATCTCCCGGCCATGTCGTCACGGACGAGGACAGTGGTTGTGAAACATCAATCCAGCGGTTCATCAGGAATTCCCCCTCATAATTTTGTACGGACGGACCAGAGTTCCGGGAAGAACCGGTGGTCAAGGACACGCCGGAGATAACTGACGCCGGACGAGCCGCCCGTACCCGGTTTTTGTCCGATGATCCGTTCGACCGTACTCATGTGATTAAAGCGCCACATTTGTTGTTGGCTGCCGATATCGAGTAACTTCTCACCGAGTTCGTACAGGTCCCAGTATTGTGCGACGTCACGGTAAATTTCCCCCCAGGCTGCTTCGACACTGGCATCAGCTTCCCAGTCCTGTGTGACATCGCGTTCAAGGATTGCAGAATCAATCGCGAGACCGCGTCGTGCCATCGCGCGGACGGTCTCATCGTAGATGCTGGGCGTTTTTAAATCATTGTTCAGCTGAGCGAATAATTCTGTTTCATGTTCATAAACACGCAACATCTGCGCGTTTTTAAAGCCGAGTGCAAATTCGATTTGCCGGTTTTGATAGGACTGGAAACCGGACGAGTGCCCGAGCGAATCCCGGAACTCGAGGTACTCTGCCGGTGTCAACGTCGAGAGGACGGACCAGGACTGAATCAATTGTTGCTGAATCTTTGAGACACGCGCGAGCATCTTAAACGAACGTTCAAGCTGATCGTCCGCAATTGCCTTTGTCGCAGCCGTCATCTCATGCAAAATCAACTTCATCCAAAGCTCGCTTGTCTGGTGGATGATGATGAACAGCATTTCATCATGATGATCCGATAAGCGGTGTTGGCTGCTGAGTAGTGGATCAAGCTGTAAATAATCCCCGTACGACATGTCTTTCTTGAAATCCGTTTGAATCGTTGATTCGATTCCATTGTGACCGGTCTGTTCCATTCCAATCGATCCCCTTTACGTTAAAGTGATTGTGAACGTTTCTGTTGATCTGCTTGCGGTGGATGATTTCGTTTCCAAAACGCGTAGGCAATCGTCAAGAAAATCAACCATGGGATTCCGAACTTCAGGACAATTTGGAAGTCCGTGAACCATGTCGTGATGACGAGCGCGACTAACAAGATGGCGCCGAGCGCCGTCAAATACGGATACCCCATCATCCGGACAGGTAGTTTCCGCCCGCCGTCCCGTTGCCAGGCTTTGCGGAAGTAGAGGTGGGAAATAAAAATCATGAACCAGGTGAAAATCGCACCGAACATCGAAATCCCCATCATGAACGGGTAGGAGACGCTCGATTGGCTGCTGATGACGGCAGCTAAGAAGATACCGAGTGTCGAGATTCCGAGTGCGAACAGCGGAACACCTTTTGCGTTCAGACGACTGAAGATCCGCGGGGCGTAGGTCGCTTTCGAGAGCGAGTACATCATCCGCGTCGAGGCATACAGTTGACTGTTCATCGCTGACAAGGCAGCTGTCAGGATGATGAAGTTCATGATGCCGCCTGCATACGGAATCGACAGAAGCTCCATCACTTTGACGAACGGACTTTGATCAATCCCACCGGCCTGTTGCCACGGGACGATCATCAACATGACGGCGATCGTCAGAACATAAAACGTCGAGAGACGGAAGACCGTCGCTTTTAATGCTTTCGGCACGGCAACGTCCGGGTCCTTTGCTTCACCCGCCGTGACCGCGATTAATTCTGTTCCGATAAAACTAAAGAGCGAGATAAAGACGGCGACCCACAGACCGGAAATTCCGAACGGCATGAATCCGCCATCATTCGTGAAGTTTTGCGGGCCGATTTCCGGTGCCGGACTACCGATGATCAAGTACGCACCAAGAACGATGAACATGAGAATGGCACTGATTTTGATGACGGAGAACCAGTATTCAAACGTCGCAAACGTATGGACCGTCGTAGCATTGATATAAATGAGTGCACCGGCAAACAATAAAATCCATAAGTAACCGGGAACGTCCGGGAACCAGTATTTCATGTAAATTGCAATCGCACTGACCTCGACCCCGATGGCGAGAACGTTCGCGACCCAGTACGAATAGCGGACGAGAAAGCCGGCGTAGGGACTGATATAGCGTTCGGCAATTGTTCCGAACGCACCGGAAGTCGGATGAGCGACCGTCATTTCGGCGAGGCAGCCCATCAGTAATAAGACGATGAAGGCGCCGATCGCATAACTGATCAGCACGCTTGGTCCGGCGAGACTGATCGCGAGACCGCTTCCGAGAAATAGTCCCGTCCCGATGGCAGACCCCATCGCTATCATCGTCAGTTGACGTGTTTTTAAGTCACGTCGTAGTTCAGTAGGGTGTTCTTTCATGATGACCTCCTTACGCGACGACTTCGCGTTCATTTGCGAATTGCGCGTATTCCTTCTCTTCCATAATGGTCTTCAGTGTCGCAACGACGTCGTAGACATCGCTAAACGTATTGTACAATGCGACCGGTGCGAGGCGAACGATGTTCGGTGCACGGAAGTCGGGAATGATGTGATGGGCTTTTAACGTTTTACAGATCCGCGCCGCTTCCGGATGTTCGAGGCTCAAGTGTGCACCACGCTGCTTATGATCGCGAGGACTTCCGATAAAGAAGCCGTAAGGCGCAAGTTCTTCATCGACCAGGCGCATCATATAATCCGTCAAGGCGAGCGATTTTTCCCGGACGGCACCGATTCCGACTTCTGCGAACAGTTCGAGGGCACCGATTTGCGGCGCAAGACTTAAGACATGTGGTGTTCCAATCTGGAAGGCACCCGCATCTTCTGCCGGCGTCAATGTGTGATCCATGTCGAATTGTTTGTCCTTGCGCGAACCGAACCACCCGGTTAAACCGGGGAGTGTCCCGAAGTGCCGCTCATGGACGAATAGACCACCGACGGTTCCCGGTCCACCATTTAAATGTTTATAGTTGCACCAGTACGCAAAGTCGACGCCCCAGTCGTGAAACGCATGGGGGACGGCACCGACGGAGTGACAGCCGTCAAAACCGATCAGGATTCCCCGGTCATGGGCGGCCTTCGTCAAGCGCTCCATGTCGAGGACTTGCCCGCTCCGGTATAAAACGGTCGGGAGGACGATCAAGGCGATGTCATCTGTCATTGCAGCAATTAAATCCTCTTCGTCAAGGAAACGTCCGTCACGACTCTCGACTTGGACAAGGTGCTCGGCTGGGTCGAGTCCACGTAAGCGAAGCTGGCTTTGCAGTGCATAAATGTCTGACGGGAACGTCAGACTGTCTGCTAAAATTTTTGTCCGTTGTCCGCTCGGCGCAAAGAACGTCGAGACGAGTTGATGCAGGTTGACGGTCGTCGAGCCTGTCACCATGACTTCGTTTGCCCGCCCGCCGACGAGTGGGGCGTTTAAGGCAGCGAGTTTTTCCGACAATTCGAACCAAGGATGGCGTCCTTGCATCCAGCCGTCAATTCCGAGTTCGCGCCAATCGGCCAGCGACTCAAGCAATGTCTGTTCGGCACGTTTGGATAAGAGACCAAGCGAGTTGCCATCCATATAAATCGACCCTTCACGGAGATAAAATTCATTACGGTACGGTGCAAGTTGGTCTTGCTGATCCATGCGGACTGCATCTTCACGGTTTGCGGTAAGTGTCATCTCGGTTCCTCCTCGAACTGAATCCTCAATCAATTTTGACAAAAGCGTAGCAAACAAATTGACACTGTGTCAATATTATCGAATAACGAATCAAAAGGAGTGGTGTGAGGATGAAGGAACCAGGACAGGCGAAAGTCGACAAACGTCATCTACGGACGGTGCGAACACGTGAAAAGCTGCTCGTTGCAGCACGTGACGTCTTTTTATCGCAAGACTTTCAAACGGCAACCATCTCACAAATCATCAAACAAGCAGGTGTCGGTTACGGAACGGCATACGTTCATTTTGAAGGGAAGGATGAATTGTTGATCGTCCTGATGGAAGACGTCATGGACCGGTTTTACAAAATTGCCGAGCAAGTGTTTGAGCCGCGTTCGCGTGCGGACGCAAAACAGCAGATTTTGGAACAGGCGACGGCCTTTCTTCGGTTAGCGGATGAGGAGCGGGCGATGCTGCGGATCGTCGAGCAAGCGATTGGCGTATCGTACGTCGTCCGGACGAAGTGGAAACAGATTCGGGAACGGTTCATTGAACAAATCAGCCAAGACATTTTATATGCCCAGCAGCAAGGGCTTGCCCGGATGGATCTTGATCCGAAACTCGTCGCACGCGGGTGGTTTTTCGCAAATGAAATGTATTTGTTTGAAGTCGTCCGGTCAGAAACGACGGCGACGATTGATGAGATTGCGCGGACGCTGACGGAAGTGTATGCACATGGATTGTATCGAGAAGATTAAGTGAAGGCATGGCGGGGAATTGTCCTGTAATTAACTAAAGGGATGTGGGAACCGTGGCATTTGATTATGAGATCGATTTCGAGACGACGGACTTTCGGAAGGAACCGGAAAAATACCGCGTCGGACGGGGGGAGCAAGGTGTCCTGCTTGTCGAACCGTATAAAGGTGAAATCCTGCCGCACTGGCGGTTCAAGACACCGGAGATTGCAAAGGAGTCCTCTGAAAAAATCTATGAAATGTACTTAGCCTATAAAGCGGCGGGTGATTTCGTCGGGATGGATATGGCACGGAAGTTCATTCAGATGGGACACACACGTGCCCGTCGTTATGCGAACTATCCGGGAGGGCGGAAATATAAGGATAAAGAAAAAGGCGAGTTGAACGAACGGGACATTGACCCGGAAAAAGCAAAATCCGCTGAAATCTTTCAAGAGAAGTGGGACTTGATCCGGGCCGATGAAGACTACCTGAAGTTAAAAAAAGCCCATCAAAAAGCATATGGTTAAAATGAATCGAAGAGGATCCAATACGTCAGTAACCTTGCAGCGATGCATGTATCTTTGACGACGCTTCCTCCGATTTTTCTTAAAAATCAGTTTCCATATTGCACTAAAAAAGACGGATTTGAAGGGGAACGATTTGTTATTATGAAACAAATCAATCATGGAGTGTGAAAGGATGAAAAAGCTGAAGCAAGTCGTGTTAATCCTGTTCGGATTGAGTATGTATGCAGTGACGGATTATTACATCGAGACCGTTGCGTATTCTATTTTGCTCGTGTTATTCGTAAGCAGTGTGGGACTTAGTTTCGTAGGCGAAATACAGGAAGCGAGCTTTTTTACGACGCGTCGCGTTTTTCTGACGACACTGCTCTGCGGACTGCTCTTCAATCATGTTCTTTGGTTAGAATGGACGGCTTTCTTGTTTGTCTTGCTTGCGGTAGAAGTCAGTGTGAAAGGACTTCGTTTAATTGCGACCGAATTCCGTCTTCGAAAAGAGCTGCAACGTTAAGAAAAGACCGATTCATTTAGATGTCGTACGATAAACAAAGAGTAGGGCGGTCTCCGCTATATATCCGGAGTCGTCCTACTCTTTTTTAGTGGGTGAAACTTAAGACGTACGTTCGATTTTTTCAATCAACCGGGACTGGCGGCGTTGCCATACGACAGAGCCGACTAACGTCACGGCGAGGAAGACAAGTCCCAGCATGAACGGATATAAGATATTGACGTCATACAGCAGACCGGCGAGTGTTGGTCCGAGGACGTTTCCGATGCTCATATAGGCATTGTTCATCCCCATCGCAAAGCCTTGTTCGTTCCCGGCGAGTTTTGAAATCATCGTGTTCAAGACAGGTCGTAAAATCGACGTCGCGAGGAAGATGACCAGCGTGACGGCGAAGAAGCCGCCGTAACTCGAGGCGAAGAGTGAGACGAGAAACCCGAGTGTCGCAATCAATAAAAAGATATTCAATACTTTGCCTTCACCCAGACTCCGGGTGATTTTGTCGACGATAAAGATTTGAGCAATAACGCTGATGATACCCGTCGATGTCACCATGACGGCGATATCCTTTGGTGAAGCACCGAATTGGTTATCAATGAAGAGACCAAGGACGGATTCATACGCCATCAGACCAAAACTCATGACAAGTGTAATGACGAGTGGGACGAAGTACGGTTTTTGGAACGACGCACCGATTTTACTGAGCATCGATCCTTCGTCCGGTGCCATCGCTGTTGCGTCATGGACATCACTTTCTTTGAGCAACAAGATGCTGAACAAGACGGCGAGTCCCGAGACGAGAGCTGAGACGAGTAGCGGCAACTTTAAGTCATATTCGGCGAGGAACCCACCGATTCCCGGTCCGATGACGATTCCAAGCGACATCGCGGCCGAGACATAACTGTTTCCTTTCGCCCGTTGATCCATCGTCGTGATATCGGCGACGTAAGCAAAGATTGCCGGAATCAGTAAGGCAGCACCGATACCACCGATTGCACGGGACAGATAAAGAATTGCGACCGAGTTCGAGAAGTAAAAGACGAACATCGACAGTGTCAGACCAATCAGTCCATAGATGATCATCTTGCGACGGCCGTATTGATCGGCCCATTTTCCGGCAACGGGAGACATGACGAGCTGGGCGCCGGCAAAGATGGCAATCATCAGCCCGGCAGCCGTTCCACCTTGTCCGATGGAGGCGAGATAAGCAGGCAGAATCGGAATGATGATCCCGAAGCTCCCGACGGCGATGAACATGTTGATCATCAAGACCGTTAATTTTTTACGTTGATCCGCTTGCAAGGGGACCCCTTCTTTCTGCGCGCTTATGTAAGCGATTATTGTGTCATCCTTATCATCTTAGTTTCAAGAGAAAGACTGTGTCAATTTAGAGGGCTGAAAAGACCGGATTGATTTTGAAATGGATACGGAAAAAGGGATTGCCATCTGAAAATCGATGGACAATCCCTTCAGCGTGTAAACAAACTCTTGTGAAGCATGAATATGCGATATCGAGATGCAATCAGTTCGCGCTTCCCTGTCTCGCCTCGTCTTCAAAGCGGCTCGAGACGGATTGCACTCTAAAGCGTCTGCATGTCCGGCTTTCCGTCACGGTGTTACCTAAAAAGCGTCACGTTTCGTTGACTCCTAGGGGGAAAAGTGCGTTTTCAACGCACTTTCAGAGGCAGGCAAGACCCTGCTCGTTGTCCGTTAGGACCAAAGAGCAACGGCTTGCGCCTCGCCCGAGGAAAGCAACGAAAAAAGACGCTTGACCTCCCGATAGCACGTTGTCTACAGTCTGAAGGGATTGCCATCTGAAAATCGATGGACAATCCCTTTTTGGATGTTTTAGATGAAGTCACCTGCTTCTACACGTATCAGGTAAAGCATCAGCTTGTTTTCTTGAATAACCAATTCACATTCGGCGATAGCAACGGTCGCAAAATCCGGACGACCGGGCGACTCGACAGGACAAAGACAAGAACTGTCGCGAGCAAGAGCCCTAAGCCGATCAACAGGAACGGTGATTCTGCGATGGCCGGTGGTAAGGAATCCCGGAAGAGACGGACGATGAACGAATGGAGTAAGTAAATCGCTAACGTCTGAATCCCGATTTCGTCAAACCGTTCACCGAAAGATCGTCTTGGGACAATCAGGAGGACGGAGAAAATCATGACCGTACTGACTGCATAAAGGAACAGTTGCGTCGCCGCTCCCTTAAGGAGAGAGACCTCAAATTCACCGTATGTATCCCGGTAAAAGAGCCATGCCGTATCAAAACCGTTTTTTGTCCAGATGCCCATAAAAATCGCAATCGTCAGTGAAACGACGAGACCGACGAGTCGTCCGGCAGGCCCCGTCAACCGATCGCGGAAGCCGTCATTCGCTAACCATCCGCGTTCTTTGACGAGATATCCCATCAAGAAGAACGGATAAAAGCTAATCACCTTTTGGAGCGACAGGAAGTTTGTGATCGCACCCGGGTCTGCATTGATTAAAAGCGCAACAGCGACACTGACCAAGAGCGGGAAGCGTAAGATGAGGAATCCCGGTGTGACGATTTGCCAAATGATAATGCCGAGCAAGTACCACAATGTCCAGCTTGGGACGAGCGGATGAAGTAATCCGTCAATCAGTCCTTCGAGCGTCTTATCGTTCGCATAAGCCAGGTAGACTTCATGAATCGACTGCCAAATAAAATAGAGAACGACAAACGAAATGATTCGTTTTGGTCGGACTTGTTTGAAGAAGTATCCGCTCATGAAGATGAAGGCCGGCATGTGCAACAAGTAGATGACATTGTAAGCGATTTGGACCGAATCATTGCCGTCAAGATTGCGGAACGTCTCGATCAAGTGACCGAAGACGACCGTGAAAATCAACAAGACTTTGTAATTCCCGAGCCAGTGATCGTAAGCCGGCACGGGAATCGGCTTTGGAGCAACCGTCATTTGTTTTCTCCAAGAATGATTTGATCGACGAACCGGGCACTTGATTTCCCGTCCTGATGCTCGAAGAAGTACTCAGCGAACGCTTTGACGTTGTCCATTTCAAAGTCTTCATTTTTAATCCGTTCAATCAATTCATCCGAATTTTTGACGATTGGTCCGGGCACGAATTCTTCAAAGTCATAATAGAAATCGCGTTTAGAGATGTAGTCGTCTAAGTCATAAGCAAAGAACAACATTGGTCGGTTCAAGAGTGAAAATTCGAAACACGTCGAAGAATAATCCGTAATCAAAATGTCTGAGACGAACAACAACTCATTGATTTCACGGTGATCCGTCAAATCGATGAAGAAATCAGCGTACAGTTCTGGAATTTCCATCCGACGACGAACAAATGGATGCATTTTTAAGACGAAGACATACTCTTCGTGGAACGCTTCGTACAAAGCATCTAAATCAAGTTGGTCGAAGTCGTAATAAGCACTTTTCGCACCATTACCGCGGAAGGTCGGCGCGAACATGATGACTTTTTTCGTTTTGAATGTTGGATAATCTTCATAAATCCGTTCTTTCGCAGCAGCGATGTAGTCCTGGTCGAAGAACATATCCGTCCGCGGAATACCTGTTGCGATGACTTGATCTTCGCGGAGACCGAATCCTTCAGCGTAGTGGCGCGCGACATTATGTGAACTGACGATTGCTTTCGTATAGTTCC
Organism: Exiguobacterium sp. N4-1P; assembly: GCF_002214325.1. Lineage (NCBI taxonomy): Bacteria > Bacillati > Bacillota > Bacilli > Caryophanales > Exiguobacterium > Exiguobacterium sp. N4-1P. The sequence continues at coordinate 160,703 of NZ_CP022236.1, forward strand.
GGTGACTGAGCGAGTTGGCGCTTGGACCACCCGGTTTACCGAGGCGGCTGTAACCGAACGTCTTGAATGCTCCGACAGCATGCCATACCTGGACGAGGTCCGTTCCTTTACGGATTTTGAGTGGATAGATCATCGGATAGAAATCATCGACGAGAATTGTTTTGGCTGTCGCCAGGTGATATGGCAATGTGAATTTATCACGCCAGTCGCGTCGGGATTGAAGATTCGGTTTGAAGAATGTCTTGACGTCGAGGTTCAAATCGCGTCGCTCGATTTCGTCGAGAATGTAGGCGAAGTTTCCGCTGACATCACTCCGTGAGTCGGAAGCGAACAAGACTTTGTCTTCCGCAATCGGCTGCGTCCATTTCGTGACGTTGTAGATGGCTTTAAACGTAAACCGACGGAATTTAAAGGCGCGTTTGCGGAAATCCTTTTTATATTTGTTGTACCGGTCAATCATCCGGATGAAACGTTTTGACTCCCCGCGTTTTAGGGAATGGAAGCTTAAGGTGTTGCTATACTCAGAATGTTGGACGACCAGTTCATATTCGAGTTTCAATAACAGATTGCTATGTTTCGTATCGACACGGTAAATGACCGGAATCAGTGCACGTGTGTCGCCGAATGGGGCTTCGTGTAAAATCGAGTTGCCCTGGACGATTGCGAAGAAGGCATCAAAATAGCCCATTGGTAAAGGACGTCCCGTCGGTGTGATGTGATTGAGGTTCAATGAGCCGGTAAAGGTCTCTTCTGTCCAGTCCCCTTCAAATGGGAAGCGGAGGATGAACGTCCGTTTATTCCGTTTATTGCGGAAGACGATGGCACGTTCAAGCGGAATGGGTGCTTCTGGTGCTTCCGATTGAATGTAGTCATCTTCTCGTTCTGTTTCCTGTCCTTCTTGTGCTGTCGGGTTTTCGAAAAGTAATTGTTCTGCTTGCAAGAATTCAGTTAATCCAAACAAGCGTGCCTCAAAGCGGAATGTCGTACCGGCAAGCTCTAAATAGTCGACTTTCGCTTGTAAAGTCGGCATCAGTGTTTCTTCTGTCAAAACAATCTCTCCTCACGTAAATGATTACAATGTATTTACACAAAAGTAATAGGTTTTTAAAATCACCAGGAACATAGTATAGTTGTATTAGAAATCACCAATCATTATATCGTGACAAAGCAAAAAAAATAGTGCTTTGTATATTTTTTTTGTTTTTTTCGTCAAGTGTGATCCGATTATCCGACTCTATTCGAAGATATACCCACATCGCTGGTAGGTGGAAACCAAAAAAGATTTTTGATAAGGGAGGGAAGCAGGTTGTTTCATGACAGCGCCGTCACGCGACGGATGAGACATCTGCGATACAAGATGATTTATGCAGCAATTTTAGCTGGGGGAAAAGGAACACGCATGGGGAACGTCGATCGTCCAAAACAATTTCTTTCAATTGGGGAACGTCCGATTCTCGTCCATACGGTTGAAAAATTCTTACTGAACGATGATTTTGACCGTGTCATCATCGTCACACCAACAGCGTGGATTAACTATACACGCGATATCTTAGAAAAATACATCGGACAAGATGAGCGCATCGTCATCACGGCTGGTGGAAATGACCGGAACGAATCCATCATGGCGGCGATCAACTGGATCGACGAAAAGAATGGCATCACAGATGAAGATATTATCGTAACGCACGATGCGGTCCGTCCATTCCTGACACACCGGATCATTAAAGAAAATATCTCGACAGCACTTGAGTATGGTGCATGTGATACTGTCATTTCAGCCATCGATACAATCGTTGCATCGACAGACGGAAAAACAATCACAGACATTCCGGTCCGTGACCAGATGTATCAAGGACAAACACCACAAAGCTTCCAAATCACGAAGCTGAAATCACATTATGAAGCCTTGTCTGCTGAAGAGCGTGCCATCTTAACGGATGCGTGTAAGATTCTATTGCTCAAAGGTGAAGATGTCGCACTCGTCACAGGAGAACTCTTCAACATCAAAGTCACGACACCTTATGATTTACGTATTGCTAACGCAATCCTGAAGGAGCGGATTAACCAATGATTAACCAAGTCTATCAACTCGTTGCACCTCGTCAAATCGAGGTGACGTATGATGAGCGGTCGTTAAAATCTGATCGCGTCGTCGTCCGGCCGACTTACTTGTCAATCTGTCACGCGGATCAACGTTACTTCACAGGAAGCCGTAGTGCAGAAGTACTCGCGAAAAAATTACCGATGGCGATGATTCACGAAGGAATCGGAAAAGTCGTTCATGACCCGTCAGGAACATTCGCAAAAGGGACGCTCGTTGCGATGGTACCGAATACGCCGTCTGAGACGGATGACATCATCGGCGAAAACTACTTGCGGACAAGTCGTTTCCGTTCAAGCGGTTATGATGGCTACATGCAAGATTATGTTTTCATTCAAGCCGATCGTCTCGTCGAAGTACCGGCAGATCTTAACCCGGAAGTCGCAGCCTTTACAGAACTCGTCAGTGTCGCTGTACACGCCGTGACACGTTTCGACCAAATCGCACATGCGCGTCGGGAAACGTTCGGAATTTGGGGTGACGGAAACCTTGGTTTCATCACAGCACTGTTGTTACGTAAACTGTATCCGGAAGCGAAATTACTCGTCTTCGGAAAAACACAATCGAAGCTCGATTACTTCTCGTTCGCAGATGAGACGTATCATATCGACCAAATTCCAGAAGGTGTTGCCTTCAATCACGGGTTTGAGTGTGTAGGCGGCATCGGCAGTCAATATGCAATCAATCAAATGATTGACTATATCATTCCAGAAGGAACGATGGCATTGCTCGGTGTATCTGAGGAGCCTGTTTCTGTCAATACACGGATGATTCTCGAAAAAGGATTACGTGTCTATGGGTCGAGTCGCAGTACACCAACGGACTTCGCTCGGACGATGGAACTGTATCAAACGTACCCGGATATTCCAGAATACTTGTCGAACTTAGTCGCAGGTGTATTCCAAATTCGTCAAATCGAGGACATCCATCAAGCGTTCGAAAGCGATTTAACGAACCGTTTCGGAAAAACCGTCATGGAATGGTGCATGTAAAAATTAGTAGGTGCAACAGAAGGGATCACTCATGAAACAAAAAATACGTTTAATTCAGCGGCGGACGGTTCATTATTTACTGGTCATGACGTATTGGCTTACGAGACGCTTGCCGATTGACAAGCAAAAAGTCGTGTTTGCGACATATCGTTCAGACAAGCTCGTTGATAACTTCCGTGCCGTTTATGACGAACTTGAGAGCCGCGATCTTGGATTCAGCTATGTGTTCCTGTTAAAGCGGTTCCCACAAGGTCTTTTCGGTCAGATTAAATACGTCTTCCACATGATGCGGGCGACGTATGAACTCGCGACTGCCCGCTATTTCATCATCGATGACTACTATTATCCGGTCTATGTCTCGTCACTGCGTCAAGGGACTGAGGTCATTCAACTGTGGCATGCATGTGGCGCCTTTAAAAAGTTCGGTTACAGTGTGCTCGATAAATCCTATTCACCGGACGATGATTACTTGAAGATGGTTCAAATTCACCGAAACTACTCGAAAGTCTATGTCTCGGGAACAGCCTGTATCGAACCGTATGCTGAAGCATTCGGGATGGACGCGGCCCGTGTTCATCCACTCGGTGTCCCACGAACGGATCAACTCTTGAATCCGGCGCGCCAAGCACATGTCGAACAAAAACTGTATGCTGACCATCCGGAGTGGCGTTCGAAGAAAATCATTCTTCTTGCTCCGACTTTCCGGGGTAACGGTCAGACGACGGCACATTATGATGAGGAACTCGATTTCGAACAGTTCCGCCAAGAACTCGGGAGCGAGTATATTTTATTGTTACGGATGCATCCGTTCGTGCTTAATCGTCCTGTCGTCCCGGCTGAATTTTCGGACCAAATCATCGATATGACGGATTATCCGGATATCAATGATTTGATGCAGATTTCAGACATTTTGGTCACGGATTATTCGTCCGTCATCTTTGAGTTCGCTTTACTCAAAAAACCAATCATCTTCCTCGTGAATGATTTGACATCCTATAAGGAAGAACGTGATTTTTACTTCCCGTATGAATCGTTTGTCCCGGGGCCGATTGTTTCCTCGTTCAACGAAGTCATCGCTTGGGTGAAACAAGGGCAGTTCGAATCAGAGAAGATTGAGGAATTCGCCCGTCAATTCTTCACGTATCAAGATGGGCAAGCGACAAAACGCATCGTGGATCATCTGTTAGATCATGTGCAGTCGCCTGCAGTGTCACCTGAAAAAACGACAATCGTGTAAATACGATCATCTTGAAGGACATCACACAGTATATAGAGAAACCCGGACGATTCTGCTTTTAAAAAAAAGTGAGAATCATCCGGGTTTTTTTAATCCGTTTTCTGACAGGAATGAGGGAAGCGTGCAGAAGAAAAAGCGATTATTTGATCAACTTCGTTTGGGGAGGAAGTTGCAAAATAATCGCTTATGACTCTATAAATGGGGCTTGATTGGTGCGAGCAGGGGTAGCTCGCAGGATGCGCACTCCTTAAAAGTGCGTTAACTTTTCGCGGGCAGGTGTCCGTTTTTTTAGTGGTGGAATCATCGCAGGCCAACCGAGTTGGATGACACCGGCGACACGTTCTTCATCATGGGCACCGACGAGTGTCGCATATTCGTCTGTAAACCAATGTTTCCCGCTTTTCCAGCAGCTTCCTAAACCAAGTTCCGATGCAAGCAGTTGGATGTTTTGAATCATCGCAGCAGTCGCAAGTAAATCTTCTGTCTGTTGATCGTCTGTTCCTTGAACGTGATAAAGGACCGTCAAGAACACCGGGACTTCACTTATTTTTTCTTTAAATGAAAGACGTTGCTCATCCGTTTTTTGATCGAATTGACCACGTGCTTCAAGGAGCTCCATCAATTGTTCGACATACCGGACTTGTCCTTCACCAATCGCGAGAACAAAACGCCATGGTTCGCGTAACTTATGATTCGGTGCATAAATTGCTGCTTCTAAGATTTCTTCAATCATTTCGGATGGAACAGGTTGATCGGTGTAGGAACGAACCGAACGTCGTTCTAAAATGAGTTGTCGTGCATTCATCACTATCATCTCCTGACCTAAGTACTCTTAAAATATAAATGATAACGATTATCATTGTCAATGGTAATCCGAAAAATAAAACGAACGGTGACTAGAATTCAATGGAAGTCATCGTTCGTTTCACGTGGTTATTGTTTTTTGCTTGCTGTCGTAGCGAGTTTCTTTTTGACTTGGCGTAATCGCAGTAATGCCATTAAATAATGTGCAAAATAAATTGTGAAACCAAAGAAAATCGGAATCGCAAGTCCGAGTTCGACACCCGGAACAGCCGTCAAGTTAATGTAAAGCAAGACCGTCATGGACAACGTATAAAAAGTTGCTTCAAACAACTGCGGCATGATGCGTTTACGCTTCAAGAAAAACGAGCGGATAAGCGGTAAGATGACGAGGCTGACGAGCCGATCAATTAGACCAATCACGAGCACGCTGATGACGATTGCGAGACCACCTTCGAACTGTAAGAGGTTCGGAAAGACATAGTACGAGACAAGCACTAACGGACCGACGAGTAAGAAAATCGAGACCGAAGCACGGAAAAAGACGAAGAGACTGTTGATACTCGTTAAAAACGCACGCGAGATTTTTTGCGACCAGGAAAGAGATGGTCGTCCGACCTGCCACGCGAAGCAACAGGCGAAAATGAACGCGTAAAATTGAAGGAAGGCAACCATAAAGCATCTCCTTTTGATATGAACTCAATGAACCTAGTGTAGCGATATTAGAGAAGAAGTGCAAAGGTGAACGATTAAAAAGCCAGCTGACGATGTGCCGTCAACTGGCTGGATAAGACACGTTAATCTAAATTCGGTTCTTTTTTTCCATGAAGGAAGAATGACAATACGAGTGCAAGAGCAGACAAGACAGTCGCCACCCAAAAGGCATCTGTAATTCCATTGATCGTCGCTTGTTTCGTCAATTGCGTCAACCAGCTAACGGATGCGGCTTGTGGACTACCAAGCTGTTGTCCGAGCTCACCAAGGTGTTGCGAGAGTGTTGGGTCAAGTGTCGTAAACTGGTTGGCATCGTCCGCGAGATGAGCTGTCGTTTGACGGGTCATGACCGTGACGAGGATGGCCGTCCCGATTGATCCAGCGACTTGGCGTAATGTATTTTGTGTCGCGTTTCCGTGAGGAATCATCTTCATCGGCAGAGCGTTCATGCCAGCTGTCATAATCGGCATCATGATGAACGCCATCCCGAAGGACCGGAGCATATAGATGCCCATGATGGAATAGTAAGACGTGTTCAAATCAAGTTGCGTCAATTCCCATGTTCCGTACGTCATCAACGTCAGACCGAAGATGGCAAGCGGTCGAATGCCGAACCGGTCGAACAGTCGACCGGCGAAAGGACCGGTGATTCCCATGATCAATGAACCAGGCAGTAATAAGAGACCTGAGTCGACGGGTGAAAAACCACGGATGCTCTGCAAGTAAATCGGCAGCAGCAACATCCCGCCGAACAAGGCCATCGTGACGATGACGTTAATGAAGAGGGTGAATGAAAATTCCGGTACTTTTAGGACACGGATGTTAAGCATCGGGTCGTCCATCGCAAGCTCACGCAAAGCGAAGGCGGCAATACCAAGTAGCCCGATGACAATCGTACTGATGACGACAGGGCTGTCCCAACCGTCGTTTCCGGCTTCACTGAATCCGTATAAGAGACTACCAAACCCGATCGTACTAAAGACAACACCGAGAGCATCGAACTTTGGTTTTGATAACGGTTGGACGAGTTTGAACCAGGCAAATCCAAGTAAAAGTGTTAAGAGACCAAAGAAGGCCATTGCATAGAACATGACGTGCCAATCGTAGTTTTGAATGACATATCCTGTGATCGTTGGTCCGATCGCCGGTGCAAGAATCATCGCAATCCCGAGCATGCCCATCGCAGCTCCCCGTTTATGGGGTGGAAACAATGTCATGAAGACGTTCGTACCGAGCGGCATCAAGACACCGGCTCCGGCTGCTTGGACCACACGTCCGATCATCATGACCGGGAAGTTCATCGCCATCGAACAAATGATCGATCCGAAGAAGAACAACGTCATCGAGACAAGAAACAAGCGGCGAAACGTATAGCTTCGCATGAGGAACGCACTGATTGGAATCAAGATTCCGTTGACAAGCATGAACCCGGTCGTCAACCACTGTGCTGTCGACGTCGTGACGTTGAAGTCGTTGATCAAGACAGGAAGAGCGACGTTGATTAATGTCTGATTCAAAATCGCGATGAACATTCCAATTAACAGGACAGTGATGACTTTCGGGATACTGATGTTTTCCGTTGAAATCGTCGCTTGCGCTTGCGGAGCAGGGGCGGCTGGAATCGCGCCAACCGCTTCTGCTTCAATCAATGTTTCATCAAGCGCCGGACCTCCTGCGCCAGCTACCCGCGGTTGCCGTGCCCGGCGTGCAATCAAATTGACTGCAAGGAACGTGACAAGCATGAACACAATGTATCCAAAGAGGAAGGTCGTAGACATAAGCGTCCCTCCTTAATCCTTATGAATGCGGACGGTCACATTCATACCAGGGCGAATGTCGAGTGATTTTTCTTGTGAGAGCGATACCTTCACGGGAATCACTTGCGCGACTTTTGTATAGTTTGCGTTTCCGTTCGATGACGGCATTATCGAGAACGTGCCTGCTGTTGTCATCCCGATTTGTTCGACTTCACCCGAAAGTGTTGTATCAGGATAGCTATCGACATAGACATCGACGGCTTGACCGACTTTGACTTCATCGATTTCTGTTTCTTCGACGTTTGCTGTGACCCATAATTCATTTAAGTTAAATCCGTAAGCGAGCGGCGTACCGGCACCAACAAAGCCGTTCTCTGTCGCCATCGACTGAACGACGGTTGCTTTTGCTGGCATTTCGATTGACGCATCAACCGGTTTTTGACCAGTTTGTGCTATCATGACGTGACCAAGTGTCGCCCCGTTATCGAGTGTCTGTCCTGTTTTTGCCGTCCAGTCAGTGAGTTTTCCAGCGCCAGGACTAGCAATTGTAATCATCTTACCGTCGATTTTGGCATTTTCTGTTTTGACGTAACTTGTTGCTTGATCGTAGTAATAATAACCGATCGCACCACCACCAATTAAAACGACGAGCGTTAAAATATTGATGATTAATAATTTCTTCATGTTCATGAGTAAGTTGCATCCTTTCTGTTACTAGCTGATCGCCCCAGTGCGGTCTCATAAAAAAGACTCCTCTGGGGAGGAGTAGTTAATACAGTTAATTATATGGGTGCATAACAAACAAACAACCAACAATTTCCGACGAAATGTTGGAAAAGTCTTTGTTAACGGATACAATACGTAAAAAGGAGCTGAATTTTAAATGAATCAGTCGTGCGATCCACGTCCTAAACGTTCACGTGAACGTATTACGACAGAGCTATTTCATTTACTTGAACACCATTCCTTTTCGACGATCACCGTCAAAATGTTGACGGATGGTGCTGAGGTCAATCGTTCGACCTTCTATGCGCACTATAAAGATAAATACGATTTGCTGGATCAAATCGTTGAGGAGCACATGACGTTGCTCGCAGAAGCGATTCGGATTACAGGAAAACAATCGGCCGAGCCTCCGACAGTCGAACGCGTCAGTCGTTACTTTGCACGTTTGTTCATCCACATTGAGCAAAACGAGCGCTTTTACCGGACGATGCTGCTCCAAGGAACAGTCAAGACGTTCATCTCCCGTTTCTTGGATACGTTAAAAGAAAACTACCGTCTTGCTTTCCGGGAGACGACAAGTGTCTCTGTTCCGGTGGATCGGGATTTATTACTGAACTACGTCATTGGTGGTCAACTCGGGCTCTTGATGTCGTGGTTACGAAATGATCGTCCGTATTCCTCCGAGTACATGGCAAATCAGCTCAGTCAGATGATCGTCTTCGGAACAGTTGAAAGTATTGGTTTTCCTCAGACAGGCCTTGGGACTGTCTAAAAAATGAACTAAAAAGTGCCATTCCGATGTGAGGGAATGGCACTTTTTGTGCTAGTCGGATATAACGTTAGATTACGCTTGACGGAATTCCAGCTGTTTCGTATAAATCGTACTTTGGTTACGTCCGTGCTCTTTTGAAGCATAGAGTGCTTTATCCGCTTGTTGCAATGCTTCGAGTGATGTATGGGATCCACCCGAATGGGCAATTCCTAACGAAATCGTAATCTTCAAATCAGGTACATGTGCAGTCGGGAACAGGTTACGGGCGACTGTCGTCCGCGCTAATTCAGAGATTTTTTTCGCATCCTTCAATGATGTGTTCGGTAAAATGATCAAAAATTCTTCTCCACCGTACCGACCGACTAAATCATCCGGACGTACAATAGAGGCAAGTGTCGTTCCGAGTTGCCGCAACACATCGTCGCCGGCATCATGACCATATGTATCGTTAACGTGTTTGAAGAAATCGATATCGATCAGGATAAGTGAATATCCATCGTCATCCGATCCGACGAGTGATAGGGAGTCGTCCAGACGTCGGCGATTAGCGAGACCCGTCAAGGCGTCGGTCATCGCAAGTTTTTGCTGGTACTGGATATTTTCAAAATGTCGTCGCAGTTCGGCTAATAAGCGATAGGTGACGAGTCCGGCTAATAAATTAAAGAAAATGTACGTAACCGATACTTTGAAAAACGTTTCCCAACTGTTTGTCAGTGCATAGATAGCTGGTAACGAATAGAGAATACCGATTCCGATCATTAATTCAAAAGTCAGCAATGTATTACGTAAAAATCTGCGTGCTATGCCAATTGTCAAAATGAATAAAACCATGATGACGGAAGCGAGAATCGCTCCTTCGATTTGATCAGCAGGTGTAATTAAAAAACGCGTTCCGATAATCATGACTCCCGTGATGAAGGCACTAGGCAATCCGCCAAATAATGTGGCAATCGCGACAGGAATGATACGTAAGTCAATCCGGGCAATATCAATTTGAATGCTGTTGAACATGAGGAGTACAGCAATTGCACCAGCTACACAACCTAAAATAAGGCGTGATTCAAGCTTTGATTTTGGTGTAATTCTTGGTTGATTTCGAAAAGGTAAAAATAAAAGCGTGATCGTCGTGAATAAGAGACAAAAATTTATGATGAAGTTATTCATAATAGACAACAAATCCTCCCAACTCCCCCTGCAGTATACTTCCAATTATATACTTTGAGTATACTCGTTCTACTAACGGTATAGGAGGTCTGAATGTTTAGAATAAAAAAAGAAAAACAGAATAAAACCTCTGTCCTTCTCTTGATTTTTAATTTATTAATTGGATGAGACGACTTCTTCATCCATTGTCGCGAGGATTTTATCAAATACATGGATCATCACGTTCAGTTCCTCTTCAGACAAAGTGCCGAATCGCTCCTGAAGATATTTGCGACGGACGACTTCGAGATTCCGAAAAGCGGCCTCTCCCTCGTCAGTCAAGGCAAGGACGATTGAACGACGATCTTCCGTCGAACGTGTCCGTGTCACAAAACCGGTCTTATAAAGTTTATCTGTCAAAGCGGTGACCTGACTTGTCGCAAGTTCGAACTGTTCCGCGAGTAATGTCGGACGCTGGGGGCCGTTTTCAGATAAGCTACGTAAGATGAAGAATTCACTTCGCGTGGCAGTACCTTCAAACAGTTGATTCAACTCACGGCGCAACGTCCGGAGAATCACGCGCATTTGTTCTTCTAATCGATATGTCAATTGGTCATGTTGTTCTTGTCCCATCTGAGCAACATCCTTTCTGTACTACCTTCTACCATTTAGTGTACTAAAAATATCGGAATTTTACTATGAGCACGGTAGGATTCAAAAATATAAATTGACAAACAAGAAACATATTATGTACTATGTCGAAGTAATGAATTAGTAAATCAACTTAATTAGTTCTCACTCAACCAGTGGGATGGAGGTTGCGATTCTTATGAGTCGGGTTACGGATGTCGTCAAGCGGCAGATGAAATAGCTCAAAAGGAAGAATTGCCGAAATCGTAGACTACTTTGAAAGTCAGCGATTGGGATTAGATCAAACAGGTCTAATACTGTCATAAACCGTTTGCGGTTTATGGGGAGCTATCTTTCACGACGGTAGAATGAGACGCATCATCGATATGTTGCGTTCTCATCTTCCTCTTGGAAGGTGAGGGCGCTTTTTTACGCCCTCTCAAAAATTATAAAAAGAGAGAAGCGACAGACATGAACAATTTACAACAGCAACAACACCCCCTTGATTCCACAGCAGAAGGGCTACAACGAGGGCTTCAAGCCCGGCATATGTCGATGATTGCAATTGGCGGAGCGATTGGGACCGGTTTATTCATCGCGTCAGGTGCCTCTGTTGCAGCGGCAGGACCGGGCGGTGCGTTACTTTCTTATACAATCGTCGGATTGATGGTCTACTTCTTGATGACGAGCCTTGGGGAGATGGCCGCCTATATGCCGGTCGCAGGATCGTTCTCGACGTACGGGACGAAGTTCGTCGACCCTTCATTCGGGTTCGCCTTAGGATGGAACTACTGGTACAACTGGGCCGTCACGATTGCCGTCGAGCTCGTCGCAGCACAAATCGTCATGCATTACTGGTTCCCGAACATTCCGGGCGTCTATTTTAGCGCGCTGTTTTTACTTTTAATGATTGGATTAAATTATTTTTCGGTCAAAGGATTCGGTGAAGCCGAGTACTGGTTTGCGATGATTAAAGTCGTCACGGTCATCGTGTTTCTTGGTGTAGGAGTCGCGATGATTTTTGGTATCTTTACTTCGGAGCCACCAGCAGGCTTCAAAAACTTTGGCTTAGGTGATGCACCGTTTGTCGGAGGGATTCCAGCTGTCATCGGTATCATTCTTGTCGCAGGTTTTAGCTTTCAAGGGACGGAGCTCGTCGGAATCGCAGCAGGCGAGTCGGAAGATCCGGAAAAAAATGTCCCGAAAGCAGTTAAACAGGTGTTTTGGCGCATTTTATTATTTTATGTATTTGCGATCTTCGTCATCGGAATGTTGATTCCATACACAAGTCCGAGCCTTGTCTCAAATGATATTACGGATGTTGCCGTCAGTCCGTTCACACTCGTCTTCGAAAAAGCAGGACTCGTGTTTGCAGCAGCATTGATGAATGCGGTCATCTTGACGTCCGTCTTGTCTGCCGGGAACTCCGGGATGTATGCTTCAACCCGGATGCTCTACACACTGGCACGACAAGGTGATGCACCGAAACTATTTGCAAAAGTCTCAAAAAACGGTGTGCCGCGGAATGCGTTACTCGCGACAGGGGCGATTGGTGCGCTTTGTTTCTTGACGTCGATGTTCGGTGGACAAGTTTATCTTTGGTTACTGAATGCTTCCGGAATGACAGGATTTATCGCGTGGCTCGGGATCGCGATCAGTCATTACCGTTTCCGAAAAGGTTTCGTCGCCCAAGGGCATGCGTTACGTGACTTACCGTACGTTGCACCGGCGTTCCCGTTTGGTCCGCTATTCGCATTTGGCCTGTGTTTCCTCGTTATCGTTGGGCAAAACTATGCCGCGTTCCTCGCTGATCAAATCGACTGGGTTGGGATTGCAGCAACGTATATCGGAATTCCGTTATTCTTGGTCTTCTGGCTCGGACATAAAGTCAAACACCGGACATCGGTTGTCCGGTATGATGAGATGGAGTTTCCGAAACATCCGAAAAAATAATAGTATAAGCTAAAGGACCCTCTCGCTTACGAGAGGTCAGACTATAAGCAAAGTGTTATCGGGAATCGGGAGATCAAGCGTCTTTTTTCGTTGCTTTCCTCGGGCGAGGCGCAAGCCGTTGCTCCTTGATCCTAACGGACAATGAGCAGGGTCTTGCCTGCCTCTGGCAAGTCGCGTTGAAAACGCACTTTTCCCTTAGGAGTCAACGAAATATGACGCTTTTTAGGTAGTATCGTGACGGATTGTCTCTCGTTATCGCATGTTTACGCTTCTTAATAGTTTGTCTACACACAAAAACCCTCTCACTTGCGAGAGGGTTTTTTGTGTATAAAAGAACCGAGTGGTTTTCCGAAAGATTTTTTTAGTTTCTTTCCATGATATGTCCCTGCAAGTATGTCAATCCGTAATTGGATTATTTCTTTTTAATAATTTTATTTTTATCTAAAAATATTGTTTCAATAAAGTAAGAATAAGGAATAAATTCTTTACAGTAAATCTACTAAAACAATCGGGATGGAGGAAGTGTGAAATGAGTACATATGAATTGATTTTGACACTGGGTTCGGCCGCGTTCTTCATGGCACTCGTTGCTTATGTGTCCTATCGCATGACACGAGGAAAGGAACAGGGAGTTGACGAATATTTTTTGGCAGGACGTGGACTAAGCGGAATCTTTATTGCCGGTTCCTTGCTTCTGACCAACCTTTCGGCAGAACAACTGATTGGTTTGAACGGTCAGTCGTTCATGGGGAATATGTCGAGCATGGCGTGGGAAGTCACGGCAGGGTTTGCTGCCATCATCATGGCGATCTACCTGTTGCCTAAGTTTTTGGGGATGGGGATTTCGACGTTACCTGAATTTTTAAGTCAGCGCTATGATGAAACGGTCCGGCGGATGACGGTGCTCTTATTCTTACTTGGCTACATGTGCGTGACGATCCCATCAATGCTTTACTCCGGCGGGATTGCCGTCTTACAACTGTTTAACGTACCGGAGTTATTTGGATTGAGTTATACGCAGTCGCTGTGGCTCGTCATTTGGGTTGTCGGGATCATCGGGGCCCTCTATGCAATTTTCGGAGGACTACGTGCGGTCGCCGTCTCCGATACATTAAATGGAGTCGGCCTTGTCATCATCGGTTTCCTCGTTCCGATTCTTGGTTTTTTTGCACTCGGGGACGGGAATATGGTCGACGGGATGAAGCGTCTCGCAACGACACACCCTGAAAAATTGAATGCGATTGGGTCGTCAACCGACGCCGTTCCGTTCTTTTCGATTTTTACAGGGATTTTGTTTGCGAATCTCTTCTATTGGTCACTCAATCAATATGTGATTCAGCGCGTGCTTGGAGCAAAGGACTTAAAAGAGGGACAAAAGGGTGTCTTGATGACAGGCTTCCTGAAACTACTCGTCCCGGTATTCATGTTGATTCCGGGTGTGATTGCGTACCATTTGTATGGAGATAATCTAGCGAGTGGAGATTTGGCCTATCCGAAATTAATCACGGAGTTGCTCCCTGTCTCATTGATGGGATTTTTCTTGGCCGTCTTGCTGGGAGCAGTCTTTAGTTCATTCAACTCACTCTTAAATAGTATCGCGACGTTGTTCGTACTCGACATTTATCGCCCGGTCTTTGCGAAAGAAGCGACCGATCGGCAGTTGATCCGTGTCAGTAAAATCTTCGGAACGATCGTTGCCTTGATTTCATTTGTCGTCGCTCCATTCTTAATGTATGCACCAGACGGTCTTTGGACGTTGATTCGTCAGTTCACAGGATTTTTCAACATTCCGATTCTCGTCATCGTCATGATGGGAATGCTCGTGCGGACGATTCCACCGATTGCTGCCAAAATCGTCATTGTTTTTCATGTCATTGCCTATTACTTCTTTGTTTTCGGACTCAGACAGTTGTTCGGAATCGATCACGGAATCAGCTTTATCCATGGCTATGGTATTTTATTGGTGATCGAAGTGCTGTTCATGTGGTTCATGGGAAAATATCGTCCTGTTATGCAGGTGAATCGTCGTCGACCGGTACGTACGACGGGGATGACGCCGTGGAAATATGCGATGCCTGTCTCGGTCTTACTCGTGTCGAGTATCATCTTGATGTATGTCCTCTTCTCGAAAATAGGACTCGCCTATCCGGATGGTATCGTTTCAGGCTGGTTCTGGCCAATCACGCTTGTCTTGCTTGTCGGGACGGTCTTCCTCTGGCGCTTTGCCTTGAAGTCGTGGCATGCGCGGTATACGACTTATCTCGAGGAAGAGTACAAACGAGCGGAATAAGTTCACAGTTGACGGCTCAAATCGATTAAGATTAAAGAAAAACGGAGGCGAGCATCGTGAACTACTGGTACCACTTTAAACGGGCATTCATCCCGATTGCGATTTTATTGATTACATTAGCGATTTATCAAATGATTTATCGTATGAACAACATTTGGTATTCGCTCGGCGGGTTGATTTTAGTTTTTGCAGCGATTTATTTTGTCATGCGACGCCTGAAGGCAAATCCAGAAGATTGAGTGAGCAAGATAGTAGGGGCATGCTTTAAAAAGCAGTAGACTAGAGAGATAGAAAGAGGAGGGGAAGATAGATGGCAAAAGCAATATTTGCAGGTGGTTGTTTCTGGTGTATGGTCAAACCGTTTCATAAGTATGATGGTGTCGACCAGGTGATTTCCGGCTACACCGGTGGTCATACAGAAAACCCGACCTATAAAGAAGTTTGTTCTGAGACGACGGGACATCTCGAAGCAGTCGAGGTGACGTATGATCCGTCTGTCATCACATATGAAGAATTACTTGAAGTATTTTGGCGTCAAATTGATCCAACGGACGGTGGCGGTCAGTTTAATGACCGAGGTCAATCGTACGAACCCGCTATTTTTTATGTTGATGAAGCGCAAAAGCAAGCGGCGGAACAATCAAAGGCAGCTCTTGATGCTTCTGGTCGTTTTTCAAAACCGGTTGCCGTCGACATCCGTCCGGCAGCACCATTTTGGCCAGCGGAAGAATACCATCAGGACTACTACAAAAAGAATCCGTTCCGCTATCAAATGTATAGTGTCGGATCGGGTCGTGCCAAGTTCGTCAAAGAAGCTTGGAAAGATCACGGTAAGGAACAGGAATTGAAACAACGCTTAACACCCATCCAGTATAAAGTGACACAGGAGAGCGGGACAGAACCGGCTTTCCGAAATGAATACTGGGATGAAGAACGTCCGGGACTGTATGTCGATATCGTCGATGGAACGCCACTCTTCACGTCAAAAGACAAGTTCAACTCAAGTTGTGGATGGCCGAGTTTCGCGAAGCCGATCGCAGAAGACAAGATGGAAGTAAATCTTGATACGACGCACGGCATGACGCGGACAGAAGTTCGTTCAGCTGATGCCGATAGTCACCTCGGTCATATCTTTGATGATGGTCCAAAAGAGCTCGGTGGTCTGCGTTACTGCATCAATTCCGCTGCTCTTCGATTTATTCCGGTAGAAGAGCTTGACTCTGCCGGATATGGGGAATATAAAAAACACTTCGAGTAAGTCAAATCGTAAGGCAGCAAAACGAATTCGTTTTGGCTGCCTTTTTTAGAATCGAAAGGAGGTCATGTTTTGTTTACAGCAGTTTATGATGACATTCGACAGATGACGATTGCCAAAGTATTGGATTTTTATGATGATAAAGTGCGAGGACTCGATGAAACGGCTCGACGGAAAAAGTATGACAAGATGAGCCAAAGTCCGTTTCTGTTTTTCCGCGGCAGTTCCCATCTGTTTTACTATGATTTGACCCGTATTCCATTAGGGTTCGACACACCGGTTGAGACACCGACATGGATTCAAGGCGATCTCCACTTTGAGAACTTCGGTGTTCATGGAAATGCGAAGGGTGAAATCATTTATGACGTTAATGACTTTGATGAAGGGTATCTCGGATCCTATCTTTACGATGTCATCCGGATGGCCGTTTCGGTCCGTCTATTTGCAGACGAGGTCGCTTATGATGCGGAACCGGCAATTAAAGCCTACATTGAAAACTACTTACACGACCTTCATGAATACGCGAATGGTAAAAATCCGAGTGACATCTGTTTTACGGTCAAGAATACGAAAGGACCGATTCGAAAATTAATTAAAAAAGCTGAAAAGAAGAAAGCAGACTTGCTTGGTGAACGAACTACTGTGATTGATGGACACCGGAAGTTTCTTGATCTACCGGATATGAAGCGTGTCGAAAAAGAGACGTACGCAGCAATCGAAGCGATCTGGCCGGATTACATTGCATCAGTCGATGAGAACGATCGAAGAGACGACGCGTTTTATACGATCAAGGACATCGTCCACAAACTGGATAGCGGAACCGCCTCGATTGGTCTGGAACGCTATTACATTTTGATCAATGGGGAAGGGAAGGAAGAGCCGGACGTCATCCTTGAGATGAAACAAGCACAAACGGCTGTGCCGTCCTTATTCGTTCCTGTTTACCGCGAAGATGTCGAGACCGTCCATCAAGGATTACGGGTCATCGCGTCTCAAAAAGCGATGCAAGCGCATGAAGATCCTCACCTTGGATACGTGACGATGCATCAAAAGGAGTATTACATTCGAGAGCGCTCTCCGTACAAAAAGAAATTAAAAGCAAAGCATATTAAAAGCCAGGATGATCTTGAAAATGTATTAGCTCTTCAAGGTCGGATTACGGCGAAAATCCATGCGCGAGCCGATATGGATGCAGGAATTAAGGCGACGGTTCTCACTCATCATGCGGATGTCGCGATTATCGAAGCAATCGGACAGTCAGAGCAAGTTTTCCTTCAGCAAATTCAACGCTGGTCAAACGCCTATGCGGAAAGAACGAAGCTAGACTTCCACGTGTTTTTGAACTGGATGACGAACCGATAAGAAAATGGTCTTTTGGGAATCGGAAAAAGGCAGGAAACACCGAATTGAACTTCGGCGTCTCCTGCCTTTTTTAGGCTAATTTCTTAATTTAAGAGGGAACTGAACTTTTTACACGAACAGCGTCAAACTCACGTTTGATGCTTTCATTGGCTTTTGCTTCTTCTTCAGCCGACCAACCGAGTTCGCTACGCATGAGAGCGAGTACGCCGTCCGCATATTTCTCGGCATTTGGATAATCGAAGAAGACGGCGGACGCACGGCGATTCAAGAAATCACCGGGTTGCATGACGAGCTCGGCTTCGAGTCCGTAAAGCAGTGCACCGAACCAGTGAAGTGGTAACTGGTAACGTTCCGCTTCACTGCCACGTGAACGAATGAGTTCATACACCCGTTCGACGTTCGTTCCGTAGCGTTGGATGAGCCATGTCGTCTCGTCTGGCGAGAGACCGAGGGCTTCTCCTTTCGGTTGTTGCTCTTTCAAGTAGCGGGCAAATCCTTTACTACCATCTTTATGTCCGCCGCCAAGTAAGATATGACGCGTCCGTGATTCAAGATAAATCCGGTCTTCTTCTTTTTTGAATTGTTCGGCGACCATATTGATGATGCGTTCCGCCATTTTCCGGTAACCGGTTAGTTTACCACCAGCAATCGACATCAAGCCGGATTTCGAAATGAAGATTTCATCCTTACGAGACAGTTCACTCGGATCTTTGCCATCTTCATGAATCAATGGACGGAGACCAGACCACGTCGACTCGACGTGCTCCGGACGAAGCTCGATATTGAACATATCATTTGTCGCTTTTAAGATATAGTCGCGGTCTTCTTCCGTGACACCAGGCTCGAGAATGTCACCTTTATAGTTCGTGTCGGTTGTTCCGACGTAGGTTTTCCCTTCGCGTGGAATCGCGAAGATCATCCGTCCGTCTGAGACATCAAAATAAACGGCTTGACGGAGCGGGAAATCAGCTTGATCGATGACAAGGTGAATCCCTTTTGTCAGATGGAGCGACTTACCAGATTTTGAACCATCTTGTTCCCGTAATTCATCGACCCATGGACCCGTCGCATTGATGATTTTTTTCGCCCGAATCGTATACGTCCGGTCTGTTAAGAGGTCACGGACTTCGACGCCGACAGCTTTCCCGTTATGATAGACGAGTGATTCTGCTTTCGTATAGTTGACGGGACGTCCCCCATAACTGATAGCGGATTTTAGGACCTCCATCGTCAAGCGGGCATCATCCGTTTTGTATTCCACGTAACGCCCGCCACCGACGAGGTGTTCTGAGCGGAGGAGTGGTTCATAACCGAGTGTTTCTTCTTTTGATAACATCGTTCTGCGTTCATTGCGTCGTACACCAGCGAGTTGGTCGTAGACACGTAAACCGATAGAAGTTGAAAAACTTCCGAATGTTCCCCCTTCGACGAGCGGTAACATCATCCATTCCGGTGTCGTGACGTGGGGCGCATTCTCATACACGATTTCCCGCTCTTTTCCGACTTCTGCGACGAGCTTGATTTCGAATTGTTTGAGGTAACGCAGTCCCCCGTGAACGAGTTTCGTTGAGCGACTTGATGTGCCTTCAGCAAAGTCTTGCATTTCGATTAGACCGGTACGCATACCGCGGCTTTGTGCGTCGAGCAAAATCCCGGCGCCCGTGATTCCGCCCCCGATGACTAATACATCGAGCAGTTCTTGTCCCATCTCTTCTAACCATGCCGTGCGTTCTGTACTTGAAAACATGAATAGTTCCCCCTGTTCATTATGAATTGGATTGAATTACTCTACTGATATCCATGTACCCTCTTTTGCACTCTTTTGAGCATAATCAATGATTTTCATGACAAATAACGCTTGCTCTGTCGTCACGACGAGCGGAATTTCATTTCGGATTGCCCGTGCAAGATCCGTGTAATACGTAGAAGCCGGCTTTAAGAAAGGGCGTTCTTCAGGTGGTTGTTCCGGAAGGCCGAATGTATAGGTCGCATTCTCCGTATCGACCATGTCAACGAAGTAACTTGCTTTCGTTCCGTGCACGCTCAAAGAACGTCCAGACATCGGAACGAGCGAACCGATGTGAAGAATCGCACGCCGTGTTCCGAAGGCGAGAATGAGGTGCGTATAATCGTCAACCGGACCGTCGATCCGCTGAATCGTTTGGTCACAAAAGACACGATCCGGTCGTTCTCCGAATAAAGTCAGAGCCTGATCGATTAAATGCGATCCTAAATCGTACAAGAGTCCGGCACCGGGTACGTCCTGTTCCCGCCAGCGTTCACGGACGGTCGGACGGTAGCGGTCATAATGGGCTTCGAACGTCTGAACGTCGCCGAGCTGATCGGTCCGGACGAGTTCCAGTAGCGTTTCGAAGTCTTTTTTGTAACGACGATTATGATAGACTGTCAGTAAGCGATTTTGTTGACGAGACAGTTCAGTTAATCGTTCTGCTTCAGCGAGCGTCACGGTAAACGGTTTTTCGACGAGAACATGGCAGTCTGCCTCTAACGCAAGGCGTGCGAGAGGATAATGCTCAGAATTCGGTGTCGCGATAACGACGAGATCGATCGTTTCCTCGGCGAGTAATGTTTCGAGCGATGGATATACAGGCACGTTTGGGTAGCTTTTTGCAACTGCATCCGGACGACTCGACTGAACAGCAATGAGCTGATAATCGGGCGATGTAATATAGGGGGCATGCAGGTGTTCTCCAGCAAGACCAAATCCAACTAAAGCAGTACGAATCATAAGGACACTTCCTTTTCGGTTAGTCCCTTCAATTTAGCACAAGTGAGGTGAAGAAGATGATTTCAGAACAACATGTCATTGAAAAAATGCGGCAGACGATGGCAAAAATCGAGCAGACGAGCGGTACGGCGCAAGTCGAACAACTGGCGACAATGAAAGCATACTGTGAGCTGTTGCTTGAGCAACCGGGCACACCGGCAGCAAACGTCGTGCGTTCACAGACAGCTCCGGCAGCAAAACCGGACGTCGATCCGATGCTCGCACGCTTCATGGGCGTTGCACAAGAAGATGAACAAAAAGGTCCGTCATTGCTTGATTTTTGACTAGATACGTAACTTTTTGGGAATAGAAAAGACAGACAAGCCAGAGGGGGAAACAGTATGAAAACAGCAATCATCATTGGAGCAGGTCCAGGAAATGGTGTCGAAATCAGTAAACGATTCGGGAAAGAAGGCTTCCAAATCGTTTGTGCAGCGCGAACGCAAGACACACTTGCTGCTGTCGTCACGGAATTGAAAGAGCATGGGGTCGAAGCAGTCGGTGTCGAGTGTGACGCATCACGCCGAACGGATATCGCATCCCTTGTCGAATGGACGAAGGAACAATACGGACAAGTCGACGTCCTTGTCTACAATGCATCGATTCTGCATCAGTCATCGGTTCTCGACGCCTCAGCAGAACAAATCACGAAAGAATTTGAAATCGACGTCCTCGGGGCACTCGATGCTGCGCAGCTCGTCGCACCGGATATGGTGGAACGAAAAGACGGCGCCATCTTAATCACAGGTGGCGGGGCTGGAATTCATGCGATTAAATCATTACCCGGACTATCGATTGGAAAAGCGGGTGTCCGTCAATTGACACACATGCTGCATGACACGCTAAAAGAAAATAACGTTTACGTCGGGACGGTCACGATTGCAGGAGAAGTGAAGCGGGGGACGGCGCTCGATCCGGCGAATGTCGCTGAAGCCTTCTACACACTGTATTCGAACCGGACGGATGTCGAAAAAGTCTTGTCTGCAGAATGAAACAGTTAATCGTCTACTACGATGGTCTCTGTCCACTCTGTCAAAAATCGAAACGGCTGCTTGAACGGATTGATTGTTTTCAGCAGTTGACGTTTTCCGATGCGCGACGGATGCCGGTGGAACAACAACCGCGATTGCTCGAACGGATGCATGTCGAAACCGAGCGAGGGGTCCGGTACCCGGGAATCGAAGGAATTCGTCTGTTGACGAAAACCTTGCCAGTCCTTTTACCTGCCTCTCCAATGGTCTCGTTAGCGATTGTTTTACGAATCGGAGCACCACTCTATGACCGAGTCGCGAAAAATCGCGTCATTCCGATGAGCTGTACGACGGAGTGTTCCATCAATTAATACATGTAGCGAAGCGCCGACGCAAGCAAGGTCGGCGTTTTTTGAATGGACGGGCTCACTAACAAAAAGGAGGAGCATGATGAAGTTTTGGATGAAGGCATTGATGCTAGTCGGACTAGTATTCAGTACAGGCTGTGCCTTAGAGGCAGATCCGGAAACAGAAACGAAGTTCGGTATCGCACAACCGGATGATACAAAGGCCACACAAGTGACCGTCGAGCGGGTCGTCGACGGGGATACAATTAAAGTCCGGTTACCGGATGGGAAGATTGAAGACGTCCGTTTTTTGTTAATCGATACGCCAGAAACGGTAAACCCGGAAAAACCGGTTCAACCGTTCGGACCGGAAGCTTCAAGCTTTACGAAAGACCTCTTACCGAAAGGGAGCAAAATCGTCATCGAGCGAGATCACTCAAAGGCGGATCGTTACGGTCGTCTCCTAGCGTACGTCTGGATTGATGGCAAGATGGTTAATCAAGAGCTGTTACGTCAAGGGCTTGCGCGTGTCGCCTATGTGTACGAACCGGATACGCGGTATGTCAAAACGTTCGAAGACATTGAACAAGAAGCAAAAGCAGCGAAAAAAGGCATTTGGGAAACGGAAGGCTATGCGACGAATCGTGGATTTGACGAAACGGTCTTGACGAAGGAATCGACTTCTTCGGCAAAAGGTCAGTGTGAAGACATCAAAGGAAATATCAACCGGCAAGGGAACAAGATTTATCATGTCAGAGGCGGTCGTTCATACGAGGACGTCAAGCCAGAGGAAATGTTCTGTAGCGAACAGGAAGCGAAACAAGCGGGTTTTCGACGCGCTGCGAATTAATGATGCACGCCCCATGAGAGTTTGTCCTTTATTGTCTGAAGGGGCCGATGTTAAAGGCGCTTCAAACTCAAACTCATGACGGACGGTTCCGTCCTGTACGCACGAAACGCCGATGATCCCGTTTTTCATGGAATCATCGGCGTTTTCTAAACGGTCTGCATGTCCGCCTCGCCCGAGGGAAGCACGCGTATCTCCCGATAGCACGTTGTCTACAGTCTGAGACACCCTAACAGGTGCCCACTGTTTGTGGTTACTCCCTCTTATTCTGAAGGCGGGAAGGGTTTATAATGCGGAATTTGATCATCCTCATCAAAGGCAATCGTGACGTCGGTCACGCCTTTTAAAATCCGGATTTGCAGTTCGAGACGGTCTTTGATGTCATCGGCTTGCGCGATTGTCATGCCACGGTCGACTTCGATTTCAAGATCAACGTGGAAATGATCGCCCTCTTTGATGACTTCAAGTTTTTCGATATCACGGACATCTTTATCACGGAGTAAAATCTCTGCGATTTTTGCCGTCAAGACTTCATCAGTTTCACCGAGCGCACCGGCTGCATTTTGAATGAAGACGTTATAGACGACGTAAAACATCATCAATCCGATTAAAACAGAAGCAATCCCTTCTGCTTGATAAAACGATGTATAGTGCGAAATGAGGACGGCGATAATGGCGATGAGACCACCTAGTGTCGCAACTAAGTCTTCCATAAAGACGAGTCGCGTCGCTGGTTTTGCTTGTCCAAGCTTCGAGAAACTTTCGCGAACGAGCGTGAATCCACGCGATTTCAGACCGGTTTCATGAGCGATTTCAATCATCGCTTTATAAAAGACACCCATTTCAAGGACAACGCCGATTCCAAGCGCTGTTAAGATGATCCACAGTCCGCTTGTTTCTTCTCCTGGAGCATGTAGAATATGCAACACGCCTTCACGGATCGTCTCATACGCTAAAATGGCGACGACGATAATTGCTGCGAGCAGGACGAGATTGACGAGTCGACCGAATCCATTCGGGAATCGTTTTGTTGGTGCTTTTTTACTTAACGCAGATCCGACATAAACGAACATTTGATTGGCAGCGTCACCGATCGTATGCATCATTTCTGCGAACATGGCGATGTTACCGGTTAAGATATAAGCGATGAATTTAATAATGGCAATAATCGTATTGACGATAGCGGCAGCTAAAGCAGATTTGTTACCACGCCTCATTAGTGAGAAAAAGTTGGCCATAGTGTGATCCTCTCCTTTTAAAAAAGCAGGAAAGCGGAATTAACCGCGTCCTGCTTGGAATGATGGATAAAGTGACATGCCACCGTCTGCAAATAGTGTGATGCCGGTCACGTAACTGGATTCGTCAGAAGCAAGCCATGCAGCGACAGCGGAAATTTCTTCAGGCTTCCCGATGTTCCCCATTGGAATCATGCTTTCGACTTCTTTACGTTGTTCCGGGTCTTCAAATTTCTCTGCATTGATTGGTGTGTTGATCGCTCCCGGCCCAATCGCATTGATTCGAATGCCTTTTGGTGCGTACTCCATCGCGAGCGTCTGCGTCATCAGTTTGACGCCGCCTTTACTTGCCGCATAGTGAACAAATGTTGGCCATGGAATGATTTCGTGAACGCTCGACATATTGATGATGTTCCCTTTAATGTCGTTCTCGACAAAGTATTTCAAGGCTTCACGTGCGCCGAGGAATGAACCGGTTAAGTTGACATCGATGACTTTTTGCCAGTCTTCGAGGGACATTTCGTGCGACGGTGATGGCATTTCGACACCGGCATTGTTGACGAAGATATCGAGTCGACCAAAGTGGTCAACTGTTTCTTTAACAAGACGAATCATGTCGTCCTCTTTCGATACGTCAGCTTGAATCGTAATGGCTTCTCCACCGGCTTGCTTGATGTCTTCAGCAATCTGATCCGCTTCTTCCGGGTGGCTCCGATAGTTGATGACGACCTTTGTACCTTCTTCCGCGTAACGGCGGACGACGGCTTCGCCAATTCCCATTGAACCGCCTGTGACGATAGCTACTTTTCCGTTTAGACTATTATACATGAAAATCGACTCCCTTTTAGATTATTGTTTTGTAAACCCGATCATGATACCGCCCGCTACGACGAGAGTACAGCCGATGATAACGAACGTCATTTCTTTTTTCGTTTTAGCTTCTTTCAAGAACAGAACGCCGCCGATTGTCGAGATGACGACACCGGTTTGTGATAACGAAAAGCTTGTTGCGACGCCGACACGTGCCGTTGCGAGCAATAGGGCAATATTCCCGACAGCCCACATGATACCGGCAAGGCCATTTGTGAACGTCTGTTTCGCAAACAAATTCCCTTTGCGTAATGAAAGTAAAATGGCGCTGACGACCATCCCGATTGCTTGTGGTAAAACGGCTTCCCAACCATTGATGTTGAACCAACGGGCGATGACGACATAGCCGACATAACCAATCGTCGAGATGACGAGTAGAAGCAATCCTTTTCCGATGTTTTCATCCTTCTTGCTCTTATCTTCTTTATACGATGTAAAAGCAGCACCGGCGACAATCAGTACTAAAGCGCTAATTCCAAGAATAAGTGCGGATGTATTTGACCATTCACCAAAAGCGAGGACGCCAAACAAGGATGTTCCGACGAGTTGCATCCCGGTCGAAATCGGCATCGTTTTCGAAACACCCATTTGTTTAAAAGCAGCAAATTGGTTCATTTGACCAAGTGCCCAAAAAGCACCGGAGAAAAGACCGGCAATCCAGGCCGTCATCGACAGTTCTGGACTGATAAATAAGAACGTCACGAGGGCGAATGCTAACGCACCGAGTGTTGTCCCGATAATTTGTTGTTCTGTTGAACCGCCGATTTTTGAAACGACGAGAGGCAACGTCCCCCACATCAATGCAGGAACGATGGCAATTAAAATATCAATCAAGTGATTCACCTCTTCCATTTGTTCTATCTACTTGAAGATGTACCCCGGGAATCCCGCCGAAAAACCTCTAATGGCTAACGAATATTATCTTAAAATAAAAAACGCCCCACGAATGGGACGTGAAAATTATTATTTAAAGGGTTCGTCAGCGATGCGGACGATGTGTCGTCCGATTCGTCGAGCGTTCCAGAGGGCGACGACAGCAATCGTTAAGGAAATCCCCATCAAGTCATACTGACTTAAGAAATAGCCACCGTAACTGACAGGTAAGCTGACGATTCCGACGAGTGAACTGGTCCACTGACGAATTTTAAGCGATTCCATATTCGCGACGCGTGAGAATTTTTGCTGTTCGAACAACCGCCAGCGTGTTGGTTCACTGAGGGCATCATTGACTAGGCGAGGAAAGGCGAGAAGACGTGCGCCGTAAGACCCTGCAATCTGTAAGTAACGATTCTGATTTTTCCCTTCTTCGTCCAGCCAACGGCGGACCATCGGTTTAGCAAGTTCAAGCAAGTTGATTTTTGGTGAGAGGATTTGCAGGATACCCAGGATCGTTGAAGCGGCACGACCGAAAAAGGCAAACTCGGCCGGTAATTGAATCGGTTCATTCCGAACGAGTAATTCAATATCAGACAGTACTTTTTCAATTAATTTCGTATCGACGTTCTCCATATCGCTTTCAAGGTAAAAGTTGACGGCTTTTTCAATCGCTTGACGGATATTTTGTTTGTTGGCGTTCGGTAATAAGAAACGTAAGTCTTCCAGACCGTCGACGATTGCATCGTAATCGAGTGTGACGAACGACTGTAAGATTCCTTGAATCGCCCGCATGTCGTCCGGGGTCGTCGCACCAATCATCCCGAAGTCGAGCAGAACGATTTTTCCGTCTGCCTGGACGAGGACGTTGCCCGGGTGGGGATCGGCATGAAATTTCCCGCCGAACAGCAACTGTTCACCCGCATTCAGGAAGAGGTTACGCGCGAGTTCGTCACGATCGATTTGATGTTCTGCTAAAAACTCGAGGTCCGTGATCCGTGTACCGTCAATCCACTCCATCATCAAGACGCGATTCGTACAGTGTTCTTCATAATAGTCTGGAATGTAGATGACAGGGTTCGTTTCATACATCTTTTTAAAGTAGAGACCATTTTTTAATTCGGTCCGATAATTCAGTTCATCTCCGATGACGAAGACCATTTGGCGATAAAGACTTTGGAGATCAGTCGATTTATTGAGTGACGTCCGTCGAAGCATCGCGATGACGAGACGCATCGCGCGGAAATCCGTTTTAATGATTCGTTCGATGTTAGGACGCTGGACTTTGATTGCGACTTTTCGCCCGTTCGATTTGAGTGTCGCACTATATACTTCTCCGATTGAAGCAGATGCGATGGGGCGAGGACTGATATTATCGACGACGTCTTCGATCGGCATGCCCCAGTCTTCCTCGATGATTTTTCGAGATTCCCCGAGTTTGCTCGTTGGGACCTTATCGACGAGTTCAGTTAACTCCATTAAAACGGTTGGTGGGAATAAGTCGGCACGAATCGATAAAAACTGCCCGAGTTTAATCAGGAGTCCTTCGAGACGCAGTGCTTTCTTCTTATAATCACGCGCAATCGTGATCATGATGCGCTCGAATTCTTCAGTATTCGTACCTGGTCGGTTTTTCCGGGTGAATCGATAGATAGTCCAAATATAACGAGCGAACATCGTCACGATGACGAAAATCCGGTAGAGCGCCCAACGTTTCATACGGTCACCTAGCTTCCTGTACAGTTTGTTTCAGTATAGGTTACTTTACCTAAAAACGTCACTTACAAACGGCTGAAAAAAGAATCGTAAAAATAAGGTGGACGCGACGCAAAAAGAGAGTATAGTAAGTAATGGAATTTCAATGTGGAAAGGTGAAATGTGTGCATGTCCTGGGACTTATTAAATATCATCGGAACGGTCGCATTTGCGATGAGTGGCGCGATCGTCGCGATGGAAGAAAAATATGATTTGTTTGGGGTTTGGTTATTGGCATTGATTACGGCGTTCGGAGGCGGTGCAATCCGGAACTTGTTGATTGGTGTACCCGTCTCGGCACTTTGGTCGCAAGGCGGATTGTTCTTGATCGCGATTTTAGTCGCATTATTAATCTTTGTTTTACCACAATTATTTTTACCACATTGGTCACGGTGGGGCGTGCTCGCCGATGCACTCGGTTTATCCGCATTTGCGATCCAGGGTGCACTCATGGCATCTGCAAAAGGCTTACCTCTTTCAGCAACGATTTCAGCAGCTGTTTTAACGGGTGTCGGCGGTGGTGTCATCCGGGATTTACTCGCCGGACGCAAACCGCTTGTCCTGCATAAGGAAATCTATGCGATGTGGGCCGTCATGGCCGCGCTCGTCATCGATCGGTTCCAACTGACGAATCCTCTGCATTTGTTCACATTACTGGGACTCATTACGATTTTACGTATGCTATCTTATTATTATGAATGGAATTTACCGGCACGACGTTTAGGGGGAGAATGAAAATGAAAGTATTAATCATGATTGGTTCTTTGTCGATGATGGTAGCGGTCGCACTCGGTGCGTTCGGAGCGCATGCGCTAAAAGATATGTTATCTGAGCGGATGCTTGCGAACTGGCAGACGGGTGTCCTCTATCAGATGGTGCACTCACTTGGGATTTTGGCACTCGGTGGCATGTTACTGAAAGTTTCGATTTCACAATTTTCGCTTGCAGGTTGGTTGATGCTCGCCGGAATCGTTTTCTTCTCCGGCAGCTTATATGTCATGGCGCTGACAGGGATTACAAAACTCGGTGCAATCACACCGATTGGCGGCGTTCTGTTCATCGCAGCATGGATTTTTGTTGCGATTGGTGCGTATAAGGGATTATGATCCGTCGACTGACTTGAAAAGTTGGTCGTTAAACGAAAGTAAGGGAGTGGATTTTATAGCCACTCTCTTAGGATGTAGACAACGTGCTAGCGGGAGTTGAAAGCGTCTTTTTTCGTTGCTTTCCTCGGGCGAGGCGCAAGCCGTTGCTCCTTGATCCTCACGGAAAACGAGCAGGGTTTTGCCTCCCGATATCGCATGTTCAAAGTTTGTCTACACACTGGGAGTGGATGTATATCCACTCTCTTTTTTTTGTCTTTTTACGACGATTACGCCATCGAAATAAAAAAAACGGTCAAGAGACATCACTGCCTCTTGACCGATTACGATTGAAGCAACTGCCTCAATGCTTTATTGGTTGTGTTTTATTTAACTTCGATAATGCTTGCTCATAGCGATCCAGTACACGTTGTGCGACTGGCTTTAGCTCTTTTGAAAGCACAGCGAATTGCAACTCACGCGATCGCGTTGACCGGTTCATAGCATTCCCCATGATCATTCCTCCTTAACGTATAAAACGTACATCTTTTATGGCCGCAAAGAGTATATTCCCATAGGGTTTTTCTATGAAACGTCTTTTAGCATATTAAAGCGCGAAATGTGTTTCGAGCTCGCTTGACTCAAGACGGTTGCCGATGAAGAACTCACCGAATTCACCGTATTTTGCACTCACTTCGTCAAAACGCATTTCATAGACGATTTTTTTGAACTGGAGGATATCATTCGCGAACAAGGTGACGCCCCATTCCCAATCGTCAAAGCCAGTTGATCCACCGATAATCTGTTGAATCTTCCCAGCGTAGCTCCGCCCGATCATACCATGACGGTACATGAGCTCTTTCCGTTTCTCCATCGAAAGCGTGTACCAGTTATCGCCATCGCGACGAGATTTACTCATCGGATAGAAACAGATGTGCTTCGATTTTGGCAAGATTGGATAGAGACGGTCGCGTACATACGGGTTCTCATACGGGTTCCCTTCGCCAGATCCACGGTATGTGCCGAGTTCGACGACGGAGACATATGAATACGTCGGGATGAGATAGTCATATAAGTCGAGTTTTTGCATCTTCACTTCGACGGCTTGGATGTCTTCCATTGTCGGACGAAGGACCATCAAAACGAGATCTGCTTTTTGACCGATGATCGTATAGAGGGCATGACTGCCTTCTTTTTGTTCTTCGACTTGTCCGAGCTCAGCTAAGAACGTTTGGAATTCGTTGATCATTTTCGTCCGGACAGTTGTTTCGACTTGTTTTAAGCGCGACCAGTCAATCCGGCGGAAATCATGTAATGTATACCAACCGTCGAGAGTTTCGGCGGCTTGCTGTGTAGCAGTTGGTTCTGATGTTCGATGTTCCATGAAAAAACCTCCTGAAATCTATAATGAAAAGTACATTCTCCATTGCTAATCTTATCATAGATCGGACGGTTCATCGCAACAAAACAACCGTCTCTCATTAGGGATAGAGACATGAAGTAACACGAATCGGGGTATGAAGTAAAAGGGTGTGCTAAAACGCGTTAAGCGCCTTCTGTACTATTCCTAGAAATAACTGTAATAGTGATAAAAAATCGCTCCGTGTAATGGGTAAAAGAAGTTTTTTGCAAATTGTTTTAATAACGAAACAGAACTGTGTATAATGAACGATGGAATGTATAAGGAATAGAAACCGACACTTGATTGACATAAAAGGAGAGAAAATCATGCAATTATTCGAAATGCTTGAGACAAAAGTAAAAGCACACCAACCATCAATCGTTTTCCCAGAAGGAATCGACGCACGTGTTCTTGGTGCTGCTGTCCGCCTGAAAAAAGATGGTCTCGTCACACCAGTCGTTATCGGACCACGCGTGAAGATTGAAGAGACGGCGTCGGCGAACGGAATCGACGTAACGGATCTTGAAACAATCGACCCGGCTTCGTACGATGCGATGGAAGAACTTGTTGCTTCATTCGTCGAGCGCCGTAAAGGAAAAGCGACAGAAGAACAAGCACGTGAAGTCATCTTAAAGGACGTCAACACATTCGGAACGATGCTCGTGCATACAGGTAAAGCAGCAGGTCTCGTCTCGGGTGCGATGCACGCGACTGGCGATACAGTCCGTCCGGCACTTCAAATCATCAAAATGCAAGAAGGCTATAAGAAAACATCGGGTGTCTTCATCATGGTTCGTGATGATGAGCAGTATGTCTTCGCTGACTGCGCAATCAATATCGCACCTGACGCAAACGACTTAGCAGAAAATGCAATCGCATCAGCAAAAACAGCAAAAACATTCGGCATCGAGCCGAAAGTGGCATTGCTCAGCTTCTCGACAAAAGGTTCAGCAAAATCACCTGAAACAGAACGCGTCGTCGAAGCAACACGTCTCGCAAAAGAACGTGCGCCTGAACTTGCAATCGATGGAGAATTACAATTTGATGCAGCGTTCGTCCCGAGCGTCGCAAAATCAAAAGCACCAGAATCAGATGTTGCCGGTCAAGCCAACGTCTTCATCTTCCCAAGCCTTGAGTCAGGAAACATCGGCTACAAAATCGCACAACGTCTTGGTGGATTCGAAGCGATCGGACCGATTCTCCAAGGTCTCAACAAACCGGTCAACGATCTTTCACGTGGATGTAACGAAGAAGATGTCTACAAACTTGCGATCATCACGGCAGCTCAAGCAGTTGAAGCAAACGCATAAAACGGAAAAGTCTTTACTTTTTCAGAGAACATCGTAAAATGAAACACATCATGCACGAATCATAAACGTATAGCAACGCTCGTATAATAGTGGGAATTGGCCCACGAGTCTCTACCGGATCGCCGTAACGATCCGACTACGGGTGGTGAGTTACTGCTCTCTTTTTTGGCGTACAGTGGCTGCCCCCGGGGGTAGCGCTGTACGTTTTTTTTCGTCAATAAAGGAGAACTCAGCTATGAAACGTTTAGAAGAAATGATTAACAAAGAAGGAATCGTCCTGTCCGATCAAGTCTTGAAAGTCGATGCATTCCTTAACCATCAAGTCGATCCGACATTGATGTGGGAAATTGCTTATGAATTCATGCATCGGTTTCAAGACGCAGGCATTACGCGGATTTTAACGATTGAAGCAGGTGGAATCGCACCGGCGATGATGACGGCGCTTCGTCTCGGTGTACCGATGGTCTATGCACGAAAAACGAAGTCGCTGACGTTAAACGAAGGAACGATTTCAGCAGAAGTCTACTCGTTTACGAAACAGCAGACGAGTACGATCACGGTCGCTGAAAAATACTTACAGCAAGGTGAACGTGTGCTGATCATCGATGACTTTTTAGCGAACGGGGAAGCGGCGTTCGGTCTTGCTAAATTAGTCGAGCAGGCAGGAGCAGAAGTCGTCGGTATCGGAATCGTGATCGAAAAATCATTCCAACCGGGGCGAGAGAAGTTACTTGATGCAGGATTCCGTGTTGAATCGCTCGCGCGAATTGAAAAATTAGAGAACGGGAAAGCGACGTTCGTCCGCTCGGTGAACGTATGAAATCCTTATCGAATTTTAAAGCGGCAGGGCTCGGACTCCAACATGTCCTTGCCATGTATACAGGAGCAGCCATCGTTCCGTTGATCGTCGGCAGTGCAATCGGACTATCCGGAGAAGGCCTCGCGTATCTTGTCGCGATTGACCTATTCATGTGTGGAATCGCGACGTTACTCCAAGTCTTCGTCACGAAGTATACCGGTGTCGGACTGCCGGTCGTGCTCGGATGTACGTTTACGGCAGTCGGACCGATGATTGCGATCGGTAGCCTGCAGGGCATCACGGCGATTTACGGCGCATTAATCGCAAGCGGCATCATCATTTTATTGATTTCCGGACTCTTTAGCCGGATTGCGATTTTATTTCCACCGGTCGTGCTCGGATCCGTCGTGACGATTATCGGAATATCACTCATTCCGGCGGCCATCAATGATATCGGTGGCGGACAAGGCGTTAAAGATTTTGGTGACTTCCGATACCTCGGTCTCGCCGGATTAACGATTGCTTTAATCTTGATTTTAAATCGTTACGGCACCGTTTTTTCGAAGGCAGCGGCTGTCTTGATTGCGGTGCTCATCGGAACACTTGTCGCATTCGGCATGGGGATGATTGATTTTAGTCCAGTTGCTGACGCCTCGTGGTTCCAAATGATTACACCGTTTTACTTTGGTGCACCGACGTTTAATATCACGGCGATTTTGACGATGACGCTCGTTGGTCTCGTCTCAATGGTTGAATCGACAGGCGTCTTCTTGACGCTTGGTGAAATCACGGATAAAAAACTCTCGAAGCAAGACTTAGCACGCGGTTACCGGGCAGAGGGTGCTGCGACAATCATCGGCGGGATTTTCAACAGTTTTCCATACACGACCTACAGTCAAAATGTCGGGCTTGTTCAACTGACGGGCGTCAAAACACGAAAAGTCATCATCTTTGCCGGGTTGTTTTTAGTGATTCTCGGTTTCTTGCCGAAAGTCGCCACCTTTACGACACTGATTCCGAAACCAGTGCTTGGTGGGGCAATGCTCATCATGTTTGGGACGGTTGCAGCAAGCGGAATTCGGATTCTGTCTCGCGTCGACTTCGCAAAAAACGACCACGTCTTGACAGTCGCCTTATCGCTTGGCGTCGGACTCGGCATCAGTATGAACCCGGCGATCGTGTCCGGTTTACCGGAACAAATCCGCGTCTTGACGGATAGTCCGATTGTCGCCGGTTCGTTGACGGCATTGCTTCTCAATGGTTTGTTCCGTTTGGCTGATCGCAAGCAGCGTACAGAAGACGAACAATTCGCAAAAGCTGAGTAAATAGTAGAACGATTGTGTTACGAGCAGACCTGCATCTTCGGATGGAGGTCTCTTTTTTGTGATGAGAGAACGTTACACAAATCAGAATATTTCGAGTATGGGAAGAAAGTGGTAAATCTCACTTGAAAACGTTTACAAATCAGACACCTCTTCTTTATACTGACAACGTAGCGGTTTGGGGAACTGCTAAGAACGATAGAGAGACAGGAAGGACGTCGTACAAATGAAGCAACAGACAGAGCTAAATCGGGGACTGGAAGAGCGTCATATTACGTTGATGTCGCTGGGGGCGGCAATCGGCGTTGGACTTTTCCTAGGCTCGGCAAAAGCCATTCAGTTGGCAGGACCAGGGATTCTGATTGGTTATTTAATCGGCGGTATCATCATCTTCATCATCATGCGGGCACTTGGGGAGCTCGCGGTACGTGAACCGGTGGCGGGAAGCTTTGCTGAATACGCCCGGAAATATGTCAGTCCACTCGCTGGATTTTTGACCGGGTGGAATTATTGGCTTCTGTGGATTTTTACATGTATGGCAGAAATCACAGCAGTCGGAATTTATATGCAGGAATGGTTCCCGCAGTCGGAACGCTGGATTTGGGCGCTTGCAGCATTACTACTTATGACGAGCATTAATTTCATTGCCGTCAAATTTTATGGCGAATTCGAATTTTGGTTCGCCTTGATTAAGATTGTCGCGATTGTTGCGATGATTATTCTTGGGACATTGACGATTGTCGTCGGACTTGGCAACGGGGGTACACCGGTCGGGATTTCTAATCTTTGGTCGCATGGTGGATTTTTGCCAAACGGATTCGGGGGAGTCCTGCTGGCGATGCAAATGGTCATGTTTGCGTTCTTAGGCATTGAAGTGATTGGGGTCACAGCTGGGGAAGCTAAAAATCCGAAGAAAACGATTCGTAAGGCAGTCAACAACGTCTTTTT
The DNA here is from genome assembly GCF_002214325.1 of Exiguobacterium sp. N4-1P. Classification (NCBI taxonomy): domain Bacteria; kingdom Bacillati; phylum Bacillota; class Bacilli; order Caryophanales; genus Exiguobacterium; species Exiguobacterium sp. N4-1P. Next base: position 194,985 of record NZ_CP022236.1, read on the forward strand.
ACGGATCTTGATTTTCTACATCGGTGCGCTATTCGTCATCTTGTCGATTTATCCATGGGATCAAGTCGGACAAAATAACAGTAGCCCATTTGTCTTACTATTTGATCAACTGGGCATTCCGGCAGCTGCCGGCATTATCAACTTCGTTGTCCTGACAGCGGCATTGTCGTCATGTAACTCGGGTATTTTCTCGACGGCACGGATGATGATGAACCTGGCACAAAATGAAGAAGCACCAAAACGGTTCGCGAAGATTTCGAAGAACGGAGTCCCAGCAATCGCAACGATTCTTTCAGGAATCGCGCTGCTCGTCGGCGTCGCCTTAAACTACTTCTTACCGGAAAACGTTTTTGCGATCGTGACGAGTATCGCGACGTTCGGAGCCGTCTGGACATGGGCGATGATTTTGATTTCGCAAATGCGGGCTCGGAAAGTCTATGGTACGGCAGAATTTGCTGTTCCGTTCTTCCCGGTCGCGAACTACATCGCTTTGCTCGCGCTAGCTGGCGTCATCGTCTTGATGGCGTTTGATGCGAGTACACGCATCGCACTGATTGTTGGACCACTCTGGTATGTGATTTTGATTGCGGTCTACTATGCGCGGGGGATGCATAAACAGACACGACGCTCGTTCGACCGGGCATCAGGGGAATGAATCAGGGAGACCGGCTTCGGCCGGTCTCTTTTGTTCTGTTTCGACGTCAGTTTTGCTACACTGAACAAAGATGAAACAAGAGGAGGAACTTACGATGAAAACAATCCATGTCGATGAGTTACAAGAAAAGCTTGAAGCCGGTGAAGTACTCCACGTCGTGGACGTGCGCGAGCAGGATGAATATGACGCGGGTCATATCCCGAACGTCCGTTTTTTACCAATGTCTGAAATCGGTGAACGCTATACAGAGCTGCAAGAAGGTGAAACATACTACCTGATTTGCAAAGCAGGTGGACGCAGCGAGAACGTCGGACGTTTCCTCGAACAGTATGGCTACGACATCGTCAACGTCGAAGGCGGGATGATGAACTGGAAGGGCGATCAAGAAGCGTAAAGCGATAGTGTTCTTTTCTCAAACGTTCTGTTCGCGAAGTTATTCCGCATCACTTTATAGGTAGTCCAAGAAGGTAATTCATGAAAATGGATTACCTTCTTTTTCATTTAGTTGTGAAAAATGACACGTTCTGACCGATATATAGATTAGAACAATGAGTTTACATATCGGGAAGAGGAGTCATGTATGGAACAGACAAAAAAACGAACGATTAGCATCAAGCAGAAACTAATTATTACATCTTTACTCTTATTATTGATTCCATCGTTATTGATTGGTTTTGTTGCATACAATCAAGCGAAACAGAAAATCACAGATCAAATCCTGCAATCAGCACATGCCGGTGTTGACCGGATGAACGATGAAATCACCAATATCATTGATCCCGTACGACGAGATGTCGCGTTCTTTGCGGACCGGATTGATGGAATCCTCTATCAAAAAGGGAAACAAAATTTAGCATTGAAAGAAAAGATGATGGAATATCTCGATATACATCCGCAAGCGGCAAATATTTATTACGCGACGACGGAAGGTGATATGACTATCTATCCGGAGCAGTCATTTGAAGATGACTATGATCCACGAGAACGTCCGTGGTATCAGGCGGCGGAGGACGCCGGTGGGAAAGTCGTCATTACTGATCCATACGTCGACGCAGCTTCAGGGAAGATGATGGTCACCCTTTCACAAACAGGTGGGAATGGACGTGGCGTCATTGCTGTCGACGTGGATGTCGATCGAATTTCTGAAATTGCTAAAAAAGTTAAAATCGGTCAAGAAGGTTATGTCACGATTCTCGACTCCGATAAGAATTTCGTCACACATCCGACGAAGAAGGCTGGAGAAAAGGCATCTGGAGACTGGGTCACATCCCTTTATGCCGGAAAAAATGGTCAGTTTTCTTATGAGTTTGAGAATCAAGGAAAGAAAATGGACTATATGACGAACAGTCTGACGGGATGGAAAGTCGCCGGAACACTGTACGATAAAGAAATTGCAAATGAAACATCGGGCATTCTTTGGACAACAGTTGCCGTTATCGCTGGAACGTTCTTGTTAGCAGCTGTCTTACTCTACTTTATTCTCCGTTCGATCCTCCGTCCGTTAAGTCGTTTGACGGAAAGTGCCGATCGGATTAAAGAAGGTGATTTGACGGAGCAAGTCATCGTCGAATCCAATGACGAAATCGGTCAGGTGGCCCAAAGTTTTAATGTCATGGTCACATCACTCCGGTCGATCGTGACGAACCTCGATCAATCGATTGGGCAAGTTGCGGCGTCTTCAGAAGAATTGATGGCGAACGCAGCGCAAACGACAGCAGCTTCCGAGCAAATCGCAGGTTCCGTCCAACAGATGGCAGCAGGTGCTGACCACTCGAAACGTCAACTCGAAGGAAATGCTGTATCACTCCAAGCGATTACGTCAGGTGTCATGCGAATCGCAGAGAGTTCGACGAACGTCTCCGAGCTATCACGGGCAACAGCACTCGAAGCAGAAGACGGAACGATTGCGGTCGGGAAAAATGTGACACAGATGAAAGCGATTGATGCATCGGTCGAAAACTTCGGTGAAGTCATTCAATCCTTGGCTCATCGCTCAAACGAAATCGGAAAGATTGTCGATGTCATCAACGGGATTGCAGCCCAAACGAACTTGCTTGCCTTGAATGCAGCGATCGAAGCAGCACGGGCCGGCGAAAATGGCAAAGGATTTGCGGTCGTCGCGAGTGAAGTTCGGAAGCTAGCCGAACAGTCACAAGAGTCGACAAAACAAATTTCGGGCCTGATTACAAACATCAAGCAGGAAACAGAACGGTCGGTTTCCTTGATGAAAGAAGTATCGCATCATACGAAAGCCGGACTTGAGACGACAGAAGATTCAGCGGAACGTTTCAAGAAAATTATGTTACGGACACAAGAGATGACGCCACGAATCGAAGATGTCACAGCGACGGTCGAAGAAATCGCGGCGAACGTCCAAGAAGTGTCGGCTTCGGCAACGGAAATCGCTCATATTGCGGATGAGAATTCGACAGCATCCGAACGTGTTGCGACGACGACGGAAGAACAGCTCGGTTCGATGGAAGAAATTTCGCAATCCGCGAAAGCATTGTTGGATATGGCAGAAGAATTACAAGAAATGGTGACGCAATTCCGCGTTTAAACCAGAAGAAGGCGACTACGTCAGCGAAACTGAGCTGGACGTAGTCGCTTTTTTTATTGTGAATTTGCTTGAAGCGATAGGAAAACGGGAAAAATATAAGTGTAATGTTGAGTCCTAGGAGGTGGAAAGATGGCGCGATTGACAAAGTTGAAAGAATGGCAGGAAGCAGGATTGCTTGATGCAGAAACCGTCGATCGGATTGAAGCGTACGAACACAAACACCAAGTCAAAAAGCGGACGCCCTTACTGTTGATTGTCGGCTTGACGTTTGTCGGCTTGGCCTTACTCAGTTTTTTAGCGGCCAATTGGCAAGTCATTCCGGCATTGGTCAAAATCGGACTCGTTCTTGTCATCATGATCAGTTGTTATGTGCTAGCTGATATTTCCGAACGCCGGACGATTTGGAATCCGGTGGCGTTCCGGATACTCGGGATTCTCGCGTTGCTCGGTGCATTGATTGTCACGGTCCAAAGTTTTCATATGTCGCTTGAAAGCTCATTCATTGCCTGGGTAATCTTTCTTATGGCACTCGGTCATTTTTTCGTTTGGCGTCACGCTGCCTACGCTGTCGTCGCTTTTTTGGCGGGATTGAATATTTTTACGGGAATCGGCAGCTTCGGGAGCGAGTACGCTACGTTTCTAGACTGGACATCATTTGTTTGTTTGATTCTGATATCCGTAGCCTGGTTCTATTTCAGTCAAACGTTTCCATCACTGATTTTTAGCTGGTTGCTCCTCTACTTCGCAGGGTTGGAATTGTTTTTCCTCGTTTCCTACGAAGGTATTCTTTGGCCGATTTGGACTTTATTTTTCCTCGTTCCATTACTGTTACTTGTTCGGGAGGAGCAAAAGCGCCTGCTCCTCTACGCGCTCTATTTAGTCACGGCAGCCATTAACTCACTGGTCTATCTATCTGTCCGCGCAGAAACGACAACTGCTCCGATTTCGCTCGTCGAAGCGATTTTACTTGTACTTGCCGCAGCGGCGGTCGGAAGTTTGATTTATGTACGTTACCGTCCGCTCCTTTTCATCGTCCCGCTCGGTTTGGTCGGACTCTTATGGTTCGAGGAACAAGCGATCTTGATGGCGATTTTAGTTGAAGTGATGGCATTCGTTTATTTGATTGAGCGAGAACGAACCGGTCATCGCTTACTGATTCCGTTCGTTTATTTCATTACCGTTCAACTGACGGTTTACTTCATTTATGCTTGGAATCGTCTGAATATGTCACTCTTTTTCCTAGGCGGGGCCTTACTCGTGTTCTTGATTGCCGGTGTGCTCTGGTGGATGCAACGACGTCGTGAAGGAGGTCAGTCGGCATGAAAAAGTACGGGTTTGCGTTTATTCAGACACTGATTGTTTTGCTTGTCGTACTCAGTTTTTATGCGATTTCGTGGTTCGGAGAGAGTTATCGCTTCCGGGCAGAGCCGTTTGATCCATTTGATCCGATTTACGGGGAGTACGTCGTGTTGCAGTATCCAGATTTAAAACCGGATGCTTCTGTCAAACAAGGACTTGTCTACGTTACGTTTATAACGGAGGAAGATGGATATGCAAGAATTGATAAAATCTCGAATGACCGCTTTTTCGGTTCGGTTGCTGGTGAGTATTACGATGAATACGTGACGATTTCTCAGCTGACTCAATATTATGTCGAACAAGGTACAGGAAAAGGGTATGAGGATGCGGAAAAATTAGAAGTCAAAGCTGATGTTTCGCCATGGGGAACCGTTCGGGCGACGGACTTATTGCTCCGAAACGAGTAAAAAAAACAAAATGAGAGGATGGACCGTTACTAGGTCCTTCCTCTCATTTTTAATATTGTTTCAAGTCATGCCGATTTCTTCATTGCTTCCAGGCGTTTCAAAAAAGTGCATCCGGTTAATGAAAAAACGCCCTAGACAACGAAGAGGTCATCTAGGGCGAGGGTGGTATAAGACTTATTGTGCGTCTTTATCGAACGTGATTCGAGCGATGGCATCGTGTTGGTGAATGGTTTCTTCGTTTCGGCATTCGACGAAGAACGTTGCGATCGCATCCATTTCGTAGAGATCAGCCGCGATTAAGCGGACCATATCTTCGACGAAGCGTGGGTTTTCGTAAGCCATCTCCGTAACACGTTTTTCATCCGGACGTTTGAGGACCGGGTGAAGTGGTGCTGATGCATTTGATTCAGCCGCATCCAGTAATTCTTGTTTCCAGTCAAAGTCATCTGCCTCGTCACGAAGCGATGCTTCCATCGTGACGTAACCACGTTGATTATGGGCACTGTACTCACTGATTTCTTTTGAACATGGGCAGAGTGTCGTGACATTGATCGTTAACCCGACCGTCAACGTTGCTTCATTCGTTTCCGTATCGACACTGACCGTTTGCCAGACTTCGGCATTCATCAGACCGCTGAGTCCAGTTGCCGGTGCTTTACGCGTGAAGAACCATGGGTAGCGAATCGTTAATTGACCTTCAGACTGCTCCATCCGCTCGGCTAAATCGCGCGCGAACTGAATCAGTGATTCGTTCGTGACGACCCATCCTTCTTGATGGTACTGATCGAGTTGCTCCGTTAAGCGACTCATGTTGATGCCTTTACGGTCTTGAACGAGTGATGTCGAAAGCTCGAACGTCGCGACAGTGGCCTGCGTTTTGTCACCATCTTGGATGACGACAGGATGTTTGACGTTTGAAATACCGACTGCATCAAGTGCAAACAAGAAATTCTTTGGTGTATTTTGAAGATCAACCATTTTATCTTTTTCAGTAGGTTTTGTTCCTTTAACAGGGGGAACAGAACCGAAAAGCTTATGACGCTCTTCTTTTGTTGGTAGTGTAATCGGGTAGGTAGACATTTCAATTGGCCCCTTTGTCCTTTTGTATTTTATCAATAGTAATAACATGACAGGAATGCTAGAGACGAGCAACTCTGATGATTCCGCAAATGTGTTTGCACTATGTTGAACTGTTGATATGAATTTTATCATGAACTGCTAGCAAAACGAAACTAGCAAGGCTCAGAATCAACAGTTTGCTAAACTCATCATAAGGGACACTTGCAAGTCTGTACTGAATCGGATAGTATATGTTCATATGAACGCGTAAATCTTTTTTTAGTTAATGCCTTTGTGAAACTTATAAGATAGGAAGGAATGAAGTAGATGGATTGGCAGTTAGTACTACAATATGCCTGGGTAGTCGTCGTTTTAATCGCACTCGAAGGACTACTTTCAGCAGATAATGCACTCGTCCTCGCCGTCATGGTAAAACACTTACCAGGCGAACAACAGAAAAAAGCTTTATTTTATGGTTTGGCAGGAGCGTTCGTCCTCCGCTTCGCGGCATTGTTCGCGATTTCGTTCCTCGTTGATATTTGGCAGATTCAAGCACTTGGTGCAGCATACCTGCTTATCATGGGGTTACGGCATATTTATAAAACGGTCAAGGCACGACGGCTCGGTGAAAACCATGGGGCAGACAGTGAGCTCGATCAAGAACCGAAATCGGATGAGCCCGTCTCAAAAGCGGAGTTTTGGAAAACAGTCGCTAAAATTGAATTCGCCGATCTTGCATTCGCCGTCGATTCGATTCTTGCAGCGGTCGCACTCGCCGTCGCATTACCTGACTGGGGGACAAATGAAATTGGTGGATTGAATGCCGGACATTTCGTCGTCATCCTGACAGGTGGTTTGATGGGTGTCGTCTTGATGCGTTTCGCAGCGCGCGTCTTCGTCAGACTACTCGCAGAACGTCCTGGACTTGAAACAGCGGCATTCGCAATCGTCGCTTGGGTCGGAGTCAAGCTCGCCGTTCTTGCCCTTGAGCATCCGAAATATCACGCATCGATTGAAGGAACAATCTTTGAAGCGATGAAGTTACCGGAAGGCTTTGCTCACAGTACGCCATGGCAAGCGTTCTTCTGGACGGTCATGGTCGGTCTCGCAGTTTGGGGTTGGTTCTCTTCACCGAAAACAAAACCAAATCCAGATGCTGAGAAAAAAGTGGATCAACATCTTTAAGCGAAAGGCTCTCCGACTGGAGGGTCTTTTTTAGTGTGAACTCCGAAAAAAGGGGGAAGATAGAAACACAAGGTTCAAGCTTCCGTCTTTTTCTTTTACAGGTACAAAGATTATAATGAACCTAGTGAACAAAAAGGGGATTCGTTTTTATGGATATTGGATTAATTACGCAGTATGCGACGGTCGGGCTCGTCCTGATCATCTTACAAGGATTGCTGTCGGCTGATAATGCGATGGTCATGGCGGTACTCGTTCGTCCTTTACCGGACGATCAACGAAAAAAAGCGTTGTTTTACGGACTAATCGGGGCACTCGTCCTTCGTTTCATCGCGATTTTCTTTGCGTCGTACTTAGCGACTGTTTGGGAGTTACAGGCACTTGGTGCAGCGTACCTCTTTTATGTCGCCTTTAAAGGAATCGTCGAGGCACGATCAAACAAACATCAAATACCGGATGCGATGGCATCCAAAAAAGAATCGCCGAATTTTTGGTGGACGGTCGTCAAGGTCGAATTATCTGATTTAGCGTTTGCCGTCGATTCGACACTCGCGGCCGTTGCCATGGCGACGACATTACCGATGGTCGGCGGGATGATTGGTGGACTGAACACGGGACAATTTTGGGTCGTCTTCTTCAGTGGGATCATCGGACTTGTCATCATGCGATATTTCGCAAGCTGGTTCGTTGTTTTACTCCAAAAACGACCAGGGATTGAAGAAGCAGCATTTTGGCTCGTCGCTTGGGTCGGGGTTAAGCTCGTCATCATGACGCTTGCACACCCGACCATTCATGTCTTACCGCACGAGTTTCCGGAAAGCACGCTCTGGCAGACGATTTTCTGGGTCGTTCTCGGACTGATTCTTGTCATCGGCTGGTTTAGAAGTGGTGTCAAAGAAGAAAAATAATACAAAAATTGGACAGGGTCACAACTCCTCTGTCCTTTTTGATTTTGGGGGAGATTTCATGCAAAACGGTAACTTTATTCGAATGCTGACACGGATGCAGAACGTACCACGTTGGGATGAGTATGCTCCGCGTTTTCAAGACAACGCCGCAAGTCATAGTTTTCGCGTCGCTCTATTTAGTTTAATGGCGAGCTATATCGAACAAGAGCAGCAACCCGTTGAAATCGATCGCCTCCGCTTATTAGGAAAGGCACTGTTTCACGATATGAACGAAGTGATCACCGGTCCAATCAAACACCGGACGAAAAAAGAGCCGACACTTCATGATCACATTCAGGCGATGGAGCAACAGGCGAGTGAGAAACTCGTCGCTTTACTGTCGAAATCGCTTCAAACAGAATTTACAGACTATCTCGTCCATGCCGAAGATGACACGATTGAAGGGCAAATCGTTAAAGCGATCGATACGTTCGACGCGATGTTGTTCGCAAGACGGGAAGCACGGATGACGGCGTCACCGTTCTTTGAAGCAAAAACGCTTGAACTGAAAAACTATTTACTCGAACACCCGTTATATGCCATCCGTCGCTTGACGACATCCGTCTTTGCCGAAGACGAGATGGCACATTTCATTGACAATGCATTGATGATGGATACGATTCGACGCTGGAAAGGGCGCTTCAATACGATTGATGACAATGACGCGACACATGCGTTTCGGGCGGCTTCCCTCGGCTTGTTCAACGGTCTGATCGAGTCGAAAAAGTACGGGGTTACGATCGATACGGCTGAAGTCGTTTCGCGTTTGCTCTGTCACGATTTAGTCGAAGGGACGACAGGGGACGTCCTCGGACCGGTCAAACATGCGACGCCGGTCACGGCAGCTGCCTTTGAGGCCTATGAACGGGCAGAAGGGGAGGCGTTGATTGGATTATTACCTGACGTGATGCGAACAGAATTTTATCGTTTTCTCGTCGAAGCGAAAGATGATACGTATGAAGGACAGATGGTAGATGTCGTCGATAAGCTCGATGCGTTGATTAAAATGAATATGGAACGCAAGTTGAACGGAGTGGAATATGAGACAGGCTACCGGGCGCAACTGAAGAAAGTCCAGACGGCTTACGAAAATCCATCTGTCGTCTTTTTCCTCGCCTATGTCTTGCACGACTTGGATTACGTAACGACTTAAGGAGGAAATCGGATGGCAGATGTTTCACTCGTGAAAACGAAACGACTTACCTTGATTTTAATTTTAGGCTCATTGGCAGCACTCGGTCCGCTCTCGATCGACATGTATTTACCTGCTTTCCCCGACATGTCCCGTTCATTCGGGGCGAGTGCGTCGATGATTCAATTGAGTTTGACGGCATGTATGCTTGGCATGGCGCTCGGTCAATTGATTGTCGGACCGCTTAGCGATGTCCGTGGACGGAAACGTCCCTTAATGCTCGCACTCGTCGCCTATCTCCTCGCCTCGCTTGCATGTGCGTTTGCTCCGACGATCGAAGTGTTGATTGCACTTCGTTTTGTGCAAGGGGCGGCTGGTGCTTCCGGCATCGTCATTTCGCGCGCGATCGTTCGTGATTTGTTTGAAGGACCGGAATTGACGAAGTTCTTTGCTGCTTTATCTCTTGTTAACGGGACGGCTCCGATTTTAGCACCAGTCATCGGTGGACAAATTTTACGTTTCGGTGATTGGCATGTGGTGTTTTATTTACTGGCCATCTTAAGTACGATGATGCTGCTTGCCGTTGCTTTCCGGTTACCGGAAACACTGCCGGTGCATCACCGGGTCGAAGGGAATCTCGCGACGACGGTTCGGACGTTTGGTCGTTTATTGACGGACCGCGTGTTCATCGGTTACGCCTTTGCACAAGCGTTCGTCATGGGTGCGATGTTCGCCTATATCTCCGGTTCGCCGTTCGTTTTACAAAACATTTACGGTGCGAGTCCGCAACAGTTTAGTTTCCTGTTCGGCTTGAACGGGATTGGAATCATCATCGCGGCTCAAATCGCAGGACGACTCGCCGGTCGCGTCGATAGTGAGAAATTGATGCGGATTGCCTTAATGATTGTTGCGACGGCAAGCATCTTGTTGTTCCTCGGCTTGACCTTATCCGATGCCTTGATTTTTGTCATGATTCCACTTTTCTTCGTTGTGTCGAGCGTCGGTCTGATTTCAACGCTTGGTTTTACACTTGCGATGCAAAACTACGGGAAGACGGCAGGGAGCGCATCTGCTTTGCTCGGTCTCTTGCCGATGCTCGTCGGTTCACTCGTTTCACCACTCGTCGGAATCATGGGCGAGGACTCGGCTTTACCGATGGGGTTGATTATCATGACACTTGATTGTGCAGCACTCGTCATCTACTATGTTTTGATTGTTAAACGGAAAAAGTAAACGGATTAAAACCGAGGAGCATTGCTCTTCGGTTTTTTTGTTTATCCGCATGAAAAATGGAAAAAGGAAATTGGTTTTTGAAACCATTTCCAAAAACTAGCGTACATAAAACTGAACGGATTAAACAGGAAAGGAGCACGAAGATGAGAAAACGACGTCAACCTGTCGCGGCCACGCCAAGTCAAGGAGCACTCGAAAGTTTGCTAGCGCGTCATTACGCGGCACAGAAAAAGTATGCACGGCGTTTGCAAGAAGACACCAGTCCGCGTGAGCGTGAGCTGGCACACCTGCTGTATGAAGAAAACCGGCATGAATACAAACGGATTTATCATCAGCTTTATGGCTCGAGTGCTTTTATCGAGGTGACAGAAGATGGACGTTAGTACGTTGTATCTCTATGCACTGGCAGCAGCAGGATGTGGCGTTTTGTTATCGGTCGTGTTCTCGGACCTGGTTCCGGGCGTCGATCAAATTTTTCATCCGACGTTGATTTTATCATTCGTCATTTTAACGTCGGCTTTCGGATTCGGACTTGAGCATTTAACAGCCATGAGCTCATTGATGATCTTATTGCTCAGTGGATTCATCAGTCTTATTTTGACGACCTTAGTGCACTTGTTCATTTTTGTACCGCTTGCCGAAGCCGAGCAGTCGCTGGGTTTTTCCGAGCAGATGCTAGAAGGAAGAAGTGCAACGGTCATTTTATCGATCCCGAGTGACGGATATGGAGAAATTTTAGTCGATGACGTATCCGGACGGATTTCAAAATCAGCCGTTTTATTTGAAGGACCGCCACTCGATCAAGGAACGAAAGTCATCATCATTGAAATCAAACAAGGGGTGGCGCACGTCATGACCTACCCGAACCAATGGAAAGAGGAGATGTTTACGTGAATCCAGTTATTATTGTGGCGATTATCGCCGGCGCGCTCATTTTAGCGCTTGTTGCTCTATTTATCACGAAGTATCGGACAGTTGGGCCAGAAGAAGCGTTAATCGTGTCGGGGAGTTATCTCGGAAATAGTCCAAGTGTCAATACGGATGAATCCGGTAACCGCGTTAAAATCATTCGCGGTGGCGGGGCATTCATCTTGCCTGTCTTCCAACAGGCGACACCGCTCAGTTTACTGTCGAGCAAGCTCGAAGTAACAACGCCTGAAGTTTATACGGAACAAGGTGTTCCGGTCATGGCGGATGGAACGGCAATCATTAAAATCGGCAGCTCGATTTCGGAAATCGCGACGGCAGCCGAGCAATTCCTCGGGAAATCAAAGGAAGACCGTGAAAGTGAGGCGCGGGAAGTCCTCGAAGGTCACTTGCGGTCGATTCTTGGATCGATGACGGTCGAAGAAATCTATAAGAACCGCGATAAATTTTCGCAAGAAGTGCAACGTGTCGCGTCACAAGATCTCGCGAAAATGGGACTGATCATCGTCTCGTTCACGATTAAAGATGTCCGCGATAAAAACGGTTATCTCGAATCACTCGGGAAACCACGCATCGCGCAAGTACGCCGTGACGCTGATATCGCGACGGCGGATGCTGAAAAAGAAACGCGGATCAAGCGGGCGGAAGCTTCAAAAGATGCGAAAAAAGCAGAGCTCGAGCGCGCGACTGAAATCGCGGAAGCGGAAAAAGAAAACCAGCTGAAGATGGCAGACTATCGTCGCGAACAAGACATCGCGAAGGCGAAAGCCGACCAAGCCTACGACTTAGAAAATGCACGCGCGCAACAAGAAGTCACAGAGCAACAAATGCAAATCAAAATCATCGAACGGCAAAAACAAATCGAACTCGAAGAACGTGAAATTCTCCGTCGCGAGAAACAGTACGACGCAGAAGTTAAAAAACGTGCCGATGCCGATCGGTACTCGATCGAACAGGCAGCACAAGCGGACCGGGCGAAACAATATGCAGAAGCCGATGCGACGAAATACCGGATTGAAGCGTCAGCGAAGGCCGATGCGGAACGGATTCGCCTTGATGGTCTCGCAAAAGCCGACGCCGAGCGGGCACAAGGGGAAACCGAGGCGGACATCATCCGCCTGAAAGGTCTTGCGGAAGCAGAAGCAAAAGAGAAGATTGCCCAAGCCTTCGAACAATTCGGACAAGCGGCGATTCTCGACATGGTCATTCGCATGATGCCGGAGTATGCGAAAGAAATCGCAGCACCACTCGGTAACATCGACAAGATCACGGTCGTCGATACAGGGAACGGTGAAGGTGGCGGTGCGAACCGTGTGACGGGTTATGCGACGGACTTGATGGCGTCACTCCAAGAGACGTTGAAGGCTTCTTCCGGAATCGATGTCAAAGAATTGATTGAGAACTTTTCTGGAAAAGGGACAGCCAAACCGTTGACGGTCAACTTGAATCAAGGGGAACCGGTCGCGTCGGGAACGAAGTCTGAATGAAACCGAACGTTGTCTTGCCGATGCTGTTTCTGCTGGTTATCGTAAATCTGGTTGCCCCGCTTTCGGCACTTTTCCTCGTAGCAATCGGTTCGGCGTTCGCGCTGTATAAAGGCTATACATCAGAGGACGGAATCCAGAACATCTTCAACGTCAAGCGGGTTTCCTATTCGCTTCACCATCCGCTGACACGGGCGGAAGCGCTCGCTGCCGGTCTAATCGGTCTGTTGACAATAGATCTGGCCTACTTGTGGAACGGAATCCGGACAGGACTGTCCTTGCAAGATGTCGGCTATTTGTTCTTTGAACTGGTGACATTGCTTTTGTTTGTGTATGTATTGTTCCGCTTTTTGTTGCTCGGACTTTTTGAACCGAGAACAGAGCGGACACCGTATGCATCGAGACGATGAAACCGTGAAATGACAGGTTTTAAAAACAAAAAAATCCGGATGATCCAACCTTTTCTGATAAAGAAGAGGGGAATCATTCGGATTTTTTAGTGTGGATAAAATCAAGCGGCTGTCAGGCCGGCAAATCATAGCCGATGACAAGCAGTCCCGGTCCGGTGTGCGAACCGATGGCCGCTCCGGCAATCGTAATCAAGACTTCGCTTGGAGAGAACTGGGCTTCAATCAATTGTTTGAGCATCTCGGCCCGTTCAATCGAGTCACCGTGACCGATGATGATGCGGTGTCCGTCAATCATCGGACGCGCTTCTTCCATCCATTCGACGATCCGGTTCATGACCTTTTTCTGACCACGAATCTTTTCTTTCGGGATCAACTTACCGTCTTCGACCGTCAAGAGCGGCAGAATCGATAATAATCCACCGATGAAGGCACTCGCACGTGACACACGACCACCACGCATCAGGTACTCGAGTGATTCAACCGTGAACAAGTGACGGATCGAATTCACTTTTTGTTCTGCATAGGCTTTTGTTTCGTCAAACGTATGTGTTTTCGCGAAGGTCGCGACATCAAGGACGAAGAGTCCTTGACCGGTCGATGCTGTTTTCGTATCAATGACGGCGTACGGAACATCGGGATATTGTTCGGCGAGTTCTTCTGCGAGCATCGTTGCCGTTTGATAGGTGCCGGATAGATCACTTGAAAAAGCGAGATAGAGGAACGGTTCCCCTTGTTCGAAGTGTGCTTTGAAGACTTCCGCGATCCGCGTGACCTCGACTTGGAAAGTTTTTGGCGCAGCACCGTCACGCATTTTAGCATAGAGCTCCTCCGGCGAAATCGTTTCGCCGTCAAAATACGTGTCGTCTCCAATCAATACACCGAACGGCATGATTGTGATGTCATGGGCATCTAATAATTCTTGCGGTGCATCGGCACCACTATCGGTAATGAATCGTACCATTGCGTTCTCTCCTTTACTTACCTAGGGCTTTTTCGTTTCGTTCGAGCATCCGGCCCAGGTTTACACCGAATCGTTCATTTTCGACTTCATCGAGGACGGACGGGACTAAATTTGTGCCGAGTGCCATCAAGGCACGGTAAGCACGGAGTAAACACTGTTCGACCGTAAGCGGAAGTTGAAGTAACTCCTCAAGAGAGGCCATTGTGTCCGGAATGATGACAGGATACGTGAATTTTGTTTCCTCGCCTTGCAGGGCGGCTTCATAAAAGTCGCGCACGAGTGCTGCGCGCTTACTCCCGCTTCCGTTGACACATAAATAAATCTGAACGGCGACCCCCCCGCGGACACGTCGTTGCGAAATCCCGGCGAACTTTTTACCGAATATCGAAAGGTCGTAAGAGCCGGGGCAATATGAGCCGACGACTTCGCCAGCGACGATCGCATCGGTTTCGTCTCTGAACATGTGCTGCACAAGGGCGAGCATCGCTTCGTAGCCGCTGTCGATATCAATGCCGCCCCGTTCTGGTAGGACAAGCGAAATGTTCAAGACACCTGCATCGAGGACGACCGCGAGTCCGCCCGAATTTCGGACGACGGGGTGAAAGCCGTGTGTATTCAAGACATCGATTCCTTCTGTTAAGTGAGGCAGACGGGCATCTTGAATCCCGAGGACGACCGTTTCGTGGTGCACCCAAGAACGAAGTGCCGCACCTTCTGTTGCGACGGAGGCACAAAGCGTGTCGTCCATCGCGAACGATTGGGTGGCATGAAATGTCGTTCCGAGTGACGTTTGATCAAAAATACGATATTGTTCTTGTTTTAAGAGTTCGATTCCCATTGGCTCGTTCCTTTTTTTGTAGATTTGCGACATCATTATAGCATAGCCAGTGTAAACTTTATGTAAGAAGCGGATAGTCTGACAGGAACAGACTGCCCCTAAATTGAAAACAACGAAGAGAACGACCAGATGAAGGGGAGAATGACATGTATCAGTCACTAGGTCAATTAAGAGAAACTAAGGTCTTTAAAGATCCGGTTCATCGTTATATTTATGTCAGCGACCAATTGATTTGGCAACTGATTGGAACAAAGGAGTTTCAACGGCTTCGCAGGGTCAAACAACTCGGGACATCCTTTTTGACGTTTCACGGAGCGGAGCATACGCGGTTTCATCATTCGCTTGGTGTGTATGAGATTACACGCCAACTGATCGACGTCTTTAACGGTCGTGCTGACTGGGATGACCAATACCGCGAGCTGACGCTCGTCGCAGCCTTGCTTCATGACGTCGGGCACGGACCCTTTTCCCATGCCTTCGAAAATGTCTTTGGTGTCGATCACGAGGAGTGGACGGAACGGATCATTCTCGGGGATACGGAAATCAAACGAGTCCTCGATCAAGTTGGCGAAGGCTTTGCGGAAGAAGTCGCCTCCGTCATCAATAAGACGCATCCGAACCAGTTGCTCGTGACGATGATCAGTTCGCAACTCGACGTCGACCGGATGGATTACTTATTGCGTGACGCCCATTTCGCCGGTGTCAGTTACGGGAAGTTTGATTTAGAACGCATGTTGCGTGTCTTACGTCCCGCACACAATCAGATGGTCGTCAAACAATCAGGCATGCACTCGATTGAAGACTACATCATGCGCCGGTATCAGATGTACTGGCAAGTCTATCTGCACCCGGTCACACGATCGAGCGATTACTTATTAAAAGCGATTCTCGAGCGGGCGAAGGAACTGTATACCTCGGGTTATGTGTTTGACATCCATCCGGTTCATTTGATTCCGTTATTTGACCAAACGATGGCGTTGAAGAATTACCTCGCGCTTGATGAAACGATTGTTTATTTCTATTTCCAACAATGGATGGAAGAACACGATGCGATTCTTAGTGACTTGTCACGTCGGTTCGTCAATCGAAAATTATTTAAGTACGTCGACTACCCACCAGAAAAGCGGGAAGCAATCCATGAAAAACTAGCAGAACTGTTCAATAAAATCGGACTCGATCCGGCATATTACTTGTTAGAAGATAAATTAAGTCGCCTTCCGTATGATTTATATGGAGAGAACGGAGAAATCAGTAAACAGCCGATCATGCTCCAAATGAAAGACGGGCAGAAAAAAGAAATCTCACAAGTCTCCCCACTCGTCGAAGCGATCGCGAATTCAAGACAGACGGATGAAAAGTTGTTTTATCCGCAAGAAATCTTGTATGACTTACGTGAGTTCGCTAATGAAAAGATGCAGATTGATCAACTGTTGCTCGGAGGATACTCAAATGAAACGAGTCATTGAGCAGATTTTAGAACAGGTCGGGTTGTCCGGAATTGAGACGGAAGTTTTACCCGGGGCGACCTCGTCGCTCGTCGTACGGGCGGGCGACAGTGTTATCCGAATCCATACGAATCCAAACTGGTTGCAACAAGAACAGGACCTCGTCGCGCACGAGGTCTTTGCGCTAAAGACGGCGGGGCCGCTTGCACCGCGCGTCCTCAAGTATCAAGAAGCGTGGATCGGCGAGATTCCACCTTGGCTTCAGATGACGTATGTCCAAGGGGTGGTGCAACTTACGCCACTTGACGATCTGTATGTGGAGCGACTGGCACGGACGTTAGTCGCAATTCATCGCTTACCGGTCCCAAAAACTTCGTATGTATATAAACCCTATAGTAAAACCCGTGTCGTTCCGACCTGGGCAACCGAAATCGCCGCCTGGGACTGGGCAAGTGCAACAGCACCAGCGCCTAGTGAACAGATTCGATTCATCCATCGTGATTTCCATCCGGTTAATGTGTTATACGATTTAGGGGAAAAGTATAACGTAGTTGATTGGGTGAGTGCATGTGTTGGACCGATTGAAGCAGACGTGGCGCATTGCCGGCTGAACCTTGCTTTACTCGAGTCCGTCGAAGTTGCGGACCGGTTTTTAAAATTTTATCAGGCGATGAGCGGGCTTACTTACGATCGGAGATGGGACTTAAATGCTGTTTTCGATTTTGGACCCGAAACAATTACTGTATATCCGGGGTGGGAAGCATATGGAAAGCGAAACCTCAGTCAGGACAATGTTCGGAAACGCCTGGAAAACTTTGTCTTGAAAGTTTATGAAAATAACGAAAGCGGTTACTAAATGAACTTTACCTATTGCAGTTCTGACGAATGTTGATTATTCTAGTACTTGGGACAGAGATTAAACGTCAGACATCGTACTTAT
Organism: Exiguobacterium sp. N4-1P; assembly: GCF_002214325.1. Lineage (NCBI taxonomy): Bacteria > Bacillati > Bacillota > Bacilli > Caryophanales > Exiguobacterium > Exiguobacterium sp. N4-1P. Next base: position 212,524 of record NZ_CP022236.1, read on the forward strand.
GTACAACTGATAAACAACTAATAGATTGAGGGGTACTTCATGAAATATTTAATCGCGTTACTTGGACTGGTCGTCGTTTTTGGACTAGCTCTACTCGTCAGCAGCAATCGTAAAAGTATCAAATTGAAACCGCTTGCGGTCATGCTAGTGCTTCAGCTCGTTCTCGGATTCATCTTATTGAACACGTCGTTCGGTTATATTATCATCCGCGGTGTAGCGAGTGTCTTTGAAAAGTTACTTGGTTATGCAGCAATCGGAATTAACTTTGTCTTTGGTGGACTTGCGAATGAAGGGGCACAGCCATTCTTCATCAACGTTCTTCTTCCTATTGTCTTTATCTCAGCATTAATCGGAATTTTACAGTTCACGAAAATCCTCCCGCTCTTAATGCGCGGAATCGGATTTGTCTTGTCGAAGATTAACGGCATGGGACAACTTGAATCATACAACGCCGTCGCCTCGGCAGCGATCGGTCAATCTGAAGTCTTCATCACAGTCAAAAAACAAATCGGTAAATTACCGGCAAACCGTCTCTATACATTGTGTGCTTCGGCGATGTCGACCGTTTCAATGTCAATCGTCGGTGCTTACATGACAATGGTGGAACCGAAATATGTCGTTACGGCCATCGTCTTAAACCTCTTTGGTGGATTTATGATTGTTTCAATCATCAATCCGTATACGGTCGATCCAAACGAAGATATCTTAGAAATCGTCGAAGAGAAACAAACGTTCTTCGAGATGCTCGGCGAATACATCTTGGATGGATTTAAAGTCGCAATCATCGTCGGTGCGATGTTAATCGGATACAACGCATTGATTGGGATGGTCAACGACATCTTCTTGATGGTTCTTGGTATCTCGTTCCAAGAAATTCTCGGGTACATCTTTGCGCCATTCGCTTTCATCATGGGTGTTCCATGGGCAGAAGCAGTCAGTGCTGGTAGCATTATGGCAACGAAATTGATCACGAACGAATTCGTCGCGATGCTCAGTCTTCCTGAGTACACGAAAGAATTCTCAGAGCGTACACTCGGAATCGTATCGGTCTTCTTGATTTCATTCGCGAACTTCTCGTCAATCGGGATCATCGCGGGTGCAGTTAAAGGACTCGACGATCGCCAAGGCAGTGTCGCTGCGAGCTTCGGTCTTAAATTATTGTACGGTGCGACGCTCGTCAGTGTTCTGACAGCAATCGTCGTCAGTGTCATCATCTAATGAGAACTTAACATGCCCGCTGACATCTTTGTCGGCGGGTATTTTAGATTGTGGAAAAAGAAATTGTGGGCCAAACAAGCGTCATCTATTTTCGTTGCTCTCCCCAAGCTTACCTGGAAAGCGAGGATGTCGGAAACATCCGCCACAAGAATTGATTTGGTTAGACTCATCTTGGTTTGCGGAGAAGGGGATGGTGGAATTGGTTAATACATCATTTTAGCGACTTTCGAGAAAGGGAGATGCTGAACGTGCTATTTATGTTGATCGTTAAAGGATCAAAGCGTGCAGAAGCGGGTGAGCGTCCAAGTCCTGAGCTTATGGAAGCGATGTCCGAGTACAATCAAGCGTTACGCGATGCAGGGGTACATGTGATGGCGAAAGGACTCTATCCGAGCTCGAACGGGATGCGCTTTTCTTATCGTGGACCTGGAGATCGACCGATCGTTACGGAAGGACCATTCATGCAAACAGAGGAATTGATTGCTGGATTTATTTTGATCGATGTCGCGTCACGAAAAGAAGCAATCGACTGGGCACTACGGATGCCGGATCCGCAAGGGCACGGTGAAGGGGAAATTGAACTACGACAAGTGTTTGATTGAAAGTAAGCAAACTAAAACATGACGATGAATCCAGCATGCCTGACGGCGCACGGGATTCATCGTCATGTTGATTTTTGAAATCATTGATGGGAAGCAATCCCCACGCGCTTACGACTGAAGAGATGTTCGTTATAGGCTTCAAAAGCAAAACGGGCGACGTTGCGGCGAGGAATCGGTCCTGTCTCCTGTGTGAAGCGGGGTGCTTCAATTAAGAGATCATTGATTTCATCGTCTTCCGTCAATTGAGTCGGACAGATGACAGTGAAGTCAACGTCAGCATCCTTTAATGTCAAATAAGCTTTCAAATGATCTTCAGCAGCCACTGTCGAACGGCGGCGCGATTCGCTTGACTGGAAGCGGTACTTCCCGGGTTCTTCTGAGGCATCGAGAATGCCAGCCGTCCCGATGAAGATGATCCGTTCGATCTGTTGTTCCTTCATTTTCGTGACGAGATGGGGAATCGCTGTTGAAAGAACATGTTGCTGATCCGTACCAAGACAACTGAAGACGGCAGATGAACCTTGAATGACGTTCTCTAAATCTGTTACTTCCGTTGCATCTCCTTGAATGATCGTCAATTGCGGGTGCTCCGGTAACATGTGATCGGTCGAGCGGACGAGCGCACGGACATTGTGACCGGCTTGTAACAATAAATCGAGCAGGGGGCGCCCTGTCCGTCCCGTTGCCCCTAAAAGGCTAAGCGTTGCCATCATAATTCATCCTCTCTCGTTCATGGTGTTATAGGTATAAGAAAGAAGGATGGTCGAGCAACACGCATCGTCCATCCTTTTTTAGTTCCTTATTTATCGGCAAACATGACGCCTGCTTGTCCATAGTCCGTCTTTTCCATTTCTTCGATGAAGACGGTAATGTTTTCTTTTGGAGCATTGACTGTTTCTGAAACAGCTTCTGTTACTTTTTCGATCAGTGCACGTTTTTGTTCGACAGTCCGTCCTGAAAGCATTTTAACGGTAACGTAAGGCATAAATCGTTCCTCCTAAAAACATATTGGCAATACGCCCTCAGTATACCGTATGGAGCAGGGGAGCCGTCAAACAGCGACATCGAAACACGAAAAGACGGGTATAAGACAGGAGTGGGGGCATGTAAAAGAGAAGTAGTCGAGAGGAAAACTTAGGATGAAGAGGTGACACCAATGGAAATGGAATCTGTTATACGAAAAAAGATTCATACCTTGCTTATTTTCGACCGGGCATTACCAGAGGACACGACGTATCCACTATCGGGGACGAAGGGTTTGGAAGTCGCAGAAGTCATTTTTGATGAAAGCATTCCGTTTGGTCGACTTGTGACGGATAAAGAATTAGCAGCACTCGTCGGTACGCCGGAAGCGAAACGGTATGGAATGGTGACGTTACTTGAAGAGGATGACCGCTTTAAGCCCTTGTTCCAAAATCGGAAGTTACCGCCTGAGATTGAAACAGAAGTCGAGGAGCGTGTCCGGGAGCTTGCTAAACAACTGCGGGCGATTCGGTCTCGTTGCTCGTCGCTTGAACGCGTGATTTTGTTTGGTCGTGCGGCACAGACACTTTACGACCGGGCATTGACACGCTTGGAAGAATCAAATCCACCTGTGCATGAAGAATTGACCTCACTTGAATGTCTCCGTCTGCCGACGATTCGGCGTATGACGAAAGAACAGCTGGAACAAGTGAAACGCTAAGCAGGACTTGCGTCAGCAGTTGAATGCGGTATGATAGAGGCAACAGCTGTAAAAGGGGTCGAGTAAAGATGGAAAAGAAGATTAACTTCAATATCATTTCAGATAATTCAACAGACGGACATGGTGGATTTGGCGTCGGGACACTCAGTTTGAACAGTATGTCACCGGTCATCATCTCGCCAGAGGACGGCGAAGCATACATCGATATGGGTGCCATGCATGCGAAAGCAGCGATTGAGAAGCGAATTAAGTTCACGACGGATCGAGCGGACGCACCGAATGGGAAACTGTACTGGATCGTTTGGGTCACGGTAGGACGTAAGCCAGAAGGGTTTTATTACGGAGGCGTCGCAGCGTGCGATTTATTAGTCGACGTCGAAGCACGGCGCGGGTTTAAAATCTTAGCTGATCACGTCAATAAAATGGACAAGTCACTCAAGGGACGTATCGTCGTTGATCAGATGGATGATACGTCAAAAGGACTGCTTCGTGAATTCCTGATGACACATAAACCGGAAATGTGGGCGAACGCAGAGCCTGAGTTACATGATGCACTCGCATAACTAAAAAATCGCCGTCTCCTAGGAGGCGGCGATTTTTTATTGTGATTTTAAAGTGATGACTACGATTTCCGGACGATTGAACAACCGGAACGGGAAAAGGCTATTACCAAGGCCGCGACTGACGATGAGTTGTGTCGTATCCACTGTGTATTGACCGGCCGTCCGTTTCGGGAAAAATCCTTGTCCAGGTGCATACAAGCCATCTGTGAAAGGAAGTCGGATTTGACCGCCGTGAGCATGACCGGACAGAACGAGATCGATTTGCCGCTCCGCGTAGAGCGGTACATATTCCGGACGATGGGCGAGTAAGAGTTGAAACGTCGATCGATCGACCGTTTCTTGTGCGGAAGCGAGGCTTTTCCGAGTTCCGTCAGACTCTTGGAGACCTTCGCTCCAGCGTGTCGTCGTTGGGTCGTCGATGCCGAGTAGAGCGATGTTTGCACCGTTATATTCGAGCGGGACTGCCGTATTCCGTAAAATTTGTACACCAATCGCTTCGAGTTTCGGTAAAAGGGTCAAGTTGCGACGAACTTCATGGTTTCCCGTGACGAAATAGACAGGATAGTCCGCAGTCAATTGTTTCATCAAAGTCAGCGCAGCGGCTTCTCCGTTTCGGCGAGAGTCGATTAAATCCCCGGTCATCACGATGAGGTCAGGCTGTGCTTGAGTAATTTTTTTGAGTAGCTTCGTTTGTTTTGGATCGAAGGATTTCCCATGTAAGTCAGCGATTTGGACGACTGTATAGCCATCGAATGCTTTTGGCAGTCGTTCTGTTTCAATCGTGATTGCGGTCGTTTCAATCACATTATTTTCTTGATATAAAAACCAACCGCCTAAGACAAGAACCCCTAATGAAACGAACCAGCGTTTTCTGACGCGCAAGACCTCACTCCTCTCTTCACTAAGCATACCAAAAAGGCACCTCAGTCCGCATTGCGGAAGAGGTGCCTGACATGATTATGCTTCTTTCTTTAAATCATCAGATGCTTTCTTTTCTTCAGGTTCGTTATACAAATCAATGAACAAGGCGATGACCATCATCCCGACAACGAAGATGAACGGGAAGGCGGCTAAAATCGCGGCAGCTTGGAGAGCACTCAGCCCACCGGCATAAAGTAAAACAGCTGCGATTGAAGACTGGATGACACCCCATGTCAATTTGATTCGAAGGCTTGGCATCAAGCTACCGCCTGAAGAGAGCATTCCGAGTACGTACGTTGCTGAGTCAGCTGACGTAATGAAGAATGTCGTAATCAAGAAGACAGCTACGATACTAAGAATCGTACCAAGTGTACCAAATGTCTCGAACAAGGCGAACATACCTGTTTCGACACCTTTATCGTTAACTGTATCAATTAAGTTTACGCTGTTGAAAAGTTCGTTCCAGATTGCCGATCCACCGAAGACAGAGAACCAGAGCAGTCCGAAAATTGTTGGGACGAGCAAGATACCGAGAACGAATTCACGAATCGTCCGTCCTTTTGAAACACGTGCGATGAACGTACCGACGAATGGTGACCAAGAAATCCACCATGCCCAGTAGAAGATCGTCCAGCCGTTAATCCATGAACGTTCGTCCGGATTGAAGGCTGAGGCACGGAAACTCATGATCGGCAGGTTTTGTAAATAGGCACCTGTTGTTTGAACGAATAAATCCATGATGAAACTGAATGGTCCGAGGAACAAGACGCCGACCATCAAGAGCGCCGCGAGAACAAGGTTCGCGTGGCTGAGGCGTACAATTCCTTTGTCGAGACCAGAAGCAGCACTAATCATATAAAGGACTGAAACAACAAGGATAATCAGGAGCTGGGTCATGAACGAGTTTGGAATACCTCCAACGAGGAAATGTAAACCGCCCGAGATTTGCTGGGCGCCAAGTCCAAGTGAAGTGGCAACACCGAATGCTGTTGCGACGATCGCGAGAACTTCAACTGTCCCTTTACCTGCAGCTTCATATTTCGGTTTCATAAGCGAAGCGACAGTATCGCCGATTGTTGCAGGACGTCCTTTACGGAATGTCGAGTAAGCGATTGCTAAAGCGACGATTGCATAAAGTGCCCATGGGTGAAGTCCCCAGTGGAAGAATGAATAGCGCATCGCAAGACGTGCTGCTTCAGTCGGGTCACTCGTCGCAACCGGTGGTGTATGGAAGTGTGTCAATGGCTCTGAAACACCCCAGAAGACAAGTCCAATCCCCATACCGGCGCTAAAGAGCATCGCGAACCAAGAAATCAGGTTATATTCAGGGCGATCAGAGTCTTTTCCGAGTCGGATAGAACCGAAACGCGAGAAGACGAGGAAGATTGCAACTAATAAAAAGACGCTCATACCGAATAAGTAGAGCCAGCCGAAGCCATTTGTAACAAAGTTTTGTGCGACTGCTGTTACGTTGCCAAGATTTGCGGCACCAATGAGTGATTCAGGTAAGATTCCCCATATGGTAAAGAGCACACAGAAAATGACGGATACAATAAAGACGTTCGTGATCTTGCTTTTTCGATTATTTTCCATCGTGGTCAACACCTTCTTTCGAATTTTACATGTTTGTTTTGTTTCATGTTGTAAATACTGAAAAATTGCTATACAACGATTAGTAATACCCGTAACTTCAAAAACAAAACCTTATCACGCAAGTTACTACCGTAACAAACTTATAGTAAGGATGGCAAATGCTGTGGGTAATGAAAGATGGGGATTTCTAGAAAAAAAGGGTGGTAAAGTCGTTTGAACTGGCTTTGCATAGCGATTTTTGAAAAAAATGAAAAAATCTAATTTTTCTTTTGTTTCTCTAGTATTTCCCGAAAAGATTGATTTGTAACATTTAATATCAAGCAGAATAGCAGACGGGTCATTTCAGATTTGCTATCGTTGTGAAATAATCGATCAAAATCACTGGAGGAATCGAACAATGAGTCACGAACAGAAAAAACAAGCTATTTTAGCAGCCTTTCAATCACGTCATGCGACGAAAGCATTTGATCCTTCGAAAAAGATCACACCAGCAGACTTCGCATTTATTTTAGAAACCGCGCGTCTCTCCCCAAGTTCATTTGGTTATGAGCCTTGGAACATGCTCGTCATCCAAAATGAAGCATTGCGTGAAGAACTTCGTGCCGTCTCGTGGGGTGCCCAAGGACAATTGCCGACAGCGAGCCATTATGTCATTTTCCTTGCACGGACAGGTGCGCAAATGCAACCAGATGGTCCGCATGTCACGCACATGATGGACGCACTCGGTTTGTCAGACGAGGCAAAACAAGGGCGGACGACGCGGTATGGTCTTTTCCTCGAAGAAGACTTTAAAATCGGGAATAATGAAAAAGCGATGGAAGACTGGTCAGCGAAACAGGCCTATATCGCGCTCGGAAACATGATGTCGACGGCAGCACAAATCGGAATCGATTCATGTCCGATTGAAGGATTTGATCAAGAGGCGATTGAAAAAATCTTAGTCGACCATGATTTACTCGACCGGACTGTATTTACGGTTCCTGTCATGGTAGCGTTCGGTTACCGGGCGGATGAACCGAAACGTGCGAAACAACGCCGTGACTTGGATGAAATCGTCACTTTCGTCGAGTAAACACTCAGATAGTTTTTTTCGAATTATATAGAAGTTTCTTTCAAAATTCGGTATACTCGCATTTGTATGATTAAGAAGCGCCGTAAACGCCACTCGCATACGAACAACTTTTGTCTTGAGAAAGAAAGGGGTTCTATCGCAAATGGAACAAAAATTAAAGTTATGGTTCACGGAACACCAAACGGAAGATTACGGTATCACATTCCGTGTCAACCACGTTTATGAGAGCGAACAAACGGAGTTTCAACGCCTGGAGATGGTTGAGACGGACGAGTTCGGTACAATGTTGTTACTTGACGGGATGGTCATGACAACGGACAGAGATGAGTTCGTGTATCACGAAATGGTCGCACACGTCCCATTGTTCACACACCCGAACCCGAAATCGGTTCTCGTCGTAGGTGGGGGAGACGGCGGAGTCATCCGTGAAGTCTTAAAACACCCATCGGTCGAAAAAGCAGTTCTCGTCGAAATTGATGGCAAGGTCATCGAGTACTCGAAGAAATACCTTCCGAACATCGCAGGTGGTTTAGACGACGCACGCGTCGAAGTCATTGTGGGTGACGGATTCATGCACATCGCGGAAGCGGTCAACGAATACGATGTCATCATGGTCGATTCGACAGAGCCGGTCGGTCCTGCCGTCAACCTGTTCACAAAAGGATTCTACTCTGGAATCTCGAAAGCATTAAAAGAAGACGGTATTTTCGTCGCACAATCGGACAACCCATGGTTTACACCAGACTTGATCCGTGATGTACAACGTGACGTCAAAGAAATCTTCCCAATCACAAAACTATACATCGCGAACGTTCCGACGTACCCGAGCGGTCTGTGGACATTTACGATTGGATCGAAAAAACATGATCCACTCGCTGTCGCACCAGAGCGTTTCCATGAAATCGAAACGAAGTACTATACACCGGAACTTCATACAGCAGCGTTCGCGTTGCCAAAGTTCGTCAAAGATTTAACGATTTAATTTCAAAGTAGGAGTGTTCCGTTTTCAGGGACACTCCTTTCTATGACTGGAGGAATAGAAATGCGTTTTGATGAAGCATATTCAGGTAAAGTCTTTATCGCGAGTCAACCGACTCACGAAGATGCAAAAGGTGTGTTATACGGCATGCCGATGGACTGGACGGTCAGTTTCCGCCCGGGATCACGTTTTGGCCCGGCGCGGATTCGTGAAGTATCACTTGGTCTCGAAGAATACAGTCCGTATTTAAACGGCGATATCGCCGATGCGAAATTGTTTGACGCGGGTGACATTCCGTTGCCGTTCGGCAATGCCCAAAAGTCACTCGACATGATTGAAGAGTATGTCGATTCGTTACTGACGGCAGGTAAGTTCCCGCTCGGTATGGGGGGCGAACACCTCGTGACGTGGCCGGTCGTTAAAGCCTTTGATAAACACTACGATGATTTCGTCGTCTTACATTTTGACGCACATACGGATTTACGTGACGAGTATGAAGGTGAACCGCTCTCGCATTCGACACCACTCAAAAAAATCGCCAACTTGATTGGACCGGAAAACTGCTATTCATTCGGCATCCGTTCAGGGATGAAAGAAGAATTCGAGTGGGCGAAGACGTCCGGTTACAATTTGTTCAAGTATGAAATCGTTGAACCGTTAAAGACTGTTTTGCCGAAGCTTGCCGGTAAAAAAGTTTATGTGACGATTGATATCGACGTCCTCGATCCGTCTGCTGCACCAGGAACAGGTACACAGGAAATCGGCGGCGTGACAACAAAAGAGTTACTTGAAGTCGTCCACATGATTTCACGTGCTGACGTCGACGTCATCGGAGCCGATCTCGTTGAAGTCTGCCCGGCATATGATCAGTCTGACATGACAGCGATTGCCGCTGCGAAAGTCTTACGTGAAATGATGATTGGTTTCATTAAGTAAATTTGTCTGAAATGATTGCGGGATATGTAAAAAAGTAGCGTACAAGGGGTTGTCCTTGTACGCTACTTTTTTCAGACTGTAGACAACGTGCTATTGGGAGATAAAGCGTCTTTTTTCGTTGCTTTCCTCGGGCGAGGCGCAAGCCGCTGCTCCTTGGATCCTAGCGGACAATGAGCAGGGTCTTGCCTGCCTCTGCAAGTGCGTTAAAAACGCACTTTTTCCCGTAGGAGTCAACGAAACGTGACGCTTTTTAGGTAACATCGTGACGGAAAGCCGGGAATGTAGATGGTTTAGAGCGCAATCCGTCTCGAATCTACATTCGGACGTTACAAATGCTTAGCAAAGGGTAGTGTAATCATATGAACTGAGCCCTAGAGTTTGGACAGTTTAATAAAAGCACCCTTAACGTATTAAGCTGCTATGAGATGGCTTCGGTATTGTACCGGAGTCATCTTTTGTAGTTTCCATTGTCTTCGTTCGCTATTGTAATAATCAATGTAAGCATCGACCATAGCGCAGACCTCATCGAGGTCAGATGCTAATTGATAATCGACATAATCTTTCAAGTGCCCAAAGAATGATTCCATCGGGGAATTATCCAGGCAGTTTCCTCGACGTGACATGGATTGAAGCATCCCCATCTCACGAATCCGTGCTTGATAAGCAGGATGCGTATAATGGAAACCTTGATCGGAGTGTATCATGGCTTCCGGATGTGTATTCCCTTGAAGTCGTTCTGCGAGTTTATTCGTCGTATGACGTAAATCTTGAATTCTCCCTTGTATTGGATGGTGCGATCCGATACCGAGGCTACGTGGGGATTCGCTTCAAGTTGTCTGATTTGATCTGGATTAAAGGTACGTCTGTTCATAAATAGTCCTCCCGTCTAAATTGAATAGATACAGTATATCGATATCTCTGAACACAAAAAACCCCGAATGGGGTCTTTTATCAAGTGTCCACCATTTAGGGTTCAGTTCATCATATAGACGCCTGCCTGTTTTTTTTTTACAACATCCCGAAAGATTGCCGCTTGAATCATATGATCGATAAACCGATCCATGTGGTGCTGAAAAACATGATGCGTCTAAAAAGACATAGGATGGGCAGTACATTTCTTCATTTGTACAGTTTATCAGTTTCAGTTAAAGAAGGTGGGGTGAATGGAATACGGTAGTGAGATGCTGGAGACTCCGAAAGGGGATAGCGTACAACTGTTACTCTCAGCACATCGGAATATTTACAAAGTACTGCAAATTAGTTTAAATTCAAGATGTCACCGCGAATGAAATATTTTATTCTAGAATGAAAGGTTGGCTTGAGAAGCGAAATACATTATGACACGAGAGGTGGAAAAAATGATGAAGAAATTCATATCGTTCGTTACCGCTGCGTTTTTGTTTGCACTATTCGTGCTACCGGTAGGTGCAGCAGATGACGCAATGGTGCGTGTAATTCACGCTTCACCAGATGCTCCGGCAGTTGATATTGCCGTCGATGGCGAAACAGCTGTCTCAGGAGCGGAATTCAAAGCTGTCACAGACTATCTCACTCTTCCGGCAGGAGAACATAAAGTTGAAGTCTTCGCTGCAGGAACAACAGAAGATCCTGTACTTTCTCAAACACTCAACATTGAAGCCGGAAAATTTTACTCAGTCGCGGCAATCGGTAAATTAGCAGATATTAAACTCGCTGTCATGGAAGACAATGGTCAAGGTGAAGATGGAAAATCAATGGTTCGTGTCGCGCACTTTGCACCGGACGCACCAGCTGTTGATGTCGCCCCTAAAGGTGGAGACGCACTCTTCAGTGACCTTGAATTCTCGAAAGTCTCAGACTATGGAACACTCGATGCCGGCACGTATGATCTTGAAGTACGACCAGCGGGCGCGATGGATGTTGTCAAAGCACTCGACGGTGTTAAATTAGATAGCGGTAAAAACTATACAGCGCTTGCAATCGGTCTTCTTGAAGGAGAACCCGCGTTTGATGTGCTCTTGATTCCAGATGGCGGTGAAATGGCTGCGATGCCAGACACAGGACTTGGTGGATCAGCAGACACATCTTCAATGGCAACGACTTGGGCACTTGTAGCACTTGCTGGAGCGGCCCTAGTTGGAACAAGTTATGTCATTCGCCGTAAACAAAACGCGTAACAGTTTCTTTCTGATCTTTCTCATTCTCGCTGGATGTGGAGGAACAGAAGAATCTGTTCCTCCTTCGAAGCCAGTCGAGCAAGCGACACCTGCAATCGAGCAAGCAATACCTGAATCCGTACAAGAAAGTCGTGAAACGGCTAGTTTTATCCCGGCGACACTATCGATTGATGCGATTGACGTGCAAGCAAAGGTTGAAATCGTGGGGAAAGACAAGCAAGGGCGGATGGATGTTCCGAAAAAAACCGATCAAGTGGGTTGGTACCGATACGGCGCGGAGGCGAACCAAACCGGAAATGTCATCCTCGCAGGTCATTTAGATGACACGGAAGGTCCCGCTGTATTTTACGATTTAGCAAAGATGAAACAAGGACAACGAATCGAGTTACGATCAAAAGCAGGGCAGACGATATCTTACGTGGTGACAAACGTAACCTCCTATCCTGTAGATGAAGCACCCGTTGGTTCGATTTTTGGGGCAACGGTCGCTAAACGCCTGACGTTGATTTCGTGTATCGGAACGTTTACGAAATCAAAAGGGTATGATGAACGGTTAGTCGTAACCGCCGATCAAGTGGAAGAGTAACAAGCAATACGGAATCAAAAAAAGACCAATCCGTCATGGGTTGGTCTTTTTTTAGATGAAGCTCAACCTGAACAAATCAAAAAAACTTACGCGTTCGATTCCGATGCTGCGACGAGGTTCGTTGTCAAAGCCGAGAGACCTTGTGTCGTTTGACTGATTCCTTGAATCGTCTGAACGATTTGGCCTAAGTCGTTCTTATTGCGCCCGAACATCTCCAAGTAATTCTCCATCTCTTTTTTCACTGTGTGAATCCCACTCTTCACTTGTTGCAGTTCTGTCCGAGAGGCGGAGTTCGAACGTGTGATGTCTTCCATCTGTGAGACGAGTTGAGTAATGTTGACATTATTTTTTTGGATGAGCGTATTAATGCTGCTGCTTAACAATTTCGCATTTTCAGCGAGGTTACGGACTTCGATTGCGACGACAGAGAATCCTTTCCCATGCTCACCGGCACGTGCTGCTTCGATTGAGGCGTTTAAAGCTAAGAGATTCGTTTGGTTCGCGATGTCTTCGATACCTTGTGTCATCTTGACGATTTCGTCAGATGTCGTTTTTAACTGTTGGATGCTTGTTAATGATGTATTGACTTGACCCGTCGATTGGACGAATTGTTGTTCCATTTTGTCCATCTGTGCTTCATTTTCTGATGTTAAGCCAACGAGATTGCGACTTGTTTTCTCGGTCTGATCCGTCTCGGATAAGATTTGTGTCGCCCGTTGACTCGTTTCGAGAATGGCCCCTTCTGTTTGTTCGACCGTACTCGCGACCTCCTGGCTGACACGGACGACGTCTTGCAGAAGTCGTGTGCGTGCTTCATTGGCTGCACCTACTTCTTCTAATCGTGCGTCGACATACTGACTTGTAACGATTTGCGCATCCAAGTTCATCGCATGAGTCAACGCGAGGATTGCTGTTGCAAGTTGCTCCGGATCTTCCTGGAAATGCTCGACGACTTTAGGAATCAGTAAGGTGTTGAATGCTGCGTAAGAAGCGATGAACCACGTAACAGGGACGAAATTCCGGTTATGCGTTTTACCCATGCGTTTTCGCATCGCAAGAAACTTCTCGTCCATATTTCCGGTCAAGAGGCTACCGAAATAGTCGGCAAATACTTTTTTCAGGCGTTGACGTGTCGAAGCATTTTCAGCAATCTGCACCATTTCCGGGTGGAGAAGGAGTTGGTCAAGTACTTGTTCGAGGACTTCGTCTAATACAGAATTGACGACAGGAGCCATCGCTTTTAACGTTTGCAATTGTTCTTCAGTGTAGCCCATATATTCAAGGCGTCCTGCTAAAGTGGGATCACTTGTTTTTGTAATGAATTTTTTATCGGGAAATCCGATTTTTGCCTGATAGGTTGAGCTTGATGATTTAGTTTTAAATGGGTTGCGCACAGTAAGCCTCCGATTTTCTTCAAATTAAGAATGTAATAGTCTTATTCTTTATCGGTTGCTAAAGGAAAAAACAGTATCTTTTTTAGAAGGAAACTCTCTAGAAGTTAAAAAATATTGACCTTAAACGAAAAAAGCTCATGATCCGGGATCATGAGCGGAAGCGTGTTCGATCGTACATCATGTATTTTTAAAGAGAAAGTGAAAGAAAGTTAGACCGGTTGATCTTCTTGGAAGGCTTGTTTTGCATCGTTAAGTGCCCGCATCCGGCTAACGCACGATTGAATGAACTGGATATCAATCGAACTAAACCGCGTGACGGGGCCTTTGGCTGATTCGGCACTAAATGTGAAGGTTCCGAGATTCCAAAGTTCGATTTTAAATCGTTTTCCTTTGTTGTCGTCGAAGTGTTGTACGAATTCGATTTTCGGTACCATACGAACCCCTCCTTGTTAGTCCATTCCCCTTTTTCCGCAATTAAAAAAGCCAAACTGTGCGGTAGCAACAGTTTGACTTGAGAAAATTAAGCGGGCGCGACGTCATAGCCGATTTCTTCGATGGTTTCGACGAGACGTTCTTGTGTGACATCCTCATGGACGACAGTGACTGAATTGTCAGAGAGCGAAACAGTCGCCGTTGTGACGCCGTCCAGTTCGTTCAGTGCTGATTCGACACTTGCTTTACAGTGGTTACATGTCATACCGATGACGTTTAAAGTCGTTTCTTTCATGAGTGAGTTCCTCCTTTAGTGAGTGGGGTACGTTTTAAGCGTAACGCATTCGTGACGACGGAAACAGAGCTAAATGCCATCGCTGCTCCGGCGAGCCACGGAGCGAGCAGTCCGAGAAAAGCAACGGGGATTCCGATCGTATTATAGGCGAGTGCGAAAAAGAGATTTTGGCGAATGTTCTTCATCGTCTGTTCACTCAACCGAATCGCCGTCGCGACTTGTTGTAAATCGTGTCCAAGCAGTGTGACGTCAGCTGCTTCTAAGGCGACATCCGTCCCGCTACCAAGAGCGATTCCGACGTCAGCCGTCGCAAGCGCTGGCGCATCGTTAATTCCGTCACCAACCATGGCGACGCGGTGTCCCGCATCTTGAAGGGCTTTGATGTGATCGGCTTTTTCGATGGGTAAGACATCTGCAAACACATGATCTGTTGGAATACCGAGTTCCGTCGCTAGATTGAGGGCAACGTCTTTTCGGTCACCCGTCAAGAGATAGACTGCTTTTGTCTGTTGAATTTGAGTGATGACGTGTTTCGTCGTCGGCTTCAGTTCATCGCGAATCGCATAACCGGCTTCAACGTGCCCGTCGACGGCGACATAGACGAATGTCGCGTCGGCAGAAGACCAGTCCGGGACATCGAACTGTTGATCCCGCATCATTCGTTCAGAACCAACCAGGATGTTGCGACCGAGAATCATCCCGCTGACACCACGACCGGCATCGACTTGAAACTGTTCGATATCGAACACGACATCACGTTCTTCCGTGATGGCATGAGCGAGCGGATGCTCTGATTTTTTTTCGATGGCTGCTGCGAAGTCGAGTGCTTGTTCGTTCCCGAACGTCTCGACGACGACAGGGCGTCCGACGGTTAGTGTACCTGTTTTATCGAAAACGACGGCATCGACATGTTGTAACGATTCAAGCTGGGCACCGCCTTTAAAAAGCACACCATGCTCAGCACCTTTACCCGTTCCGACCATGATCGATGTCGGGGTCGCGAGTCCTAATGCACAGGGACAAGCGATGACGAGAACAGCGATTGCAGGACGAATTGCTTCAGCGAATGATCCAGTCGTCAACCACCAGGCACCAAGTGTGATGAGAGCGATGGCGACGACGATTGGCACGAAGATGCCTGAAATCCGGTCGGCTTGTCGTTGGATTGGCGCTTTTTCTGTCTGCGCTTGTTCAACGACGCGGATGATGTTCGCAAGCATCGTCTCCTGACCGACTTTCGTTGCTTCAATCAACAAATTCCCATTCGTATTCAAGGTTCCACCAATGACGGTATCATCGGCACCTTTATGCGCAGGAAGCGGTTCACCGGTCAGCATCGATTCATCGAGATAGGCATCACCGGATAAAATCATCCCGTCCATCGGAATTTTCTGTCCCGGTTTGACGACGATCTGCATGCCTGGTTGAATCTGATCAATCGCGACAGTTCGTTCCGTGCCATTGTCGAGGACGACGGCATCCGTTGCCTGCAGGGACAAGAGACTTTTGATTGCACCAGTTGTTTGTTGTTTTGCCCGATCTTCGAGTACTTTACCGAGGAGGACGAGCGTGATTAAGATGGCACTTGTTTCAAAATAAAGGTTCGGCATTGCCGGATGGATGAGCATTTCTGCGACCGAATAAAAGTAAGCGGCAGACGTCCCAAGTGCGACGAGGACATCCATGTTGGCACTACCGCTCCGGAGACTCTTATAGGCACCGACATAGAACGGCGCCCCGATAATGAATTGAACGGGTGTAGCCAGTGCGAACTGGAGCCACGGATTCATCAGGAACGTCAGATGGACCGGACTATTTGGAATGTGCGACACCATACTGAGTAAGAGTGGTAACGACAACAAGGCGGCGATGAAAAAACGATAGAGCATCCGCCGATCTTGCACTGTTTCATGAGGGGCCGACTTAATGGTCGCGCCGTAACCGACCTTCTTGATTTTATCAATGATTGCTTGTTCATCGAGTTCGTCGGGGACTGCAATCCGCGCCGTCTCGAGTGGTAAGTTGACCGTCGCATCGACACCGTCCATCCGGTTCAGGACTTTTTCGATTCGGGCTGAACAGGCGGCGCATGTCATGCCTTCGATGTTCAATTCGATTGTTTTTGACATACGTATACCTCCTTACTTTTTGAGTCGGGCGATGACGGACATCAGTTCGTCGACATAAAGATCTGTGTCTTTCTGTCCGGTAGCTGCATCATGCATACACATCTTCACATGACGTTCGATGACTTGCAGTTCGACTTGACGAAGAGCGGCTTGAATCGATGCCGTCTGTGTCAAAATATCGATACAATACCGATCTTCAGCGACCATGTTGGCGATACCACGGACTTGCCCTTCGATACGCTTCAAACGTTTAGTCAATGCGTCCTGCTCTTCAGAAGAGCGGGGGACGAGTGGATGATCGTGTTGCATAGGAACACCTCTTTCTGTTGGTGGTTGATGTCTACACTGTATCATATAGGGGTAGGGGGTACAAGTATATTGATTTGCAGGATTAAAAAAATACGCCACCCGAATGGGATGGCGTATTCAGTCGGACCTTATTGATTAGACACTTGAGGTTTGATGATTTGTTCGTTGCGCGAACGACCACTGATGATATCTTCCGCTTGCGTCGCTCGTTTGATGAAGAACGAAAGGATGAACGCAACACCCGCAATGAACGTCGAAATGAGGAAGGCGTAATTGATGCCGTCCAGTGTCGCTTGCATCATGATTTGTTGTTTCAACGCAGCAGCAGCCTCTGCTGTCGGTTGACTTGTCATGTTTTTAGCGGCCTCTTCGGCAAGTTCCGTCCCACGTGTCTTCGCATGCGTCGACATGATCGTAACGAGTAATGCCGTTCCGATGGCGCCGGATACTTGCTGCAACGTATTGTTCATTGCCGTTCCGTGCGGATAGTAGCGCGTCGGTAACTGGTTTAAGCCGTTTGTCGAGACGGGCATCATGACCATCGACATCCCGAACATCCGGAGTGAATACAAGATGATTAAGTGTGTATACGTCGTGTCCATCTTCAGTTGACTGAAGAAATAACTCGTGACGACAGTGATGAAGAGACCGGTGATTGCGAGTGGGCGTCCGCCAATCTTATCGAACAACTTCCCGTTGATCGGTGACATGACTGCCATGAGGATGGCTCCCGGTAGTAACATCAACCCTGCATCGAGTGGAGAAATGCCACGGATATTTTGGACGTAGATCGGTAAGAGCAGCATCCCGGAGAACATCGCCACCGTGACGACGATTGAAATGGCAGATGAGAGAGCGAACATCGGATACTGATAAATTTTGAAGTTCAACATCGGACGCTCCATCCGTAACTGACGCAGGATGAAAGAAACGAGCGCAATCACACCGATTGTCAGCGCGATTGTGACGTGTGGGCTGTCCCACCCTTTAGAACCGGCAGAACTAAACCCGTATAGGAGTCCACCGAAACCGAATGAGGATAAAACAACTGACATGAAGTCGAGTTTAGCATCCGACCGTTCTTTGACGTCACGGAGTAAGACGATTCCGGCAACGAGAACGACTAAAGCGATTGGTGTGATGAAGTGGAATAACATCCGCCAATCATAGTGTTCGATGATCCAGCCTGACAAAGTCGGTCCGATTGCGGGTGCACCCATCATAATGAGCCCGAAGAAGCCCATCGCCGTCCCGCGTTTTTCAATCGGGAAACTGACGAGCATGACGTTCATCAAGAGCGGCATCATGATTGCTGAACCAGAAGCCTGAATCATTCGTCCTGCCAACAGGACGGGGAATTCACTTGCGAACCCGGCAAGGATTGTACCGAGTGAGAATAATGTCATCGCGAGGATGAATAGACGACGAACAGAAAATTTTTGAATCAGAAAAGCAGATGTCGGAATTAAAATCCCGTTGACGAGCATGAAACCAGTCGACAGCCACTGGACGGTCGATGTTTCGATGTTGAGATCCTTCATGATCGAAGGAAGGGCGATGTTAAGTAACGTGTTATTTAAAAAAGCGATGAAGGCTCCAATCATCAATACGGAAAGGATACCGTAGGGGGGACGATTAGAAGCAGTTTTTTTGTGTTGCATGATTTTCCTCCTTAATGAACTGACGGTACACATTTCTATACGGTCGTTATATCTGTTGTATATCTTAATCTGATTTCAAGATAAATACAAACATTAATAACTAAGAAAGGTAATTTTATTTTTAATGAAGAACGAATGGCTCTGAAGCTTGTTGAAAGTAAAAAAACACCCGACTCTAAAAAAGAGTAGGATGTTTTTTGTAAACCGTCAGTAGTGATGAAAGGTCTCAGCCGACATGCGTGTTTAGGGCATCATTTGTAATGTCATAATGAGCTGCGGACCAAGTCGCACGTCCTTTTTCGATGAAGATGACTTGTGGTGATTCATGACGAACATTGTAATGTTCGGCGATGTGATTCGACAGCGTCCGTGCTTCTTGGACGAGCAAGTAGGCAGTCGGTACTGACGTTGCGTCAGCAAATTTCGTGTATTCAGAAAAACCGGCGGCACTGATTGGACAGGTCGTACTGTGTTTACAAATCACGAACGAGTCGTGTTCGGAAACGAATTGATCAAAGTCAGAAATCGATTGAAGTTTTCTAAGTTGTGGCATAGTATCATCCTCCATACGTCCGTAGACGTTCGCTTAACTTTAGATTTTCCCTGTAATCGACCGGACAGTCAATCAAAACAGGTCCGTCACTGTTTTGAGCCTGTTCGAGACAGTTCGAGAGACTGCCGTGTTCTCCGACACGAAGTCCGAGTGCACCGAAAGCCGTCGCGAGTTCGACGAGATCAGGGTTATCGAATTCTGTAAACGGTGCCCGGCCATAAGCCTGCTGTTGTTTCCATTCAATCAAGCCGTATGTGCCATCACGCCAAATGACGACAGTGATGGGGAGTTTCAAACGAACTGCTGTCTCGAGGTCTTGACCATTCATTAAGAATGCACCATCACCAGAAGCACAGAGTACCCGACGCTCCGGGTGCAGCAGTTTTGCAGCAATCGCGCTCGACAGACCATAGCCCATCGAAGAAAAGCCGTTCGAGATGAATAATTGATTAGGGCGTGTCGTTTGGAAATGACGACCGAGCCAAACTTTATGGGCCCCGACGTCTGAGAACAACATGCCGTCTTCACCCGTCGCCGTCTCGAGGGCACGAACGATACTTTGAGGGTGGAGGGGCAATGCCATCGAATAGGTTGCTTGAATTTCTTGTCGCAACTTATCACGGTCCGCCTGCCAACCTTCCCAGGCCCGCGTCGGAATCGCTTCTGCTAACAGACGTAACGAATCAGACAGCGGACCAACCAAGTTCGCAACGACAGGATAATACTGGTCAATCTCATGCCGGTTCGTGTCGATGTGGATGACAGGTGTCCGGTCCGGATTCCACTTCGAAGGCGGCAACTCGGTAATATCGTAACCGATGGCGATGATGAGATCGCTTTGGTCGAGAATCCGTTGATTGTAGTCGGTATTCGGTAAACCGATTGTATGGGCGGCGAGCGCATGTTGCGAGGAGATGACCCCTTTACCCATCATCGTCTCGACAACAGGTGCTCCAAGCTTTTCAACGAACGTCCGGAACACAGCGGTCGCTTCGCTCCGGTTGATTCCAAAGCCGGCAATCACGACGGGCCGCTCCGCTTGTTCGATTTGTTTTAAGACCGCGCTGTCTTTGACGGATGTCGGGTGTAACGTATCCGGTTCACTGTCGCGTAAAAGTGGTGTCTTGGCATCGACATCTGCCTTTGCGATATCTTCCGGAAAAGAAATATGTGTCGCACCCGGCTTATCACAACAAGACTGGGCGAACGCTTGACGCACGATTTCCGGGATGACTTCTCCTGAGACGACCGATGTACTCGACTTCGTGATCGGTCGGTACATCTCGACTAAATCGAACATTTGATGGGATGCCTTGTGCTGGCGCCATGTCGCTCCTTGTCCCGTAATCGCGACAACAGGCGAGTGGTCCATCGTTGCACTTGCGATGCCCGTCATCATGTTCGTCGCACCTGGTCCGAGCGTCGATAAGCAAACACCGGCACGACCGCTTAAGCGACCGAACATCGCTGCCATAAACGCAGCATTTGTTTCATGGCGTGTCGTGATGAACGTAATATCCGATTCACTGATGGCGTCGAGTAACGTAATGTTTTCTTCTCCCGGGACGCCAAAGATGTGCGTGACCCCTTCTGCTTCGAGGCAGGCGACGAACCGTTCTGCCGCATTCATGCGTCCATTCCTCCAATCGAAACATATTTGGTTTCAAGGTACGCTTCGAGACCTTCCGATCCACCTTCGCGTCCGATTCCTGACTGCTTCATACCGCCGAATGGTGCTTGTGCGGCAGAGGGAACACCATCATTCCAACCGACGATGCCGTAGTTCAATTGTTCAATCGTCCGCATCGCGCGGGCATAGTTATTCGTAAAGACGTAAGATGCAAGACCGAACGGCGTTTGGTTTGCATAACGGATGGCCTCTTCGTCAGAGCTGACACGTTGAACGGGAGCAACGGGACCGAATGTTTCTTCATTCATGATTAACATTTGCGGTGTGACATCGGCGAGGACCGTTGCTTCATAATAGTAGACATCTTTTTCTTCATCTGTCGTTCCAGTCCCACCTGTGACGATACGGGCACCGGCTGACGTCGCATTGTCGACGTGTTTTTTGACTTTGTCATAACCGGCTTGATTGATCATCGGACCGATGTTCGTTGTTTCGTCGAGTCCGTTCCCGGTTTTGAGCTTCGCTGTCGCTTCGCCCAGTTTTTCGACGAACGTATCATAGATTGAATCGGAGACGTAGATCCGGTTCCCGCAGACGCACGTTTGTCCACCATTACGGAATTTCGACTTGATCGTTTCCGCGACGGCGAGATCAAGGTCACAGTCGTCAAAAACAAGAATCGGAGCGTGTCCGCCGAGTTCGAGTGACATCGCTTTGATCGTCTCAGCACCTTGGGCCATCAATGTCCGACCCACTTCTGTTGAGCCTGTAAATGTGATTTTGTCGATATGCGGATGCGTTGCGAGCGATTCCCCAAGCTCTTTACCGCTTCCTGTGACGGCATTGACGACGCCATCCGGTATCCCGACTTCCTGACAAAGTTCAAGCAGGCGAAGGGCAGTCAGTGGTGTCGCAGTAGGTGGCTTCAGGATAAACGTACAGCCTGCAACGAGTGCCGGTGCCATTTTCCGTGTAATCATCGCAGCCGGGAAATTCCAGGGTGTGATGGCAGCGACGACACCGACCGGTTGTGTGATGACATGAAGCCGTTTGTTCGTATCGTGCGAGGGAATGATGCGTCCATAAGCACGTTTTCCTTCTTCAGCGAACCACTTGACGAAGTTTGCCGCATACTGGACCTCACCTTCAGATTCTGCGAGCGGTTTCCCCATTTCAAGTGTCATCAAGCGGGCGAGTTCATCTTTTTTCTCAATCATCTTCTCGTAAAGCTTCTCAAGCAGTTCAGCCCGTTCATAGACACTTCGTTTCGACCAAGCCGGAAACGCCTCGCGTGCCGCTTCGACGGCGTCATTGACATCCGATTTCGTTCCGTTCGGGACACTCCCGACGACTTCCCCGGTTGCGGGATTTTTGACGTCCGTCCGTTCACGATTATGATCAAGCCACTTTCCATCAATCAAAAATTGTCCGTCCATCTTACAAAATCCCCCTTTTTTATTTGCATTGTTAAGAATATACCCGAACGAGGAAAAAAAGATTCATCTTTCGACAGAACTTCATGCAAAAGGCTAGAAATCGACCGATAAAGAGTGTAGGATAATTCAGTAACTGTAATGTATGCATGACTGAAATATTGTTAACAAACGTCATCACTTTGAAGTGCCGGAAACAGACCGGGAACGTTGACATTGCATGTGTATTTGATAAGATGAAGGTAGAGTATTTGCGCAATCGATTGCGCTAAAAGAAATGAATCGATCACCCTTATAACAAATGAGCAATTATGATGAAAAAAATCAATGGACTAAGACAGACCGATGAGAGGATCTATATACGATGACACAAATGATACCGCGCCCAGAAACGGCCCAAAAAACCTTAACACGAGCTTGGTGGAAAGAAGCTGTCGCTTACCAAATCTACCCACGAAGCTTTTATGACGCAAACAACGATGGAATCGGCGATATTCCGGGTATCATCGCAAAACTTGATTATTTGAAAGATTTAGGTGTCGACGTTCTTTGGATTTGTCCGATGTTTAAATCGCCAAATGACGACAATGGTTATGACATTAGTGATTACGAAGATATCATGGATGAGTTCGGGACGATGGCAGACTTCAATCTCTTAATGGAAGAAGCGCACAAACGTGATATTAAAGTTTTACTCGATCTTGTCGTCAACCACACATCAGATGAGCATCCTTGGTTCCTCGAATCGCGTTCTTCAAAAGAGAATGAGAAACGCGACTGGTACATCTGGAAAGATGCCGTCAATGGTGGGGAGCCGAATAACTGGGAAAGCATCTTCGGCGGATCCGCGTGGGAATATGATGAAAAGACAGAACAATATTTCTTACACGTCTTTTCGCGTCGCCAACCGGATTTGAATTGGCAAAACAAAGACATGCGTCAAGCGATCTATACGATGATTAACTGGTGGCTCGATAAAGGAATTGATGGTTTCCGAATCGATGCCATCAGCCACATCAATAAAGACCAATCATTTGCCGACTTACCGAATCCACTCGGGATGCCACACGTGCCGTCGTTTGAGATGCATATGAACGTCGATGGGATTCATGAGTACTTGGAAGAACTCAAAGACGAAACGTTTTCGAAGTACGACATCATGACAGTCGGTGAAGCGAATGGTGTTACACCGGAAGAAGCAGATCTTTGGGTCGGCGAAGAGAACGGAAAAATGAACATGGTCTTTCAGTTCGAGCATATGGACTTATGGCGGTCAGATGCAGAAAAAGGTGTCGACGTCGTCAAACTGAAACAAGTTTTGACGAAGTGGCAAAAAGGTCTTGAAGAAACGGGCTGGAATGCACTCTATCTTGAAAATCACGATAAGGTCCGTTCCGTTTCACTTTGGGGAGATGAAGAGCAGTACTGGAAGGAAAGTGCGAAGTCGCTTGCGATGATGTACTTCTTCATGCAAGGCACACCATTCATCTACCAAGGGCAGGAAATCGGGATGACGAACGTTCAATTCCCGGACATTACGGATTATGATGACGTCGCGACGAAAAACATGTACGACATGCAACTGGGCTCCGGGAAGACACATGAAGAAATCATGGAAGTCATCTGGAACTCATCGCGTGACAACTCACGGACACCGATGCAGTGGACGAATGAGCAAAACGGCGGTTTCTCTACGCAGTCACCATGGTTCGGTGTCAATCCAAACTACGCTGACATCAATGTCGCGTCGCAACAAGCAGATGAAGATTCGATTCTTAACTTCTACAAACGGATGATTCAAATTCGTAAAGCAGAAGAAACATTGATTTATGGAGAATATGATTTGATTTTACCGGACGACGAAAAAGTCTACGCCTACACCCGGACACTCGGTGACGAACAATTCTTAATCGTCACGAACTTAAAAGGTGAAGCAGCGGACATCGACACGGACATCATCCTCCATTCGGATAATCTCGTTCTCGGTAACTACGTGACGGCTTATCACGAAGGAACAGAACTGGCGCTTCGTCCATTCGAAGCACGTCTGTACCGGGTACGTTAAGGAACGGGGATGAACGTTCCGACCTGTACGCAGCGAATGCCAATGATCCCGTTTATGATACGGGTTCATTGGCATTTTCTATGTCTCCTCATCTCGGTCCTGACGCTCTGAGACATATCTAAGATACATTTGGAAAAGAGTGAATCCTTTTTGAGTCAGGCTATTTTGTGTAGATTGTCAGTTTGCGACCGTGCGCATGAGGAAAAAATCGTGTACGCTAGACAATGAGGTGATAAAAAGTGAAACCAAAACGTTATCCCGTCCTGCTGCGGCAAGTGACGACGATTCAAGATGACGCGATGCGTGAATCCGTCGATCTCGAAGCAGAAGGTATGCTATTCGAGACGAAGGACGGTTTTGCGGTAAAATTCGTACAAGAAGACGAGCAACCGATTGATACGACGATCAAATGGTCGCATGACCAAGTTGCATTGAACCGTAAAGGTCCTGTCTCGATGCACCACGTGTTCATTTTAGGACAACAAACAAAGAGTGGATATGAAAGTCAGTTTGGTCAGATGTTGATGCAGACGGAGACCCACACGATTGAAATGCGCGACCAACAGATGCGCTTCACCTACGACTTGATGATGAATCATCAGGCGGTCGGAACGTATACGATTGAACTAACATGGAAACGGAGTGAGACAGATGGCGTTTGAACAAACGGTAAAAGAGATGGAACAGATGCTCGACGAGGAATGGTTCGAGTGGTTGGAAAATGATGAGGATAAATACAATGCGTGGCGCGATCAGCTCGAGACACTCGCAGAACAAGTCATGACGGAATACAATCCGAAAGTCGAGACGGACGCAATCGATTCATTGTTGTTAATCAATGAAGAATTGCCGGTTCTGTACGGAGAAGATACAGTCATGTTGTATACGGCGTTACTTCACGCCCGAAAAGAGGACGAAACGGTCTACGAGCGCTACCTCGCAATTCTCGGTGCGTTCGCAGAAGAAAACCACCCGGCGCTCCGTCAAGTCGAACAAGCTGTCGCGAAAAAAGATTACCAGACGGCGTATACAAAAGCAGTCAAGTTGCCGCAAGCGTTAGGTCTCGAATGACGGCGGGTTAGACAGAATTGCTTTTTACCACGCTAAAGGTGATGACGAAATAGAGAGGTGGGTTTTGATGCCCCCCTCTCTATTTGTGTTCAAAAAATTGTTTGCAGACACGCTATTTCTCGATCGCTGTTTAAACCTAAGAATTTTCAGGGTAATGATTGCAATAGAGAGGAGTGGGGAAAATGGCAGAATACAAGAAAGACAGTATCAAGTTAACAGGAGCCATCGGACTCGGAACAGGCGTCATGATTAGTGCCGGAATCTTTGCCTTGCTTGGGCAAGTCGCAGAACTGTCCGGGACATGGTTTCCGTTCATCTTCATCATCGGTGGAATCGTGACGGCATTCAGTGCCTATTCCTACATCAAACTGAGCAATGCCTTTCCGTCTGCCGGCGGAATCGGAATGTTCCTCGTCAAAGCGTACGGGAAAGGAACGATTACAGCAGGTGCCGCCTTACTGATGGCCTTGTCGATGGTCATCAATCAAAGCTTGGTCGCCCGGACGTTCGGGACATACTTACTGCAATTATTCCCGGGGGATCAAGCCGACTATCTCGTTCCCTTACTTGGTGTCGGTTTGTTGGTCTTCGCCTTTTTAGTCAATATCGCAGGGAATGCCTTCATTCAATCCTTTTTACTTGTCGCCTCGGTCTTGAAGGTCGCGGCACTCGTCGTCTTTGCGATTATTGCGTTATCCATCGGTGGCTTTTCATTCGTCCCGGAGACGACGGGGAGTGCACCCGATGTCACAATCACCGGCTATATTGCGGCAGTCGCCTTAACGATTTTATCGTTTAAAGGGTTTACGACGATTACGAACAGCGGGTCTGAAATCGTCAATCCGAAACGCAACGTCGGCATCGCAATCATCGTGTCGATTTTAATCAGTCTGGTCGTTTACCTCTTGCTCGCCTTCTCGGTGTCAAGCAGTCTATCGCTCCAAGAAATTATCGATGCGAAGGATTATGTTCTGGCGGAAGCGGCACGTCCGGCACTTGGTGACGCCGGTGTCTGGTTCACGGTGTCAATCGCGCTCCTCGCGACGATTTCCGGAATCATTGCCAGTGTCTTTGCTGTCTCACGGATGCTCGCGATGTTGACGGACATGACGTTGATTCCGCACCGACACTTCGGGATGCCGGGGTCGGTGCAAAAGCATACGTTAGTTTATACGATCGTCATTGCGATGGTCTTAACGGTGCTGTTCGACTTGACACGCATCGCCTCGATGGGCGCGATTTTATATCTCGTCATGGATATCATCATTCATGTCGGTGTGCTGAAACATCTTCGGAAAGAGTTGAGCGTTAATCCATTCATCGTCATCAGTGCAATCATCCTTGACGCGATTGTCCTTGGTGCCTTCGTCTACGTCAAAGCCTCAAGTGATTG
The DNA here is from genome assembly GCF_002214325.1 of Exiguobacterium sp. N4-1P. NCBI lineage: Bacteria > Bacillati > Bacillota > Bacilli > Caryophanales > Exiguobacterium > Exiguobacterium sp. N4-1P. Next base: position 239,199 of record NZ_CP022236.1, read on the forward strand.
GCTCGTCGTCGTCGTGTCACTGATCGTCATCGCCGTCGTCTTCTTTGGTGAACGGCTGTTCTTGAAGCATGTCGATGAAGAGGATGCGTCAAACGATAAATCAGAGTGAGTTTGAAAGGGAGAGATGATCATGAAAGCAGTCGAAGTCAGAGGATACGGGGACGTGGACCAGCTCGCCGTCGTCGAGCGTCCGATTCCGGAAGCAGGTCCAGGAGAAGTACTCGTACAAGTCAAAGCGTGTGCGATCAACAATACAGAAATTTGGATGCGTGAAGGGGCCTACGGGACGGACGCAAAATCGGGTTGGAAACCGGAAGGCGTTCAGTTTCCACGCGTCCCGGGTTCTGATATTAGCGGACGGATCGTGAAAGTCGGGACGGGAGTAGAAGAAACACAAATCGGGCGGGACGTCGTCCTGTTTCCCTTTACCTCAAGCGGACCGGACGGAACGGAGCATATCGCGCAGGATATGTCGTTTATCGGCTCGGAATACGACGGGGGTTACGCGGATTACGTCGTCTGGCCGGCTGAACTCTGTTACGATATGCCGCTTGACGACTACACGAAAAGTGCCGTCTTCTCCGTCAGTGGTTTGACGGCGTGGCACATGGTCGAGCAGCTCCAACTGGAACCGGGACAAACGGTACTCGTGACCGGGGCGAATGGTGGTGTCGGTTCACTGAACGTTCAAATTGCCGCACGTGTCTTTCAGGCAAACGTCATCGCCCTTGTCGGAGATCTTGCACTAAGCGACCAGTTAAAACAGTTTGGGGCGACACATGTCCTCTCGTATAAATCAGAGCAGCTGGCAGATGATATTGTAGCGGCGAACGGTGGACCCATTGATGCCGTCCTCGATGTCGTCGGAGACGCGTTATTCGCGACCTCACTCGCCGTCTTAAAAAATGGCGGGAAGTTCTGTATCTCCGGTTCAGCCGGGGGTCAGCAGACACAGCTCGACTTCCGGACGGTTTACTTGAAGCACTTGACGCTGTATGGTTCTGTTCTCGGAACGCGCGCAGAATACGGACGGATGCTTGAAGCGATTGCCGCCGGGAAACTCGAACCGGTCATCGACCGGACGTTCCCGCTCGAGGAAGCGGGGGCAGCGCAGACGTATTTCAAGGAAGCGGGGAAGCTTGGGAAAATCGTTTTGTTGCCAACGGGCGAATAATTAACTTTATACAAAAAAACCGACGGATTCTGACCTTCCTTGGAAAGTGAGAAGCTGTCGGTTTTTTGTATGTGACGAATTGTAATATTAAGTGCAACACCTAGCTGAAAACACAAAAAAAACCCATAACGGCCTCGTGTAGAATAGAGTTACCACACAAAATTCAACGGAGGATTCGTTATGAGCTATGTTCATCTTACTCAGTCGTTCTGAACTCGCTCAAGCGCTCGCCTGGATCAATGGGAGACCGCGAAAATGTCTCAACTGGAAAACTGCATACGAGGTCTTCACGGAAGAAGTGTTGCACTTAATTTGACAAACCGTCATGTGTTAAAAAGAAAGATCAAAATACAGCTTCTGTCCGTTCTGTTTCGGATAAGAGTTTAGCGTGGATGCCGCGTTGGCATAACGATTGTTGGAACGACTGATCAATCGGGCGATAGCCTTTTTCGATTAAATCGTTGATGTAAAGCTTGTTGTATAGGAAAGCAAACGCGATATTGATTACGATACTCAGGATGCCGGCTGTCGCAAATGCTGCGATGAAACCGAGAACAAGTTGAATCAAGCCCCATGTGAACTACTCACCACTTATTTGCTTCGCAAATTGAAGTGGGAGCTTCTTGGGAAGATCGTACTTTTACTAGCTACGGTTATTTACCAAGCTCATCGGGTGGTTCTCACCCTGAAGGGTTTTCAGTCTGCCAACATCAACAAGTTGATACTCGCATTAATATCTCTGTCATGATGAGCGCCGCAAGTACACGTCCATTCGCGTACATCGATCGTTTTCTTCTCGCCTTTTACTCCACAAGAAGAACAGATTTGAGTAGAGGCGTACCATTGATCCGCTTTGATAAGTGTTCGTCCATAGAATTTGCATTTGTATTCTAACTGTCGGACGAACTCATACCAACTGACATCTGCAATCGATTTGGCGATTTTATGGTTCTTCATCATGTTCTTCGACTTTAGTGTCTCAACGACGATGACTTGGTTTTCGTCAACGATCCGTTTCGACAGCTTATGAAGAAAATCTTTACGTTGATTTGCAATCTTTTCATGCTTCTTCGCGAGGATCATCCTCGCCTTCTCTCGGTTCTGACTCCCGATTTTCTTGCAGGACAAGGCGCGTTGCGCCTTCTTTATCTTCTCTTCGGACTTTCGAAGAAAACGAAGATTGTCAACTTTCTCAGAAACACGCTCATCGTTTGTCATGATGGCGAAGTGCTCCAAACCAAGGTCGATTCCTACTTTATTCTTGGCTAGAACCCATTGCTCTTCGGCTTGATTGACAAGGATGGAGATGAAGAATTTCCGGGTCTTCGTCATCGAGACCGTCGCGGACTTGATCACACCATCAAACGGACGATGTTGTTTCAACTTCACAAAACCGATTTTAGGAAGTTTCACCTTACGATCTTCGATGCGGATGCTCCCCTTCAGATTGTTTGTCGTGTAAGAGGCCCGGTCATTGTGCTTCGATTTGAATTTCGGAAACCCGACAGACCGATCTCGAAAAAAGTTGGTATACGCCTTGTTTAAGTCCATCTGAGCGTTCGCAAGAGAAAGACTGTCGACTTCTTTGAGGAAAGGGAATTCGGACTTGTACTTCGCTGGGGTTGGGAGCTTCTGCTTCGTGTCAGGATTGAGCTTCGAATCTTCAAACAATCGGATACGTTCTTCGAGCATCTTATTGTAGACGAAACGGACACAACCGAACGTCTTCACGAAATATTCTTGTTGGGGTTTCGTCGGATAGAGTCGAAACTTGTACGCCTTCAGCAAAGCAATCACTCCTTTCCTTGTTTTTCGATATAATGTCTGATGACGTCGCTTGTCGCACCACCGGTCGTCACCAGACAGTAACTTCGAGACCAAAACATGTCTTTCCATAATCGTTTCTTGACGTGCGGAAAGTCTCGTTTGATCAGTCGGCTGCTTGCGCTCTTGTAGGCGTTCAGAAACTTTGACATCTCCGTGTTCGGGTGTGCTTTGAACAGCACATGGATATGATCGCCGTCATGATTCCACTCGTTCAGCGTGATATGATACGACGCGCCGATTCGTTCGAACGTCTGTCTCGCGAACTCCGAGATGGCGTCATCGATCACTTTGCATCTGTATTTCACGACGAGGACAAGATGATAATTCAGAAGAAAGACTGAATGTTTATTTGTGTCCATTTTCATTGATATATCAGTCCTTTTGATTAGTTATACTGATTGTATCAAACGATTGAAGTCTTGCCAAGACGGGCGATTCATCTCCCACACTCTGGGCTTCGCCCCAAGACGCTTAGAGGTGGGAGAATTCTCGCTAAATTTAGTTAAAATCACCGCGGAAAAACTCCGGGAAAAACCCAAAAAAGAACGTCGTCCATGAGAAACCGGCTTTTACTTCTTTTACTAAACCACTCGGATGTTGCAAAATCCCCCCTATTTGAAGTGAAATTTTAATAGAAAAGTCAATGTAAACGTAACCAAAAATATCAAAATAATGAATGAATAGTCATTCATTATATGCTATACTCATCTCAATACAACTGCTTTAGGGGGAAAGGGGCTTGTTTCATGGGGACATTTTTACTGATTAACTGGATTGCCTTCCTGCTCATCGTCGGGTATGCAGGTTATCTATTCGTGACGCTCGTCAAGAGCCGTTACGAAGCGATTCGTCGGGGGAAAAAGGCGGAATGGGATATAACGAATAAAGAACGGTTCAATTCGGTACTCGTGAACGTCTTTGGACAAAAGAAATTACTTAAGGATAAAAAGAGTGGGACGATTCACGTCATGATGTTCTACGGCTTCTTACTCGTCCAGTTCGGAGCGATTGATTTCATCTGGAAGGGACTCGCAGTCGGACAACGTTTTCCACACATTCCACTCGGTCCACTTTATCCAATCTTTACGTTCTTCCAGGAAATCGTCATGCTCGTCATCTTGGTTGCGGTCGTTTGGGGATTCTACCGTCGCTATGTCGAGAAACTGGTGCGCTTAAAACGAAACTTCATGGCAGGACTCGCCTTAATCTTTATCGGTGGATTGATGGTCGCAGTCTTATTCGGCAACGGATTTTTCCTCGTCTATGAAAATCATTCGACACTCGGTGAACCCGTTGCGTCTGCCATCGCCTTCTTGTTCAGCTGGGTACCGGAACAAGTCGCATTCGGACTGTTCGTCTTCTTCTGGTGGGCCCATTTACTGTTCTTACTCAGCTTCATGGTCTACATCCCGCAAGGCAAACATGCCCACTTAATCGCCGGTACGGCCAATGTCTGGCTCGGTCGGACGTCAAAAGTCGGCCGCCTTGCACCGATCGACTTGTCTGTCATGGAAGAAGCGGAAGATGACGATGCCGAATTTAGTTTCGGGGTCAATAAAATTGAAGACTTCAACCAAAAACAATTGGTCGATCTGTATGCCTGCGTCGAATGCGGACGCTGTACGAATATGTGCCCGGCGAGCGGAACAGGGAAGATGCTGTCGCCGATGGACTTAATCGTCAAGCTGCGGGATCACCTCAACATGAAGACGGCAGCGATCACACAAAAATCACCGTGGGCACCTGCCTTTGCCTTTGACGGATCACAAGGGAATCAGATTGCGTCCCTTGCTGCAGCCGGTCAAATGGACATCGTACCCGATTCGTTGATTGGCAATGTCATCACGGAAGAAGAAATCTGGGCGTGTACGACATGCCGTAACTGTGAAGATCAATGCCCGGTCATGAATGAACATGTCGACAAGATCATCGACTTACGTCGCCATCTCGTCATGATGGAAGGGAAAATGGATCCGGAGATGCAACGGACGATGGCGAACATCGAACGTCAAGGGAATCCATGGGGCATGAACCGGAAAGAACGCGAAAACTGGCGCAAAACGCGCAAAGAACTCGTTGTTCCAACGGCGAAAGAAAAGAAAAAGGCCGGCGAAGAATTCGAGTACCTCTTCTGGGTCGGTGCGATGGGCTCGTATGACAGCCGCAGTCAAAAAATCGCGATGGCATTCGCCCGCATTCTGAACGAAGCGGACATCTCGTTCGCGATTCTCGGAAATGATGAGAAGAACTCGGGTGACACACCACGCCGGATCGGAAACGAAGTCTTGTTCCAGGAACTTGCGGAAGCGAACATCAAATCGTTCGAAAAATATGGTGTCAAAAAAATCGTCACAATTGATCCGCACGCCTACAACACGTTCAAAAACGAATATCCGGACTTCGGACTCAGTCCGGACGTCGAAGTCTATCACCATACGGAGTTACTGGCGCGCTTGATTGACGACAAACGGATCACGCCGATGCATGAAGTCAAAGAACGTGTCGTCTATCATGACTCGTGTTACCTCGGACGGTACAACGACATCTACGACGCTCCCCGTTACATTCTTGAAAAAATTCCAGGAATCACGCTCGTCGAGACGGAGCGGAACCGGGAAAAAGGGATGTGCTGTGGTGCAGGCGGCGGGATGATGTGGCAAGAAGAAAAAGTCGGAGCCCGTGTCAACGTCGCTCGGACGGAACAGCTGTTGACGGTGCAACCATCTGTCATCGGTTCTGCTTGTCCATACTGTCTGACGATGCTCAGCGATGGAACGAAAGCAAAAGAAGTCGATGAATCCGTCGCAACATACGACGTCGTCGAATTGCTCGAACGTTCAATCGTCGGGACACCGATGAAAGAATCAATCGCTACGGTATGAGTAATGACCACTTGCGCGTCTTCGTCACGGAAGACCGGCGAGTGGTCTTTTTTTGTGAATACATGTTTCAAAGCAAGCACAACGTTGTACTGTACGGTTTTGACATGCTATGATAAAAATACAAATTGCTGTGAAAGGGGGTGAGAATCTTTGGGAAGGCGCTACTTAAAATCGGTCAGGTCGCGGAGACCACCGGCTTATCAAAACGGACGATTGACTATTACACGTCGCTCGGTCTCTTAACGTCAGAACGAACGGCGGCAGGTTACCGGTTGTATCCGGAAGATGTCGTCCATCAAGTCCAAAAGATTGAATATTTAAAGACACAGCGGCTTTCCTTACAAGAGATTCTTGCTTCATTTACGGAACGGGAAGAAAAAACGGGAGATGTCATTTATCAAGAAGTACAGCAGCTTCAAGATACGGTCAAAGGGTTAGAGCGACGTCTGCTCGAATCGACAGAGTTCGAAAAACAAGAGATTCGTCTTGAGTTATCGCGTCGCCTCACCTTGATTGCATCGTTGATCGCCCAGCTGTAAAACTAATAACTGGAGGTGACCCCTTTTTAGGGGATTTTGGATACTATACTTTTCATCAATTTATTTTTAGTGGTGTTGTTGATTGTGTTAACAGCGTTTTTCGTCGGGTCAGAGTTTGCGGTCGTTAAGGTTCGGATGTCGCGTCTCGACCAAATGATTCAAGAAGGCAATAAGAGTGCGATTCTTGCTAAAAAAATCGCCGGTGATCTCGATTATTACTTGTCTGCCTGTCAGCTTGGGATCACGGTGACAGCACTTGGACTCGGGGCGCTCGGAGAGCCGACCGTCGAAAAGATTCTCCATCCTGTCTTTGACGAATTCGGCGTCTCGGCTGCCGTCTCGACACTCTTATCGTTCGGAATCGCCTTCATTTCCGTGACATTTTTACACGTCGTCATCGGGGAGCTTGCGCCAAAAACGCTTGCCATCCAGTATGCGGAAAAAATGACTTTGATTTTCGCACGTCCCTTGTTCATTTTCGGAAAAATCATGTACCCGTTCATTTGGTTACTCAATGGATCGGCACGTCTGTTCCTTGGACTTTTCGGTGTGAAACCTGCTGGACACGAACAAGCCCACTCAGAAGATGAGTTGAAAATCATCATGGCACAGAGCTTCCAAAGTGGTGAAATCAACCAAACGGAACTTGCCTTGATGCAAAATGTTTTTGCTTTTGACGAGCACGTCGTCAAAGATTTGATGGTCCCGCGGATGCGGATGGCGACGATCTCAGAGCGTCTCTCAAAAGCGGAGCTGATGGAAATTTTCATGGACAATCCGTTTACCCGTTACCCGGTAACGGAAGAAAATGATAAAGACCGTATTCTTGGCTATATCAACGTCAAAGAAGTCTTGACAGATTTCGCGAACGGACATGAATATCCGGTCACACATTACTTGAAGGATTTACCGGTCGTCTCAGAATCGACGTCGCTTCAGGATACGTTACGAAAAATGAAAGAAACCCGTTCACATATCGTCCTCGTCGTAGACGAATATGGCGGTACGGCGGGAATCGTCTCGATGGAAGATTTACTTGAAGAAATCGTCGGTGAAATCCGTGACGAATTTGATACGGATGAAGTCGAAGAAATTCAAGAGTTGCCGAACAACGAATATCTCGTCGCAGGAACGGTCTTACTAGAAGATTTGGAAGAACGTTTCGGTCTGCGGTTTACGAACGATGAAGATGTCGATACGATCGGTGGCTGGATTCAGATGCACAACATCGATCTGCAGCCAGGCGAACATATCGATACAGAGACGTTCTCTGTCGAAGTGATGGAAATGGAGAACTATCAAATCAATCAAATCAAACTGTGGTTGCACCCGCTCGAAAAAGCAGAATAAGAACAACATGCAAAATCCTCTTGAGCCAATCAAGGGGATTTTAGCGTGTAGACAACGTGATATCGGAAGATAAAAGTGTCTTTTTTCGTTGCTTTCCTCGGGCGAGGCGCAAGCCGTTGCTCCTTGGTCCTCACGGCCGACGAGCAGGGTCTTGCCTGCCTCTGAAAGTGCGTTAAAAACGCACTTTTTCCCGTAGGAGTCAACGAAACGTGACGCTTTTTAGGTAACATCGTGACGGAAAGCCGGGCATGCAGATGGTTTAGAGCGCAAGCCGTCTCGAATCGCTTTAGAACCGCGAAAAGCAATCGGTCGCGACCCTGCAGCTTTGCTGTAGCGGCGCGGAAGATTGCCGCTTTGAAGACGAGGCGAGACAGGGAAACGCGAACTGATTACTTCTCGATATTACATTTTTGCGTTTCATAAGAGTTTGTCTACAGTCTAAAATCCTCTTGAAATCATCAAAGGGATTTTTTTGTTGCTGCGGGAATCAATTTTTCAGAAATCATATCAGTGTGTGAATAACGGATCGGGAAGTAGGGAAATCGTCGTGTCGGCTTGAATACTACTAAAAAGAGAATTCATCGTGTCGTTCACTAGAGGGAGGAACCTTGTGTTAGACTTAATCCCGTTTTTACTCAGCCGGCTTGGTATGCTGGCGTTGCTTGCATTTTTATTGTCGCAGTGGCGAACGTCACGGCACGTCTTTAAAACATCGACGAGTCGCTCGCGTCGACTCGCCTTGCTCAGCATATTCGTCGTCTCGGGTATTTTGATGAACTATGCCGGAGTTGCCGTCTCCTCGAATCAAACGATTGATCCGTTGCTTGGACTTGCAGTGACCGATGATCAATTATTGATTGATACGCGTCTAACGATTATCGTCACGAGTGGACTGCTCGGTGGTCCCTTCATCGGTGGACTGACGGGTCTCCTTGTTGGGTTTCATCGTTTTTTGCTCGGTTCGATGGGAGCAGAGACAGGATGGTTCATCGCCGTCGTTGCCGGTACTCTCAGTGGTCTCTACAGTCGTCGCTGGCGCTTGAAAGATAAATATACATTATTACAACCGATCGCTCTCGTCATGAGTATGGTTATCCTTGATTTAGGATTGGCCATCTTGCTCGCGGATGATCCGTCGGAACTCATCGTGATTGCGAGTCAGGCGGTCTTCCCGATGCTGTTTGCAAACACGATCGGGATTATCGTCTTCATCGTCATCTTACGGACGCAACTCCGATTCGAAAAGGAATTGTTTGTTCGCGAAAGTGCCCGTTCCTCTCGATTGTTGGCTGTCATCCGTCCACTTCGAAAAGAAGGCATGACAGCAGACGTCGCCTGTCAGATTGGCACGACCATTTTGGAAGAAACTAAAATTGACCGTGTCGTCTTACTTGGACCTGCAAAAGTGCTCGTCGATATTGAAGCGGGGGAAACACCTGTGTACGGCGGCAGATTTCAACCGAATGTACAACGTTGGATTGAAGAAGCGGTTCCGTTACAAGTCGAAGACCGGACGACAAACCAAATTCTATCGTTTCATCCCTTACAGATGGATGGAGACAAGGCCGGTATCGTATGTTATTTTCCGAGTCATTTGTTTGATGACACGATTGAACAGACGACGGAACAACTCGTTCAGCTGTTTGCGCGTGAGCTCGTGACGTATCGAGAAGAGCAACTCGAAAAACGCTCGCTCCCTAAAATGAAACCGTTCCTCCATCCGAATTATTTACGGGGAATCGTGGACGAAATCCATCAGACGGCTGATCCGGGGACGCCGGTCAAACAACAGCTAGGCTCTTTGCTCCAACTATTGACGGCAGCACGCTGGGTCGAAGATCATCCACTTCGTGACGAAATCACAACCTTAAAAGCCTATCTCGCTCTCGAAGGGACAAGGCGACGTCAAAATCAGTTGACCCATGCGGATATCACGATTGATTTAGATGTCGAGACGGCGATTGAGGAGACGCTCATCATGCCATTCCTGTTAACGAAGTTAGTCGACAATGCGTTACGGCATGCGTTTTCGAAAGTCGGTCGTCGTTCACAAATTAACGTGCGTGCTTTTCGTCAGGAGAACGATCTTGTCTTAGAAGTCAGCGATAACGGCGTCGGAATCGGACCAGATGTGAAACGACGGCTCGAAGAAGATGCTTTGACGGAGACGAGCACGTTGTTTTTACTACGACGGACGCTCGATATCAAGTATGGAAAAGCCGCGACGTGTACGATTCACTCTCGTCTCAACCAAGGAACGCGTGTCGTGCTAACCTTGCCGCTACCAGTAGTTGAGGAAGGTTGACTCAGAACTCAATATGACTGCATCAGCAGGAATCGTCTTGAAGTGAAAATCGGATTCGACAGGTGTCGAGTCCGGTTTTTTAGAAAGGGGACGTTTTTGCGGGTACTGTTGTTTTTTTTTAGGAGAAGGTGGGTAAAAATGAAAGCAGGCAACGATAAGATATAGGAGGAAGAAGCGGATGATTACAAAAAAAGAAGTCGGACGATCCGGCGAACGACCGATCATCGCTTTTACATTGATGAATCGATTGGGACACAGTGTCGACCTGTTGAACCTCGGCGGTAAAATCACGGCGATTCGTGTACCTGATAAGCAGGGGAAGATTGAGAATGTCGTTCTCGCATTTGACGAGCTCGACCAATATTTAGATGATCCCCATCATTTAGGTGCGACGATTGGTCGTGTCGGGGGACGAATCGCCAATGGGGCTTTCGCGCTCGAAGGGATGAACTACCTACTCGAACAAAACGAAGGAGATCATCATTTACATGGAGGGAGTGTCAACTGGTCGAATCGCTTTTTTGATCATGAGATTGAAGGCGATTTGCTTCACTTGTCACTTGTCAGTCCGGATGGAGAGAATGGATATCCGGGACAGCTCGATGTGCGATTGACGGTCGAGTGGACGGATGAGGATGCATTGACGTTGACGTATGATGCGACGACGACGGCTTCAACACCGTTTAGTCCGACGAACCATACGTATTTCAATTTAACAGGAGACGCGAAGACGACAGTGGAGCAACACCGATTGCGGATGGATGCGCCATTCTATGTCCCGCTCGATCAAGACGCGTTACCGACGGGTGAAATTTTATCCGTTCATGAAACCGTTTTTGATTTTCGGACAGCGCGGCCGTTATACGAAGTGACGCATGCTCCTGACGAAGCGCTCCGTCAGGTCGGAAGCGGAGTCGATCATCCCTTCCTTCTGAAAGAGGGGGGCGAAATCGTCCTCGAAGAACCGGTCAGTGGTCGGACGTTACGTGTCGTGACAGAACAACCGGGTGTCGTTGTCTATACGGGCAACCATTTAGGGGGAGACTTTACGATTGCCGGTCGTCGCGCGACGCCTTACCTTGGCATCTGTTTTGAGACACAAGGACTGCCGGACGCCATCAATCAACCTGATTTCCCATCCGTCGTCTTACGCGCGGGCGATCGGTATCAAAAGCGGACGACCTTCCAATTTAGCCGAATACAGTGATGTTTCTCGCGAATATTAAGTTCGTATGTGGTAGGATAAAGCGAGAAGAATCTAACGGAGGCATAAGAAAATGACTAAAATAGCATGGGTGACCGATAGTATGGCCTATTTCAAAAAGGAAGAGGCAGACGCAATCGGCGTCAATGTCGTACCGATTCAAATCTTGCTCGGGGATACTGCCTACAACGAAGACACGATCACTGTCGAGCGTTTGTTCCGCGCACTTGATGCGGACAAGAAGTTGGTCGCAAAGACATCACAACCAATCTTCGGCGAGTTCGTCGGTACGTATGAACGCCTAAAAGAAGAAGGATATGATTGTGCGATTGCTGTGCACTGTACGAATGGATTATCAAGTACGGTCCAAAGTTCTGCATCAGCTGCAGAAGCGGCAAGTTTCCCAGTCCATATCATCGATTCGCATACTGCGTTTGAAAACCAACAAGAGTTCATTCGTTACGGGATGGATCTTGAAGCACAAGGAAAGACTGTCGAAGAGATTACAGCAGCTTTGACGAACTTATCGAAACGGACGCATTTTTATATGATCGTCGGGAACATGGAGACGATGCGCCGCGGTGGGCGGGTTTCGTCAGGAGATTTATTCCTCGCGAACTTACTCAACATCAAGCCAATCATCACGACGGACGAAGCGGGGAAAATCGTTCCGTTCAAAAAGGCACGTTCACTTAAAAAAGCATATATCGAAATGATTAAACAAATCGAAAATGCGATGCGTCAGAAGACATTCTATAAGAACCGGATTTATGTCGCGACGACGCTTGCGCCAGACATGGCAGCCGATCTGCGGAGCAGTGTCGCAGCGAAGTTTCCGGAATTGACGATTCTTGAAGGGACGTTCGGTCCAGCGATTGGAACACATGCCGGAGCAGAAACAGTCGGCCTTTTCTGGTTGAATGATTAAATGAAAAAAATAAAGCAGGTCTGTCCTTCTCCGCTCAGCGGACGAGGCAGACCTGCTTTTTAGTTTGTTGCGAGTGCACAGACGATACCAAGAAAAGCTGCACTGATGCCAAGGACATAACTTGTCCCGAGGTAAAGAGCGAGTGTCCGTCTATTTTCATGTTGGAGCAGTTGGAGCGTCTCGAGCTTAAAGGTCGAAAAGGTCGTAAACGAACCGAGAAATCCCGTCCCGAGAAACAACGTCCACGTCGAATCGAGATGAAGACCGATGACGAGACCGAGTAAAAAAGAACCGCTGACATTACCGATGAATGTCGCGAGCGGGAAGTCGCGTGTCCAAAACGTCTTCGCCCATTGGCTGAGTGCAAAACGACTGATGGCACCGAAAAAAGCACCGATTCCGAGTGCGAGCAGTGTCATGTGTTGTCCCTCCTTGCCGCGAACTGCCGGAGCCGGCGCGTCCCGAGCGCGTAACCGAGGTACGAACAAAATAATCCGCCGAATAGACTAAGAAGGACATAAAGTGCGGCGAAGCCATATAGACCGGTCCGCAGTAACGTGACCGCTTCGACGCTAAACGTCGAGAATGTCGTGAACGAGCCGATGAAGCCTGTTCCGAGCGCCGTCATCGCATATTGATGAAGTAAATTTGTACGGAATAAAAAATGTGTTGCATACCCTAAAACGAAACAGCCGAGAAGATTAATACAGACCGTTGCGACGGGAAACGTCCCTGTCGCCAGTTGACCGATTGTTAGACTAAGACCGTACCGTGCCGAGGCACCGAGTACACCGGCGAAGCCGACTAAAACATACAGCATTGTCACCCATCCTCTACCTATAGCATATTTTCAACATACGCTGTTCAGAATCAAGGCGTCAAGTGGGTAAAATAGGCAAATCACTAAAACTCTCACGCATTGAAACCGATAGATGAGTATACGAATGAGAGAAGGAGTTTTGCAGATGGTGTCACCGCTCGAACAGCTCAGTACTAAAATATTGTCCCGCCTCATCCCAACGTTAATTACAGTCGCCCATCCGTTGATTTTCATTTTTGCCCAGATGGATTATGTCTCGATGCGAGCTTTTTATCAATTTTTGATCGGTGGTATCATCTTGACGATAGCATTACTGGCCGGGAATCAATTTTTCGGGCAGCACCCGATTGGGAAGTACATTCAAATCACATTGACCTATTTGGTCCTGGCGCTCGTCCTCGTCACTTTGCCGACGCAGAGCATTTGGACGATTGCCTATCTGTATCTCGTCATGTCGATTGTCTACTTGATTCCCCGGATTGTCGTGATGGCGGGAGTACTCGGTCTGCTCGAACTTGTCATGTTTACAAGCATCGGAACGGTTGAGTTTACGAATCTGTTCGACTTGATCGTTGCGCTTGTCATTTACTTGATGATTTTTGCAGCAGCCGTCTTTGTTGCTGTGTTCGGTCGCAATGTCATGACGGAAGTTCAGCGTCAACAGGAAAAAGCGGAAACGTATGCAGAAGTCTCTCGGACGACGCTTGCCCAATCCGCGGCAACAGCGATAGACGTGACGACGTTCACGGAAGATATGAGTGAAACAGTCGATACGGCAAAAGCCTCATTCGAAAAAATCGATGACGCGATGAAGATGCTTGCGGCAAACTCAGCGAAAAATGCGACATCCGTCCGTCAAATTCGGCAAATGAATGAGAGTAACGTCCAATCGATTGCTGACGTCACACTAGCCGTCGATCGCGCTCTCGAGCGGAGTTCTTCTTCAAAACTCACGGCCGAGAACAGTCAAGAGACAATCAGTGAAGCGGGCGAGTCACTCCAACAATTGACGGTCAGCATGGGTGAGTCCGTGACATCATTCGGTCAGCTCGCAGGACGATTCCAAGAAATCGTGACGATCACGTCGAGCATCAACGCAATCGCGACGCAGACGAATTTGCTGAGCTTAAATGCTTCAATCGAAGCTGCACGGGCAGGGGAATTCGGAAAAGGGTTCACCGTCGTCGCACAGGAAATTCGCAACCTGTCGTCACAAACGGCAGAGGCATCAAAAGAAATCAATCAAATCATCGAACGGGTTGAACGTGACGTGACGAATACGGGAAGTGCGATCAATGCGAGCACGACGTTACTCCGTGAGCAAGAGGAACGGATGCAGCGGAGTCAGCAAGCCTTGCAGACGATCGCATCAGACTCATCCGATTCGGTCCAAGCGATTAGTGGCGCCCGTCAGCAATTCGCAACGATTACGAGTAGTTTGACGGATATCACGCAGGCGACAGAACAGCTGGATGCCTTCATGGATTTGTTATTGACGAGCAGTGATCAATTATCAGGTCTGACCCGGTCGCAAGTCGAACAGATTCGTGACTTGCAGCACGCGATTCATGCGTTGAACGCAACGGCATCGACGCTCCGTGAAACGACAAAAGAAGGTTAATGAGTAAGCACATCGCCCTACACGCGGTGTGCTTTTTCGTTTGTGGAATAAGCAGAATGGGAAGATAGTAAAGGTGAATGAACAAATTAAAGGAGGACGATGAGATGAAAGCAGCGTATATCGAACAATATGGTGGGTCGGATGAGTTCAAAGTAGGAGAGATTGAGCAACCGACAATTGGTGCAGATGACGTATTGATTGAAGTTCATGCAGCGAGTGTCAATCCGGTTGACTGGAAACTGCGTGAAGGGTACTTAAAAGAGATGCTCAGTTACGACATGCCGCTCGTCATCGGCTGGGATGTATCGGGTGTCATCAAAGAAGTCGGAGCAAACGTGACCGATTTGAAGGTCGGAGATGAAGTCTTCAGCCGCCCGGATATTGCCCGTCAAGGCACATATGCCGAGTATGTTGCGGTCGATGCCCATCTCGTCGTCAAAAAGCCAGCCTCCCTGAGCTTCGAGGAGGCCGCATCATTGCCACTCGTCGCGCATACGGCATGGCAAGTCATGTTCGAAGTGATGGATGCGAAACCGGGTGACCGGATTTTCATCGGTGCCGGTTCAGGTGGCGTCGGGACGGTCGCAATCCAGCTCGCGAAAGCACACGGCTTGTATGTCGTCACATCAACGAGCACCCCGAACGTCGATTGGGTCAGTGAACTCGGAGCCGACGAAGTCATCGATTATAAACAACAAGATCCGGCAGAAACCGTGCGTGACCTTGATTTCGTTTTCGATACGATGGGGGGAGACGGACAGGGCAAACTATACAAAATGCTTAAAGAAAATGGAATGCTCGTCTCGATTTCAACGCCGCCGAACGAAGAGGAAGCAAAACAGGCGAAGGCACGCGTCGAATATGTCTTCATGCAGCCGACAGGCGAACGGATGAAAAAAATTGCGGAAGCCGTCGAAAAAGGTGAACTGAAACCCGTCGTCGACCGGATCTTTGATCTTGAGGATACGAAACAAGCCCATGATTACGGAGAAGAAGGGCATGCGAAAGGTAAAATTGTCATTAAAGTGAAATGACGCGGGAACGTCTTGACTCGAACTTTGAGTCAGGGCGTTTTCTAAACGTCACCTTACGTTAGGATAACCGGAACAGCAAACAAAACTCCCTTCAATATCCGAAGGGAGTTTTGTTTGTAGGTTAAGTAATATTCGACAAAAGCGACGACTTGTTCAACGGGAAACAGACGCTGAGCGGAGGAGACGGTCGAGTAACACGAGTGTCTCCGGTTGATTCTGTAATGTCGTCTGCAAAAAGGAGCGTTCCTGCTCGAGTAACGCAATATAGCGGCGTCCTGCTTCTTGATACGTCGCCGGGACGAGGACGTCATAAACGGCCTCGAACGGGACACGCTGGTCGTCCGGTAAGTAATCTGAAATCGTCTTTAGTCCGAGCTGCGCCCGCTCCGGCAGATAGTGGTGCAACAGGACTTTTGCGAACTTCGTCAACGCACTGCGTAACATTTCGACCGCCCATAAGCCGTTGCCGCGCGCGGCGGCTTTTTGATACTGGAAGTAGAACCAGACGGCATCGATTGCCTCGTCTTCGAATTCCTGCTGCGACAGGGTCAGAGACGTTTCTTCGATAAACGGTGCTAACTGATTTTTTGGATCATACAGGACGCGGATGGCATCTTTTTGATTTAACGAAGTGGTCGTGACGGTAAATAGGTCGACATGTAACAAGTCATCATAGACCGCAATCATTTGTGGGGCGACGATGAAAATGTCATCGTGCCAAATGACGGGCCGGTACGCTTCAAGGTGCGCCAGACGACGAGGCAGGAACTCCGAAACAGTCCCTTCTGCGACGAGGCAGTAGAGGTCGAGGTCGGAATGAAAATCTTCCTCGCCGCGACCGAATGAGCCTTTCAAAAAAATCGCTTCAACGGTCGGATCCTGTTTGAGCCGATCTGTAAGTTGTTCGATGGCATATAGCTGGTGCATAAGTAAGTCACTCCTTCAAGCAGTCTATTTCTTCAGTATACGTGAAATAAGGGAGATTATTCCATTATCATTTTTACTGATTTCCTAAAGCGAGTGAGCAGAGAAAAATCAACAACACAAAAAGGGCCTGACTCAAAAGCCATCCCTTTAAATCATCAGCTGTTTCAAACCCTTAGCGTAAAGAAGCTGTATGTTGTTCTTGTTCTTTTTGTTCCATATGCACGGCATGCTGTTCGCCCCAATGGTTCATCACATTGAGGATTGGCATGAGTGTCCGCCCGTAATCCGTCAAGGAGTACTCGACGCGGGGTGGAACGACTTGGTAGATTTCACGGTGTACGATATCATTTAGCTCAAGTTCACGTAGTTGAGCCGTCAACATCTTTTGGGTGATGTTCGGTAGATGTCGTTTTAATTCACTGAAGCGGAGTGTCCCGTGAGTAATGAGCTCGAGCAAAATCGACGGTTTCCATTTTCCCGTCAAAATCTCGAGTGCAGTCTCGACGCGACAGATGGGTGTCTCTTGCATCATCGTTCCTCCTTCGTAGTATCTTTTTAGAAACTATACCACTTTTTTGTGCCTACTTCCGTTCACGTTGCTTCCGGGGGATAATGAACCTATGAAGTGAACGTACAGGAGGAATAACAATATGACAATCCATTCAGAGATTACGCTCGGACCGGTCAGCTTACGGATTACGGATTTAGACCAATCGATTTCATTTTACCGTGACCTGCTCGGACTAACGGTACTCGAACAGACAGGGAACACGGCGACGCTTGGTGCGAAAATGACACCACTCGTCGTGCTGGAGGAGCAGAAAGATGCACGACGTCTCGCACCCAATTCAGTCGCGGGACTGTATCATTTCGCGATTTTATTGCCAAGTCGAAAAGAACTTGGTTTCGTCATCCGCAACTTGATTTCAAATGACGTTGATCTTGGTCAAGGCGACCATCTCGTCAGTGAAGCGTTTTATCTATCCGATCCGGACGGGAACGGGATTGAGATTTATGCCGATC
Organism: Exiguobacterium sp. N4-1P; assembly: GCF_002214325.1. Lineage (NCBI taxonomy): Bacteria > Bacillati > Bacillota > Bacilli > Caryophanales > Exiguobacterium > Exiguobacterium sp. N4-1P. The sequence goes on from NZ_CP022236.1 coordinate 256,833, forward strand.
GTCCACGGGAGACATGGTCTTATGAGGCGAACGGGGACGTCAAGATGACGACAGACCCCGTCGATTGGCAAAGCATGCTCGTTGAGGCAGGCGAAGAAGACTGGTACGGAATGCCGGCAGATACGGTCATGGGTCATGTCCATTTCCATGTCAAATCACTCGAAGCCGGACGCGCCTTTTATGTCGACACGCTTGGTTTTGAAGTGGCGACCGATGCGTCACGGATGAAAGCCTTATTTGTTGCAGCGGGTGGTTATCATCACCACATCGGGATGAACCTGTGGGCAGGAGCGGACGCGCCAAAGGCACCGGGCGACGCCGTCGGACTGGATTATTGGACGCTCGTTTATCCAAGTGCATCCGTGTTAGAAAAAGCGGTTGCTGCGATCGATGCTTCGCTCTACCGAGTAGAGCGGACGGAAGACGCGGTGTACGTCACGGATGATGCCGGCATTACGGCACGACTGGTTACGAAATAATGAAAAATGAACCTTCTCATCACAGAGAGGGTCCATTTCAGGCTATAGACAAAGTGCCATCGGGAGATAAGCGTCTGTTTTCGTTGCTTTCCTCGGGCGAGGCGCAAGCCGTTGCTCCTTGATCCTCACGGACAACGAGCAGGGTCTTGCCTGCCTCTGAAAGTGCGTTAAGAACGCACTTTTTCCCGCAGGAGTCAACGAAACGTGACGCTTTTCAAGTAATATCGTGACAGAAATCTAGTCATGCAGACAGGGTAGCGCGAACGGATTGCTCCTCGATATCGCATGTACACGCTTCATAAGAATTTGTCTACACGCTTAAATGGACCTTCTCATTGGAGAGGGTCCATTTTTGTCAGTTAATTTTGTCCGGATAAAGCAGACGGGGCATTGCCATCGTAACGACTGACGAGTTCATACGGTCGGACGGTATAGAGGGCATGCGGCAGGTAAACGGGATTCATCGCATCGAGTGCACGGATTTGGAAATGCTCACGTTTGATATAGGTGTCGACGTTCTCACGCGTGACAGGGAAGAAGCCGACGTCCGTCGTCTCGCCTTCTTGTGCTTGCAATTCACCGCTGACGTACGTCCCGCGGAAGGCGACGCAGATGATGTGACTTGATATATTTTGATAGATGCCGGTAATGCCGTCGATCGTGACGTCAACACCGGCTTCTTCTTTGACTTCACGTTTGACGGCATCGAGAATCGATTCATTGTTTTCGACTTGTCCGCCCGGTAGCTCATACGTGTCGCCACGATGGAGGTTGCGGACAAGCAAGACTTCACCAGCATCGTTCGTGATGTAGGCAGTGACGCTGACGATTGCACGGGGTGGTGTGTAGACACCTGTCGCCGTCATGAAATCTTCCGTCGATTTGATGTAGAGGTTTTTCCCGAGGCGGGCGCGTTTCTTCATCGCTTCCCTGCGTAAGGCGCTGTTGCGGACATCACGGTCGACTTGCTCATAGTGCTCCCGATCGCGATATTCCCAAATGGCGATGACTTCATCTTCCGATTCCGTCACCCAGCGACCGACGAGACGGGCACCGTGACTGATTTGTAGGGGAAAGAGATAGGTGTGAAAGAACTCGGTAAATTCCTGTAGTCGTTCCGGGCGAATCGTATAGGTCTTCCGGCGATGTAACATGAAAATTCCTCCTCTATCATACAAGCAGATATACGTTCAGGTTCTTTATTACACTTCTCTTATCGTAAGCGGATTCCCTTCTTTTTCAAACGAATCGAGCACAACAAAAAAACGACTTCGCGGAGAGCGAAGCCGTTTTTGGGATTAAGCGATATCTCGTTCTTTTTTGTCATCAAGGATTGATGTATGGCGTTTGATGGCGTGGACCATTTTCGCGATCGCACCGTCCCCTGTGACGTTTGCTGCTGTACCGAAACTGTCTTGTGCGATATAGAGTGCAATCGCGAGGCTAACCATGGTCTGGTCAAAGCCGAGCATGGAGACGAACAAGCCGGTTGCGGCCATGACGGCACCACCGGGAACGCCTGGTGCTGCAATCATCGTCACACCGAGGGCGAGAATGAATGGGAAAATCGCACCGAACGTGACCGGCATGTTGTTCAAGTAAAGAATCGCGATGACGATTGACGTCAACGTGATCGTCGAACCCGCAAGGTGGATGGTCGCACAAAGCGGAACAACGAAGTTTGCGACTTCTTCATCGGTATCATTTGCTTTTGTCTGCCGTAGCGTGACAGGAATTGTCGCTGCGGAAGATTGTGTCCCGATGGCTGTGAAGTAGGCAGGCATCATTGTTTTCAAAAGACGGAACGGATTCTGTTTATTGGCGATACCGGCAATCGTATATTGTAATGTGATCATCACGAAATGAAGAACGAGGATGACGACGAAAACGAGTGCGAACACAGAAAGAATTTCTGCGACTTGACCGGCATATGTCATGTTCATGAAAATTCCTGCGATGTGAAACGGAAGTAATGGAATGATGACTTTGCCGATAATCAGTTCGATGATACTACGGAAATCAATCGAGAGTTCAAGCAGACGTTCGCTTCTAGTTGCTGCGATTCCGATTCCGAAGACGAAGGCCATGACAAGAGCGGTCATGACGCCGAAGACAGGGGGAATTTCAACTTCCATGAAGCCTTTTAAGAGTGCTTCTTCCGGATTCTCCATGTTTGCAAATGAACCACTGAGCATGCGCGGGAACAAGTTGACTGCTGTACCATATGCGAGTAAACCGGCGACGACTGTCGAGAGATAAGCGATGAGAGCTGTGATTCCGACAAGCTTTCCAGCGCCTTTTCCAAGTTCACCGATACCCGGAATGATGAAACCAAGGATGATTAAGGGTATAGCGAATGATAAGAACTGACCAAAAATCCCATTGAATGTGACGAAAGAACGGACGATCCAATCGAAGCGTTCGGTGACGAGGCTACCCACTATAATTCCAAATACGATGGCGATGACAATACGACCGAGCAGACCAATTTTAAACTTCAAACCAATCATCCTTTCTTAATAATGAAATTGTCTAACTGAATTGAAGCTATTTTCGCACATCTAAAATGGCATTACTACAGCGTTTTAATCATTCTGATTATTCGAAATATAGAAATCGGTTGCATGATTTTATGCAATAAACGCTTCAACGCTTTAGTACAGCCACTTTACAGTGCGTGTCTGCATCAACTTACGAAAAAATTAAAAGGTAAAATAGTTTTCCGTTCAAAATACTTTGTGAACAAAGATTACTCAAAAACGTCAAAATCAGGCATACTCTCTGTATAGAGAAAAAAGGAAGTGATGAACTAATGGATATCATGGCACTCGTCCGCCTGGCCGGAGGAATCATGTTTACTCCGCTATCGGATGATGTTTTGATGATGGGATATACAGCGTTACGAATCAAAGAAGGGGTACATCCGGTCCTCATATGGCTCGCTGCGTGGCCAATTTTTTTCATTTCCTTCGCGTGGTTTTATTTACTCGCCCGTTTCTTCCGTGAAATTCCACTCATCAAGAAATTCATGAAAGTAAAGTTTTTGACACGGGCAGAAGAGATTTTAGATCGTCGTGGTTTGTGGGCGATCGGGCTCTCGTTCTTTTTACCAGGGGTACGTCATCCCATCCATTATGTTGCAGGATTGCTTGCATACCCACTTCCACGATACCTCGGGATGACGTTTTTAGCCGCCGGTTTATATACGGGTCTTTGGACATTTGTCATCGTTCGGATTGGTCAAGCCGTGACATGGTCGGAGCTTTGGGAATGGATTATGACGAATCCGAGTATGATTTTTATTATCCTTGCCGTCATATTAATCATTGCGGGTGCCTCCATCGTACATGCGAGACGGCGACACCGCCTCGAGAAAGAAGAAGCAATCGCTGAGTGAACAAGAACATGGGGGAGCACTCTCCTAATAACTTAAAACACGATAGACAAAGTGCTATCGGGAGATCAAGCGTCTTTTTTCGTTGCTTTCCTCGAGCGAGACAGGGCAGCGCGAACGAATTGCATCTCGATATCGCATGTTCACTCTTCATAAGCGTTTGTCTAAACGCTGAAAGACACGTTCGCCGATGCGGAACGTGTCTTTCGTTTGAATAAAGTTGATTAAGTGAACTTACGCGTTTTGACGTTTGCGTGCCACGACGATTCCAGCTGCACCGAGTGCAAGACCGAAGAGTGCGAGTGCACCTGTTGTTGCGTTGTTGCTTGTGTCGCTCATGCCGCCGTTACCTGTGTTCGGCATTGAACCTGGTGTACCGTCCATGAATTTCTCAGGAGATTGCATGACGATCGCGTTACCGAGGTTTTCACCGACACCATACATGTAAGCATATGACTCGCGGAACGTGTCGACTGATCCTTTGTAGTCGCCTTCCGTGTACTGCATGAACGTGTCTTGGACATATGTTTCATGGCCAGCGACCGCTTCTTGTGCTGCTTTCGTCGGAAGGTTTTCTTCCGTTGCTGCTCCGAGGAACGCACCGAAGTCGTTCGAGAACATTTTAAGCATGTCTTGAGCGTCAGCCATCATTTTTTTGTCATCGTTAATGGCTGCTGTGACGAGGTTTGCTTGTGCTTCGATGTGATTTTTCGTCCAAGCTTGCTCGAACTGATCTGCACCGGCTTCACCGTAAATTGATTTGATTGCGGCTTTGAAGTCAGCTGTGTGCATGTCTTCCGCCCAGTTTGCAGCATCGTAGTCTTTCGCTTGATCGACACCTGCCGTCATACTGAGGTTCGCAAGAGCGACGTGTTCAGCAGCAAGGCTGTTGAGTGTTGACCGGAGGTCAGCCGCTTTCGTATCAGCTTTCGAGTTATCGAACTTCTCAGGCATCTGTGTTGTGATCGCGACTGAGAGAGCTTTCGAGATGTCATACATGCGGCTGTATCCTTCACGGAACGTGTTGTACGATCCTTCATAGTCGCCTGCTGCATACTCTTGGAATGTTTTATAGACGTCCGCTTCGTGAGCACGAAGGACTTCTTCAGCTGCTTCCTTCGGAAGTTCGCCTTCTGTCGCAGCGTCGAGGAATGTCGAGAGATCCTGGACGAATTCTTCTGTCTCGGCTTTCGAAGCGTTGATGCCTTCCTGATCATCCGCTTTGACGGCTTTGACGAGGTCCGTTGTGTATTTGTTGTGATCGACGAAGATTTTTTCGAATTGTTTCGCGCCTTCGTCGCCATAGACTGAAGCGATTGCCGGTGTCATGTCGAGTGCGTTCTGTTTGAGTGCTGCTTCATAATACTCAGCATCTTTTGAACCGTCATATTGTTTTTTCATGTCCATGACAGCAAGCACGAAGTGCTCAGAAAGCAATTGGTCGAGTGTCGCACGAAGATCTGCTGCTTTCGTTTTGACCGTGACGTTTTTTGCTTTGTCCTCATGCATCATGTCGTCTGAACCGCCTGATGCAAACGCCGCCGTTCCTGGTAATACGAGTGCTGCTGCCATTGCTGATGCTGCGAATTTTTTAGTGTGTTTCATTTGTAATCATCCTTTCAAATTTGGGTTTTATTTTAACCAATCTGGTAATTCGTTTCCTCATCGTTCTGAACAGCATACGCACCCGGATTTCGTTTGGATTTAAAAAAGCAAAAAAAAGTGAAATCTTTTTTAAGTCATTTGTGGAATCTATGAAAAAAGACTCCAGTATGTGTGCATTTTCTTCATAGGGACTACGCAGAAACAACACTGGATTGGCAAGAATTCGCCATAGTGTGTTAAAAGTTGGCTTGATGTAACCGCTTATAATTAAAGACGTGTTCACATGTGGGACATATATAGGAAAGAACGGGGGATATGATCATGAAAGAACGGAATCAAGCTTCGCGCGTGCAGCAGAGCTGGTACCAATCGATGTGGCGGTGGCATTTTTATGCAGGCATTATTTTTGCACCGATTTTTATCATACTTGCCGTCACAGGATCGATTTACTTATTTAAACCGCAACTGGAGGATATGTTGTACCGTGACATGATCTTCACGGAAGAGACAGGGCAACGTCTGCCGCTCGAAGATCAGATGAAAGCTGTCGCGGACAAATATCCAGAGGCGGGTATTTCTTCGCTTGGTCAGTTTGAGCAACAAGACCGGACGACACGGATTGGCGTGACGTTCAAAGAGGAGTCGGGATATGTCTATGTTGATCCATACACGGGTGAAGTGACGGGGAAACGACTCGGGGCAGGACCACTCGGCTTTATTAAAACAATTCATGGGGAATTGTTTGCTGGGAAAGCCGGAAATCTTCTCGTCGAACTTGCAGCGAGCTGGGCAATCATTTTATTGGTGACAGGAACGTATCTCTTTTGGCCACGAGGGAAAACGGGGAGCTTCAAGCGTGTATTTTTCCCGTCCTTCAGACAGAAAAACGGAGCACGTAATTTTTGGAAGGGGCTTCATGGTTCAGTTGCCGTCTGGTCAACGATCGGATTACTCGTGATCATCGGTTCCGGACTCGCATGGTCGGGTGTCGCAGGTCAGTGGATCAATACGATTGCGACGAAAGCCAATTCGAATTATCCACAGTTTGCGTACGGACCGGATGAAAGTATGGCGTCAAAAATCGTCACGAAGGACATTGCGACGGATATTCCTTGGGCGACACAAAACGACGTCGTTCCGAGTTCGGGACCAGCCCGACCGTTGACACTGTCTGTGACGGAAGTCGCAGCTGAAGCGAAACAGTTAGGGATGGGACGCCCGTATCAAATTACACTTCCACAAGGGGAAACAGGGGTCTATACGTTATCCTCTCTTCAAAGTGCGCCGACCAAAGAAGCGACGATTAATCTCGATCAATATTCGGGAACGGTCTTATCCAATGTCTCTTATGCAGACTACGGACTCCTCGCGAAGGGCATTACGCTTGGGATTGGGTTTCATGAAGGACGGTTGTTTGGTTTCTTGAATCAACTCGTCGGATTAGCACTGTGTCTAGGATTAATCTTCATCGTCGCCAGCTCATTTGTTCTATGGTGGAAACGCCGAAATGGTGCAGGAAAACTAGCGCCACCAAAACGGGCGAGTGATCAACGCGTGCAAAAAATCGTTGCCGGTTTGATTGTAGTGATCAGTTTGACGATGCCACTCGCGGCACTGTCGGTCATGACAATCCTCGTACTCGATTTCTTGATTTTCACGCGTCGACGTAAAGGAAATAAGGAGGCGGCAGCATGAAACGATTCGTATTAACAGGTTTATTCGCCAGTAGTATGGTGTTACTGGCCGGCTGTCAGTTCGAGACAAAAGCGGCTGCGCCTGCGATGAAAGTCGGACTTTACGCACCGGAGAAAATCGCAGCAGACACGAACACGACGGTCGCGCTTGAAATTGAGAACCCGCAAGCCATCGATCAGGTGCATGTTCAAGTTACGCCAGTAGGAAGTGACGAGACAGAAACGTATATGGCAGAACAGAAACAGGGACATTATGTCAGCAGTATTCCTTTTAAAAAAGCCGGTGTCTATCTCGTCAATGGTATGGTCCATGTCGGTTCGCATGTCTACACACCAAAAGCACTCGTTCAAGTGGGGGATGTGTCAGAAAAAGAGCTCGAGGCGGCACAGAGCTTATTGAAACAGGCCGTACCGGCAGGGGAACAGACGGATCATCATGGACATCATTAATGGGAAATAAGGACTTCGCTGCCGAAGTCTTTATTTTTTTGGGAAAAATATTAAAAATCAAAACTATTTGTGAACTTCTTACGTTATCTATGTGTAGTCCAAAAAAATAAAGGGGTGTTTACAAGATGAAAATGAAAAAGTCGTTTCTCGCAGTTCCACTCAGTGCCGCATTGTTGATTCCGGCAGCCGGCGTCAGTGCCCATGGTCATGAAGATCACAGCAAGATGGCCAGCTCCGGAAACATGTCTCTCGATGTCTCCTCACCAGCGTCCGACCTCCGGGCGACACTCGATCAGCTTTTATCGGAACATGCCTACCTCGCAGTCGTTGCAATGCAAAAAGGGATTGATGGGGCGGATGATTTTGATCAAGCAGCAGGTGCACTGAATCAAAATGCCGATGATCTCTCAGCAGCCGTCGGATCAGTTTACGGGGATGAAGGCGGAGAAGCCTTTAAAGAAATTTGGAAAAGTCACATCGGTTACTTCGTCGATTACGTGAAAGCAACAGGGGCAGAAGATGAGGAAGCAAAACAAAAAGCGCTCGATGACCTCGATTCGTACCGCGTCGAACAGGCAGCCTTTTTGGATAAAGCAACGGAAGGGCGATTGAAAGCAGCTGATCTCGAAGGTGGCTTAAAAGTCCACGTCACCCAACTCTTGACGTCGTTCGACAGTTACGTTGCAGGTGATTATGACGCCACGTACAGCAATTTGCGAAAAGCAATCGAGCATATGTACATGGTCGGGGAAGGATTATCGGGAGCAATCGTCGATCAATACCCGGATAAATTTGAAAATACGAAAGTCGATACACCCGCAGCCGATTTACGTGCCGGTCTGAACCACAACTTCTCGGAACACGCGGCACTCGCAATACTTGCGATGCAAAAAGGGATTGAAGGAGCAAAAGACTTTGATGCCGCAGCCGGTGCACTCAGTGAAAACACGGACGACCTGACAGCATCAATCGGCTCGGTCTACGGTAGTGATGCAGCGAAAGAATTCAAAAAAATCTGGTCGAGCCACATCGGCTACTTCGTCGACTATGTCAAAGCAACGGGGGCGGAAGATGAAGACGCACGTGACATGGCCGTCAAAGAGCTCGACGAATACCGTGTCGAACAAGCTGCCTTCCTTGATGCAGCAACGGAAGGTCGCCTGAAGTCAAAAGACCTGGAAGAAGGCTTGAAGATGCACGTTGATCAATTGTTACTCGCCTTCAATAGCTACAATGAAAAAGACTACGATAAAACGTACCCGGCAATCCGTGAAGCTTACGGTCATATGTACGGAGTCGGTGAAGGAACAGCGACAGCAATCGTCGATCAATTCCCGGATAAATTCCAAGGGACGCCAGCAAGCATGCCGAACACAGGTCTTGGTGGAGCCGCTGAAACTCAATCGTCAGCCGGTATCTTATGGTCACTGTTCGGAATTGCAGCCGCTTCACTTCTAGGATTTTTTGCAATCCGCGGTCGTCGCGAACAACAATAAGCTGTCTGACGGAGATGACTCAAAAAAGTCGCCTGAAGCGCGTGCGTTCTTTTAGACGAGAGGAGGGTGGCGGATGTAACGTCGGTCACCTTTGTCTCTGTAAAGACTGACGTTTAAGTCAGTCGCATTAGATTGCAGACTCAATGATTTTGAAGGATTCAAGATTCGATTCCTACTCTCGGGCATTCTTTAAAAAACGAATTTTTATTAGAAGACGATCGTGAAAATAAAAATCAGGAAAGGAGGAGGAACAATGAAACGAACCATCGGCGTGGTAGTAGTACTCGTCTTCGTCGTCTTCATAGCTCTCATGACACCAGAACTGCATGCAGTGGCAGTTGAACATCTGTTGCAGGATCCATTGACATCGAGCGAAATCATCCCGGTCGAAGATCGTGCAGTCGAGCCAGGTATCGTCCCGCGTATCTTACCGTGGATTGTCAGTAGTCTATTGCTCAGTGCCTTCGTGACGTTCCTCCTCCTGCGACGTAAACCAAAGCGTTAAATGAAAGCACGATCCGTTTCTCAGCCATCTGTGGCTGAAGAGGCGGATTTTTTTTTGAAGTGGACACGCGTCCGGATCAGGCACGTCGCAAAAACAAACACATCGATGCCTGATTTTCGGCGACATCCCATCGGAAGAACTCGGTATACTGAAGGAAAGAAGGAGGCGATCGCATGGAGGACCATCAAACAGAAGAGTATTATGCGGCACTCGTCCGCCGGGATGCGACCTATGAAGGGCGGTTCTTCGTCGGCGTCAAGACGACAGGCATCTTTTGCCGGCCGTCCTGTCCTGCCCGGAAACCGAAACGCGAGAACTGTGAATTTTACGGGACGGCGAAAGAAGCCTTACTCGCTTCATATCGCCCGTGTCTCCGCTGTAAACCCTTGTCGCACCCCGGTGCGAGTGACATCATCAGCCGTCTTGTTGCCGCTGTCGAAGCGACACCGGAAAAACGATTTAAGGAGGGCGATTTCCGGGAACTTGGACTCGATGCGTCAACGGCGCGCCGCCAATTCAAAAAACGCTTCGGGATGACGTTCGTCGAGTATGCCCGCTCACGTCGGATGGGACTGGCGATGAAAGAAATCCGGACCGGGAAACCGGTCATCGAGGCCCAGCTCGCGGGTGGCTACGAATCGAGCAGCGGCTTTCGGGATGCTTTCGCAAAAATCATGGGTGCGACACCAAAACGCTGGGACGGGACTTACTTGCAGGCGAAATGGCTCGATACGCCACTCGGTCCGATGCTCGCGATTGCGGACGACGCAGCCCTTCATTTGCTTGAATTCGTCGATCGCCGAGGACTGGAACGGGAGATCGAACGGCTTCGTCTCGCGGCACGTGCCGTCATCGTCCCGGGGGAATCAATCATCTTTGAGCAAATCGGACAGGAGCTGACCGACTATTTCGACGGGACGCTGAACAAGTTCGCGACGCCGCGCAAACTGTACGGGACACCATTCCAGCGTCTCGTCTGGGCCGAGTTGGAGCAAATTCCATCCGGGGAGACGATTTCCTATCAAGAACTTGCCATCCGGATCGGTAATCCACTCGCCGTTCGTGCCGTCGCCCGGGCGAACGGTGCCAATCAACTGGCACTCGTCATCCCGTGTCACCGCGTCATTCGGGCGAATGGCGACTTAGGCGGATATGCCGGCGGGCTCGCCCGGAAAGCGACGTTACTCGAAACCGAACGACGAAAGGACTGGATGCTGCATGGCACTGATTAAAGATGTTTTTTCAGACGACTGGCTCGACCGCCTGAGTCGGGCGCTGGATGCGCCGCGGCTGCAGCAGGACATCAAACAAGCCGACTGGGAGGAACTCGCCTTCAAACAACGGGTCCGCCGAATTTCGACGTCGCTTGGATCGTATGTGCCACGTGAATTTGATGGGGCGGCGACAACACTCGAACGGCTTGCCCCGGAGTTCACGGGACTCGCCGGGATCGTGTTTCCCGACTATATCGAGCTCTACGGCGACGACTGGGACCGGTCGTTGCTGGCACTCGAACGGCTGACGCCGTATTCGACAGCGGAGTTCGCTGTCCGGCGATTTTTACTGAGCGACCAAGACCGGTACTTACAACAGGCACTGCTCTGGAGCACGTCGGACGATGAACATGTCCGGCGCCTGGCATCGGAAGGGACACGACCACGCCTACCATGGGGACAGGCCATCCCGGCGTTGATTGCCGATCCGCGTCCCGTCCTGCCGCTGCTCGACCGGTTGCTGACCGACGACTCACTTTACGTCCGCAAGAGTGTCGCCAATCACTTGAACGACATCACGAAGACGCACCCGGAACTTGTGATTGAACGACTCGATCAGCTCGGAAACAATCCGCAGACGGACTGGGTGTTACGTCATGCTTCGCGGACGTTGCTGAAACAAGGACACCCTGACGTCCTAAAGGCATTTGGTCTCGTGACACGCGGCACGGTCACGGTCGATGATTTGACGGTGACACCGTCGCTGCCGATCGGGGGCGAGCTGTCATTTACGTTTAGCCTCGCGACGACGGAACCGCAAGTCCTGCGGATTGAATATGCGATTGACTATTTCAAAAAGCGGAAAACGAGTCGGAAGGTCTTCCGAATCAGTGAACGGCTCGTCCGTGAGCGGGAGACATTCACGAAGAGGCAATCGTTTCGTAACTTGACGACACGTGTCCACTATCCGGGGACGCATCGTGTGACCATCTTGATTAATGGGCAAGCTTACGCAACGGCAACGTTTGACGTGACAGGGGAGGAATGAAGATGAACGGACGCCATCCTGACTTTACGACGTCCCGCTTACACATCGAAGCGGTGGATACGACAGACGGCTGTGTTTGGACATTGGAGCTGCGGGACGAGCACCAACAGGTTGCGACGATGCAGTTAGCCGGTCAGCAACTCAGCTATGACGCAATCGATCCGTCTGACGCCGCCGGCTACGTTGAAGAAGCCTTGAGGGTCATCACGGCGTATCTGGCACGGACATTATTGTTACCGTCCGTGACGGGCAGAGGCGGGGAAGCCGTCGTTTGGGAGAAGAGTGGATTTGAGAGAACGGATGACGGATTTTCGTTAGCCTTGACGCACTAAACGAAAAAGAGGACAATCCGCGTCGCAGACTGCGAACGGCTTGTCCTCTTTTTTTAAGGTTCCGAGATGCCGTTCGCGAGCAGCAGGAGATAAACCCAAATCACGAGCGGGAGCAACAGCATCAGAGTGGCAAGCAGGCTGAAGGTCTTGATGACAGTGTTTTTCAACCGGAGCGCAATCAGGAGTGACATCACATAGCCGACGCCGACGAGCGAATACAGACTGATCGGGACCCAAAGGCTCATATTCGGGAACGTCCGTCCGTTCAGCCCGAAGAACAGCAGGATGCTGACAATCAAGAGGATGAAAGTCAGGATCAGAGAGTGGTATTCGTTCCGGTGCGACTTCAAGCGGCATTCCCCTTTCATGACGTTACCTGACGGGTGTGTAAGACCAGCCGAAGCGGGCACAGATTGCTTCGGCACTTGCAGCGGCAGAGCGTCCTTCCGTATCCAGGCGGAAGTAGTTCGGGTACGGCAGTTCTCCTGGCAGGGAGGACGTCCGGTAGCCGTCTGCCGTCTCGAGCAAGTCGTTTTCGGAAGCGGCGAGATCCCGTTTCGTAAACTTATGGGTGAGGCGGTTTTCCGTCGTATTCCGCGTGAGACGAGTCGCGACGGATGCTTCGAGTTCGACGATATAGACGTCGGAACCCGCCTCTTCAAACAACGCGACCGTCTCCTCGATGAATTCGATTCCCCCGCCCTCGACCCCGAACAGGCAGAGGAACGTGAAGAGGACACCTTCGAGATCACTGACCGCCATCTCCTTGAACATCTCCCGGCGGATCAAGTCCTTCAGCCTGTGATGGGCGGGCTTTGTAAAGTCGAAATAGGGCAACAGCAAATCGATTGTCTGGTGGTTATGAAACAACTTCATCCCGGTCAACCGTTCGAGTTCCTGACCGATCGTCATTTTTCCGACCGCCTGCGGACCGAGCAATAAAACAAATTTCATCAAAAGACCCCGTTTCCTTTTTTTGTTAGATTACCATACCGGTTCAGCATGTTGGAGTTAGAACGTTTGTTCGTAAAATGATATAATGGAGATAACAACGGATGGCGTGTCACAACGAATGGAGGGTGTTCGGGCAGATGGAACATTGGAAGATGGTACAAGGATATGAAGGGAGTTATCAAGTGTCGACGTCGGGAAATGTCCGTTCGCTCGACCGGATTGTCGAGACAAGCCGTGGCGTCAAACAGCGGCGCACGGGTGTCGTCCTGCGTCCGCGAATCAATCAGGACGGCTACCGGAAAGTGACGCTGTATCAGCAGGGGCGTGGTGAACGGTTTTACGTCGGTGAACTCGTCGCCCGGGCGTTTCTTGACCCGACTGCCTGCCAGGAACGTCTCGTGCGGGCGGACGGTGACCGCTTGAATGACCAGATTGATAATCTGTCCGTCAAGCCTTCGCCAAGCCAAGCCTATGCTTCCTTACTCGCTGAATTCGATCTGCTGTTGACGGACCATGTCGAATTGTCGGCGTGGCAGATTCGGGAGATCCGGCGGCGCTACCGGACGGGCGAAGCGTCGATTCGAAAGCTTGCGCTCGTGTACGGGGTGACTGAAAACCGGGTCCGCAATATCATCGATAAGAAAGAGGCGCGGTATGTCATGTAGGCAGAAGGAAAGGGCAGTCCGAAGAAAATCGGTCTGCCCTTTTGGTTGAAAAAAAGTAAGGTGTCGTTAGCCGGCAAGTGGTAAGTACGGCGTGATTTGGCTCACCGTCAGTTGGAGGAGCTGTTGCGTTTCCTCTTTCGGTTCAGACGTGACGTAGATGATTAACGCAGCGGCGACGATTAAAAAGATGACGATGACGAGCCCGATGAAGAAAGGCATTTTACTTTTTCGTTTTTCTTCGTTCATGTCCACAGGTAGTTCCCCCTTTTACGAATTAACAGATGCATCTGTCATAATGATTCCCCTTTAAGAAAATGGAAAACCTGCAAAACGGCTAGAAAAAGGGTGCCGGTAAGACGATAAAGAAGATATAGACAGAAAAAGCTATTTTTTGAAGGGATGTCGATCGTCGTGTTGAGTCAATTCAACCAGTTTCTATTAAACTTTTCCCTTTTGATTACGTCCCTGCTGTTCGCTTTCTTACCGATGCGCAACATCAAACGCATTTCACCGCACTCCTCAATCCGGATCCGGCTTGCCGTCGGATTGATTGCAAGCGTGATCGGTGCACTGCTCGTCTTAAACAGTATCTCCTACGACGGGGCAAAGATTGACTTACGACTCGTCGCGCTCGTCACGGCGTATTATTACGGCGGCTGGATCAGTGGCGCATTGACGACGGTCGCCGTCATCGGGGCCCGCTTTCTCGTCACGCCACCCGGTGTCTACCAAGGTTTGATTCTCGCGACGCTGATTTGTCTTGCTTTACTCGTCACGGCAAGTATTTACCGTCGCTTTGCTGCCCAGACGTTCAAAGACTACCTTGTCCTACTGAGCATCGGAATCGGCTACAGCTTACCGGCCCTGTACTTGTTGACGGATACGTTCATTCGGTTTTTCGAGATGTCATTCGTCTACATCATCTTCAATCTTCTCGGAGGGTACGTGACGTTTCGTTTCCTGCAGGAGTTACGGAAACATTTCCAGTTCGTCCAAGCCCAGCAGGAGCTTGCCTTGACGGACAGTCTGACGAATCTCGCCAATCGGCGGAAACTCGATGAGACATTGGCCGACTATGACAAACACGGGTATGCCTTCTCGGTCCTGATTGTCGATATCGACTTCTTCAAGTCGGTCAATGACGAATACGGACATGATGGCGGGGATGTCGTCTTACGGCAACTCAGTCATCTGTTGACGACGTTTTGTCCGGAAACGGGACTCGTCACCCGGTATGGCGGCGAGGAATTCGTCGTCGTCCTGCCGGATATCTCGCACCGTGAAGCGGAGCGACTCGGGGAACGGATCCGGACGGCGTGCGCCGATCAACACTTCATCTTCAAACCGTATCCGGCTTTCCATGTCACGCTTTCGATGGGTGTCGCATCGTCCGATCAAGCCAAGACGGCGTTCGAAGTCGTCCAAAAAGCCGATCAGGCGCTGTATCAGGCAAAACAGACGGGGCGCAACAAAGTCGTCGGTTATGATGTGACACATAATTAAAAAAAGGCAGCTCCGCGGAGCCTGCCTTTTTCGTGTTGTCATTCACCGACCATGCCGTCGTGATCGTTGTCCCGCATGTACGGATAGAGCCAGTGGTCACTCCGGATCGGCATGCTGAAACCGGCATCCTTCGCTTCCTGGATCGTGACTTGTCCGTTTCCGTTCGCATCGACGCTTGAGACGTCACCGCCCGTTTCCGGCGTCGTGCTTGGTGTCGAAGCGGCAGGCGTTTTCGCCTTCGGTTCAGCTTTTGGTGTTGCTTTTGGCGCTGCCTTTGGTTCAGCCTTCGGTTTACTTTCCGGACTCTCGGTCAGACCGAGCGACGCGTTGACACCATCCGGGTTGATGTTATCGAACTTGTCGACGATGACGTTGCCTTTGATTGTGTACGTGTACTGATAACTCGAAGGAATTTGTGTTTTCGTCGTTTCATAGCGGATGATCGCTTCGAAATTCGTCGCACCACCGGCTTTACGGATAGTATCTTCCATGTAGGCTTGATCGCCGTGGCGATTGAGCGTGCTGTCCTGCGGCGTGATGTTGTAGGCGTTCGAGACACCGCCAAGCGAATCGGCGATGACATGTCCTTCATCAAGATCACGGTGTTCGACACCCGGAACCTTCGCTTCATCATGATAGTAGCGACCGGCTGACGTCACGTCTTCCGTTTTATCATTTTGTAAGGTGATTTTTTTGGCGATGACTTTGACGAGTTGTCCATGCTTGTTCGTAAATGCCCAGTATTCACGGTCCCCGAACCCGATATCGACGACGACGTTCGCCTGACGGTCTCCGGACTGGTCGCCGCCATCGACTTGAATCTGTTTGTATCCGGTGAACGGATCATTGCTGGACGCCGTGACCGAGGGCTTGTCTTCTGTTTCTTTTTGATCCGTTGTCGTGTCTGATTTTTTTTCGGTCGTCTCTTTAGCAACCGGCTCTGCAGGAGGCGTCTCCTGTTTCGCGTCTTCTTTAACGATGTCCGCTGTCGGTTCTTTGACGTCGCTCGTCTGCGGCGTCTCTTCTTTTGGAGCACGTTCCTCCGTCTTCGTGTCTGTCGAAGAAACTGTCTCCTCGTCGCTCGCACATCCCGTCAGTAACAGGGTCGCTAGCGGTAATGCAAGGTACATTCGTTTTTTCATGCCGCACTCCTTTCACTTAAGCACACCCGTCTGTTTTCTCAACATCCCTGAAGCTGGCGCTAAGCTGATTTTCAATATATAACAATCTTAATATATATTTGGGTGCAATTAAACAAATATGTAAATTTACTTAAGGAATGACGACGTCAACCTCGTGACGAGATGCATCAAGGAAGTTGCATTTCAGGAAAAAGACGATCTGTCCTGGTGGGCAGGACAACAAAAAAACACGCCACTTCACGTGACGTGTTTTCAAGTCGAGACGAGCTGAGGAAATATCTGATACCGCTCAAAGTCAGTTAAGATGTTCGGTGCAATCTGTTTCCGAATCATTGCTTCGTCAGCCCAAAGATAGGCGTCGTGTTCGTCCGATAAGCTGACAGCATTGGTTTCCGCCGTACAGAAATAGACGAGTAAGATGACTTGGCGGTCGGAGTGGGTCAGGAAACTGGAGGCATACGCAATCCGGTCGACCGTGACTGAGAGTCCCGTTTCCTCCCGGATTTCACGGATCAGACTCGCTTCCGGTTGCTCCCCGAAATCAATCTTCCCGCCCGGACATTCCCAGGTCCCGCCACCCGAGTCGGCAGCGGCACGCTGGACGATCAGGATTCGGTGATCTTGCCGAATGATGCCTTTGACGGCGGTGACGATGGTTGGCATGTGTGTTCCTCCGTTCGCTTGAGTACGACAGGCAGGGGGCCTTCCTGTCGTACGAGTTGATTGTTTTTGAGGTAAATCCCTGTCCGTTCCGGTAAACCGTAAGCGTATAGCCTTCTGGTCGTAGTAAATGCCTGTTGTAAATTCGCAGCTTCGTCCCAAGTATCGTAATGGACGGAGAGGACGGCGTCCGGTAAGAGGCCGAGCCCTTCAAGGACTAAGTCCCGGCCGTCCCGCTGATCAATCGCCGGTATCCGGCACTCGTCCGGTGCGAGTAATGCCCCGGCAGAAAAGCCGGCGACTGGGATACCGTCTTGAAACTGTTCCTGAATGACAGCGCCGACCGGCGTATGAACGATGAACTGCTGATACCGCTCCGTTTCACCACCGGCGATGACGATTCCGGCGCTTTGTTTCAGCGCCGCAAGCTGAGCAGCAGTCGGATGCCCGGAAAGCGGGAAGTGGAAAAAGTCCGTCTTCCTGTGCGCTTCGAGTGAACCGGTCAGGACGGGGGCGTAAGACATCCATGACGTACCTTCGCGCGGGACGTACAGTAAAGCGATGGGACCGGCCGATGCGCAAACACTCGCGAAACGACGGGCGAGTCCTTCCGTAAACGGTGGACCACCGCCGAATAAGAAGAGATGTTGATTGGTCATGGGAAAGACCTCCTTCAAAAAAAGTATTCTTTTATCGTATTAGAAATATACGACAAAGGGTACCTGTTTATTTTTTGTGATAGGTAGAAAACGGAAAATGAATTACAATGGGAATACCAGGGAAAGTACAGCGAGGAGAGCTGGATATGAACCAAAAGCAGATAAATCGATTTCGCTACCGGGAGTCCGGGATGGGGCAAGGGCAAACGTTCTTCTGGACTAGGGCGACCGGGGAATTGCGATACGAAGAGGACGGGCGGGAAGAACCTAAAATCAAGCGGCTCTCGTTAAAGCAACAAGCGGTGCTTGAACAACGGTTGACGCAAGCAAAGGTAGCCGACTGGAAACCGATTTATGAGACGGAGTGGCTGATTCTCGACGGGACGGACTGGGAAATCAGTTGGAGTGGTCCAGGTGGAGACGGCATCTCGCGGCAGTAATGCCTTTCCAGAAGAGTGGGAAGTGCTGCGGGACTGGCTCTATGGACAATGTACAGAAAGCGGGGAGGAAACGAGATGAAAAAAGGGCTGGTCGGACTGATCGTCCTAATCGGGTACACGGTTCCGTTCGTTTATTTTGCATTATTGGGAGATTTCAAAACGGGAACGTTACTTGGTTATTTGCTGTTACTGGTCGTGTTTACGGCACTCGCCTATGTCGGACAACGTTTTAGTCATCTGTCGTTTGTTGTTGTCGGCAATATCGTGTCTTATTTCGTCTCGGTTTATTTTGCGGGACGGAGGAACGACTTCGGCTGGGACGGGTATTTTAAACCGCTGACAGCCGAACAACTGATTCTGTTTGTCAGTTTGTTGATGCTCATTCCGCAGTTGATTGCGGTGGTCGTCGCGATGTCACGGGAAGCAAAACAACGTATGAAAAAGCAAATAACTGAATGAGTGGAGGAGACCCGATGACTGAAAGCAGCGAAGCATTATTAGAAGCGATCATCGAAATCTTGGAGACAGGACGCCAAATGGAGTTGACGGAGATTTACCAGCGTGTACGAGAGCGAAACGATTTAGATTTGTCACGTTTTTCGACGAAAGCCGGACTCGATGCCCGCATCCGAAAATTAATCTATCTTCATGCGAGTGAGTGTGAATTGTATGAAGGAAAGAGGGATTTGTTCTACAGTGAGACAGGCAAAGGGACAGGACGTTGGGGGTTACGGAAATAAAAACACGCCACCAACAGTGACGTGTTGCAACGCATTAGACTAATCCTAAAATCTCGACTTCGACCAAAGCACCTTTCGGCAATTCTTTGACGGCGATACAAGATCGTGCGGGGAAGTGGTTATGTGGAGCAAAGTAATCGGAGTAAATATCATTAAACGCAGCGAAATGATCCATGCTCGTTAAGTAACACGTCGTCTTGACGACACGATCCGGTGTCAGACCGGCTTCTTTTAAGATGGCATCAACGTTTTTCATGACCTGCTCCGTCTGTTCCGTAATGCCACCGACGACCATTTCACCCGTTGCCGGATTGATCGGGATTTGACCAGATGCATATAACGTGCCGTTAGCGATGAAACCTTGTGAATAGGGACCGATGGCAGCCGGGGCGTTAGTTGTTTCGATTTTCTGGAATGAACTCATGAAAATTCCTCCTCTAACATAAAATAAATAGTATGTAGAACGTGCTATCTGCCTTGAACTATAGGATAATTTTTACAACACCATCACCATACTTACAAGGAGTGAACCCAATGCCTCTTTATCATAAATTAGTCCGGGATCAGATTCCAACTATCATTGCTCGGAACGGAAAAAAAGCAACGTTCCGGACACTTAACGAAGAAGAATTCCTCGTCGAAGCGAAACGGAAATTGCATGAAGAAGTTACTGAATACGAAGAAGCAACGACGACCGAGGAAGCAGTTGAAGAATTGGCCGACTTGCTGGAGCTGATTCACGCGCTAGTCCGGACGCACGGAACGACCCCGCAGCAACTCGAAGCAATCCGGCTTGCGAAACACGATAAGCGGGGCGGCTTTGATGACAAGCTGTATCTGATTGAGGTCGAAGATTGATTCCGGCAGCAAAACTGACGACACACGATTTGTATGCGTCGTTGGTCGATGCCATTGACCAAGCGGATGAAGTCTATATCGTCGCCGCCTTTGCACAACGCTCGGGTGTCGAACTGTTGTTACCGGCGTTACGTCGCGCCGTCGAACGGGGCGCCGATGTTCATTTTTTGATTGGCGACTACTTACATATTACGGACCCGGAGGCGTTGGCAGAATTATTGAAACTGGACGGTCTGTCGATCCGGTTTTATCGCTCCGGCGGACGGGCGTTTCATCCGAAAGCTTATTTGTTCCGCAATGCAGAGACGGGTCTGTCGATTGTCGGCTCATCGAATATCTCAAAAAGCGCTTTTCGGACCGGTGTCGAGTGGAATCTCCATTTGCCGCAAGCCGTCGCACCGCACATCTTGGATAATGCGATTGAGGCATTCATGGATCTTTATTTAAGTGAAGCAGCTCAAGACCTGAATCCGATTGTCCTCGAAGCATACCGGCAAGAACATGACGCACGGCAATATGTCGCAGAACCTGAAGTTGACTATGCGGAGCAACAGCTTGTCACGTCCGATGAGATTCTGCCGCACCGGGTGCAGGAGGAAGCCTTGCGGGCACTCCGGGAAACGATGGAAGAAGGACGGACGCGTGCCTTGACCGTACTTGCGACCGGGCTTGGGAAAACGTATCTCAGTGCGTTCTTTGCGCGTGATTTTAAGCGGGTACTGTTCCTCGCACATCAACGCGAGTTGCTGGAACAAGCGGAACGTTCGTTTAAAAAGGTCGAACCCAATTGGCAGACGGCTATGTATATCGGATCAGACCGCACGAATGATGAACAGACGGACGTGCTGTTTGGGTCAGTCCAGACGTTATCCCAAAACCGTCATCTTGAACGGTTTGCACAAGATTATTTTGATTTGCTCATCATTGATGAGTTTCACCACGCAGCAGCTAAAAGTTATCAAAAAGTTCTGGCGCATTTCGAACCGCAGTTTTTACTGGGACTGACAGCGACGCCGGACCGGATGGACGGAGCGGACGTCTATGCACTGTGCGACAATAACGTTGCGTTTCAAATGCACTTCACGTCAGCGATCAATGAAGGATTCCTGACACCGTTCCATTATTACGGGATTCATGACGTCATCGATTATTCGCAACTGCGGCGGATGGGGCGGAAATATGATGCGATGGAACTGGAACAGGCGCAGATTGATCGGGCAGTCTCAGAAAACATCTATGCCGCCTGGTCGAAGCACCGGCAGACGAGGACGATCGGCTTTTGTTCGTCGATCCGTCAAGCCGAATATTTGTCACAGACATTCCGGGAAATGGGACACCAAGCGATTGCCTTGACCGGACAGACCGTTAATCGACGGGAGCGGATTCAGGAGTTTGAACAGGGAACGGTAGAAATCGTCTTTACGGTTGATTTGTTTAATGAAGGAGTCGATATTCCGAAAGTCGATACGTTACTGTTCTGTCGACCGACGTAATCGATTGCAATCTACACACAGCAAATCGGACGGGGCTTACGTTTAGCGAACAAGAAATCACATTGTGTCGTCATCGATTTGATCGGCAACTATAAAAACGTCGAAACGAAGCTGATGTTGCTTGGCACAGTAAAAGACAAGCTCAAGCGGGGAGATAAGGAGCCGATTACCCCACCAAAGGGATGCATCATCGAGTTCGATACACAAGCACTGAATATTATTCATCGGATGCGTCAGCCGAATCAGCGGAAACTGCGATTGATTGAGAGTTACGAACAATTGAAGCTTGATCTTGGGCGTCGTCCGACTTACGTTGAGATCGGACAACTGACAGCCGTGCCGACGGGTTATAAACAAGAGTGGGGCTCGTACGTCGGTTTTCTGAAAGAACAAGGGGAATTGACGGCTGAAGAAGTCGAGACTTATGATGCTAACCGTGAATTGATTGAACAGGTTGAAAAAACGGTAATGAACCGGAGTTATAAGATGGTTGTGTTGCTGGCGATGCTCG
Source organism: Exiguobacterium sp. N4-1P (assembly GCF_002214325.1). Taxonomy (NCBI): domain Bacteria; kingdom Bacillati; phylum Bacillota; class Bacilli; order Caryophanales; genus Exiguobacterium; species Exiguobacterium sp. N4-1P. The sequence continues at coordinate 278,675 of NZ_CP022236.1, forward strand.
AGCGAGGAGAAGAACGTTGGATGGAGCCGATTACGGCTGAAGAAGTGGCTCCGTTCTTTTATGAATATTTGCATGCAGAGAAGTATCGCGAAATAAAGGATGCACAGACAGCTGAATTAAAAGGTGAATTTGATGCTGTGAAAGTTGAACGATTGTTGAGGGATATGCCGTTTTCAAGAATAGGAAGCCCGTTTGTATTTGAAAGAAATACTTTGTTTGTGAAGGTAGTGGAACAACACTCTAGATATTTGTATAAGATGATGTGCGACGCTGTATTATTTAGAATGAATTTATACTTTATAATCAGCAATTGAATTTTACTTGTGATTTGGCGAACTGTACCATAAATAAATTAGAATTTTAGACTGTTGAAGAATTTTTTGGGCACTATCGGTAGATACTTTTTACATCTAAAATTTTAGTGATTCAGACAATAATAAAAGTAAATAAACTTTTTTATAAGAAATCTCGCCTTGTAAAAATAACATTTGAATGACTGTAAGAAAGTGAAAATATGTTAGTATTTTATTTAAGGAAATTACCAAAAAGGCACCTTTATGTTTGGGAGGAATTTACAATGTTAACAGGTGAATTGAAAAGTAAAATTGACGGTATTTGGACGACTCTTTGGACTGAGGGAAGTACAAATCCCCTTACAAATATTGAGCAAGTTACGTATTTACTGTTTATGAAGGGATTAGATGAAGGTGAGCTGGCTAAAGAGGCGGATGCTGAGTTGCTTGGATTGGAATATAAAAGTATTTTCCCAAAAGATAAGTCATATTTACGCTGGCATACATTCAAGAATCTTGGTGACGCTGCCGATATGTACACCATTATGATACAGGAAATTTTTCCGTTCATCAAAGGTCTTGGAGGAAAGGAAGATTCTGCATTCTCGGTATATATGAAAGATGCTATTTTCCAAATTAATAAACCTTCTACTCTGCAAAAAGTAGTCGCTGCAATAGATGGGATTTCTATGGAGAATCGTGATACAAAAGGAGATGTATACGAGTATCTTTTATCGAAACTCGCTACTTCAGGAACAAACGGGCAATTTCGTACGCCGCGCCATATTATCAATATGATGGTGGAAATGATGAAACCGACTCCAGAAGATATTATCATTGATCCAGCTATGGGGTCAGCAGGTTTTCTTGTTTCCGCAAGTGAATATCTTCGTAAAAATCACGCGAATTTATTTCTGCAAGCAGGCCTCAAAGAGCATTATCACAACGATATGTTCTTCGGAAACGATATGGATTCTACAATGTTGCGCATTGGTGCAATGAACATGATGTTACATGGTGTAGATAGCCCTAATATTACTTACAAAGATTCATTGTCTCAAGACAATATTGAAAAAGATAAATACACGCTTATTCTAGCTAATCCACCTTTTAAAGGATCTTTGGACTATGAATCCGTTTCAAATGATTTGTTGACAATCGCTAAAACAAAAAAAACAGAATTATTATTTTTAGCTTTATTTCTTCGTGTATTAAAACCCGGTGGTCGAGCCGCGGTTATTGTGCCTGACGGTGTTTTATTTGGCGGGTCAAATGCACACAAAACTATTCGTAAAGAAATAATTGATAAAAATAAACTTGAAGCAGTCATCTCAGTGCCAAGTGGAGTTTTTAAACCTTATGCCGGAGTGTCCACTGCTATTTTGATATTCACAAAAACTTCAGCTGGTGGTACAAAAAATGTTTGGTTTTATGATATGAAAGCTGACGGCTATTCTTTAGATGATAAAAGAAATGTAATTACAGCCAATGACATTCCTGACATTATTGAACGCTTCCACAAACGTGAGAATGAAAAAGATAGAAAACGAAATGATCAATCATTCTTCGTATCACTTAAAGAAATTCAAGAGCAGGGTTATGATTTATCTATTAATAAATATAAAGAAATTGAATATGACGAAATCGAATATGAAAGTCCAATGGAAATATTAGAGAAAATTTTAAAAACAGAATATGATATTCAAAATGATTTGTTAGCTTTAAAGGAGGGACTTTTAAATGAATAAAGAAGTAAAACTTGAGGAAATTGTGGAATTCGTTTCAGGTTTCGCCTATCCCTCTAGCAAATTTGTTATAGAAAGAAATAAAGACTCTATACCAATAGTAAGAATTCAAAACGTTAATAGTAATGAAAATAACTTTGTATACTGGAATCATGATTACAAAAAACAATTTATCGTAAATAACGGTGACATATTATTAAGTATGTCAGGCGATTTTAAAGTTATTAGATGGACTAAAGGAATGGCTTTATTAAACCAACGAGTAGTGAAGATTATACCCGGAAAAAATATTAATGAAGATTATTTACTCTTCCTGATAGATAGTAAAATTAGGGAATTAACTAAATTAGGGAAAAAATCGATTATTAACAATTTGTCAATAGCAGACTTAAGGAGTTTAAAGTTAGTCATACCTAGTTATTCACAACAAGTAAATTTATCAGCTAATTTGTCTAAATGCTTAGATATAATTAATAAACGTAAATCTCAAATTGTAGCATTAGATAAATTAATTCAAAGTGTGTTTTTAGAGATGTTTGGTAATCTTAAGACTAATAATAAAGCATGGGATGTAAAAGAATTTGATTACTTTGCTAAAATTGATACCAAAATGACTAAAGACTTTCAGCTTTATGAAGAATTGTTCCATATAGGAATTAATAATATAGAGAAAAATACAGGAAGAATCATTGATTGTATTAAGGTGAAAGATAGTCACTTAATTAGTGGTAAGTATATATTTAATAAAAAACATATTATATATAGTAAAATACGTCCGTATTTAAATAAAGTAGCAATGCCTGAATTTGAAGGGTTATGTAGTGCAGATGCTTACCCAATTTTAGTGAATGATAAAGTAGCTACGAAAACATATATTGCATTTTTACTTAGATCTGAAACCTTTTTATCTCATGTATCTCAGAATAGTAGTAGAACAAATATTCCTAAAGTAAATAAAAACCAAATAAAATCTTTTAAGGGAGTATTACCTCCTTTAAAATTGCAGATTTTGTTTGAAGATAAATATCGAGAAATTGAAAAGCAAAAAGCAAAATTAATAGATGCACAGATCGAAATGCAAGCCTTTTACAACTCACTTTTTCAAAAAGCTTTCCAAGGAGAATTATCTTATAAAAAATAGGTGGGAAAGGTGGTAATTGCTATGTCTAACTTCGAATTTTTAACAAGTAAGAATCAATTCAAAAGCTTTGCAAACGCTTGTATGGAAGCTGAAAATGCATTATTAGTAAGTCCGGCGACTAGTGCCATCACGACACGTCGTGCTCTTGAATTGGCTGTGAAATGGGTCTATCAGGCAGACAATGCCGTTCGAGTGCCTTACCGTGAAAACTTATCTAGTTTGATTCATGATCGAAGCTTCATCGCCATTATTGATGAAGCACTTTTGCCAATGATGAAATACATTGTAAAACTTGGCAATACAGCCGTTCATACTAATGCTGAGATTTCGAGAGACGAAGCTATCCTGGCACTTCACCACCTTTACCAGTTTATTTCTTGGATTGATTATTGCTATGCCAATGAATACACTGCATCTGAATTCGATGAAACCCTTTTACATAGTACACCTGAGAAAAGGGAAAGACCTGAAGAATTGCAGGATTTATATGAACGGTTAAGTGCAAAGGACAAAAGTCTTGAAGAATTACGCAAGCAGAATGAAAGCTTAAGAGAGGGTTTGACCGCTAAGCGAGTCGCGCATACACAGGAAGATGATTTCAATGTTGATCGGATTAGTGAATTTGATACTCGCAAGAAATACATTGATTTAGATTTAAAATTAGCAGGGTGGAAGTTTAATCAAGATATCGAAGAAGAATATTATGTAAAAGGAATGCCTAATGCTTCTCAAGAAGGATATGTCGATTATGTTCTTCGAGGAGACAATGGGAAAATAATCGGCGTTGTTGAAGCGAAAAAAACTTCTGTAAATCCAAAGAGAGGCAGTCAGCAAGCTCGTCTATATGCTGATTGTATTGAAAAAGAGCAAGACCAGCGTCCTGTTGTATTTTATACAAATGGTTACGAAACGTATATTTTGCACGATACATACCCGTCGCGTAAAACGTCAGGGTTTTATAGCAAGGAAGATCTACAACTGCTCATTGACCAGCGCAACCTTAAAAAGCCCTTAATTGATATTGAAATTAATGAAGAAGTTACAAATCGCGCTTATCAAAAAGAAGCCATCTTGGCTGTTTGTGATGCATTCAGCCGTAACCAGCGTAAGGCTCTTTTGGTGATGGCTACAGGTAGTGGAAAGACAAGAACAGCTATTTCACTAGTTGACGTGCTTGCGAAACATAACTGGATTAAAAATATTTTATTCCTCGCGGATCGTACTTCATTATTAAAGCAGGCAATGAGGAATTTTAATGAGTTAATGCCAAATCTTTCTCTTTGTAGCTTGCTTGAAAACAAAGCAAACCCTCAAGAGAGTCGGATGATTTTCTCAACATATGCAACGATGATGAATGCAATTGACGAGACTAAGACGAAAGATGGCGACCGGTTATTTACAGTAGGGCACTTCGATTTAATTATCATTGACGAATCACATCGCAGCATTTATCAGAAGTATCGAAGTATTTTTGAATACTTTGATAGCATGCTCCTGGGATTAACGGCAACACCGAAAGATGAAGTTGATAAAAATACATACTCTATCTTTGATTTAGAGAATGGAATTCCAACTTTCGCTTATGAATTAAAAAATGCGGTCAATGAAGGCTACTTAGTAGATTATGTGACTGTTGAAACAAAGACTAAATTCCTTGAAAAAGGTATTCAATACGATGAGCTGAGTGATGATGAAAAGATAGAGTTTGAAGATGTCTTTGAAGATGAACCGAATGTAAGAGACATTGACAGTTCGGCGTTAAACAATTGGTTGTTTAACGCTCACACTATTGATATGGTTTTAGAAGAATTAATGGAAAAAGGCATTCATGTAGAAGGTGGAGATAAAGTCGGAAAAACGATTCTCTTTGCTAAGAATCATCGTCATGCACTTGCTATTAAGGAACGGTTCGATATCAAATTTCCTTATTTAGGACCCCACTTTGCTGAGGTTATTGATTATAGCGTAAATTACTATCAGTCTTTAATTGACGACTTTTCTGTTTCACATAAGCATCCGCAAATTGCCATCTCGGTAGATATGTTAGATACAGGAATTGATGTACCAGAGGTAGTTAACTTGGTGTTCTTTAAAAAAGTGCGCTCAAAAACGAAATTCTGGCAAATGATTGGACGGGGAACTCGCTTAAGTGAAGATTTATTTGGGATGGGACTTCATAAAGAGTACTTTAGAATTTTTGATTGGCTTGCGAATTTTGATTATTTCCGTGCAAATGAACATGGAGAAGAAGTAAAAAATACAAAATCACTTTCTGAGAAGCTTTTTAATACCAAAGTGGATATTGTGAGAGAACTCCAAGATGTGGAATATCAAGTAAGCCCATACAAAGAATTTCGAGAAGAAACGCTAGAAACGCTGATTATAGATGTAAAATCGTTGAATGACGAGCTATTTCGTGTTCGTCAGCATATTCAATACGTACATAAATATCAGAATATGGAAAAATGGAATGCATTATCTGTAGTTCAGACAAATGAAATAAAAGAACATATTTCTCCGTTAGTTCAGCCTTATAATGATGACGAATTGGCAAAACGGTTCGACTTACTCATGTTCACGATTGAATTAGCTAAATTGAATCAAAACAATGCAACAAAGCCAATTCAGCGTGTTATGCGAACAGCTAAAGCTCTCTCAAAACTCGGTACAATTCCACAAGTATTAGAGCAGCGAGAAGTGATTGAACGTGTGCAACAAGAACAATTTTGGCAAGAAGCTTTTCTATTAGATTTCGAACAGGTACGAGAAGCATTACGAGATTTGATAAAGTTTATTGAACGAAGTCAACAAAAAATTTATTACACTGATTTCCAGGATGAAGTAACTGAACAGAACGAAAATGGTTCAATTTTAAATGTAAATAACTTGCAAAGCTATCGCCAGAAGGTTGAACATTATCTTAAACAACATCAAGATCAACTAGCTGTATACAAACTGCGCCACAACAAACTACTGACAAAACAAGACACTGAAACGCTCGAACGATTGCTTTGGGAAGAACTCGGAACAAGAGAACAATATCAGAAGGATTACGGTGATACATCAATCACTCGGTTGGTAAGAACCATCGTCGGACTTGACCGACAAGCAGCTTTAGAAGCTTTTTCTGAGTTTCTTTCCGAGAATCGACTAAATATGAATCAAGCTCATTTTGTTCGTTTAGTTGTTGATTATGTAGTAAAAAATGGGGTTCTTGATAAGGGAATTTTACAAGAAGATCCTTTTAGAACTCTAGGGAGTGTAACGTCTTTATTTAAAGAGAACATCACAGATGCTAAACGGATTTTGAGTATTGTTGATCAGATCAATCAGAATGCGGATGTTGTTCTATAACATCGATCAAAACAAACATCAATACATCTAAAATAATTGAAAATGTACCCGTTGACTCTATAAAGTCTTCTTCATTAACTGCAAGGTATAGTTGTTTAGAGATGCTCTAGAGAACTGTATCGATTAGAAAATGATATATATATTATAAAGATGAATCATATAAAAGGGCTCAACCTCCATTGGAGGTTAAGCCCTCAAATCGTAGACAAACCCTCATTTCAACGTTGAAATGAGGGTTTGTCTACGATCTGAAATATTCTATGAGGCTATGTTTAATTACCTAGTATGCACAGACTTAAATAATATAAACAACTATAAAAGAATTTATTATGGCGAAGGAAATATCATACGCTCAAAAAAGAATAGGGGGGACTATATTATATTTTTTGAAGCTGAGGTAAGAAATAAAGATAATAAACAGACTCCACTTTATATCTCAGCAAAAATAATAAATGAGAGTTTAAATAATAAAAAAATAGATTATAGAACTGGAAAGTTTATGTAAAAAAATGAGACTAAATTTTTTTGCTTATTGTAAAATTTCTAAAGCGGAAACAGGGAAGTATATTTATTTATCTAATTTAGATTTTTTTCACTTTAGAATATAAGGTTTAAAAATAAGTGCTCTTAAAATAAAATTATTTAAAGAGACCGAAAAGAAAATAGAGATTTTAAAACACCAATTGTTACCTACCAAATCTGGAAGTCAAAAAAACAACAATGCACTTGTCTTCCAGACGTTGTAGCAATCACTCAACTCCCCATCACTGGGAGTTAAGATAATCCATAGCGATTGTGGTTTTCAATCAAGTCAAGAGGATTTAAGAGAATGATTGATGGGACAAATTTGAAACACAGTATATTCCTAGCGGCACTATATCCTAATAGAAAGTTTTAGTGGTATTTTAAAAGCGAGGATGTATTATTTGCATTAGTATTAAGCTTACTAAGAGCTAGAACTTTTATCTAAATTTACATATATTTACATAAGGCTGAACGTTTCTAAAAACGACTAAGCGGCTTGAGTCCTATTGATTTTAGGAGACAAGCTGCTTTAGTTGATTTTAATTATTTGATATATCTACTTGAATCAAACTTTTCAAAAAATGTATATCTTTTTTATTGTTTTTAGGTCTTATTTCATTTAATACTTTTTTCTCTACCTCAGGCGTCCAATAGATTTTAAGCTTATTTCTTGCACGCGTTATAGCGGTATAAAAGATATTATGTGTTACAAGTTCGTCAATCTCGTCAGTTATAACGATTTTAACAGAGTTATATTCTAAACCTTGTGCCTTGTGAATAGATATCGCATATGCAACTTGAAATGGAACGACTGCTGTTGAAATCTCATCATCGTCATCATCTTCGCTTTTAAGTTTATTGACACAAAAGCGTATAATCGAATTTGTGCTTTCTGAATCGCTATCCAATAGCTCAAAATCCTGTTCAGAGGCATCTATACCATTAATTACTGTGTCCAATTTGATATCGAACTGTATGCGTTCAGAAAGCTCTTTGCGATCGAGAATTCTTATCCCTACTATCCAACCCTTCATATTATTATAAATTAGTGGGGCAAAACGCCCGCTATCATTGAATAAAATTGGATCGTTAACTTTATACTGTTGAATTCCCCAAGAAACTGGGATGCTCAAATTGCTCTGTTGTAAAAAACGATTAATGTTGTTTATTCCATAAAGGCCATCATAATTAAGACATAGAATAATCTCATCTTCTACAGCGGTATTGAAAATTGAAGCATCCAATGAAGTGGAATAGTCACTTCGCGTAATACTTTCAAGAATGTTGTTATCCATCTTACGCACTCTGTCCCATAATATTTGTAGCTTTTCATTATTACTCCTATAAGGTTTTGTTAATTCAAACACGGAAGTAACAGGGATAAACGTGCGTGCTAAGTTGAACCAGTTTCCAAACCTAATCGAGGCTATCTGATATGAATCACCAACCATAACCAATAGCTTGCATGTAGCTTTGACAAGAACATCTTTCATGTCACGATTACTTACGGTACTACACTCGTCTATTATTATCAAATCATAGTCAGTAACATTACTTCGACCTTTTAAAAATTTTGTAATAGTTAAGAAAGTGCAATTTGAAGTTGTCACTCTCCGTTTTAAGTTATCAACAGCAGGGTTGGTCTGTGCTAAAAAGAGCTTTTTTTTATCGGCGAAGAAATGTGCTGTATGATTTATCAAAGTAGATTTCCCCGTACCAGCTGAACCATATATTAAAGCAATCTTTGAGTGTTCAAACATCTGAATCAATTTCTCTTTTTTCTCATCGCAGTCAACACCGTGATTAGGCTCGTTCAACCACGCATCTACCGATTTTGAATAGTTTTTAACTCCACTTTGTGCTAGTTCATTAAGCTCTGTAATAATAAATTGAGTATTTTTTTTATATTCATTAATAAAAATATGACCTTTTTCAATTATTAACTTGCTATTTTCAACATGTCCACGCCACAAGACTGAATTATATATTTTTACAAGTGCTGTTATATCATCAAACCCGACAATATCTTTTACTGGAGTAAAAAGTTGTCCCTTAATTTCGGTAGCGTTCCTAACCAAGCGTGCAAGTATCTCATGTCGCCTTTCGGTAGCATCAATACAAGCGAACAAATCGCTAAGTTTGGGATTATGACCTCTGAGCGAAGTATTAAACGGCATCTTATCGAATGGAATACAACCGTTGTGTACATATAGCCTAGACAAATTATAATTTACATCGTTATGTAACTGGTTTTTAATTATTTTATTATTCATATGGAATAATAAGTAGCGCAGGAGGTTGCTGCCCGTTGCATTTGCTTTTATTATTTCACGACACCGTTCTAAATCATTGAAGAATACAACGCTCTTTGCTCGTTGTGTCGCTTGTTGCTTAACCTTTTGAAATTCCGCGTCAGAGAAATCGATAAGTTCGGTCAAAGTAAATCCAGTTGAAGTTAAAAATTCTGAGATACCCTGCTGCTCAGCATATCCAGTCTTAATAGCTTTTTTTCTAATAAGACTCGAAAAGTTCTTAAACTCGCAATCTCGAATAGCGACTCGCCACCCTGCAATAATTGTAATAGGCATAGTTTTACCAAGAACTTCAATGCTATCGCGAGTTAAATCAAGATTGACAGCATAATTTTCGGTTATTTCTAAATCTGTAAAGGCAATAACGCGATTAGTCTTACTCGCATAGTCGTTAGCAGGTGTAAAAGTTACTTCATAGTAAACCTGTTGATCGATAAAGAAAGGTTTGGTTTTTTGAATGTAGTATTTCTCGGTTGTTATAGCTTGCTGGATAGTAGAACTTTTTATCTTATTAGCAATTTTCATATAATATTCTTGCATGTTCGAATCTAAATTTAGCGGGAATTTGTTTATATTATTCAGAATACTTAGAGAGAAAGTGTCTTGAAGTAGATTTTTGGTTTTTAAAAGGTACTCATAATATTTCAACATTAACCGTTCTGAGTTTTCTTCGTCGAGTGTGTAATGAGATGCTACAATTTGTAAATAATCATGAAATCTCTTTAACATTTTCAAATTACCCTGTGATCTAACAAATTTAATTGCTTCTTGGATATTGTCATAACTATTCTCAATGTCTTTACCGTTAGAATAAAACTTAATCATTATGTGCTCGACAAAGTTTCGCAATTGAGAAAGGATATCCTGCGAAACTGCACCTCTTTTCAACAAGCTAAGGTTATCTATGTGGCGACAGATCACCTTGTCTATACTGATGATCTGTGCGTCTATTTGAAGAGTTACTTCATTTGACATTCTGCACCTCCAATAAATTAAATAAAATTCAAAAATAATGTATTTTAATTACTAATATAACTTCATATACCTAATTTACCATTTAATTATAAATTTTAAAACACTTCTTTGTTTATTAACATAACTTCAAAAGTAGTTTAATATATCTGATTTCTTATTTTTCTTATCGATTGTATTCCGTTAAACTAAAACGTTGATTTATATATCAAACTAATTTAAATCGCATTAAATTTAAATTTAATACCACTTTAAAACAAGCAAGAAAAATTTAAAAAAGTAAGATCCGACGAAATCCATCAAATCTTACTTTTGGTCAGGAGTATATGATATGACAAGCAACTTACGCTGTCACTTCACTCACCTCGTGATTCAGCTGCCATTGAACACCAAGTGGATCTTCGACAATACCGTAGGCTTCACTCCAAAACGTTTTTTGGATCGGCATGATGACATTGCCGTCTTGTGCCAACTTGTCAAATGTCTCGTGAATGATTTGGACGTCCGGCAGATGAAGGGCCAGCGTGACATTTTGTCCGATCGCCACCGGATCATGCGGCATCGCATCGGAAAACATGACGCGTGTGCCGTGAATAATTAATTGCGAGTGCAGGACAAGCGACTGGACGTCTTTTTCAAACGGTTGACCGTCCGGACCATTGCCGGGACCAAACTCCATGATGTCGGGGATGTCTTGACCAAAGACTTTGGCATAATAATGGATCGCTTCACGGGTATTGCCATTGAATACAAGGCAAGGGGTAATCGGCATGATAATGCTCCTCTCCATTTTAAACACGGGTGACTGATATTTATATGATACCAAACATTTGTTCTTATTTACAGGATTTTATGATTAAAAATGAAAGCGATATCATTTATTTTTTAAATTCCAAATAAATTCGCAAATAATGGTTGCGTCTTTCCAGATTCCGACCTATACTAAATTTATCGAAAGCGCTTTCGGTGAAATGAGATTTTAACGATGGGCACAATTTATGATTTAGCAAAATTAACAGGTTTTTCGATTACGACAGTCTCAAAGGCATTAAACAACTATTCCGATGTCAGTGAGAAAACGAAAGCAAAAATCATTCAGGCGGCAGCGGATATGGGGTACTTACCCAATGCGCATGCTCAGTCCCTTTCGACGAAACGGTCCTGGACGATCGGGGTCATGTTCTCGGAAGCGAACGAAGTCGGGATGATGCATCCGTTCTTCAACGCGATCATCGAAAGTTTCCGTCAAGCGACGGAGCAACAAGGATACGACTTAATCTTTGCTTCACGTAATCTCCGCAACCGCGACATGAGTTACCTCGAGCATTTTCAGCACCGGGCGGTCGACGGTATCGTCGTCATCTGTTCCGATCAAATGGACCAGCACGTCCAAGAGTTAATTCAGAGCACGATTCCAATCGTCGTCGTCGATATGGACAGCGCGGATTGTAGCGTCGTCTTCTCGGACAATCTGACAGGCGGAGCACTCGCTGTCAATCACTTGCATGAACTCGGTCATCGCCGAATCGCCCATATCGCGGGAGATACGACGATTGACGCAGGAAGTGCACGGATTGCTGGGTACGAACGGGCAATGGCTGAACTCGCACTACCGATTTTAGAAGGTTACTTAATCAACGGTGGTTTTTTCTCGGTCGAAGAAGGTAAACAAGCGATGCAGACGTTACTTGCCTTACCACAACGTCCAACGGCAGTATTCGTTGCCGGTGACCAAATGGCGATCGGTGCGATGGAAGCAATACATGAAGCCGGGTTACACGTACCAGCAGATATTTCAATCGTCGGCTACGATGATATCGAAATGTCGAAATACGTCACACCGAAGTTGACGACCGTCCGGCAGGATACGGAACGGATCGGACAACATGCAGCGGATTTATTGATCGAACAAATCGTTAACAAGCAACGTCTCAAGACGACGGACATCATTCCCGTCGAGTTGATCGTCCGCCATTCAACGGGACCCGTCAACGACTAACAATCGATTTCGAAATCGCTCTCGCAGGTGGAAGGCGAGGACAAGCGAGAGCGGTTTCGAAACAGTATATTTTTTTAAAGCTTTCCGAAAGGGCTTTCGGAACTTTTTTCTAGGAGTTTTCGAAAGCGCTTTCGATATTTTTGGATAAGAAATGAAACCGCTTACTAAATTAGTGAGCGAGTACATCAGAAAAAGGATGGGATGACATGAAGAAGAAGTTAGTCAGCGTATTAACAGTCGGCGCGTTAACAGCAAGCGTTTTAGCAGGATGTTCAGATAGTAAAGAAGCAACGACAAGTGATGGGAAACAAGTCTTGAAAATCTGGTCATTCACGGATGAGTTAAAAGAACCAATCAAAAAGTTCGAAGAGAACAATGATGTCAAAGTCGAATTGACGATCGTTCCGATCGCGGATTACCCAACGAAATTAAAACCGGCACTTGAGAGCGGCGTCGGTGCACCGGATATCTTCACAGGTGAGATCGCCTTCTTGAAACAATGGGTCGACGCCGGTTACTGGGCGAACCTATCTGAAAAACCGTTTAACGCAGACGAAGTCAAAGATGACTACATTCCGTACGTCTATGACATGGGGAAAGACAAAGACGGTAACGTCCGTGCGCTGTCATGGCAAACAACACCGGGTGGTATCTATTACAAACGCAGCATCGCCAAAAAAGTCCTCGGTACAGATGATCCAAAAGAAATCGGTGCGATGATGAACTCGATGGACGGCGTCTTCGATGTTGCTGAGAAAATGAAAGGCAAAGGCTACAAAATGTTCCCGGATGAAGGTTCAATCCGTTGGTTCGCACAAGGTAATGATCCGCAGGCCTGGGTCAACGATAAGCAAGAGCTCGTCTTGACAGAAGACAAGAAAAACTACATGGATTACGCGAAAGAGCTCCGGACGAAACAATACACAGCACTTGCACCGGAGTGGTCACCATCATGGTTCGCCGGGATGGATAAGCCGGTCAAAGTCAAAGAAAACGGTAAAGAAACCGAAACAGAAATCTTCTCGTACGTCCTTCCAACATGGGGCTTACACAGTGTCTTAAAAGAAAATGCGAAGAAATCAGCCGGTGACTGGGCAGTCACAAGCGGACCGAGCCCATACTTCTGGGGCGGTACATGGTTAGGTGTCTACAAAGATTCGAAGAAACAAAAACTTGCGTATGATTTCGTCAAGATGATGACGCAAGACGAAGAGTTCTTGACGGATTGGGCGAAAGAAACAGGTGACGTCCTTGCGTATACACCGGTTACCGACAAAATCAAAACCGACTTCAAAGATGAGTTCCTCGGCGGACAGAACAACTATGAGTTCTTCCTCGATCAAGCGGATCAAATCACACCGGGTATCGTGACGAAGTACGACCAACAGCTCGATACATTATACGGTGCGTCAGTCATGGAATACGTCCAAGGCAAAAAATCAAAAGACGAAGCACTTGCTGAATTCTACAAAAAAGTCAAAAATGCGTATCCGGACGTCAAAGTACCGGAATAAGGAGACTGGGTGGGGCGGACCTCGCCCTACCTCTTCTTGTTTAAGAAAGGGGTTTGACCTGTGAAAAAACTCGATCGCCATGGTTATCTGTTCATCGCACCGTTTTGGATCGTCTTCTTAATCTTCAGCATCTATCCGGTCGCGTTGACGTTCTATTACAGCTTCACGAACTATACAGGCGCAGAAGGCGAACAACTCGTCGGACTCGCGAACTATACGCGTTTGCTCGGAGATACGTACTTCATTGAAGCCTTCTTCAATACGATCAAGATTTGGGGACTGAACTTCATCCTGCAAATTGGTGGAGCGTTGATGCTCGCCTTACTGTTCTCAGACTTACAACTCAAGTTAAAAGGACTTGCTTTCTTCCGGGCGACGTTCTACTTACCGAACTTAATCACGATTAGCTCGGTTGCCTTGTTGTTCGGGATTTTACTCGACTGGCAACACGGATCACTCAACATGATGTTGATGAAAGTCGGAATCATTTCCGACCCGATCAACTGGTTGACACAACCGGTCACAGCCCAGATTTCCGTTTCACTCATCCTGACCTGGATGTGGCTTGGTCACTCGTTCATCGTCGTCATGGCCGGTGTATCCGGCATCTCGAAAGATTATTTCGAAGCGGCCTTGATTGATGGTGCGACACGCTGGCAAATCTTCTCGCGAATCACGTTGCCGCTGTTAAAACCGATCCTGCTTTACATCATGATCACGTCACTGATCGGTGGACTGCAACTGTTTGATCTCCCGATGTTGATTACGGACGGTGTCGGTGCGCCGGATGGTGCCTTGAACACGATGGTCCTCTATCTCTACAATCAAGCCTTTAAGTACAACAACTATGGCTACGCTGCTGCCGTCGCCTATGGATTGTTTGCTATCACGCTCGTCTTTTCAATCATCGTCTTCAAAGGGATGTTCCGAAAAGAACGTTCACCGAAAGGAGCCTGACCGATGGAACGAAATGCAGAAGCACGGCGGATCGTCCCGCAAACGGAGGAACAACCGGAGCGTTCAGAACGTCCGCTGAAGTTGGCACCACCGAAACAGAAAAAAGCCTGGTTCGGCAAGAGCCTGATTTATGTCAGCCTGATTGCCTTGACCATCGCCTGTATCATTCCATTTTTAATGATGATCATCAACGCGACCCGGTCGAACGAAGAAGTCCTGTCCGGTTTCTCCTTGATTCCCGGGAACTCGCTCGCTGAGAACTATGCGGCGTTAAGCTCCTACGTCAACATCTGGTCCGGCTTCAAGAACAGTCTGATCATCGCCATCCTCGTCACTGTCTTGTCGGGTTACTTCTCAGCGATGACAGCGTTCGGATTTGCTTTTTATCAGTTCAAAGGAAAAAACGTCCTGTTCGTCTTCATGCTCGTCATGATGATGATTCCGGGACAACTCGGATTGATCGGGTTCTACGAACTCAGTAAGAATTTAGGTATTCTCGACAGCTTCATCCCGCTGATCGTTCCGGCGATTGCCAGTCCATTCACGGTCTTCTTCGTCCGTCAGTATTTACAGACCGTCATGCACCCAAGTTTGATTGAGGCGGCGCGAATGGATGGTGCAAGCGAATGGCGTATCTTCCATACGATCGCCTTGCCAATGATGATGCCGGCGATCGCGACGATGTCGATCTTTACGTTCATCGGTTCGTGGAACAACTACATCATGCCGCTCGTCCTATTGTTCTCACCAGAAAAATACACGTTACCGGTCTTGATGGGCTTCTTGAAAGGTTCACAAGTCGCAGAAAACTTAGGGGCACTTTATCTCGGGATCGCGATTTCTGTCGTCCCAATCATGATCGCTTTCTTGTTCCTATCAAAATACATCGTCAGCAGCATCTCGGCTGGTGCCGTCAAAGAATAATCTGTTAGTTAAAGGGGAGTACGCGTATGAAATTTGCATCAAACTTCGTCTTCGGAACGGCTACGTCTTCGTATCAAATCGAGGGCGCACACGACGAGGGGGGACGGACACCATCAATTTGGGATACGTTCTGCGATACGGACGGAAAAGTTTTTGAAAAACACAATGGCGATGTCGCCTGCGACCATTACCACCGGTTTGAAGAAGACATCCAGCACATCAAACAGTTAGGCGTCGATACGTACCGCTTCTCGATTGCCTGGCCACGGATCTTCCCGGCGAAAGGTCACTACAACCCGGAAGGCATGGCGTTTTACCGGACACTCGCGACACGCTTACGCGAAGAAGGGATCAAACCGGCCGTCACGCTCTACCACTGGGATTTACCGATGTGGGCATACGACGAAGGGGGCTGGGTCAACCGTGACTCGGTCGACTGGTTCCTCGACTTCGCCCGTGTCTGCTTCGAAGAACTCGACGACATCGTCGATTCGTGGATCACGCACAATGAACCGTGGTGTGCCGGTTTCCTCAGCTACCACCTCGGACACCATGCACCCGGTCACACGGACATGAACGAAGCCGTCCGTGCCGTTCACCACATGCTGTTGTCACACGGAAAAGCGGTCGAACTGCTCAAAGGGGAGTTCAACTCGGCGACACCGATCGGCATCACATTGAATCTCGCACCGAAGTACGCGAAGACGGATTCCGTCAATGATCAGTTGGCGATGAACAACGCCGACGGGTACGCGAATCGCTGGTTCCTCGACCCAATCTTCAAGGGACAGTATCCGGTCGACATGATGAACCTGTTCTCGAAATACGTCCATACGTACGACTTCATCCAAGAAGGCGACATGGCAACGATTTCGGTCGGCTGTGACTTCTTCGGGATCAACTTCTACAGCCGCAACTTAGTTGAATTCAGTGCCGCGAATGACTTCTTGCACAAAGATGCGTACTCGGACTACGATAAGACGGGCATGGGCTGGGACATCGCACCAAACGAGTTCAAGGACTTGATTCGTCGCCTTCGCGCGGAATATACGTCACTCCCGATCTTCATCACGGAGAACGGGGCAGCGTTCGACGATCAACTCGTCGATGGTCGTGTCCATGACCAAAACCGGATCGACTATGTTGCGCAACACTTGCAAGCGGTCTCCGACTTGAACGACGAGGGAATGAACATCGAAGGCTACTACCTTTGGTCGCTGCTCGATAACTTCGAGTGGAGCTTCGGATACGACAAACGATTCGGCATCATCTATGTCGATTTCGAAACACAGGAACGGACATGGAAGGACAGCGCGCATTGGTATGCCGATGTCATCCAGACACATAAAGCAACACTCTCACAGGAAGCGTAACTCAGTCGCAGGCAAGGTCGAATTACATCGGTCTTGCCTGTTTTTTGTCAAAGGAGGATTACAGATGAAGAAATGGCTCGCAGTCGCCCTTGGGACAGGCTTAGTCTTAACTTATGCCGGGACAGGGCATGCTGAAAAAGCAGACAAACAGGACAAAACGAAATGGAAAATGGTCTGGTCGGACGAGTTTACGAAACAACAACTTGACCGGACGAAATGGAACTACGACACGGGAAACTGGATCGTCGATGCGGACGGCAACGGCGTTTCATCCGGGTGGGGAAATAACGAAAAACAATATTATACCGACAAAAAAGACAATGCCTTCATCCGTGACGGAAAACTCGTCATCCGCGCAAAACAGGAAAAGACGACGGACGCCTTCGGAAGTTATGACTACACTTCGGCAAAATTGAAGACAAAAGGACTGTTCAGCAAGACGTACGGCCGTTATGAAATCAAAGCGAAACTGCCGACCGGTAAAGGACTGTGGCCAGCGTTTTGGATGTTGCCGGAGCAGGACAAGTATGGTGCCTGGGCATCGTCCGGTGAAATCGATGTGATGGAATCCTGGGGCAGTCAGCCTGAAAAGGTCGCGGGGACAATTCATTACGGCGAAAACTGGCCGAATAATAAATATACCGGTAAGGATTATCATTTCCCGGACGGTGAGCGGATTGACCAGTGGCATACATATGCCGTTGAGTGGGAGCCGGGTGAACTCCGTTGGTACGTCGACGGAAACCTCTATCAGACACAAAACGATTGGTACAGCAAAGGAAAAAATACGGCGACGAACTACAGTTATCCGGCACCGTTCGACCAAAATTTCTATCTCGTGATGAACCTCGCTGTCGGCGGCTGGTTCGACGGGGAAGTCGACGCGACGACGAAGTTCCCGGCTGAGATGGAAGTCGATTATGTCCGGGTCTATGACCTGAAGAACCGCGCCTACCGGGAACCGGTCGAGCCGGTCTATGAAGACGTGACGTTACCGGACGGGGCGAAGCAACCGCTTGAAGACGGAAACCTCGTCTATGACCAAGCGTACGAAAAAGCGATTAAGACGATTACGGACGGCGCGCAGACACTTGATCCGACCTACTGGAACTATGTGACGTTGCCTGACTTTGGCGGCACGGGATCAGTCGACGTGACGGAGCAGGACGGAACACGTTTTGCTGACGTGTCAATTACGAAACCAGGAACGCAAACGTACTCGCACCAATTGATTCAAAACGTGTCGCTCGCACAAGGTGGCCGTTATCAAGTCAGCTTCGACGCGAGTAGCGACCAGGCGCGGAAGATGGTGGTCAAAGTCGGTGGTGGGGCTGAACGCGGTTATACGAAATACTCGAATGAAGAATCAATCGATTTAACGACGACCGTCAAGCCGTACACGTTTACGTTCGACATGACGGGTGAAACGGATCTTGCGGCCCGGCTCGAATTCAATTTAGGTCTCGCGCAAGCGGGCGTTAAAATCGGCAACGTCCGTGTCGAACAGATTCCACGCGGTGAAATCGATGAAGCGGCAACAAAACCGGCTTTACCGGACGGCAATCAAATCTACAACGGAACGTTTGACCAAGGAGCGATGGATCGTTTGACGTACTGGCAGTTTGATGCCGGGAAAACGAAGGGGACGGGATCGGTTGACCTGGTAACACGCGTCTTCACATTCAAAACGAATACGAAAAAAGGACAAAACGCGACACTGTCGCAACAAGGCGTACAACTCGTAAAAGACCATCAATATGTGCTGCGTTTCAAAGCAGCAGCAAAACGGGTGAACAAGATAAATGTTCAGTTGACGGATGCGACAGAAACGACGGCTTACCTGCCGGAACAACGGATTGCGCCGAGCGGTAAGATGGAGACGTTTGAAGTACCGTTTACGATGACAGAAGCGACCGATCTAAAAAGTCGTCTCCAGTTCATTCTTGGATCAGAGAAAGGGGAAGTGGCCATCGATGATGTTGAACTCTTTGACACGACGCCGATCGAGATCGATAAGTTGCCGTTAAAAAACGGCTCGTTCACGGAAGGGCTGAACTTCTGGAGTTCATACGTTCATTATGATGCACAAGCGGTCGTCTCGACGGTGAATGAAGCTGCAAAAATCGCGATTGCTTCAGAAGGACAGGAGCCATGGAGCATCTTACTGGAACAAGGGAACTTAGCGCTCGTCAAAGGACAGACGTACCAGTTGACGTTTAAGGCGTCGTCGACGGTTGCACGGCCGCTCGAAGTGACGGTCGAAAATGCGGCGTATACACGCTACTTCAGTCAGGTCGTAGCAGTCAGTCCGACGGTGAACACGTACCAGTACGAGTTCACGATGGGACAAGACGATACAGCTGGTCTAAAGTTCTTGCTGGGAAAAGCGGCAGGCTCTCCGTTTGCGGCGCATGACGTGATGATTGATGATGTGAAGCTGGAAGTAAAATAAACCGGACGAGCCCTGACCTGTTAGGGCTCGTTTGTTATGTAATTAAATATTTTTACTTTTTATGGAAGGTTTGACGAGAGGGACGTCGAATACTAGTTCATATCAAAAGTAATGGAGGAATTTGAAAATGCCGAAGGGAACAAAGTCTTATCTCGTACTTTTTTGTACGCTATTACTCGTTTCGATTATGTTGAACGGCTGGCCAGCCGGAATTTATCCGGATGGCTCGATTGGTATAGTACAAATTCTTACGTCGATTGGCTGGTTTGCTTTCTTGATGGGATCAATCCTCATCCTTAAAAACACATCGCTCATCCGTTTTCTGTTTAACTACCTTCGTTTTGGTTTCATCGGCGGGATGGTCGTCTATTTGATTACATTGTTTGAGAATCACCTTTGGGATCAGACGTGGTTTGACATGATGTCAGGAATCCAATATCCACTGTATGTTCTGTTTGTCGTGCCGATGTTTGGTTGGAATGCCTTTACTGCAATTCCGTATGGTGATTTTTCATTTTTAATTGGTTTCCTCTATCTCTTGATTGCCTTCGGTTTAAGCCTACGGTATAAGAAAATCAAGATTGAACGGTTGCGTTACTGAATGGTAATTACAAGTAGGGCCCGCTTCATTATGAAACGGGTCTCAGACTGTAGACAACGTACGATGTGCTATCGGGAGAGAAAGCGTCTCTTTTTTCGTTGCTTTCCTCGGGCGAGGCGCAAGCCGTTGCTCCTTGATCCTCACGGACAACGAGCAGGGTCTTGCCTGCCTCTGGCAAGTCGCGTTAAAAACGCACTTTTTCCCGTAGGAGTCAACGAGACGTGACGCTTTTTAGGTAATACCGTGACGGAAAGCCGGGCATGCAGACAGTTGAGCGAAATCCGTCTCAAATCGGCGTGTTCACACTTAATAAGCGTTTGTCTACACGCTAGGGCCCGCTTCATAATGAAGCGGGTCTTTTTTTGTCTTTTAAACTGTCAGATAAGTCATATCTCTAAATTTTAAAAATAGGAAACTATTTCTAAAGAAATCTATTATAATCAAATTATCACTAAGATTTGGTTTTTTAGAAACGGAGGTAACCTGATGAAAAAAGCATTAAAGATTGTCATGACAGGTGTACTTAGTATTTCATTACTTAGCGCTACATCTGGTCAAAGTGACGCAGCGACTAAGGCGAAGGCATTTAAAAACTGTACGGAGATGCAAAAAACGTATAAAGGTGGCGTCTCGAAGAAAAAGGGTTTGAAAAACCGAACGGGTTACGATAAAAACGGGAAAGCCATTTATAAGAAAACAAAGTACGCCCAACATGTAAGCTTAGCGACGTATAATCTCAATAAGTCAAAAGACCGTGACAAAGACGGCATCGCCTGCGAACGCTAAAAAAAGCCCCGCTCTCCTAAATGGAAAGTGGGGCTTCATGCGTTTAGTTGAAGTTCTTTTTGAGGAAGTCTGTCACTTCTCCTGGTGTTTTTGCGTTGGCGCTATGCAAGTGACCAAGCTTCTCGCTGTTTTGGAAAACGAGTAAACTTGGAATTCCCATGACGACATTATCGGATGCGATTTCCGGGAACTCATCTTTATCGATCGTATAGATTGGAAGTTCTTTAAATTGTGACTCGACGTCCGGCATGAAGTAGTCCATCCGTTTGCAGTCCGGGCACCAGTCGGCTTCGAACTTGATGATGACCGGTGTTTCGCTTGCGATTAGTTCTTTAAACGTGTCTTCACTCTTGATGTAGTTACTCATGTGTAAATCCCCCTATAGTATGATTGTTTGTCTTTAGTCTACTGACTCTGGTAAGAAGATGCACGGATTATGCTTTTTTTGTTCAATAAATTTCCGCAAAAAAGTTGGTTGTTCAAGAGATGTAAGCGGTTTTTCTGTTCAAGAATGTTGGATTACTAGGGCTTGATCTATTTTGCCTATAGAAAACAAAGTTGGTCATTTATTAATTATCTAGTTATAAACAAAATGATTTCTCTAGACCCACTTGTATTGAACTGCTACGATAAGTTTTCGGAATTAAGCGAGTAAGTGGGGGCGGGCGGAATGATGGACGAACAAAAATTCGATAATCTAAAACGGGGCGAACGCGGTGCGATGATTAGCATTGCAGCCTATATCCTATTATCCGTAATTAAATTGCTTGTCGGCTATTCAGCGGATTCTGCCGCTTTACGGGCAGATGGTTTGAACAATACGACGGATATCATCGCATCGATTGCTGTGTTAATCGGATTACGAATTTCCCGTCGTCCGGCAGATGACAATCATAAATACGGTCACTGGAAAAGTGAGACGATTGCGTCGATGGTCGCTTCTTTCATTATGATGGCAGTCGGTCTCCAAGTGTTGATTGATACGATTTCAAGCTTATTTGAAGGAAAACAAGAATCTCCAGATATCGTAGCTGCCTATGTCGGAATCGGTTCGGCAGTCGTCATGTATTTTGTCTATCGGTATAACCGCAAACTGTCTGAAGAAATTGACAGCAAGGCTGTCATGGCAGCGGCGAAAGACAATCGGTCGGATGCCTGGGTCAGTATCGGAGCGTCAATCGGAATCATCGGTTCCCAGTTCGGGATGCCGTGGCTTGATATCGTGACGGCGATCATCGTCGGTTTTTTAATCTGTAAAACGGCATGGGACATTTTCTCGGAAGCTTCCCACGAACTGACGGACGGCTTTGATGAACAAAAGCTGAAGATGTATGAGGACGTGATTTTTGACCTCGAAGGTGTCAAAGGAATCAAGTCAATCAAAGGACGGAACTATGGCAATAATGAAGTCGTCGATGTCGTAATTCTCGTCAACTCGACACTCAACATCCACCAAGCCCATGATATCGCAACACGAGTCGAAGATACGTTGACGGACGAATATGGCGTCTACGACATTCATGTCCATGTGGAGCCGGAGTGAACTATAGAGAACGACCATTTCTAGGTAGAGAAATGGTCGTTTTTTTGTGTATTCATAATCTGTGGTCACTCTTTGAATTTGCTAAAAATATTATGTGCATTTTCACATTGTTATTTAGTTGACTTTACGAATGAATCGGCGTAATTTAGTTTACATAGATAATCATTCCAAATGGAACGATTCGAAATTGAACAAAGGAGTTGAATCCATGGAAACAGAACAGCAGGAAAATTTACGATCGGCAACGATGATGAAATCGTTTTGGAACATCCAGCGCCACTTGATGCGTTTTGCCCATCAGACGGCACAGGAAAATGGACTCAGTATGCCGCAATTTCATAGTTTAATGACGATTGCACCGCGCGGACCGATTACCCAAAAAGATTTGGCAGCACAGACCCACTTACCGAAAAGTACGCTCAGTCAATCGATCGAAGGACTGGTGCAGTCCGGCTGGATTGTTCGCGAGACGAACGAACAAAATCGGCGCGAAGTGATTTTGTCGCTCAGTGAACAAGGAGAACGTTTCGTTCAAGAGATGAAACAACAAGAAACCGGGATGCAACAACGCCTCGAGAAAATTTTGGAAACGATTGATCCGGAAGCCTTCGAGCAGATGCTTGCGACTCATGACATCATTGCCCGTGGCATGAAAGAGATTCTCCCGCCAGGAAACGGAGGTTGTACACGTGATTAAGTTACTCAAAAATCTAAAAGTCTATAAATGGGCGGTCCTCGCCGTATTGGTCCTCGTCTTCGCCCAGTCGATGTCCGATTTGTATTTACCGACTTTGATGGCAGACATCATCGATAAAGGCGTTGTTGTCGGGGATACAGGCTACATTTGGAAAATTGGTGCGGTTATGCTGGGCATCACGGCACTCGGTGCGACGGCTGCAATTGCCGCAAGTTATTATTCGTCAAAAGCGGCGATGGGGCTTGGGCGCGACATTCGCCGGAAAGTCTTTAACCACGTCGAACGTTTTTCACTGCAAGAGTTCGACCAAGTCGGAACAGCGTCGCTGATCACACGGACGACAAACGACATCACACAAGTCCAACAAGTCGTCATCATGATGTTGCGGATGGTCGTCAGTGCACCAATCATGTTCATTGGTGGTCTGATCATGGCGGTCTCGAAGGATGCCAAACTATCACTCGTCATCGTTGCCGCGATGCCCGTCCTCGTTGTCTCGATTTTGTTGATTTTATGGAAAGGGGTGCCGCTGTTCGGACAAGTCCAAAAACGACTCGACCGGTTAAATCTCGTCTTACGTGAGAATTTGACAGGCATCCGTGTCATTCGTGCCTTCAACCGGGAGAAAGAAGAAAAAGTCCGTTTGACGCAAGCCAATGCGGACTTAACGGACGTCTCGATTAAGGTCAATAAGATCATGGCATTTTTGATGCCGACAATGATGCTCGTGATGAACTTGACGGTCGTCGGCGTCATTTGGTTCGGTGGAATCCGGATTAATAACGGCGGCATGCAAATCGGTGACCTGATGGCGTTCATCCAATACGTCATGCAAATCATGTTCGCCCTCGTCATGGCATCCGTCATGTTCGTCATGATTCCCCGTGCTGCGGTCTCGGCGAAACGGATTAATGAAGTCCTCGAGATGACACCGACGATGGTCGATGAAGGAAGCGCTTCAGCAGACCGTGAGCCGGGCACGCTCGTCTTCGATCACGTGACGTTCAGCTATCCGGGAGCAGAAGCGCCGGTGCTGTCGGATATCAGCTTCAAAGCACGTCCTGGTGAAATCACCGCTGTCATCGGCGGGACCGGTGCCGGGAAATCGACGCTCGTCAATTTGATTCCCCGTTTTTACGACGTAACGAGTGGCAGCATCCAAGTCAACGGTGTCGACAGTCGTGACGTCCCGCAAGAGGAATTACGTTCAAAAATCGGCTTCGTGCCACAAAAAGCCCTATTGTTCACGGGATCGATTGCGGACAACATCCGTTTCGGGAAACAGGATGCATCATTAGAAGAAATCGAACATGCAGCGCGTGTCGCCCAAGCGACCGACTTCATCGAACGGATGCCGGACCGGTACGATTCCGTGATTGAACAAGGCGGATCAAACGTTTCCGGTGGCCAAAAACAACGGCTTTCGATTGCCCGGGCGCTCGTCCGGAAACCCGACCTTTATGTGTTCGATGACAGCTTCTCCGCCCTCGACTTCAAGACGGACGCGACACTCCGAAAAGCATTAAAAGAAGAAACGCGTCAAGCGACCGTTCTGATTGTCGCCCAACGTGTCAGTACGGTCATGGATGCGGATCAAATCATCGTTCTTGAAGAAGGGCGCGTCGCAGGAATCGGCACGCACGACGAACTGTACGCAACAAACGATGTCTATCAAGAAATCGTCAAATCCCAACTGTCAGAGGAGGAAATCGCATGAGTCAGACAACGAAACGACCTGCCGGCGGACCTCCGGGTGGACCGGGTGGCGGTCCCGGCGGTGGAAACATGATGATGATGGGGGAGAAACCGAAAGACTTCAAAGCGACGTTCCGTCGGTTACTCGCCTATTTAAAACCACGGCGGACGGCACTGATTGCTGTGTTTGTCGCCGCGATTCTCAGTACGGTCTTTATGATCGCAGGACCAAAAATCATGGGGACAGCGATTACAGAACTGTTCGAAGGGGCGTATGCGAAGTTCCAAGGGGTGCCGGGCGCTGAAATCGACTTTACGAAGATTGGTCAGATTTTGTTACTGCTCGCAGGACTTTACGTCATCAGTAGTATATTTAGTTACATTCAGCAATACATCATGTCGAGCGTCGCCCAAAAAACGGTGTATGACTTACGAGAGGACGTCAATCAGAAACTTGAGCGATTACCGCTGAAGTATTATGACGGACGACCGAACGGGGAAACGCTCAGCCGGGTGACGAACGATATCGATACGATTGGGAGTACGCTCCAACAAAGTGTCACATCGTTCATTACGTCAATCGTCACGATCGTCGGGATCTTAATCATGATGCTGACGATCAGTCCGCTCTTGACGCTGATTTCACTCGTGACGTTACCGTTATCGATTTTTGCGATCCGTCCGATTTTAAAACGGTCGCAAAAGTATTTTGCTGATCAACAACGGACGCTTGGTCAGCTGAATGGCCACGTCGAAGAGATGTATACGGGACATCCGGTCGTCAAGGCGTTCGGTCACGAACGGAAAGCCGTCGCAGAGTTTGACGACGTCAATGAACAGCTTTATGATGCCGGACGAAAAGCGCAGTTCATTTCCGGCATCATCATGCCGATGATGATGTTCATCGGGAACATCAGTTATGTCTTGATCAGTGTCGTCGGCGGGATTTTAGTGACGCAACGCAGTATCTCGATTGGGGACATTCAAGCCTTCATCACGTATACCCGACAATTCACACAACCGATCACGCAGACGGCGAACATCGCAAATATCGTCCAGTCGACGGTCGCAGCAGCAGAACGTGTTTTTGAATTGTTAGATGAAGAAGAGGAAATCAAAGAAGTGACAACGCATCATCTCGCGCGTGCGAAAGGTGCCGTCGCGTTTGAACACGTTGACTTCGGTTACGGAAAAGACCTCTTGATTGAAGACATGAACATCGATGTCCGGCCGGGACAAACCGTCGCGATCGTCGGTCCGACCGGTGCTGGGAAAACGACCTTAATCAACCTGTTGATGCGTTTCTATGAATTAAACGGTGGTGCGATCCGGATTGACGGAATCGATACCCGTGACATCTCCCGGGAAGACCTACGGACGACCTTCGGGATGGTCTTACAGGATACGTGGCTCTTTAACGGGACGATCCGCGATAATCTCGCGTACGGGAAAGTCGGAGCATCGGAAGAAGACATCATCGATGCGGCGAAAGCAGCCCATGCCGATCACTTCATCCGGACGTTACCGGACGGGTATGAGACGGTCTTGAACGAAGAGGCCTCGAACATCTCACAAGGGCAAAAACAATTGTTGACGATTGCCCGTGCGGTTCTCGCCGATCCACCGATCATGATTTTGGATGAAGCGACGTCGAGCGTCGATACGCGGACGGAAATCTTCATCCAGCAGGCGATGCAACGCTTGATGGACGGACGGACGAGTTTCGTCATCGCCCACCGCCTGTCGACGATTAAAGATGCGGACTTAATCCTCGTCATGGATCAAGGGCGTGTCATTGAACAAGGAACGCATGAAGCGTTGCTAAAAGCAGATGGTTTCTATGCGGACCTCTACAACAGCCAGTTTTCCGAAAAAGAAGTCGTATGACAGGATCGTAAGAAATGAAGCAGTTCCTCGAGGAGAGGGGCTGCTTTTTTTGTCGGAATAATCCTTTCCCTTGATTTTTAATACCGCAGGGGGTATATTATGAGCAGAAATCATTTTGCCGAACGGGCAACAAAAGGAGAGAAACTTCATGAAAAACATGTCGACGACTGAACTTGAACAAACACTTCAAACGGATGCATCAATCCAGTTGATTGATGTCCGCGAAACGGATGAATACGCAGGCGGTCATATCGAACAGGCTAAAAATGTTCCATTATCTGAATTGACGGAACGCACGGCTGAACTGGATGCCTCTCAACCGCTCCACGTCATTTGTTTATCGGGTGGACGGAGTATGAATGCTTCGATGTATTTGGAACAAGCAGGCTTCGACGTCACGAACGTCGACGGCGGAATGATGAGCTGGGAAGGAAACGTCACACGCTAAGCAACGATCAATCGGGTACGACCATTCAACTAAAGGAGGAATCGTTATGTTATTACGCTATTTCTATGATGAAAAATTAGCACAAGCTTCATATATGGTAGGGTGCCAGAAGACAGGGGAAGCGATCGTCATCGATCCGGCACGAAACATCGAACCGTATCTCAAAGAAGCGGAAAAAGAAGGGCTTCGAATTTCGGCGACGGCGGAAACACACATTCATGCCGATTTCGTCTCTGGGACACGCGAATTCGCGAAGCGTCTCGGAACGACAGCTTATCTATCAAACGAAGGCGATGCTTCTTGGAAGTATGGTTTTGCTTCAGAGATTGATGCCCGTCTCGTCAAAGACGGGGAGACGTTCAAAGTCGGGAATGTGACGCTTGAAGTCATGCATACACCAGGTCATACGCCGGAACACATCTCGTTTGTCTTATACGATCGTGATCAGACAGTTCCGATGGGGATTTTCACAGGTGACTTCGTTTTCGTCGGCGATATCGGACGTCCTGATTTACTGGAAGAAGCAGCCGGTATTCAAGGAACGACAGCCCTCGGTGCGAAGCAAATGTTCCAGTCCTTGAAACGCTTCAAACAACTGCCTGACTTCACACAAGTCTGGCCGGGACACGGTGCAGGAAGCGCGTGCGGGAAAGCCCTCGGTGCTGTTCCGACATCGACGGTCGGCTACGAAAAAGTGACGAACTGGGCACTCCGGATGGAGGATGAAGCGGCATTTGTTAAAGAATTAACAACGGATCAACCAGAACCACCGAACTACTTTGCGATGATGAAAAAAGTCAACAAAGAAGGCATTGTCGTGACGACAGAAGTTGATCGTCCACGTTTTGCTGAAGCGAACACGGTGGAAGAACTCGTCAAGACGATGCAAGTCGTCGATACACGAGACGGAAAAACATTTGGTGCCGGACATGTACCGGGGACAATCAACATTCCCTACAATTCGAAATTCGTCGCCTGGGCAGGCTGGTTAGTCGATTTCAATCAGGATATCGCGATTCTCGCAGCAACGGATCAACTGGAAACGATTCAAACGGATTTACAATCGATCGGACTGGATCGTTTCGTGACATTGATTGATGTCGAAAAACTGACAGCGAGTCAGTTAACAGAAAGTTATCCGGACTGGACAGCAGACAAAGCCATCGCAGCAGCTGAAGCCGGTGACGTCTACGTCCTTGACGTCCGAAATAAAACAGAGTGGGAGGAGAGCCATTATGAACAGGCTCACCGGATTTTACTCGGAAAACTTGCGTCACGTCATGAAGAGCTTCCGAGCGACCAACCGATCGCCGTCCACTGTGCGTCAGGGGTCCGGTCACGGATGGCGGTCAGCGTCCTCCAATCACTCGGTGTGAAGAATGTCATTAACATCGATGGCGGGTATGCAGCGATTGAAGACGTCTTACACGATCAGACCGTCGCCGGAAAGGCAACGTCACGTTAATCAAATAAACAATGTCGAAACGGATGATTCTCGCGAGGGTCATCCGTTTTTTAGTGTTTCTTGAATTGTCTGTCAATTTGACTGAAAGCGTGTTTACTTCATTCACAACAGGGGGAAATGATAGATGTAAAGGTATGCCGATAATCCATTTTTTAAAAAAGGAGTGTGACAGGATGAACAATATGTGGAACGATACTTCGCTAAACCTGAACGGAATGTTCGGTGTTCTTGGTAACATATTAGGTGCACTACTTGTGTTCCTAATTGGTTGGCTGATCGCAAAATTAATTGCGAACGGCATTCAAAAGGCACTAGAAAAGTCAGGTGTCGTCAAGAAGTTGATGCCAGAAAAGTCAGCTGAAGCGACAACGAAGAAAAAGAAATGGACACCAGAAAAAGTCGTTGGAACAGTTATTTTTTGGGTCTTAATGGTTTTTGTACTAATTTTAGTGTTCAACATTCTTAATCTTGGCATCATTGCAGCACCACTCGCAGACACAATGAGCACGCTGCTTGCGGCAATTCCGAACATCTTAAAAGCTGCACTCGTTCTACTGTTCGCCTATATTATTGCCGTCGTCTTACGGATGGTCATCGTCAAAGGTGGAACAAAGTTGATGGCGAACGAAAAGGTTCGTTCAAACAAGATGTTACAAGGACAAGCCGATCTATCGAACTATCCGAAAATTGCCGGGGATATCGTCTTCTACTTGGTTTTATTGATTTTCCTACCAGGTGTACTTGATGCCCTCAACATTGACAGTGTTTCGGAACCGTTCAGTCAACTGTTATCCTCGTTCTTAAGCTTCATCCCACGACTAATCGCAGCAGCAGCTATTTTGCTAGTTGGGTTCTTGGTCGCAAAAATTGTCCGCGATATCGTGACGAACTTCCTTCATGCGATTGGGACGGATAAATTTGCTTCCCGTTTTAACATCGGGACAGACAATCAAAAAGATTCAAAATCGGTCTCGTCAATTCTCGGGACAGTCGTCTTCATCTTGATTTTGATTCCGATCACGATTTCAGCACTTGATCAACTGAACATCGAAGGAATCAGTGCACCAGCAATCAGCATGCTAAACGATGTCCTCGGAATGATTCCGAACATTGTAATCGGCGTCGTCTTGATTCTCGTCGGTGTCTATGTTGGACGATTCGTAAAAAAATTCGTCACCGACCTTCTCGTCCGACTCGGTTTTAACAATTTGACACGTCACTTGAAAATTGGAAACTGGGATGCTAACAATACGTCGATGTCACCTTCTTCACTCGTCGGTGCTCTCGTTGAGATTATCATCGTCGTCCTGTTCGTCGTCGAAGCCTTTAACCTGATTGGTCTGAACTTCATGGTCGATCTTGGACGAGCTGTCCTTGCCTTCCTTCCGAGTGTCTTGACGGCGATTGTCATTCTCGCAATCGGGATTATCGTCAGTAACTTGGTCAAACGCGCGATGGATAGTTTGTTCGGCAGTTCTGATCTTAAAGTCCTATCGAATGTTGCACGTTATGCGATTTTAGCCCTCGCGATCTTCATGGCACTCGATCAACTTGGGGTCGCAGCGACGATCGTCAACTCGGCCTTCATCTTGATTCTCGGAGCAGCCGCCCTTGCCTTCGGCCTCGCCTTTGGTTTAGGTGGTCGCGATAATGCTTCGCGCTACCTTGATCGTCTCGAGAAGAAAGCAGAAGAGACAGAGCTTGATACGTCGAGTCTTGCTTCGGACCGAACTCCATCAGCTCCTAAGCCAAGCCTGAAAGAAGCGGCTAAAGGTGCAGCTTCGAAAGCAGCAGATGATGTCACGCCAGACCGTGCCCCACGTGCTTCCCGTTCGACGGAATCGACTGATGAGAAACCGACGCACGGTAAGCCAAAAGGTGCGCTTCCTGAAAATGATTTGGCACAACAGGATGATTATCCGATTGACCCAGATGGAAATCGTGGACCAAATCTTGATCATCCAAACGATCGTCCGTAAGTAACGTGTAACTCCTTCGCTAGTATGCGAAGGAGTTTTTTACTCGGAATCGGTGCCATCATTGGTACAGGTATTTTCGTTTTAATAGGAACAGGCGCCTTATACGCAGGTCCAGCATTACCGGTCTCATTCATTATTTCAGCCATCGTTTGTGCGTTAGTCGCCCTCTGTTATGCCGAATTTTCCTCGATGATTCCTGTCTCGGGTAGTGTATATACATACACCTACGCTACGATTGGCGAACTCGTTGCCTGGATCATCAGGTGGTGTTTAATTTTAGGATACGGTCTGGCTTCGAGTGCCGTCGCGACAGGGTGGTCAGGTTACTTCCAGTCGTTGTTATCGGAATTCGGCATTGAACTTCCGACGACGCTCCGTGCGGCACCGGGCGCCGTACCTGGCAGTGAAACGTTCTTTAACTTACCGGCATTCTTAATTTTGATGGTCATTACGTTCTTGTTGTCACTTGGAATCAAGGAAACAAAACGCGTCAATAACGTGATGGTACTCGTTAAAGTCGCCGTCGTCATCTTGTTCATCGTCGTCTCTGCAATCATGGTCGGAATCGTCCCGTTCAAACAATTTGAAGGTGTCGATAGTCCGGTTTCGCTTGCGTTGAAAGTCGCAGGTCAAAACTGGGTTGCCGGATTGGAGCCATCGTCGGGATGACGACAGTTATTCTTGTCATGACATTTGGTCTCGTCCGTCTGTTGTTTGCGATGAGTCGTGATGGATTATTACCGAAAGTTTTCTCGGACGTCAATGAAAAATCGCATACACCGGTCAAGGCGACTTGGATTCTCGGTACCGCTTCTGGTTTGATTGCTGGATTCGTCCCGCTCGGTACGTTGGCGGAATTGATTAACATCGGAACACTCGCTGCGTTCGCATTAATCTCCGTCGCCGTCATCATCTTGCGTCGGACGCGTCCGGACTTGAAACGGGCGTTCAAAGTCCCGTTCGTCCCGGTTCTCCCGATTTTATCGGTCCTTGCTTGTATCATGTTAATGTTGAATCTCCAAACCTTTACGTGGATTGCGTTCTTCATCTGGACGGCGATTGGTTTGCTTGTCTACTTCGGTTACGGAAGAAGCCGTTCGAAATTAAATTAAGTACATGATCACTCTCGATTTCATCGGGGGTGATTTTTTTGTTGGAAACAAGTGCAGGAAACATCTTGTAAAAAGTCGAACGATTGAAGAGAGAAGAGGAGGGACTACATATGATTCATATTAAAAGAAATCCTGATTTAGAATCTGCCTACAACGCGATGCAAGAAGGGTTCAGTGATTACATGATTCCGCTCGGTTTGTCACTTGAAGTGTTTCAGGAACGGATTTTGACGCGAGATGCCAATCAATTGAAACACTCGTTTGTCGCCTTTCATGGAGAACGACCTGTCGGGTTATGGCTGAACGGCCTCAAGAAAATTAAAAAAGAGCAAGTCATGCGGTGTGGCGGGCTTGGCGTAGATCCGCAGTATCGCCGTCTCGGCATCGCAAAAGCATTATACGAGGCTCAACTAAGTTATGCGAAAGAGCTGGAAGTCGATCGATTAATGCTTGAAGTCATCCAAGGTAATACACCTGCAATTGATTTGTATCACCAGCTTGGCTACCGCCAAGACCATGAACTCGGTTATTTTCAGCGCGATGAACCGAACCAGGTGAATCCACTCGTTGAGATTGATGAAGTGGCATTTGAACGGAGATACGCCCAACAAGGCGAATACATTTGGCAACAAGATCCGGGCGTGATGAAATATAGAAAGGCCACCTATTATGAACTGGATGGAGCATTCATCGCTGCTTCAAACGACTCGATTTTTGCCATCTTGACAGAAGAATCGGAGGTCGCACGCATCGCAACGGAAGCGACCCGACGTTTGAGCGGAATGACGTATCAATTGCAGTCGACGAATCCACTCGTCTGGGAAACATTGCGTGCAGAAGGATGGGTACAGCGTGATTTAAAGCAATTCGTCATGAGTAAAGCCATTCGTTAACGAAAAAAATAGCCATCGTTCGTAAGTAGCAAGCACTACTTTGGAACGAATGGCTATTTGTCATGTCCATAAGCTGATCATGACG
Organism: Exiguobacterium sp. N4-1P; assembly: GCF_002214325.1. Lineage (NCBI taxonomy): Bacteria > Bacillati > Bacillota > Bacilli > Caryophanales > Exiguobacterium > Exiguobacterium sp. N4-1P. Next base: position 311,427 of record NZ_CP022236.1, read on the forward strand.
AGGATGGCGAAAATTACGAATAAGATTCCAGTACCACCAAGCATGACGAGCATGATTTTGTTCATCATTGGAAAATGCCTCGTCTCTAAGAATGAATTTATGAAGAAATACTTGCTATATAATCTTGAATCATCACAAGATGCGAACCGACGATATTATCCGGCAAGTCCGTCAGTGACACATACGTCAATGCAACACTTTCATCACTGACACGGAGTGTGCCGGAAGTATCGGACGCAACGTATGCGAGGGTGACACTTTGAAAGACATCCCCGTTCGCGAGTGTCGTGACGTAATTTTTACCGGAGTAGACACCGAGCAGCTTGAGCGTATCCGCGACGAGTCCGGTTTCTTCGAATAATTCGCGTCGGGCCGTCTCTTCCGTCGATTCTTCCCATTCCATGAGACCACCCGGAAGACCGAAACGTGCTTGTTCTTCATTTCGTTGTTCGAGTAAAATCTGACCTTCCTTAATGACGAGGACGACGGCACCGACTAAAATCAGTGGAGTGGGTCCGACTAAATCACGGATGGATTTGACGTAATTCACCGCGGCACCTCCTGGTGGAACGGGCATCCCGTGGCTTGCGTCTGTTTCGGGAAAAAGTTCGGTCGCTGTAACGCATTGTCATAATCTTTATGGAAGATATGTGTCGCTGCTCCGCTCATCGGCGGAACGAGCCACGACCATTCCCCAGTGACGTCGCGACCGTAAGTGGCTTCATTTTTTTCGAACCGGGCGAATTGTTTGGCCGCCGTATGATGATCGACAATCGTCACTCCGGACCGCTCGAAGGATTCGAGGACGGCGATATTGAGTTCGACGAGGGCCCGGTCTTTCCATAAGGCGCGCTCACGGGACGTGTTCAGACCAAGTTGTTCAGCGACAAGCGGTAAGAGATTATAACGATCCGCGTCAGCAAGGTTACGGGCTCCAATTTCAGTTCCCATATACCAGCCATTAAACGGAGCACACGGGTACGAAATGCCGCCGATTTCAAGACGCATATCGGAAATCATCGGGACGGCGTACCACTTGATGTCGCGTCCTGCGAACAAATCATAGTCGGGATGGATGATCGTAACTTCAAGAATCAGTTCTTGTGGAATCTCATGGAGTGTTACTTGACCATCGAGTTCAACCAACAGCGGTAAAATATCAAAGGCGGTCCCCTGTCCCGTCCACCCAAGTGCCTGACATTGTTTCGTGAAAGCGGTGGATGCAGGATCACCAAGTACGCCGTCGGCCGTTTCGTAGCCGGCGTAACGAATCAGTTGATGATTGAGGACGCGGACACGTTGCGGATGGAAAATCGTGATTGTCGAGCGGATCCGTCCCTCATTGGTGGCGTGGCGAATGTGATGGAACAACGCGTCTCGAATCGCTTCGATCGTTGTCGCCGCACGGGCATCGATGACGTGCAGTTGATCCCAAAAGAGCCGTCCGATGCACCGGTTGCTGTTACGCCAAGCAAGTTTCGCCCCGAACGTCAATTCGTCCGTTGTTTGTGTATAGTTTCCCGTTCGTAAAATTTCTTCGCGCACGTCGTTCAAACGATTTTGTGTATGTGGTGTCTCTTCTATATAAGTCGTCAAGAAGCGTTCTGCTTCGTCTAGTAAATGTTGCACGGCGTTTGAGTCCTTTCTTCATCCAAAGCGACAGAGTTTCTTATTCTAGTGTACAAGGTGAATGGAGGAAGCGCCAACTCATAGCAATTGCCCGTTTTTTGATACGTTCAAAAGACGTTCACAGATTAAGTGGGAGAGGGAAGGGGGATAGATAAGAGAATCAATCGAAAGTGAGGAACTTGGCATGTCTTTAGTCAAACCGGTTTTTATTCGCTTTTTTGGCGAAGCTTTTTTCGATAAGTCGGCACAGCTGGCCTATTATTTGATGTTGTCCTTATTTCCATTCTTATTATTCGTTGTCGGATTAGTATCTTTTTTACCATTCACTTCCGGTGAAGTCCTTGATTTGATTCGTCCTTTCGCACCAGCAGAAACCTATGATTTAATTCGCCGAAATGTCGTAGGGATTTTTGACGAAGGGGGATTAAAACTTGCTTCGATTAGCTTCGTCGCAGCCTTTTGGCTCGCCTCGATGTCTGTCCAGTCGCTCGTCCGGTCCCTCAATGATGCCCTCGAGGTGACAAGGAAAGTGCCGTTTTGGCGGGGCTTATTACAAGACTTCGGATTTACGATTGGGATGATGTTCATCTTGCCGTTTTCGCTGCTTGTTCCGGTCGCCGAGAAATTGGCCCGACGCTTCATCAATCATTTTGCACTCATCGCGGATGTTGCAGCGGACTATTCGTCCATTTGGTTTGTATTCCGCTGGGGGCTCGGTTCCTTGTTTCTATTTGTGTTCTTTGTATTGTTGTATCGCATTTTACCGAGTGTCCGTTTGACGATTCGTCAAGTACTCCCGGGGGCATTATTTACGACGATTGCCTGGCAGGTCGTATCGGAAGTCTTCTCGTACTATGCGGAGTTTGGGAGTTACAATCGTCTCTACGGTCAGCTCGCAGGAATCATCGTCTTGATGACCTGGTTTTATTTATCCTCCGTTGTTTTGATGCTCGGTGGATTGATGAACGCAGAACGGATGCGGCAGAAAAAAGAGGCGAAGATCATGAAGCCTGAAAAAATCAAAAAAGAAACTGTCCGCTGAGGGCAGTTTCTTTAGTTTGCACGTAAAGGGTTATGAAGATTGTTTTCGCTGTGGACGCGATTCAAAAAGACTCATGTTCTAGGAATGTCTACTTCTTACTTTTTGATAGAAAAATAGAAGCAATAGCCCAATCGTAAAGATGCCGAGCAAGATGAGCGATCCTGTTTCCTGCTCTAAGACTTTCAAGACGACACTGACGGCGACGACGGCGTAAAAGATGCCAAGACTCTTTCGGACGAAACGATCTTCGAACAGATGGAGTAAAGAAGCACCAATCGGAGAGCCGATAAACGCACCGACGATTAAGGCAATGCCGAGATAAAGCGGAGCTTCGGTACCGGAAGCAAGATAACTGGTGACACCGCCGAGGACGATCAGTGTCGCCGAGGCGATGCTCGTGCCGATGGCTTGTTTGAGTGGGAAACGGACCCATCCCATCAAGAGTGGCGTAAGCAGGAAGCCACCACTGACCCCCATGAGGGAGGAGAGAATCCCGGCAGCAAATCCGATGACGATCAATTTATAAAGATTCGCTTGTGTGATATGTCCTTCGACTGGTTTTCGTTTCGATGGTTTTAAGAACTGAATCGCAAACCACGTCAACAAGACGATGTAGAGGGCAGAAATCATGGCATCGGCTCCAGTCCGTTGTTCGAGCCAAAAGACGACCGGCGTGATGACGGCAGAACCGACGATCCCGGATAATCCGACGGCTAACGCATCACGGACATGAAAATTTTTCAGACGCATATGGGATACCGTCCCGGTCACGGTCGAACCGAGTGTCAATAACAGACTGAGGACGATCGCGGTACTGGGTGGATAACCGAGGATTAATAAGAGAGGAGTTAAAATAATCCCTCCGCCGATTCCGAAAAAACCGGATAAGATACCAATTGTTGACCCTAAAAGTATAAACAGGATGAATTCCATGCAGTAAACCCTTCTTTCTTTTGTACTTAATCTATCTTTACTGTACAGCGTGTTAATTCATTACGAAAATAGATTATACTGATGTAAATGATTATAAAGGTTAATGAGGAGGGAAAAGAATGCGTCTCCACGAACTAAGAACGTTTATTTCATTAGTTGAAACGAAACACTTTACGAAGACAGCAGAACAACTCTATATTTCACAACCAACGGTCAGTCTGCATTTAAAACGGTTAGAAACGCATTTTGGACAAGCGTTGATTCACCGGCATTCCTTTAATAAGACGATTGAAATATCAGAAGCCGGACAATTGGTTTATCGCCACGCGAAAGAAATCCTGCATCAAGTGGAGCGACTCGATCAAGAGATGGATGAACTCGAGGGGCTTGTCCGCGGTCATTTGAAGATTGCTGCGACACATACGATTTATGAAACGATGCTCGAAAAAATGATCCATCGTTTTGTAAATCTGTATCCGGAAGTCGTGATTGATGCGAAATTGATGAATCAGGAACAAGTCGAACAAGCTGTGCTTCATTACGAAATTGATTTAGGTCTAGTCGAAGGAGTTGTCGAAGCACCACAAATTGAGGTAACGCCGTTTACATTCGATCGCCTCCGGGTGATTGGTCGACGAGAACTTGACCTCAGTGAGGCGACATTCATTTACCGTGAGGAGGGGTCTGCCGGGCGAGCATCACTCGAATCCTGGTTAGCGACGAATGATATCGTTCCGCAACGTATCATTACGGTCCATTCGAATCGTCTCGTCAAACAGTTGATTGAAAATGGAACGGGTATTTCGATGATTTCCGAGCGGTTGGCGGGAGAGATGCTCGATTCAGCAAACTACCGGCTTCACAACGAAGATCCGGTTCACAAGCGGACTTTTCAATTCGTGACGTTAAAGGGACAACCGACGCGGCTTTCCGAGAAGTGGATGGCGATGGTAGTAGAAGAATTCAAACAGAATTAAAAAAAGAAAACTTTTCCGTTGACTTATACCCCCATAGGTATTAAAGTATGAAATGTACCAACGAGGTATGACGAACGTCACACGAAAAAGGAGAGTGGTCTTCAAATGGAAAAATTATATGAAGATCGAATCATTCATCGAATGAACCGGATTGAGGGACAACTACATGGCATCGTCCGTATGATGAAAGAGGATGCTTCTTGTAAGGATGTCGTCACACAGCTCAGTGCGACACGTAGCGCGATTGATCGTGTCATCGGACTGGTTGTGAGTGAAAACCTCATCGGTTGTGTCAAAAATGATGAGACAGAAGAAAATCATGAACAGGCTGTTGCAGAAGCCGTTCAATTGCTTTTAAAAAGCCGGTAAAATTTTTTAGAATAATTTATACCCCTATGGGTAAAAGTAGACGGAGGAATTAGTTAAATGTCAGATGTTAAAAAAACAACGATTGTATTGTTCAGTGGAGATTACGATAAGGTGATGGCAGCATATATCATCGCAAATGGAGCAGCAGCGTATGATCACGAAGTCACGATTTTCCATACGTTCTGGGGATTAAACGCGATGCGTAAAGATGAACCGATCCAACCGGATAAAACGTTCCTCGAAAAAATGTTTGGTAAATTCATGCCACGCGGTGCCGATAAAATGCCACTTTCGAAAATGAACTTCGGTGGTGCCGGTCAAAAAATGATCAAAAACGTCATGAAAAAACACAACGCAATGCCACTTCCGGATTTGATTGAACTTGCAAAAGAACAAGACGTAAAGCTTGTCGCTTGTACGATGACAATGGACTTGCTTGGTCTGAAACAAGAAGAATTGCATGATGGGATTGAATACGCAGGTGTTGCAGCATACCTCGCAGACGCAGAAAACGGAAACGTCAATCTCTTCATCTAACTTAGAGAATGGAGGCATCACAAAGTGGATATCTTAACCGTTGTTTTTCTACTGATCGTCGCGTTTCTTGCTTACCGCATGTTTGCACCGACGAAAGGTGTCGCGAAAATCTCAACAACTGAACTAAAAAGTAAATTAAATGAGCGTAATCGGTTTTACTTGGACGTCCGGACACCGGGCGAATTTAAAGGAAACCACATTAAAGGGTTCAAAAACATTCCGCTCCAAACGTTACCGGCACAACTCGACAAAATTCCGAAAGACAAGGAAGTTATCGTGATCTGTCAAAGCGGGATGCGAAGTAAACAGGCTGTCAAGCAACTCAAAAAAGCAGGTTATCCGAACGTAACGGAAGTATCAGGCGGCATGAATGCGTGGCGCTGAACGTAAACTAAAGGAGGATGAAGTAAATGAAACGACTAACCGCTAAAGAAGTACAGGAAAAGCTTGAAAACGGGGAACACTTAAACATCATCGACGTACGTGAAGTCGACGAAGTGAAAGAAGGCAAGATTCCTGGAGCGAATCATATTCCGCTTGGTCTCGTTGAATTTAAAATGAATGAACTCGATAAGAAAAAAGAGTACGTCATGGTTTGTCGCTCTGGTGCACGCAGCGGTCGCGCGACAACATATCTCGAAGGACAAGGCTACAATGTCATCAACATGGATGGCGGCATGATGTCCTACGAAGGAAAAACAGAGTAAAAATTTTAATCTTAAATATACCCCTAGAGGTAAAAGGAGCGAATACTTTTGCAGACAATTAAAACAGACGTTGTACTTGACGCACGTGGACTCGCTTGTCCGATGCCGATCGTCCGTACGAAAAAATCAATCAAGACACTCGAACCGGGTCAAGTCATCGAAGTGCAGGCAACCGATAAAGGGTCAACCGCTGATTTACGTGCTTGGGCGAACAGTACCGGCAATCAGTACCTTGGAACGATTGAAGAAGGGGACGTGTTACGTCATTACGTCCGGAAGTCTTCCGGAAACGATCAGGAAGCTCCTGCTTTCACACAAGTAGTGAATAACGAGACACTTGAAGCAGTGCGCTCAAACGACGACGTGCTCGTTCTCGATGTACGTGAAACAGCAGAATATGCCTTTTCACATATCCCGAACGCGATCAACATTCCGCTCGGTGAGCTCGACACACGCAGTGATGAACTCGATAAAACCAAAACGATTTACGTCGTTTGCCGGACAGGCAGCCGGAGTGATCTCGCATCACAACAACTGGATGCAAAAGGATTCACGGTTCAAAATGTCGTACCGGGCATGAGCCAGTGGACGTTTGATACGGCAACGACTGTTTAATTACTAAACCGCTTAGGAGGAACAACAACAGATGGCACATGCAATGACGACTCAAGAAGTCACACAAAAAGTTATTAACCGTCAACCATTCTTTATCTTAGACGTCCGGAACGAAGATGCATTCGCGGACTGGAAAATTGAAGGTGAAAACTTCAATTATTTGAACGTTCCATACTTTGATTTACTTGATGGTGTCGAAGACATTCTCGATCAACTGTCGACGGATCAAGACGTTCTCGTCGTCTGTGCAAAAGAAGGTTCTTCCATCTTCGTCGCTGATTTGTTAGAGGAAGCAGGACGGACTGTTTCTTATTTAGCAGGTGGCATGAAGGCATGGAGCGAGCACCTCGAACCGATTTCACTCGGAACATTGAATGAGACGGGTCAAGATCGTGGTGAAGTCGTTCAGTTCGTCCGAATCGGAAAAGGATGTTTGTCTTACATGATCATCTCGGAGGGCGAAGCGGTCCTCGTAGATGCAACACGGATGACAGATGTCTATCTTGATTATGCAGCAGCACGTAATGTCAAAATCACACATGTGTTTGATACACACTTACATGCCGATCATATTTCAGGTGGTCGTGAAATTGCTGAAAAAACGGGTGCGACCTATTGGTTACCACCAAAAGATGCGACAGATGTGACATTCGAATATGCGGCACTTGAAGATGGCAGCCATGTGCAAGTCGGGGATACACAAATCGACGTCCTTGCCCTTTATTCCCCGGGACATACGATTGGTTCGACATCATTCGTCGTCGATAACCAGTATCTCTTAACGGGTGATATCCTGTTCATCGATTCGATTGGTCGCCCTGACCTCGCAGGTCTTGCGGACGACTGGGTCGGTGACTTACGAAACTCCCTCTACACGACGTACCGTGAACTTTCGAACGACTTGATCGTGCTTCCGGCACACTTCATGTTGATTGAAGAGTTGAACGCAGAGGGCAGTGTCGCGGAGAAACTGAATGTTCTCCTTGCGAACAATCACGGTTTGAACATCGAAGACGAAAGTGTCTTCCGTAAGATGGTGACAGAGAACTTGCCGCCGCAACCAAATGCGTATCAAGAAATCCGCGAAACGAACATGGGTAAGAAGACACCAGATCTCGAAACACAACGTGAGATGGAAGTCGGTCCGAACCGGTGTGCCGTTCGTTAATCAGCTCGAAAACTAAACTAAAGCAAGCAACTATTAGGAGGAATTCATCAATGAAATCAGAACTCGTACTCGACGCAAAAGGACTTGCATGTCCAATGCCGATCGTCAAAACAAAAAAAGCAATCGCAGGACTTGAATCAGGACAAATTTTAGAAGTACATGCAACGGATAAAGGTGCTAAAAATGATTTACAAGCTTGGGCAAACTCAGGCGGTCATGAGCTCGTTAAACACGAAGAAGAAGCGAGTGTATTGAAATTCTGGATTCAAAAAGGGTAATTCAAGTTTAAGGGGGCTGCTGACAGTCCCCTTTTTTTAAAGGAGTGATCCACATGGAAATCGGTTTTATTATTACCATCTTCTTAATCGGTTTCGTCGGTTCGTACATCTCCGGGATGTTAGGAATTGGCGGATCGATCATCAAGTATCCGATGTTACTTTATATTCCACCGTTGCTCGGATTTGCGGCGTTCTCTGCTCATGAGGTCGCAGGAATCAGTGCCATTCAAGTATTTTTTGCGACGATTGGCGGCGTCTGGGCGTATCGTAAAGGTGGTTACCTGAACAAATCGTTAATCATCAACATGGGTGGAGCGATTTTGATTGGGAGCTTCATCGGCGCATATGGCTCGAACGTCTTAGCGGAAGATACAATCAATCTCGTCTACGGCATATTAGCGTTAACAGCTGCTGTCATGATGTTCGTTCCGAAAAAAGGGCTCGATGACATTCCGCTCGATCAAGTGAAGTTCAATAAAGGTATCGCAGCAAGTGCTGCCTTCATCGTCGGGATTGGTGCTGGAATCGTCGGTGCTGCCGGAGCTTTCTTACTTGTTCCAATCATGCTTGTCATCTTAAAAATTCCAACACGGATGACGATCGCTTCGTCCCTCGCGATTACGTTCATTTCTTCGATTGGCGCGACCGTCGGTAAAATCACGACGGGGCAAGTCGATTGGGGTCCTGCAGCGATCATGGTTGTTGCCAGTCTGATTGCGGCGCCACTCGGAGCAATCGCCGGGAAAAAGATGAATACTAAAATCCTGCAAGTGACCCTTGCTGTCTTGATTCTCGCGACAGCAATCAAGATTTGGCTTGATATTTTATAAACAGACAAAAAACGAGTCGGTATCGTCAAAAGACGAAACCGGCTCGTTTTTTTGCTTACTTGCTTGCGTCGATGACGTGAAGCAATTGATCTTCGACTTCTTTTGCGACCTGTTTTAATTGTTCATCTTCAACGAGCGCAATCAGTGCTGTCGGACGTGGCATGCCGATTTTCGTTTGTCCATTCTCCGTAAAGACAGCCAGTTTACAAGGTAGGAAGTAACCCGCACGTCGTTCAGCTGACAGGACGCGGTGTGCTTCTTTCGGGTTACAGACTTCGAGAATATGATATTCGCCTTCAAAGTCGAGTCCCTTTTCATCTAATTTTCCTGCTAAATCGAATTCCCAAAGGACACCAAATGAAACTTTTTGGAGCTCCTCTTTCAAACGTGTGATGGTTTTTTCTGTTGAGTGTTCAGTCGTAACTGTATAATCAAACATCGATACCCCTCCTGGTGTTTAGTCTTAAAACTATTCCCTACTTTTTCATTAAATAATCATTCAGCATCAGATGTGCAATTTTGAGGCACGGTCAACGACAAACTATGTGAAATCAAGGTACATTAGAAAAAAGACATCTAACCATTCACCCGGAACGTATGCTTTAAAAAGGAGGCGAAGGGAGATGAAGAAGCGAATGTTGACGATTCTATCCGTCGTTGCATTACTTGCCATCATGATTGGCTGGTATTTTGTTTTCCAGCAGCAACAGGCGAAGTCGAGCGGAAGTAAAGAACTGACCTATGCGAAAGAGGAGACGGCGATTTTAGCAGGGGGCTGTTTTTGGTGTATGGAACCGCCATTTGAGGAATTGAAGGGCGTGAAGTCCGTCATCTCGGGTTATACCGGCGGTGACGTTGAAAACCCGACCTACAATCAAGTGTCTGCTGAGACGACCGGTCACCGGGAAGCCGTTTTGATTACGTTTGACCCGACTGTCATTTCGTACAAACAGTTACTCGATGTCTACTGGCGCCAAATCGATCCAACCGATCCGAACGGTCAATTCGTCGATCAAGGCGAGTCGTATACGACAGCGATTTTTTATACAAACGATGACCAAAAGCAAATCGCTGAACAGTCAAAACAAGACCTGGCAGACCGCGGCATCTTTGACGACAAAATCGTCACACCTTTGATTGAGTCCGGTCCTTTTTATGAGGCGGAGGCATATCATCAGGACTACTACTTGAAGAGCGAGAAAAAGTATAAGTTTTACCGTGCCGCTTCCGGGCGAGATGAGTTCATCGACCGCTACTGGAACGATCAACCGAAACTCGATTTACCGAAGTATGACAAGTTAACGGATGCTCAAAAGAAAGCAAAATTGACCGATATTCAGTATAAAGTTACGCAAGAAGACGGGACCGAACCTGCCTTTGACAATCCCTATCACGACTTAAAAGCGGACGGGATTTACGTCGATCTGATTTCTGGTGAACCGCTCTTCTCATCAAAAGATAAGTACGACTCGAAAACAGGATGGCCCAGTTTCAGTCAACCACTCGAGCCTGGGAATATCATTGAAAAAAGTGATTTTGCCCTCGGGATGAAGCGGATGGAAGTCCGGAGTCGTCATGGCAACGCCCATCTCGGTCACGTCTTTAACGATGGTCCTGAGCCGACCGGTCTTCGGTACTGCATGAACTCGGCAGCTCTACAGTTCATTGCGAAGGAAGATTTAGAAAAAGAGGGGTACGGTCAGTATCTGTCTGAATTTAAATAACATATGCGCCCCATCCTTTCGTTCGAAAGGGTGGGTTTTCTTCTGAAAAAAAGCAGGGGGACCAAGTCGTTCGGTCAAGTGAATATTTTTCCTTTCGAAATTGTAAGGTAATATAACGAAAAAATTATCATATTTATCCAAATATTGTTTATACTTGAGAAAAGCACGATTTATTTTTCTTAAGGAGGAACAGTGGTGAAGAAGTTGACGATTTGGCTCATGTTGAGCTGCCTCATTCTGACACTTGGAGTGGGACCTTTCGCTATGAAAACGATAGCGGCAGACGAAATAGGACAGGCAATCGGATTAAAAGCAGGACAAGAAACGGTCCTCGAAACGGGGACGAACGACAAAAATACATATTGGTATAAAGTCGAACAGCAAGCAGGAATCGAAAAAACGGCATCGCACTTCGAACTATCAATTGATACGGATCAATCGATCGAAGTGACCGCCTATCCGAGTGAAGAAATGGCAGCGAAAGATGAAACATTCGATCGTTACCGGAGCTACGCTGAACCTGATGAAAAAGAAGCCATGAAACTGGCAGTTCCTTACGCTTGGGATGGCCCGTATTATATAAAAGTCGAGTACTATCCGAATATCGAAGAAGGCAAAACGACGAAAGCGGCACACGTTAAACTGACATACAATGATGTCAAACTGGCAGTCGAGTACGAACCAATCAGTGATATTAGCTGTGCAGCGGAAGAAGCGTTGAAGCAAACGACTGAAGAAAAGCCGATGCTAGCGTTGATGCACGCGATTCAAAAACAAGTGTTGAGTCAATCGGAGCAAGGACGTAGCTTAACGTCGCTGTATTACAAAGCGTCACCCTACGTCGTCAAAGCGATTTTATTTAATAAAGATAAGCGAACACAAGCAGCAGAAGACTTGAAGACGTTGAAACCAGCGATGACGGCGCTCGTCAATGGAACGACGTATACATTATCAAAAGCCGATCAGCAGGCAGTCAATCGTCTGTTTGAATTAACACGTGACGCGTCACCAGAAATCATCGCGAATGAAATCAATCAGTATGCGAAAAAAATGGAAATTTCAACGCTTGGTGGAAGCACGCTGAGTGAAACATTCCGTTCACTCGGAATGACGATTCAATCAGAAGAAAAAACACGGTTCATCGTTAAACTAAAACCGGGTCAGATGAATCGGTCGATGAAGATCGCTGGAACTCCGGCGACAGATGTTGAGCGTTTATCGCTTGGTAAAGCGGGCGACTTCGTCATTGTCACGGAAGATCCGACAGTCAAAAGTCAAACCGCGACGGCACTGAAACAGTCACTCAGCCGGTCTTCTGCCGTCGAGTATGTCGAGAAAATTCAGACGTACCGCGCAACAGGGGACATCAACTATGACTACCAGTGGGCGTTAAATAAAAATGCGATCGTCGAACAGTTACCGGATGTCGGAATCGGTTTTGAACAATTCGTCGCCAGTCCAATCAGCAAAACACTGACTCCGGTGACGATTGCTGTCATCGATACAGGAGTCGATTACCGCCTGAAAGATTTACAAGGAAAAGTCGACATCGCGAACGAAAAAAACTATGTCGATGTCAATGGAAAAGGAGATGCCCTTGACGACAATGGTCACGGGACACACGTCTCAGGCGTCATCGCGGCAGCACTCGAAAATGAATATGGCATTCGCGGAATTCACCAATCTGCTAAAATCCTCCCGATTAAAGTATTGAATGCGAATGGGGAAGGCGAAACAGATGCCATCGCACTCGGAATTAAATATGCTGTCGATCACGGAGCAAAAGTCATCAACATGAGCCTCGGAGGCGGCGAGAGTCGAACGATGGCTTACATGATGAAGTACGCAGCGGACAACGGCGTCACAGTCGTCGCGGCGTCAGGGAATGAATATGACAGTTACATCGGGTTCCCGGCGAACTCGGAGTATGCCATTTCAGTTGGAGCAACGAATCCACTCGGGATGGTCGCTGACTATTCGAACTACGGTTTCGGGCTTGACGTCGTGGCACCAGGATCAAAAATCGCAAGTCTCGTCCCGGACGGTAACACCGTTTACATGGATGGAACGAGTATGGCAACACCACACGTTGCGGCAGTCGCAGGCATCTTGGCGTCACTCGACGGGACACTGAAACCAAAAGAAATCGAAAACATCTTACGAACAAGTGCAGAACCACTCGCCTTCGAAAATCCGAATGATTGGTACGAGGATGATGAAGAGGACATGGAAGACGAGTATCCGCCTAGTAAAGCGCCGGAAAAACTTCCGGCCTACGTCAGTCCGGTATCCGGTTACGGGAAAATCAATATTTTGCGTGCCATTTCACAATTGCATTTACAAGGAAAAGTCAAACCGGTCTATGACAATCAACTCGTTGTCAGCGGGACTGTTAAGACGGGCACAAAAGTAGAAGTCTGGTCAACAAAACGTTTAGCTTCGACAGTAGCAAAAGCTGGTACGTTCTCCGTTCAAATTCCACGCCAAGCAAAAGAAACGGTCTTGACGATTCGTTATGCGAATGGAACGGATGTTACATCTGAGCGGACGGAAGTATTGCCTGGGAAAGCACCTGCTGCACCGAAAGTGAATCCTGTACTCGCAGGCGCGACGAAAGTGACAGGAACAGCCAGTGCAAGTGGAAAAATCGTCATGAAGGACGCTAAGAATAAGACGATTGCCACAAGCATGGTGGATGCCAAAGGTAAGTTCAGCGTCAAAGTACCAAAACAAACAGCTGGAGCACGCCTCAGCGTGACGGTGCTTGATATCGCAAAACGTTCAAGTAAACCAACTGTCGTAACGGTTTTGGCACCACCTGCGGCACCAAAAGTCAAAGCCATCACTAGTAGTCAGACGAAACTGTCTGGGACAGGTGAGAAAAAAACACGCGTCTACGTACAAAATGCGAAAAAGAAAGTCATCGCTAAAGGAACCGTCACGTCAAAAGGAACGTTCTCTGTAAAAATCGCGAAACAAAAAGCAGGAACGAAACTTTCCGTTTATCTTGTCAACGCGCATAAACAGACAAGTGTAAAGACGTCGATCACGGTCAAAAAAGCGAAAAAATAATCTGTTGAACAGCCCTTCTCCAGTCATCTGGAGGAGGTTTTTTTGTAGTCGATTATTTTTAAGGTATTTTTCGGTAGATTATGCTATTTTTAAGTAACTGAAACAATTTCAAAAAAGGCACCATCCCTGAGTGGATGGTGAGGGGGATATTCTATGATCAAGTGGATTCGGAGACGAATCGGACGCCAGTTGCTAGCGGTGTTTTATGTAGTATTACTATTAGTATCGGTGACATCATTTTTTGTTTATGACTACATGGAAACACGAATTGAATCGTCCCGAAGTGATCTTGAGACGATTAGTGAGAAAAATAGACGGGCTGATACGCTTTGGGACAATTGGCAGAACGTCCAATTTGGATTACGCGGATTCGTGATTTTTGGAGATCAGGAACGATTTGATGAGATTGAAGCCTTACGGACTGAAATCAAAAGTGAGACGGATTGGTTTGGACGCAGAGCAGAAACGGATCAAGAAGAAGAATTCGCTGCTCAAATGTTGAACTTGTATGATTTATATTACGGGGCATTGTTCCCGCTGACGCAATCATACGTAACGGAGAAAAAAGCAAATCGCATCAATGAAGATTTTTTACAAGGTGATAGTTTGTTTTCGTTACCAATCGCGCAACGTCTCGTCGAGCAAGGTCAAATCAAACCAACGGCAGACGGATCGATTGATATCACCCCAGACATCGAAAAAGCATCATCGGCACTGGAAGAATACCGTGATACGTTGCAGCAACAACAAGAAGCTGCCGTTTTAAAATTACGGACTGAAGTCGCGAATACACAATGGATTTGGATTTCAAGTATTTTTGTTTTAATCAGTTTCATTCTATTGTTCGTTCATCCGTTCATTCGTCGGATGACAAAACAGTTATTCCGCTTAATTGACGACAATCAAAAATTGACGCGAAGTGAACCGATTGAAATAGATGAGGTGGCACAACAACGTCCGGATGAAATCGGTCTACTCCGGGCCTCATTCAATCAAATGGCGATGACGACGAACGCACATAAAGATGAGATGCAGGGGAAAAATGAAGAGTTGCAAGCGCAAAGTGAAGAATTGCTTGCACAACAAGAAGAATTGCAAGCACAGCAAGAAGAATTAGAGGAAGCCTACCAGGCAACGAAACAAAATGAAGAAAAACTAAAGCTCAGAAGTGAACTGACAGAAGCCTTAGCCATTCGAGAAACGATGGAAGCCTATCCGTCAATCATCCAGAAAATGATTGATATCACGTCTTCAGAGTACGGAGCGCTTCTTCTTTATGAAGCAGGAATGTACATCAGTGCGACGACGAATGGCATGAAACAAAGTCACCTGGAAGCCTTACGAACTGACGATACGTCCGTGTTAAGTCGGATGCTGTTAGGTAAAAAGATCGTTCAATCTGAAAAACGTGTCGACCGAACAGCGGACATTCCGTACAGCTTTAGTACACACGAAGTGGCACTACCTATCTATGATCCGGCAAGTGGTCAGTTGATGGCGGCAGTTTATTTAGTCCGGTACAAGTCGCCTTACAAAAAGCAACAGTTACTTGATATGCGCGATTTCTCCCAACAAATGACGCTCTCTCTGTTACGGACACGTTCGTATGAAGAGATGAAACAAGAAAAGAAAAAAACGGAACAAGTTTTAGACTCGATTCGTGAGGCCATCATCTATCTAGAAGACGGAAATGACGAACTGTATGTCAACCGTCCGCTGTTTGACCTGATTCCGGAATTACAATCGGAGTTCACGAGTGACCGGACCTTATCATCCGGGTCCTATGTGATTGAAGTGATGCGAAGTGTAGTCGACGATCGTGACGTATTTGATGAGTATGTCACTTTAATTCGCTCAGGCATCGTTCCTCCGGATAAGTTTCAGTTCGATGTGCGAAACAATACAGCACACCTCGAAGTGTATGCGGAACGGATTGATATTGAAGGCGGATGGAAAGGTGTCATTCTTGTCATTCGTGATATTACCCGGGAAACAGAGGCGGATCGCCTGAAAACAGAACTCGTGTCAACGGTCTCCCATGAGTTACGAACACCGCTTTCATCCATTTATGGATTTACGGAGTTGATGTTGAACCGTGAAATCGATGTCATGAAGCAAAAAAAATATTTAGCAACGATTCATGACGAAACAGGTCGTTTGTCGAACTTAGTGACAGACTTCTTAGACGTTCAACGGATGCAATCAGGAGCGCAGCTCTATCAAAAGATGACACTTAATTTGTATACTGTCGCGAAACAAGTCGTCGAAATTTATGAGACGTCGAGTGTACGCCACTCGATTCGACTACGCCTCTTAAATAAGGAATTGCCAGCCATTCATGCTGACGAAGATCGTATTAAACAGCTCTTAAGTAATTTAATTAATAATGCAATCAAATATTCACCGGATGGTGGAGAAATTGACGTCGTTCTGGACTTGGATGATGAGAATGTCATCATTCATGTCATTGACGAAGGGATCGGCATACCGCCTCATGCGTTTGCTCATCTGTTTGATAAATTTTATCGCGTAGACAATTCCGATACGCGTCGTATCGGTGGAACGGGACTCGGGTTATCAATCTGTAAAGAAATCGTCAAGGAACATGATGGAACGATCCACGTTGAATCTGAAGAAGGCGAAGGCAGTACATTTACGATTCTACTTCCATTGTCTAGCGTACTTCCATCTTAAAAATACACTAAAATGCTTGCTCGTTCATTCGAGCAAGCATTTCAGCGTGTAGAAAAACTATTAAAAAGCGTAAACATACGGTATCGAGAGGCAATCCGTTCACGCTTGCCTGTCTCGCCTCGTCTTTAAAGCGGCAATCGGTCACGGCGCAGGGTCGCGACCGATTGCTTTTCGCGGTCTAAAGCGATTCGAGACGATCGTGCGCTAAACCGTCTGTATGCCCGGCTTTCCGTCACGGTCTTCCTATAAAAAGCGTCACGTTTCGTTGACTCCTACGGGAAAAAGTGCGTTTTTAACGCACTTTCAGAGGCAGGCAAGACCCTGCTCGTTGTCCGTAAGGACCAAGGAGCAACGGCTTGCGCCTCGCCCGAGGAAAGCAACGAAAAAAGATGCTTTTTCTCCCGATAGCACGTTGTCTACAGTTTAAAATGCTTGCTCGTTCATTCCAGCAAGCATTTTTTAGGGTCGACCAAACCAAATACTTCGATAGGCGGAATAGAGGAAAATAAAAAACTTTTTGAATATAATAAGAAAAGAAGGTTAAAAATATATTGTTTTAACCGATAGATGATAGGACATTAGAACTATTTGAAGGGAGGAGGACGAAGTGAGACAAAAATTAATTTATATTTTGATAATTGCTTGGGTTTTGAGTCATTTTAGCTGGTTATCTATCGTAGGAACGTCCTCCGATCTCGCACGAATCGGTAATAGTCTATTTACGACGGGTGGTGCCGTTTTATCTTCTGCAATGCTCCTACTGGCGATTTATAAACATCCCACTCGTCCCTTTACGCAACGACTTTTTTTCCTGTTGCTCTTAGGAAATATCGCTTTGATTGCAGGTGAAGTAGGTCAATTGGTTTTGCAAATTCAGCGGGCTGAACGCTTTGGACCATTCGACTGGATTGACTTTGTCTTCAGCTTGCAGATTATCTTTTATTTGATTGCGTTTTGTTATTTTTTATTCAATCGCCGTACTCAAATCAATCTGCGATTTTTCTTATTCGATGAATTAATTATTCTGATCGTTGCAGGATCGATATCTTGGCACTATATGATTACACCCTATTTAAAAAATGCGACCGGATTTGACTTAGAAACCTTGCTGTTGATTCGCTATCCGCTAGGTGATTTGTTACTCCTTGGAGGAATGATCATCTTATTCTTTGGCGTGATGAAACGAGGCAACAGTAGATCGTTGTTGCTCGTCTTATTAGGTTTTCACTTACAACTATTAGCCGACCTTCTGTACGTCGTGTTGTATCGGGCGGACTTCCCGGTGTCCGCCATGTGGCTCGATCCAGTTTGGCTCGCGACGACGTTGACAGTAGGGGGAGCCGCGATTTTATTTAATGCAGATGAGCGGTCTGTCGATTTCATGTTAAATCGTCGCGTGCTGGATTGGGTACGCTTAGTGACGCCTTATATTTTCTTGTTGATTTTATTTATCACAATGGCGCGCCAAGCCGTCACCTTTAACGGGTTGACCATCGGGCTGATGATTGCGACACCTTTGTTGATTTCGCGACAAATTCGTATTGTCATGGATAATCACCGGCTTCGGGAAAACTTGGAGGCGAAAGTCGACCAGCGGACGGCGGACTTGGAGCGAGCGCTCGAAGAAATGGAGCACATGGCTTATCACGATGCATTGACGAATTTGCCGAACCGGTATTTGTTTGCCCGTCTCTTTAAAGAAGAGCTGCGTCGCGCAGAAATACACGAACGGTTAGCCGCTCTGTATTTTATTGATGTGGATCACTTCAAACAAATCAATGACACCTATGGTCACCAAATCGGCGATCAACTCATCATCGATATTGCCAGCCGTCTTGAGAAAAAATTACCACACAACACTGTCATTTCCCGTCAAGGCGGTGATGAATTCGTTGTCCTTTTATTTGACGTGAAAGAAACGAACGTGATTGAGGAGTGTGGACAATTACTCGTACAATTGTTTGAACGCCCCTTTATTCTTCAAGACACACCGGTCTGCATGACAGCGAGCATCGGGTGCGCAATCTATCCGACACATGCGACGTCACGGACGACGTTGATTGAACAAGCGGATATTGCGATGTATGAAGCGAAACGGCGCGGGAAAAATCAATTCTATTTACAAGCTGATTAAAAAGCGAAGCCTCCCGAAAACAGGGTGCTTCGCTTTTGCTGTTATTTAGCATTTGCTAAGAATTTTTCAAGATCAGAAATCGCTGTGATGGAAGCGTTACACTGGTCGCTATCGATGCATAAGTAGTTCCCGACAGCACGATAGTGATCAGCTGATTTATTTGTTCGAACCGAGACGAGCGCGACCTCATTGTTTGTTTTACAGAGGCTGCAAATTCCGTGCTGAATGTTTGGTAAATAGGTGCTCTCGAGTCCGATCCACGTCCCGTCGAGCGGATAAACAAAAAATTTCTTTTTGTTGCTCGTATCATTCCAGCTCAAATACGTCGTCATTGAAAAATCAATCGTATCGAGTGGAGGAAGATGGAGTTTTTTTACCTTTGGAAAAAGTGCCTGGATTTCAGCGGGGGTGATCGTCGGAAATGGTTCGACGAACGGTTGGATTTGATCGAGATACGTGAACAGCTGTTGCTCTGAAGCTTGATTCCGGATCGTCATCAAAAGTTCCTCTTGTTCCGGGGACAGAATGGGAATGATGTCGAAAATTTTTGTCGTCGCGCTGTATAAAACGGCATCACGGACATCGGGGTCATTCACGGTCGTTAATTGTTGAAGTAATAACTCAATTTGATTCCGGATGAAATTATATTGGTGGGGCTTGATGAATGGTTGCATATGATCAACGCTCCTTTGTATTTCCATCGTACCTGAATCCGTTTCTTGAAGACAGGTTTTTTGTTTTCGAGCATGTCGCGTCGGGAAAAGACTAGGTAAGGAGGTGGACGCGAGATGTTGACACTGACGGGACTTCGTTTACTCAATTTTTTATCGTTTTTATTCGTTTTACTTGCCCGTGTCGTGTGGTATAAGACGCCGACCGAGTTACCGTTAGCAATCATGCCGGCACCATTCGTTGATGCTGTCGTCGGTGTTCTGTATACGACACTCCTGATTTGGTGCATCCGTCCAGTCCGATCTTATCCGGCAGATCGAACGTTGATACTTGATATAAGTGGATGGTTCAGTTTGACGATGATTGGACTCGGAGTAAGTTCGATTGTAGGTCCGCCGTGGGAACTCGTGTTGATGACAGTGTCTTTCATAAGTCTTTGTCTCATCTATTCAAAAATTCAACAGCATCCGAACCGTTCACCTTGGATGCGCTCGCCTTTTTCCGTCTTTCTAGCCTGGTCGAGCGTCCAAATCTTAATTTTACCGTTTCGGATTTTACGTGATTTCCGGTTTGAGGAACTGTTTGGTTTAAGTGTCTCGCTTTGGACGAGTATCATGCTGATTGTTTTTGCAGGTGGTGTACTAGTATTCAGCTGGTTCCATTCGGATTGGGTGTTTGGTGTAGTGATGATTTGGTTTTATAGTGGGCTGTTCTTTAACGATCGTCTCACTTTGACACAGGAATGGATTACCGTTATTGCGACGGTAGCAGTCGCAATCGTCACAGTAGTGGTCTTTCGGAGACGACAAAAGGTTTTTTCAGAACAAAAAACACCAGTTTCTTGAAACAAACCGACAGTTTGAATCATTGCTTTTCGTTTTTTCGGGTATATCCCTTATAGAAGTTAAAAAGGGGGAGACAGTCAAATGGGGAAAAAACAATTTATCGGAACGTATGAAAATGAAACCGAATTGATTCGGGATATTGAAGATTTACATTTTAAAGGGTATCTTGAGGAAGATTTATACGTCGTCTTACAGGATAAAACCGATATGGCGATGTTGCGGGGACAGTCAGCAGCACAACTCGTCACGGGTAAACGGACATTGTTCGAGCGTTTTACCGGAAAGCCGGCGACAGAAGATGAAATCCGAACGGCATTTACGTCGCTTGGTCTAGCGGACGAGGAAATCGAACGTCATGTCGTCGGTGTCCGGCATGGTGCTTACGTCTTGTTCGCGGATCAAGAAGGTGCGGAGCGACCGACACCGTCACCTAAAAGTATTCTTGAGACGGAGCCGGAAGGCATCGAAGCAGAACGGAAACTCGATCATGAAAACAGAGCATTGGAGAACGAAAACAACGATAAATTATGAGTGTTGCCTTTGTTTGAGTGGAGAGGGTGAATCATGATGGACAGCCACTACCATACAATTCTGGTCGCAGTAGACGGATCAAAGACGGCAGACTTGGCATTCGATAAAGCGGTCCAGTTTGCAAAAATTGATCATGCAAAGCTCGTCATCACACACGTCATCGACATTCAGACATTCGCGAATGTCCGTGCCAACCAACGCTTCATTGACCAAAACGTGACAGAGTATGCACAAGAATTACTTGAACGATACGAAAAACAGGCACATCAAGCCGGGTTGGATGCAGTCGAGCTCGTCATCGAGACAGGGTCACCGAAGACGCTGATCCCGAAAGTCATTGCACCGCGTGTCGGGGCAGGACTGATTGTCTGTGGGGCTGTCGGCATGAACGCAATGGAACGGATCATGATTGGGAGTGTATCCGAAAACATTGCCCGTTATGCGAAATGCGACATTTATATCGTCCGTCCAAAAACGTTAAATTAATCAAAAAAGATAAGCAGTCTCTTAAAGGCAGTAGCTTAAGGGACCGCTTATCTTTTTTAGTTTACTTTGTCAGCAGGTAATAAAATACACCAAGCACGATTAAGATGACCGGTAGTAAAATCAAGTACATCCAAACCATGTTTTTAGCAGTTGTTTTGTTACTGTAGCTTTCTTCATTACGGCTACGTCCGACCATGAGTGTAAAAATAAGTCCAATGATACAAATCACAAGGGCGATCCAAAATAAAAGGGTCATCGTTCTTCCTCCTTTATCTAGCAAACATCAAGCTCTCTTTTATCATATCGAACATTGCTCGGGTCTGTCTGCCTAATTGTGACAGTTTGAAGTTGACGTCAGCTAGTTGAGGGGCTAAACTAACACTAACAGTTTAGGAGGTAAACTAAAATGAAAGACAATCTTCGGGAAGCCGTCCTTCTGTTTGAGGAAGTCATGATTCATGGGACGGAACGCGTATTAAAGTCCGTTGAATCTCCCGTGTGGCGTTTGTATTCTCCAGAGCAACTTCATTTATTGAAAATCGTCGGTAAATACGGACCGATTGCTTCGGGACGAATCGCCGTCATGCAAGGTGTCCATAAAAGCGCGATTTCAAACCGTCTGAAAAAGTTAAATGAAAAAGGACTCGTGGAAGTCGAACGGGCGGAAGATGATCATCGGACGAAACAAATCATTTTGACGCAAGCAGGACACGATGTCGTCGAGGAATCGAACCAGGCAATCTATCTCTACTTGGAACAATTGATTGATGGTAAGGTTGAGGACGATGAAATTCAACAGTTTATCGAAACGTTTAAAAAGGTCAAATCGATTTTAAAGATTGAAGACTAAGCAGCAGAGAAAAATAGAACTAGAAGAGGTGGAGAAGGCATGCGACAAATCGTCAAGTGGCGCTGGCCGATCGTAATCGTCTTATTGATTGCGACAGTCGGTCTATTTTTAGCGGCACCGAACTTATCGAAACAAGCAGAGGATGCTGGAGCGATTCAGCTCGCAAGTGATGCAGATTCGCAGCGCGCAGCAGATATTTTACAGGCAGCTGGTGCAAGTGAAGAAACCATTTCGCTCGTCATCCCGTTAAAGGACAAGGTCTCAGCGTCTGACCGCACTGACATCGGTCAAATCGTGACGGATTTAGAAAAACTCGACAAACCTGTGACCGGTGTCCTTAATCCGTTTGAAAGTGAGGAAACGGAAGGACAACTTGTCTCAAAAGATAAAAAAACGGTGCTCGTTCCAATTACAGTGGACGGGTCACAAGAAGAAATTACAGCGCTCGCGGAAAAAATCCGGGCGGATGTCCTTCCGAATGACCGGAGGATTTATCTGACAGGTGAATCGCTGATTAATGCAGACGTCAACAAAAGTTCGCAAGAAGGACTGAAACGGACGGAGTTAATTACTGTCGGTTTGATTTTTGGTTTATTGCTCATCGTCTTCCGTTCGATCGTCACACCGTTCGTTCCACTGCTTGCAGTCGGCGTAACCTACCTGATGAGCCAATCATTTGTGGCGTTTTTTGTTGATTGGTTCGGTTTCCCGGTCTCGAACTTCACACAAATCTTCCTCGTCGCGATCTTATTCGGGATTGGGACAGATTACTGTATCTTACTGTTAAGCCGCTACAAGGAAGAACTGACAGCTGGACATGACGTCGAAACGGCTATCGTCAACACGTATAAAACAGCGGGTCGGACATTGCTGATCAGTGGGATTGCCGTTCTCGTCGGTTTCTCGGCAATCGGATTCGCAGATTTCCCGATCTTTAAATCATCGGTTGCAGTAGCGGTCGGGATTGCCGTCTTACTGCTCGTCCTGTTTACACTCGTCCCATTCTTCATGGCGACGTTAAAAGAAAAATTATTCTGGCCGTCGAAAAGTGCAGCGAGTCACCGTGATAGTAAGTTATGGGCACGTTACGGCGGATTATCGATTCGCCGTCCATTGCTCGCGATGGCAATCGTCGCCGTCATTACAGTCCCGACGCTCTTTACGTATGATGACGATCTTTCATTCAATACAGTCGATGAGATTGGAGAAAAATACGAAACCGTCAAAGGGTTAAATGCGATTTCAGACGGATTTGGTGCGGGAGAATCGCTCCCCGTCAACGTCATCTTAAAGGACGATAAAGACATCGTGACAGAAGAAACACTTCCTTATGCGGAGCAGTTAAGTCGCGAGCTCGTCAAATTGGATGGTGTCAAATCCGTTCGGTCGATTTCAAGACCAACGGGTGAGGTCATCCCCGATTTATACGTCGACCGCCAACTCGCGCAAATTGCAGATGGGGTCAAAGATGCCAATACGGGTCTTGGTGAAGTCGGTCAAGGTTTAGAGGAAGTCGAAAAAAACCTTCAATCGATTAGTGGACAGCTTCCGGCTGGAGACGAAGCGACGGCTGGGGCAACACAATTGCAACAGGCAGCAGATGGTCTCGGTCAAATCAATCAACAGCTCGGCGCTGTCGGTCAAGGACTGCAAACGACACAAAACATACCGCAAGCGGTCGGGACGTTGTCCGCTTTATCGGAACAATTGACGCAAATTGAAACCGGCATTGCGCAAGCGGCGACAGGAATTGAACAACAAGGTGCACAAGCTGGACAGCTCGGTGGTGGCTTGACGCAACTTGCGGACGGTGTCGGTTCGGCAAATGAGGGTCTTCAAAAAATCGAAGACGGTTTAACGGATGTAGCGGATATTCTGACTGAGATGGGCGATTCGAAAACGATTCGCGGGACCGGAATGTTTATTCCGAAAGAGACGTTAACGAATAAAGAGTTTGAACCGGTCATCGAACGATATGCAATTGATGACGAAACAGGACTGAAGTTTGAAGTCATCTTAAACGACGATCCATATTCGCCAAAAGCGATCAAAACAGTCGCGGCGATTAAAAAAACGACTGCGAGTACGTTAAAAGATACGCCACTCGAAGAGGCAAAAGTTGCTTACGGTGGTATTTCAAGCATCAATAGTGACTTAAACGATACGTCAAAAGCGGACTTTTCGCGGACGGTCGCGATTATGATCGTGAGTCTGTTCATCGTCCTCGCAATCATGTTCCGTTCGTTCATCATGCCGCTGTTCATGATTGGTTCATTGTTACTGACGTACTATACGTCGGTCTCAATCGCAGAGTTGATCTTCGTCAACGGACTGGGGTATGACGGAATCAGTTGGGCGGTTCCATTCTTTGGCTTTGTCATGCTTGTCGCACTTGGCATCGACTATTCAATCTTCCTCCTTGATCGCTTCCGCGAAGAAACGATCAACGGACTTGAGACGAAAGAAGCGATGTACATCTCGATGAAAAAAATGGGCTCGGTCATCATTACGGCAGCGATCATCCTCGCCGGTACGTTCGGTGCGATGATGCCATCCGGTGTCCTCAGTCTCGTTCAAATCGCGACGATTGTCATCACGGGTCTTCTCTTGTATGGATTGATTGTCTTACCGCTCTTGATCCCGGCGATTACGGTTTCGTTCGGTTCAGGTGTCTGGTGGCCTTTCCGTCAAAAAGAAAATAAGAAGTAAAGGCATTGAACTGGTCCATCCGGGCGTCATCCGGATGGGCTTTTTCGTTATACTACAAGCAGGAGGCGATGAAGATGCAACAATTTAACCAATTGACGGATCGTGTATGGTATCAAACGCCGGTCAGTGAAACGGATCGACCGATTTTAGGGCTGATCGTCGGAGCAAAACGCAGTCTGATGATTGACGCAGGAAACTCGAGCCGGCATGCGGCACTGTTTTTAGAAGAAGTGGAGCGACATGGCTTGAAAAAACCTGATTTACTGGCATTGACGCATTGGCACTGGGATCATATTTTCGGACTAAAGGAAATGAACCTTCTGGCGATGGCAACGAAGCGGACGGTAGCGCGAATTGAACAGATGCTAGATTATGACTGGACAGATGAAGCACTCGAAGCGCGAATCGAGCAGGGAATCGAGATACCGTTTTGTGCCGATGCCATCAAGCTCGAGTTTGGTCCGACACGTGATATAGCAGTACAATTGCCAAATATTCAATTCGAGGGAGAACTTGTCGTCGACTTAGGGAATGTGCATTGTATTCTGCGCGAAGTCGAAAATGACCATTCACCCGGGAGTCTGCTTGTTTACATACCGGAAGAACGTGTCTTATTTTTAGGGGACGCGATGTATGCTGATATCTTTTCGGCGAAATGGAACTATACGGTCGAGCGAATGACGTTGTTACTCGATGCAATCGCGGAGTATGATGCGGCGTATTACGTTTGGTCGCACGGTGAGGCAATGCCCCGCGAAGCGTTCGAACAAGAAGTCGTGATGTTACGTCAGGCGATGGATGTGACGGAGCGAGCAGGTGGGAAGATTTCAGAGATGCATCGATTATACAAAGAAACGGTCGACCGTGTGTTAACGACGGACGAAGAAGAAACGCTCGTCTTTTTTGCGAACGGGATGAAATCTTAAAGAAATCAATCGTCAGTTCGGAAGGAATTGATGCCGCAAAAGGCGAAACTATTCAATATGAGAAAAATTGGATAGATGAGAAAGGGAGTTGTATAATGTATCCGGATAAAAATAATCGGAACGAAACAAGCGACCGTGTTTTTTTGGTACGGGAAAATTCTTTTTCGTCTTTGTGATTGCGCTAGTGCTCTATGTTCTCTACGACTTGTATCTCCAATGAAAACAATCTGACGCGTCACCTTCCTGAAAAAATCGGGAGGTGATTTTTTGATTTTTAGGGGAGTGCAAAGAGACCAAATTTTGGGTAATAATCAGCATGAGACACTTACAGGTTTTTGCAGAGGAGGCACAACATGAAACGCATCCAGATTGCCGACTTTGATCGTCGTTTACCTGGGAGAGAGCTCCGGGAGACGACGCATTATTATGAAGTGGTTTTTATGAAAGATTACGAAGAAATGTATCCTTCAACACAAGTACGAACGATTCAATTGGCAGATATCTGTGTCAACTTAATCGTGATGCCGGAGCGGACGTATCTTGTCTCCGCGTTATTTTTGAAGCCGGTCGAAGTAACAGATGTCGTCGCCTGGATTCAACTGTACACGATTAGTTTTGCGACAGCTGATGACTCGGGTTATTATGTCGAACAGGCGGATGAAATTCTTGAAATCGTCCTGTATCAAGACAATCCGATTGTCATTGCGACACGAGGGGATGACCGCCTTTATTATGAGACGAAAGGAGCGATTGAAGTGCGCCGAGCCACCAATGAAGGAATTGGAAACAAACCATTGTTGTATTTGAACGGAGAAGCATGGTTCGGGGTCCCGCGACTTGAATTCAACCCGAAGCAAGACGAAATCCATGTCAATGGAACGTTTTTATTCGCTGATTATATGGACGTTTATCAAGGTCATGTCAGCTTTTTTCGGAAGACGGACCCAGAATTGCCCGCTGTGTTGCTAGTCGGGCAGGCCATTATTGAAATGGAGTTGACGGAAAAGCCAGACGGTAGCCGAATCCTCGTAATCGAGCAGCCATATGATGAAGCGTGAAACCTCGCCTCTTTCTCTTTCAAAATGAGTTAAAAAGGAGACAGTGAAATCCCTTACAAAATGTGCGAAGATAGGAAGGAGAAGGTTAGAGGGGATGAGGGGAAGCATGACTAAAGAGACACCACGTAATTCAAAATGGATGCGCTCCTACAATCGGGCACTTGTGTTACGCCTGATTCGAATGCATCAGCCAATTTCGAGGGTCGAACTTGCCCAGCGGACAAATTTGACGAAGCCGACGGTCTCGAACATCGTCAGTGAGTTGATTGCCGATGGTCTCGTGACGGAGCGGGAACTCGGAGTTTCGAATGGGGGACGCAAACCAATCATGCTTGAATTGGTTGCGACGCAACAATATGTCATCGGAATCGATGCGACGAGTCATCGTTTCATCGGTGTCATCGCCGACTTGAGTGGAAATACGATCCATGAAGTCGAATCGATCGGACACTTTGATACGAGTGACGATATGATTGATGCCGTCAGTCAACTGTGTGAAGAATTGATTGAAGCGACAAACGGTGTCGGGACGATTCATGGCATCGGAATTTCTGTCCACGGGATGGTTAATCCGGAAACAGGTGTCATCCTATTTGCCCCTCGGTTCCACCTTCATGATGTCGCACTAAAAAAACATTTAGAGGAACGATTTGCCTATCCAGTTTTCATCGAGAATGACGTGCGTGCGCTCGCTTCCTTCGAATTGTTATTTGGCGAGGGGGTCGGGGTCGATCAATTCTTTTACCTTTATGCAGGCGAAGGGATTGGAGGCGCCTATGTACTGGATGGAAAGTTGATTGATGGGGAAAACCACATCACGGGTGAAGTCGGACATATGCGACTTGATTTAGATGGCCCCATCTGTTCTTGTGGCAATCGTGGTTGCCTCGAGGCATTGGCAGGCGAAAAGTCACTGTTGCGCGATTTTGAAGTCATTGATCCGCAAGTAAAAACCTTACTGGAACTGCGAAGTCGTTTAGTGGCAGGAGACGAACAAGCGGCGCGCGCCTATCACCGAGCAGGAGAGTATATCGGGATTGGTGTATTGAATACGATTCACTTGTTGAACCCGAAACGGATTTTACTAGGCGGCCCGATGTTTGAACGCGCACCGGGCATCGTCGAGCAGATTAAAGAACGGGTCGCGCATACGGCGCTGACAACAGCCTCGCGACAGACGGACGTGAAGATGGTGCCGTGGAGTGAAAAACAAGGGGCACTTAGTGCCGCAGCTTTAGCGACAAATAGTGTCTTTCAAACGATTTAAAGTATAAACTACTTCCATCGATATGACGGAAGTAGTTTTTTTGACTGTAGGCAAACTCTTATGAAGAGTGAAAATGCGATAACGAGAAGCAATCAGTTCGCGCTTCCCTTTCGCGCTTCATCTTCAAAGCGGCAATTGGTCTAAAGCGATTCAAGACGGATTGCGCTCCAAATCGTTTGCATGCCTGGATTTCTCTCACGGTATTACTTAAAAAGCGTCACGTTTCGTTGACTCCTACGGGAAAAAGTGCGTGTTTAACGCACTTTCAGAGGCAGGCAAGACCCTGCTCGTGTCCGTTAGGACCAAGGAGCAACGGCTTGCGCCTCGCCCGAGGAAAGCAACGAAAAAGACGCTTTGTCACGCCCTCAGTTATCAGGACTTCAAGCAATCTCGAGATAACCCCAAAAAATAATTTATGAAAACGTTTACAAATATAAAAGTCATATGATATAGTCTTTTTAAAGATAGATAATAAATTTAATTTACTAAGTTCATGTGAACGGTGGAGGTGGATGCGGACTGGCGAAGACCAGTCGAGCTGAAACGGAAAGAAGGAGGCAACGCGCCGATGGAAACAAAAGATCCGTGGGTTTCCTATCGTGAAGCTTTTGGGCGTTACGGGGCCATCCGCGGCTTTTACTATGATCGTCAAACGCAGCGGATGACTGAACAACAACTAGGGGATGAACGGTCACCGGACCAAGACATCGTGCTCGTCCGTCCGCGACAAGATGGAGTTTTTCAATTCCGGATGTCATCCGTGCAAGGAGTATTGACAATCCGTTCCTCAGAACTGCATGTTCGAAAAAATGAGAGCGGATACATCGAATTACGCGCATTGATGCAACAAATGCGGACGGCAGGCTGCTTAACACTTGGCGGAGAGTTTTACTTATTTGTCGCTCGCGAAGTCGACACATTGGATTATCGGTTACGTTTGATTGCCCGCGTGTTGATTCGGCTACAGGGAATGCCGATCGACCAAACGGTGATGGAAGACTGGTGCAAACAAGCGAAACTGGAAGGTCAACACGGTCAAAAATACGCATGATACTTACACATAAAAAGGGGATCAATCAGATGAAATTTAAAAAATCGAAGATTTTAGCGGCAGCATCGGTTCTTACATTATCAGCACTACTCGCAGCTTGTGGTGGCGAAGATGAGCAACAGACGACAACAAAAGACGGTAAAACAATCATTACCTGGTGGGGCTGGGCACCACAACCTGAAGCTGGGAAAGCCGTTGTCGATGCGTTCAACAAATCGCAAGACAAGTATTCAGTCGAATTCAAACGGTACAGTGAAGACTATGAAAAGCAACTTCAAGTCGCAATGTTGTCAGGTAAAGGCCCGGACATCATTGGCTTAAAAGAACCGATGATTCAGCAGTATAAAGATCGTGTCGTACCGGTCGATTCATATATGGATAAAGCAGCCGGAGATGGATGGAAAGATAAATTCGTCGAGCTCGGGATTGAACAGACGACACTTGATGGTACACAATACGCAGTCCCAATCGGTTTCACAGGACAAGCATACTTGATGTACAACAAGACGATGCTTGATAAATACGGTGTCACGCCACCTAAGAACTATAAAGAAACGGTCGATGCCGTCAAAAAAATCAAAGCGTCTGGCGATAAAGTCATTCCATTGATGCTCGGAGCAAAAGATGCTTGGATCGACATCGATGTCTACAACGTCCTCAGTCACCAAGTCGCGCCGGGTTATATTCAAAAAGTCTTGTCGGGTGAAGCAAAATGGACAGATGACGAAATGGTCAAAACAGCACAAGTATGGCAAGACCTCTTCGAAGATAAAGTCTTCCAAGAAGGAGCACTTGGTCTTGCGACTTACAATGACGGGATGAACCAGTTCTTCGATAAAAAAGCTGCGATGTGGGTCATCGGTTCATGGGAAGCACACTCGATGACGACGGCTGAGAAAAAAGACAAATGGAAAATTGACGATGAACTTGGATTTGCGCCACTTCCTAACCTCGTAGGCGGAACAGAACAACCAATCATCGCTTCAATCGATATGGCGCTTGGTGTCAATAAAGAATCGAAACAACAAGAAGGTGCAGCAGAGTTCATCGCCTTCATGAGTCAAGGTGAAGGACAAGAAGTATACATGGGTGAGTTCGAGATGGCACCAGGAATTAAAGATGTCACAATCGACTCTGATTCCGCTTTCACATCGGAAGGCGAAAAAGAATCATACAAAATGTTAAACGATACGCTTGCGGACGCAGTCGCGAGCCGTGGAATCCGGGATACGAAATTGAACGATATCCTCGGGAAGGAACTTCAAAATATCGCAACAGGTCAAGATCCGAAAGAAGCACTTCAACGTGTTCAAGATACAGCGGATAAATCGGCGAAATAAGCAGTAGACAGCGAAGTGATGCGCCTGGCGTATCACTTCCTGATTTTTGGAAAAGAGGAAAGTGAGGAATCAACATGCAGACAGAGCGTCAGGAATTGCCGATTAAACCAAAAGCAGAGCCGTTAAAACCAGCAGCGACACGTTCACCTGCTCCAAGAAAAAAAGGCAAGATGAAACAAAATATGGTCGGTTGGGCATTTGTCGCACCAATCGTCCTTTTCGTCGTCAGTTTCATCTACTACGGGATTTTCTACAATGCCTATAACTCGTTTTTCTCATGGGACGGGATTTCGTTTGATAAAGCGTTTGTCGGGCTTTCAAACTATGCGGAAATGTTCGGAGATCCGGACTTTTATCTTTCGCTCAAAAACACCTTCATCTTCACCGTCTTGACGGTCACAATCCAGGCTGGAATCGGACTTGTTCTCGCGTACTTCCTGCATACACAAGGACCGCTGCGGACTGCGATGAAATCGGTCTTCTTCTTCCCGGTCGTTTTGAGTCCGGTCGTCCTTGGGGCAGCTTTCACACAAATTTATGATTTCCAATTTGGCTACATCAACGAATTCTTACGTGCAATCGGTCTTGGGAGTCTCGAGCAGAATTGGCTCGGCGATCCGGATATCGCGCTTTATTCCGTCATCGCCATCAATATCTTCCAGTGGACAGGGTCGTCGATGGTCATGTACTACATGGCGATGTTGACGATTGAAAAAGAAATTTTCGAAGCTGCGAAAATTGATGGAGCTGGTTTCTTCCGGACCCTTTGGAGCATCGTGTTCCCGAACTTAAAGGGCACGACCTTCACGTTATCGATCCTCGGTGTCATCGGTGGACTGAAGACATTTGACTTAGTCTGGATCACGACTGCCGGTGGGCCGGGATCGTCCACAGAATTTATCTCGACCTACTTATTCCGAAAATCAATGCTCCAACAGGAAGTCGGCTACTCGAGTGCTGTCGCCATCGTGCTACTTACAATCGCGTTGCTGATCACGTACTTCCAATTACGGATACAAAAGAAAATGGATAACTAAGGAGGAACGTACCATGAATGTAGAATCTAAAAAGAGTCGTTGGATGATCAACCTTGTCCTTGCCTTAGCTTCAATCGTCTGGCTGTTCCCGATCTTTGTCATGTTCAAGGAAAGCTTACGTGTCAATGGATTTGAGAACTATATCGCGACGTTACAAAACCCGAATTTCCCAACGTTCGTCTTCAACAGTTTCTTTGTTGCTTTCTTCATGATCATCATCTCAATCACGATTCTTGCGTTTGCAGCGTTCGCTTTTTCAAAGCTAGAGTTCGCAGGAAAGCGTCTCATGTTCAATATGGTCCTCGCCGGTTTAATGTTACCGGTTGCTTCGATGATCGTCCCTTTGTTCTTTACGCTCCGTTCATTTGACGGACTGAACAATCATTGGGGATTGATTGGGGCAGAAGTTGCATTTTTCCTCCCGTTCGGCTTGATGCTCATCAAAGGGTACTTTGACGAATTGCCGAACGAACTGATGGAAGCGGCCTATATCGACGGTGCGACAATTTTAGAAGTCTTCTTCAAAGTCATGTTGCCACTCGCGAAACCGGCACTTGCGACAGCATTAATCTATGCGTTCCTCAACTCGTGGAACGAATACTTGATGGTCTTGACGTTCATGACCGATCCCGCTTACCAGACAGTCACGATGGCACCGAGTTTCTTCAAAGATGCACTCGGCGGCGATCCAGGTAAAATCTATGCCTCACTTGTGTTAATCAGTTTACCGACAATGGTCTTCTATATCTTCTTCCAACGTTTCTTCCAAAAAGGAATGACGGCCGGTGCAGTAAAATAATTTGTTTTTTGAGTCAGGGGGAGCAATATGTATTTAGGAGTCGATTATTATCCGGAACAAACACCACGTGAATTGTGGGAGGAAGATTTTCGTTTGATGAAAGAACTGGGGGTCAACGTCGTCCGGATTGCAGAATTTGCGTGGACGATGATGGAACCGGAAGAAGGGGTTTATGACTTCGACTTTTGGGATGACGTCGTCGCACGACTCAGTGACGCGGGCTTCGATATCGTCCTCGGTACACCGACGGCAACACCACCCGCCTGGATGTGTCATAAGTATCCAGAAATTTTACCGGTCGACGAAAACGGTGTGACGATCAGCTTTGGTGCGCGTCGTCACTATACGGTTCACAGTGAGACCTATCAAAAGTTTTCCGTCGCGATTACGACGGAAATGGCGAAACGGTACGGGCAACATCCGCGTGTCATCGGTTGGCAGACAGATAATGAGTACGGTCATGAAAAGTCGGACCGCTCTTACAGTGCTATCGACCGGGCCGCTTTCCAGGTCTGGCTCAAGAAGCGGTATGGCACGCTTGACGTGTTAAACGAGACATGGGGAACGGTCTTTTGGAGTCAAACCTATACGGCGTGGGAACAAATTCCCGTCCCGCGTAAAGTTTACCAAGAGCATAGTCCAGCCCTGCTCGTCGATTTCGACCGATTTTGTGCCGACGGCTATAACTATTACAACAAGCTGCAAGTCGATGTCTTACGGGAACATATCCATCCGGATGCCTTTATCACACATAACCTCGTCTACAGCGATATGGCTGTGAATCAACAACAGATGGCGCAAGATCTTGACTATGTCTCATTTGATAACTATCCCGTCTGGGGCGGGTTACCGGAACCAAACCGTTTCGAGAAGATGGCGAGCGATCACGATCTCTGCCGGTCGTCGAAACAGGGCAAAGGTTTCTGGGTCATGGAACAGCTCAGTGGCGCACAGGGGTGGAGCAAAATCGGATACTTACCACGCCCGGGTCATATTCGTCTCTGGACGTATCAAGCCGTTGCGCGCGGCGCGGAAGCGATCGTCTATTTCCGCTTCCGGGCAGCCTTGTTCGGGACGGAAGAATTTTGCCACGGCATCATCGACCACGACGGGAAACCGAAACGGAAGTTTGCTGAAGTCAAACAGATCATGACGGAACTAAATACGTTCGGCGACGAGATCAATGCCAGTACGTACCGAGCGGATGTCGGTGTCTATTTTGATCAGGAAAACGTTTGGGCCTGGACGCATCAACGACACAGCGATGCATTTGATTTCCGGACCGAGTTCGTCCGTTTTTACGGCGGGGCTGTCCGCAAGCAGGTTGCGACGGACATCGTTTTCCCGGGCGATGCGCTTGACGGCTACAAACTGATTATCGTGCCGCTGTACTTCCTGACGAACCCGACGTTCGATCAAGCATTGATTGATTACATGGAACAAGGGGGGCACGTCATCTTTACGTACCGGACAGGTGTCAAGGATCCGCATAACAATGTCATCCCGAAAACACTTCCCGGGAAGTTTGCCACGTATGCCGGCATTGAAATCGATGAATATGAATCCCTTCAAGCGGTCCAGCAAAACCGTGTCGAGGGACTTGACGGACAATCGTCGACGGCACGCCTCTGGTGCGATCTCATTACACCGACGACGGCAGAGCCGCTCGCCGTTTATCGCGATACATTTTACGATGGTGTCGCAGCCGTCACGCGAAATCAATACAAAGGAACAATCACGTACATCGGAGCGTCGATCGATGACGCGATGATCGATACGATTTACGCGCAAGCCTTTGAAGAAGCAGGAATCGAGACGCTTGAAGTGCCGGACCAGGTCGAAGTCGTTCGCCGTCACGGGGAAACACGCGATTTCGTCTTCCTGATGAACCATGACACAAAAGAAACGAAACAAGTCACGCTTGACGGAACATATCAGGAGCTGACGACGCAAGAGACATACAGTGGAACAGTGACACTCGCACCGCTTGCGACACTGATTCTGACGACGTAAGGAGGTAGGACCATGGCAATCTTTGAAGTATCGAAACACCGATTCGTGATCGAAGGACAAGATGTCGCGCATGTCGTGACAATCGGAGCGAATGGGAAGCTCGTTCATACGTATTTCGGGGCACGACTTCCGTATCGAGCAGATTATGCGGCGTTACCGAGTGCGGTTCTTGCACACAGTTCATTCGAATCGCCAGACGGCGTCGCGACGTACGACTTTATCCCGTTCGGTGAGATGGTCTATACAGAACCGACGTTAAAATCAGAACGGGCAGACGGAGCAAGAATCAGTCAATTTTCTTTCGAGCAAGCAGAGCTGTCGGATACGGCACTTGTCTTATGGCTCCACGATCCCCTCCAAGATTTGCGCGTCGGGGTACGGTATGAACTTTTCGCGGCATACGATATGATCGGGCGCTCGCTCATCATCGAAAACGCAGGAGAAAGACCTGTCCGTTTGACGACGGCGCAGTCGTTCGCGATGGGACTTTTAAATCGTCCGACGCTCAACTTCCATCATTATGCCGGGATATGGACGGGCGAATTCCAAAAACAAATCACGCCGCTGACAGCAGGACGCAAGACGATTGAAAGTCGACGCGGTGTGACGAGTCACCAGGCAAATCCCTGGTTCGCGCTTGAACACAATGCGACAGAGACGACGGGCGAAGTCATTTACGGCCATTTTGCCTATTCGGGCAACTGGTCGATTCACGCTGAACAAGATGCCTTCGGGTTCGTCCAACTATCGGGTGGGATGAATGGATTTGACTTCAGCTGGACGCTTGACGCTGAACAACGTCTAATAACACCGGTCTTTTATATCGGCTATACTCCGGACGGCTTCGCCGGAATGAGTGCGCGCGCGCATGACTTCCAGCGTCACGTAATCATGCCGGCGTCTGACCGTGAAAACGTTCGACCGGTCCTTTATAACTCATGGGAAGCGACGTATTTCGATGTGACGGAACAGGGACAACGGGCACTCGTCGATCAAGCAGCGGACATCGGATGTGAACTATTCGTCGTCGATGACGGTTGGTTCGGTGAACGTCACTCCGATCAAGCGGGATTAGGCGACTGGGTCGTCAATCGGAAGAAGTTTCCGAACGGTCTGACCCCTCTGATTGAGTATGTGAAGGGAAAAAACATGCAGTTCGGTCTTTGGGTCGAGCCGGAGATGGTCAATCCGGACTCCGATTTATATCGCGCACATCCGGACTGGATTTATCATGCTCCGGGTGCTGTCCGGACGACATCGAGAAACCAGTTCGTCTTGAACCTCGGTTTACCGGAAGTCGAACGTTTTGTTTATGACATGATGGATGAATTATTGACGTCGCACGAAATCGACTACATCAAGTGGGACATGAATCGGGCATTCTCTGAGCCGGGTGTCCCGTCGCAAACGCCGGACGCGCAAAAAGAACTTTGGAAGCGTCACGTCGATGCC
The DNA here is from genome assembly GCF_002214325.1 of Exiguobacterium sp. N4-1P. Lineage (NCBI taxonomy): Bacteria > Bacillati > Bacillota > Bacilli > Caryophanales > Exiguobacterium > Exiguobacterium sp. N4-1P. The sequence continues at coordinate 347,172 of NZ_CP022236.1, forward strand.
TTATATCGAATCTTCGACGAGCTACGACTCGGGCATCCGACGGTCGACTTCGAAGCGTGTGCCGGTGGCGGAGGTCGGATTGATCTCGGGATTTTAGAGCGGACGGAACAAGTCTGGACGAGTGACAACACGGACCCGCTTGACCGGTTGACGATTCAACATGACTTCTCGTTTGCCTATAATGCAAAAATGATGAGTTGCTGGGTGACGGATGGTCCGAACTGGTTGAATGGGCGGAACTTACCGCTTGCGACGCGGTTCGTCTCTTCGATGCAAGGGACGCTCGGCATCGGTGGAAACTTAAGTGAGTGGACGGCAAGTGAACTCGCGGAAGCGAAAGGATGGATTGAGACATACAAGACGATTCGGCCGACAGTTCAGCACGGACGTCAATACCGCCTCAGTCCATTCTCACAAACGACAGCGAGCATCATGCAGTATACGTCTGAAACTGAGACAGTCATTTTGGCGGTTGCACCGATGCGTAAGCATGGCATTCACCAGTACAGCTTTAAACTGACGGGATTAGATGCAAGTAGACTCTATCAAGTGGAAGATCGCCAGGTGAGCGGTGCTTACTTGATGAACCAAGGACTGAACTTCTCTTATTCGACGGACTATGAAGCACGTTGTTTACGAATTCAACCCATCTATCAATTGAGACAAATTGAGCAAAAGGAGCCGATCGCATGACCGACCAGACGTTAGAACAAATCTTTGAAGAGCAATTCGATGTACAGGCGACACATCGCTTTTTTGCGCCAGGGCGTATCAATTTGATTGGAGAGCATACGGACTATAACGGAGGTCATGTGTTTCCATGTGCCTTGACGCTCGGGACGCATGCGATTGCCCGAAAACGGGATGATGCAACGTGTCGTTTCTATTCACTCAACTTCGAAGCAGACGGCATCATCGAAGTCGGATTAGACGACTTGGCCCATAATCCGCAAGACGGTTGGACGAATTATGCCAAAGGAATGGTGCACATCCTCCGGGAAGCCGGGTACGCCATCACGTCAGGATTTGACGTCTTGATTAAAGGGGATATTCCGAACGGAGCAGGGTTGTCTTCGTCTGCTTCACTCGAACTCGTCATCGGTGTCATGCTCGAGCGTTTATATGAATTGGATCTCGACCGGGTCGAACTCGTGAAGTTCGGTCAGCAGGTCGAAAATCACTACATCGGCGTCAACAGTGGCATCATGGATCAATTTGCGATCGGGATGGGACAGGCAGGGTCAGGATTACTCCTTGACTGCCAAACGCTTGATTACACGTATGCACCGCTCGACTTGACGGGCTATACGATCATCATCATGAACACGAACAAGCGGCGTGAACTCGCCGATTCAAAATACAACGAGCGACGTGCGGAGTGTGAACAGGTGCTCGAACAGTTACAGCAAGTCCGGCCGTATGCAACGCTCGGAGATTGGTCGATGGCAGAATTCGAAGCCGTCACACTCGACGACGAACGCTTGATGCGCCGGGCACGCCATGCCATTTCTGAAAATGAGCGGACGTTACAAGCCTTGGAAGCACTACAAGCAGGGCAACTCGAGGAATTCGGAGAATTGATGAATGCGTCGCACCGGTCACTCCAACACGATTATGAAGTGACAGGGCAAGAACTCGACGCGTTGGTCGAAGCGGCTTGGGCGCAACCGGGTGTCCTTGGGGCACGGATGACAGGAGCCGGCTTTGGTGGCTGTGCGATTGCAATCGTTGAAACGTCAACAGTCGACCGATTCATCGATGCCGTCGGACAACGCTATGAAAGCCGGATCGGTTATCCGGCAACGTTTTACACGGCGACTGTCGGAGACGGAGCGCGTGAAGTCGAACGGGAGGTCATCTAATATGGCAGTACTAGTTGTCGGTGGGGCCGGCTATATCGGCTCCCATGCGGTCTATCAGTTGATTGATGCTGGAAAAGACGTCGTCGTCATTGATCATTTACAGGCAGGTCACAAAAAGGCGGTCCATCCGCAAGCCCGTTTATACGAAGGAGATATTCGCGACCGGTCGTTCCTTGACCGTGTCTTTACAAAAGAGACGATTGAACAAGTCGTTCACTTCGCTGCCTTTTCGTTGGTCGGGGAGTCGATGGAACAACCATTAAAATACTTCAACAATAACGTCTACGGAACGGAAGTCTTACTCGAGGCAATGGTCGCACATGATATCAAACAAATCGTCTTCTCTTCGACGGCTGCGACATACGGTGAGCAAGAAACGATGCCGATTCTCGAGACGGCAATGACGAACCCGACGAATACGTACGGTGAAACGAAATTGATGATGGAGAAGATGATGAAATGGTGCGAACAAGCACATGGTCTTCGTTATGTGGCGTTACGTTACTTCAACGTCGCTGGAGCACGCGCGACAGGAGAAGTCGGAGAGGACCATACACCAGAGACACACCTTGTTCCACTTGTCCTTGAAGTCGCAAACAATCAGCGGTCTGTCATCTCGATTTATGGGGATGACTACGCGACGCCAGACGGGACATGCATCCGGGATTACATTCATGTCGAAGATTTGATTGATGCCCATATTCTCGCACTCGATTACTTACAACAAGGACACACGAGTGATGTCTTTAACCTCGGTTCGAGCAACGGATTTTCCGTCCGCGAAATCATCGAGGCGGCGCGCCGGGTGACGGGGCACCCGATTCCGGAACAAGTCGTCGCAAGACGTGCCGGTGATCCGAGTACGTTAATCGCAGGATCAGAAAAAGCAAAACGTGTTCTCGACTGGTCACCGCGTCGGACGGACATCGACCAAATCATCCGTGATGCCTGGAACTGGCACGAACGCCGTCCGAACGGCTATCAGACAACATAAGAGAGAGAATGGATTGAGGAGAGTGAAGGCGATGAATGAACACATCAAACGATTGATTGAGCAAGCGATTGCTGAACATCTGATTGACGCAGAAGATGAAATCTATGCGCGTAATCGAATTCTTGCGCTTGTCGGTCAGGCGGATTATACCGATCCAGGGACTGTTACAGCGGAACCGATTCCAGACATCCTCGAGGCGCTGGTGGAAGAAATGATTGCGTCCGGACGGCTTGCAGCACGACTCGATGAAAAAGAACGTTTCGCAGCTGAATTAATGGATGTGTTCGTCGATCGTCCTTCGACGATCACGACGACGTTCAATCAGCTCTACAAAGAAAATCCGGTGCACGCAACGGATTATTTCTATCAACTCAGTCAGGCGAGCAATTATATCCAGACGAAACGGATTGCGAAAAACATCCAGTACAAGGCAGCGACGGTTTACGGGGAAATTGATATTACAATCAACTTATCGAAACCGGAAAAAGATCCACGCGAAATTGCGGCAGCCCGGACAGAACCTGTTGCAGCATCGACCTATCCAACGTGTTTGCTTTGTGTCGAGAACGTCGGTTATGCCGGACGCAACAATCATCCGGCTCGGGCGAACCACCGGATCGTTCCGTTGACACTCCAAGGTGAGGATTGGGCATTGCAGTATTCGCCATACGTTTACTACAACGAACATAGCATCATTTTGTCGCAGGCGCATCGCGATATGGTAATCAACCGCGACGCCTTTGAACGATTACTGGAGTTCGTCGATCAATTCCCGCATTATTTTGCAGGGTCAAATGCTGATTTACCAATCGTCGGCGGTTCGATTTTGACGCACGATCATTACCAAGGCGGGCGTTATGAGTTCGCGATGGACCGAGCAACGATCCAAAGCCGGTTCGACTTGCCGCAACAACCGGATGTCAGTGGGCAAACGTTACACTGGCCGCTCAGCGTCATCCGCTTGAGTAGCCCTGATCGTCACCAGTTACTCGCTGCTGCCGATGATGTGTATACAGCCTGGCTGACGTATAGTGACGCGGAGCAGGAAATCATTGCGATGACAGACGGCGTCCGGCATAACACGGTGACACCGATTGCCCGGATGCGAAACGGCGTCTATGAACTCGATCTTGTCTTACGAAACAACCGGACCTCTGTCGAACATCCGGATGGCATTTTCCATACGCACGCGGACATCCACCACATCAAACGTGAAAACATCGGCTTGATTGAAGTGATGGGACTTGCGGTCTTACCAGCCCGGTTGCTTGAAGAACTAAAGCAGGTCGAACAGTTCATCGTCGGTGAAACGACGGACGTCTTGCCGGTACACCGGACTTGGGCAGAATCGTTGAAGCAACAGTACACCGGTCAACCGGTCACAGCTTACGTCGAACAAGCGGTGGCCGAAAAATTCGTCCGTGGACTCGAAGACTGCGGTGTCTTCAAACAGACGGAGGCAGGGCAGGCGGGACTTAACCGGTTCCTGCAGACGGTGACACATCAAGTGACAGGTGACCGGCGATGACGTACGAGACACATCAAACAGAAGACGCGCGACTCGTTCGGCACCGCTTGATGCAACCGGACATGGAAGTCGAGATATGGAATTACGGTGGCATCATCAATGACGTCCGGGTCAAAGATCGCTCGGGCAAGATGGAGAGTGTGGTGCTCGGCTTCGATACACTGGCCGCGTACAAAGAACATTCGCCGTATTTCGGAGCAATCGTCGGCCGGGTCGCCGGACGGATTGGGCAAGCCCGCTTTTCAATTGCTGAACAAACCTATCACCTTGCGGCAAATGACGGAACGAATCACTTACATGGCGGCACGCACGGCTTCGATCAAGTCTTCTTTGATGTCATCGAAGCAACGGAACAGCTGTTGCACTTACGGACGCTCAGTCCGGATGGTTGCGAAGGGTATCCCGGAAATGTAACCGTGGATGTCATCTACCGGCTAAACGGGACAGCATTGACGTTGTCGATTGAAGCAACGACGGATCAGACGACACCACTGAACGTGACGAATCATACGTACTGGAACCTGTCCGGGAACTTACAACGCGATATTCTGGATCATCAGTTGACGTTACCGAGTTCGACCTATCTACCGCTCGGATCCGATCTGCTACCGACGGGTGAATTCCGTGCGGTCGACGGAACGGTCCTTGATTTCCGGACAGGGCGGTCGATTCGCAGTGGCGCTGAATCGGAAAGTGAGGAGACGGTCAATGCCGGGAACGGTTATGATCATCCGTTCGTCTTAGACGAAGGGAGAGCGCAACTCATGGATCCGGTATCAGGACGAACGTTACAGATGACGACGAATCAGCCGGTCGTCGTCTTATATACGGGAACACAACTTTTGACCGACTATACGGTTCGCGGTGTCCCGTCCCGTCCGTCACTTGGTCTTTGCCTTGAGGCACAAGTTCATCCGAATGCTGTCAATGAATCCCATTTTCCATCGATTCTCATCGAACCGGGTGCGACGTACCAGTGGGAGACGACATATCAGTTTGGAATCAATAATGTAAACTGATATCGGAGGGGTGACGTCCCTCGTTTGAGTCATCCGCTGTTCATCTTTATATTCTTTTGATGAAGAACATGCTGAAGCAGGTGTCATCCGTTGATTCTCATGCGAGACGGAGACTCCTGCGGGAACAGCGGAATAGGTGAGACCCCCGAGGAACGTAAGTGACAAGGAGGCTCGCCTTCCGCCCGTGGAAAGCGAAGTCTCGCATGAGAATCAACAACCGCTTGATCGTTGACTTTTAGCTTGTCTCCATTTCATTTTGTTTTAATCTCGATGACTCATGCCTCAACCGAGAAAAACATATGAACAAAAGGCTAATTGTTCATCAACCGCGACGTAATGAACGCCGTGTCTACGAGAAAACCCGAGTGCTCCGCTTCTTGTTAGAAAACGGAGTCGCTCGGGTTTTCAATTACATTGAATTCGGACTGACTTCTTGCTCTAAGGCAAGCAAGCGGCGTTTCATGTTCAATCCACCCCAGTAGCCAATCAAACCACCATTTTTACCGACAATCCGGTGACAGGGGATGACTAACAGCAACCGGTTTTTCCCGATTGCCGTGCCGACTGCCCGGATGGCACGAGGGCGTGAGACGGCCGCTGCGATCTCGGAATACGTTGTAGTGTTTCCGTATGGAACAGCTTGCAATGCTTGCCAGACATCGAGCTGGAACGGTGTCCCGATCGGGTGAAGTGGCAATGTAAAGGCCGTCCGCTCTCCCTGCAAATAACCGAGCAGTTGCTCCCGGTACGGATTGATTCTTGAATCGTCAATTAAGACTTCAGCCCGTGGAAGATGCTTTCGTTTCCAGTCTTCAAAGAGTTCGGACGGTTCGTCAAACGCACCGACATAACAGAGACCGTCCGACGTCGCAGCAATCGGAAAGCAATGGTGTTCCCATTCAAGTTTCGTAAAGTAAAGTTCCATCGGGCATTGCTCCTTCAAAAACAAGTGGTGTGGTTACGTGTTCGAGAAGACAGCCTGTTGACGTGGTGGAAGATGGATTGCTTGTCCGACCAGTGCTTCGAGTGCTTCCGTCAAGGCTTCATTGCGACTCGGGTGTGCTTGGACCGGAAAACGTAAATCTTCTTGTTTCGCAGCCATTTCAAGGGCAAGCGCACATGTACCGGCGAGTTCAAGGGCACCGTCCCCAATCATATGAATGCCTAAAATCAGTGATGTCTTCGCGTCCGAGACGACTTTGATAAAACCGCTGGCCGCATCGATACTGCTCGCCCCGTTTGCCGTCAATGGAAACTGTCCGACTTGCACCGTGAACCCGCCTTCAGTGGCTGCTTGTTCCGTCAAGCCGATGGAAGCGATTGGCGGAAGTGAGCGGATGATTGTCGGGAAGTAAGGAATCGTCGTATCAGGTGAAGCGCCACCGAGATGTTCCGCCGTCCGTTTTGCTTCATGGATTGCCCGCGTCGCGAGTTGCGGACCAGGTGTTACGTCCCCAATCGCATAAATATGGGGGAAGTTTGTTCGACCAAGCGCATCTACGACTAGTGTTGCATCCTCGTTTAACGTCAGACCAAGCCGATCGACACCTAAATCAAGTGTATTGGCTACGCGTGGCAACGACTGGAAGAGGTAACTGGCCTGGACAGTTTTTTCTTGTTCAGCCTTGACGATTGTGACGTCGACGTGAGTATCCGCCGGTGTAATCGTCGTCACAGTGCCACTGACAAGTGTGATTTTTTGTTTTTTGAACGTCCGCTTCAATTCTTTTTCGAGACTTGTGTCGAACTCGAATCCGTCAGCAATCAACGTCACATCTGTCCCGAGTGCTTGAAAACTCATCGCTGCTTCAATCGCGATATAATCGTTCCCGATGATAATCAGACTGTCCGGTAACTCTTGTAATTGATACAGTTGTTCCGCGTTCAAGAGAACGGATGATTCTTCACGGATGCTGTGGCTGCCGGTTGCGATCACGATATCTTGAAAACGATACGTATCGAACTGATGTCCGTGTTCGACACCGATCCGGTCGTCTGAGAGGAAGGACGCGGATCCGGTTATATATTCAATATCATTTGCTTTACATAGCGCTTCGACGCCTTGGCGCAGCTTCGTCACGACTTGGTCCCGGTAGCTTGCTAACTGGCCGAAATCATGTGTCGTTTCGATGGAAAAGCCGAGTGCCGTCAAGTGTGAGAGACGTGTCCGCTCCTGCGCAGCATGCGCCAATACTTTCGACGGGATACATCCGACGTTCAAGCATGTTCCGCCGAGTCGTTCCCGTTCAATCAATGTGACGTTGCGTCCAAGCTGTTTCGCCCGAATCGCAGCTGTGTAACCAGCCGGTCCACCCCCGAGAATGAGGAGGTCACGCTCTTGTGTCAGTTCTCCTACGACCATTTAAATCAACTCCATTAATAAAGTAGTCGGTTGTTCAATCAGACCGGCGAAGCGATTCGTAAAGGCGACGGCCGTCGCTCCGTCCGCGACACGGTGATCAAACGACATCGAGACGTTCATCATCGAGCGGACGACGATTTGATCGTTTTCATCGACGCAAGCCCGTTTTTTTGTTTTATGAAAAGCGATCAGGGCGGTCTCCGGATAGTTGATGATGGGCGTCGCACCGGTACTACCGAGCGGTCCGACATTACTCATCGTAAACGTGCTCGCTTTTAAGTCGCCCGCCCGCAACTCGTTTGTTTTCGCCCGTGTGTGCAGTCCGGCGAGTTGTTCATGTAGCAGGCGGAGTGAGAGCTGGTCGGCTTGACGGACGACAGGGACGATTAAGCCGTCTTCCGTTTCCGTCGCGATGCCGATATGGTACTCCTGCTCTAAAATGATTTGATCATTGGCTTCATCCAGTTTGGCATTGAAGACCGGGAAGTCTTTTAAGGCGACGACAAGTGCCTTGACGAAGAAGGCGTTGACACTGATCGGTGTCCCGTTCGCTTTTAGTTCTGCCCGCAGCACGAGGAGACGAGTCATGTCGATTTCTTCAAAGTGCGTGACATGAGGAATCGTAAAGAGCGATTGCGTCATCTTCTTCGCAATCTGTTTGCGGATCCCGCGAAACGGTAACGTCGTCGGAGTAGCTGGCGGTGTGACCGCCTCAGGAGCCGTGACGGCTTCAGGCCGGACAGGTGACGCGGATTCTCGACTTGTGACGAACTGCAAAACATCCTCTTCCGAAACGCGTCCGGATGGGTCCGATGCGGGTACTTGTTCGATATCAATTCCGTGATCGCGAGCGATTTTTCGTGTGTACGGTGTCGCGAGGACACGGCGCGTCTGTATGGCAAGCGGTGTTCGCGCGTTCACGGCAGGACGCGATGGCTCGGTGACGGTTTCGCGTGTTGCCGCTTCCTCGTCACCGGATTCAATCAGGAGGAGTGTCGTTCCGACAGTGACGGTCTGTCCAACCGGAATTAAGATGTCTTTGATGACGCCGGAAATCGGTGCCGGCAGTTCAGCGACCATTTTATCGGTCGACACTTCGACAACCGGTTGATCAAGCGTCACGTGATCACCGATTTTGACGAGATAATGGGCGATTTCACCTTCCGTCATGCCTTCTCCGACATCATGTAGTTTCACTTCAGTCATAAACTCAGCTCCTTAGAAGTCGACCGTACGCGTAATCGCTTCAAGTACGCGGGCGGGTGTCGGAATATAGTGATCCTCTAGTGCGAACAACGGGACGGGAACATCAAATCCGGTCACGCGGGCAATCGGTGCCCGTAAGTAGAGGAAGGATGTGTCATTAATCAAAGCAATCAAGTCTGTCCCGAGACCGCCCATCGCGTGGGCCTCGTGGACGATGACGGCCCGTCCTGTTTTTTGGACGGAGGCAGCGATCGTCTCTTGATCGAGCGGATAAAGTGTCCGCAGGTCGAGCACTTCACAAGAGAGACCTTGTTTTTCTGCCTGTGCTGCTGCTTTTTGAGCGACTTGCACCATTCCACCCCAGGCAATCAACGTGACGTCGGTCCCTTCCGAGACGATGTTCGCTTTACCGATTTCAATCGTATAGGCTTCATTTGGGACGGGTTCCTTGAAAGCGCGATAGCTCCGCATCGACTCGAGGAACAGAACGGGATCGGGGTCATCGATCGCAGCAAGTAACAGTCCTTTGGCATCGTAAGGCGTCGCAGGGCAGACGACCTTGAGTCCTGGCATCGAGGTGAATAAACTTTCCGTGCTGTCCGAATGAATTTCCGGGGCGCGGATTCCGGCACCATACGGCGCACGAATGACCATCGGTACGCTGTAGCGTCCCATCGTCCGCATCCGAATGCGCGAGACGTGGGTCATGATTTGTTCATAAGCCGGATAAATGAACCCGAGAAATTGAATTTCGACGATCGGTTTAAAGCCATTGACGGCAAGTCCAACCGAGGTCCCGACAATCCCCGCTTCACTGAGTGGGGTGTCGATGACACGGTCCTCGCCGAATTCGGCTTGCAGTTCGTCCGTTGCCCGGAAGACACCGCCGTTTTTCCCGACATCTTCGCCGAGGACAAGCGTCGTGTCGTCGGTCGCTAATTTAATGCGTAATGCATCCGTGACGGCTTGGATGAGCGTCATGTCGGTTTGCTGATTGATTGGTGTCGCCATGTTAGTTCCCCCTCGCAGTCAGGTAAGCGGTTTTTTGACGCGCGACGTCTGCTGGCAACGTCGCATAGGTATGATCGAACAGGTCATCGATTGCCGGTGGCTTGAAGGCTTCCATCGCTTTGACGGCCTCCTCGACCTCCGTTTGGTGACGTTTCCGGATTGCATCGATTTCCGTCTCGTCGTAAAACTCTTGCGTACGCATGAACTGTTCGAGGCGTTCGAGCGGATCGACACGGTCGCGCGACCGTTCTTGATCGCGGTACTTCGACGGGTCATCCGCTGTCGTATGGGCACCGAACCGCCATGTGACGGCCTCGATCAATGTCGGTCCCTGACCGTTCCGTGCGCGGGCGACAGCTTCTTGCATCGTGAAGTAGACGGCAAAGGCATCGTTTCCATCAATCCGGACGCTCGGCATGCCGTAAGCGAGTGCTTTTTGGGCGATGGTCTCCGAGTGCATCTGCTTCTGGATCGGGACAGAAATCGCATAACCGTTATTTTGGTTGAACAGAATGACCGGTGCCTGGAAGACACTTGCGAAGTTCATCCCCTCATGGAAGTCACCTTCAGACGTCGCCCCGTCTCCGAAATAGGCAACGGAGACGGCGGACGTTCCTTTTCGTTTTTCCGCCCAAGCGGCACCGACCGCATGGGGGATTTGTGTGGCAATCGGAACGGCAGGGGGGAAGATATGCAAGTCATCCGTCGGGACACACCCCTCGACCCGTCCGTTCCAGTAAAGGAGTGTCCGGACCATATCGGCACCGAATGTCAATGTCGCCCCGTGATCACGGTACGTCGGAAAAATCCAGTCCGTGTCGTTTAACGCCAGGGCACTGCCGACTTGAGCCGCTTCCTGTCCTTCGAACGGGGCATAGGTTCCAAGCCGTCCTTGGCGTTGCAAGTTGATCGCTTTTCGGTCGAATGTCCGAATCCGGTTCATGTGCGTGAATAACTGTAACGCTAATTCTTTCGTCAAAGCGTCTCGTTTCGTCTCGTCGACGATTTGACCGGCATCGTCGATGATACGTTGAATCGGGAATTGTGATTCCATCTCGTCCACCTCCATCAAGATTGATTGCGAATGTTCCACTTTGGTTTCGTTGTATTCGTGAAGATATTATTGTGGCGGGCGCGGACGTGAATCCGTTTGTCACACATCCGGTTTGCGGCTTCGAGTGTCGTGATTGACTCGGCACGTGATTGTCCGAATACTTCCAGGACGGCATCGTAAATGTGGCGTGTTTTCAGGAGGACTCGTTCATGATTGGCTCCGTACAGTTCATCTGCGACTTGAATCAGACCACCGCCATTGACGATGTAATCAGGGGCATAAAGGATGCCGCGCTGCATCAATTCTTCAGCGAGCGAATCGTCTGCGAGCTGATTGTTTGCTGAACCGCAGATTGCCTTACATGGAAGACTTGCGATGTTATCCGCACGGATGACACCGCCGTAGGCACAAGGGACGAAGACATCGGCATCCGTCAGGTGAATCTCGTGTGGGGCAACAACATGAACCGTTCCCGGTGTCATCTCGGCTTCTTTGACGATCGAGGCGAGTGCTGCTTCGTTAATGTCCGAGACGTACAGATTGGCACCAGCATGTAAAAGTTGTTCTGCGACCTTATAACCGACTTTTCCGAGTCCTTGGACGGCGTAAGAGGCACGACTCAAGTCGTCCGATCCGAACAGGCTCTCAATCGTTGCACGTAATCCATTGACGACACCTTCAGCAGTTGGAATCGACGAATCACCACTCCCGCCAAAGGCTTCCGGGATGCCGACGATCCGTGAGGTTTCGCGACTCGCATGGACGAAGTCGTCCATCGTCGTCCCCATGTCCGTCCCCGTATAGAAACGTCCGCCTAACGAATCGACGAATCGACCGAAAGCACGAAACATTTCCGGCGTTTTGTCCGTTGCCGGATTACCGATGATGACAGCTTTCCCTCCGCCGAAATCGACGTCGGCAGCGGCGCATTTATAGGTCATGCCGCGCGACAGACGCAAGACATCGTCCAGTGCTTCATCGACGGTCGCATACGGTGCCATACGACAACCGCCGAGTGCCGGACCAAGTGTCGTATCATGAATCGCGATGATGGCTTGAAGTCCCGAAATCGGATCGTTACAAAAGATGACCTGCTCGTGTCCTGCGATTTTTTCCATGATTGATAAAGATGTGTTTGTAGATGGATTGATCATGTTCATGTCAAAGCCTCCTTGGATTTCTAAGTAAGCGCTTTCATTTTTTAGTTTAAAAAACGTGTGTCGTCAACTTGTCCTCAATAAATCGTTTATCCAAAATGATTTGCGTGACTTCGCCGACGCCGATCAACCCGTGTTCGTTCGTGACGTCGATTTTTGTCCGGACGCGGTTGTCCCGCAGTTCTGTCACCGTCGCTATGATGCTGACCTGTGATCCGAGTGGTGCCATATTCAGATGTTTTACGTTGACTGCTCCCCCGACGCCTTCTTCTGACGATTCCAGATAAGGGAGGATGATTTTGCGGGCGGCCCACTCCATATGATAAACCATCGACACAGTGGAGTAGGCGGGATGGACGACGGTTCCTTCGAACTGTGCGAACATCTCTTCCGTGACGGTCGTTTCGACGCGTGCCGTCTGACCAAGGGCTAAACCAGGTTTCATAGAATCCTCCTCTATCTTCAAAACATATCTGTTTCTCTCCAAGTGGTCTTACCAAAAATAGTATAACACTTGTCACACGATATTTTATCAATCAGTTACAAAATGAGCAAACCATTTCAGAAATTTTTTCCAAACAGTAGTATGTTATGCCGTTTTATGATGGTGAAAAGACCTTAAATCCGAAAAATGACGAAGATTCGATTGGGTGACGAAAGATATGGGAGCTTTTAACAAAATGAATCATTGACAACATTGTGAACGTATCGTAGGTTTAACGTATAACTAAATTTAAACGGGCGTATTTTTATTGTGTTAAATGAATGGGGAGGTGCGCTATGTTTTATGATGAGGCACTTGAGACGATGACGCATGAAACACGACAACGACTGCAACTCAATCGTTTACGTGAAACGGTCCGGTATGCGATGGAACGTGTGCCGTTTTACCGGAAACGTTTTGAGGAAGCCGGGCTTGATGCTGTTGCCTTTGATCAGCTAGAAGATATTCAAAAACTTCCGTTCACCGGAAAAAGTGATTTACGTGAGAACTATCCGTTCGGGCTGTTTGCCGTCAAACAAGAAGAGGTTGCGCGCATTCACGCCTCGTCCGGAACGAGCGGCAAAGCGACGGTCGTCGGGTACACGCAGGAAGATTTGGACGACTGGGCAGGTGCCGTCGCACGTGGTCTCGTCATGGCAGGTGCAAAACGGACGGATTTGTTGCATAACGCGTATGGTTATGGACTGTTCACGGGTGGGCTCGGTTTACATGCCGGAGCAGAAAAACTCGGGATAACGGTCGTCCCCGTATCAGGCGGGAATACGGATCGGCAAATCACATTGATCGAAGACTTCAAACCGGCAGGGATTTGCGGTACACCTTCTTATGTGCTGCGCCTTGCAGAACGGATGGAAGAGCGGGGCATCAATCCCCGGGCAACGGGCTTACGTTATGGAATTTTCGGAGCTGAACCGTGGTCGGAAGAAATGCGTCGGACGCTCGAAGAAAAATTGAATATTACTGCACTTGATATTTACGGACTGAGCGAAATCATGGGTCCGGGCGTCGCAATCGAATGTCCAGCGCAACAGGGATTACACATCATGGATGACTTGTTCATCACGGAAGTCATTGATCCCAGCACGGGGGAACCGTTACCAGAAGGGATGGTCGGGGAACTCGTTTTTACAAGTTTAAAAAAGAAAGCGCTTCCAATTATCCGCTACCGAACGGGGGACCTCGCTTCGATTACACGTGAAACATGTGCTTGCGGTCGAACGACGACCCGGATGTCCCGGATTACAGGACGAACGGATGACATGATGATCATCCGCGGTGTCAACGTCTTCCCGTCGGAGATTGAACGTGTCCTATTGAAACAAGATGGTGTCACACCACATTATCAAATTCATCTCGTCAAACGACATGGACTTGATGCGATCGAGCTGCACGTCGAGCTCGAAGAACAGACGCAGCAGGAAGCAGTCATGCGAACCGTCTGTGAAGCCATCAAATCAGAATGCCTGATTTCGATTGAAATGATCTGTCACCCGCGGTATGGCGTCACCCGTTCAGAAGGAAAAGCAGAGCGGATTGTCGATCGTCGGACCGAAACGTCGGATAAAGAACCTGTTTAAGACAAGAGGAGGAACTCAACATGTACGATGCAACACACTTGTTCGAACCGGAAGTCATGACGGAAGATGAAAAGCTCGCCCGGTTCACGGAACGAATCGAGAACGGTGAAAAGATTGAAGCCGATGACTGGATGCCTGCGTTTTACCGCGATACGTTAATCAAATTGATTTCGATGCACGGAATCAGCGAAATCATGGGCGCCTTACCAGAGAAGGAATGGGTCCCGAAAGCCCCGTCCCTCCGGCGAAAACTTGGGATCATGGCGAAAGTCCAGGATGAAATGGGGCACGGACAACTGTTGCTCCGCGTCGTCGAGGATTTGATGAAACCGTACGGGAAAACGCGCGGTGATTTGATGGATGACCTGTTTACGGGACGTCTGAAGTTTCACAACGTCTTCCACATGCCGACCCGTACGTGGGCAGATGCCGGAACGATCGGTTGGCTCGTTGATGGTGCAGCAATCATCACCCAGACGAACATGTTAGGGGCGTCATACGGTCCGTATGCCCGTGCCTTACAACGAATTTGTGCGGAAGAAGTGTTCCATGCGCAGCATGGTGAATCAATCATCATGGCACTTGCTGAAGGAACACCCGAACAAAAAGCGATGATTCAGGAATCACTGGATGAATGGTGGGAGTCGCTCTTGATGTTCTTCGGTCCGGCGACAAAAGAAACGACCGGAACATCGAAACAAGACATCACGATTGCCTATAAGATTCGGACGAAGACAAACGAAGAACTCCGCCAAAATTTCTTTACGAAGTATGTCCCGCGGATTCAATCGCTTGGACTGGTCATTCCGGATCCAACGCTCCGTTTTGACGAAGAATCGGGACAATGGATTTATGCCCAGCCCGATTGGTCGGAGTTTAAGAAAATCATTCAAGGCGGAGGACCGCGTTCGAAGGAGCGTCTCGCCTTACGCCGGACGTCTTATCAAAATAACGCGTGGGTCCGTGAAGCGTTGGCCAAGACGATGGCATGAAGGAGGGGAACGACATGACGGAAACATTTTATCAGGAGTTCGAAGTGTTTAGTAAACGGACGCCGAACGCCGCGTTCACGCATCAATTCAGCTTGCTTGCACCAAACAAGGAAATGGCGTTACTGATGGCGCAAGAAAACTTCATGCGCCGCGAACCGGTCGTCGACATTTGGGTCGTCAAACGGACGGACGTCCGCGGCCTGACTCCGGACGAAAAGCAGATGTTGACGCGACTCGATAACAAGGATTACCGGACGACGAAAGGGTACGGCTACTTGAAGAAAAAGTGGCGCCATTATGAACAGCAGATGCTCGACGAAAAAGAAATCATGTCTTGGCAGGGAGGCGACTCGAAATGACGGAGCAAGAACGGACAGCGCTCGCAGCGTTACTGTATCAGTTAGCGGATGACGATTTTCTTTATGCGTTCCGCGGCTCGGAATGGCTTGGTCTGGCACCGCATATCGAAGAAGATGTTGCGTCCTCATCCATTGCCCAGGATTCGATGGGACACGCGGCGATGTATTATCAGTTGCTCGAAGAGTTAGGGGAGGGGAAGGCGGACGCATTGGCACACGTCCGACTGGCGCATGAACGGAAAAATTCGATTCTCGTCGAACGGGTCAACGGTCCCGGATACTACATGGAGACACCGGAATATGACTGGGCGTATGCCGTCGTCCGGAACTACTGTTACACGCTGGCGAAAAAAATCCGCATCGATGCTTTAAAAAACAGCAGCTATGCCCCACTCGCGGCAGCCGCTGTCAAAATCAATATGGAATTGTACTATCACCTGCTCCACTGGCAAACGTGGTTCACGCAACTTTATCAAGCGACTCCGACGGCACGTCAAAAGATGGATGCGGCACTCGAACAAGTGCTGGCGGACTTCGGCGACATGTTTGATTACGGGGAGCACGGTGACGTGATTGAAGAGATGCGATTGATTGAAGGGCAAGGCATCTTACTTGATCGGTGGTATCAGACATTGACGCCGACGCTCGTCGAGTTGGATGTCACGTTACCGGAGATGCGGATGTCAGCCAATGGTCGCAACGGTGAACATTCGGCTGACTTGAACGATGCCTTGTCGACGCTCGGAGAAGTCTACTTGATTGACCAGTCCGCCGTATGGTGAGGAGGGATGCGTCATGACGACGCTTGCGTTACAACAAGAAATCCAGGCCGCGCTCGATACCGTCAAGGATCCGGAAATCGATGCCGTCAGCATTCTTGATCTCGGTATGTTCGACAAGATGGAGTTGACGGAATCTGCGACCGGTTACGCGATTCGGGTGACGTTGCTTCCGACATTCCTCGGATGTCCGGCACTCGACATCATCAAAAAAAATACGATTGCAGCACTCGAGCAAATTACGGCGTTACAAACAATCGACGTCGTCTTCATCTTTGACCCGCCGTGGACGTCGGACCGGATCACTGAGCAGGGCATCGAGGGACTGAAGTCATTCGGGATTGCACCACCACGCGTCGTCGACGGATCTTGGGAAATTGATTGTCCGTACTGTGGTTCGACGTTCGTATCGATCGAAAACCTCTTTGGTCCGACGGCATGTCGCAGCATTCTGTACTGTAAAACGTGTAAAAATCCATTCGAGGCGATGAAACCCGTCTCTACTCTCATGTGAAGGAAGGTAATTGATATGGTAAAACTAATCGCGCTTTATAAACACCCGGAGAACAAGGAACAGTTTGACGAGCACTACTTCAATGTTCATGGTCCGATCACGGCTAAAATTCCCGGCTTACAAGAGATGACCGTGACGAAAATCGTTGGTTCACCGATGGGTGGCGAAGGAAAATATTATTTGATGTGTGAAATGGTCTACGAAAGTCACGAGACGATGCAGGCCGGTATGCGTTCACTTGAAGGGAAAGCATCCGGGAAGGACTTGATGAGCTTCGCTGGGGATCTCGTCACATTGATGATTGGTGAAGAAGTCCATGCCGATGCAACAGTACGTTAAAACAGCGATTGATGGAACGGTCGGACGCGTCATTCTCAATCGTCCGGAGCGCTACAACGCCCTCAACCGGGCAATGATTCGTGAAATTGTCGAAGCGATGGAGCAGTTCGACCGCGACGAAACGATTGGTGCCATCGTATTGAGTGGCGCCGGAAAATCATTTTCTGCCGGGGCAGACATCGACGAGATGGTAGAGGCAACACCGATTTCGATGGAACTCCTGGACCCTTTCGCCGATTGGGATCGCATCAGCCGGTTGAAGAAACCGCTGCTCGCTGCCGTTCACGGCTACGTCCTGGGTGGCGGGTTTGAACTGGCACTTGCCTGCGATTTAATTTATGCAACAGATACGACACGGTTCGGTTTCCCGGAAGTCAATCTTGGTGTCATGCCGGGAGCAGGCGGAACACAGCGACTGACGAAACGGATCGGCCGGACACGTGCCCTCGAATGGTTATGGACGGGGGAGCAGATGACAGCAGATCAAGCGGAGCGTTTTGGCCTCGTCAACCGACTCGTCGAAGCCGACCGACTCGAAGCGACGGTATTGACCGTTGCCCACCGGATTGCGGCGCAACCGAAGATGTCGGTCCGCCTGATTAAGGATGCCGTCGATAAAGCCGGCGACTTGTCGATTCAGGACGGAATGGAACACGAGCGGAGAAATTTCTACTTGTTATTTGCGACAGACGATCAAACGGAAGGCATGCAAGCCTTTCTCGAAAAACGTCAACCTACATTCAAAGGAAACTAAAAAGGGAGTGGATGTCATGTCAACGGTACACGAAAAAACAATCGAAATGAAACGGTCGGTCTACCACCTCGTCATCAATGGGGAACAAGTCGAAGGCACGACAGGCGAGACGTTTAAGACCTATAACCCGGCGACCGGCGAAGTCTTGGCAGAAGTGGCGAAAGCGTCCAAAGAAGATGCCGACCGTGCCGTCAAAGCAGCACGTGAGGCGTTTGACCATGGCAAATGGAAGATGTGGCCAGTTGGTCGTCGTGCGCAAATCCTGAACAAAATCGCAAGCATCATGCGGTCGCGCTTCAATGAAATCGTGGAACTCGAGATTCTCGATACCGGAAAATCGTTAGCGGCTGCGCAAGGACAAGTCACGCAGGCAATCGAAGACTTCGAATTTTATGCCGGGGCGATCGTCGGTCACCGCGGTGTCGTCAATAACGTGCCGGGACAATTCCACAACTACACAGAAAAAGAAGCAGTCGGTGTTTGTGCCCAAATCATTCCATGGAACTATCCGTTGATGATGGCTGTCTGGAAAGTCGCACCAGCGATCGCGGTCGGTTGTTCCGTCGTCATCAAACCGGCAACGCTGACGCCGCTGACTGCCATCATTCTCGGAGAAATTTGTCTGGAAGCCGGTGTCCCGGCAGGCGTCGTCAACGTCATTCCGGGATCAGGACGCGAAATCGGAAACCATCTCGTCGAGCATCCGCACGTCGATAAAGTAGCCTTCACCGGTTCAACACCGGTCGGAAAAGACATCATGGGTCGGGCATCCGAGACACTGAAGCGTGTCACGCTCGAGCTCGGCGGCAAGTCACCGAACATCGTCTTTGAAGATGCGGATATCACGGCTGCTGTCGACGGCTCATTGTTCGGCATCTTCTATAACAGCGGTCAATCGTGTGAGGCACGGTCACGTCTTTACGTCCATGAAGACATCTACGAAACATTCATGGAACAATTCGTCGCGAAGACAAAGCAACTTGTCCTCGGGAACCCGTTCGATAAAGGGACACATGTCGGGGCAATCATTGATCAACAGCAACTCGATGTCATCGACGGGTACGTCCAATCGGCAAAAGCGGACGGGGCCACGATCCTTGCGGGCGGTCAAGTCGAACAGGTCGAAGGATTCGAAAAAGGTTTCTGGTATGCACCGACGATCATCACGGACGTCACGCAGGACATGAAGGCAGTCCAGGAAGAAATCTTCGGACCGGTCGTCGTCGTTATGCCATTCAAAGATGAAAAAGAAGCAGTCCGTCTCGCGAACGATACGGAATTTGGTCTCGGTTCAGCGGTCTGGACGAAGGACGGGGCGCGGGCGACACGAGTCGCGAACCAAATCAAAGCCGGGATCGTCATGGTTAACTGTCCGTTCTCCGCGTTCCCGGGTACGCCGTTCGGTGGCTACAAACAATCCGGTTTCGGTCGTGAACTCTGTATCGAAACGCTTGATTTATATACGGAAACGAAAAGTATCTTATCGTATTACGGAAGCCGTCCGCTTAATCCGTTCGGACTGTAAACACCAACGTGCGGACGCGAGTCCGCACATTTTTTTATAAGGAGGAATTCAGATGATTAATCAGATTGTCGTTGTTGGATCAGGCGTCATGGGGCGCGGAATCGCCTACGTCGCAGCCGCAAAAGGATTCGAAGTCACACTCGTCGATATCGAAACTGCCTTGCTCACTTCTGCCAAACAGGAGTTGGAACGGATTGCCGAAAAAGGAATCGTCCGCGGGAAGATGTCGGCGGATGAAGTCGAACAACTGTTTTTGCACCTTCGTTTTTCAACAGACTTAACAGCGGCCGCAGCAGACGCCGATCTCGTGATTGAAGCCGTTCCGGAACGGCTCGAGATTAAACAGTCCGTCTTCCGGACGATTGAAGCCGCAGCCCGCCCGGCATGTTTTTTCGCGACGAACACGTCGACGATGAGCCCGACGGAAATCGCCTCGTTCACGATGCGACCGGACCGTGTCATGGCGATGCATTTCTTTAATCCGGTTCATCTGATGCCGCTTGTCGAACTCGTCCGTGGACTTGAGACGTCGGATGAGACCGTGACGGCGCTGACGGACGTCGCCGAACGGATGGGGAAAGAAACGGTCGTCATTCAGGAGTTCCCGGGGTTCGTCACGTCACGGATCAGTGCGCTCGTCGGTAACGAAGCCTTCTACATGCTACAAGAAGGACTTGGAACGCCGGAAGAAATCGATAAGGCGATCAAGCTCGGGTTGAATTATCCGATGGGACCGTTCGAACTGGGAGACTTAGTCGGGCTCGATACCCGTCTGCATAATTTACGTTACTTACATGAGAAGCTCGGAGAAAAATACCGTCCGGCTCCATTGCTCGAGCAATACGTCAAAGCGGGACGGCTCGGTCGTAAGACGGGACGCGGAGTATATGACTATGCGAAAAGCGGGGTGAAGGCACCATGAGGCGTGTCGCAATCATCGATGCCGTCCGGACACCGATCGGACGGTACAATGGGGCGTTGAAAGACGTCCGTCCGGATGACTTAGGAGCAGTCGTCATCGAAGCCTTACTCGCCCGTAATACACAAGTTGCCCCTGAAACAATCGAAGAAGTCATTTTCGGCAACGCGAACCAAGCGGGGGAAGACAATCGGAATGTCGCCCGGATGTCGGGCTTACTTGCCGGTTTACCGGTCAGCGTCGGCGGAACGACGATGAATCGGCTATGCGGTTCCGGACTTGATGCTGTCATCGCAGCCGCACGGGCGATTGCCTTAGGCGAAGGCGACGTCTATATCGCCGGCGGGACGGAAAGTATGACGCGTGCTCCATTCGTGATGGGGAAACCGGATGCGGCGTTCCCGCGTGGCAATCAAACGTTATACGATACGACAATCGGCTGGCGGTTCGTCAATGAACGGCTGGCCGAAACATACGGAACCGACTCGATGCCGGAAACGGCGGAGAATGTCGCGTCGCGTTACGGAATCAGCAGGGACGCCCAGGACGACTTCGCGTATACAAGCCAGTTCCGGGCAAAACAAGCAATCAACAGTGGGCGTTTTGAGGACGAGATTGTTCCTGTTCGTTACGCAAATAAACGGGGAGCGATGCTTGAGGTCAGTCAAGATGAACATCCGCGCCCGGAGACGACGCACGAGAAGCTCGGCACATTGCGCCCGTTGTTTCCAAACGGAACGGTCACGGCGGGGAATGCGTCAGGTGTCAATGATGGTGCATCAGCCTTGCTGTTGATGAGTGAGGAACACGCACGCGAGCTTGGACTGACGCCGCTCGGGTTTTACCGGGCAAGTGCGACGGCAGGTGTCGAACCTGCCGTCATGGGGATTGGTCCGATTGACGCGACGAAAAAAGCGTTACGGCGCGCAGGACTGACGATCGAGCAACTCGACCTGATTGAACTGAATGAAGCATTTGCCGCACAAAGTTTAGCCTGTATCCATGAACTTGGTCTGGATGCGGAAAAGGTCAATGTCAACGGAGGGGCGATCGCTTTCGGTCATCCACTCGGTGCAAGTGGTGCCCGGATTTTGACGACCTTGTTGCATGAAATGAAGCGGACGAACCGGACATACGGGCTGGCGACGATGTGTGTCGGGGTCGGACAAGGAATCGCCTTGATAGTCGAACGGGAGGGACTGACATGATTCATTTTGAACGAAGTGGACAACTTGCGCTGATTCGGATTGATCGTCCGGAACGGATGAATTGTTTTGATTATCCGACGCTGGTCGAGCTACAGGAACTTGTGGATGCCGTCAAAACGGACGAATCGGTCCGGGTCGTCGTATTTACCGGGACAGGGAAAGCATTTAGTGCCGGTGCTGACTTAAAAGAGCGGGTGACACTGAATGAAACAGAAGTCCGTCGGAATGTGCTGGCAATCCGTGAAGTCTTTGCGAGCATCGCGGCGTTGCCTCAACCGACGATTGCAGCAGTTAACGGTCACGCGCTTGGCGGGGGATTTGAGTGGATGCTTGCCTGCGATTTCCGGATCATCGTCGACGGCGCGTTGGTCGGTCTGACGGAAACGAGCTTTGGTATCATCCCGGGAGCGGGTGGAACACAACGCCTTCCGCGTCTGATTGGGGAGACACGGGCGAAAGAACTGATCTTTACGGCGAAGAAAATTGATGCCGAGACGGCAGAACGATACGGGCTCGTCTCGCAAGTCGTCGCGACAAAGGATGCGTTGTTACCGGCTTGCTTTGAACTTGCAGCAGCGATGCTCCGCAATGGGCCGATTGCCATTCGTCAGGCGAAACAAGCGATCGACGGCGGAATGGATGTGTCGCTCGCTGACGGCTTACGACTTGAAACGGAAGCCTATGAGGCAGTCATACCGACCGAGGACCGGCTTGAAGCACTCCGCGCCTTTGCTGAGAAGCGAACACCGCAGTTTCAAGGGAGATGAGGATGGTCGCCACCTGAAATAACACGTATACTAACGGTACACAAAAAAACGTTATATCAAAGAGAGAGTGAATGACATGAGTGCGAATACCCAATCGATGATTTTTACGATTTATGGCGATTACATCCGGCACTACGGGAATCAGGTTTGGGTGGGAAGTCTGATTCGGTTGTTGAAGGAGTTCGGACATAACGAACAAGCCGTTCGCGTTGCCGTTTCACGAATGGTCAAGCAAGGATGGTTGATTTCTGAAAAACAAGGGACAAAAAGTTTTTATTCGCTGACGGACCGTGGGGTCGAACGGATGGAAGAGGCGGCGCGGCGGATTTACAAGTCGACGCCACACGTCTGGGATGGGAAATGGCGGACATTGATGTATACGATTCCGGAGGAAAAACGTCAGATTCGGGATGAGTTGCGGAAGGAACTGACGTGGAGTGGTTTCGGTAACTTATCAAACGGGGTCTGGATTTCTCCGAACCCGCTTGAAAAAGAAGCGACACGTCTGATCGAGGCGTATCAGATTACCGAATACGTCGATTTTTTCGTCGGCGAATACCACGGACCGCAACAAGATCAATCGCTCGTCGAACGTGCTTTTCCACTCGACGAGTTACAAGCGCGGTACGAAGCATTCATCGTTGAGTACAGCCGGCGTTACATCGTCCATCAAAGCCAAATCCAACTCGGAGAGATGGATGAGGAACAGTGTTTTGTCGAACGGACGAAGCTCGTCCATGAATACCGGAAGTTTTTGTTTACGGATCCTGGTCTGCCGCAAGAATTACTTCCGGATGCCTGGAACGGACACCATGCGGCAGTATTGTTCGAACAATACTATCGCCTGCTTGCGGCACCGGCCAGCCGATTTTTTGAGTCGATTTTCAAAGAGACACACGACGTGACACAAAAAAGTGCTGACTACGATGCGTCGGAGCATCCATTGTTTGCGGAGCGGTCGTAAGCGCAAGTAACCTTGTGCTTACGACCGTAGCGTCAATTGAGAAATGAATCTATTACAGGTGAACTCCGGTCTTCTGGAAGTTCACTTTTCGCATGTGGAAAACAGTTATTGTCCGAGCTGTTCCCGGAAGGCGTACCCTTTATCAACATAGGAGTCGATTGATTCCTGAATCATCTCGAGATCAGCTGGTGTCAACTGCCGCACGACTTTACCGGGGGACCCGACAATCAAGGAGTGGGGCGGGAACTTCTTGCCCGGGGGAATCAACGTATTGGCGCCGATGATACATTCTTCACCGATTTCGGCGTGATCAAGGACCGTCGCCCCCATGCCGACGATCGATCTGCGACCGATGCGACAGCCATGGAGAATCGCATTATGTCCGACCGTCACCTCGTCTTCGACGATGACAGGTGCCCCTTCGTATAAATGAATCGTCGCGTTGTCCTGGATGCTGCAACGCTTCCCGATTGTAATCGGTCCTTCGTCCCCGCGTAATACGGCGTTGAACCAAACCGTTGACTCTTCACCGATCGTTACGTCACCGATTAAGAATGCTCCCGGCGCCACGAAGACGGTCTCCGCAAGTCTAGGTGTCGTATCACGATATGGAATATTCATAAAAATCCCTCTTTTCCGATTAATGAATTTCAATTCAGTCTTACTTAGTATATCATTCTTAAACAGCAGATTGGAGGAAGACGATGTCCCGATTATGTGAGTTACTGCAAATCCGCGTTCCAATCATCCAAGGCGGAATGGGAAATGTCAGTCATGCTGCCTTAACGGCAGCCGTCTCGAATGCCGGTGGTTTAGGAACACTCGGTTGTGGCACACGTTCGCCGGAAGAAATGCGCCGTTTGATTGAGCAGACCCGTCAATTAACAACGCATCCGATTGCCTTGAACATTGCGATTGGTGTCTCGCCGCATACGGAAGCCCTGATTGAATTAGCGATAGCAGAACAGATTCCGGTCGTGTCCTTATCAGCCGGAAACCCAGCACCCTATACTAAACGTTTACGGCCGGCCGGAATTACGACGATTGCGGTCATCGCGTCAGTCAAACACGCATTAAAGGCAGAAACGGCCGGGGTCGATTTGCTTGTTGCAGAAGGTGTGGAAGCGGCAGGTATCAATTCACCGCTCGAGCTGACGACGCTGACACTGGTTCCGCAAATCGTGGATCATGTCAGACTTCCCGTCATCGCGGCTGGGGGAATTGGAGACGGTCGTGGACTTGCAGCCGCTTGGATGCTTGGTGCGTCCGGGGTGCAGCTTGGAACGCGTCTGATTGCGACGCAAGAAGCAGTCGTTCATGCGAACTACAAGAACCATCTCGTAGAAGCAACGGATCTTGAGACACGAATCATCGGTCGTTCCGTCGGTCGTGTCCGGCGTGTGTTAAATGGACCGTACGTTGCTGCACTACAAGGTGTTTCGTCGCTTGATGAGTTTAACGCGAAGACGACAGAAGCGTATCACGTGACGGGTGCGGTCGATGGTGACGAGGTCAACGGGTATGTCAACGCCGGTCTCGTGTCTGGTCTCGTTACAGATATTCCGACCGTATCTGAATTATTCGAGCGGATGCAACAGGAAGCGTATACGCAAATTGAACGGGTGCGGGCGGATTATATGTAATCGAGAAGTGAGGCGGATTGTAGACAACGTGCGATCGGGAGATTAAGCGTCGTTATTCGTTGCTTTCCTCGGGCGAGGCGCAAGCCGTTGCTCCTTGATCCTAACGGACAACGCGCAGGGTCTTGCCTGCCTCTGAACGTGCGTTAAAAAACGCACTTTTCCCCGTAGGAATCAACGAAACATGACGTTTTTTTTAGATAATACCGCTTTGAAGACGAGGCGAGACGGGGAAGCGCGAACGGATTGCATCCCGATATCGCATGGTTACGCCTCTTAATCGATTATCTACACGCTGAAGACGGGCAATCCGTCTTTTTTTATACAATTTTTTAAAATGGGACATTTGTCCTTTTCAGATAAGGTGAAAATAGTGTCTACTCATAACAGAAGAAACAAAAGGAGGTGCCTTAAAGTGCAGGGAGTTATATTCGCATTAATGAGTGGACTATTCATTGCGTTGCAGGGGATTTTTAATGCCCGTTTAGGAGATGCCATTGGTCCGTGGTTTTCGGTGACGATCGTTCATTTCGTCGGATTGATGGGGTGCTTAGCGATTTATAGTGTGGTTCGTGACCGGAAAATCGGCGGTTTTCGACAGCTTCCGCTCCTCTATGCCAGTGGCGGATTCCTTGGCGTACTCGTCGTCGTGACCGAACTGACGTCGATTCAGTTACTTGGCATGACGTGGGCGATGTGTTTGTTGCTCGTCGCACAAATTTTATGTGCATTCGTGATTGATTTGAACGGCTGGTTTGGTGTCATCAAAAAAAGGAGTAACCGGGGACAGTGGATCGGGATCAGTTTGATGCTTGCCGGAGTTGCGATTTTTTCACTGTCCTAAAGGGAGGGCCTATGCAGACGATTGAGACCTATTTAAAACAGTACGACTTAGCGGATATTTTTACGGAGACCAGTAAATCTTATTTACGCATCGAAACGTTTTCGGAAGGGGACCTGTTATGTGTGACGGGTGAACCGATTGACCGGATGTATTTCATCGTCGAAGGAAAAATTAAAATCTCTGCAGCATCGGCTGAAGGGAAACAACGGATTTTACGCTTCAAAAAGGCGATGACGGTGATTGGTGATGCGGAATATATCAATCAACGGGAAGTCTTGAATACCATCGAGGTGATTACGGACGTCGTGGCACTCAGCATTCCGTATGCGATCTTACGTGAGCACAATACGACGAACACCTTTTTACAATTTTTACTGCGGGTCATTACGACCAAGTGGTACGCGGACTCGAAATCAGCATCATTTCATGTCCTCTATTCGGTCGAAGAACGATTTGCCGGATATCTGTTATCGATTACCTCGGACGTTTCCGACAGTCTGTTTTATCAAGAGATGCGAACGTCGAATCTCCATGACGTCGCCGATTGGCTCGGGACGAGTTACCGTCATTTAAACCGTATCATCTCAACACTTTGTGAAGAAGAAATCTTGGCGAGACGACGCGGGAAAATCATTATTTTAGATGTAGAGCGGATTAAAGAAAAAGCGAATGGCAATAGTTACGAATAAGGAGGGGCTAGCGTGGGACTAGGTATGTTTTGTGCGATTACGGCAGGAATGATGATTAGTTTACAGACGGTATTGAATGCACAGATGAGTCATGCGTTCGGGGCATGGGCGACGACGACCCTCGTCTTTTTTGTCGGGTTCATCGGTTCACTGTTTGCGCTACTCGTATTTCGGGGTGGCACATTCTCGAACATTCAAACGGTCGAACCGCTTTATTTATTCGGTGGTCTGGTCGGTGTCGGTGTCGTATTTTGTGTGATGCGCGGGATTCAGCTGCTCGGTCCATCGATTGCGATTTCGGTCGTCTTGATTTCGCAACTGAGTTTTGCATTATGTGTCGACTTGTTCGGTTGGTTCGGTTTACCGGAACTTGAGCTTTCGCTCGGACAAGTCACTGGATTGCTTGTGATGCTAGCCGGTATTTTTGTGTTGAAACGATATCAAGTCGTAGAAATCGAATCTTCGGATGAGTTGTCGGAAAAGGTATCGTAATGGTTGAATGGGGCGTGTGAAGATGCTAAAGCGAAGAGATGGAAAACGTGAGAATTGGAAGCGAATCACCGAGAGAGCGTACGCACAGTCATTAATCGAGACAGAAGAGTTTGAAGGGCATGTAACATTATTGCATGCCCTTCAAGTATCGCATCCCTTGAACGTTCATTATGAAAAGGGACATGTCTGTATTTTGGATGATGGTTACATGTGGCTGCAACAGTTCCCGTCAAATGCACACCATGCTGTTACAACGATGTTCGATGCGAGTGGAAATATTGTGCAGTGGTATATCGATATTTGTTTGCAGAATGGTTTTACTAATGGAAGTCCGTGGTGGGAGGACTTATTTTTAGACATCGTTCTGCTACCGTCTGGTGATATGTACATAATGGATACTGATGAACTGGAAGATGCTTTATCTCAAGGTGTCATTGATAAAAAACAGTATGAGTTAGCATGGGGGGAAGTTGAAACCCTCAAAGCCAAAATTAGTACGGGCGATTTTGAATTGATCAAGTTAGCGCGTCACCATAAGGATACATTAATGAATGTGATGAATAACTAGAGTCGACAGAAATCAAAACCTTTTAGGCTACCTTATCAAAAAGACAATTGAAAACTTTTGACTACATAAACATGCAGACAAAGGAACGTGGGGGGGAAGCTTCTTCCTTTTTCGTTGCTTTCCTCGGGCGAGGCGCAAGCCGTTGCTCCTTGATCCTCACGGACAACGAGCAGGGTCTTGCCAGCCTCTTGGCAGCGCGTGTTCACGCGCTTTTTCCCGTAGGAGTCAACGAAAAACGAAGCTTTCAGGGTGTACCGCAGAGAAAATCATAGAGTAGTGTTAGAGCACAGTCTGTCTCGAATCGCTTTGAAGACGAGATGAGACAGGGAAACGCGAACGGATTGCCTCTTGTTATAGCATAGTCACTCTTCATAAGAGTTTGTCTACATGCTGAAAGCCCGCACGAAGCGGGCTTTTTTAGTTTAGACAGATACTTCTTCTTTCCAAGCCACATCGATGAATTCATCGCGACCGGATGCTTTCCGGTCTTTTTTGTAGTGTTCCGGATTCTTTTTGTGGAAGTTTTGATGATAGTCTTCTGCTGGATAGAAGGCTTGTGCCGCTTCGATTCGTGTGACGATCGGCTGCTTAAAGCGATTGCTCGCAGCAAGCGCGTCACGTGAAGCAATCGCAGCAAGGCGCTGTTCTTCCGTATGATAAAAGATGGCAGGTGCGTATTGTGTCCCACGGTCCTGGAACTGTCCGCCGGCGTCAGTCGGATCCGTTTGCGGCCAGTAAAGTTCGAGTAACCGCTCGTATGAGAATAACGCTGGATCAAATGTAATCTCGACGACCTCCGAATGACCGGTCGTGCCTGTTTTTATTTGTTCGTATGTCGGATTTTCGATTTGTCCTCCTGTATAACCGGAAACAATTCCGTGAATACCGGGCAGTTCTTCGAATGGTGTCACCATGCACCAGAAACAGCCTCCTGCGAATGTTGCTTTTTCCATCTATATCTCGTCCTTTCCGCTGGCGGTAGTCGCCCTATAATCATTCGTGCTCTGACAGCGAGAAAACGAAAACGACTCCTTTGCTTGGTTGCAAAAGGAGTCGTCGCTTTTTATCAACCAAAGCTTGCGCTTTGCTGGTCGTAGCACCTTGCCACTGAAGGCAGGTTGCTGGGACGTCATCGATCCAGATCTCTCAGTCCACTCTTGATAAGTGTTATATGAAGTTGATTAAATTCGTTATCATTGATGTGATAATAGCATCTCTAAAACGACAAAGTCAATCCTTAAGATTCTAAAGCATGAAGGACGGTTGCACCTAAGGCTTTTGCGCCGATAAGCAATGCCTGTTCATCGATTTCATATTTCGGGTGATGTTGCGGATAAATCGTACTCCCATCCGTTTTGGCGGACCCCGTAAAGAAGTAGCTTCCTGGGATACGCTCTAAATAATAGGCGAAATCATCGGCTGCCATCATCGGTTTGAGTTCTTTGACAGATGCCTCACCTAAGAAAGCCGTCGCTTCTTTAACGAGATTTGTTTCTACCGGATGATTCCAAAGGGAAGGATAACCCGTCGTAAAGTCGATGGAATAGCTCGCACCGATTCCGGCACACGTCGTCCGGGCAACCAAATCGACCTGCTGTCGTAACTGGTGACGCAGCGCTTCGTCAAATGTTCGAATTTCTCCGACAATCCGTGCCTCACCAGTAACGATGTTCGGAGCCGTTCCGGCGTGGAATGAACCGATTGCGATGATGGCAGGTGAAAACGGATCAACGCGCCGACTGACGAGGTGTTGGAGATTACAGACGAGTTGTGCCCCGGCGACGAGTGCATCTTGTGTTTTATGAGGGGCTTGCGCATGACCACCCTGTCCGTGGACGACGATTTCGAATTCATCGATGGCGCACAGCGTATGTCCTGCGTGATAGCCGATTGTTCCGACAGGTAAGTCATTTTCGAGATGCGTACCGAAAATTGCATCGACCCCGTCAAGACAGCCGTCTTCAATCATTTGAATGGCACCACCCGGGAAGACTTCTTCCCCGTGTTGATGAATGAATACGATTGTTCCGTGAAGGTCTTCTTGCAGTGCTGTAAAGGCCGAGGCAAGACCGAGTGCAATCGCCGTATGTCCGTCATGTCCACACGCATGCATGACACCCGGATGAATCGAACGGAAGGCGAGATCCGTTTCCTCCTGCAGTGGCAGGGCATCGAAATCGGCCCGAATGGCGATGGTCTTTCCAGGATGTTTTCCTTTGAGGGTCGCGACGATCCCGCTACCACCGACGTTCCTGCGGTAAGGGAGACCAAGCTCATCATAAAATGAGGCGATGGCGTTTGGTGTCCGCACTTCTTGAAAAGAGAGTTCCGGGTGACGGTGCAGATCACGACGTCTTTCAATGATTTGTTGTTCGAGTTGATCGAGTTGAGTGAAGAGTTGCTGTTGCATCATAATCATCCTTTCAGGTTTTTGAGGTATGACTTTCTATAAAACGGGTACAGATAGGAGTAATGAATGATGAGGAGGAAAACAAGTCATGGGAGAAATTATTGTCAACGCGGTCATCACAGTCAAAGCAGGTTTAGCCGATCAAGTCTTTCCGATTTTAAGTACGGTCTACAAAGCTTCACAAAACGAGCCGGGGTGCTTGCGTTATAGCTTACATCAATCGATTGAAGATGAACATCAGTTCATGCTGTATGAAGTCTATCAAGATGAAGAAGCGTTAGAAGCGCATATTGCGTCAGACCACTATAAAGCGTATCGCGAGCAAATCGAATTGTACTTAATCGATCGCCAAGTTACGAAATATGCGGAAATGACATTTTAATGTTAGCTAAAAGAAGCGGACCTCCCGGGTTAGGGAAGGTCCGTTTTTTTAATCATTACATTGATTTGAAACCGAGGAAGTGCTCACGCCAGTGCGGCTCGTAAATTGAACTGATTTGCAGTTGTGATCCTCCGGCATGAATGAAGTGTTTACTATCTAACATGATCCCGATATGCGAGGGGCCATCCGTATACGTGTTTTCGAAGAAGACGATATCCGAGCGTTTTCCGGAACTGATACTTGTGCGTTGATTTGTAAAGAACGCTCCGTACCAGTAACCGCGGACATTCGTCCGTCCGCCGTATTTTCCGGCTTGGTTCGTCGCATAATGAATCAATCCGGAACAATCGAATCCACCATTCGCCACGTTTTGTGATCCCCATGTGTACGGAGTACCGATATGGGCAACAGCAGCTTGAATCAACTTTTCGCCACGTGAATTATTTTTCTTGTCAACTTTTGTTTCGCTCGTCACTGTAAGGGCCGTCACCGGGATGTAGACGGGCGTCCAGCCGGACTGAATGACATAGAAATTACCGACGCGGTAACGTGGATACACACGCTTGCCTTTTTCGACCAACCCGGCACTTTTTGGACTGGCAGGTGTGTCATAAAATGAAGTCGTTGCTTTGACCGTATAGACTTTTGAACGATTGATGGCTTGCTCGTTATACCGCATATCCGGTTTGCTCGTTCCGATATAAGGATTGAGGACGTAACCCGTTTGACCATTCGGTAGACGGACTTGCCAAAAGTCATCATCAATCGATTTTAACCCGATCAATTTCGTTCCTTTGCTTAAGTGACTCGCCGGACGACTGTAGGCGACGTCAGCAGAAAAGAGTGGTGTCTGGTTGAAATGGACGTAAAAGACGGTCCCGACTTTGGCTTTAGACGTCGGTTTATTTAAACCGAGCCGACTTGAGTCAACGAATCCGAAGCGTGATCCGATTTTGACGCGTGTGTAGTAACCGCTTTTTCCATAGGTCGTGATTAGTGCTCCTTTTTTCAGTGTCCCAATGTTTCCGCTAAGACTGGCTTTTGGATGGACGACCAACTTGTCTTCGGTCACGTAACGTGTCCCTGTCGTCGCATACAGATCTGCTTTCGTTGCTGCGAGCGAACTCGTCAAGACGTATGCATATTCACCGCGGAAGATGATTCGGCTATAGGCGCCGCTCGTCCCGTAAATCGTCAAGAGCGTGTTCTTTTGATGATGCTTAAGAACCGTACTTGAACTGCTTGGGGATTGCTGGATCGGTGTTGTTTTTTGGATGTACAGGCGATCTGTTTTGGCATAGACTTTTGATTTCGCGAGCGAGCTCGTCAAGACGTATGCATATTCACCGCGGAAGATGATCCGGCTATAGGCACCGCTCGTCCCGTAAATCGTCAAGAGTGTATTTTGTTTATGATGCTTCAAGACGCTGCTTGAACTGTTTGGCTCTACCTGAATCGGTGTTGTTTTTTGGATGTACAGGCGATCCGTTTTGGCATAGACTTTTGATTTCGCGAGCGAGCTCGTCAAGACGTATGCATATTCACCGCGGAAGATGATTCGGCTGTAGGCACCGCTCGTGCCATAAATCGTCAAAAGTGTATTTTGTTTATGATGCTTCAAGACGCTGCTCGAACTGTTTGGCTCTACCTGAATCGGTGTCGTTTTTTGGATGTACAGGCGATCTGTTTTGGCATAGACTTTTGATTTCGCGAGCGAGCTCGTCAAGACGTACGCGTATTCACCACGGAAGATGATCCGGCTGTAGGCACCACTTGTCCCGTAAATCGTCAAAAGTGTATTTTGTTTATGGTGCTTCAAGATGGTGCTCGAACTGTTTGGCTCTACCTGAATCGGTGTCGTATCTTGGACGTAAAGCCGATCGGTCTTTGCGTAGACAACGGAATCGCCGAGGTGCGCCGTCAATACGTATCCGTAGGTATCATTGATTCGGACGCGGGAATAAAGACCAGATGTCCCGTAAAGATTGACCGATTGATTCGGTGCTAGCGTCCCGATGACCGAACTTGTTGTTGCTTTGTCGTAAATGGATGTCGTTTGTTGGGCGTACTTTTTCCCGGTCAGCGGATACGATTCAACTTCCTTTGAACCGAGTTGTTTTGTAAGCACGAAGCCGTAAACACCATTGAACTGGACACGGGTGAATGTGCCGGATGTCCCGTATGTTTTGACGGTAGCATTTAAAGAATAGCTCCCAAGTTGTTTACTTGTCGTATCGGCATCTGTATAAATCACAGTTTGTTGTTGGGCGAATTGAGTGCCCGTCGTTTCATAAACAGGTGTCTTACTTAAGAATTTACTTGAAACGAAGACGTAAACGTCGCCTTGTTTAATCCGCGTGAAGTCACCCGATGTCCCGTACGTATCGATTAACGTATTTGGAGTGATTGATTTTCCTGTCGGCGTATCAATTGAAGCAGTCGTATAGGAAGGCGCGAGTGCTGTTATGTATTGCGAATCGATTTTTTGATAAACCGGTTGCTTTGCAAGTTGCGTTGTCTTGACGAAGCGATAGACGCCGTCGATTGAAATGCGTGTAAAGAGACCATCTGTGCCAAAGGTTTCGACGGCGGTCGTTTCTGGTAACGTCTTGACGAGAGTCGTCTCGTCAGCAGTCTCAAAAACAGGAGTTTCGGAAAGTGTGTACTGCGTTCCGGTTGCTTGTTCTGTTTCTGTTTGTTCTGTCACTTCCGTTGGTGTCGGATTCGTATCCGCGTGGCCTTGTAGTGGGAGAGACCCGAGTAACATGACAGATGCCGTGATACTCGTAAACCAATATTTATAAGATTTCATTCATTGAGCTCCTATCATTAAAATTGTAATTTAGCATGTCTAAAGATAAGTTTAGCACTTTCTTTTTGGAAAAAGAGCTGGATATCAGAAATAGTAAAAATGAACTAAATTATGGGAACGATTTCGTAGGACATATTCCGCCGTGAATAAATCAAAAAAGAGACGGACAAATTTCGCTAGAAATTCGACCATCTCTTTTGGTGAAATGAAGTTATTCTGCTTCGTGATCAATCTGCCACTCCCAGTCGAGCATGCTGTAAATCAACGAATCGCGCCAGTGGTGTTCTAAATAAACAGTTTCCCGTAACAAACCTTCGCGCGTCATCCGAACCTTTTGCAAGACACGCTCCGAAGCGACATTTCGCGGATCACATGTTGCCGTGATGCGATGTAAGTTTAATTTTTCGAAGCCGAATTCGAGTAAAAATGTTGCAATCGATGTCGCGTAACCATTGCCCCATTCGTCAGGCGATAAAATATATCCAATTTCTGCGATTTTATGTTCTGTGTCGGTGACGATGAGCTCTCCCGCGCCGATGACATGATCGTCAGGAGAGGTGACGGCGAAGACATAGCGACGACGTGGACTTTCGAGCTCACTTTCAAGTGCATCGTGTAAAAACTGTTTCGTATCACTCTCAGAGTTCGGTCCCCACGACTGATACTGACTGGCGATTGGTTGTGAGGCATAGGAATGGACAGCTTCCAAATCTTCTGGTGTGAAACGTCGAATCCGAAGTTGATCGTTGATTTTGTAGCGCATGATGAGACCCTCCTCTTTCATTGATTCACTTATCTATATTGGCTAACGGTAGTGGATTCTCCTGTTTGACACGTAAAATCAAGCGTGCTAGGGTGAAGACATCGAACGAAATAGCTAGCCTCTAGGGTTCCGTACGGCAACGTAGACTTGGACCGAGGGAGGCACATGAGTACACCTCATGCAACGGAGGGATAAAAGCCCGGGAGTAGAGCGTCTAGACGCCTGCTTCCGGGCTTTTTTTATTTTTTAGGATGAATGTTAGGAGGAAAAGTGATGACGAAATACTGGTTAGGAATTCTAGTGGCTTCCTTTTTTGAAGTTGCATGGGTAGTCGGTTTGAAACATGCAGATAGCGTACTTGAATGGATGGGAACAATCATCAGCATCATCATCAGCTTTGCTGTCTTGATTAAGGCGAGTAACCATTTGCCGGTTGGAACAGTTTATGCGGTCTTCGTCGGCCTTGGAACAGTCGGGACGGTCATATTGGACATCATTTTATTTGACCAAAGTGCGTCAGTCATGAAGTTAGGATTGATTGGTGTGCTGTTGATGGGTGTCATCGGATTGAAATTAGTCAGTGGGGAGGTGGAAGAATGAGTTGGTTATTTGTCATTATTGCCGGATTGTTTGAAATGCTGGGTGTTGTCTTCATCAATACGTTTAATCAACACAAAACGTTCAAGAATGGTCTATTGATGTTTGGCGGATTCGGCTTGAGCTTCCTATTCCTATCACTTGCGATGAACGGATTGCCGATGGGAACAGCTTACGCTGTCTGGACAGGAATCGGGGCAGCCGGTGGAACAGTACTGAGTATGATTTTTTATCAGGAAGCGAAAGACTGGAAGCGGATAGTATGTATCGGTCTGATTCTTAGTGCGACGGTCGGATTAAAGCTGATTGGCGAATAAACATGTCAAATAGATTATTTTTTTATGGAAGAGCCGACTTGTTGGCATATTTTACAGAGAAACAGGAAATACTCCTTATAAGGATACGTTGTACGACAAAACGAACATAAGGGGAGATTCATATGAAAACGAAACAATACATCGGTACGTATTACTCGGAAGAAGAGTTAATCTCGAAAATGGATGAATTGCATATTCAGGGGCACCGTGAAGAAGATTTTTATGTCATCGTCAAGGAAAAATCAGATATCGAACTCGTCCGCAGTCAAATGGACGCGGAAATTGCGGCGACAAAACCATCTTGGATGGATCGGATCCGCGGCAACAAAGGGCGCGATCAAGAAGTCGATCAGTTGTTCGACTCACTTGATTTACCTGCAGAAGATGTAGAAGAACGTAAAGTCGAAGTCGAAGGCGGCGGATTCGTACTTCTGATTGAGGTTCAGGATATTCAGTTTGATCCGCATTTGAATACGGACAATACACATGAAGATGTCAAAGTCCGTTACGGCAGTTATGATGAGACGCACACATCGAGCGCTGCAAATTCAAATGCCCAACTCGGTTCAGGGAATACGCTTGATGTCGATCGGGACTCTAAGGAAGAACATGCCGAAGTTGATTTACACCGAGCCGGAACGGATCAGATGCCGCAAGACGAACAAGCCATCAATCGGGCAAAAGTAGAACAGGACCGCAAGCCGGACATTGCGATGCGTCGCGATGACGATTTCAAACGGCTCGACTCTGAGCGTGATGAAGAAAATAAGAAACAGACGCAGTCACACTCGGATGATGTAGCCGAGCAAGATCACGGAAACAATCTCGATCGTTAATCCGCTCTTGAAAAAGTTACTAAAAGGGAGGAGCCGAAAACGGCCCCTCCCTTTTTTAATTATTTTTTATGCATTTCATCCGGATTCGAACCGGTTCGTTGATTTTGATTTAACGCATCAAGTTGTTGCATCTCAGGTGCTGAAAGTTCGAAGTCAAAGACTGCCAGGTTTTCACGAATTCGACTCGGCGTGACCGATTTCGGAATTGCGATAATCCCGTGTTGAATGTGCCAGCGGAGAATGACTTGGGCTGGTGTTTTGTCTTTTGTCGTCGCGATGTCCGTGATGACAGGTTCAGTCAAGGCGTCGCGTCCCTTCATGAGCGGACTCCATGCTTCAACTAAAATGTCGTGTTCCTTACAAAACGTCCGAATTTCTTCCTGACTTAAGAACGGATGTAATTCAATCTGATTGACAGCAGGTACGACGGTTCCTTCTTCCAGAATCCGCTTTAAGTGGGGGATATGGAAGTTCGAAACACCGATGGCTTTCGTTTTTCCTTGCTTGTACAGTTCTTCGAGCGCATGCCATGTGTCCACGTAACGATCTTCGTTCGGCATCGGCCAATGGATAAGATATAAATCGACATAATCGACCCCGAGTTTAGTGAGGCTTGTTTCGAAGGCTGCGAGCGTTTCTGCATATCCTTGATCCGCATTCCAAACTTTCGTCGTCAGAAAAATTTCTTCGCGCGGAATTCCAGAGTCACGTAATGCGCGTCCGACACCTGCTTCATTTTCATAAATCATCGCCGTATCGATTGAACGATAGCCGGCACGTAACGCTTCCAGTACTGCTTGATACACTTCTTCTTCAGGTACTTTAAAAACACCGTAACCGAGTTGAGGCATACTTAGACCGTTGTTGAGTGTGACGTGTTGCATGAGTGGAAGTCCTCCTTCATGTAATCGTTTTATCTTCATAAGTGTACGCTTATTCAGTATGAAAATCGAATGAAATGAGGGGTTGTAAGAAAGGAACAGTCTGCGTATACTGAGCAATAACAAATAATGGAATGAGGGGATTTAGATGATTCGTCAAGCAGTTTTGCAATACATACATGAAAAAGAAGCCGTATCTCAGCTTGACACGTTGCTTGGGAAGCGGAGTGGCGTGCTACTACACGGAGCAAAAGCCTTACAAGCGGCGAATCCTTACTTGCCAGCATTACCGAAAGTCCTGTTTCAAGGGCATTGTACGGATTTTCAAGTCGCGGAATTAGTCAAGGCATGTGCGACATATGACGTTATCGTTGCGTTAGGGGGCGGATCATTGATTGATACGGCAAAGAAAGTTGCTGTTCAATTGAACCGACCTTTGATTGTCATTCCGACGATCGTCTCGAATTGTGCGCCGTGGACGCCACTTAGCGTCATGTACGACACGCAAGGTCAATATCTTCGTTTTGATACGCTGCCGGTTGTCATCGAGGCACTTTTACTCGACCATCGGATTCTGTCGGCGAGCCCCTATGATTATTTTGTCGCGGGTCTCGTAGACACACTTGCAAAATGGTATGAGGCACGTGCTTTAAGTGGGATCACAGTGGAGAATCCAATCATTGAAATGGCTTTACGGGTTGCGGAGCAGTGCAAAGACCTCATCTTAAAAACACCAATCAGCGAGGAGATTTTTCGGGCGTATCCGTCCAGCATCGAACACTTGGTGGAAACCGTCATTCCGTTAGCGGGTAGTGTCGGCGGGTTTGGTGATGATGCGACGCGTGGGGCAATTGGTCATGGTGTCCATAATGCGATGTCTCCTTTTGCATCAACACATTCAATTTTACACGGAAGTAAGGTCGGATATGGTCTCTTGGTCCAGGAGCAGTTGTTAAGTGAAAGTGAAGCATACAACGAGTTGCGGACGTATTTACAAAAAAACGGACAACCGATAACGAGTCTTGATTTAGGACTGACATCGGTAGAACTTAGTCAGTTGGCAGCACGAATCGGACAAGAACCATTATGTCAGTTGATTGAGACGGATTTATCGCCAGCACGTTTACTGGGCGTGCTTAAGCAAAATGATGTCGAGATCATCACAACTTCATGAAAAAACAGCCCCTGCTTAAAAAATGGGGGCTGTTTTTCTTGTTATTGTGCCTTTGCGAATTGTGCGTAAGGTGCAGGGCGACCAAGCAGATATCCTTGGCCAAGATCGAAACCAAGCTGCCGGCAAAGCTCGAGTTCTTCCTCGCGTTCGATGCCCTCTGCTAAAATCTTGATTCCCATTTCTTTCGTAAGATGGCGAGCTTTTCGTAAGAAGGCTTCATTTTCTGCGACCGTATCACAGTTCGAGATGAAAGACCGATCGATTTTGATATAGTCCGGTTGCAACAACGTCAACATATCGAGTGTCGAGAAGCCGGCGCCGACATCATCAAGCGCGACTTGTATCCCTTGTTTTTTATATTGTTCGAAGACATGTTTCAAGTGATTGACGTCTTCAATTTTTTCCGTTTCGACGACTTCAAACACAAGACGACTCGGGTCGACATTATATCGTTCAACGATTTCGAACGTATGACGAAGGCAGTATTCTGGGTTATAAATCGTCGAGGGAAGGAAATTGATGAACGTTTTCTCTGTTCCGCCAATATGATGTGTCGCGCGAATCGCTTCTTCGCGTGCGCGTTGATCAAGTCGTGAGTGGAGTCCCATCTTTGAAGCAGTCGAAAAAAGAATACCTGGTGACATCGAGACATTGTGATCAGCGGCGCGAAGGAGTGCCTCATTCGCGAACAGCGTGTTGGCCTGAATATCGTAAATCGGTTGCAGGTGACTCGTCATGTTACCTGTTTGGATGAAGTCGATGGCTTGACGATGACGTAATTGCTCGAGTAGAACAGAAGCGAGAAGCATTGGGGTAGAAAAGCGCGATCCATCTTTTCGACATGAGACGGGAACATCATTAATCTGTAACGTTGATTCAAGAAGCTCCTCTAACTGGTTAAACGATGTGTACGAATAAACTTGAGGGATGCTCGACTGGATATGTAAGGAGCCGGCCTCTATAAAACGAATCGTTGTCGTACATTCGGCGCAAGGATGCCACATAAAATGATTTCCACCTTTCCTGTAGAGAGATACATCTAAAAAAAGATGTATTTATTAAATTGGTTAAATACTTTACCCAAAGATAATTGAAATGTAACCTGAATTCAAACATTTAATACGCTATTGACCAAACTAAAAAAAGATAGAGAATTCGAAGAAAATCGAATCCTCTATCTTCTTTATCGGGTGATTGAAACGAAAAGTAAAACGATCGATCATGCTGTCATGAACAAAACCCAGCCCGTCGCGTGTAACAAAAGAGCAAGCGGGACAAGTAACTGGAATTTCGGTTTGCGTGTTTTATGACGTACGAGTTGCATCCCGAGTAATGAACCGAGCGCACCTCCGAGAAAGGCAATCCAAAGCAATGTAGCTTCCGGCGTCCGTTGCGCGTGTTGTTTCGCGCGACGTTTATCGGACCACATCGAGAAGAAGCCGACGACGGTCATCACGCCGTAAAAAATAAGAACCATGTATAATCCGTTCATTATTGTTCCTACCTTTCTGCGCCACCGCCGCCGGAACTACCGCCGCCACCACGACTTCCACCACCACCACCGCCACCGCCGCGCATAACGGCTGACAGAATGTTGATGATTGCGAAGAAGAACATGCCACCTGTAAATTTCATATCCAAGAACAATAACAGGACAAGGCCTGCACCGATGACGATTTTGACCCAAAGACTCAATCCCTCTTCAGCATTCGCTTTAGGCGGATCTTGTGATTCGAGTGACTGTTCCTTCGAGACGACACTGATGACGGCTTTATAGGTTTCTGAAGCTGCTTTTCCGTAATCGCCTTCGTCACGATAAGGAACGGCATATTGGTCGAGGATCCGGCCTGCCGTGATATCGGTCAGGACACCCTCAAGCTTGTAGCCAACTTCAATCCGGAAATTCCGGCTTTTTTCGTTTGGTGCCACGATCACCATGACACCGTTATCTTTTCCTTCTTGTCCAATCCCTTGGGCACGGAAGGTTTCATTCGCATACGTGCTCAAGTCCTGTCCTTTTAAGTCGGGGACAGTTTTTAAAACGACTTGTGCGGTCGTATATTGTTCGAGTTCCTGACCAAGACGAGCGAGTTCCGCTTCTTCCGACGCGGTCAGCAACTTTGCATCATCTTGGATGAAGAAAGCGGCTCCCGTGCGTTCTGATACGGCTTCGGCAGTCGGAGTCAGAAGGAAGAAAACGAGGAACGCACTCAAAAGGAGGCGCGTTCTTCGCCAAATCATTTCGAATCACTGTTGAAATCGACCGTTGGGTTTTCGCGGTCGCTTTCTGAAATTTCATAGTATGGTTTTTTATCAAAACCAAACGCCGAAGCATAAAGCGAAGTTGGGAAACTGCGACGTTTCTTATTGTAGAGTGTGACTGAATCGTTGTAATCTTTCCGTGCGATACCGAGACGGTTTTCTGTCCCTTCAAGCGTATCCATCAATGATTGGAATCGTTCACTTGATTTGAGGTCCGGATACGTCGTTTGTAAGGCGATTAATCCACGGAGAGAAGACGTGACTTGCTGGTCGGCTTCAATCCGTTGTTCTGTCGAAGCAGCGCGGGCAAGGCCGGCTTGTGCTTCTGCGATATCGCCGTAAACTTTTTCTTCTTGACCAGCGACACCTTTAACAGTCTCGACGAGATTCGGGATGAGATCCGCCCGTCGTTTAATTTGGTTATCGACTTGTGACCATTTGTTCGAAACATCTTCTTCGACGTTTACGAGACTGTTGTATTGTCCGATTGCTAAAAATGCAATGATGACAACAACAGCAATTCCGATGATGAGAGGTAATTTAGAACCCCCACGATTTCTACGTGCCATAATTCGTTCACTCCTTTTTCTGTATCTCATCTACTATATACCCTAAACGGTTTCAATAAGTTTCAAAAAAACAAAAAACTATCAGCAAAAAACTGATAGTTTTTTTGTTTCTTACATGTAAACGACGATTGCAAGAATCCCAGCTAAGACAAGGCGATAGATCGCAAACGGAACAAGTTTGATTTTATTGATCAGTTTCAAGAAGAAACGAATCGATAGTAGCGCAAACGCGAACGATGCAACAAAACCGACGATGTAAAAATTGAGGTGAGCCATTTCGATGTAATTCCAGTTTTTGACGAGCGAGAGGAAACTGGCCCCGAACATGATCGGTACGGCCATGATGAACGTAAAGTCAGCCGCCGTCCGGTGATTCATCCCGAGGAAGACACCGCCGGAAATCGTTGAACCGGAACGCGAAAATCCTGGCCAAAGTGAAATACATTGGAACAATCCGATGAGTGCTGCTTGACGGTAAGTAATTTGGTCGAGTGTCGTCGTTTTCGGTTCTTTTGGACCGAGTTTATCTGCTGCAATCATCAAGATGGCACCGACAGCGAGACCGATGATGACGGTATCAATCGAAAAGAGATTTTCATCGATGAAGTCTTCGAACAATAAACCGAGCACGGCAGCAGGAAGCAGTCCGATTAAGACGTGACGCAGTTTTAATTTGTGTGTGCCCGTCGCATCATGCTCGCCTTCGATTTTATAGAGTCCGATTAAGCTGAACAACCGTTTCCAAAAGACGACGATGACGGCAAGGATTGATCCGAGCTGAATGACGATCTTAAAGGTGTTCGCGGAGTATTTTCCGAGAAAGTCCGTTGTTTGGAGCCACATGTCATCGACGATGATCATATGACCAGTTGAAGAGACAGGGGCGAATTCCGTCATCCCTTCGACGAAACCGAGTAAGAGTGCTTTAAGTAATTCAATGATAGTCATGTTATTCTCCTTCTATATTTTACTATCTAAAAACATATCATGTTTCATTCTTCTGAGATAGAACTAATCTGAATATCGGGCGCAAGACCGATAACGAAAACACCTTGTCGAATGAATAAAAAAAGAGTAGGATGGACTTATAATCAAACGAACATTTGAATGAGGTGGAGGAATGGAAACGAAAACTGAGCGATTACGAATTTCAGGAATTGATTGTGCCAATTGTGCGGCGAAGGTCGAGCGTGGTGTTTCGACTGTCGAAGGAATCGAAGCGGCAAATCTTGATTTTACGGGACAAAAGCTTTATATCACTTATCAAGGAGAGGCACCGGATGACGCAACATACGATGCGGTCGTCAAACGGGTACAAGAATTAGAGCCGAACGTCGAAGTTTCTCGTGACGTTCCATCTGACGAAAGTCATGTTCATGACCACGGTCCATTTTTAACGAAAATGAAAAAGATTCAATACAGCATCGGTGGGGTTGCCTTCATCAGTGCCTTCTTTTTACCGAGCTCAATTGAACTTATCTCATTTGCGCTGGCTTACTTCTTAATCGGTTGGGATGTGTTACGAAACGCGATCCGAAATATTCGTCAGGGACAAGTATTTGATGAAAATTTCTTGATGGTCATCGCGACGGTTGGTGCTTTTCTAATTGGCGAGTACCCGGAAGCGGTCGCCGTCATGCTGTTTTATCAAGTCGGTGAGTTTTTCCAACACCGGGCAGTCGATCAATCCCGCAAATCGATTGCTGAATTAATGGATATTCGTCCTGAGACGGCAACTCTTGAAAATGGACAAACGATTAGTCCGTTACAAGTGAAGGTCGGACAACGGATTTTAGTCCGACCGGGCGAAAAGATTCCGCTCGACGGAACAATCCTTGAAGGAGAAGCATTCATCGATACCGTCGCCTTGACGGGAGAATCAGTACCACGACGTGTCCGCACGAACGATACGATTCTTGCAGGAACGATCAATACAGATGGGCGACTGTTGATTCAAGTCGACCGTCTCTATAGTGAGTCAACGGTCGCAAAAATTCTTGATCTCGTTGAAAATGCTTCGCGCCACAAGGCGCCGACGGAAAAATTCATCACCCGATTTGCTCGTGTCTACACACCGGCAGTCGTCGGGATTGCGACATTGCTTGCTGTCTTGCCTCCATTGTTTGTCACGGGTGCGACATGGGAGGACTGGATTTACCGGGCACTTGTTTTTCTTGTCATCAGTTGTCCCTGTGCGCTCGTCATTTCAATTCCGCTCGGGTTCTTCAGTGGAATTGGTGCCGCTTCAAAACGAGGGATTCTCGTGAAGGGTGGAAATCACCTCGAGTCATTACAACAGCTGGATACGGTCGTTTTTGATAAAACAGGGACCTTGACAGAAGGGGTCTTTGAAGTGACGGAA
Organism: Exiguobacterium sp. N4-1P; assembly: GCF_002214325.1. Lineage (NCBI taxonomy): Bacteria > Bacillati > Bacillota > Bacilli > Caryophanales > Exiguobacterium > Exiguobacterium sp. N4-1P. Next base: position 390,165 of record NZ_CP022236.1, read on the forward strand.
CTCCGCCCGGTTGCCTGTTCAGACGAAGAATTATTGAAAGTGGCAACGCTTGTTGAACAGCATTCGAATCATCCGATTGCAAAGTCCATCCAACGGACATATGCAAGTTATGGTGAAGTGACGGAATCCGTTCAAGAGTATCGCGAAGTCGCAGGATCAGGTGTCGTCGGTCGCTTCGGAACGGATACGATTCGTGCCGGGAATGCCCGTTGGTTCAACGAACTTGGTTATGAGACGCTTGATCAAACGGCAGACGGGACGTACGTTCATGTCGCACGCAATGATACGTACCTGGGCTACATCCGAATTGCTGATCACATTAAAGACAGCACGGTTGAAGCACTTGTTCGCCTCAAGGCACTCGGTGTGAAGAAAACGATTATGTTAACAGGGGACCGCCTGGCAACAGCAGAAGTGATTGGTCGTCAAATCGGGATTGACGAAGTTGCAGCAGAACTATTACCTGATCAAAAAGTCGAACAACTCGAACTGATTTTGAAGCAAGCGGATGGAAAAGTGGCCTTTGTTGGCGACGGCATCAACGATGCCCCTGTTTTGACACGAGCCGATGTCGGAATCGCGATGGGCGGACTCGGCAGTGATGTGGCGATTGAAGCCGCAGATATCGTCCTCATGACAGATGAACCAAAGCAGTTGGTCGAAGCAATTGAGGTTGCCCGTGCGACACGAAAAATTGTCTATCAAAACATTTTCTTCGCACTTGGCGTGAAAGCCGTGTTTCTCCTGTTTGGTGCATTTGGTTTCGCGACGATGTGGGAAGCTGTGTTTGCGGATGTTGGTGTAACCGTCCTGGCTGTTTTAAATGCGATGCGCATCCTCAAAAAATAATTAAAGGTACACGTTGAAAGGTACGGACTCAAAAGTCATTCCAATATCAATCTGAAAACTCCTTCACCGGCGATGAAGGAGTTTTTTTTTGTTCAATCAGTTTGTTTTTAGCCTAAGGCGACATCAAGAATCATCATGACGGTAAAGCCGACCATTAGACCGAGTGTCGCTAAATCCGAGCCGTTTTCAGCTTGTGATTCAGGAATCAATTCCTCAACGACAACAAAAATCATCGCGCCGGCTGCAAAGGCGAGTGCGTAAGGCAGTAACGGTTGAATGAAGAAAACGGCAGCCGCCCCGATCATTGCCGCAATCGGTTCAACAATAGCGGACATTTGACCGTAATTGAAAGCGCGACGGCGTGACATGCCTTCACCACGAAGCGGAATCGATAAGGCAGCACCTTCCGGCATATTTTGAATCCCGATTCCGAGTGCGAGCGTCAAAGCACCAGCGACTGTCGCCCCGTCCATATTTAACGCAGCAGCACCAAAAGCGACACCGATTGCTAGACCTTCCGGGATATTGTGCAAGGTGATCGCTAAAAAGAGCAGAGTTGCCTTTTTAAGACCGGTCGAAGGGCCTTCTGCATTTTCAAGTGGTGCGGATAAGTGTAAATGTGGTGTGACGAAGTCGAGTAAGCGAACGAAGAAGCCACCTGCTAAAAATCCGATTGCAGCCGGAAGCCAGGCGATGCCACCATCCTGTTCCGTAAATTCAATCGCCGGAGCGAGCAGTGACCAAAAGGACGCAGCGATCATGACACCGGCGGCGAAGCCGAGCATCATATTCATGACCTTTTTTTCAATTGTCGTAAAGACGAAAACAAGTGCCGCCCCAAGTGCGGTCAAGCCCCATGTCATCATCCCGGCGAGTAATGCCTGGATCACGACGGGGAGTGAAGTAAACCATTCAAACATACAAACATTCCTTCTTTCAAATCATAATTCAAGAGATAAGTGCATTATTGAAGCCCACTGTCACTCCTACCCGTTTTCAATCCGAACTAGTCGCATCAGGGGAATTTCGATCGAATTTTGACTCCGGACGTACAGAAGTCCTCGTTCGCGCTCGATTCGTTCGATGAATCCGGTCAGTGTGATATAGCTTCCTTCCTTATAATACGTGATTTCAAGTTCTTTTCCTTCCATTAATGCTTCTTCGAGGATGAATTGCCATGATTCTTGAAGTTGTTCATCGATGGGCGGTAGTGTTAAACGATGCGTATCTTTATAATAGTCGCGCAACAGTTGAATGTACTCCGGCATCAAAAACGGAATCCATTTTAAATTGCCACGGTCACGATACCGTGTCATTGCCGTCACCTCCCGGATGACCACCGACGAAGCGGAGGCGGCGCTTGGCGACACTTGTATCAAGAAAAGAAACAGCGAGGCGGATGGTTCCCTTCCCGTAACGGACGTTGACATGATCGATTGCCTTTAACAAGCGTTTGCGTTTCCAAACACGGGTATTGTCTTCGAACAACGACAGTTGCAGTGCACCTTGGTCGGGGACAAGTTGACCGAGCGAGACGGACAAAAAACGAATCGGTTCGTGTTCGAGCCAGTTCGGCTCGAACAGCTGAAGGATATGCCGCAGGATAATCCGTTCGTCTGAAGTCGGATAAGGGAGACGGAGTTGCTTTGAAAACCCTGCCCGGACGATATGTCTCGAGTAACGGACACCTAAGTGAACCGTCCATCCAAGTTGATTGGAAAAGCGGACGCGGGCTGCGACATCGCTTGCGAGCTCACTTAAGACCAGCCGAATCTGGTCGTATTCGTAATAATCACGCATTAGTGTCACGCCATGACCAACCGTCTTCTGTCGGGATGATGCCGGACGAAATAAAGCGGTCGGATCAATCGTCGTCGGAGATTGATCGATGCCCCATGCATGATGCCAAAGTTCGGCACCGATGACACCAAAACGTTCGTGTAGTGTTTCTAATGGTGCGGCCGCCAAATCGCCGATCGTCTCGATGCCTAATTGATTCAGATGGTGCTCCATTTGATGACCGATCCCCCACATCTTGCGAACGGGAAAGTCATGTAAGAGACGGGGGACATCAGCATAACCACAACGCGCAATGCCCTGTTTTTTCCCGAGTAAATCAAGGGCAAGTTTCGCGATGACGTTATTAGGACCAATCCCGATTCGGACGTGAATACCGGTTTGTTCCAGGATGGCTGACTGTAATTGGTTAGCAGCTTCAAAATCCGTACCGAAGAGGTGCTCCGTTCCCGTCATGTCGATGAAAATTTCGTCAATCGAGTATACCCGGATTGCTTCCGGTGGTCCGAATTGATGGAGCACATCGAGGACACGAATCGACGTTTTCATGTAGCATAACATGCGTGGTTCGACGAGGTGAATCTGCTTTCGTTCCTTGTACGGGAGTTGTTCAATCTGGTAGAGACGACTTGCCGTTTTGATACCAAGCGTCTTCAAAGCAGGGCTCGCCGCTAAAATGACGGAGCCGCTCCGTTTTAAATCGGAAACGACGGCTAATTTTGTTGTTAATGGTGGTAGATTTCGGTAATGGCACTCGCAACTGGCATAAAAAGAGACACTATCCACGCAAAAAATACGTTGGTTTGGAAAGTCCGCATCAGAAGACACGAAAATCACTCCTTTTAGAACGTTTGTTCTTATTTTATTTATGTTGATTCTAGCACGGTCTCAAAGTGTCTCAAATCAAAAATTGAAAAAGAGTGTACATGTCATCACTTTTTAGAGCGCAGCATGACTTTAGAAATCATCCTCTTGAGTCATATTTAGGTAACAGGTTTGGTACACTAAGGACTGAGAAGAAGAAGGGTTGGGAGAGAATGAAGAAAAAACCGATGATCCATCTACCGGATGTCCCGAATAATTTAGCAGTCGAAACATTTGCAGAAATCGAAATCGATGATCCGTACTTGTATCAAATGCTGTATGAAAAAGAAACGTTACCCATCGAGCTGACGGAGCGGATCGATGCCAATCAAGTCTGTTTTCGGAATGTCTCATTTGCGGGTCTCGTGTTTGATCGCGCGTCATTTGAAAATGTCCGATTTGAGCAGTGTGATTTGACGGGTTGTCAGTTCCGTGACAGTCGTTTTCATCGCGTTCTGTTTCAGGACTGTCGCCTGACGGGGGTTCAATTAGAAGAAACGACGCTTGATCATGTCACGGTAAAAGCATGCCAGGCGAATTACTTACAAGTGATTCGGACATCGCTCCGACAAGTAACGTTCGAGCAGACGGCGATGCGGGAGACACAATTCTTCGAAGGGAAACTCATCGATTTACGTTTTGAGGATGTTGAATTGATGGAAAGCCAGTGGGTTGAAACTCCGTTAAAAGGACTCGATTTGCGACAAGCGGACGTCTCGGGGATTACGATTGATCCACGCTTTTTGACAGGGGCGATCGTGACGGAAGGACAAGCAATCGCATTTGCCCGATTACTCGGTCTTGTCATTCCGCAAGAATGAACATGAAAAAACCGGACGCTGTTCCTCTTCCTTTTAGGGAAACGGAAAACGTCCGGTTTTTTTGTATTCATACGACTCTCGAAGGAGAGACTTAAAAGGAGAGCGTCTCGCCGTCGTCCGGAATCAAAAAGTGAGCGGAGAGATGATTTGCTGCTAAAAAGTCAGCGATCATATCGCGGCGGAGCAGGCAGTGATTGACAGCTTCGAGATGCGAGACGATGATCGTCGCTTCAGCCGCTGCCGCGTGGACCGCTAATAAATCACGTTCCGACATCGTGATCGGTTCACCGGTCTGGAACTGGGCGGCACCACTATTGACGACGATGACATCCGGTGCATAGGTATCAATCGCAGAATCGACGTCGTCACACCAAATCGTATCACCGGCGATATAGAGCGTCGGCTCATCGGGATGTGTAAAGACGAGACCGGATACGTGTCCCATCCGTTGTCCGATTTCGCCGACACCGTGTTGACCGTTCGTGCGGAAAACTTTGACATCACGGAGTGTCACACCCTGGTCGAACGGCTGAACGTCGGTGAAACCGGCCTCTTTAATGACAGAGGCGTCCGTCGCGTTTTGGGCATAGAGCGGAACCGTCTTCGGTAACAATTGTTTTGCGGCCTCATCGAAATGATCGGCGTGAAGATGTGTCACGAAGACGGCATCCGGGTCGAGTAAGGTCGAGACATCGACTGGTAAGTCGACAAGGGGGTTGCGGTGGGTGTTCGGTGTATGGTCGAACGGAGGAAGCGAACCCTTTTCACCGAGAAAAGGATCAATTAAAAAAACTTGGTTGGCATAGGTCAAGACGAGTGTCGCATTTCGAATTTGCTGGATGTTCACAGGAAATCTTCCTTTCTTGTACGAATCTTCCTCGTCTCATATTCCCGATTTGCCGAACCTTTAATCCAAAACATCATTGGTCCGGTTTAGGGAGAATTTTTTCCATGGCCAGGACATCGACGTAATACCCGTTTAACATTCCTTGTTCTTTAAAGGTACCGACGATTCGGAATCCGGCTTTGATGTAGAGTTTTTGTCCGATCCGGTTGAAGGGGAACGTAAAGAGAATCAGCTTATGCATGCCGTGAATGATTGCATGTTCTTCGATGATGTCGAGTAGTCGTTTTCCGATTCCTTGTCCGCGGTGGGTCCGTGTGATGTAGACGGACAGTTCGCCGACGGACTGATAGACGGGACGCGGATTGTAGGCATCGAGCGAAATGAAGCCAAGAATCTTTGCCCCTTCATAGGCAACGTAACCGGCATGTCGCTCGGAGCGTTCACTGAACCATTGCTGCATGAAGGCGAGATCTTTCGTATCCGTCTCGAGCGTCGCGATCCGGTCTTCGATTCCTTCATTATATATGGCGAGCACGTCCGGTAAGTCGGTTTCTTGAACGAGACGAATCATCATACACGTCAGCTCCTTTTTGTGTCCTTTTCTTCATTATATCGGAGATGGACGAAACAAACGGCATGTTTCTAGAATAGGAAATGCTTCCGTACACGCGCTTTCCTCAAACATGTTTGTCAGACGACGTTTCCGTACAAAAAAAGCCCAGGTCCTCTATTGCTAGAAGACTTGGGCCGGACCGGACTGAATTAGTTTGCTGAAGACAGGGCGTCCCGCTCGTAAATCGGCACCCAGCCGTCCGTCGTGACGAAGATTCGGATCGCCACCACTTTCCGGTCTTCCTGGAGCGTGAAGTAGTGGCGCGTGTTGACGGGAACGGAAATCAAATCACCGGGATTGAGCTCGATGTTGTAATAGCCGACCTCCTCGTCTTTAATCGCAAACACGCCATGGCCGCTGACGATGAAGCGGACCTCGTCATCGGTATGATGGTGTTCTTTTTGGAAGTTGACGAGTAATTCATCGAGATTCGGTGTCGTATCCGACAGTGCGATGATGTCAGCCGTCTGGTAACCGCGACGTTCCGAAACATCTTTAATCTCGTCCGCGAATGTCGTTAAGATCGTCTGTTTGTCGTCATCCGTTAATGTAAAGTTCTCGACGAGGTCGCCCGGTAACTTCGAGACGTCCCATTGTTCATATAAGACGCCGCGTGAAGCAAGGAATGAAGAGACCTCATTTTGATCCGTATACCGTTCGTTTGTCTGTTGGAAAAGTACTGTTGCCATTGTAAATTCCTCCTTTTAATGAATCGCCTGTCGGCACGTTTGTAGTTTTAAGGTGTAACTGAACAAAAACTCGAATGCTTCCAACTGTTTTTTCGCTTCAAAGGCAGTCGGTGCCCAGACGGTGATGCCGTGATTGCGAATCAGGACGGCGCCGCTCTCGGCATGTACATGTGCTGCAAAGGCAGCGGCAAGCGTCGGAATGTCGGCATGGTTCGGGATAATCGGCACACGGACTTCCGCATCTTCTTCCCAACGGCCGAGTGCCTTGATGATTTCCTGACCGGCAAACCGAATCTCGCCTTGGTCGCCGTACAGTTCCGAAATGACATTATTGTCAATCGTATGGACGTGAAGGGAACACCCGGCAGTCGTTCGGTTGAAGACCTCGACGTGGAGCAACGTTTCGGCAGAGGGACGACCCGTCTGTTCGCCGATCAGTTGACCGGACGCGTCGACATGGACGAAGTCGTCCGGTGTATCCTGCCGTTTGTCCTTCCCGCTTGCCGTCACGAGAAATTCAGTCGGTTGATCGGCTGTCCGGATGGCGAGATTGCCGCTTGTGCCGGGGAACCAGTCGCGTGCTGCAAGTTCCTGTTTGACGGCACGTAATTCTTCATATCGTTTTAAGAAGGTCATGTGTACACCACCTTTGTCTGCAGATGATTCAATATGTCATGAAAGTTTTCAAACGGCGTATACGGGATGCCGTGCTGTTCACATAGCGTGATCAGATAATCCCGTGCATAAACGTGATCCGCCTGCTTAGCCAGTTCAAAATCTGTTACGGAGTCGCCGATCGCGATGATCGTGTCACCGTTCTGCTTCAGCTTCCGGGCGATCGAGGTTTTGCAACAGCCGCATTGATTTGTACAGGCCGCGTCGCAGGCATGCGGCCATTCGATTCGAACCGTCTCCTGGCTGAAGTCACTGCCGTTGCAATAAATCGCTTCGTCCGTCAGTACATCCGCAAGAATCGGCTGGACAAAAAAGTCGATCCCGCCGCTGACGATGGAAAAATCAATCTCGTTTGATTTGGCAAAAGCGAGTAAGGTGTCGAAGCCGGGACGAATGACTGCCTGTGTCATCAAGAAATCAATGTAGTCCTGTTTTTGACTGGACGGAAGCAGCTGAAACATCTGTCCGACGCCGGATTGAATCGAGAGCGACCGGTCGAGCACACCTTGTTTTAACGGTTCAAATTTTTCCGGCGGAGCGAACTCCTGCATCAAGGCGATGATATTATCGTGCTCCGTTACTGTTCCGTCAAAGTCACATAAAATCCGGATCGTCATTTCGTGATCCCCCAAGCATCGAGAGCGACACGTAATTCCTCGTGCCGGTGGGCGGCACTTGTCAGTGATTCGCCGGCCAGTGCTGCGCCCAGTGCCTGGCGGAAAGCGATGACTCCGGCCGCAGCACCTTGCGGATGACCGTGGACACCGCCTCCGGCATTGATGACGGAATCGACGCCGAAATCACGAACAAGCTGGGCGACGAGACCCGGGTGGATTCCGGCGGACGGGACCGGGAGAATTGTTTTGGTCTCACCGATTCGGGTCGCTTCGACGGCAATCCCGCGGGCCAAGTCTTTGGCGAGGGCGACATTCCCGTACGGCGACGGGAACAGTGTCAAGTCGGCACCGGCAATCCGCGGCAACGTTCCGAGCAGGACCGGGGCGGCAATCCCGTACTCGGGACTGGCGATCAAGGCACCGCTCAACGCCGGATGATTAAAGATCGGGACCGGGATTTCCGGATCGGCTGCCAGTTCCCGCAAGACATCAAGCCCGTATGTAAACGTGTTGAGCAGGAGGGCTGTCGCTCCGGCTTCGACCAGTCGTTTCGCCTGCTCTTTCAAGCGGAAGACCGGACCACTCAATGTAATCGCATAAAGGGCCCGTTTACCGGTCCGTTCATAGTGTGCATCGAGGACTTCCCGTCCAATCCGCGCCCGGTCGAGTGCCGGTGTCAGCGGATTGTCGTATAAGATTTCGTCATCCTTGACGAGATCAATCCCGCCGGCGAGCTGGGCTTCCAGTTGTTCCCGTAAAAAAACGAGATCCCGTCCGATGACGCCTTTGAAGATGCTCATCAACAGGGGGCGATCATGGACTTGGATCAATTGGCGGACGCCCTCAATGCCGAATTTAGCACCGGGGAAATCCGGTGTGAATGAAGCGGGAAGCTGAAGATCCGTCAGTTTGATTTGACCGTCGAGTGACAGCTTGCCGAAGACGGTCGTCAAAATCGCCGAAAAGTCTCGTGAGACGTTGTGTTCCGGATAACGGATCGTGACATACCCTTTTCCGTCGTGTTCTTCCGTATGGACGACTTGTCCTTTAAAGGATTCAAGCTGTTGTTGTTCCAAGTGATTCAAATCGGTCCATGAGCCGACCGTCAGACCGAGGGCGATTTGCTCTGCCCGTTTTGGTAACTGATCGGTCACGCCGAGTTGGTAAGTTGCGGTAATGTACGCCATGATCGTCGTCTCTCCCTTGTTAAAAAATACAAAAATGGTCCCTCGTCAATGACAAGAGACCATGAAAAATTGCGCGTGGACTCTTATCTGTCAGCGTGTTAGCTGCAAGAATTAGCACCGTGCCAACTGGTCGGTTGCTGCGACATCATAGGGCTCGTCCCTCCGTCTGCTCTTGATAAGAATTGGATGAAATTGTGAAATCTAATTGCAATTTTTACATGAGATGGACGTGATGTCAAATAATTTTTTGAAAATTTATTTTTTTTGAAATCAGCTTCTATAGATGGCGGTCTTTTAAATGGTTTTTCACTAAAAATTGGAATTGACAGATGATTTAAGACGGGCGTAATATTCGAATCAACATCGAACACAACAACCACATATGACTCTTATCGTGAGTTGGCAGAGGGAATTGGCCCGAAGACGCCGCAGCAACCGACCATCCGGCACGGTGCTACATCCAACAGACATTCGTCTGAGAGATAAGAGGACGGATGATACCCCGCGCCTCTTTTCTATGACGAAAAGCGGCGTTTTTTTGTGTAGAAATGAAGGGGGAAGCAAGATGGCATATCAAGCATTTACAGAACAGGACGCCATTAAACGTGTCCGGGAACTCGGACTCATCGGACAGGAAGAAGCGACGGCAGAAGAAATCGGCGACGGCAACTTGAACTTAGTCTTTCGGATTCAGGCAGGGAAAGAACGTTTGATCTTGAAGCAGGCATTACCTTATGCAAAAGTCGTCGGGGAAAGCTGGCCCTTGTCACTCGAGCGGGCCTGGATCGAACAGTTGGCACTGAAGGAATTCGCAAAATACGCGACGCCATTCGTTCCACGGGTCTTTCATGCGAGTCATGAAGAAGCGTATACAGTGATGGAGGACTTGTCGCACCTGCAAATCGTTCGGACGGGATTGCTCGCAGGCGAAACCTACCCGCTCCTTGCAGAACATGTCGGTTCTTACTTGGCACGGACGTTATTTTTCACGTCAGATTTTGCGCTCGGTCCGGTCGGAAAAAAACAGGTCGCACGTGACTATTACAACCCGGATTTATGCGACATTACGGAAAAGTTAATCTTTACGGATCCGTTTTACGACGCGGAAACAAACAACATCGAGAGCGGCTTGGAAACAGACGTACAGCAGCTCTGGCAGGACGAAAAACTGAAGCGGGAAGTCGCGAAGCTCGAAACGTTGTTCATCACGAAAGGGGAGGCCTTATTACACGGAGATTTACATACAGGAAGCATTTTTGCTTCGGCGGGCGAAACGAAAATCATCGATCCGGAGTTCGCTTTTTACGGACCGTTCGGGTTTGATGTCGGTCAGTTCATTGCCCACCTCTGCTTTGCGGCGTATCCGAACTATGCTGAGTTGCGGGAGAAGCGGGTGAAGGATATCGATACGTTCTGGCTGACGTTTGCTTCGACGTTCACGGCACTGTGGGAACGGGAAGCCGTCGAACCTTTCCGGACGGTACCCGGGCTTGTCGATGATGTCCTCAGTACAATTCTCCAAGACGCGCTCGGTTTCGCCGGTTGTGAACTGATCCGGCGGACGATTGGTTTGGCACCGGTCGCTGATTTGGAACAAATTCCGGATGCTGCGACGCGCCTTGAACGGAAACGTCATGCGTTACGCCTCGGGACGGCATTGATTAAACGGCGCGGCGAATGTAAGACGTTTACCGATCTCCGGAATTTTGACGTGACGGAGGAATTGAGCCGATGAGCGAGTTTATCCGTAGTGTCATCTATGAGCGGGCGTGCTTAAAGATCCTTGATCAGACCCGTCTCCCGCAAGAAGAACGGTACGAAGTCATTCATGATTTGGCGCAAGCGGTTGAGGCGATTAAACAACTTCGTGTCCGGGGGGCGCCGGCAATCAGTCTGTTCGGTGGATTCGTCCTCGTGCAGGAAGCGTTCCGGACGACGGGATCGCTTGACGAGGTCAAACAAAAACTGTTGACGGTATCGGCGGAGTTACTGGCGACCCGGCCGACCGCCGTCAATTTGCGGAACGTACTCGATGCGCTCAATCAGCTTATCCTTTCGAGCACAACGCTCGAGGAACTGCCGAAACGTCTGGAACAAAAAGTAATTGCCCTTTATGAAGCCGATGCCAAGACGTCACGGCAAATCGGTGTGCATGCGTTGGAGCTGTTTCAAGCGGGAGACCGGGTGTTGACGATTTGTAACGCCGGATCGATTGCGACAGCGGCGTACGGGACGGCACTGGCCCCGTTTTATCTTGCGAAGGAACAAGGCATCCCGTTATCCGTCTATGCGTCGGAAACCCGGCCTTTGTTGCAGGGGGCGCGCTTGACGACATGGGAGCTGCAACGGGCAGGGATTGACGTCACCTTGATCACGGACAATATGGTCGCGCATACGATCAAGGAAAAGCAGATCACCGCCATCATCGTCGGCGCGGACCGGATCACCCGTAACGGGGATACGGCCAATAAAATCGGGACGTTCCAGCTGGCGTTACTCGCACGTGCCTTCGGGATTCCATTTTATGTCGCGGCACCGCTGTCGACGTTTGATGTGACGAGTTTATCAGGTGACGAGATTGAAATTGAAGAACGCGATGCTAGTGAAGTGACACAACTGGCGGGGAAAGTAACGGCACCAGCCGGAACAAAGGTCTTTAATCCGGCGTTTGACGTGACACCGCACGAGCTCATCACGGCGATCATCACGGAACTCGGCGTCATTGAACGGCCGAGCGTGGAAACGATCGAACAGGCGATTGGACAACAGGTCATCTAAACAGACAGGAGAGATCGAGATGAAAAAATTAGCATTCTTACTCGCACCGGCGGTCTTGCTGGCTGCTTGCGCCAATAGTGAAGCGACACCGACGAAAAAAATCAGCGGTGTGCCGGAAAGTGTCCAAGGCGACATCAAGATTGCCGTCATCCGCAATCTGGCGTCCGATGATCATACGAAACAATTTTTAGACGGTGCCCGTTCGGAAGGGGAGGCGCTTGGGTTTAAGGTCAACATGTTCATTTCCGAAGGCAATGACGTCAAGTTCAAGGAACTGGTGGCGCAAGCCGTTCAGCAGGATTATGACGGACTGATCATCTCGCACGGAAAAGAAGATTATTCCTACGACATGATTAAACCGGCGATCGACAAAGGGATTCAGGTCGTGACGTTTGATACGGTGACGAAGAAAAAGGACCAGACGTTAACAGGCATCACGGAGACATTCCAGGATGATCACAAACTGGCAGAACTTTCACTCGATGAAGTGACGAAAGTGAAAGACGACAAGCCGGTCCGGGTCATCAAATTGTGGTTCGGTCCGGGGTTTGCACCGCTTGACCGCCGTCAGGAAATCTATAAGACGTATGAAGCGGACGGCAAAATCAAGACGCTTGAAACGGTCGGACCGACGAATTTCCAGGATGTCCAGGGCGATATCGCGACGAAGATGAACGCGATTCTCGCGAAATATCCGAAAGGAAGCATCGATGCCGTCTGGGGAGCGTGGGATGAAGTCGCAAAAGGCGCCTATAAATCCTTAAAAGACAACAAACGTCAGGAAATCCCGTTGATTTCAATCGATGTCTCGAATCAGGACATCAACCTGATGCGTGAGAATGGCAGCAACTGGGTGTCGACGAGTGCCGTTGATCCGCATTTGATCGGACAGACGGACATGCGCCTGCTGGCGAAAAAACTGGCCGGCGAAAAAACACCGGGCAGCTTTGATCTGGACGCTAAATTAGTCGAGCAAAAGGCGCTCAAAGCCGATACGACGATGTACAATCTCGATACAATCATCAAGGGCTGGAGCACATCCGAGAAATTCAATGAACCGTGGATGGAAAAACTACGGAAAGCGAATGCTGCGAAATGACGCATCTGGACGCGACGAACCGGCTCGAGATGCGTGGGATTTCAATTGAATTCCCCGGTGTCAAAGCGCTTGATGCTGTTGACTTTTCCGTCCGCCGCGGGGAAATTCATGCGCTCGTCGGAGCGAACGGCGCCGGTAAGTCGACGCTGATGAAAGTATTGGCGGGAGCGCATGCGGCGTATGACGGGACGATTTCGTTTGAAGGTGTGCCGTTGACGATCGATTCGCCGCGTGCCGCGAAACGGGCGGGAATTGAAATCGTCTACCAAGAAGTCGATACGGCATTGATTTCATACTTGACGGTCGCGGAAAACATTTGCCTCGATTTGTTGACGAACGGACAGCTCAAAGGGGTCATCCGGCAACGCCGGTTGGAACAGATTGCCCGGGAGGCGCTCGGGAAACTCCAGTCTTCGATTGATGTCCGGCAACGGGTCAGTGAACTGCGCCTTGCCCACAAACAGTTGGTCTTGATTGCCCGGGCACTCGTTCAAGACAGCCGTTTTTTAATCCTGGATGAACCGACGGCGCCGCTCAGTCAACGGGAGACGGAACGTTTGTTTCGCATCATCAGGGAACTCGCGACACGCGAACAATTGGGCGTGATTTTCATCTCACACCGCCTGCAGGAATTATTTGAAATCTGTGAGTCGATTTCCGTCATGCGTGACGGAAAACTTGTCGCCCGCCAAGCATTAGCCGGGCAAACGAAAGAGACAATCGTTGAACAGATGCTCGGAAGACGTTTGCAACAGACGGACCGGCAAACCCGAACCGTCGGGCAAGCGTTGCTCGAGCTCAATCAAGTGATGGTCCCGGGTGAACTCAATCAGCTGTCATTGACGGTTCATGCAGGTGAAGTGATTGGAATTGCCGGACTTATTGGAGCGGGAAAAACCGAGCTCTGTAAGACGATTTTCGGAGTGACTCCGACTGTGGCGGGACAGATTCGGATAGCCGGCGAACCGGCGACTATCCGGTCGCCGCACGAGGCAGTCAGACACGGGATTGGTCTGGTCCCGGAAGAACGCCGGAAAGAAGGCATCCTTGTCACGGATCCGATTTATCAAAACATGACCGCGGCAAGTCTCAGACAATTCGTCAATCGGTTCGGTTGGGTCCAAACCGGAAAGGAACGGACTGCCGCCAACGCTATCATCAAACGATTGGCGATCAAATCAACGGATGAAACGCAACGCGTGGAAGGCTTATCCGGCGGGAACCAGCAGAAGGTCGCGATCGGCAAATGGCTCCTCGCCGATGCTGCGGTCCTGCTGCTCGACGAACCGACAAAAGGTGTCGACGTCGGGGCGAAACGGGAAATCTTCGACGTGATCGATCAACTGGCCGGACAGCAAAAAGCGATTCTGTATGCGTCCAGTGAATTCGATGAATTGCTGGCGGTGACGGACCGGATTTATGTCATGTATGACGGGAAAATCGTGTTCGAGACGAATACGTCGGAGACGACGGAAGACCAATTACTGCTGTATGCGACAGGGGGGATGACTTGATGAACGAGGTACTTCACGAACCAACGACGGAATCAAAACCAAACACGGAACGACACGCATCCGGTAAACGGTTGTTACGCTTTTTGAATGACTGGGGGATCGTCCTCGCAATCCTTGCACTCATCGTCTTTTTTGCCGTGACGGCACCAAGCTTTTTACAGGGCGCGAACCTGATTAATATTTTGCGCAGTATCTCGATTGTGACGATCATCGCAATCGGGTTGACCGTTTCGCTGACCGTCAACGGTTTTGATTTATCGGTCGGTTCGACCGCGACCTTTGCCAGCTCGCTCGTCGTCTCATTTTTTGTCTGGTACAGCCTTCCGCTTGGTCTGTCGATCGGCTTGGCGATTTTGATTGCCTTAAGCGTCGCGCTGGTCAACGTGTTATTGATCGTCAAATTCAAGATTCCCGACTTGTTTGCGACGCTTGCGACGATGTTCATCTTTGAAGGGGTGGCGATGACGTATACCGGCGGCGGATCAATCAGTGCCGGGATGCCCCGTCTCGACGGAACACCGACAGTCGGGATGATTCCGGAGTCCTTCCTAAAAATCAGTCAGGCACCGTGGATCATCCTAATCATGCTCGCCGTCGTAGCAGTGACGCATCTGTTTTTGAACCATACACGACACGGCCGCTTCTTATACATCATTGGCGGAAACCCGGAGGCGGCACACTTGACGGGAATCCCGGTGCACCGTTACCGGGCACTGGCCTATGTGATTGCCGGACTACTCGCGGCAGTCGGAGGAATCCTGCTTGCGTCGCAGGTTGGATCGTCACAGATTAATGCCGGATCCGGCTATTTGATGCCGGCAGTCGCGGCTGCCTTCATCGGTTCATCGTTTGCCGGACAAGGGAAACCGAACGCACTCGGGACATTAGTCGGAGCCTGCTTAGTCGGGATTCTTGAGAATGGGCTCGTTATGTTATCTGTTCCGTATTACTCATTGAATATTATTAAGGGGCTTGTCCTTGCACTTGCTTTAGCAACGACGTATTACCGGTTTCGAAAAAAATAATTAAAAAACAAGGTTTAACTTCGAATAGATTCGGTAATATTCAATATATGAAAGGATGGTGATGCACATGAATGATTATCAATGTAGAGGGAACGATCGCATGTCGCTTCGAGTAGAAGAGGATCACCGGACTTGACGAACGGAATAAGTTTATAGACACGGATTGTACCCGTGTTTTACGTGCACTCTGCACGAATCAAGAACGGTTTACGGCATGTAATCGTTCCTGAAACACAAAGGGGGAGTCGCTCTGCGGCGCCCCCTTTTTTGTGCGTATTGAGAGACTCATATGCCTTTCCAAAGGGACTACGGGTATGAGAAGATAGAAAGAGTCAGAAAATTCAACTACTAAAGAGCAAGGGGCCTGACAATGCGAACATACACAAGAGAGATTCAAGCAATCATCGACAACGTAGAAAAAGTAATCGTCGGTAAGGAAGATGTTATTACACAATCGTTAGCAGCGCTACTTGCCGGAGGACATGTCTTACTTGAGGATGTACCGGGGGTCGGGAAAACGATGCTCGTGCGCGCATTCAGTCGCTCAATCGGCCTGACTTTTAAGCGTGTTCAATTCACACCCGATTTACTCCCCTCGGATTTAACGGGTGTTTCGATGTATAACCAAAAAACGAGTCAATTTGAGTATCGTCCGGGTCCATTGATGGGCAATATCGTTCTCGCGGATGAAATCAACCGAACTTCTCCGAAAACACAATCGGCGTTACTGGAAGGGATGGCGGAAGCAAATGTAACGGTGGACGGAGAAATCCATACGCTTCCGAATCCCTTCTTTGTCATGGCGACGCAAAATCCGATTGAGCATGAAGGGACATATCCATTGCCGGAAGCACAACTCGATCGCTTTTTAGTCAAAGTCAAGATGGGCTATCCGGATTTTCAGCAAGAGATGAAGTTGCTGAATCGATTCGAACGCGATGAACCAATCGACACGATCGAATCGGTCATCGGGCGCGACGAATTGTTACGGATGAAGGAAGAAGTCAAGGAAGTCCACGTTTCACAACCGGTTAAAAAATATATCGTTCAGCTCGTCCAGGCCACGCGTGAGCATGCTTCGCTTTACCTTGGAGCCAGTCCGCGTTCATCGATTGCTTTAATGAAAGTCGCGCAAGCCTGGGCTTATATGGAAGGGCGGAAATTCGTATTACCCGATGACGTGAAACACCTGTTGACACCCGTCTTATCACACCGGTTGATTTTGACGGCAGATGCTCGCTACCACGGACAGTCGGCTGAACGGGTATTGGAACAGGTGAAAAAAGAAGTTGCGGTGCCGATTCAACACGACGTGGAGTCTTTATGAAACGGTGGCAAATCGGCTGGCGTTATGCCGTCCTGCTCCTGATGGTCACGGCATTGTGGATTTACGCCCGTGTGGATGGTGGAAATGTAGCCTCGTTACTGTTCTACGTCATGGCAGGTTTGACTGTCTACTGGACGATTTTTTTAATCTGGCCCGTGACGAAAGCCGTCGCGACGCGAGAAGTTTCGAATAAAATGTTGATTGCCGGGACGGACATTCCTGTCGTTTTACAAGTTAGACGAAAATACCCCTTTCTTGTCGGGACCGTCGAAGTAACAGAGGAAGTACCGGAAGCGTTGAGTGCGGAGCGTTTAGACATTCGGCGCTCGTTACGTGCCCATTACCGGAAGACGGAACAGATTGAATATGTCATTCCATCGATTCGTCGTGGACTGTATCAGATTCCGGGTTGTGTGATTGAAATCACGGATCCGTTCGGTGTATTCATGCGAAAAAAACTCTATCCGGTCGAAACGTATCTTGCGATTGAACCGGCACGGCTCGCGACGCAGTTGCCACATGAAGACGATCGGGGGGACGGCGGAATTTCGCCCGTCTCGCTCGATTTGCGGCAGTCATCCTTTACCGTCGTTGGAGTCCGGGAATATGTCAGTGGCGACCGGATGAACCAGATTGATTGGAAGGCAACGGCGAAACGCCAAGGTTTGATGACGAAGACATTTGAACGGGAACAAGAGCGGGAAACGACAATTGTTTTTGATGAAGGAACGGTGAGTGATGCGCAGTTCGAACGGAGCATTTCGATGCTTGCCGATGCGACCGATCAACTCAACAAACGGCGCTTGAATTACCGGATCCATCTCGTCGGTCATGCTGTCCAGTCCCTGTCTCTACCACTTGAAGGGGCGAAGCTGACACATTATTTGATGACGGCTCAACCGAGTCGGACCCGGTCCTTCATTGAGTCGTGGGAGTATTCCTCAAAAGCATTACGTCTGAGTGGAAACGTCCTCTTCATCACGCCGGACCTTGAATCGAATAACGAAATGTGGATGTCTAAAATCAGACAGGAAGCGACCGTGCATGTCTATACGCCGGAAAGGAGGGGGAGCCGATGAGTCGACGACTGATTTGGAACTTACTCGCGGCGTTACTACTTGCGAGCTTCATGCCCCCGCTACTGGAACTGACGACGTTTGACAGCATCGTTCCTTTCTTGCCGCTTCTTTTGACACCACTCCTGCTATCGCACGTCCGAAGACGGTGGTTTTTAAGTGGCAGTCTACTTGCTTTGATGGTGTCTTTTTACTTCATCTTGACACCGGGAGAAGCCCCGTGGCGACTATTAGGTGAAATTACGGATGATGTATCACGTGTCATCAATGGGGAGTTGCCGGGACGACCGGCCTTCGCCTTATCGATCGGTCTAATTAGCTTTTTAATCGGCTACCTTGGTCGCCGAACCTTCCCGAATCGAGGATTTGTTGTTGGGTTGACCGTCGGTGTGATCGGTTTCATCGCCTATTGTGACACATGGACGGATTACTCGGGTGACCAGTTCATCTTGTATCCGATCCTCCTGGCATTACTTTTGTTGTATGCGACAGAAATCAATGAACGACCGACTGCCTCTTACGTTCGGCCGATTAGTGCCTTGTTGATTATCGGTGTAACGATCGTTGCGGCACTACAAAGTCCGGTCATCACAGCGACGTGGCAAAACAGTTGGTATGACTGGACGTCACGTTTTGAAGGAGAAGGTACATCGACGAATGCGATTCAAAAAGTCGGATACGGCTCGAACGATGAACAGCTCGGTGGTCCATTCCAAATGGACGACCGGGAAGTTTTTCAAGTCGAGAGTGAAGGGAATCGTTACTGGCGGGTCGAGACGAAGGACGTCTACACCGGTAAAGGTTGGATTTTATCGGAGTCAAGTCCGGAGATTAACGGGCGTGGTTTCTTCTCGCACTTTGGCGATGACGTCGAGACACGTGAAGAGAGTGCGACGTTCAAGTTGGCTCGTGAGTTGCCGTTTGTCCCTTACAATGGAGATAATGTGCGCTTGACGGCAGCTGATCAACGACAAAATCTTTTAATCAACCCGGAAAATCAAAAAATTTCGTATCTTGACGATGCAACGCGCCAACAAAATTATCAGATTCAGTACGCGTATCCACTGTTTACTGAAAAACTACTCCAAACGGATGAACCGGTAAAACTTTCAGAAATGGAACAAGATCGTTACCTGCAACTGCCGGGAACGTTACCGGACCGGGTTCGTGATTTAGCGGCTGAGATCGTTGCTGATGAAGAAACACCGTGGGAGCGCGCGAAAGCGATTGAAAATTACTTCGAGCAAGAAAACTTTGAGTACAATACGGAAGATGTTGCTGTCCCGGCAGAAGATCAAGACTATGTCGATCAATTCTTGTTCGAGACGAAGCTCGGTTATTGTGATAACTTTTCGACTTCAGCAACTGTGTTACTACGGGCGGCTGGATTACCGGCACGCTGGGTAAAAGGATTTACAGGTGGCGAATCCGATGTCATCGGTTCTGCTGTCACGAGTTATACGGTCCGAAACAAAAATGCCCATTCCTGGGTCGAAGTCTACATCGAAGGACCGGGTTGGGTACCGCTCGAGCCGACTGTAAGTTTTGACGGTACAGGGCAATATACGATCAATCAAGAGACCGATAACGAAACGGAACAATCAAATCCGCAACGGGATACAGAGACAGATACGGAAACGGCAACACCGAACCGTCCGCAGGAAAATCTTCTCGATGACGCCCAAGCGACGACAGCGAATCAGGCGGAAAAACGTTCGATTCCCGTCTGGCCGATCATTGGTGCGTTGCTCGGTCTTGTGTTCCTCTATCTGTTTAGAAAACCAATCAGACGAACGGCCGCAATTCTCTTCTTCCGTAGCCAAATCAAACGACCGGAAGGATTCAAACGGATGTATCGCTTCTTGCTCCGACGTCTCGATAAACAAGGGTTCCATTATAAGGATGGACGGACGCTCGCGGAACTTGCACATGAAGTCGATGGGTATTACGAAACGTACGCGATGCGCCCGTTGACGGATGCCTATGAACGGATGATTTATGGTGGTGAGACGTTGTCGCTCGAAAAGAAACGTGAATATTTCGAAAATATGATTCGTCGCGTAGAGGGTTGATATTTTTGAATTGATACAGTTACAATGAGAACAACGTAAATCATACATGCATCTCCTTTGTATATACTCGCGGATATGGCGCGAGAGTCTCTACCGGGTCACCTTAAACGACCTGACTATGAAGGAGCAGACCCTTCGTATACATTTTTTTGTGAAGCGGCCTGCTCTTTTTCCATTTATTCATGGGGGAAGAGTGGGTTTTTTTCATAGGGGTACGCATGAAACTTGAAAGGCGGGAATAGATTTGGAAGCACATTTGGACCAAGAAATGATCCTCGTCCTCGATTTTGGAGGTCAGTACAACCAATTGATCACACGACGCATCCGTGATCTCGGAGTTTACAGTGAACTGCATTCGCACAAGATTACGGCAGCAGAAATCAAAGACATCGCACCAGCGGGTATCATCTTCTCCGGTGGACCACGCAGTGTCTACGCAGAAGACGCGTACCGCTGTGATCCGGAAATCTTCGAACTCGGAATTCCGATCTTTGGTATTTGCTACGGCATGCAATTGATGTCGCAACACTTCGGTGGGACAGTCGAGCGTGCCGGACACCGGGAGTACGGAAAAGCGACATTGACGCTGAACGATCCGTCCGCGATGTATGCAAACTTACCACTCGAGCAGACGGTCTGGATGAGCCATAGTGATCTCGTCACAACGGTTCCGAACGGTTTCGTCGTCGATGGGACAAACGTTTCCTGCCCGATCGCTTCCATCAAAAACGAAGAGTTAAAAATGTATGGTGTTCAGTATCATCCGGAAGTCAACCACACGATGTTCGGCAAAGAACTCTTGAAAAACTTCCTGTTCGAAGTCTGTCAGTGTACAGGCGACTGGTCGATGGAGAACTTCATCGAAATCGAAATCGCGAAGATTAAAGAAGAAGTCGGCGACAAAAAAGTTCTTTGTGCCCTTTCAGGCGGTGTCGACTCGTCTGTCGTCGCAGCACTGATTCATGCGGCAATCGGTGACCAATTGACATGTATGTTCGTCGACCACGGTCTCTTACGGAAAGGGGAAGCGGAAAGTGTCATGAAGACATTTGCCGATCACTTCCACATGAACGTCATTAAAATCGACGCGCAAGACCGTTTCCTGAACAAATTAAAAGGGATTTCAGATCCGGAGCAAAAACGTAAAATCATCGGTAACGAATTCGTTTACGTCTTCGACGAAGAAGCGTCAAAATTGACGGATATGGACTTCCTGGCCCAAGGAACGCTCTATACGGATATCATCGAAAGCGGAACGGATACGGCACAAACGATTAAATCACACCACAATGTCGGTGGATTGCCGGAAGACATGCAGTTCAAATTGATCGAACCGATCAATACGTTGTTCAAGGACGAAGTCCGTGCACTCGGTAAAGAACTTGGTTTGTCGGACGAAATCGTCTGGCGTCAGCCGTTCCCAGGACCCGGTCTCGGCATTCGTGTCCTCGGTGAAATCACAGATGAGAAACTTGAAATCGTCCGTGAATCTGATTTCATCCTCCGCGACGAAATCAAAAAAGCCGGTCTTGAACGTGAAATCTGGCAGTACTTCACGGTCTTGCCACCACTTCGTTCAGTCGGTGTCATGGGTGACGAGCGGACATACGACTATGCAGTCGGCATCCGTGCCGTTACGTCAATCGACGGCATGACGTCGGACTGGGCACGCATCCCGTGGGACGTGCTCGAGAAGATTTCCGTCCGGATCGTCAACGAAGTCCAGAACGTTAACCGCGTCCTGTACGATGTGACGTCGAAACCACCTTCAACGATTGAGTGGGAGTAAGAACTAGACTTGCTGAGGAAATTCGTCTCATGAAGCCTGTCGTACCAACGCTTTAAAGGGGATAGGTGAAAAGAAGTCCGTTTCACCTTCAACAATTATATTTAAAAATGAAGCTCTCTTTTGTTCGCATTATTTGTGAATGAAAGGGGGCTTTTTTCGTGACTAAAATCATGGAACTGTTGGATGACTTTAAACTAAACCAACAAATTCAAGGGAGGAGACCACGATATATCGAGATGTGCATCGGGCACTTGATATAATATGAAGTGAATAACTAAATGGAGTAGGTGGCGAACCATTATGATTGATTGGACATGGGCTGAAGTTGATCGATTAGAGCATCAAGAGAAGTGGAATGAAGCAAAAGAATATCTTTTAAAAGCATGGCAACAAAATCCCATAGACTTAAAAACTGTGATTCGACTGGGCTTTTTTTGTTGGTATGTCGTAGTCGAACAAGGACCGCTAGGAATTACAGATGCAGATGTAGATATGGATGAATTAGAGTCGTTACTGGAGGAAGTTACACATTTCGGCTTAGCGCATTTTATGACGAATGAGGATTTTCTCTGGTGTTTTGGTTATATGATTTCTGTGTTTCCCTATTATTTTGGCGACTATGAACAGTGGGAAGAAAAAGGGATTTCTATGTTAAAACGTGCTTATGAATTGTATCCTGAGGAACCTGTATATAAGTATTCTTACTTAGGATATTTCCCGAATACCTATGGAACACTTAAGAATGAATTAAAGCAGATACAACCTGTTTTAGAAGATCGATTTAAAGGAGAAGGCTTATTGACAGAATACTTTAAAGAAGTACTCCGTCAACGTTAACTTTCAATAAGGAACAAGCTCCATATGAATTAAGAATTTGTTTCCAATCGGAAGAGCGACTGTCAGTTACTTTCTTTTTCGCGTGATGCGTCTACAAAATTTCTGTTTCTTTTCTTCAAAAAAACGTGTGTTTAAATATAGACTTTAGTAACTTAAAAAGAGAGATATCAATCAACAGACGAAAAAAGGAGTTGGAGGAAGGCAATGAACGGACGCGATTGGGTTTACGATCATGCCAAATTAGTATTGATTTTTTAAGTAGTTCTCGGTCATATAATCGAGCCCTTTATTTTAAAAAGCCCAGAGTTGGAAAGTGTATTTAATTTTATTTCTTCCATATGCCAGCTTTCATTTTCATATCGGGTTATTTTACAAAGGGGGAATTAACTCTTAAAGCCGGGCTGAAACTGTTTTTTGGATTATCTTGTGTTATTCATCCTGATACAACTGGTATTTGTAGCGGTGATGAAAGGGAACGGAATTGACCAATATCAATTCTTGGCAGTACAACCGGCTTATATCTATTGATATCTGTTTGCGATGTTTGTCTGGAGTCCCCTGCTGCCGGCGGTTCTTTGGCTGAGGCGATCCGTCAAGATGGGAATCGGGCACATTTTGTTGGTCAGTATGCTGGCCAGCCGGCTACATCGATCAAATCGGCTGAGCATGGAGCTTATCGCGCATTGTCGTCTTTTTTCCGTTTTATGTGCTCGGCTATTACTTCAAGCGTCGTGGATGAATCATCTATCAGGTGTTCCCGAACCGCGGGATGGCTTTAGTGGTCATGCTGGCTAGTGCTCTAATGATGTGGACATGGCCAAACCTTTTTCAGTTTGATTTGCTGAGTGGAGCGAATTCATATTTCAAGATGGGGTTAGATGAAACTGGATTAATCTTGCGGCTTGTTCTGTATATGATTCAGTGTCTGATGATCATGGCATTCTTTACGTTGTTGCCGAGAAAACCATTCGTAATTTCCCATCTTGGAACGAAGACATTGACGATTTATATTCTCCACGGTTTTATCGTCAAAGGACTGGTCGCTGCGTCTTACTTTGATGAGCTCACAATCGGACGAGTGCTTTTTCTTCCGATGTTAGCGGCAGTCCTCGTGATGGTCTTTGGAAGATTGCCCATCCGTTTTCAGTTATTGCCTTACATATTAAAGCAAAATAACCGTGAGAAGAAAAACAAAGAAAAAGTCAGTCAGTCTAAAAAAACGCTTCCAAAACCGAACGTTCGGCTTATTTAATCCACTAAATTTCGCTTTTATGGTTGACCGTCTATTTTGAGCGTGCTACGATGTGTCTGTTCTTATTTTAAATCATCTACTAAAAAACAAAAAATAATGCCGTATAATTCTGGGGATATGGCCCGGAAGTCTCTACAGGAACACCTTAAAGGTTCCTACTACGGCGTGCACTGATTCTGGTGTGCGCTTAAAGAAACGGCTTTTACCGCTTAGGTAACTGCCGTTTTTTTCGTTTCTTGAGACGGCTTATTTGGAAAGAAGGCAACCATGAGCACACAGATGAAACCGCAACAACCTAAACAAAAGGAGAACGCGATCGCGCGATTCTTCGACTTCGACGGACTCGGTACGAACATGCGGACAGAGTTCATCGCCGGTATGACAACATTCTTCGCGATGGCGTACATCTTATTCGTTAACCCGAATACGTTAGCAGACGCCGGGATGAATCCTGGTGCTGTCTTCGGTGCAACGGCGCTTGTCGCCGTTATCGGTTCAGTCACGATGGGCTTACTCGCGAATTATCCGATTGCTCTCGCACCCGGTATGGGACTGAACGCGTTCTTCGCCTACAGTGTCGTCATCGGCATGGGGATCCCGTGGGAAACGGCATTATCCGGTGTTTTAGTATCGGGTCTTGTCTTCATGGTACTCACGGCATCAGGAATTCGTGAAACAATCATCAATGCGATTCCAGAACCACTTAAAATGGCAGTTGCTGCCGGAATCGGTTTATTCATCGCCTTCATCGGTTTGAAAACAGGTGGAATCGTCGTCGCAAACGAAGCGACGCTCGTCTCACTCGGTAACTTGGGTCAAGGGACAACATTGCTTGCTGTGTTCGGTTTAGTCGTTTCAGCGATCTTAATGACACGCGGAATTAAAGGCGCCATCTTCTTCGGAATGATTTTGACGGCAATCGCGGGAATGATTTTTGGATTGATTCCTGTTCCGTCAAGCCTTGGGGAAATCGTTTCAGCTCCACCGAGTATCGCACCGACATTCGGACAAGCGTTCCTTCACTTCAATGAAATCTTTACTGTCCAGATGGCAGTCGTCATCTTAACGTTCTTCTTCGTTGATTTCTTCGATACAGCGGGAACACTCGTTGCCGTCGCGAACCAGGCAGGATTAATTAAGGAAAATAAAGTTCCGCGTGCAGGACGCGCCTTGATCGCTGACTCAACAGCAACAGTCGCGGGTTCAATCCTTGGAACATCAACGACGGTTTCATACATTGAATCAAGTGCAGGTGTCGCAGCAGGCGGTCGCTCAGGAATGACGGCAATCGTAACCGGCTTATTCTTCGGACTTGCCTTATTCTTCTCACCACTTCTCGCCGTCATCACGGCGCCGGTCACAGCACCGGCACTCATCATCGTTGGTGTGTTAATGGCATCCTCACTTCTCCAGATTGATTGGAAAAAGTTCGAGTATGCAGTTCCAGCCTTCTTGACAGTCATCATGATGCCACTTACGTATTCGATCGCAACGGGAATCGCATTCGGGTTCTTATTCTATCCAATCACGATGATCGCGAAAGGTCGCGCGAAAGAAGTGCACCCGATCATGTACGCCATGTCACTCGGG
This sequence comes from Exiguobacterium sp. N4-1P, assembly GCF_002214325.1. Taxonomy (NCBI): domain Bacteria; kingdom Bacillati; phylum Bacillota; class Bacilli; order Caryophanales; genus Exiguobacterium; species Exiguobacterium sp. N4-1P. The sequence goes on from NZ_CP022236.1 coordinate 415,483, forward strand.
TTCCTAGCATACTTCATCTGGTTACACTAATTTTTCTTATTAAGCTGACGTCTTTCTTCTATATAGAAGAAAGGCGTTTTTTTTATGGAGAGTAGGGAATCAACAAACAGGAGGTGATGAACGTGTTGGAAAAACTAACAGGTCCGATATTCGAACGACTCGCTGTTGATAAACGTCTTATTCGTGTGGCCCGAGCAGTCGGCTTACCTTTAGGGGGAACATTATTCGTAGGAGGGCAAACAATTGATGAGACGTTCCGAACAGTCCGGACGTTGAATGCGCAGGGTCGGGCAGTCACGATTGATTGTTTAGGAGAGTTTATTCACAATGTGCAGGATGCAAAGGCGATTACGGATGAATGCATTGATGTTTTGTACCGATTAGAGAAAGAACAAGTGGATGGACAAATTTCATTAAAGTTAACATCCGTCGGCGTGCGGTTAGATCCGGAACTCGCCCTCATGCAGATGGAGCGTATCCTTGAAGTCGCACTTCAGCTGAATCGCCGGGTGACGATCAACATGGAAGAGTACGAAATGACTGAGTCGATTTTGAAAATTTTCCGTGTGCTTCAGTTCTCTTACCCGAACCTTGGCGTGGCGCTTCAAGCAAATCTGCACCGTAGTCGTTTTGACTTGGATCAACTCGAACCAATGACCCGGATCGTAAAAGGGGCATATACGGGGTCGAAAGAACATTACATCGAGGATAAGGCGATGGTAGATGCCAACTATCTTCTATTAGTAAAACAGAATTTGATGAAAGGACGTTATACGCAAATCGCGACACATGATGACGATATGATTGAGGAACTACTCGACTTTATTCGACAAGCTGACATTTCAGATGAGTGTTTTGAATTTCAAATGCTTCAAGGGATGCGACCGCAACGTCAGAAAGAGTTGGTCAATTCAGGATATCGTGTTGTCGTGTATGTACCGCACGGAGTAGACTGGTATACGTACTTGATGAGACGTCTGGCTGAACGACCTGCAAATATCAGGTTTACTTTATTGAGTATGTTAAGACTCTGATGCTGTATGTAAAACGCAAAACAGCTTTTTGTAAAGTTTTTTTAAAATAATGCTTGTGTTTGTCGAATTTTGTTGTTATATTAATAAATGTTCCAGCGAGACGCCTTTTATAAACGGTTTGTTGGGGCTGAAAAATCTTTTCAAAAACACGGTTGACATAATCAAAACAAGCTGTTAATCTATTAAAGTCGCTAACACGACACGACGAACTTTGAAAACTGAACGATGAGGCAAAAAACGTATCTTCGGATACAAACAATGAATGAAGCGCAAGCTTCGTCAACGTGACTTTTAGTCACAAAAACGAGCAAGTCAAACACTTTATGGAGAGTTTGATCCTGGCTCAGGACGAACGCTGGCGGCGTGCCTAATACATGCAAGTCGAGCGCAGGAAGCTCGCGGAACTCTTCGGAGGGAAGCAAGTGGAATGAGCGGCGGACGGGTGAGTAACACGTAAGGAACCTGCCTCAAGGATTGGGATAACTCCGAGAAATCGGAGCTAATACCGGATAGTTCTTCGGACCGCATGGTCCGATGATGAAAGGCGCATTTCCCTTTGAGTAATCAAGAAAGACCCCTCAGAGACGATGAGGTAGATAGGTCACGGGTGGAAGCATGGTGACATGCGGAGCTGAGTGATACTAATCGGTCGAGGCCTTGTTCTAGCAGATGATTGTTGATGACTTCAGTTTTGAGGGCGCGAGCCCGTCGTCTGGTGACGATAGCCAAGTGGTCACACCCGTTCCCATGCCGAACACGGAAGTTAAGCACTTGAACGCCGAAAGTAGTTGGGGGCTTCCCCCTGTGAGGATAGGACGTTGCCAGGCAAACGGTGGTTCTGGAGCATACGCTCAAGGGCCGCCGCTTTTTTATGGACTTTTTTTGTATCTTGATGTTTTTTCAAAGATGCATGACTTATATAATAAGGAAGGAACGTGACACACATGGCAAAAAAACAAAAACTTCGAGTGGCTGTTGAAGAGAATGAAACAATCAGCGACTGCCTCGATCGGATTGATGCCATGGGTTATCGTCCGACTGTTCGACGTGAAGAACCGATTTTTGGATTAGATGCGAATGAAGAACCGTATCCGATTCGCCAACAGATCATTTTTGACTGTAAAGCGAAAACAGAATCTGACTGATTCCTTTACATGCGCGCCTCCGGACTATTTGTCTCTGACAGAGGTGCGTAGCTCAGGATATGTATCAGGACGTCACGACCGAGGAACAGGTATAGAAAACGCCGATGAATCCGTATGAAAAACGGGGTCATCGGCGTTTTTGCTTACAAAGATGAACCGTTCCTCCCTCAAATAGAGTGAAGCAACTTGTGAGTCAGGCCATGCAACGTCAATCATCCCAGTTCAGCAAACTACATTTTTTGACTACAGGCTAAGGTGAAGTTCACGCAACCGTGATACTTTGCCTTTTTTTGTAAAACCAATATTAAAAATTCCGAATGCAATTAAAAAATGCATGAGCTAATTGTGTATAAAGACGAACAATAAATTTTCAGATAATTAAATTGTTCGCCTTTGGTTGACGGATGCTTCCTTGTCTTGTTAAGATGAAGGCGTGATAGGAAGATTGAATATAACACCTCGTATAATAGCAGGGATATGGCTTGCAAGTTTCTACCCGACGACCCTAAATCGTTGGACTATGGGGTATATGGATGTTCGTCGATCGTTCTTTGGCGTACCTTTTTATACCCTAAGCCACCCTTTTAGTCGTGGTTTGGGCTTTTTTTATGCAAAAAGGAGGAGACGAAGATGAGTAATGTGGAAATTGGCGTTATTATGGGAAGCCAGTCTGACTGGTCAACAATGAAAGCGACATGTGATGTACTCGATCAGCTGAACATTCGGTACGAAAAGAAAGTGGTCTCGGCCCACCGAACACCGGACTTAATGTTCCGTTACGCAGAAACAGCGCGCGAACGAGGACTGAAGGTCATTGTTGCAGGAGCGGGTGGGGCAGCCCACTTGCCAGGAATGGTGGCAGCCAAAACAACACTCCCCGTCATCGGGGTTCCGATTAAAAGCAAAGCTCTTCAAGGCATCGATTCCTTACTCTCGATCGTCCAGATGCCGGGTGGTGTGCCTGTCGCTACGGTTGCGATCGGTGAGGCGGGTGCAAAGAACGCCGGATTACTGGCAGCACAAATTCTTGGAACAGTGGACGAGCGGATTGCGAGAGCACTCGACCATATGCGCGTTGAACTAGAAGGACAAGTCATCGCTTCCGAGGTGCATCTGACATGACGAAGATTGGAATCTTAGGTGGCGGCCAGCTCGGACGGATGATGGCATTATCGGCACGCGAAATGGGATACGAACTCCTGACACTGGATCCGACGGAAAATGCACCTTGCGCGCAAATCACGGATCAACAAATTGTCGCAGACTTTACGGACGTCGAAGCAGCAAAGCGTCTAGCGCAAGAATCAGATGTCGTCACATACGAATTTGAGAACATCTCGCACGAAGTCGCGATGGCAATCGGTGATAAGTTGGTCCACGGGACAGAGTTGTTGTTTCAGACGCAACACCGGATCCGGGAAAAAGAGATGATTGAACGACATGGTTATCAGGTCGCACCGTATCATGCTGTCCATACCGTTGCAGACTTGAAAGAAGCAAGCGAACGGTTAGGATTACCTTTCGTCCTGAAGACGGCTCGCTTCGGTTATGACGGAAAAGGGCAGACGGTCATTCGGACGGCAGCTGATTTAGCAGGTGCCATTGAAACGTTCGAACCGACCGAATACGTCGCTGAAAAATGGTTACCGTTCGATCAAGAAATCTCCGTCATTGTCACACGGAGCGAACGGGAAACGCGTGTCTTTCCAGTCAGCGAAAACATTCACCGGGATAACATACTCCATCTGTCAATCGTTCCGGCCCGCATTTCAAGTGAGCTGTCACAACAGGCAATTGATTTGGCAACGAACATTGCCGAAGCAGTCGGCTTGATTGGGACGCTCGCGATCGAACTCTTTGTTGTCGGTTCAGAAATCATCGTCAATGAACTGGCGCCACGCCCACATAACTCGGGGCATTATTCCATCGATGCGTGTGAGACGTCACAGTTTGAACAGCACATCCGTGCCATCTGTGGGCTCCCGCTCGGTGATACCCGTCTGACGACACCGGTCGTCATGGCGAACATCCTAGGTCAACATGTCACAGCATTATCCGAGGAACAACATACATTATCGGCACGGACGAAAGTTCACTTATATGGAAAGCAGGAAGCGAAGACAGGACGGAAGATGGGGCACTTGAACATCTTAGCGGATTCAGTCGAAGAAGCATTAGCCGAAGTCGAGCGCCTGCAAATCTGGAAGGAGACGGTTAGATGATCGAACGGTATACACGACCTGAGATGAAAGCGATTTGGACAGAACAGAATAAATTTGAGGCTTGGTTGAAAGTCGAAATCTTAGCTTGTGAAGCGTGGAGCGAGCTTGGTGTCATTCCAAAAGAAGATGTGAAACTCCTTTGGGACAATGCCTCGTTTGATGTGAGCCGCATCAATGAAATCGAACAAGAGACACGCCATGACGTCATCGCCTTTACACGCGCTGTATCGGAGACGCTTGGTGAAGAACGTAAATGGGTCCATTACGGACTGACGTCAACGGATGTCGTCGATACGGCACTCTCGTATCTCTTGAAGCAAGCAAACGATATTCTCGCAGCGGATCTTGACCGCTTCATCGAGATTTTGAAAGTCAAAGCGAACGAACATAAATACACGGTCATGATGGGACGGACACACGGTGTCCATGCCGAACCGACGACATTCGGTCTGAAGCTTGCCCTCTGGTACGAAGAGATGAAACGGAACAAAGTCCGCTTCGACGCTGCACGTGAGACCGTCGAATACGGAAAAATGTCAGGTGCGGTCGGAACGTTTGCGAACATCGACCCGTTCATCGAAAAATATGTCTGTGAGAAGCTTGGAACGAAACCGGCGCCGGTCTCGACGCAAACCCTGCAGCGTGATCGTCATGCCCATTACATGTCGACGATCGCGTTAATCGCAACATCGATTGAGAAGATGGCGACGGAAATTCGTGGTCTTCAAAAAACCGAAACACGAGAAGTCGAAGAATTCTTCGCGAAAGGTCAAAAAGGATCATCCGCGATGCCACATAAACGTAACCCGATCGGTTCAGAAAACATGACAGGGCTTGCCCGGGTCATTCGTGGACACATGGTGACGGCTTACGAAAACGTCTCGCTTTGGCACGAACGGGACATTTCCCATTCATCTGCGGAACGGATCATTCTGCCGGACGCAACCGGTTTACTCAACTACATGTTGAACCGGTTCGGTAACATCGTCAAAAACTTGACGGTCTTCCCGGAAAACATGAAACGCAACATGGACCGGACGTATGGTGTCATCTTCTCCGGACACGTCTTACTCGCTTTGATTGAAAAAGGCTGGTCGCGTGAAGCCGCGTACGACTTCGTCCAACCACGGGCGATGCAAGCATGGGAAGAACAAATCATGTTCCGTGACTTGTTATGGCAGGAACAAGAGATTCAACAACTCTTTACAGAAGCAGAACTCGATGCTTGTTTTGATCCAACGTATCATACGAGCCGGGTCGATGAAATTTTTGAACGGTGTGGCTTGAACTAATCAACCTGAGACGGGGCATTGTCCCCGTCTACATCTTAGGATCCTGGGGGACGAAAGCAATGCAACCACTTTATGAAGGTAAGGCCAAACGATTATACACGACGCAGGAGCAGGACGTGCTCCGCATCGTCTACAAGGACGAAGCGACAGCATTTAATGGAGAGAAAAAAGCAGAGTTCGCAGGTAAAGGTGAACTGAACAACCGCTTGACGAGTCACTTCTTTGAAGTACTTAAAGCGGCCGACATTCCGACCCATTTCATTGAACGCATTTCCGAGCGCGAACAGCTCGTACGCCGTGTCACCATCATTCCACTCGAAGTCGTCGTCCGCAATGTCGTCGCCGGAAGCCTCAGCAAACGGCTTGGGATCGAAGAAGGAACAGTGCTCGAAACACCAATCGTTGAGTTTTACTATAAAGATGATAGCTTAGGCGATCCGCTCGTCACCCGTGCCCACATCAATTTACTGAAGATTGCGACTACGGAAGAGCTCGATTTACTTGAACAAGAAGCGAACCGTGTCAATGCCGTCTTACGTCCGTACTTTGACGAAAAGGGGATCACGCTCATCGATTTCAAACTCGAATACGGAAAAACACCGACAGGCGAGATTCTACTGGCTGACGAAATTTCACCGGATACATGCCGTCTGTGGGATAAAGAAACGGGAGAGCACCTCGATAAAGATGTCTTCCGTCGCAACATCGGATCACTCATCGACACGTACCAAACACTATTCAATCGCCTAGGGGGAAACACACAATGAAAAAAGTCATCGTATCGATCGCATTACGGGAAAGCATTTTAGATCCACAAGGAGTCGCTGTCAAAGGTGGTCTTGCGCAACTCGGTTTTACGGGTGTCGAAGAAGTCCGGATCGGAAAACGAATCGAACTGCTCGTCTCGGATGAAACGACGGACACGATGATTCATGACATGTGCCAAAAGCTCCTCGTCAACACGGTGATGGAAGACTATCGTTTTGAAGTAGAAGGGGTGACGACGGCATGAAGTTTGCGGTCATCGTCTTTCCAGGATCGAACTGTGATTTAGATATGTACCATGCCGTCAAGGATGCGCTCGGTGAGGAAGCGGACTATGTCTTCCATACCGAAACGTCACTTGAAGGATACGATGGTGTCCTGCTTCCGGGCGGTTTCTCATACGGGGACTATCTCCGCTGCGGCGCAATCGCCCAGTTTTCACCAATCATGGAGGAAGTGAAACGATTTGCAGCAGAAGGGAAAACCGTTCTTGGTGTCTGTAACGGCTTCCAGATCCTTGTCGAAGCGGGTCTTCTCCCGGGTGTCTTGCACCGCAATACCGGACTGAAGTTCATGTGCCGGACAGTCGAACTGAAGGTCGAAAATCACCAGACACGTTTCACGTCAGATTATGCACCGGGTGAAACGATTTCGATTCCAATCGCCCACGGGGAAGGAAACTACTACTGTGACGACGCCACGTACGCGATGTTGCAGACGAATCAACAAATTGCCTTCACATACGTCGACAATCCGAACGGATCGCGCGGCGATATTGCAGGGATTACGAATAAAGCAGGGAATGTGCTCGGGATGATGCCACACCCGGAGCGTGCTGTCGAAATGCTGACAGGCGGAACAGATGGACTTAAGTTATTCACTTCACTCGTCAAACAGGGGGCCCACCATGTTAAAACAACAGTCTGAACCAACGATTGAGCAAATTCAGGAGCAACGGATTTATGCGACGATGGGACTTAGCGACGCGGAGTACCAGATGGTCGTCGACTTACTCGGTCGTCAACCGAACTACACGGAAACAGGACTCTTCTCCGTCATGTGGTCAGAACACTGTTCGTACAAAACATCAAAACCGGTCTTACGCCAGTTTCCGACGACCGGTCCCCGTGTCTTGCAAGGACCAGGTGAAGGCGCAGGTGTCGTCGATATCGGTGATAATCAAGCGGTCGTCTTTAAGATCGAAAGTCATAATCATCCGTCAGCCGTCGAACCCTACCAAGGGGCAGCAACGGGTGTCGGTGGGATCATCCGCGATATCTTTTCAATGGGAGCCCGTCCTGTCGCGTTGATGAACTCGCTTCGTTTCGGACATCTCGGGACACCACGCGTCAATCAGTTGTTTGAACAAGTCGTCGCCGGGATTGCCGGATACGGCAACTGCGTCGGGATTCCGACGATTGGCGGAGAAGTCGGTTTCGACCGTTCGTATGAAGGAAACCCACTCGTCAATGCGATGTGTATCGGACTGATCAATCATGAAGATATTCAAAAAGGTCTTGCGAAAGGTGCCGGGAACTCGGTCATGTACGTCGGTGCGGCAACAGGGCGTGACGGCATCCACGGTGCTACCTTCGCTTCAGAAGATCTCGGGGAGGATACGGAAGCAAAACGTCCGGCCGTCCAAGTCGGTGACCCCTTCATGGAGAAGTTATTGATTGAAGCCTGTCTCGAAATCGTCGGCCATCCGGCACTCGTCGGGATGCAGGATATGGGCGCTGCCGGACTGACCTCGTCGTCAGCCGAGATGGCTTCGAAAGCCGGCATGGGGATTGAAATGCACCTTGATGATGTGCCGCAACGTGAAACCGGCATGACCGCTTATGAAATGATGTTATCGGAGTCGCAGGAGCGGATGTTGCTCGTCGTCGAGCGCGGACGGGAAGCGGAAATCGAAGCCATCGTCAGCAAATGGGGCTTACATGCCGTTCATGTCGGCGAAGTCATCGAAGAAAAAGTCCTTCGCCTTGTCCAGCACGGAACGATCGTCGCTGAAGTACCGGTCGATGCCCTTGCGGAAGAAGCACCGGTCTATCAAAAGCCATCGCGCGTTCCGGCTTATTATGAAGAGTTCCAAGCAATGGAAGAGACGTTGCCGGTCGTCGAGGATGTCGTCGAAACATGGCGTGCCCTGCTCAAACAACCGACGATCGCGTCAAAACGTTGGGTCTACGATCAGTATGATCATATGGTTCAAACGTCAACCGTCGTTGCACCGGGTTCCGATGCAGCCGTCATCCGTGTCCGTGGCACGAACAAAGCACTCGCGATGACGACAGACTGTAACAGCCGCTTCGTTTACCTCGATCCGTTCGTCGGTGGTCAGATCGCCGTCGCTGAAGCCGCCCGCAATATTGTTGCAAGTGGTGCAACACCACTTGCGATCACCGATTGCCTCAATTTCGGGAATCCGGATAAACCGGAAGGCTTCTGGCAACTCGAACAAGCGACGGCCGGGATGGCTGAAGCCTGCCGCGTGCTCGAGACACCGGTCATCGGCGGAAACGTTTCGCTCTACAATGAATCAGCCGGCAAAGCCGTCCACCCGACGCCGGTCGTCGGAATGGTCGGATTACATGACCAGACCGACTGGATCACGACACAACACGTCAAACAAGCAGGCGACGCAATCTACGTGCTCGGTGAGACGTTACCGGAGTTCGGTGGCAGTGAACTCCAATACATGCAATTCGAAAAATCATTCGGGAAAGCACCACGCATCGATTTGAACGTCGAACAAACCCGTTTACGTGCCTTACAAACAGCCGTTCAGGCAGGGCTCGTCACAGCCATCCATGATGTCGCGGAAGGTGGACTCGCCGTCGCCTTGGCAGAAATGACATTCGGAACGACGCTCGGTCTCGACGTGACGTTTGAAGGACCGGCGTTACATCTCTTCAGTGAATCACAATCCCGGTTCGTCGTATCGGTGAAGCCGGAGCACGAGGCAGCCTTCGTCGAACAGACAGGTGCTGAAAAACTAGGTCACGTCACAGCAGAGGATTCGATTCAAATCAAGACAACGGACACACTCATCGAAGCAACACGTTCAACACTGCAAGCCGACTGGGAAGGGGCGATCGCGTGTTATATGACATCAAAGGATTAAATGAAGAGTGTGGGGTATTCGGGATTTTCGGACAACCGGAAGCGGCACAACTTGCTTATTATGGTCTCCACAGTCTGCAACACCGGGGGCAAGAGGGCGCAGGAATCGTCGCGAGCGACGGCAACCTGCTTCTTCCACACCGGGGACAAGGACTTGTGACGGAAGTTTTTTCACAAGAGACACTCGATTCGTTAGCCGGACAGCATGCGATCGGACACGTCCGTTACTCGACAGCTGGTGGCAACACGCTCGAGAACACACAACCGCTTCACTTCAAATCACGGACGGGTGACTTGGCACTTGCCCATAACGGGAATCTCGTCAATGCCGATTCGTTAAAACATTTACTTGAGGCGGAAGGGGCGATTTTCCAGACGACAAGCGATACGGAAGTCGTCGCCCACCTCGTCAAACGGAGTAAATTACCGACACTCGAAGACCGGATTGCCGATAGTCTGGCGCGGCTTGTCGGTGCATTCGCCTTTCTTTTTTTAACGGAAGATACGTTGTACGTCGCCGTCGATCCACATGGTCTGCGCCCGTTATCACTCGGGAAAACACCAGATGGCGGCATCGTCTTTTCATCGGAAACGTGTGCTTTTGATATCGTCGGGGCCGAGTTCATTCGTGACATCGAGCCGGGAGAGCTCGTGACGATCACGACGTCCGGCATGTCATCACGGCAGTATATGGAACCGCATGAGCGGGCGATGTGTTCGATGGAATACATCTACTTTTCCCGTCCCGATTCGATGATTGATGGGGTCAATGTCCATACGGCACGAAAAGCACTTGGCAAAAAAATGTTCGAAGAAGCACCGGTCGAGGCAGATGTCGTCACAGGTGTTCCGGATTCAAGTATCTCCGCTGCGATTGGTTATGCGGAAGCGAGCGGGATTCCCTACGAGATGGGATTGATTAAAAACCGTTACGTCGGACGGACGTTCATTCAGCCGTCGCAAGAATTACGGGAACGCGGCGTTAAAATGAAACTGTCGGCACTACGGGGTGTCGTCAACGGCAAACGGGTCATCATGGTTGATGATTCCATCGTGCGTGGGACGACAAGCCGCCGCATCGTTGGACTGTTACGCGAAGCCGGGGCAACGGAAGTTCATGTCCGCATCACGGCGCCGCCCATCACGAATCCGTGTTATTACGGCATCGATACGTCGTCAAAAGACGAACTGATTTCCGCCCGCCTGACACCCAGTGAGATTTGCCAAGAAATCGGTGCTGACTCACTGGAGTTTCTGACAGTCAACGGAATGGTCAATGCGATTGACCGTCCGTTCGATGGTCCACTGAAAGGACAATGTACGGCCTGCTTCACAGGCGAATATCCGACACCGATCGGTGCACTTGAACTAGAAGCCAAACTTTGAATAGATGGGGGAACAAAGCATGAGTAAACAATACGAAGCAGCAGGTGTTAGCCTGACCGCAGGGTACGAATCCGTATCCCGGATGAAAAAACACGTCGCCCGTTCGATGCGGAAGGAAGTCATGACGGGACTCGGAAGTTTCGGTGCAATGTTCGACCTCAGTCAATTGAATCTAAAAGAACCGGTGCTCGTCAGCGGGACAGATGGCGTCGGAACGAAGTTAAAACTTGCCTTCGCCCTCGACCAACACGATACGATTGGGATTGATTGTGTCGCGATGTGTGTCAACGACATCATCGTTCAAGGCGCAGAACCCCTTTATTTCCTTGACTACATCGCACTCGGTAAAGCCATTCCGTCGAAAATCGAACGGATTGTCGCCGGTGTCGCCGAAGGCTGTGTCCAGTCGGGCTGTACGTTAATCGGCGGCGAGACGGCAGAGATGCCAGGGATGTATGCAGACGGTGAGTATGATATTGCCGGCTTTGCCGTCGGTGCCGTCGAAAAACAGAAATTGATTACTGGTGAAGGCGTTACACCCGGTGATGTCATTTTAGGGCTCGCGTCGTCAGGTGTTCACTCGAACGGATTTTCACTCGTTCGGAAAATCGTCGAAGAAAGTGGTCTTCAGTATGAAGATGAATTGATGATGCTCGGTAACACGATCGGCAATGCCTTGTTGATGCCGACACGGATTTATGTCGAAGCGGTCAAAGCAGCGCTCGAAACAGAGAAGATTCAAGCGATGGTCCATATCACGGGTGGCGGTTTCTATGAAAACGTACCACGTGTCCTCCCGGAAGGTTGCGGGGCGACGTTTGATCCGAAAAAATGGCCGACGTTACCGGTCTTCGATTGGCTTGAACAAGCCGGAAACATTCCGCGTGACGAGATGTATAACGTTTTCAACATGGGGATCGGCTACATGATGATCGTCAAGCCGGAACACGTGGCCGAAGTGACGGCACGCCTGGCGCGCGAAAATGAAACGGCCTATACGATCGGGACTGTGACAGATCAAGACGGGATTCGCATCAAAGGAGTCGACCAATGAGGCTTGCCTGTTTTGCTTCCGGAAGCGGGAGTAATGTTGAAGCGTTATTTGAAGCGATTGAGGAAGGACGTTTACAGGCGACGATTGAACTCGTCGTCTGCGATCAAAAAGAGGCGCTCGTCATCGAGCGGGCACGAAGACGCGGCTGTGATGTGTTTGTTTTTACAGCCAAGGACTACCCGGATAAACCGTCTTTTGAACGCGAAATCGTTGCGGAACTAGAGCGGCGAGACGTGGAACGGATTATCCTAGCCGGATATATGCGTCTCGTCGGTGATGTCCTTCTCGCACGGTATGCCGGACGAATCGTCAACATCCATCCGTCGCTGCTTCCGGCATTTCCAGGAAAAGATGCCATCGGGCAAGCATTTCGTGGCGGAGTTAAAATCACAGGTGTTACAATTCATATAGTCGATGAAGGGATGGATACGGGACCAATCATGGCACAGGAAGCGGTCCGTATCACTGAGGATATGACGCGGGAAACGCTACAGAAAGCGATTCAGCAAGTAGAGCACAGATTGTATCCGCAAGTCATCGAAGAGTGGATTAAAGAGGGGGCAAACGTATGAGAGCGTTAATTAGTGTATCGGATAAAACAGGAGTCGTAGAACTGGGACAAGCCTTTCACGAAGCAGGGATTGAACTTGTATCGACAGGCGGGACCCATCAAGCACTTGAGGCAGCAGGACTTCCGGTCATCGGTATCAGTGAAGTCACACAATTCCCGGAGATGCTTGACGGTCGTGTGAAAACGTTACATCCAATGGTCCATGGAGGTTTACTTGGACGTCGTGATTTAGAGACGCACCGCGAACAAATGGCAGAGCAACACATCAAACCAATCGATTTCGTTGTCGTCAATCTGTATCCATTTAAGGAAACGGTTATGAAAGAGGACGTTCCTTACGCAGACGCAATTGAAAACATCGATATCGGTGGACCGAGCATGATTCGCTCTGCTGCGAAAAACCATGCAGCCGTGACGGTTGTCGTTGATCCAGCAGACTACAGCGAAATCATCAAAGAAATCAACCTCGGTGGAACGACGTTTGAAACACGCCAAAAATTAGCAGCGAAAGCCTTCCGTCATACGGCAGCCTACGACGCCTTGATTGCGGACTACTTCTTGACACAAACGGGAGAAAAATTCCCGGAGCAATTAACGATTACGCTCGAGAAGGTACAAGACTTACGCTATGGAGAAAATCCGCATCAGGAAGCGGCGTTTTATAAAACACCGATCTATCGTGGGGCGTCTCTTGCATCAGCGAACCAACTGCACGGAAAAGAATTGTCATACAACAATATTCAAGATGCCAATGCCGCACTTGAAATCCTTGATGAGTTCCGCGAAGCAGCAGCCGTCGTCGTCAAACACATGAACCCGTGTGGCGTCGCTGTCGGTCCGACAATCGACGAAGCCTTCCGCCGGGCGCATGCAGCAGATCCGGTCTCGATCTTTGGCGGCATCGTCGCTCTGAACCGTGAAGTCGATCTCGCGACAGCGGAGCAGCTCAGTGGCATCTTCCTTGAAATTATCATCGCCCCATCGTTTACGACAGAAGCGTTCGAGCTGTTGGCAGCGAAGAAAAACCTGCGTTTGCTTGAACTGGATGTCAAACGTGTCCAAGCGATTCGCTATACAGCCGTCGCTGGCGGTATGCTTGTCCAAGATAGCGACGATGAGACGTTAGATGATGCAGCAGCACGTGTCGTCACGGACCGTAAACCGACAGCAGCCGAATGGGAAGACTTGAAGCTCGCATGGCGTGCTGTCAAACACGTCAAGTCGAACGCGATTGTTTTAGCGAAAGATGAAGTGACGGTCGGTGTCGGGGCAGGGCAGATGAACCGTGTCGGGTCGGCGAGCATCGCCATCGCGCAAGCCGGTGACAAGGCGATTGGTGCATCTCTCGCATCTGACGCCTTCTTCCCGATGCGCGATACGGTCGAAGCCGCGGCGGCAGCCGGGATTACGGCAATCATCCAACCGGGTGGGTCGATTCGTGACCAAGAGTCGATTGATGCGTGTAACGAACACGGCGTCACGATGATCTTTACGAATGTCCGTCATTTCAAACACTGAGTGGAGGCGACTTGCATGAAGGTATTAGTAATCGGAAAAGGCGGGCGTGAACACGCGCTCGTCTGGAAGCTAGCACAAGATGAACGAGTCAAAACGATTTATGCCGCGCCGGGAAATGTCGGGATGACGGAAGCCACATGTGTCCCGATTCGGGAAGATGCCATCAGTGAGCTTGTCCAATTTGCTAAAGACGAACAGATTGATTGGACGATTGTCGGACCAGAGGGCCCACTTGTCCTCGGTGTCGTCAATGCCTTCGAAGCAGCGGGTCTTAAGATTTTTGGTCCTTCGCGTGAAGCGGCGGCACTTGAAGGAAGTAAACAGTTCGCCAAAGGATTGATGGAACGGGCAGGGATTCCGACGGCAGCATTCGCTGTCTTTACATCGGCAGAAGAAGCGAAAGCGTATGTCTCCCGTCAAGGGGCACCGATCGTCATCAAAGCAGATGGTCTCGCAGCAGGTAAAGGCGTCACGGTGGCGACGACGCTTGATGAAGCAGTTCGCGCAATTGAAGACATCTTCGCCGGTGACTTCGGTGACCAAAGTAGTGTTGTCATCGAAGAATGTCTCGTTGGAGAAGAGTGTTCCTTGATGGCATTCGTCCATGAAGAGACCGTCATCCCGATGGTCTTGTCGCAAGATCACAAGCGCGCCTTCGATGGTGATGCCGGACCGAATACCGGTGGAATGGGAGCTTACAGCCCGTTGCCTCAATTCGATGAACAAGCCGTCACGGATGAAGCGATGACACGGATCTTGCGTCCCCTCGTCGAGCAGATGGCAAGCGAAGGGATTCCCTTTACAGGATTCTTATACGCGGGTCTGATGTTGACGAACCGCGGACCGTCCGTCATCGAGTTTAATGCGCGGTTCGGGGATCCGGAAACAGAAGTCATCTTACCGCGTCTCGAAACCCCCTTGCTCGATGTCATCATCCCGCTCGCAGCAGGTGAGGAACCTGAAGTCCTGTGGTCCGATGCTGCGACGGTCGGTGTCGTCATCGCGGCAGACGGATATCCGGAACGACCGCAGACAGGACAACCGATTGATCTTACATCAATCGATTCGAAAGTCTTAGTCTTTCATGCCGGGACGACAGAAAAGGACGATACACTCGTTTCAGCAGGCGGGCGTGTCCTCGTCTGTGTCAGTCAAGCCGCGACGATGGAAGCAGCAGTCGCTGATATTTATCAAGGGTTAGCTTCGTTTGATCAAACCGGTTTCTTTTACCGGACGGATATTGCGAAAAAGGCGTTTCGGACAACATGAATTTAAAGGAAACTGTTATGTAAAAAGCCAAGCGATTTCGCTTGGCTTTTTTTTAAAAGAAGGGTTTTGACAAAAGGTTTTTCCTTCTTGTGCTTTTCCTTGTAAGAGTCACGAGAAGCGAAAGCTGTGTCGGGATGTCGTTTTTTGAGAGGTTGGTTTTGACAAAAAGATTCTTTCTTCTCGTGCTTTCCTCGGGCGAGGCGCGAGCCGTTGCTCCTTGATTCTACGAACAAGTAGCAGGGTCTCGCCTGCCTCTGACAGCGCGAACCGCGCTTTTTCCCGTAGGAGTCACGAGAAGCGAAACTTTTGTCAGGGTGCTGTTTTTTTGAATACTGCTCTAAAAAACAGCTGTGTCAGGACGCGACTTCCGACTTGAATCGCTTCTTAGCGAAAAGCAATCAAGAGCGACCCTGCAGCGTAGCGAAGCGGCGCGAAGGATTGCCGCTAGAAGACGATTCGAGAAGGAGAGGAGCGGCTGACATGACGAGCATCAGGAATTTGTCTAATTCGCATACGGCCTGAAATGTCGGAAAGCATAAGACGATTCGAGAAGGAGAGAGCGGCGGACATGACGAGCATCAGGTTCGATACAGTCCAACACCGGAAAAAATGTGAGAAGAGCAGACGTTCAACCGAAGGAACATGCGAAAGTTGATTGTCTTCCTTGACAGTTTTGTGTTATTTTGTCGAAATAGGTCGGATATACATGAAATTACCTTGAAACTTTTTTGATAACATTTTAGTATAAGAAGTATAAGAAAGCGTTTTCAGAAAATAAAAGGAGGTCGAGCTTTCGTGAAAAAGAATTGTGGAAGGTCCCCTTGGACGAAAACTGAAGTACGTGGTCACCAAGCGGTCATCAGCGGACAGCTTGCACCTACACTCGTACTTGAAAATGCGACGTACTTAAATCATGGGTTGAAAGCATGGCGCACGGCGAATATCTGGGTTAGCGGAGACCGGATTATCTATGTCGGACCGGATATGCCGGACCAGGCGGACGAGGTCTACGATGCAACAGGGAAATTCATCGTACCAGGATACATTGAACCGCATGCCCATCCCTTCCAATTATATAATCCGGCGACGCTCGCGAAGTTTGCTGCGGAGCGTGGAACGACGACACTCGTCAATGATAATATGCTCCTTTTGTTAGAGCCCGTCGAGCAAGCGTTTGCACAAGTTGAAGCGTTAGCGGATATTCCGACATCGATGTATTGGTGGGCACGACTCGACGCACAGACGGAACTTGATGCAGATAGTATCTCGATTGACAACAAGCGGATTCAAGCCTGGCTCAAACATCCCCAAGTTATTCAGGCGGGAGAATTGACAGGATGGCCCCGTCTTTCACAAGGCGATGATGAGTTACTTCAATGGATGCAGGACGCGATGAAGCTCGGAAAACCGATTGAAGGGCATTTCCCGGGAGCATCTGCGAAAACCCTGACAAAGATGGCACTATATGGCGTAACGAGTGACCATGAGGCGATGACGGTCGAGGAAGCATTGACGCGTCTTGAATTAGGATATACGACGACGATTCGTTACTCATCGATTCGTCCTGATTTACCGGACATTTTTGCAGGACTTGTCGAAGCCGGATTACAAAATTATGAAAAGGTCCTCGTGACGACAGATGGTTCGACACCGTCCTTCTATAAGTCTGGTTTGATGGACGAGACGGTCCGCTTGATGCTTGCTGCGGGAATTCCGGCAGAAGAAGCATACCGGATTGCCTCGTACAATGCAGCACGTCACTTTAATCTTGATCATCTCCTGGGAAGTATCGCACCGGGACGGATTGCCCACTTAAATATTTTAGAAGCGATCGATCAACCGACACCCGTCGATGTCCTAGCACGCGGGACGTGGGTCCGGCGTGACGATATTCCGTGCTACCCCGTTGAAGCACTCGATCAAGCGATGGAATTAATGCAGAAGTCTGAAGTCAGCGTCTCATTGACGGATCAAGATTTTTCATTCAGCATGCCGGTTGGTCTTGAGATGATCAACTCGGTCATCATGAAATTGTATCAAGTTGAACATGATACGAGTGTGCCTGTCTTACCTGCCGATTGCAATGAGTCGTTTTTAATGTTACTTGATCGGCAAGGGAAATGGCGCCTTAATACGGTTTTGAAAAACTTTGCGACGAACGTCGGGGGGATGGTCAGTTCCTATTCAATCAGTGGTGATATCTTAATGATCGGGAAATCGAAACAAGATATGCAGGTGGCGTTTGAACGGATGAAAGCATTCGGTGGGGGAATTGTTCTCGTCGAAGACGGGGAAGTGATTGCCGAGATTCCGTTGACGTTGATGGGACAGACTTCTGATTTACCGCTCGAAGACTTAATCGTTCAGGAAACAGCATTGCGTGAAGCGTTGTTCGCACGGGGGTACCAATTCGAAGATCCGATTTATACGTTATTATTCCTTGCATCGACGCACTTGCCGTATGTCCGCATCACGCCGCAAGGCATCTATGAAGTCCTTCGGAAAAAAGTTCTTTTCCCAGCGATTTTACGCTGATGCTTGAAATTTAAAACGTCGCGCTTTAAACTATTAAAGAGTGATTGAATGGGAAAGGAAGTTACAAGATGCAACTCGATAAATTACGAGGGAAAGAACTCGACCAATTATTTACGGCCATCATGAAGATGGATTCATTAGAAGATTGTTATACGTTATTTGAAGATTTAGCGACGGTCAACGAGATTCAAGCGCTTGCGCAACGTCTCGAAGTGGCACGTCAACTACGTGAAGGAAACACGTATCATAAAATCGAGAAGGCGACCGGGGCGTCGACGGCGACGATTTCACGTGTGAAACGTTGTTTGAACTATGGCTCTGGTGGTTACGATTTAGCGTTAGCACGTTTAGGTTTGAAAGAAGAAACAGTAGCGGATAACTAATCGGTTATCCGCTGCTTTGATGAAGGAGGACGAACCTGGATGGATTTAGCGTTTCAACAAAAGATTCAGCATTTCATTCGAAAACTGACGCCGATCCAGTCGCTCGTCATCATCTATTTCGTTGCTGTCATCATCGCAATCATTTTATTAGGACTACCGTGGTCGACCCGTGGAGACTATGACTGGGATTTTACAGACTTGGTGTTCATGGCGGTTAGCTGTGTCAGTGTGACCGGATTGACGACCGTTTCCGTCTCCGATACGTTTACGACGTTCGGATATTTTATGATCATGATTTTGGTGCAGGTAAGTGGAATTGGCTTGATGTCGCTCCATATCGCGATGTGGGTCATCTTGGGGAAGCGAATCGGTTTTCGAGAACGGCAACTCGTCGTTCGTGATCAAAACCAGACGACGATGCAAGGGGTCGTCAAATATATCCGTGAAGTCATCTTAATCATTCTTTCCATTGAATTGATCGGTGCACTTATTTTAGGCCTTTATTATACGAAATACTTTCCGACGATCGGTGAAGCAATGTTGCAAGGTGTCTTCGGTTCAGTCAGTGCGACGACGAACGCGGGGTTCGATATCACAGGAGAGTCGCTTCTTCCGTTTCGAGGAGACTTATTTGTCGTCTTTATGCAAATCGTCTTATTGACACTCGGTGCGATTGGTTTCCCTGTACTTGTTGAAGTGCGACGATACTTTGCCTACCGGGCAACACGTCAATCGACACGACAACCGTATCACTTTTCGTTATTTACGAAACTGACAGCCTCGACGTTCTTCATCCTCGTCCTTTTCGGGACAGGCAGTCTGTTGCTGTTTGAATGGAACCAGTCCTTTAAAGGATTACCGATTGATGAAAAAATTGTCGATGCGCTGTTCCAGTCGGTTACGACACGAAATGGTGGATTGACGACGGTTGATATTACGACATTTTCACAAGCTTCCGTCTTCGTCTTATCCATTTTAATGTTCATCGGTGCTTCTCCATCATCCGTCGGCGGGGGGATCAGGACAACAACGTTTGCTGTTGCATTACTTAGTGTTGTCGCCTTCATCCGTGGAGAATATGGAATCAAGATTTTCGGACGTGAAATTGACCAATCGGACATTTGGAAATCGTTCGTCGTCATTGTCGTTTCGACGGGAGTGACGATCATCGGATTGATTGTCTTGCTCATGTTCGAGGATGCACCATTCCTTGTGCTGTTCTTTGAAGCATGTTCCGCTTTTGGAACGACCGGGTTATCGCTCGGAATCACGAGTGAGTTATCGAATGTCGGAAAATGGACATTATCGATTTTAATGTTCATCGGACGAATCGGTGTCATCTCGTTTGTCTTACTCTTAAAAGCGAATCAGCCAAAACGAAAATACAATTATCCGAAGGAATCCGTCATTATCGGTTAAGGAGACGATTGCATGAATCGTGCATTTTGGATTAATTTTGGTTACATCTTTGCTGTTCCGGCGTTGCCATTTCTGGCAATCGTCAATGGACGGGCACTCTGCTCGCCTGAATCATCGTTACTCGACGTCCCGGTGCTCGGTTTTTTTCTCGCTGAGCCATGGGCATTTGCCGTCCTTTACGGATTTTTAGCGCTCGGACTCGCAGCACTCTTAACGAAACGACGCGCGACTACTTGACCTATCTCGCCCTGCGCGAGATGGGTTTTTGTTTTATACTAATTAGAGATGAACAAGATAGGAAGGATGGGACGAACGTGTTACTACCGTATGATGAATGGCGGCATGTCTTTAAATTAGATCCAGCAAAAGAAATCGAGGAGACGACCCTCGCAGCAATCGCAACCTCTGGAACAGATGCAATCATCGTCGGGGGGACGGACGACATTACGCTGGATACGACGCTCGACTTACTGATGCGTCTGCGAAGATATCCGGTCGCGGTCGCACTTGAAATTTCTGAGCTCGAAGCGGCGACGATGGGGTTTGATACGTATTTGATTCCGAGCGTCTTAAATAGTGGTACGCTAGAATATCTGGTCGAAAAACAGGTCGAAGCCTTACAGGAAGTCGGGCATATGCTGGCCCATGCCGACCTGGTCGGAGAAGGCTACATCGTCTTGAATCCGGAGGCGAAGGTCGCGCACGTCACAAAAGCAAAAGTATTACAGGACGAAGAAGTCGTCGCCTACGCTCAACTCGCGGACAGTGTGTTCCGTCTGCCGATCGTCTATCTTGAGTACAGCGGCGTCTATGGCAATCCGGAAGTCGTCGCAGCCGTCAAGGACGTCGTCCGGCAGGCGCGGCTGTTTTATGGGGGCGGAATCGATTCCGTCGAGCGGGCTCGGGAAATGTTCCGGTATGCTGATACAATTGTCGTCGGAAATATCATTTATGAGGATTTAAAAGCAGCACTTGCGACAGTAGAAGCAACACGATAAAATATAAGAACAAAAGTTCGGAAAAAAGAAATGAGGCTATTACATGTTTAATTTAAGTGAACAGCTCGTGAGCGGATTGAATCCGGAGCAGGCGAAAGCGGTCAAACATACGGACGGTCCCTTGCTGATCATGGCAGGAGCCGGTTCAGGGAAAACACGTGTTTTGACGCATCGTGTCGCCTATTTGATGGCGGAAAAACAAGTCGCACCATGGAACATCTTAGCGATTACCTTTACGAATAAAGCCGCACGGGAAATGCGTGACCGAATCGGTCGTTTAGTCGGCGGGGTCGCAAACGACATCTGGGTCTCGACCTTCCACTCGATGTGTGTCCGGATGTTACGTCGTGATATCGATAAGCTTGGTTACGACCGGAACTTTACAATCCTTGATTCAAGCGATCAGCAGTCGGCACTTAAATTGGTCTTGAAAGAACAGAACCTTGATCCGAAGAAATGGGATCCACGGTCGATGCTTTCTATTATTTCAAGTCAAAAAAATGAATTACGGAGTGCTGAGTTCTATGCGTCAATCGTGACGAATCCATATGAAAAAACAGTCGCTGAAATTTATAAAGGATACGAATCCGTCTTACGCCGCAATAATGCGCTCGATTTCGATGACTTGATTGGGAAGACAACAGAGTTATTCAAACAAGCACCGGACGTACTCGCCTTTTATCAAAAAAAATTCCGTTACATCCATGTCGATGAGTATCAAGATACGAACAAAGCCCAATACGATCTCGTTAACTTATTAGCAGCCGCACATCAAAACCTCTGTGTCGTCGGTGACTCCGATCAGTCGATTTATCGCTGGCGTGGTGCGGATATCGCGAACATCTTGTCGTTTGAAGAGGATTATCCGACAGCCCGCGTCATCTTGCTCGAACAAAACTATCGTTCGTCCAAACGAATTCTTGATGCGGCAAACCATGTCATCAAAAACAACAGTACACGAAAAGATAAAAAGCTGTGGACGGAAAATCTCGAAGGGGAAAAATTGATTATCCATACGGCGGAAAACGAGCGGGAAGAGGCCTTTTACATCGTTCAAGAAATTCGCAATTCGCTACGTTACGGGATGAAGCTTAACGACATCGCAATTTTGTACCGGACGAACGCTCAATCGCGTGCAATCGAGGAAACGTTACTGAAGTCAAACGTACCGTACAAAATGATTGGCGGAACAAAGTTCTACGATCGAAAAGAAATCAAAGACGTTCTTGCCTATCTCCGCCTGATTTCGAACCCGAACGAGGATTTATCCTTTGCCCGAATCGTCAATGAACCGAAACGAGGAATCGGGGCGACAACGATTGATAAATTACGTGACTTCGCTGATCTTCAGGGTGTGTCCTTGATGGATGCCATCCGTGATATCGAATTGTCGAATATCGCACCAAAGACGGCAGCTAAATTGACGGATTTCCGGACGATGATCATGGGGTTACGTCAGATGCAGGAATTTATCAGCATCTCGGAGCTCGTCGAGGAAGTTCTTGAAAAATCAGGCTATCGTCAAGTCTTAAAGGAAGACAAGACGCTTGAAGCACAAAGTCGTCTTGAGAACATCAACGAGTTCATCACTGTCGCGCAAAACTTCGAGAAGGAGACAGAAGGAGAAGATCCGGAAGACCGGACGATCATTGCCTTCTTGACCGACTTGACACTCGTCGCCGATGTTGATTCGCTTGATGAAACGGATCCAGGTGAGCAAGTCACGTTGATGACGTTGCACTCGGCGAAAGGGCTTGAGTTCCCGGTCGTCTTCCTGATTGGAATGGAAGAAGGTTTGTTCCCGCACAGCCGTTCGTTGCAAGATGAAGACGAGATGGAAGAAGAACGCCGCCTGGCCTACGTCGGCATCACGCGAGCAGAAAAACGACTTTATCTCTCGCATGCGCGGATGCGCTCGTTATACGGACGGACAAATGCGAACCAAGAATCGCGTTTCTTAGCCGAGTTACCGGAAGAAGTTATCGAACGGACTGGTAAAAAACCCAAACCACTCCCATGGGAAGATCGTCCGGTTCCGCAAGGGAAAGCTGTTATCGGTCGTTCGGTCACGAAACCGACAGCGATGAAAACATCCGGCGCCGAGTCACTTGGCTGGAATGTCGGGGACAAGGCAGAGCATGGTAAGTGGGGGCAAGGAACGGTCGTCCAAACACGTGGGTCTGGCGATAGTCTTGAGATTGATATCGCGTTCCCGGCAGTCGGGATTAAACGGCTGCTTGCAAAATTCGCACCAATTAAAAAGGTATGAGTGGAGGCGTCAAAATGGAAGACCAAGCACGCATCGAAGCATTGCGCCAAAAACTAAATCAGTACAGCTATGAATATTACGTAAAAGATCAGCCGACCGTACCGGATAGCACGTACGATCAATTGCTACGGGAACTGACTGAACTGGAAACGGCCCATCCGGAACTGATTACGGCGGATTCTCCGACCCAACGTGTCGGAGCAGCGCCACTCGAAGCATTCGAAAAGGTGACGCATGACTTACCGATGCTCTCACTTGGCAACGTCTTCGATGAAACGGAGATCCGGGAATGGGTCGAGCGGATTGAACGGTCGCTCGGTCGTGCAACGACATATGTCGCGGAGCTGAAGTTCGACGGACTCGCGATTTCTTTAAAGTATGAGGACGGACTACTCGTTCGTGGGGCGACACGAGGTGACGGAACGGTCGGGGAGAACATTACCCAAAACTTACGGACGATTAAAGCGTTACCGTTACGTCTGCGTGAGCAGGAGACGGTTGAAGTTCGCGGCGAAGCCTACATGCCGAAACAATCGTTTGAGCGCTTAAACGAGGAACGGACGGCACGCGAAGAAGCATTATTCGCCAATCCACGAAATGCCGCAGCCGGTAGCTTACGGCAACTCGACTCGTCGATAACGGCGTCACGCAATTTATCGTTATTCGTCTACGGTGTCGGCGTCAATACACTGACGGCGCGCTCTCATAGTGAAGCGATGGAACAACTGGCACAGCTCGGTTTACCGACGAACAAAGAAATGAAAACATGTCAGACGGTAGAAGATATTTTAGCGTTCATCACGTACTGGACGGCAGAGCGTGCGACATTGCCGTATGAAATCGATGGCATCGTGCTCAAGGTCGACCGCTATGACGATCAGGAAGAACTCGGATTTACGGCGAAGAGTCCACGGTTTGCGACCGCCTATAAATTTGCTGCTGAAGAAGTGATGACGACCGTCGAAGAAGTTGACTTTAGTGTCGGACGGACCGGGAAAGTGACACCACGCGCAAGGTTCGCACCCGTCGTCGTTGCCGGTTCGACCGTCAGTTATGCGACGTTACACAACGCGGACTTCATCATGGAAAAAGATATCCGCCTGCACGATCAAGTCATCATTAAAAAAGCGGGGGACGTTATTCCGGCTGTCGTCAGTGTCGTCGTTTCAGAACGAACGGGGGCGGAACAACCGATTGAATTCCCGAAACAATGTCCTGCCTGTCAGTCGGAGCTCGTCCGCCTCGAAGGTGAAGTCGACGTGCGCTGCGTCAGTCCGGAATGTCCCGCCCAGTTGACGGAAGGCATCATCCACTTCGTCTCGCGCCAAGCGATGAACATCGATGGGCTTGGTGAAAAAGTTGTCCGTCAACTGTATGAACATCAAGCAATTCGGACGCTTGCTGATTTGTATCGTCTCGATCGTGACGAACTCTTGACCTATGAACGGATGGGAGAAACGTCAGTCGATAAGTTACTGGCGGCAATCGAGGCGTCGAAACAAAATTCACTCGAACGCCTCGTCTTTGGTCTAGGGATTCGTCTCGTCGGTCAAAAAGCAGCGTATCTGCTCGCAGAACGTTTTGATACGTTAACCGGAATCGCGCAAGCAAGTTACGATGAAATTGTGGCGATCGACGGAGTCGGCAGTAAAATTGCTGACTCGATTACGCAGTACTTCGAGCATCCGGAAGCACAGGCACTAATTCAGGATTTAGCAGCGCTTGGACTGAACCAACAGTTTCTTGGTCAACGGATCGATCAATCGAATGCACCGTTCTCCGGGAAAACGATTGTTTTGACCGGGACACTGGAATCGTTAAAACGTTCGGAAGCTGGAAAGCGTCTTGAGATACTCGGTGCGGACGTGACCGGGAGTGTTAGTAAGAAAACCGATATCTTAGTCGCAGGTGAAAAGGCGGGGTCGAAGTTGACGAAGGCTGAATCACTCGGAATTGAGATTTGGGATGAGGCACGATTGCTGGAAGAATTGGCACGACACGAGGCGTGATTTAAAATAAGCGATTCAGAGTAGGGTCTACGCCTTAAAAAAATCCGAGCGATTCTTCTTTTGAAAAGAATCACTCGGATTTTTGTTTGTGTTTGAAAGCAGATGAAGTGCTAGACTCAATCAAGTGTTTCTGTTTTAATCAACACACCTTGTTTGATTAAACGGTTTGTCGCGGTTTCCGGTGGATCACAAGTGATGAGTGTAATCATCGGTTGTTTGACGTTTTGATCGAGAACGGAGAGATCCGTCGGCTTGACGAGTTTTGAACTTTCCATGCGGTACGTATAACGATGGTCTTTTGTGGTGACGATGACATCGGCTTTTGTTTTCAGTTGCGGTAACTTGTTGAAATGAAGTCCTTTCGTAAAACTTCGGTGTCCTGCTAAAGCATAGTTTCCTTTTCCCGGGGCACCGGTTTCTTCGATGTGCCCGATACTGCGATCAAGAACATCGGTCGAAGCTCCTTCTAAGATGACTTGTTCGAAATCAAGTGAAGGGATTGTTAAGAGTCCGTCACCTTTTGTCGCCAGTGGTTTTGTCGTTTCTTTTGCATCAACCGTTTGTAAGCTTTTTTTCCATTGTTGCTTTAAATCAGTCGTTGTTGCTTGTTTTTGATAGGTACTCCAAATGGGCCAAAGCATGAATAAAATGCCTGCTGATAAGAGAAGGAACCCGATGACTTGTCGTTGTTTCATATAAGATTGTCCTTTCGCGCGATTAAAAGTCACGCAGTGCTTTTTGAAAAGTAGGGGAAAACTAGTGCTTCCCCGATTGAAAACGATTCTGTTATGATAAAGAGAACGATTTTAAAACATGGGGTGCAATGATGATGAGATATAGAAAAATGATAGCATTGACATTGACGAGCACACTATTTTTAGGTGCTTGTTCGATGGATCTATCACAAGATAGCGATACGAAAGAAGTCATTACTGAGAGCGAACAAGGTAAAGAAGTCCAAGCAGTTGTCAGTCCGGCAATCGATACGACCGATTCGTACTATCGAACGGTACTTCCGTTTCGGCCAAGCGTCGCCCGCGGGATGACACAAAAGCGGGTCAGCTCACGGCTTGAACTGGATGAGATTGAGACCGGGCTGATGCGCCATTCAACACAGTTTTTTGACCCGGAAAAATATTATTACCAAGAAGGTCAACTGCTGGAAGCGGACCAAATCGCAACGTGGTTGCTTCGAACAGGAAAAGCAGATACGAGTGGGAGTGATCCAGAAGGATTAAACCCGGCGTACACGACTGGAAAATCATATAAAGAGAAAAATCAGAAGTCTCCTTTGATTTTATCGCACATCTTAGAACAAGACTACATGCTCGAAGAAGATAAAAAACTCGAACTGGGTGGGACATCGATTGCGTTAGTCTTAAATAGTGAGTACGTTTTCCAAGATGAAAACTATGGGCCGACATATACTGTGAAATTAGATGAGAAAAAAGTCATCGAGCAAGGCAAGAAAATGGCAAACGAACTCGTCCAAAAGATGCGGAAGACGGACGGGATGAAGACGACACCGATCCACGTCGCCCTCTATTTACAAGAGAAAGAGGGTTCACCGGTTTCAGGTCACTACCTTTCATCGGCCTTCATCGGTCGCGGGAACCAAATTAGTGCGAATGACTGGAAAAATTATGATGAGAAGTATTACTACTATCCTTCTTCAGCAGCAACGAATGACGTTCGTGATGACGCGGCGAAATTCGACTTGTTCAAGGACCGGCTCGAAGACTACTTCCCGAACTACACGGGGATGATGGGTGAAGGATTCTATCAAGAGGGTGAATTGAAGAAGCTTGAAATTAAAATCCCGGTTCAATTTTACGGAAAAGCAGAACTTGTCGCCTTCATCCAATACGTGACGTATCTGCTTGAAAACCAGTGGGAGTATAACCGGAATGTTCCGACGACGATTACCGTCACGAACTTAAACGGAGATACGGAAGCGATGTTATTCCTCGAACCCGATACGAAAAAACCAATCGTTAAAATTCGTTGATAAAGTTTTTCCTGTAAGCTGAAGGATCCATGCACATGGGTCCTTTTTATTATGATTAAATTTTGGAATACAATAATTATTTGAAATTAAGTTTCATAAAATGTACACTAAATGTATAACATGAAAACGGATTCTAAAAGAACGTCAAGTCAAAGGAGCGGATTGAATGAAGGGTGGTATCTTTTCACAAATTGAAGCAGTACGCGAGGAGTTGCCGTCCTCGTCACGAAAAGTAGCTGATTTTGTTTTATCCCACGCAAACGAAATCGCCGGGATGACGATTCATCATTTGGCAGAAGAATCGAATACGAGTGCTGCAGCCGTCGTCCGATTTTGTCGTGCGCTTGGATTAAAGGGATATCCGGAACTGCGGATGCGGATTTCTGCTGATACGGCACGAACGGATTTGACAGGATATCACGATATCGAAGAAAACGAACGTCCAGCAGATTTAATCGAAAAAACGCTTAGTAACAGTATGCAAGCCCTACAAGATACAGCCAAACAATTGAACGATGTCCGAATCGCAGAAGCGACAAAAGCGCTCGATCAAGCACGTGCTATCTATTTTTATGGAATCGGTGCTTCGAACGTCGTCGCACTTGATGCAGCTCAAAAGTGGACGCGCGTCGGGAAGTTAGCGATTCAAGAATCGGATCAGCATCTTTTAGCGACACTCCTTGCAAATGCGAGTCCGGATGATGTCTTCTTCGCGATTTCTTACAGCGGGGAAACAGAAGAAGTCGTCGAACTGATGCGACTGGCAAAAATTCGCGGTTTAAAAATGATTAGTCTAACCCGATTTGGTGATAACCGAATCAGTCAGCTGGCAGATATCGCATTGTGGACATCGCGTGCACCGGAAGCACCGCTTCGAAGTGCGGCACTCAGTTCGCGCTTGGCACAATTGTTTGCGATTGATGTGCTCTTCTTGTCTTATGCAGCAATTCACTATACGGATACGATTGAACGACTTCAGTACACACGTGAAAGTGTAAAGATGTTGCACGGAAAAAAATAAGGGGGCTACTTAGTGGATCAGTCGATAGCGAGCCGGATCGAACAGCTATTTCCGGAAATGGTTGAACGCCGACGATATTTACATCAACATCCTGAACTTTCTTTTCATGAGGTTGAGACACCGAATTATATCGCAAGTCGTCTCGAAGAACTTGGAATCGAAGTCCGACGAAATGTCGGAGGACGTGGTGTCGTCGGAACGATTCGAGGAGGAAAACCGGGGAAAACGGTCGCATTACGGGCAGATTTTGATGCGTTACCGATTCAAGATGAAAAAACGGTTGATTATCGTTCGACTGTTCCAGGAGTCATGCACGCGTGTGGTCATGATGGTCATACCGCGACATTACTCGCCGTTGCGGAAGTTCTCGCCAGTCAAAAAGAACAGCTGACGGGAAATGTCGTCTTGATTCACCAGCATGCAGAAGAAGTGGTACCGGGGGGAGCGCGTGAGATGATTGCTGACGGCTGTCTTGACGGAGTCGATGTCATCTTCGGAACGCACCTTTGGTCGACGACCCAGCTGGGGACGATCGGAACACGGGTCGGTCCCGTCATGGCAGCGGCGGATAAATTCGAGTTAACGTTGTTCGGCCGAGGCGGACACGGGGCAAAACCGCACGAAACGATTGATGCCGTACTACTCGGGGCGACCATCGTCAAAGAACTTCAAAGTATCGTCAGCCGTCGTCTCGATCCATTGCAGCAAGCCGTCTTGACGATCGGGACGCTTCATGCCGGGAATACGTTCAACGTCATTGCTGACCGGGCACAATTGACGGGGACCGTCCGGACGTTTGATGAGACGGTTGCTCAAAAAATCGTCTCGGAGATGGAGCGGACGATTAAAGGGATTTGTGATGCAGCGGGTGCGACGTATACGTTTCACTATGAAACAGGGTATCCGGCTGTCATCAATGACTTGGTTGAGACACGTTTTTTAGAAGCTGTCGCCCGCGACGTGATCGGGGATACAAGTGTATTTGAAATTGATCCGACAATGGGCGGGGAAGACTTTGCCTATTATTTAAAGGAAGTTCCGGGGACGTTCTTCTTTACCGGTGCAGGTGATGCATCACATTATCCGCATCATCATCCACGCTTTGACTTTGAAGAGCCGGCGATGGTCGATGCAGCGAAGATATTAGTCGAAGCGACATTACGTTATTTAGCGACACGGTAATCGAAAAAGGCGTTCCACGACGGGAACGCCTTTTTATCTACTTAAAGAATTTCCTGAACACGACCGACTTGACCATCTTCAAGGCGTACTTTAATGCCGTGCGGGTGGTTCGGTGATTTCGTCAATAAGTCTTTGACGATTCCTTCCGTCCGTTTCCCCGTACGCTGATCTTGCTTTAAGACGATGCTGACACGTAGTCCAGGCTTGACGTCTGCACGTTTTTTTCCATCCATTTGTTTATCGCTCCTTCTTGTGAATAACTATGGGTATCAGTATAGCATGAGTCGGTTCATGAAACTTGTTTGAAGAAAAACCGTAAAGTGAAAAGATGAAGAGAAGCCGTGACAAAAAAGTTTGACTATATTTGACCAATTGACGATTCGATTTTATAATTAAGATACAGAGTTAATAAGTGAAGGAGTGAAGTGAGATGGCAAAAGATTATTACCGGACGCTTGGTGTCGAAAAGTCGGCAACGAATCAAGACATCAAACGAGCGTATCGGAAACTTGCGAAACAGTTTCACCCGGACGTCAATAAAGAGGCGAGTGCAGATCGCCGTTTTAAAGATATTCAGGAGGCTTTTGATGTCCTCGGGGATGAAGAAAAACGGACGCAGTATGATCGTTATGGAAGTGACTTTGAACGCATGGCTGGCGCGGGTCCGGGGCAATCAGCAGACTACGAGGACATCTTCCGTCAATACAATGGACGACAGTCTCGACCGACCGGTGGCGGTCAATCCTTTGGTTTTGAAGACATGTTTGGTTCGTTTTTTAACCAAGAAGAAGAATCGACGGATGAAGAACTTGAACTGACGGTACCACTCAGTCACCTCAGTACAAATGAAAAAGTAACGATTCGTTTAGCTTCAGGGACGATTCAGATGAGTCTTCCGAAAGACGTCTACGAAGGGAAGAAAGTTCGTTTACGCGGAAAAAGTTCATTGCGTAACCGAAGTGGAGTGGCGGGTGACGTCTACGTGACGATTCATCTCAAAGATGACGACCGATTCCGTCGACACGAACAGGATGTCATTTCAACGGTTCGTGTGTATCCGACGACGTTTGTCTTGGGTGGCGAAGTGATTGCCGATACGCTTGAAGGAAAACGTGTCAAGTTAAAGGTCAAGCCGGGGACGAAACCAGGTGCAAGACTACGCATTCCAAATCGTGGCTTAAGTAATCAAGACGGGCATCGGGGTGCTTTACTTGTTCAATTAGAAGTGAAGTTGCCTGAGATGGATGCAACGTTTTATGAAGAATGGGAAAATCAATTATCAGTAAAGGAGTAATGCGACATGGACTTTGAGAAATTAACGGATCGTGCTCATGAGGCAATCGTATCAGCGCAAGCGATTGCGAAACAACGTCGGCATAGTGAAATCACAGAGTGGCATTTATTACTCGCTTTAATCGCACAGGAAGAAGGAATCGCTCGGATCGTCTTTGAAAAACTCGATCAGCGGATGGATCAGATGGAACAAGCCATCAATCAAGCGATTGAAAAATTACCGGCGCTCGCGCAAGTCTCGACACCACGGATCAGTAGTTCTTTATTGAACGTGTTGACGGAAGCGGAAACAGAAGCCCGTTTGATGCAAGATGAGTATGTTTCGGTCGAACACCTCTTACTCGCACTCTCGAAACAAACGAGTCCTGCAACACAATATTTACGGGGGCAAGGTGTGACGGAAGAAACATTACGCGAAGCCATCATAGCGATGCGTGGTAATCGGAAAGTGACGACAAAAAATCCTGAAGCGACATTTGATGTCTTAAAAAAATATGGACGGGATCTTGTCGCTGATTTTCGGTCAGGGAAAACAGACCCCGTCATCGGTCGGGACGATGAAATCCGTCGCGTCATCCGGATACTCAGCCGAAAAACAAAAAACAATCCCGTTCTGATCGGTGAGCCCGGTGTCGGGAAGACGGCAATCGTGGAAGGACTCGCCCAACGTATCGTGCGTGGTGATGTACCGGAGAGCTTAAAAAACAAACAGTTGTTTAGCCTGGATATGAGTACGCTCGTTGCAGGTGCAAAATACAGGGGTGAATTTGAGGAACGTTTGCAAGCCGTCTTGAACGAGGTCAAGGAAGCAGAAGGGCAAATCCTTCTCTTCATCGATGAGCTGCATACGATTGTCGGAGCCGGAAAAACAGAAGGGGCGATGGACGCCGGTAACATGCTCAAACCGATGCTCGCCCGTGGTGAGTTGCACTGTATCGGAGCGACGACACTCGATGAATATCGGAAATATATTGAAAAAGATCCGGCACTCGAGCGCCGGTTCCAACAAGTCCTCGTCGCAGAACCGGACGTCGAAGATACGATTTCGATTTTGCGCGGATTAAAAGAACGGTTTGAAATTCACCATGGTGTCAGAATCCATGATAATGCCCTAGTCGCAGCGGCCATTCTCTCCGATCGCTATATTACGGATCGGTTCATGCCGGACAAAGCGATCGACTTAGTCGATGAAGCGTGCGCGATGATTCGGACGGATATGGAATCGATGCCAGCGGAACTTGATTCACTCGTTCGCCGGGTCATGCAACTTGAAATCGAAGAGGCAGCTCTTAAAAAAGAAACGGACGAGGCCTCGCGTAAACGCCTTGAGACGCTGCAACAAGAATTAAGTTCAGCGCGTGAAGATGAGAGTGCGCTTCGGACACGGTGGGAACATGAAAAAGAAAGTTCGCAAGGTGTCCAGCAGCTGCGGGCAGATCTCGAAAAAGCAAAACTTGCCTTACAAGAAGCAGAAGGCCGGTATGATTTAAATACGGCTTCTGAAATCAAATACGGACAGATTCCGGAACTCGAAAATCGGTTACATGTAGCAGAAGAATCAGCAGAACACGTCTCTCATGAGTTAGTCCGCGAAGCCGTAACAGACGAAGAAATTTCAGATATCGTTTCGAAATGGACGGGGATTCCGGTTACACGTCTTGCGCAAGGTGAACGGGAGAAGTTGCTCCATCTCGAAGATACGCTGCATACACGGGTCTTCGGTCAGGACGAAGCCGTCCGCCTTGTATCAGACGCCGTCATCCGGGCTCGGGCCGGAATCAAGGACCCGAACCGGCCGATCGGTTCGTTCCTCTTCCTCGGTCCGACCGGTGTCGGGAAAACCGAGCTTGCGAAAGCACTTGCGGCAGCGATGTTCGACAGTGAAGATCACATCATTCGGATTGACATGTCGGAATATATGGAGAAACACAATGTGTCCCGTCTCGTCGGTGCGCCTCCGGGTTATGTCGGATACGAAGAAGGCGGACAACTGACAGAAGCGGTCCGTCGCAGTCCGTACTCGGTTCTCTTATTTGATGAAATCGAGAAAGCACATGGCGATGTGTTCAATATCCTGCTTCAACTGCTTGATGATGGCCGCTTGACGGACGCACAAGGACGTGTCGTTGACTTTAAAAACACGATTGTCATCATGACCTCGAATATTGGAGCGAACATTTTGTTAGAAGCAGCCAAAGATGGTTACATTGATCCAGCCGAAGAAGAAGCTGTCCGTCAAGAACTGAAAAATCATTTCCGGCCCGAATTCTTGAACCGGATTGATGACACGATTTTATTCCATCCATTGCACCGCGCAGAAATCGAGCGGATCATCGATAAAGCGGTCGCGAAGATGGCAGATCGTTTATCAGGTCGGGAAATTACGATTGATGTGACAGAAGCCGCCAAAACGTTAATCTTCGATGAAGCCTTCGAACCTCAGTACGGTGCCCGTCCAATCAATCGTTATATCCAGCGGACGATCGAGACAAAACTGGCCCGTGCACTGATCAGCGGGGAAATCCAGGATGGGTCGCACGTCGCGATCGACGCAGACGGTTCAGAACTCGTCATTCGTTGATGGAACGTCTGCTTGTTAAAAAATCTGAACGTCGTCGACATTCAAAGTATGAATCTCGATGATGTTCAGATTTTTTTGTTGTTTTTACAGTAACTTTTCCCGAGCTTTTTGCTTTCACAGACAAAACTACGTCTTGCCATATCTCGTTCTGACAAAGCATGATAAGCTATAAAAAAACAGGAAGAGGGAAGTACATGAACGTTACACAACAACAACTAGAAGAATTAATTGATGAATGCCGTCCTTATGCAGTACTCGGACAAGTTGCGAGTTATATTCCGGAGCTTGCGAAGTCAGAACCGACGCAACTTGGAATCGCAGTTTGCAATGCCGACGGGACATTTGTGTCTGCTGGTGAGGCGGACACTTTATTTACGTTACAAAGTGTCTCTAAAATTATCACACTTGCTTTTGTTCTCGAAACATTTGGTGAGGATTATGTCTTTTCAAAAGTTGGAATGGAGCCGACGGGGGATGCCTTCAACTCGATCGCGAAGCTTGAGGAGACGATTCCAACAAAACCGCTCAACCCGATGATCAATGCAGGAGCGCTTGCCGTGACGAGTATGTTACCTGGGGAAGATGCGGCAGATAAACTGCTCAAACTGCGTGAATTCATCGCGAGTCTGCTCGACATCGAAGTCGAGATGGTCAAGTACGACGCGGAAGTCGCAAAATCCGAATTCGAAACGACGGATTTGAACCGGGCATTGCTGTACTTCATGCGCTATCACGGAGTCATTGAAGGAAACGTCGAAGAAATCATCGATGTCTACACAAAACAATGCGCAATCTTGACGAACTGTAAAGGACTCGCGATGATGGGTAAAATTTTAAGCCAGTCAGGAAAAACACCATCCGGCCATCAAGTCATCTCTCGTCGTAATGCGCGAATCATTCGTGCGATCATGACGACGTGCGGCATGTATGATGCTTCTGGTGAGTTTTCTGTTCAAGTCGGACTTCCCGGGAAAAGTGGTGTCTCGGGTGCCATCGTGGCCTGTGGACGTAGTGATTTCGATATGGCAGATCTCGGAATCGGTATTTTTGGACCAGCCCTCGATTTAAAAGGAAACTCAATTGCGGGCACAAAAATGCTCGAGCTGCTCGTCCAGCGTCACCCTTAAGCGAGTGAAAAGTCGTCCAGTGCCGTCACTAAGGCTTGTTCGAGTCGTGCAACTTCTTTTGC
Source organism: Exiguobacterium sp. N4-1P (assembly GCF_002214325.1). Classification (NCBI taxonomy): domain Bacteria; kingdom Bacillati; phylum Bacillota; class Bacilli; order Caryophanales; genus Exiguobacterium; species Exiguobacterium sp. N4-1P. The sequence goes on from NZ_CP022236.1 coordinate 449,752, forward strand.
GCGTTTCAATTGGTATTCATCCGGTGGTGTAAACGCGCGCCACCGTTCGAGCCGGTTGTAGGTATCATTGATTTGGCCAAGCTGGGTCTGAACGCGTTTTAGACGATCGACGGTCGACTTCGGAAGAGTGGTATAAGGACGCAAGTATTCTAATGTATAGCGGTAGTACTTTGTCGCAAGACGTAATTCGTGCATCTTTTGGATTCTTTTTTGTCCTTCTGTATGGTGCACTTTTTCGTATTTTTGTGCTTTTTTATCAAATTGTTTTTTTGCCGCGTGAATCAAATCGTTTTCATCCATCCGTTTTAATCGTTTTGTCAGCGGTCCTGCTAAGAAACGACGGACGGATTTATCGAGTTCACTTGAGATGAGCAGATGCATCGTTTCAAGTAGCGTTGCTCGTTTTCCTTGGAGTTGGAGCGCGAGGTGTTCGGCGAATAGTTGCTCGACGGGTGACGTGACAGATTGTTGTTCGAGTTGGACGTCTAAATCACGGACCTCGCCAAATGCGCGCATCAGTCGTCTCCAAATCAGATAAACAGGTTCATCCGTCTCACCGACAAGTGTAGCGAACGTAATCAACTTCCGAAGACGGATTCTTGCTTGGTGGACATCTTCCGGATTTTTAAATTGTTGGGCTTCTTTTGCATAGTGGTTGAATGTCGCCCACGTTTCAAGTAGTTCGAACGTTAAGTTTTCAGTATCGCGATGATTCATATGAATCCCTCCTCACAATTTTTACGTAGAACAAGCTAATAGACAGAAATAATGATTAAAATAGAGCCGTTTCTTAGCTCTGGAATGTGGTGAAGTCATGTTAGAAACGTTTACGTTGTCTGGAAAGATTCAACAATTCATGAAAATTTTCTTTCCAATCTTAGTGACGCAAGTCGCTTTTTATTTGATTAGCTTTTTTGACACGGTCATGGCTGGACGATACGGCTCAGCTGATTTAGCTGGTGTCGGTGTCGGAGCAAGTCTTTGGGCGCCTGTCTATACAGGTCTGACGGGTATTTTATTAGCCGTCGCGCCGCTCGTCTCGCAAGCAATGGGTGCAAGGAAGGAGCGTGAAGTCAAACGAATCGTCGTTCAGGCACTTTACGTTTCAGTACTCATCATCGTTGTCACATTAGTACTCGGTTTACTGTTCGTCAATCCGATTTTGAATCAGATGGAATTATCGGGTGAAGCAAGACGTGTCGCACGTGTCTATCTCATCATGCTCGGATTTGGTATCATTCCGATGTTTATCTTTTTTGTCCTTCGCACATTAGTCGATTCTCTCGGGAAGTCAAACATCACGATGGTATTATTATTATTCTCTTTACCCATTAATGTTGCTTTCAATTATCTCTTTATCTTCGGAAAGTTTGGTTTTCCGGAGTTGGGGGGTGTCGGGGCAGGGGTCGCGACGGCAATCACATATTGGTTATTGTGTATCGCCATTACCGGGATTGTTCTAAAAGGGGAACTGTTCCAGCGCCTCGGTATTTTACGGCGATTCTACAAACCGGATTTTACTCGGATTAAGGAACTGGTCTTTTTAGGGGCGCCGATTGGACTAGCAATTTTTTCCGAGGTCAGTATTTTCTCAGCCGTGACGTTGTTACTCGGTGCGTATGGGGATGTCGTAATCGGTGCGTATCAAGCTGCAATCAACTTTGCATCCTTCGTCTACATGCTCCCCCTGTCAGCTGCGTCAGCTTTGACGATCACTGTCGGGTACGAAGTTGGGGCGAAACGCGTCAAGGATGCCGTCCAGTACATTTGGATTGGGCTGTTATTATGTATTGCTGTCTCGCTCTTCTCCGGCGGACTCTTGTACTTACAAAATGAACGGGTCGCGGCACTCTATAGCAATGATCCGGAAGTAATCAATCTAGCCGCACATTTCATGATTCTCGCGATTTTCTTTCAGTTATCCGATGCGGTCGCAGCACCGACTCAAGGCGCGTTACGTGGTTTTAAAGATGTCAATGCCACATTCATTTTGACGATTTCGGCGTACTGGGTGATTGGCTTACCGCTCGGTTTTTATTTCGAACGGTTTACGACACTTGGACCGGACGGTTACTGGTGGGGACTCATTATTGGTCTTGCGGTCGGAGCAACGTTATTGCTCTTACGATTGGTCTATCTCGTCAAGAAGTCAAAGGAGGTTGTTGGATGAAGCTCAATAAACAACGAATCGTTACGATCGCGAAAATTATTTTACCGATTGCTTTAATTCTCTTTATCTTGTATCAAGGACAAAGTGAATTGAAAAATTTATCTTTAAATGAATCGATTCAAGCCATTCAGCAAATCCCATCATGGAAGTTCATTCTTTTAGTCGGTGCCGGTCTCCTTGCCGTCGCGACGATGTTCTTTTATGACGTCATCCTGTTACGTTCTTTGGAGGTCAAAGCGCCGCTCGGACTCGTCTTCCGGGCTTCGTGGATTGCGAATTCGTTTAACGGAATCATCGGATTTGGTGGTCTTGCCGGTATGGGGGTTCGGACGGCGCTTTATCGGCCTTTCGTTGAAGGAAGTCGTCTCCTGAAGGCAATCGGCTGGATGGCGCCGACGTTGATTAGTGGACTATCGATTTTATCTGCATTGTCTTTATTAAATATTTTCCCGGCGTTCGAAGTGCTCGATTTTAAAAAATGGCTTTGGCCCGTTATCATTGGTGTCGCACTTTTCTTCCCTTTATATCTCCTGTTTACGTTCAGACGCGGGGCGAGTAGCATTCGACCATCGTCGATCGTACTGTATTCACTCGTCTCGCTCGTAGAATGGTTCAGTGCCGGTGTCGTCGTCTATTTAATTTTACAGGCACTCGGAACGGACGTCAGTTTTGCGAAAGTCATCGGTGTATTCATCATCGCGGCGACGGCCGGATTGATTTCGATGGTTCCCGGGGGTTTTGGTTCGTTTGACTTGGTTTTTTTGATTGGTATGCAACGCGCTGGTGTAGCGGAAGGAAGCGTCTTGACGGGACTGTTGATTTACCGTCTGGTCTATTACATAGTGCCCTTTGTGATTGGGCTGGTGTTCTCAGCACGCGAATTTAGTGGACCTGTTGTCAAAATGATTGAAGATAAGCCGATCGTCGGACCATCCGTCGAAGTCGGTGGAGTCATTTGGCGCTTGCAACTGCGCTTTTTAAGTAAGGTCCGTCATTTTGCGTTAGCCTTGATCACGTTGCTCGCAGGTATTGCGATTTGGGGACTTGCGATTTTACCGCCGGTCTCGTCACAATACGATTTTCTAGAAGCCCGTTTACCGCATGAATTATTACTACTTGGGAACAGTTTCTTCTTGATGGGCGGGTTATTATTCGTCTTACTGGCACCCTCGTTATATCGACGGACGAAACGTTCGCTCTATATGGTATACGGGGCATCATTCTTCGCACTGATTGGGATGGCCTTACGAGGATTCAACTTAATCTCGCTTTCTGCGGTTCTCGTTGTGCTCATTTTGCTGACGGTTTCGGCAAAATCTTTCCACCGCGAGCGGACGCTGATTACGACGATGCGCTTAATGCGTGCATCGTTGGCCGGGATACTTTACCTCGGTGGATTTGTTTTCTTCGGGTATACGTTTTATACGTTAGGGTCTGCAGACGGAACGGAAGTGTATCCGTCTCATGAAATTTCGATGTTTGCAGCAAGTGCAACGATTTTTGCACTTGTTTACTTGTTAGTGTTCATTCGCCTGTTCAACACGTTTAACCATCCGGTCCTCGGAGAGGCTTTTGATGAAATGAAAGTCCGTCAGACGTTGACGGAAGAAGGCGGAAACTACTTGAGTCATTTGGCTTTTTTAGGGGATAAACGATTTTTCTTCTCAGAATCGGGTCGGGCATTTCTTCAATTCAGTCAGACAGGAAATCGGATTATTGTGTTGGGTGACCCGAGTGGGAACCCGGATGAACATTCGCAATTGATTGGTACGTTTCTACGACGCGTCGAGGATTTGGGCTACATTCCGAACATCTATCAGATTCAGGCGCAAAACATGTCCCTGTATCATGATTTTGGTTTTAACTTTTTTAAGTTAGGCGAAGAAGCAATTGTTGATATTACGACGTTTACGGTTTCCGGTAAGAAGCGAGCTGGACTACGTTCCATTAAAAATCGTTTTGAACGAGAAGGCATGACGTTTGAAGTTGTAAAACCGCCATTTTCAAATGCCTTACTTACATCGTTACGTGACGTATCAGATGACTGGTTAGGGAACAAAGTAGAAAAAGGGTTTTCACTCGGATACTTTCAGTCAGACTATTTGAATCAAGCACCCGTTGGAATCATGCGTGACGCGGCAGGCGACTTGCTTGGCTTCATGACGTTCATGCCTGCTTATCAAGACGGTGTCTTATCAATCGATTTGATGCGCTTCCGTCCTGATGGACCGAATGGGATTATGGATGCGATGTTCATCCGTTTGTTTGAGTATGCAAAAGAAGCAGGCTATCATACGTTCAATATGGGAATGGCACCACTATCTGCTGTTGGAGAAGACGAAACGTCATTTTGGCAAGAACGTGTCGCGGCTGACGTCTTCAATAACATTCGTTACATGTATAGCTTTACAGGCCTAAGACGCTACAAAGAAAAATATGATCCAAAGTGGGAAGGACGTTACTTGGCGTATCGCAAACGTCAATCGTTGACGATTGCGATTTTAAAAGTGACACGTCTCATTTCTAAAAAGAAAGACCGTGTGTTACTGCCATGACGGTGAGGATTACGCGTTTATCAATCAGGGAAGATTCCAGTGAATGTGTGGAATCTTCTTTTTTTATTAAACAAATGTATAAAGGTCTATACAACTAGAAATAGAGGCGTTATACTAAACAGAGAGAAACGACTCTTGAGGCAAAGCAAGAAAGGAAGCGAAGATATGACTGTCATCATCAATGCGAACATCTATACGGGTCAGACCGTGATAGAGAAGGGATTCATTCGGTTTGAAGAGACGATCAGCGAGCTAGGCGATATGACGAAGTATGTACCAGTGGCGGAAGAAGGGGTACTTGATTTAGAAGGGAAGCAATTGATTCCAGGAATGATCGATGTTCATATTCATGGGGGATATGACGTCGATACGATGGACGCCGATAAAAAAGGCTTAATGCGTCTTAGTCAAGCGATGTTAGCGGAAGGTGTCACGTCCTTTTTTGCGACGACGATCACACAAGACTGGAGTCAAATTACGCGCGCACTCGAGGCGGCGCGGCAAGTGATGGAAACCGAGACAACGACGATTGAAGGCATTCATCTCGAGGGACCGTTTATTAATCCGGATTATGCGGGTGCCCAACCACTCGACTATATCGTTGAGCCGGACGTCGAACAATTTTTAAAGTGGCAGCAGGCAGCAGGTGGTCAGATTAAACTCGTCACCTATGCACCCGAACGACCGGGAGCGCGGGCATTTGAAGAAGCGGTCCGTCTGACGGGGGCAGTTCCGTCAGCCGGCCATACCGACGCAACATACGAGCAGAATGAGCAAGGGAACGTCGTCCACGGGACACACTTGTACAATCAGATGCGGGCACTGCATCATCGCGAGCCGGGAACAGTCGGATACTGTCTACTCAATCCAGCGGTTCGTGCGGAAATCATTCCGGACGGGATTCATAGTGCAAAAGAAATGGTTGATTTTGCGTACCGGATGAAAGGAGCAAGCCGGTTGACCGTCATCACGGACGCGATGCGGGCAAAAGGCTTACCAGAAGGTCAGTATGAGCTCGGTGGCCAAGCGGTCGACGTAAAAGATGGAGCAGCGCGACTAGCGAGCGGAAATTTAGCCGGAAGTGTCCTGACGATGGATCAAGCGCTCCGGAATATTATTGCCTTTACAGGGTGTTCCCTTGAAGAAGCGGTACGGATGACTTCAATCAATCAGGCAGAAGAATTTGGTCTGACGAAAAAAGGGGTGCTCGAGATTGGTAAAGATGCTGATTTCGTTGTGTTAGATGAATCATTATTTGTCGAGCGGACGATTCATCGTGGAGCAGTCCATACATTTAAAAAATGAAGGGAGTCTATTTTTATGAAATGGATGATTGTCGAAAAGGCTGAAGAATTGGCACAAGTCACGTATCAACTTCTCAAAAATGAAATTCAACGGCAAGAGGAGGGGTTGACGATTGGGCTGGCGACAGGGAGTTCGCCTGTCGGCGTCTATGAAGAGTGGTGTCAAGATACATTAGACTGTTCGCACGTGACGACGGTCAATCTTGATGAATATGTCGGACTTAGTCCGACGCATCCGCAAAGTTATCACACGTTCATGAAGGAACATCTGTTTAATGCAGTTGCCTTCAAGAAATCATATCTTCCATTCGGAGATACGGAAGATGCCCATGCAGAAAGTGAACGTTATGAACACCTGGTTCGTAAGCTTGGTGTCGATCTTCAATTGCTTGGAATCGGTTCGAACGGACATATTGCCTTCAACGAACCCGGCACCTCATTTGACGCGACGACTCACGTAACGAAGTTGACAGAATCGACGCGTGAAGCGAATCAGCGGTTCTTCGAAAAGTTAGAAGATGTTCCGTCACATGCAATCACGATGGGGCTCGGTACGATCATGGAAGCGAAAAAAATCTTGCTCGTAGCCTCTAGTGCCAGAAAAGCAGAAGCCGTGCGCGATATGATGGAAGGTCCGGCGACGCCCGATTGTCCGGCGACGATTCTACAACGTCATGCTGACGTGATGATTGTCCTGGACGAGGAAGCTGCCGCCTTATTGTCTGAAGAAGCGAAACGTACTGGACGCGCAGCCTATACGAATTTTATCTAAATCAGGCGAGAATACGTCCACTTCTAAACGATCAGGGTGAAGCCCTAGTGAAAGTGGGAGATGAATCGCCACCCTCTCTTTCAGTTATATCCGTTGTAAGGAGGTGAACATCATGCCGACACACAAGGCCTACACATTCAGAATCTATCCGACAAAAGAGCAGGAAATCCTGATCGCGAAGACGATCGGTTGTTCGCGCTTCGTCTTCAACCATTTCTTAGCGAAGTGGGATGAGACGTATAAAGCGACAGGTAAAGGACTGTCCTTCGGGTCTTGTTCGAAAGAACTCCCGTCGTTGAAGCAGGCGTTCGACTGGCTGAAGGAAGTCGATAGCACGTCTGTGCAGACGAGCGTCAAACATCTTGCTGATGCCTTTGACCGCTTCTTCAAGAAACAGAACGAACGTCCTCGCTTCAAGTCGAAGAGCAATCCCGTTCAATCGTACAAGACGAACATTCAAGGCAAGTCTCAACTTCCAGAAGTCTCGATCGTTGGCGCCAAAATCAAAATTCCAAAGCTGAAGTGGGTGCGTTTCGCTAACTCGAGGCAGGTCGTCGGACGCATCTTGAACGCGACCATCCGGCGTAACGCTTCAGGAAAATACTTCGTCTCCCTGCTCGTCGAGCAGGAGAGCAACGAAATGCCGAAGACGGGCTCATCCGTCGGCGTCGATGTCGGGTTGAAGCACTTCGCCATCCTGTCGGACGGCACGGTGTACAAGAATGACCGTTACTTCCGTTCGCTTGAGAAAAAGCTGGCGCGCGAGCAACGCAAGCTTTCTCGTCGTCAACGGTTGGCCTTGGACAAGAAAGGAAAACTTTCCGAGGCGAAGAACTATCAGAAGCAGAAGCGGAAGGTCGCCCGCATCTACGAGAAGATCGCCAACAAGCGAACCGATTTCCTGCACAAGGTATCGACCGAAATCGTCAAAAACCACGACGTCATCGGCATCGAGACTTTGCAAGTGAAGAACATGCAGAAGAATCGCAAGTTGAGCAAGTTCATCTCCGAGGTCAGTTGGTCGGAGTTCTTCCGCATGCTCGGATACAAGGCGGAATGGTACGGGAAAACCATCGTGAAAGTCGGCAAGACCTTCGCCTCCAGTCAACTGTGCTCCAGTTGCGGACATCAACACAAAGACGTGAAGCATCTTGGCTTGCGTGAATGGACATGCCCGAGTTGCGGGATTCATCACGACCGGGATGTGAACGCAGGATTGAACCTCAAACAAGAAGCAGAGCGCCTCTTAGCTTCTTCAACCGTCGGGACGACGGGGTTAGCCTGATCAGGTTTCGACCGTTAGGTCGGATCACTCAGGAATCCTCCACCTCTAAGTGAAGCGTAGGTGGAGGTAGTTCAAAAAATGATTGACTACAGGAGGTACGTGATTCCGCTATGCGGTTTCCCGGACATCTTTTTTCGCTAGGAGATACGATGTCTTTAATGCATGCTGTTGCAAGCGTCATAGTTTAATCGAATCGTAAATTGACATTTCAGTAAATGTAGGGATAATGGAGATTAGCGCACTTTACAGAAAATTTACGTGAAAATGAGGGCTTGAACATGCAAACGAGATCAGCAAGAAAGAGGCAACCGAGCGCTGGTAAGATGTTCATAAAAGTGGTAGCAGCACTTTTATTACTTCTAACAGTGATTGGTTCTGGTTATGCTGGAGCGGTTTTTATAAAAACACAAGAAACTTTAGCAAAAACACAGATTACAATCCCCGGCTCAAAAGTGAGTTCGAAATATGATGATGTCCCGTCCGAATCCTTCTTGATTTTAGGAACCGATGAAACAAAAGCAAGTAAAGATCGGAATGAACCGGCACGTTCTGACGTCATGATTGTCGGTATCTTGAATAAAGAGTCGGAGCAACTCGTTTTAACGAGTATTCCGCGTGATTCACTCGTCAACATCGACTACTCGAACTATGATGTACCTTATGGAAAAACAGGGGTCGAACAAGATAAGATTACCCACGCGCATTATTTTGGTTCGATGGATCAATCGAACTCATACAACGGGATTAAGTTAGCGCGTGAGACAACGGAGAATCTTCTCGGGATTCAAATTGATCATGTCGTCAAAGTAAATTTCCAAGGATTCGTTCAATTGATCGATGCATTAAACGGTGTCGATCTTGACGTCCGTTATGCATTTAAAGAACAAGATTCTGCACGTAAGGCAGATACGATTACCGTGGAAAAAGGGATGCAGCACCTGACGGGAGAACAAGCACTCGCTTATGTTCGTAACCGACATGATGATCCACTCGGTGACATCGGTCGTGGACAAAAGCAAATGCAAGTCATCCAAGCCGTTGCAAAAGAAGCCGCAAGCTTCCGCTCACTCGGTGCATACCGTGATATTTTGAACGCAGTCGGAGATAATGTTGAGACAAACTTAGGTCCAAATGACTACACGCGCCTCGCGGACTACACGACAGCTTTACAAAATACGACGGAATACCAGCTTGCTGGAGAAGGCTATATCGGAATCAGTGGGAAATGGGAGTACCATCTGGATCCGAATCAATTAGAACTCGTCAAAAATAATTTAGCGCAAGCCATGCAGGGGCAAGAAGTTGCGCCGATTAAAGAGGAAACAGAGTTACCGGCGGAAACGGACCAAACGACAGAAACCGATTCGACGATTCAATAAGTGTAAGTTTGATTCTCGATAACGATTTAAAAGACCCTGCCGGCTTTTGCGGCAGGGTCTTTTAAACTGTAGGCAAACTCTTATGAAACGTAAAAATGTGATATCGAGAAGCAACAGTTCGCGCTTCCCTGTCTCGCCTCGTCTTCAAAGCGGCAATCTTCCGCGCCGCTACAGCAAAGCTGCAGGGTCGCGACCGATTGCTTTTCGCGGTTCTAAGCGATTCGAGACGAATCGCGGCGCTCTAAACCGTCTTCATGCCCGGCCTTCCGTCACGCTATTACCTAAAAAGCGTCATGTTTCGTTGACTCCTACGGGAAAAAGTGCGTTTTTAACGCACTTTCAGAGGCAGGCAAGACCCTGCTCGTTGGCCGTGAGGGCCAAGGAGTAACGGCTTGCGCCTCGCCCGAGGAAAGCAACGAAAAAAGACACTTTTATTTTCAGATATCACTTTGTCTACACGCTGAAAGACCCTGCCGGCTTTTGCGGCAGGGTCTTTTTGTGATATTAAACATTAGCGGCGGCGTTCCATTTCAACAGTAAACGTATAGCGATCGCCCCGATAAGCAGAAATGACATACTCGAACGGTTGATCCGTCGCGAGGAAAGTCAATTGTTCAACCGACAAGACGGGCGCAGCTGTCGTCAGTCCGAGATGTTGCGCTTCTTCTTTTGTCGCGAGGCGTGATTCGAACGTCTGGCTTGCACGACCGAGGTTGAGTCCGCTTGCTTCAGCAAAAGCATAGAGTGACGCCGTCGCAACATCCTGATTCAATCCAGGTAACAACTGTTCCGGAATATAGACGGTCTCGAGCGCAAGCGCTTGTTCATCAGCGATCCGGAGTCGCTTCAATTCATACACGGTCGCGCCTTCACGAATTCCGAGTTTATTGGCAATCGTCATTTCGGCAGCAATCATCTGATACGACAACAATTCGCTTGCAGGTTCGAGCCCTAAATGTTCCATTTCTTCCGAAAAGCTTGTCAGTCCAGATAATTGCATGACGATTTTTTTATTCGCAACGAATGTGCCGCGTCCTTTTTGACGAATCAAATAGCCGGCGTTGACAAGATTCGTGATGGCTTGGCGGACGGTCATCCGGCTAATTTGATGGGCTTCAGCAAATTCGCGTTCAGAAGGAATTAAATCGCCGGGTTGCAACACCCCGCCTTCGATTTGTTGTTTTAATGCAGCTTCAATTTGATAGTAGATGGGGAGTGGTGAATTTTTATTGATGTGCTGAATCACGGCATTTCGTCCCTTCGCGGTCGATAGTCTTTCATCTAGTGTACTAGGAAATGGACAAGTCGACAAACGATACTAGGCGAAATATGGCATAATAGCAAATGAATAGATTGAGAAAGGTGGGGTAGACATGCGACTGGAGCAAATTTATCCTGCGGTCCGAAAGTTCGTGACACGCGTGACGGATGTTAAAGAAGAACACGGATACTGGGTTGCTTTAGAAGAAAGTTATTTTTATCCGGAGAGTGGCGGACAGCCGGCGGATCGAGGGACATTAAACGATTTGAAGGTTCGTGACGTTCAACTTAAAGCCGGTATCGTGTGGCATCAAGTTGATCAAAAAATCGAAGGTACTGTTACGGGCGTCATCGATGACGCCGTCCGGACGGATCATGCGGCACAACATACGGCGCAACACGTAATCTCAGCGATTTTGCAGGACGAGTTCAATATCAAGACATTAAGTTTTCGGACGGGCTCTGAAGAATCGACACTAGATATTGAAGCAGGTGAATGGAATGATGCCTTGCAAGCGCGTCTTGAAAAAAGATTGCGCCACGTCATTACATCGGCGTTACCGATTACGGCGAACGAGTACGACGAGGCGGCGGCACTCGCACTGCCTTTACGTAAAACACCCCAAGTGACAGGAAAGATTCGTGTCGTCCAAATCGGTGAACTGGACTATAGCGCCTGTGGAGGAACACACCTCGAATCGACAGCTGATTTAGAATTGATTATCTTGACAGGGCAGGAGCGGGTTCGGGGGAATATTCGACTGATGTACGTCGCGAAAGGGCGCGCATTTGAGTTGTTAACGAAGGAAAGACGTGCCTTGCGTGAAACCGCTCAATTGTTATCGGCTAAAAAAGAGCAGCTGCCGCAAGCCGTCGAAGAATTAAAACAAGATGTCGTTCGCTTGAATCGGATGATTGAAACAGTTCAAGCCGCACATGTCCGTACGGAACTCAATAAACTACTGGCGTCGACGGAGGATTGGATTTTCGTAAACCATGCTGACGAGGCATTGCCATTCTCTGAAAGACTAGTCAAAGCGATTGCGGAAGCAGGACGTCTCGGACTCATTTGGAACGAATCAGCTAAAAAATTATTGATGCAAGGATCAAGTCCGGTCCACCTTGGGAAATTTGCCAAAGTCCATTTGAAGACGTTCAATGGACGTGGTGGTGGTAGCGAGCACGTCGCACAGGCGATGTTCAACACGCATGAGGATGCAGTTGCTTACATAGAACGATTGAAGGAGGAACAAGTAACATGACAGTGATTCAAGTAAAAACAGCAGAGCAGCACCAAGCAGTCCGAATGATTCGCGAACGGGTCTTCGTCGAAGAACAAGGGGTTCCTCGTAATCTTGAATATGATACCCATGACGAAACAGCGATTCACTTGCTTGTCCTTGACGAACAAAATCGCCCTGTCGCGACAGGACGGACACGTCCCTACGACGATCAACGGATGAAGGTCGAACGTGTTGCGACGCTAGCTGCGACACGTGGGAAAGGCTACGGCGGTGAGCTGATGCGAGCAATGGAACGCGTGGCGAGACGAGAGGGTCGGAGCATCTTGACGCTTGGTGCTCAAGTTCAAGCGATTCCTTTTTATCAAGGCTTAGGATACAACATCATGTCCGACGAATTTGATGATGCCGGCATCCCACACCGAACGATGGAAAAGAAAGTTTAATTGAGAAATTTTAAAGAAATCCTGTAAAAAGGGTTTCTTTTTTTGAAAGTCTATGTATATATATAATTAATAATGAATTTTTATACAGACAGATGAATTCGAAATCAGGGAGGAATTAATAATGACGAAACAAAAATTAATTTTAGCGTATTCTGGGGGACTTGATACATCGGTGGCAATCAAATGGTTGAGTAAGGATTATGATGTCGTCGCTTTATGTATGGACGTCGGCGAAGGAAAAGATTTGACTGTCATCAAAGAAAAAGCGTTGCTCGTCGGAGCCGTCGAATCGATTGTTCTTGATGTCAAAGAAGAATTCGCAAATGAATTCGTCTTACCAGCACTTCAATACGGTGCCCACTACGAAGGTGCGTATCCACTGATTTCGGCACTGTCTCGCCCGCTGATTGCTGAAAAGCTCGTCGAAGTTGCGCATCAACATGGCGCAACGGCCGTTGCACATGGTTGTACGGGAAAAGGAAATGACCAAGTCCGGTTTGAAGTTTCGGTCGCAGCACTCGATCCTTCACTGGAAGTCATCGCCCCTGTACGGGAATGGAAATGGTCACGTGAAGAGGAAATCGCTTATGCAAAAGACAACAATGTCCCGATTCCAATCAATCTCGACAGCCCATATTCAATCGATATGAACCTTTGGGGACGGAGTAACGAATGTGGTGTCCTTGAAAACCCTTGGACAGAACCGCCGCAAGATGCTTATGCACTGACGGTCGCACCGGAAGAAGCACCGGATCAAGCAGAAGAAGTCATTATCGGTTTTGAAGCGGGTGTTCCGACTTCAATCAACGGAACAGTCTACCCACTGGCGAAGTTGATTACAGAACTCAACATCATCGCCGGAGCACATGGTGTCGGACGGATTGACCACGTCGAGAACCGTCTCGTCGGAATCAAATCGCGGGAAGTGTATGAATGCCCGGGAGCAACGGTCTTGCTAAAAGCCCATGCCGCACTCGAGACCATCACATTGACGAAAGACGTCGCTCACTTCAAACCGATTTTAAGTCAACAATATGCAGAAACAATCTACAACGGTTTGTTCCACGCACCGTTAACGAAAGGTCTGAAAGCATTCTTAAAAGCGACGCAACAAGACGTCACGGGCGAAGTACGGGTCAAACTCTACAAAGGGAATGCGACGGTCACAGGACGTCAGTCACCGGTGTCACTTTATGACGAGAAGCTTGCGACGTATACGAAAGAAGATGCGTTCGATCATGAAGCAGCGAAAGGATTCATTAAATTGCACGGTCTTGCGATTGCGACACACGCAAGTGTTCATCGGCAGGAAGGCGTGACAAAATGACGAAACTTTGGGGCGGACGGTTTACAGAAGGGGCTTCCGCTCAGGCTGAAGCGTTTGGGGCATCGATTTCATTCGACCAAAAGCTTGCGGCAGTTGATTTAGAAGGAAGTCTCGCCCATGCCAATATGTTGTATCAACAAGGTATCCTAGAAGAGACGGAATGGGAAAAAATCGAAGCGGGTCTCAAGACGTTACAAGCTTCGATTGGAACACATGTCTATTCGCTTGCTGACGAAGACATCCACATGAATCTCGAACGGTTGCTGACGGAACAAATCGGACCGGTCGCAGGGAAGTTGCATACAGCGAGAAGTCGGAATGACCAGGTTGCGACGGATTTACATTTATGGATGGAACAACATGTGGTTGATTTAATCGAAAGCCTCCGCAACTTGCAGACGGTGATTACGGAACAGGCGGATGTACACATCGAAACCGTCATGCCGGGGTATACCCACTTACAGCGGGCACAACCGATTTCACTTGCACACCATCTACTCGCGTATTTTTGGATGTTCGACCGTGACGTAGATCGTCTGACAGATAATTTGAAACGGATTCGGATTTCGCCGCTCGGTGCTGGGGCACTCGCCGGGACGACATTCCCGATTGACCGTTTCAAGTCAGCGGAACTGCTCGGATTTGAGCACGTCTATCCGAACAGCCTCGATGCTGTATCGGACCGTGACTTCGTCATTGAATATCTCGGGATTGCTTCGACGGTCATGATGCACCTCTCACGCTTTTGTGAAGAAATCATCATCTGGGCGTCGCAAGAATTTTCATTCATCGAATTGTCAGATGCATTTTCAACGGGTTCGAGCATGATGCCACAAAAGAAAAACCCGGACTTCGCTGAATTGATTCGCGGAAAAACAGGGCGTGTCTATGGAAACCTGATGGGGTTCCTGACGACGATGAAAGCATTACCGCTCGCTTACAATAAAGACATGCAAGAAGATAAAGAAGGTGTCTTCGATACGGCAGATACCGTTTTACAATCCGTTCAAATCTTTACGGGAATGCTCGAATCAGCAACGTTTAAGACAGAAGCGCTCAAGAAGGCGACAATGCAAGACTTCTCGAATGCGACGGAACTAGCAGATTATCTCGTCACAAAAGGTGTTCCTTTCCGGGAAGCGCATGAAATCGTCGGAAAAGCGGTCCTCCATTGTGTTCAGACGAATTGTTTCTTAAAAGATTTAACGCTTGAAACGTATCAAACGTTCCACTCCGTCATCGCGGAAGATGTTTATCCGCTCCTCGACCCGGTGCAAGCAGTGGCAAGAAGAGGAAGTTACGGCGGGACAGGTTTTGCTGCTGTTTCTGTACAACTCGATCAAGCGAAGAAAAAACTCACGGATTAACGGAAAAATGAAAAAATTTTAGCAAATGACTGGATTTAACAAAAAATGTTTGCTATAACTGTAACTAACAACCGACAGATAGAGGCGCGGATGACATCAGTAACATCATTTATTGAAGCGAGCATGCTGAGTGATGTGAAAGGGGAAATCCGCCGAAGTGAATGAGAAAGATGCTTCTTCTCATTTGCTGGTACAACGGTTAAGATCCGTTGTACTGCCGAAACCGATGTTTCGGAGCGCTATCTTACGTAAAAGAACGAAAGACTTTGTCTTCGTTTGTCCGATCGTGATAACGACGGGCCGTAGGAACGCTCCTACCGGCCCGTCGTTTTTTTCTGTTTCGGGACAAAGGAGATAGGATTGTGACAACTGTACTTAAATTTGGTGGTAGCTCGGTCGCGACTGTCGAACAGATTCAGTCAATTGCGAATTATTTAAAAAATCGGACAGAACAAGGTGAAAAATTAGTGGTCGTCGTCTCTGCGATGGGGAAGATGACAGACTCGCTCATCGCACAAGCGCAAGCAATCACGGATCGTCCTGAACGACGTGAACTCGATCGATTGCTCGCAATCGGCGAAGAACAAACGATTTCGTTACTCAGCATCGCCTTAAATTCCGTCGGAGTAAAAGCCTTATCACAAACAGGTGCGCAGGCAGGAATCAGCACGATGGGGGTTCATACGAAAAGTAAGATTAAACAAATTGACGGGGACTTGTTACGAAAGAAACTCGAAACCTATGATGTCGTCATCGTCGCCGGATTCCAAGGTGTCAACGAGCTTGGGGATGTTACAACACTCGGTCGTGGTGGGTCAGACACAACGGCTGTCGCCTTAGCGGCCGTCCTTGATAAGCGCTGTGAAATCTATACGGATGTCGACGGTGTCTATACGGCGGATCCGCGGATTCATCAAGCGGCACAGCCGATTCCACAAATTTCATATGATGAAATGATGGAAATGAGTGCACTGGGGTCGAAGGTAATGGAGATGCGCAGCGTCGAACTCGGGAAAAAATACGGCGTGCATATCTTTGTTGGGAAAACACTTGAATCGGAAAGAGGGACTTGGATCATGGAGGCAACAGAAACGATGGAACAAAAAGCAGTCACGAGCGTCAGTGTAACGAAAAATGTTTTGACGGTTTCAATCAAACACGTTCCACAAACCAATTCAGCAGTCGCCGACATTTTTGAATTGTTATCGAATCGCCATGTCAATATCGACATGATCAGTCAAACGACCTTTGATAGTGACGTGTTCCTCTCGTTCTCTTGTCCACTCGATGAAGAAGAGTTTCTCGAAGAGGCACTGAAAGATATCATCGATCGTTTTCCGACCGTTAAAGTCGATCGTCATAACGAGCATGCCAAGTTATCGGTCGTCGGAATCGGAATGCGTGACGCAACGGGCGTCGCATCAAAATTATTTGCGACGTTCCGTGCCGAGAACATCACGTTTTATCAAGTCACGACATCAGAAATCAGTATCTCGTATACAATCGCACAAGCAGATATCGAACGAACGGTCGCGGCGATTGCGAACGCGTTTAGCCTGTAAGGAGGAATGAACATGTACCACGTAGCAGTCATCGGTGCGACAGGCGCCGTCGGACAAAAGATGTTACAAGTCTTGAAGGAACTCGATTTTCCAGTCGGTCAACTGTCGGCGTATGCTTCAGAACGATCAGCAGGAAAAGTCGTTTCGTTTAATGGAACGGACGTGACGATTACAGCTTTATCGGAAGACATCATCCATCACGGGATCGACGTCGCATTATTCGCAGCCGGTGGAGCAATCAGTGAACAGTATGCCCCCTTGCTGGCAGAACACGGAACACTTGTCGTCGATAATTCAAGTGCTTTCCGGATGCAAGAGACGATTCCGCTCGTCGTACCAGAAGTCAATCCGGAAGCGGTCAGCAGCACCGACCGACTGATCGCTAATCCGAACTGCTCGACGATTCAATCCGTCGTTGCCCTGGCACCACTCAAACACTTAGGTTTTGAACGAATCACGTATACGACGTATCAAGCAGTCTCCGGTTCCGGTCAAAAAGGAATTGAGGACTTGGCGCGAGGCAGCCGCGGTGAAGAACCGGTCAACTATCCGCACCCGATCCATGATAATATCTTGCCGCATATCGATGTCTTCTTAGAAGACGGGTACACGAAAGAAGAGCAAAAAATGATTGACGAGACACGGAAGATTTTTAACCAACCGAACTTACCGGTCAGTGCGACGTGTGTCCGTGTTCCCGTCACAAATTCGCATTCGGTTGCAATCAACGTGACGTTTTCAAACGAGACGACGGTCGAAGCGATTCGCACAGCACTTGCTGACGCGCCAGGCGTCGTACTGGTTGATGATGTTTCGCGAAATCAGTACCCGATGCCGCTTGATGCAAGCGGGACGGACGAAGTGTACGTCGGGCGGATTCGTCAAGATCAAACGCTCGCGAACACATTCCATCTGTGGTGTGTCGCGGATAACATTCGAAAAGGCGCGGCGTCAAATGCAGTCCAGGTCGCGCGTCATGCTTTAGAAAACGGCATCCATTCTTAATCATACTAAGGAGGAATTTAACATGTTCAAAGGAGCAGGAACAGCACTAGCGACACCGTTCAATTCAGCAGGTGAACTCGACTTAGTCGTTTTTGAACAGTTGATTGAACAGCAACTTGCAGCCAATATCCAAGCGCTCGTCGTCGCCGGGACGACAGGTGAAGGATCGACGCTTTCGAGCGAAGAGTTCGAAACGTTACTTGAGACAGCAGTCCGTGTCACGGCAGGTCGTGTTCCGGTCATTGCCGGTACGGGAACGAACAATACGGCACAGACGATTGAAAAAACGAAAACGGCTCAGCGGCTCGGAGCGGATGCAGCGATGCTCGTGACACCGTATTACAATAAAACGTCACAAGCCGGTTTGATTGCTCACTTTACCGCAGTCGCGGATGCTGTCGAATTACCCATCATGTTATACAACGTACCTTCACGGACGGGTGTCGCGATTGCAGTTGAGACAGCTGTAACACTCGCGGAGCATCCGAACATTCAAGCATTCAAAGAAGCGAGCGGGGATGTCAGTTTCATGGGTGAATTGATGACGGCACTCCCCGAAGGTTTTGCAGTCTTCTGTGGCAACGACGATCAAATCCTGCCGTACATGGCATGGGGAGCACAAGGTGTCATCTCGGTCCTGTCGAACCCGTACCCGGCAGAAACACAAGCGCTTGCTGAAGCCGTGCTCGCAAACGACTTAGTGACGGCACGACGCATTCAAAGTGATTTAATGCCTGTCATCGCAGCCATCTTTAGTGACGTCAACCCGATTCCTGTTAAAGCAGCACTCGAAGAAGTCGGGTTTGCAGTCGGTGCACCACGCTTGCCGCTCGTTCGCCAATCCGAAGCCGGGCATGCACACTTACTCGAGACGATGCGTGCTTATAAAGGAGTGGTTCGATGAAGCTTGCCATTCATGGATATGGTGCGACAGGGCATTATGTCGAGGAATTGGCACCCGCTGAAGTTGTCGCCGTTATCGATCAGACGAAGTCAGCGGAGAAAATTCCTTCGTATCAAACGGTGTCCGAGCTAACAGAAGAAGTCGATGCCATCATCGATTTCTCTCACCCGAGCTTGTTGCCGGATTTACTGGCGTATGGCCTCAAAACGAAAACACCGCTCGTCATCGCGACGACCGGATTTTCGGAAGCGGAGTTACAAACGATAAAAGACGCTTCGACTGAAATTCCAATTTTTCAGTCGTACAACATGTCGTTCGGGATCGCGATGATGCAGCAATTGTTACAGGTGCTCGTACCACTCGCCAGTTCGTTCGATATCGAACTATTAGAAAAGCACCACAATCAAAAGGTCGATGCACCAAGCGGGACGGCAGAACTCTTATTGCGGACGATTCAAGAACTCCGTGACGTCCAGCCGGTCTATGAACGTGAATCGACACGGGAAAAACGCCAAGCGTCTGAGATCGGCATGCACTCGATGCGTGGTGGAACAATTTTCGGTGAACATGAAGTGTTGTTCGCCGGGGTCGATGAATTGATTGAAATCAAGCACACGGCATTATCAAAAAAAGTATTTGCTTCAGGTGCGATTAAAGCAGCCGAAGCACTCATTCAAAAATCGGCGGGACTCTACACGTTAGAGACGCTCTACTCACAGGAGGATTCACATGTTACTAACTGATGCTTACGAAATTGCGAAATTCATTAAAGATGCTAAAAAACAGACACCGGTCAAACTTTACGTCAATGGCGATTTAGCGGGCTTGACGATTGAAGGGGCGACAGCTTTCGGATCGGATGAATCAAAAATTTTCTTTGCAGATGCAGGACTTGCTGCGACTTTCTTAGAAAAGTATTCAGACCGAATCACGGACGTCCACGTCGAATACGATCGTCGGAACAGTGCTGTACCGATGCTTGACACACGTCACTTGAATGCGCGAATCGAACCGGGTTCGTGGATTCGGGATCATGTCGTCATCGGCGATAACGCCGTCATCATGATGGGTGCAATCATCAATATCGGTGCATCGATCGGAGATGGTACAATGATTGATATGAACGCCGTCGTCGGAGCACGTGGCACGATTGGGAAAAACGTTCATGTCGGCGCAGGTGCCGTGGTCGCAGGTGTCCTTGAGCCACCTTCAAAAACACCGGTCATCATCGAAGATGGTGTCTTGATCGGAGCGAACGCCGTCATCTTGGAAGGCGTCCGTGTCGGAAAAGATGCAGTCGTTGCAGCAGGCAGTGTCGTCACAGAAGACGTCCCTGCAGGTAGCGTCGTTGCTGGAACACCAGCACGCGTCATCAAACAGAAAGACGAAAAAACAGCAGAGAAGACGCAACTAGTGGATGATTTACGTTCACTCTGATTGACGTCGAAGAGGAGGAAAACACATGGCAGTGGATACACAGTATGGTGAAGCGATTTGGTTAGACGGGATTTTTCATGATCCAAAAGAAGCGAATACGAGCGTCATGTCACACGCGATTCATTACGGAAGTGGTTTTTTCGAAGGGATTCGTGCTTACGCGACGCCTGACGGTCCGGCAATTTTTCAATTGACGGAACACATCGAACGTCTCTTCCGGAGTTGCGCGTTCTATCACGTCACGATTCCATATACAGTGGAAGAACTTGTCCAGGCAACGATTGATCTCGTTGCGAAAAATGGCTTTGAGTCTTGTTACATCCGTCCATTCGTTTTCCTCGGTACACCGTGGCAAGCCTTGATGGCAAAAGATACGACGGTTCACGTCGGCATCTCATGTTGGGAACTTGGTGAATACTTCGATAAAGGTGTCGGCATTCGTGCGAAAGTCGCCTCTTACCGTCGGGTATCGTCAACGATGATGCCGATGCAAGCGAAAGCCGCTGCGAACTATATGAACTCACAACTCTTAAAAGGCGAAGCCCTTCGTGATGGATTTGACGAAGCAATCGCACTCGATATGAACGGTAATGTCAGTGAGGCAAGTGTCGCGAACTTATTCATGTTGAAAAACGGGACAATCTACACGCCGTCACTAGACTGTTCTGTCCTTGACGGCATCACGCGTCAAGTCATCATGCGCCTCGCGCAAGATCAAGGGTACCCGGTCGTCGAACGTCATATCGGGCGTGACGAGCTGTATGTCGCAGACGAGATTTTCTTAACAGGGACAGCGGCAGAAATCACGAGTGTTGGTGAAATCGACCATATTACAATCAACGGCGGAACACGGGCTGTCGCGGATGAATTACTCGAGCTTTACCGACAAACGGTCTCAGGACAACTCCCGCAATATGCAGACTGGTTGACACACGTCACACCAGCGGTAGCTGAATGAATACACGTACACGCGTAACAATCGATCGGGAAGCGGTGCGACAAAATGTCGCATCGGTCTTCGCTCGATCGCAAAAACAGATTTTCGCCGTGGTGAAGAATAATGCCTATAACTTAGGTATGCTTGAAATGGTCGGGACATTGATGGAAGCGGGCGTGCATCATTTCGCTGTCGCTGAAGTTTATGAGGCAATTGAAATTAAAACGAATTTTCCAGACAGTTATGTCTTAGCGATGAATCCAGCGACTCAGTTCGAGGCGGCTCGAGACTATGGCATCGCGCTTGGAATCCCGTCGGTAGATTGGTTGAAGCGGTATCAAGCAGACCTTTCGAACATCGAACTCCATTTAAAGGTCAATGTCGGGATGAACCGTTTTGGTGTCAGTTCACTTGAAGAAGCGCAAGCAGTCCTTGAAGTAGTGCAGGAGCAACAGCTCTGTTTGACAGGGCTATATACACATTTTCCGCTCGCAGACGAGCCGGGAGCGGACCATGATGGACAAGTCGAGCGTTTCTTAGCGATTGCGAACGTCGTCCAGACACAACATGAATTTACGTACATGCATGCTGAAAATAGTGCGACGATCGTCAAACATGACGAGCGCCTCGCCTTTTGTAACTATGTTCGTCCCGGTATCTTTTTGTTCGGTTATTCACCGATTGAAAAGATGGACTGGTTAGTCCCTACATTACGGATGACGACAGAAGTCGTTGAAATCCGTGAAGTTGGGGCGGACGAACACGTCGGATACGGTACGTCTTACACGACGGATCAACCGCTTCGTGTCGCCGTCTTACCGGTCGGTTATGGTGATGGTGTCGTCCGAGGGCGGTCCGCTTTACCTGTATTGATTCACGGGAAACCGTATTCAATCATTAGTAAATTATTCATGAGCCATACGTTCGTTGCCGTTGATTCGACAGTCGAAGTCGGGGATGAAGTCGTCTTGTACGGGGACGGAATTGAAATCGACGACATCACACGGACGGGAACGGCAAATAATTCGGAACAGATGTGTGCACGCTCATGGCGATTGGCACACCGTTATCTATAAGGAGGAACTATTTATGTACGGAAGCTCGTATTTGACGGAACAAGACAACACGCTTCAAATCGATGGTGTCGCAGCAACAGATTTAGCAGCACAATATGGAACACCCCTTTACGTGATGGCAGAGCGTGAACTGACAGACCGTTTAGCGACCGTACGAGATGGTTTCTTAACGAAATATCCGAATACGTATGCTTCCTTTGCTTCAAAAGCGTTGACGATTGGTGCCGTCTATCAGCAAGTCGTACGTCACGGACTCGGAATCGATGTCGTGACGGGGGGCGAGCTTTACATCGCGCGTCAAGCGGGCGTACCGGCAGAACGGATCTATTTCCACGGCTCGAACAAATCGACGCAGGATTTACGGTATGCCGTCGAAGAAGGCGTCGGAAAAATCGTCATCGACCATTACGGTGAGATTGCACAGCTCGAACAAATTGCAGCAGATGCTTGTCAGACGGTAAACGTATTGATTCGAATCGTCCCCCAGGTCATCGGTGGGGCACATACTAAAATTCAGACGGGCGGCGTTGATACGAAATTTGGATTCTCGACCCATGATGAATCGTATCTTGAAGCCGTTCGGGCAATCTTAGCGTCGGAACATCTTGTCCTGCTCGGTATTCATTGTCACGTTGGATCACAAATCCAAGATCTTTCGTTGTTCGAGCGGACGGCGCGGACGATGATGGGGTTTGTCGAAACGATTCGTCAAGAAACGGAATTCACGGCGAGCGAAGTCAACGTCGGCGGTGGATTCGGGATTGCGTATACGAAAGACGATGTCCCGCTTGATTTTGAACAGACGATGGAGCATGTCATGGCAATCATCGAGGAAGAGTCGACACGACTTGGAATCGAACGTCCACGGATTGGGATTGAACCAGGGCGGTGGGTTGTCGCGAATGCCGGGACGACACTCTATACGGTCGGGGCGATTAAAGAAGTCCAAGGGGTTCGGACGTATCTGTCTGTTGATGGCGGCATGGCAGACAATATCCGTCCTGCGCTGTACGGTGCAGTCTACGAAACAGTCATCGCCAATCGGGTGACAGGAACGCTGCGCGAAGTGACGGTCGTTGGTGCTGCTTGCGAATCCGGCGATTTAGTCGCAGAAAAAGCGCAATTGGCGGAACCGGCTAGCGGGGATACGCTGGCGGTCTTCGGGACGGGCGCCTATAATTTCTCGATGGCGAGCAACTACAATCAATTTTTACGTCCGGCAGTCGTCTTCGTCAATCAAGGGGAAGCGCGGGAAGTCGTCCGACGCCAAACATATGCGGATCTCGTTACGTGTGATCTCGGTCTAGAAAACGTACGATCTTAATAAACAGCAAGCCTTCCCCGTCGACCGAAACGAGGAAGGCTTGCTGTTTTAAATTTCAGGAAACAGGTTTATCTGCCGAAAGATGGTGTTTCGAAACGTTTTGAGGGAACATCAAGTCAAATTATTTGGATGGGATGACCAATACTTGTCCGATTGAAATCAAGCTGACATTCGTAATCTTATTCGCTGCTGCGAGCGAGCTGACTGTCACATTGTACTTACGGGCAATCGCATAAAGCGTATCTCCACTTTTGACGGTATAAGAAGTCGTTGTTGGGGGAGGTGTTGTTGACGTACCGGGAATTTTCAACACTTGACCAACAGAAATCAAATTGAGGTTAGTGATGTTGTTTGCTGAAGCGAGTGCACTGACGGAAACGTCGTACTTCCGAGCGATAGAATAGAGTGTATCCCCGCTTTTGACGGTATAAGAAGTCGTTGAGGTTGGGGGAGGTGTCGTCGACGTACCGGGAATCGTCAAGATTTGTCCGACAGAAATCAGGTTAAAGTTGGTGATGTTATTTGCTTTAGCTAAAGCGCTGACAGAAATGTTATAGAGGTTTGCGATTTTATAGAGCGTATCGCCAGACTTGACGGTATACGTTTTACTACCTGAAGTCGGGAGTTGCAGTAATTCAGAAACCGTAACGAACGTATACCCTTTAGCTTTCAGTTGCGTAATCATTGAAGGAAGGGCGGTTGGGGTTCCGGATGCACCGGCACCCGTATGCATTAAGACAATCGATCCCGGAACGATGTTCGGAATGACGCGGTTCAAGATTGCGGTAGAACTGATTCCTTTCCAGTCCGTCGTATCGATGTTCCATTGAATCGTTTTCGTGTAACCTGCATTACCGACGGCTGCTAAAACAGCACTGTTGCTTGCACCAAATGGAGCCCGGAAAATTGGTTTTGTTGTCTGTCCCGTTAATGAGTTAAGCAGACTTTCCGTCCGTGTCAATTCACTTGTCATCTGACTTGCAGACAAAGTCGTAAAATCGGGGTGACTGTAGGAGTGATTTCCAATTTGATGCGTCGGTGTTGCACTCGCGATATTTTTGATCGACTGTGGGTGATTCGCGGCACCGGCACCGGTCAGGAAGAAGGTTGCTTTGACATTGTTACTTTTTAAGATACTGAGAATTTTACCGATGTTTGTACCATCCGCCCCGTCATCGAACGTCAATGCCACCACTTTGTTCGTTGTCGAACCTTTCGTGACGAATGTTGAGCTAGCTGCTTCGACTGGTAGCTGATAACTGGACAATGGAATGAACATCAGTAACAAAACAACAAGTAACCGAAGCCATTTTTTACCCATCATGATTTCCTCCTTTTCAGTCCGCTGACACTTCCGCAAACGCTTTACTTATCATTACCCTTTTTTAACAAAAAAACAGAACAATTCCCGTTTATTTCGAGATTTAAACAAAAAAACGAAAAATATTGTTTGAATTCAAAAAAAATAGGGAAAACATAATATATGGAAATAGTAAAAGGAGTGAAATATGGATGATCGAATTTAAAAATGTCGGGAAGCAATTTAAGGACAATGTTGTCTTAAAAGGCTTAACGCTAGAAATCAAAGCGGGTGAACTCGTTGTATTCATCGGTCCGAGTGGCTGTGGAAAAACAACATCGCTCAAGATGATCAACCGTTTGATTGAGCCCTCTTCAGGAACGATTTTAGTGAATGGGAAGGACATCATGAAGACGGATACGATTGAACTGAGACGCCATATGGGCTACGTCATTCAACAAACCGGTCTATTCCCACACATGACCGTTCGTGAAAATATTCAATTGATTGCCGGTCTTGAAGGAAAAGATCACGATCAAATGGATCAACGGACAGAAGAACTTCTCCAAATGGTCGGCCTCGACCCGAAACAATTCATTGACCGTTACCCAAGCGAACTCAGTGGTGGACAACAACAACGTGTCGGTTTTGCCCGTGCATTGATGAATGATCCAGATGTTATTTTAATGGACGAACCGTTTAGTGCGCTCGACCCCGTTACCCGCAACGACCTCCAAGAAGAATTATTTAATCTCCAAGAAGAAGTAAAGAAAACTATCGTATTCGTCACCCATGATATGGATGAAGCGATCAAGCTAGCCGATCGGATATGTATCATGCGTGATGGGGAAATTGTTCAATTTGATACACCCGAAGAAATTTTACGACATCCAAAAGATGAATATGTTGAATCATTCATTGGAAAAAATAAAATTTGGAGTAGTCCGGCGTTCATTAAAGCAGAAGATATCATGATTGAAGATCCCGTCTCAATCAGTGGTAAGCGGACGTTGCTGCAAGGGATAGAAATCATGCGTGGACGAAAAGTGGATAGCCTGCTGATTACAGATCGTGATCGTACATTACAGGGAATCGTTAAATTGAAAAACATCCAAACGGTTTCAGATAAGAGTCAACGAATTGAAGAAATCATGGAAGGTGAACTTGTTGCCGTCGATGAACAGGATTCACTGCTTGATGTATTAGAAGTAATGAACCATGAAGAAACAGGTTATTTACCTGTAACGAACAAAGCCGGTCAATTACGCGGCTTGATTACACGAAGTAGCTTGCTTTCCGTCTTGAGTGAGCAGTTCATTCAGGAGGAGGAAGTGCAATGAGTGGATTTTTTGACTATGTAAAAAATAACACTGATCAAATCTGGAACTTATTACTTGAACACTTACAGCTGACCGTATTTGCGGTCGTCATCGCAGTTATCTTAGGGATTCCGCTCGGTATTTTAATTACGCGTTATCAACGGTTCGCTAAACCAGTCCTCGCCTTGACGAGTGTCGTTCAGGCGGTTCCGAGTCTCGCGTTACTTGGTTTCTTGATTCCGTTCATCGGGATTGGCTCGACACCGGCGATTATCATGGTCGTCTTGTATTCATTACTCCCGATTGTCAAAAATACGTACACAGGTTTATCAAGCATTCCGGGAGATATGTTGGAAGCTGCAAAAGGGATTGGACTGACCGAACGACAAGTTTTAGGAAAGGTTCAAATTCCGCTTGCCTTACCGATCATGATGGCCGGAATTCGGATTTCTGCCGTGACAGCGGTTGGATTGATGACGATTTCTGCGTTCATCGGTGCCGGTGGACTTGGTTATCTTGTCTTCTCCGGTATTCAAACCGTTGATAACAATCAGATTTTAGCCGGTGCGATTCCAGCAGGTATTTTAGCGCTTGCGATTGACTTCATCGTCAGCCGGATTGAATATTCGGTCGCACCAAACGGAATTAAGCTGGCAGACGGACGGGTCAAAAATCGGACACGTAAACGTCGCAAAGCGATGTCGGCCGGTAAGAAAATCGCAATTGCGAGTATCGTCGTTTTATTAATTGGTGGAACGGTTGCGTATTCGTTCTTGAAGCCGGATAAAATCGTCATCGGTTCAAAGAACTTTACGGAACAATTGATTTTAGGGAACATGTTGGCTGATTTAATCGAAGATAAGACCGATTTAGAAGTCGAACGTCAATTAAACCTCGGTGGTACAAAAGTTGCCTATGGTGCGCTTGAGACTGGAGAAATTGACGCGTATGTAGACTATACGGGGACGCTTCTGATCGATGTACTCAAACAAGAAGTAGAAACGGATCCAGAAGTCGTGTATGAAAAAGTTAAAAAAATGATTCCAGCGAAAAGTCAGGTCGATGTCCTCGATCCGATTGGTTTCAATAACACGTACGCATTAGCGATGACAAAAGAAGACATCGAAAAATATGATTTGAAAACAGTCTCTGATATGGCTGCTGTCAGTAATCGTCTGATTCTTGGTTCAACAATTGAGTTCGCGAATCGTGAAGACGGATACCTTGGCTTGAAAGAGAAATATCCGGACATGAAATTCAAAGATGTCCAGCCTGTTGATGGTGGGCTTCGTTATACGGCATTGACGAATGGAAAAACGAACGTCATCGATAGTTTTTCGACAGATGGATTGTTGAAGAAATTTGATTTGACGGTCCTTGAGGATGATAAAGAATTCTTCCCACCGTATTACGCGGTCCCAATCGTTCGTCAAGAAACGTTGGATGAACATCCAGAATTAAAAGAAGTTCTCAATATGTTAAAAGATAAAATCACGGATGAGAAGATGCAAGAATTGAACTTTAAGGCTGACGTCGAAAAAGAACGACCAGAAGATGTCGCACGTGAGTTCTTGATTGAAGAAGGTATGATTAAAAAATAATAAAAAGAGAGCCGAGGCGGGAATCCGCTTCGGCTCTTTATATGCGCGCTGACGCGCTATATCGTTTTGGAAAATAAGATCATTATTTTTTGATTCGACTAGCGAGCCAAGCGCGAACGGTGTTTTGCTGAATCATACACGTTCTTCCTCTCTTGGTTGAGTTGTTCCTGAACTCAAAGATTTTTGCTCGGCATCATTAACAATACGCTGTTGGACTTCAATCGTCAACCAATCTGCTTCGTGTTCAGGTAATGTAGGAAGACCATAACTTGGATTGCTCGTCGACAAAAATAAATCAGACATCAATCGCTCTGCGAATAATGGAATCATCTCATATCCCCCTCAATCTCGATTCATGTGCTACACCTTTAGTGTACGCGCAACATGTAAACGAACGAGAGGGGAAATGTTAAAAACAGGTGAATATTGTAAGTGTTTTCACAAGGCTGTCATATCTTCAGATAAAGGTACACAATCAGCAGCGTACTGTTGTCCGCGCTTGATATATTTTTTGACAGTCCGCTCCATGATGAACCGGTCGTGATCATTGATTTCGCGAATGACTTTTGCAGGGACGCCCATGACGAGCGAATTCGGAGGGACGACCATTTTAGGTGGAACGAGGCTACCGGCAGCGACGAACGAACCGGTTCCGATTTCTGCTTCGTCTAAAATTGTGGCTGACATGCCGATTAATGCGCCTTTTCGAATGATGCCTCCGTGAATCATGGCCATATGTCCAATCGTGACATCATCTTCGATAATCGTTGAGTATTCCTCATATTGATGAATCATCGAACCATCTTGAATGTTAACCCGCTCCCCGATTGAGATGAGCCCTTCATCCCCGCGGATGACGGTGTTGAACCAGACACTTGAATCTTTCCCGATCTCGACTTCACCGATGACTTTTGCACCGTCTGCGATATATACGCTTGGATCGACCTTTGGAATTAAGTTTCCGACGCGATACTTCATGATTGCTTGTCCTCACTTTCGATTAAGAATTACCTCTTTTATCTTGAACTCCCGAAAAATAAATTGCAACTGCTTACAATCTAATTGTAAGATGGTAAAAATACCGGTCATTATAGGAGGATATAGGATGGATACTACAGTTCGAGCACGACTTATCGCGATTGCTGCGAAAAAACAGAAAGCGGCAATTGTCTATCAAGGCATTCAGGTCATTGATGTGATGACACGTGAGACCTATCAAGCGGATGTCGCAATCGATTCAGGCTACATCGCCGCCGTTGGGGACGGCTATGAAGGTGAAGAGAACATTGATGGAACGGATCAATATATCGCACCGAGTTTCATCGATGGACACGTCCATATCGAATCTTCGATGGTGACACCGAGTGAATATGAACAGGCCATCTTACCGCTCGGAGTGACGACGGTAATCGCCGATCCACACGAAATTGCTAACGTCAAGGGAGCGGACGGTCTACAGTTCATGTTAGATGACGCGGAACAGCTTCGTCTTGATGTACGGATGATGTTACCGAGCTGTGTTCCGGCGACGTCGTTCGAACACGCAGGGGCGTCGTTAAAGGCAGCCGACTTAGTACCGTTCGTCAATCATCCGGGTGTCCATGGCTTGGGAGAAGTAATGGATTACCCGGCGGTCGAACGTGCCGATGCGGACATGCTACAGAAAATCGAGCAGATTGAAGCAGCAGGAAAGCTCGTTGATGGTCATGCAGCAGGTCTTGGTGCACGTGAAGTCAATATCTACGGGGTTGCCGGCATCCGGACGGATCATGAAGCGGTTACGAAAGAAGAAGCGCTCATACGTGCACGCAGAGGTTTGTATGTCGAAGTCCGTGAAGGATCGGCAGCCCGGAATTTAAAAGAAGTACTTGATGCCGTAACGGAAAGCAATGCGAGTCGCTTCTTATTCTGTACAGACGATAAACATTTGGATGATACATTACGTGAGGGAACGATCGACTACAACGTGCGCTATGCGATCGAGCATGGGATTAAACGGGAAACGGCATATGCGATGGCATCACTCCATGCAGCAAATGCCTATGCATTACAAGATCGCGGGGCAATCGTCCCAGGACGCCGGGCGGATTACGTTCTTTTGACGGATCCTGATCGTGTAGTGATTCGTGAAGTGTTCGTAAAAGGCGAACCGGTCGCTCGGGATGGTAAAACAATCATTACGTCTCCAAAAGTAACGGTCCCACCTAATTTGCGCGGTGAATTAAAAACGAAAGAAATCACGGACACAGTGTTTGAACTGCCACTCGCGCACCCGAAAGCAAATGTTATCGGAGTTATTCCGAAAAGCATTGTTACGAACCATCTCGTGTTGGATGTGCCCGTCGTCGATGGAATGTTTGTGCAGGATACAGCGCAAGATTTATTAAAGATTGCTGTCATCGAACGCCATAACGGAACAGACTTCTCAGCAGTTGGCATTGTCCAAGGATTCGGTATGAAACGTGGAGCGATTGCCGCGACGGTCGCCCATGATTCACATAACCTCGTCATCGTCGGTACTTCAGATGCGGAGATGAAGCTTGCAGCAGAGCGTCTCGTTAAAGCGGGGGGAGGCGTCATCGCGGTCAAAGGTGAGGACGTCTTGGCAGAACTGCCACTTGAGATCGCCGGTTTGATGACGAGTCGTCCGTTCGAGGAAGTCGGAGCTACGTTAGAAAAGTTAAACGATGCACTGGATGTACTAGAAGCGGATCGTTCATTCAATCCGTATTTGACGATGTCGTTCCTTTGCTTACCCGTCATTCCGAACTTGAAATTGACGGACAGCGGACTGTTTGACGTCAAAACCTTCCAACATATTAAGACGCAGGCCCCAAAATAAAGAAACACGAATTAAAAAAGGTGAACACTCACTACGACTAGTGTTCACCTGCTTTATTGATTTCCTTCCCGCCTCAAATCCCATCATTCCTTTACATTTGTTATTGAAACTTAATATTTTCCAAGTTGAATCATTATCTGATCCTTGTTATAGTTGTTTTTATATCATCTGTGAAAAACATCACTTTTAGTGAAACTTTTTAACCCTTGATTCGTAAAATATAAAAGAAAAAAGAAAGGAAGGATCGTATGGATAAATCGTATTTTGAAGGACATCAAGAACTGATTGCTTGCGTCTATCGCTCGTTTATCGACCAATTTCATGAGTTGCCAGAGCGGCGTCGAACAAAACGTCAACTGCGAAACCTTGCGTTTTCTGTCATCCGTCAAGCAGGTCCGACCTATCAAGAGCGAACGGTGTTGTATGAATTTTTCGCCGAGTTTTTCAGAGCAGTAGAAGAGGGACAACATGAAAAAATTGAATTCTATAAACAAATCGCACAGTAAAGACCCCAGACGGCTCCGGCAGAAGGGGTCTTTGTTGTTTTACAAAATAAAAAAATCCAAAAACCCACCGGAATGGATTTTTGGATTTCATATGTTACTTACTTAACTTCCATCCATTTAAAGCTCATGTCAGCACCAAATGGGTGGCGGTATAATTTGTCGATATTAGCCCGTTGCAAGTAAGCTTCACCTTTTTGATAGATTGGAGCAATTGCATAATCTTCTGCGAGAAGCATTTTTTCAGCTTCTTGAAGATCAGACCAACGTTTTGCTTCATCTGTTTCTTTTTTCGCATCTTTAACAAGTTGATCAAACTCTTTATTCGAGTAGTTCATCCGGTTAAAGCTTCCGTCCGTTAACCACATGTCGAGGAACGTCATTGGATCCTGGTAGTCAGGGCCCCAGCCGGCAGCGGAGATGTCATAGTCACCTTTTGACTCAAGATCAAGGAAGTTTTTGAACGGTTGTTGCTTGATTTTGACCGTCAAGCCAGGCAAGTTCTTCTCGAGATCACCTTTTAAGAATTCAGATACCTTTTTGAAGGCATCCTCATCTCGTGAAAGCATATCGAGTTCAACTGTTTTAACACCTAACTCTTTTAGACCGGCCTCCCAGGCTTTTTTCGCTTCTGCAGCGTCAAAGCTTTGAAGGTCTGGGTATTTCGCACGGAAGTCTTCGCCGTCCGGTGTGAACGTGAAATCTTTTGCGACGATGAAGTTCGCAGGTTCTGATCCATCGTTCAGGATGACATCTGTGATGCCTTGCTTCTCGAAACCAAGTGCAAGGGCTTTGCGGATGTTCTCATTTTGAAGTGCTTTATTTTTCTGGTTGAAGCGTAAGAAATTGATCCGTGCGTCTGGACGTGTTTTGTAGTCTTCTGACTGTTCGTATTGTGAAACGAATTCAGAAGTGATCGGTGCGAAATCAACTTCTTTTGACTCGAATAAGTTGACGCCGGTCGAGATTTCTTTTACGACCTTCACATCGATTTTATCCATTTTGACGTTTGCTTTGTCCCAGTAATCTGGATTCTTTTTGTATGTCCATCCGGCGTTCGATTGCCAATCTGACAAGATAAAAGGTCCATTGAAGTTCATCGATTCAACATTCATCGCGAATTTGTCGCCTTTTTCTTCGACGAATGATTGCTTAAGTGGTAAGTACGTAGGGAAACTCGTCAAACCAAGGAAATACGGTGCAGGTGCTTCGAGCTGAACTTCGAGTGTTTGTTCGTCGATTTTTTTGACGCCGAGTTCGTCGAGTTCTGCTTCACCCGCCATGATTTTATTGGCGTTCTTTAAATCCTGTAAGATGTACGCATATTCAGCACCTGTTTTCGGATCAAGTGCACGTTTCCATGAGTAAATGAAATCATCCGCTGTGACCGATGAACCATCCGACCATTTTGCGTCTTTGCGTAGTTTGAAGGTATATGTTTGTTTATCATCGGATACTTCAACACTTTCAGCCATCCCAGGCGTTGGTTTATTTTCACCATCCAGACGATAAAGGCCTTCGAATACGTTGTTTGTCACGATGATTGATGTCGAGTCCGTCGTTTTCGATGGATCGAGTTGTGGGACATCCGTTGTAGAGATAAATGTCACTTCTTGTTTTTTGTTACCATCTGATGACGAGCTACCGTTCGATTCATTATCCTGACCACAAGCTGCTACTGCGAGTAGCGCCATGCTCGATAAGCCAGCAAAGGCGATTTTAGTCTGTTTCTTCATGTGAAAAATGACCCCCCGATTAATTTAAAATAATTTCAGAAAAGTTTGAACATAATGTAAATTTAAGTGAAAATGGATGAAAATGCAACATAAATTTTCTGATAATTCTCACTGATCAAGGTCTATTTGCCCAATTCCGAGCGATTTCAAGTAGTCATAAAGTATGAAAATCGTGACACGGTGAGGCGAGTACATCCGCAATGTCAATTGCTGTGGCGTGCCGCGTAAACGAATATTCGTAATCCGGACCCCTTGTTGTTCGAGCGCTTTTTTAACCGTTTCTGCATCGAGTGTTTCCGGTAAAGTCAAATGAGCGACGATGACGTTTGCTTCAAACCGGCTGTTGTTGAATCGTTTCATGATCCAGGTGATACTTTCGAGCGAAACGAATAGAAAAAGTACGAGAAAGCTTGACTCAATAATGAATCCTGCACCGACGGCAATCCCGATGCCGCTCGCTGCCCAGATAATTGCTGCTGTCGTCAAACCACTGACGATATCATGTGGACGTCGGAGGATGACGCCGGCTCCGATGAATCCAATTCCGGCGACGATTTGGGCGACGATTCGCATCGGATCCATCTGGACATGAGAAGCAATGTTTTCATAAAAAATAACGGAGTTGATTGAAACGATGGTTAACAGGCAACTGATCAGGGTAATTACGAGGCTAGTACGTATACCAACTGGCTTGTTTTTGACTTCACGTTCGAATCCGATAATGATTCCAAATGTTGCGGCAATCATTAATTTATATAAGTCCTCTAGTTGGAACGAATGCACCCATGCCATCATCATCAAATCCTTTCTTTACATTGAAGTGGGTTTTGTTATAATGAACTTTGTGTCTTCGAATGAATATACGTTTAATATGAATAGATATACAGATTTGGAGGAAGTGTTTACATCATGAATCAACAAAAGATTGGTTTTTTTGCATTAGCAGCAATGGTCATCGGTTCGATGGTTGGAGGGGGAGCCTTTAACCTGCCAGGAGCGATGGCTCAAAAAGCAAGTGCTGGTCCGATTTTAATCGGTTGGAGCATTACAGGGCTCGGTATGATTATGTTGGCATTAGTTTTTCAGCACTTGGCGAATAGTAAGCCGGAGCTTGAAGGTGGTATTTATGCGTATGCACGAGAAGGCTTCGGTCGTTTCGTTGGTTTCAATAGCGCTTGGGGGTACTGGGTATCCGCCTGGATCGGTACCGTTGCGAATATCACGTTAGTCTTTAACGCACTCAGTTATTTCTTCCCGATTTTTTCAGCGGAAAATCGACTATTTTTATTGATGATGAGTGTCGTCGTCGTGTGGGGACTGTTTTGGATTGTCTCGAGTGGGATTAAAGAAGCAACACTCGTTAACTTGATTACGACAATCGCTAAGCTTGTCCCCATCCTAATCTTCATTCTGCTCGTCGGGATTGCGTTTAATGTACGCACGTTCAATCTTAATTTTTGGGGAGAGGGAACGGAGCTTGGATCGATTTTTGAACAAGTGAAGGGAACGATGCTTGTCACGCTTTGGGCATTCGTCGGAATTGAGGGAGCCGTCGTCTTATCGTCACGTGCGAACAAGCGGAGTGATGTCGGTAAGGCGACCGTGACAGGTCTCGTCGGCGTACTCGTCATTTACATCTTGATTTCAGTGTTATCACTCGGTGTCCTGACGCAAGAGCAACTAGCCGGATTAAATGAACCGACAATGGCGTATGTTTTGGAAGCCGCAATCGGACCGGTCGGTGCAACCATCATCATGATTGGATTAATTATCTCGTTGTCGGGTGCTTTGCTCGGTTGGACGATTTTAGCTTCAGAGATTTCCTATCTTGTCGCAAAAGATGGAGCTTTTCCAAAAGTGTTCGCGAAGACGAACCGGAACGGAGCACCCGTCGGCGCATTGCTTATCACACAAATTGCGACACAACTCGTTGCGGCGGTTGCTTTGTTCTCGGCCCAAACGTATCTTGTTTTATCGAGTATTGCCGGGATCTGTGCACTTTTACCGTACTTGTTGTCGGCGATCTATAGCGTTCGTTTCTCTAAGGCGGAACGCAATACGAAGATGTTGATTTTCTCTATTATTGCTTCCTTCTATTCGATTTGGCTCGTGTATGCGTCGGGTATTTGGTACATCGTCATTGCAGCATTGGTTTATGCTCCGGGTATCATTGCCTACTCGTTAGCAGAACGTGAGCAAAAACGTAGTGGCATGTCACGTTACGAGATGATCGCGAGCGGTGTGCTCGTAATTTTAGCGGGGATCGCCATTTATGGTATGATCGCTGGTCAAATCCAGTTGTAATCGTAAAAAAGGGCTGACTATTGAGTCAGCCCTTCCGACTGTAGACAACGTGCTATCGGGAGATCAAGCATCTTTTTTCGTTGCTTTCCTCGGGCGAGGCGCAAGCCGTTGCTCCTTGGATCCTAGCGGACAACGAGCAGGGTCTTGCCTGCCTCTGAACGTGCGTCAAAAACGCATTTTTCCCCATAGGAGTCAACGAAATGTGACGCTTTTTAGATAACACCGTGACGGAAAGCCGGGCATGGAGACGGTTTAGAGCGCGAAAGATTGCCGCTTTGAAGACGAGGCGAGACAGGGAAGCGCGAACGGATTGCATCTCGATACCGCATGTTTAGGCTTCTTAATAATTTGTCTACACGCTGAAGGGCTGACTTTTGAGTCAGCCCTTTTTGTATTGTTAAACAAGCGATATCAGCTAGTTGAGGAATTAAATCGTTTGTCGACCTCGTCGGCGGATAAAGGTTTTGCGAAGATGAATCCTTGCATCTGTTGACATGATGTTGTTTTTAGATACGCTTCAGCGCTGGAAGTTTCGACTCCTTCCGCAACTAAATTAAGGTTCAAATTCCGACCTAGTTGAATAATGGAATCTAATAATCCTACATTTCCAACGTCAATCCCATCAATAAAAGTTTTATCGATTTTGAGTTCATCGATTGGAAAAGCACTTAAATATTGAAGTGAAGAATAACCTGTTCCGAAATCATCGATGGACAGGCGGAAACCGAGTGACTTGATCAATTGCATCCGTTCGAGTGTTCGCTGCGTTTGTAGGATAGCGATGTTTTCTGTCATCTCAAGCGTCACTGAGCGAGGCGAGATTATTTTATTTGAAATCAAGTGTTGGAGCGTCCGGATAAAGGAATCGCTTTGGAACTGATGGGGGGAAATGTTGATGGCCATCGTCAGCTTAGGATCAATCGTCTGTTGCCACTTGGCTAGTTGTTCGCACGCCTCGAGTACGACCCAGTTATTGATGGGTGTGATGAGTGCTGCTTCTTCGGCAAGCGGAATGAACTCAGCCGGCGGAATACTTCCGAGTGCTGTATGATTCCAACGCAGCAATGCCTCGAAGCCATTCACACGTCTCGTTTTCAAGTTGATGATTGGCTGATAAGCGAGTGAGAACGCGCCATCTTCCAAAGCTGTAAATAAAGAACGTTCAAGCTGTACTTTTCGTGTAAATTGTTGATCCATTTCATGTGTTAAATATTGAATCGTTCCTGTTCCGACAGCTTTTCCTGAGTATAGTGCCATTTCTGATCGCCGGAATAAATCTTCGAGTGAACTGGCCTCTGACGGATAGAGCGTGATTCCGAACGTACAGGAGATGATTAATGAATGACCATTAATGTAGTAAGGGCGTTGAATGACTTGTTGGAGCTTA
Source organism: Exiguobacterium sp. N4-1P (assembly GCF_002214325.1). NCBI lineage: Bacteria > Bacillati > Bacillota > Bacilli > Caryophanales > Exiguobacterium > Exiguobacterium sp. N4-1P. The sequence goes on from NZ_CP022236.1 coordinate 486,095, forward strand.
CGGACGAGTTGGAACAACATATTTCTGTCGGAAGCGGGAATGAGTAGACCGAATAAATCACTCATTGGATGAAAGGTTAAGGTACCTTCTGTCTGCTGTGAGAGACGAATGGCTAATGCTTGTAAAAGTTGATCACCGATGTGCGTTCCGAACGAATCATTGATGACTTTGAAACGATCGATATCAAATAAGATTAAAGCGAGCGGCTGAGTGGGTGAAGCGTGATCGTACATTGTTGCACCTTCTCTTAAAAATCCACGTCGATTGAGCAAGTGTGTCATTTCGTTATGGTGGACTAGAAAATCAAGTTCCTCTTCAAGACGCGTTGTTTCGGTCACATCAGTCCCGATAAATAGGTGTTGGAACCGGACACCGGCCGCATCATAAATCGGAATAAGTGTCGCTTGGAGAAACTTTTTTTCGGACGATGACGTTTCAATCGGTACTTTTCCGGACCAGGCTTTTTTTTGTTTAATTTGCGAGCGGATGGTCATCAATACGTCGTTTTCGGCTGCACTGAGCAACTGCGTCCAAGGGCGCTTGATTAGCTGATTCGGACAAAAACCTGTGAAATCGACCATGTTGGCGTTCGCATAAGCGATAGTGCCCCGTGCATCCAAAACGAGGACACAGGCGATTTGATCAAACGCATAGCGTAAGTCCATCAATCCTTGAAAGAGCGGTTTCGTACCAGAATGTTGAGCGGTTGAAGGAAGACTACAAAAAGAAGCACCTATGACGTATTCATCGCTATCGTCAAACAGTGGTGTGATCAACATTGTCGAGGTCATGCTTGTACCTGTTTTGTGTAAAAAATACGTGTTCGGAAGTTGAATGGCCTGACGACGTTCTAAAAATGATTTCCAAATCTGTTCACTAAAAGCAACGTCTTCCGGATTTAATAACGGAAGTGTTCGACCTAACACTTCATCTGCAGACCATCCCCAATAGTCTTCAGCCGAAGGGTTCCAGATACGAACGGTTAAATCCAGATTTAAGATGAAGGCAGGTAAGGGGAACTTACTCATGACGACTTCATAGGAATCAATGGTCGAACGGTCCATTACATGCACACACTCCTTGTTACGCAAATTGATAGTTCAGTTGTCTTGTCTATTCCCAATATATTCAATCAACATGCAGATAAACCCTCTTAGATGTTTAATTTTTGTATGAAGATTATTTTGAGGAATCTGTTATAATCGATTTGAAAGCGTTTTCTAAAGAGTCAAAGGGGGACTATTTATGAATCAAACAGAAAAAATCATTCAACAGACAGAGCAGTTCGGGGCACATAACTATCATCCACTTCCAATCGTCATTTCAGAAGCGGAAGGCGTCTTCGTCAAAGATCCGGAAGGACGTCAGTATATGGATATGCTCAGTGCTTACTCAGCCGTCAATCAAGGGCATCGTCATCCTAAAATCATCGAAGCTTTAAAACGCCAGGCTGATAAGATTACGTTGACGTCACGTGCGTTCCATAATGATCAGTTAGGTTTCTTCTATGAAAAAGTAGCGAAGTTGACGAATAAAGATATGGTTCTACCAATGAACACCGGTGCAGAAGCCGTCGAAACAGCAGTGAAAGCTGCACGACGTTGGGCGTATGAAGTAAAACGGGTTCCGGGCGACGCTGAGATTATCGTGTGCGAAGGAAACTTCCACGGGCGGACGATGACTGCTGTTTCCATGTCGACGGAAGCAGAATACCAACGTGGTTTTGGACCACTGTTACCTGGAATCAAAACGATTCCCTATGGTGACCTGGAAGCCTTAAAAGGTGCAATCACTGAAAATACGGCAGCTTTCATCGTTGAGCCGATTCAAGGGGAAGCGGGAATCTTGATTCCGTACGAAGGGTTCTTAAAAGACGCCCAAGCTGTCTGTAAAGAGCAGAAAGTCCTGCTCGTGGCTGACGAAATCCAATCAGGTCTCGGACGTTCAGGCAAGTGGTTTGCTTCGGATTGGGACGAAGTGACGCCAGACATGTATATTCTCGGAAAAGCATTAGGGGGCGGAGTCTTCCCGATTTCATGTGTCGCGGCAAATCGGGACGTACTGAATGTCTTTAATCCAGGCTCGCATGGCTCAACGTTTGGTGGAAATCCATTAGCATGTGCCGTTTCAGTTGCTTCGCTTGAAGTACTTGAAGATGAGAAGTTACCTGAGCGGTCGCTCGAACTCGGAACGTATTTCATGGAGAAACTAAAACAAATTAAAAATCCAATCATTAAAGAAGTCCGCGGACGCGGTCTTTTCATCGGGGTTGAGTTGACAGAAGCGGCTCGTCCATATTGTGAAGCATTAAAAGAAAAAGGTTTGCTCTGTAAAGAAACGCATGAGACGGTCATTCGTTTTGCACCGCCACTCGTCATCACGAAAGAAGAGCTCGACTGGGCCTTTGAACGAATCGAACAAGTATTAGGCGCTTCAGTAACGCAATAATGGAGGGATCAAGACTTCCCAGTCGATAATGACGGGAAGTCTTTTTCTTTTTTATGTTTGATTCTTTTAGAGGTGGGAAAATACTATTATTCGCATAAAAAATAGGGGGTAATGAATATGTCAGATAACAGTGGTTTGAATAAAAAGCTCGATGGTGCAGTCGATAAAGCAGCAGGTAAAGCAAAAGAGGCACTTGGTAAAGCAACAGGGGATAAATCAACAGAACGTGATGGGAAGAAAGATCAACTAAAAGGCGGCGCGAAAAAGACAGTCGGAAATGTCCAGCAAGATCTTGAGGATACGAATCGTCATTAATGCATGGCTGAAAGTACCCGAACGTTCGGGTACTTTTTTTATGAATAAATTTGTATAAAGGTCTAGTCATTTAGATGTTTATATGAAATAATAACAGTTGTAAAAGCGTTTTCATTGTTCTATCACAAATCATTATTTACTTAAGAAAGGATGAAGTGTATGTTGCAATTTCTTCAACGGATTGGTAAAGCCTTAATGTTACCAATCGCCGTATTACCAGCCGCAGGGATTGTCTTACGACTCGGATCGGCAGACATGCTGGATATCCCATTGATGGTTGCAGCGGGAGGGGCAATTTTTGATAACCTGCCGCTCATCTTCGCTATTGGTGTCGCAATCGGACTTTCGATTGATGCCAGCGGGGCAGCCGGATTAGCTGGGGCAGTTGGTTATCTCGTTTTAAAAAATGGTGTTGATTCAATGAACAAAGATTATTCCAACGCCCAAATTCAAGCGAAGTATGATGCGATAGCGGCCATTGTCAATGACTCTTCGACGAAAGCTGACGGTGCGACCTTGAGTGCGATTGCGAATCAGGCGAGTCTCGGTTCGATGGTCAATATGGCTGTATTTGGCGGAATCATTGCCGGAATTACAGCTGGGTTGCTTTACAATCGTTTTTATAACATTAAACTTCCAGATTGGTTAGCATTCTTTGGTGGGAGACGGTTCGTTCCGATCATCACCTCTGCTGTCATGCTCGTTTTAGCTTTTATCTTTGGTTACTTATGGCCGTTCATCGAAGATGGGATCAATGGTGCAGGAGAATGGATGGTCAGCCTCGGAGCAGGCGGTGCCGCACTGTTTGGATTCTTCAACCGTCTCTTGATTCCTGTCGGTCTTCATCATGTCTTAAACAATATTTTTTGGTTCGTCTTCGGGTCGTATGAAAAAGCAGACGGGACGATCGTCAATGGAGACATTGCCCGTTTCTTTGCCGGAGATCCGACAGCGGGTATCTATCAGGCTGGTTTCTTCCCGATTATGATGTTTGCGCTACCGGCAGCTGCTGCTGCAATGGTGATGGCAGCACGAAAAGAAAATCGAAAAGCTGTTGCCGGAGCGATGATCGGTTTAGGATTGACTTCGTTCCTAACGGGGATTACGGAGCCGATTGAGTTTTCATTCATGTTCCTTTCACCCGTCTTGTATGTCATGCATGCTGTTTTGACAGGTCTTTCGATGGCCGTCGTCAATTTAATCGGAGTATTGCATGGTTTCTCATTCTCGGCCGGTTTTATCGACTATGCCTTGAATTTTGGAATCGCTACAAAACCGTTGTTGCTGATTCCGGTTGGTCTCGCGTTCGCGGTTATCTATTACTTCCTGTTCTACTTCATGATTACGAAGTTTGATTTAAAAACACCAGGTCGTGAAGATGAATCGCTCGTAACAGACACGGGTATCGTAACAGGTGTTTCAGATGATAAGTATGAGCAACAAGCAGCAAAAATCTTTGCAGGTCTACAAGGTACGGAAAATGTGACGGCGATTGATAATTGTGCAACACGTTTACGTTTACAAGTCAAAGATACAAGTGTAATTGATGAAGCAGCGATTAAAGCCGCTGGTGCAAAAGGTGTCATGAAGATGGGGGCGACAAACGTCCAAATCATCATCGGGACAGATGTTGAATTCGTCGCGGATGCCATGAAACGTCAAAAATAAGTAAACAAAAGACCATCGCTCATGAGCGATGGTCTTTTGTTTTGAAGGGAGATACACTTTTAAGAAAAGTCACGTTGATTGTGCGACGCAGTGACTGTTTTTTGTTTTGGGGCGTGGGCATAAATCGGATAAAAAATACCGACTAAAATGATGATGATACCAATCCATTGCGAGCCCATTAAATGTTCGCCTAAAATGAGCACAGAACAGATAACTGCTGTTGGGAGCTCGGCAGCCCCGAGCAATGAGACGCTGGCAGGACTGAGATGTGGTGCACCTGCAGCAAATAAAAGTGGTGGTAAAATCAAAGCGAATAAGCCGAGTGGAAGGGCATAAAGCAACATTCCATTTTCAAAATTTGTTTCGCTCAAGAAAGTAGTAGGTGGATACATAATCATGACGAAAAGTAACCCACCTGTCATCATATAAAAGCTCTTTTTGATGACCGGAAGATGATTTGCGACACGTCCGCTCGCGAGTAAAAAGATGGAGAAGCTGACCGCTGCTCCTAATCCGAACAACGTTCCGCGGAAGTCAAGCGAACTCGTGTAAGCAGCACTTGCCAAAATGGCTCCGCCAATCAAGAGGATTGCTGACAAGAAGTGTGCCCGTGAAGGTAAGCGTTTCGAAATGATTGAATCGATAACAACACCAATCCACGTAAATTGGAACAATAAGATGATTGCGACGGAAGCAGATATTGTCTGCAGGCTCTGATAGTAAAGGTAACCTGTCGTCCCACTGGAGATGCCGATAATGACCAGTTTCATAGCGGTCGTAGGTGCGAGACGTAGATTTTTTGTAAATAGCGCAAGGATGAAAATCATGAGCCATCCGAAGAGAAACTGACTTCCTGAAACTGTAGCAGAGTCGAAGCCGGCAGCATAAGCTAGTTTGACAATCGTTGAAAGGACACCGTAACTGATAGCGCCGATTAAAACGAAAAGTGTTGCTTTTGATCGATTCATTTAGTTGCCTCCATGTTTTAGAACGCACAAAAAAGGTTGCAACAGGGCCTTGTCCAGGTTTTTTGGACAGGGTTTGGTTGCAACCTGTGTGAGTTATTTAATGTTGAGACCTACCTCTTTGTAAAAGGCGGGTTTTAATTCATTGTAGCGAGCAGTTAAACGATTAAAATCGTTTAACGTAGCTGTAGCCTGACGCGTAATACGATTTAAGTCGGCTGTTGCTTCATCAATCTTAACGAAGTTCGGTTTCTCGGTCAAGTAGGAGAGTAATTTTTCCTCCGCGTTCATTGAAGCGGTATACTGCTTAACGAACGTAGTGAATGCTTGTTCACGCTGTTCGATGACTTCAATCACGCGAGATCCTTCACGTTTCGGTCCGGTTTCGAGTTCTGCGACGTAATCTTTTAATTCTTGCATATCTAACTTGGCGAAAGCCTCTCGGCGCAACGATTGTTCTTGTTCAAGCAAAGAGGATCGTTCTTCGTTTAAAGCCATTAATTCCTCACGTTCATTTTGTGACCGCTTGATTTCCTCGGCTCCTGCATCGAGAACTGCTTGGTACGTGTTAACGGAAATTTCATCTTTTCTACTTCTAGACTCTGCGAGCGTGGTCGCGTCTTGTTCGTATGTTGCGTGCTCCTCGAGTTTGTCATAAAAGTCCATAGAGGAATCTGTTGAACAACCACTTAAAAGTAACGCAGCACAACTCGAGAGAAAAGTGAGAGACAGGTATATTTTTTTCATGAACGAAACTCCTTATAGATTGGATTGCTGAACAAAATTAAACGGAATATGGAAGTCTTCATCATAAATCGAAAACTGATAGCCTTTTTTCTTTAAACCGGCAACGATTGCCGGAAGTGCGCGTAACGTTTGTGGTTGTTCATGTAATAAAATAATTTCGAAGGGATCTTCTGCCCGGTCGATGACAGTTTTTGCGACTTCTTTTGCACTGTCTTTGTAATACCAATCCATCGAATCAATCGACCAGTCCCAGACACGTAGATTCGCAGACGCCACATCATTCGCAATCGTTTTTGAAATACCGGGAGACGAGCCATAAGGAGGACGCGTCAGAAGAGGCGAATGTCCCGTTAACTGATTAATCTTTTTTTGGACGCTCAGCATCTCTTTGACATATTGTTTTTTCTTATAGAGCGTTTCATAGTCATGGGTCTCACTATGCAAACCGATGTAATGTCCTGCTGTTGCGGTATCTTTTACAAACGTCGGCTGGGCGTCGATGTTGCTTCCGATGAAAAAGAAAGTAGCTTTGACTTGTTGTTGCGCCAGTTCATTTAAAATGTCTGTGGTTAAGGCGCTAGGACCATCCTCAAACGTTAAATAGGCGACTTTTTTTGTCACACCATTCCATTGATCGACCCGGGATTTTTCCATGTTAGCAACAGGGACTTGTCCGAGCGTTGTGACCGTTACAGTAGCGAGCTGTTGTTTCGGCTTGATGTATTGATAGGCGATGAATCCACCGACAGAAAGTAAAAGTAAGGTGAATAAAATCGATAGCTTGCGAAGAAATTTGTTCTTAGAATGTCGTTTTCGTGGTCCAAGACCAATCGGATTTCCAGTGTTGTATGAATCCATCGCTGTTATAGCTCCTTTGCAGAAAATCGTATAGGTTAACTGTAACATTTTGTCTGTTTCATTTGTAACAAACATGTTACAAAAAGATAACTGAGTAAGATTTTTCAAATTATGACTCAGTAAGTTAGATTAAAACAGATGATATTTGATTTAAATTAAATATGAAAAAGAGGACAAGCAGACCCGTTTGGATCTGTTTGTCCTCTTTGTTATAGCTCACTTATTGTTCAGTGACTGTGCAATCCGTACATTCGGACTGGTAAGATTCGCATTGTTCATCCATCTCTTTTCCACAGGTAGCACAAGTTTTTGCAGGGAGTTGACGATAAAATTCAGCAGATGTCTCTTGGTAAAGTGGCTGTTCCATTTGTATCTCCTCCTAATGGCAATCAATGTGTATACAACGTTGTTTATATAATCTTATTGTATTAGTACAGATGATGAAAGTCAATAATTGTTTTATAACAGATGAAGTTAAGTAAGTCTTGTCATATGACAGTCGAGAAACAGGATGATACGATATCAAAGTAAATTAGATACTATTAAGGGGGATTACATCATGAACCAAACTTTTTCAGAAACACTGCAAACATTGAATGAACGACGTTCTGTTCGTCATTATGATGCGTCATTTACATTAACTGAAACGGAAGTAAAAGAATTAATCGAATTAACAACAGCTGCACCAAGTGCTTGGAACTTACAACATTGGCATTTTATCGCCTTCCACTCAGAAGAAGCGAAACAACAGCTCGCACCGATTGCTTACAATCAACCAGCCATCACGTCTTCTTCAGTCGTCATCGCCGTGCTGGGTGATACGCAGGCAAACCGTAATTACAATCCGGTCTACGGACCAGCTGTCGAAGCGGGCGGCATGACGGAAGAGTTATTTGACTCGATCAAAGGGCAAGTAGAAGGTGCCTACCAAAGTGCTGCATACGGCCGTGACGCGGCAATGTCGAATGCCAGCTTAGCTGCGATGCAGTTGATGCTCGTGGCAGAAGCGAAAGGGCTCTCGACGCTTGCGATGGGCGGTTTCGATCATCAAGTATTCGCCGATACGTTCATTACGGAAGAGCGTTTTGTACCTGTTATGTTGATTGCTGTCGGTAAAGCCGTTGAAAATGCGAAAAAACGCCCGGCACTTCGCTTACCAGTCGATCAAGTGACAACAATATTATAAAAACAAGGGGCTGACTCAAAAGTAAACATGTGCCACACCCATCTTGTTTAAAAGGAATCACTTGCTTCACGCGACTCTTGCAAAAAAAGCGCGTAAAAAGAAAGGTGATTTCTTTTTGAGTCAGCTCGACTGTTTTTTTATGAAAAAATTATTTTTTTTACGGAAACTACTTGCCAGCTGTTTAGTTTCTTGCTATATTAATAAATGTCCTAGCAAGTACATAACGTACTGCATCATGATTCTGTAGCTCAGCTGGGAGAGCGCTACCTTGACAGGGTAGAGGTCGCTGGTTCGAGCCCAGTCAGAATCATACTAAAAGTCCCGTTCATCATTTGATGAACGGGACTTTTTTAGTTTATTCGTTCGTTTGAAGTTCGTCTTCTGTCACCCACTTGTGATTTTTGACAGTGTCGCCGCCCGTCGTCGGTTTGAAGTCAACCATGTAAACGGTTGTTTGTTCAGCGCTGTCGATTGTTGCTTTGGCACCATTCATACCAGTCATATGATCAGCATCAATCGTCGTCGTGTCACCTTTTTTAAGTGGAGAAGATGGGACTGGTGTTAACTCTTCCTGGACGACCCATTTATGATTGGTCACTTTCTTTCCGCCATCTGTTGGTGTGAAGCTCACGGCATAAACGGTCGTATCAAATGCACCGGCAATTGTCGCTTCCGCTCCATCCATTCCTTTCATATGCTTCGACGACATGATTGCTGTTGAGCCGACCTCGAATTTAGGATTTGCTGCTTTTTTAATACCCTCCGGTAAATCCCCGTCACTTGAATGCATCATTCCTTCATGTGAATCGTCCTGCATTTCACTCTGCATGTCATTGTGGTTTGCTTCTTTATCTTGATCATTCCCGCATGCACCAAGCAATAAGGCAGTCGATAATGTGAGGCTTGCTACGATTGTTTTCTTCATTTTAAATTCCCCCTGTATAATGTGATGACACGATTACTTTACCCATTATTCGTGCAGAAACCGTGCAGAAAGCGTGACATTTCTGCATCCTGTACCTTTCAGTTGAAGTCTAAAATCAATTGGTGTTTATAATGAACAAGAAGAGCATGGTATGAGGAGGGATGACTTGAAACGCATATCGCACTATATCGGAGTACTATTTTTGAGTGCTTTTTTAGTGACTGGAGGTATTTTGTTTGGTGCTTTGTACTTGAATCTTGTCGAAGATCGTTCGGATGAAGTCATGTTAGGTCTATTGAATCGGGGGGATACGCATCGTGACGTACTCGAGCAGTCCTTCACGGAGCAGACGATTCATCATGTCAGTTTGATGGAATCGACGTCCGAGTTCACGGTTGTCGTGACCGATCAATATGGACAAATCAAAAGTACATCTGACCGACTGACGGATGAGATGCGACAAAAACTTGTCCATACCGACTTTACATACCAGCAAAACAGTCGGATTGTTAATCCATCCGAGACGAAAGGGCACTACTTGATGACAGATAGCCCGATCACTGTATCGGGAAAACACGTAGGTCATGTGTTCATGTTCGCCCAGGCAGATTTAATACAACGAGTAGTTGATCCGTTAACCCGGCAATTTATACGAATGGGAATCGTCGCACTCGTCTTGACGGTCTTTGTTGTTTGGTTCTTTACGCGGGTGATTTCACGTCCTTTAATCGAAATGGAACGGGCGACGGCAGAACTTGGTAGAGGGAACTTGTCTGCTGATTTGCCGGTCGAACGGCAAGACGAACTAGGCGCGTTGGCACGTTCGATTACAAAACTTGCGAAAGATCTCGATCTTCTGAATCGGGAACGTACCGAATTTTTAGCAAATGTTTCCCATGAATTGAGAACACCGTTAACTTATATGAAAGGTTATGCGGATATCTTAAGCCGACCTGATTTAACAGAATCTGAAAAAGCTTCGTATATTAAGATTATTCAAGAGGAAAGCATGCAGGTGACGGAATTGATTGAGCAACTTCTTCTATTAGCACGTTTAGATGAAAATGAATTCTTGATTAAACGGTTACCGGTATCACTTGAGCAACTCATTCCATCACTTGTCGAGAAAGTTCGTCCCGCGATTGAAGCGGAAGGATTAACACTAACGGTCATGGGTGACGCTGTAACGATTGAAGGAGATGACGTTCGTCTCGGTCAAGTCGTATTGAATCTTCTTGATAACGCACGGAAATATACAGAAACCGGATCCATTGAAATCAATTATGGTAGAAATTCAGGTGGGCCCTTTTTTGCGGTTCGAGATACGGGGATTGGGATAGAGGAAAATGAAATCAAGCGGGTCACAGAACGGTTGTACCGAAGTGAACCGTCGCGCTCTCGGAATCGTGGCGGATCAGGAATCGGTCTGGCGATTGCGAGTGCCATCGTCAAAGCGCATGGGGCTAGCTTAGAGATTAAAAGTCGAAAAAATCAAGGGACGACAGTAACTGTCCAATGGGAGGTGTAACAAAGATGGCACGTATATTGATCGTGGATGATGAAGCACGTATGCGGCAGTTGCTTCAGTTATATTTAAAGCCCTATGGACACATTTGTTTTTTAGCTGAATCAGCAGAAAAAGCCTTACAACTCGTTCAAACGGTTCCGATTGACTTAGCATTACTAGATGTCATGATGCCCGAAGTCGACGGTTGGAAATTATGTCAAACTATCCGGCAGTTCGCTGATTTTCCAATCATTATGGTGACAGCCCGAAATCAACGAGAAGATGTTTTGCGTGGTCACGAAGTCGGCGCAGATGACTATGTTTCAAAACCGATTCAAGAAGGAGAGTTGCTTGCTCGAATCGAATTGTTAATCGGGAAGTCTCGAAATGGAGAAATTAATTTTCATGGTCTTCAGTATAATTCTGCTGCCTATCGCTGTGAATACGAGGGTCAGCGAATTTCACTTACGAAAAAAGAATTTCAGTTACTCGGAAAACTGCTACATGCCAAGAACACGATCCTTTCGCGGGAACGTTTATTGGAATCTGTTTGGGGTTATGAAAACATGCTTGAACCTCGAACCGTCGATTCGCATATTCGACATGTCCGAGAAAAATTACGTGACGCGGAATTTCCGATTGATCGGTATTTAGAGACGGTTCGGGGAATCGGTTATCGGTTAACGGATTACCCGGATTGGTCAACATAAGGGGGAATATCATGACGACTATCTATCTTGTGCGCCATGCGCATTCAACGTATTCAACCGATGAACGAAATCGTCCGTTATCGGCGAAAGGAAAGCAAGATGCCGAAGCATTAGTTTCAGTGTTTCAAAATATTGCAGTAGATCATGTGTATACGAGTCCATACAGGCGAGCACGTGAAACAGTTCAACCTTTAGCAGCAAATCGGAGGCTCGCTGTTAAGGAACAGTCAAATTTCGCGGAGCGAGTGCTTGCTCCGGGGGCCTTGGCTGATTTTCAAGAAGCAGTCCGTGTCGTTTGGGAACATCCGGATGATAATCCGTACGGTGGTGAGTCGAATCAAGTGGCGACAGAACGTGTCGTCGCAAGTACGATCGAGTTACTGCGGACGCATCAAGAAGAGGTGCTTGTCATCGGAACACATGGAAACATCATGGCCTTATTGATGCAGCATTTTGATGCGCAGTATGACTATGCCTTTTGGCAAACGTTACCGATGCCTGCTGTGTACCGACTCGACTTTGAAGGGGAATGCTATAGCGGAAGTCGGCAAGTCACAAGGTGAACTAAAAGAGGCAGTGACTTCCGTGTACGTACCGGAAATCACTGCCTCTTTTGTATAGGGTCATACTTAAACGTTGACGGCGCCTTCATGTTTCTTAATCAAGTCTGCCGTCAGTTGGCCGGACAATGTGACCATCGGCACACCGCCACCTGGGTGCGTCGAACCACCGACGAAGTAAAGTCCCTCGTACAGGTCACTTTTCGAAGGGATTTTAAAGCCGCCGTTCTTTTTCCGATCTGCAGCGACACCGTAAATCGAACCGCCATTCGGTCCATAGAGTGATTGTAAGTCTTCCGGTGTAAAACGATATTCGAATTCAATCGAATCGCGTAAACCGTCTAGTCCCATCCGTTCAAGTTTGTCGAGGACGACTTCGCGATACGCATCCCAATCCGTTTTACCAGCGGGGTTTTTCGTAAGGGGAGGAACGTGCGTCAAAACGAATAGATTGTCTTTTCCTTCCGGTGCCTGTGAAGCGTCAGATTTCGACGAGACACCAACATAAATCGTTGGATCTTCAGGTGGTACACCATCCTTGAACATTTGTGCAAATTCGCGTTCTGGATTTTCCGAGAAGAAGAAATTATGATGTTTTAATGATTCGTATTCACGGTTGACTCCGAGTAACAAGACGAGACCAGACACAGAAGGAACAAACGAATCATTTAACTTTTTCGCTTGTTTGCCTGCTTTTTTGTCCGGAACAAGGTTTTGATAAGTCGGAATGACTTCGAGATTCGAGACGACGACATCAGCCGGGTAAAACGTACCGTCTTTTGCCTCGACACCGACTGCGCGTTTTCCTTCGACGACGACACGTTCGACCGGCGTGTTGACGTGAACAGTGACACGCAATTCGTCAAGCAATGCTTGCATCGCTTCAGCAATCTTATACATACCGCCTTTGACGTAATAGATGCCAATTCCCATTTGGACATAAATCATTTGGTTGAAGACGGCAGGTGCTTCGTATGGATTGGAACCGACATACATCACCATGTAATTAAACAATTGCTCGAGATGTTTGTTATTCAAATGTTTTTTTGTTCCACTCGCAACTGTATTCAACGGATCCATCTTAAGTAACTCGGACATCGTATGGTATTTCTTTAAATCTTTTAAGTCTTCAAGACTATATTTATAAAAGCTATCTAAACACAGGTCATACATTTTTTTAGAGTAACCGAAGAGTTCAACAAAATCGGCTTGATCCGAAACTTTTTTAAATTCATCGAGCATGCCAGGTAAGTCACCTTTGACGTCGAGTTCTGTCCCGTCTTCGAAAAACGTCCGCCATTGAGGTTCGATTCGTTCAATTTCTAAGTAGTCTTCGAGGCGACGATGCACGCTTGAGAAAAGTTGTTCGAGGACCCAAGGCATCGTTAAGATAGAAGGACCTGTATCAAACGTAAATCCTTTCCCGCTTCGTTGATTCAACTTCCCACCGACATTGCCGTTCTGCTCGAGCATCGTGACGGCATAACCGTCTCCCGCGAGACGGATCGCTGCTGACATTCCTGCTAAACCTGCTCCGACAACCACTGCTTGTTTTTTCAATAGAATCACTTCTCCTTAGAATTTAATAAATGAAAGGAATCAAACGTTTTCGTGTCGTCGCCCATTGCGTATAAGCTGGACCAAAACCGGCTGTGAGTAACGTTTCTTCAATTCGAATCCGGTGGCGCAACATAAAGAACATCACAAGACCGGCAACAATCGTAACGATCCAATTAGCAAAAAATAACGGGAAACCGATCGTGATAAACAATAGTCCAGTATAAAGTGGGTGGCGTAATGTCCGATACGGTCCCGTACTGACAAGACGGTCACCCGTATTTACCGTAACGTGCCGCGTAAATTGGTTCTTTAGGTGGAGAATGCCCCAGTAACGTAAAAAGACTCCGCCTCCTAAACAACCTAGTCCGATAATTTGTCGAGGGAGACTTTCGTCTGTTCGACTGAATAGCAACGAGAAAATAATTGTGAGAGACAACGTTATGAAAATTAAGTAGAAACTACGTTGTTCTGCGTATGGAGATGATTCTTTTTGACGATTTCGAAAGAGAAACAATTCGAGTAGCCAAAACAGTGATACGAGGATGAAGGCATAATCTAAAATTGACATCACAGATTCGCCCCTTACATGATTCATTATTTAGAAAAAGCACGTACATGTTATTTTACCCAAAGTTATAGAATTTCAATCGTCTAAAGTCTGCTAAAAGGTTTCATATGGATATAAAAATGGTAAATACTTGATGTATGCTTCGTCGTTCAGTTGTATCGGTCCGTCTGGTATGAAAGAGGTGGAAGCTGTGGCTAAAAAAGATGAAAAGCATCATATCATTACGTTAACGTTTGAAGAAGAATCAACATCGTATCAAGTGTTCAGTGAACTGAAGAAGTATCATGCGAACGGGCAAGTGGATTTTGAGCAAGTCGCAATCATTAAACGAAGCGAGAATGGAGCATTTTCGTTTGAGGATGCCGTTGATTTAAGTGGTTCGAATAAAGCGTTTAAAGGTTCATTGATTGGGATGGCCGTAGGTATACTGGGTGGTCCGTTCGGGATTCTCCTCGGTTCGATGACTGGTATGCTGATTGGTGGATCAAAAGAATTGAAAGAAAACCAAGCGATTCAAGAGACGTTTAAACGGACGTTAGGGGTCATACCACCCGGGAAGACAGGGGTGATCGCGATTGGTGAGGAATTTGAACCATCAGTTTTGGATGGCCTAGTCGCAAAACATAACGGAACGATTGAACGGACAGATGAATACCTTGAAAAATAAAGAAGTGACGAGACAAAGTGCCGTGCTTTCTTCCACTCGCTTTCTACCGGCAAGACCGCTTCACCCGAGGAAGGCAACGGAAAAGGAAGAAGATTCGTATTGTTATCTGTACACGCTGAAAAACCCTTCTCGCACAGGCGAGAAGGGTTTTTCGTTACGCTTTACGTTCTTTTTTGATCTTTTTGAAGAAGAATAACTCATAGACGACAGGTACGATGATTAACGTTAAGAGTGTTGAAGTCGTTAACCCACCGATAACCGTCAACGCAAGACCTTTTGAAATCAGCGTTCCGGACGAAGTCGTTAGAGCAAGTGGAACGAGCGCCATAATTGTTGCGAATGCCGTCATCAAGATTGGACGGAGACGTGTTTTACCAGCTTCGATGAGCGATTCACGAATTGGTAATCCACGGGTGACATTTTGTCCGATACGATCGACGAGAACGATTGCGTTCGTCGTTACGATACCGATCAACATTAAGAATCCGATCATGACACTGACGGACAATGGTTCGTTCGCTAAGAAGAGTGTGACGAGTGAACCGATTGGTACGAAAATGAGCGATGACAAGATGATGAATGGGATACGCGCCTTGCCGAACGTAATCAGCATCGTCAAGTAGACGAGACCAATCGCAACGACGATTGCGATTCCGAGTGACTGGAAGATTTCGACCGTATCATCATTACCGCCACCACTGGTGAGAGATACACCATCGGGTAACTCAATTTTCTCGACATCTGCTTTAACGTCACTCGAAACCGTTTGGACGTTATCGCCTTTCACTTGTCCTGAGACACGTGCGTAGACTTTTCCATCGAGTTTCTGAACCGATGTGAACGTATCGACTGCTTTGACTGTAGCGACATCTTTTAAAGGAACAGGACCTGTCGCTGAGAACAATTGAACATCTTCAAGATCTTCACGTGATGTTAACTCTTTTGCATAAGACAATTGAACGTCTTGTTCCTTATCGTCGAGTGTCAACGTGCCGACCGTGACCGGTTTCGTTTGGTCATTGACGGTACCGAGAATTTGGAAACCAGAGAGACCGAGGTCGCTTGCTTTCTCTGTATCAATTTCAACGAGGAATTGCTTTTGTTTTTCACTAAAGTTATTTGTAACATATTTTAAATCACTGTTTTCTTTCATATTGTCTTCGACTAATTTTGCTGCTGTTTGAAGCGCTTCGAGATCATTCGAGAACAAATCGATGTCCACGTTATTGTTCGAAGGAGGACCACCAGTCGAAAGTTCGGCGATGCTGATTTTAGCATCAACATCGTCTGCGGCTGCAATCTCATCCATTTGTGATTCAAGTGACTTGATTGTTTTTTCGACATCAGCATCTGCTTTTAAGTTAAGGAAGTAACTTGCCTTATTATCGAGACGAAGACCTGTCGTGAAGTCACGCGCTCCGACAGACGTCGTCACATCGTCAATCGCTTCTTCATCGTCAAACATCTCTTCCATCTTCAGTGAGACGTCACTTGTTTTTTCAAGTGATGTCGCAGCCGGAAGCTCAAGCGATGCTGTCAATGTTTTAGAAGCTTCATTCGGAATAAACGTAAAGCCAAGTTGCGGTACGATGGCGAGTGATCCACCGAGGAGTAAGAAAGAGACAATCAAGATAATCGCTTTATGGGATAATGATTTTTCAATCAATGTCCCGTACCAGCGTTGGAGGACGCCTTCTTTTTCTTCCGCCGGAACCTTTTTGAATGCAAACTTCGCTAAAATCGGAACAATCGTAATCGCGACGAGCAATGAAGCGAGTAGCGAGAAGATGATGGTTAAAGCGAATGGTAAGAAGAACTTACCAGTAATTCCACCAACGAATCCGATGGGTAAGAACACGACAACGGTCGTTAATGTCGATGAAGTAATCGCTTTTAAAATTTCCTTCGTCGACTGTTCGATGACTTCATTAGTCATCCCTTGTTCTGACTTGCGGACCCTTCGGAAAATGTTCTCGATGACGACGATACTGTCATCGACGACCCGACCGACCGCGACAGCCATCCCACCAAGGGTCATGATGTTCAGTGAAATGTCCTGCCAGTTCAAGAAGATCGCAGCAATCAATAGTGAAAGTGGAATCGAGATGATTGCGATGATGGTCGCACGAATATTACGTAAGAACAGAAGTACAGCAATCGAAGCGAATAGAGCACCGAGAAGTCCTTCTTTGACGAGTGTCGAAACGGACTCTTCGATATCTTTTGCTGAATCAATCCCGATTGTATAATCGATTTGATCCTCATATTTGTTGAGAATTTTTGTGACTTGATCAGCGATTTCAACTGTGTTGGCATCCTGTTTTTTTGTGATTGCCATCGAGAGTGAATCTTTTAGGTTATAACGCGTTTTTTCGCTCTGTTTTGAGACGGATTCAATGTCCGCAATATCTTTTAAACGAATCGGTTCTGCTGGTTCTTGAGGTGCCTCCTGACCAGTTGCTTCAGTTGGTGCACCTGTTCCTCCGGTAGCACCAGTAGATGGTCCTGTTGGAGCAGCTGCAGTACCGATGGACGATGTTAATTGTAGATTTTTGATTTTGTCGAGATTTTCAAGTTTTTCTTCGACACGAATTGGAATCTTGGAATCACCTTCCGCAAGTTGTCCAGATGGGAAGGAGACGTATTTGGCATTGATTTGATCTTTAATACTTGAGAGCGACAGACCGGCTGCTGTCGCCTTCTTTTTATCAACGGTAATTTGGACGAGGTCATCTTTGTAACCACCGACCGAAACGCTGTTGATACCTGGGATTTTGTTCAATTCTGGCTCAATTTGATCTTTTAATAGTGATTCAATGTCTTCTCCGTCTTTGCTAAAGAAGGAGATATTATAGATGGGGAACGAACCAAAGGAGAAGCGGTTTAATTTAGTACTTGCTTCTTCAGGTAAGTTTGCATCCTGGATCGCCGCATCGATTTGTTGCTCGACTTGGTCCATATCGGTATCAAACGGGAATTCAATATTGATGATCCCGATGCTTTCGTACGCAGAACTCGAAATTTTTGTTGATCCCTCAATCCCTTTGAGAGCGGTTTCGAGTTTTGAGACGACTTGTTGATCGACATCCTCAGGGGATGCACCGGGATAAACGGCTTCAACTGAAATTTGCGGGAATTCGATTTCAGGAAACTGGTCGACCTTGAGTTGGGTAAATGAATAGACCCCGCCTAACACTAAAAGAATAGCGATGATAAATACAGCGACAGAGTTTTTTAAGCTAAAACGTGTTAAAAAGTTCAAAAGATGTCCCTCCTTTATTTTTGTATGTGCTTAATTACATACTAGACGACGGTTTAAAGGGCTGCAACTTTAAAACGGTTTAATTTTTATGAAAAAGTTAGAAAAAACACTTTACACTTTTCGATATGCTGATATAATAAAGACATACCCAGCAACACGATATCATGATTCTGTAGCTCAGCTGGGAGAGCGCTACCTTGACAGGGTAGAGGTCGCTGGTTCGAGCCCAGTCAGAATCATACCGAAAACTCGTTCATCTTTTGATGAGCGAGTTTTTTTTGTCGTTAAAAAAGCTATTCCCTTAATTGAACGGGAATAGCTTATACTTTATTGGATTTCAAGGTGGAGATCGCCAACTTTTGTCCAACCGAACAATGTTGTCGCCCGGTAGAAGACGAATGTGAGGACGCCGGGTAAGAGAATGCCTGTAACAACGAAGACGGCGAACGCGTTAAACCCTTGATTGACGAAAATATTGAGTGGCGCAATCATCGAGTTCAATCCAAGTCCAGCTAACTCATATGGAACTTTTAATGACAACACGAGTGTTGCGACCGGCGCTGAGATCATAGCTGCTAAAAACGGTGCGGCTACAATTCGCGGATTCTTGACGATATTCGGAAACTGAACTTTTGGTGTCACGAAGAACGAGGCAATCAAACCGCCGGGATCGGTTTGGCGATAGGCCATCAAAGTAAAACCGACGAATTGTGCGGAACAGCCGATAAGCGCAGCGGCACTTGCGACGGGATCAAGCTGAAGCGCAATGGCGAGTGCTGCAGATGAAGCAGGAGACATTAAAATTACGCTAAAGATGAGTGCGATGACGAGTGAAGTCGCGATTGGCGATGTTTCGACAGAAGATGTGACCATTGCACTGAATTTTGTAAGTAAGGGTGTCGTTACGGCAGCAGCACCAAGACCAGTGATGCCTCCTGCAAGTACGGCACACATTGGAATCACCATCATGTCGAACTTCGTTTTGCCTGTCATTCGTTTTCCGACATAAACAGCGACGGCTGCAGCAATCAACGCACTGATCGGTTGACCGGGAATTAAGACGAGACCGGCTTCAGTCGGCTGGAGGGCAGCACCACCGATTGTTGCCGCAATCATTGCGCTGAAGAGAACGAGCGTATTACCACCAAGTTGATAGGCGATGCCGGCACCGAGCGCCGGGGCAAGTAAAACTTTTGCGATGCCGCCAATCGTCAGTAACACTTCGATATGTAATAAGTTTCCGAACGTCTCAATCAATAAGCCCACGCCAAGTGTAACGAGCACTGCATTCGCCATCCCGGCTGATACCTTTACCATTCGATCCATCGCATAATCCTTCACTCTTCTTCATCCTCTCTATTTTTCCATTAAAAAAACCTATCCGTTAACTGGATAGGCGCCATGAATAGTGCGGGCGCCTCATTCGATGCATCGAAAGGAGGGCCCAAAAATCGATTCCGGAAAATCTCGGAAAAGTTTTCAGTCCCTCGTGCATAGAATAATCAGTCGGCCCGCAATTTGTGGAAGGTACATCGTGTCGTGCTCCTCTCGCTTGAATTTTTCTAAGCCTAACATGCATTAAATGAATAATCAATATTTTCTGACAATTTATTTTTCAGTTCACTTTCAGCTTAAAAGAGGAAAGGAAGAAGAAACGTTAGTAAACCTGGAATGGAGGCGGTTACATGAAATTTGCACTTATTACAGATATTCACGGCAATGCGTCAGCGTTAAAAGCAGTCCTTGACACAATCAATCAAGATCCAGATATTGAGACGATTTATTGCCTCGGTGATTTGGTCGGAATCGGTGCCGAGACGAATGAAGTGATTGACTTGATTCGAAGTGATAGAAAAATTCGGACAATCAGTGGAAACCATGATGAAAATGTCTTGGCATTATTGAATGGGGAACGGTATCCGGACAGTTATCTTCATGCGAAAGCACATCACAGTTGGGTTGCGAATCAATTAACGGCAGAAAATCGAGTTTTTTTAGGGCGACTGCCGCGGACCATCTCAAAAGTAGTTGAATCACGGCGTATCCTGTTCACGCATTATGCCTATCGGGACGTGCGGGCAATGATTGGAGAAGAACCGCTTCGTCCGACGGTTGATGGTAATAAAGAAACACTTCCGCAGTTATTTGCTGATACGAGTGCCACCCTGATTTGTTTTGGGCATCACCATCCGCGACAGTTCGTTCAAGTAAACGGAACGACATATGTGAATCCGGGAGCGTTAGGGTGCCAACCGGAGGCAATCGCACCATTTGCGGTCGTGTCAGGAGATAGTGAGAACTGGGACGTAGAATTTATGGATGTACCGTATGATGACGCGGCGTACCTCGAATCATTTAATGCGTCAGACATGCCGTCAAAAGAGTTGTTACGGAAATTGTTTTTAGGGGGAAGAAGTTGAAGTCGATAGATAAAAGAGAGGGCGCCGAGAAAGACGACGCCGCTTTGACTTACGAAATAAAAAATCTTACGATGTACGCAATGATGAGGATGAAGAAGAGGACGAGCCCGATATTTCGTTTGAGGCGGTTGCGTTTCCAATGAAAGAGTAGTGACAGGATCGGGGCAAGCAGAAAGCCTGCAAACAGTGCGACTAGCGTCAAGATGAAAAACAGGAAGTCCGACGAGTTGCTGCTTGCCGTATAGGATTTCCACATATCAATCAGTGAAATGATGACGTAGACAAGCAGAACCAAGAGATAAAGCGGGAGAAGCATATACGATTGCATACAGGGTAACACTCCATTCAAGCAAGATAGTTTAAGTATACGATTAAACTCAAAATAAAGGGGTTCTGTAAAAGGAAATCATTGATTCATTTCGAATCAAACGAAGAGAGACAAGAATAGGTGGGAGTGGGTGAAGAAGCTGTATCAAAATGTTTTCTTGTTCAGGACGATGAAAAAGACATACCATTTAGTCAAACGGCATGCCACTAAGAAGGCAGTACTAGACAAAAAAAGAATGACTCTTCCTTAACAGGAGAAGTCATTCTTTTTGGTTACAGTAGCTTGAGCATGGCTTGACTGATGATTTTTAGGTCAAGCTCATCGCCGATCAATGGCCATTCGGCAATCAAAGCGATATACGTTCGAAACAGTAGAAACGCTGTTACATCAATCGGGATTCCAGAGGAACTGACATCTAGCTCGAGGCGTGTTTCGAGTAAGTTTTTAATATAGTCAACAACATGTTTTTCAATGCGGGTTCGTAACTCTTGCATCTCTTGTAGTTTTAAGTTGTGCGTCTCTTCTGTAATTTTTAAGATGAATAAATGTTGCTGCTGATGATTAACGATTGCATCGATCATCGCCTGTTTATTGGCTTCCACGCTTGCACCTTCGACGTAAGCATTCTCAGCTTCCGTTCGCATCTCTTGTAACACGAAGGTTACAAGAGATTCAAACAAATCAAGCTTACTTTCGAACAGCTGATAAACAGTTGGTTTTCCAACATGGGCCCGCTTTGCAACTCGTTCAATCGTCGTTCCTTTATAACCGAGTTCAGAGAAACAATCCATTGCCGCGTTTAGGATGACTTGTTCTTTTTCATGCTGCGTCATGTGATTTTCTCGCTTTCGTCGAAAGCAAAATACGTTTAGCGCTTAAAGCACCTACGAAGACAAGTACTAACGCTCCGGCTAGAATCGATCCGAGGACTAGGCTATTAGAAGCAAGAGCATCTGTGACACCGAGTCCAAGTGCTTCACGGAACCCACTGACTGAATACGTCATCGGTAGGAACGGGTGAATATACTGGAAGAAGCTTGGTGTCATTTCGACTGGGAACGTACCGCCACTACCACCGATTTGAAGGAGTAATAGCAGGAACGCTGCGAATTGTCCAACGCGGCCAAATAACATCGTCAAAGCGAATAGCAAGGTAATGAACGTCATCCCGGTCAAGGCGGCGAAGCCATAGAGGGCAGGGACACTCGCGACAGTCGAATCGAGGACGTAAACGATAGCGGTCGCGGCGGCAACCCCTTGCAATGCACCGATTGGTAAAATCAAAGAAAGTTTACCAACGAGGAAGCGCCATGATAACGTCTCTCCGTGTGCTGGACGAATCTGGTAGACCGAAGAGAACATCAACGCACCAGCGAATAAAGCGATACTTAAGATATAAGCAGACAGTCCGGAACCGTAGTTGCTAACGGTCGAGTAGTCATGTTCTTTTAATACGACAGGCTCAGCGAGCATGTTGTCACGATCGTTCGATGGTTTGACTGTTGCGTCTTTTGCACCTTTACCGAGTTCATCAGTGAGTGTTTTTGCTCCGTCAGCCAGTTTAGAGTTACCATCTGCTAAGCGCGAAGCACCATCTGTGAGTTGACCTGCCCCAGATGAAAGTGCTACCGCACCGTCTGTCAGTTGACCGAGTCCTGAGTTCAAACTTCCCATTGCCGTACTGGCATCGTTTGTCCCGGTCGCAATTTTTTGAGCACCGGCAGTTAACTGTGTACTACCGTCAGTTGCTTTATGAACACCATCTGTATACGTCGTTAATCCTTGATTAAAATCAGTTTGACCTTGCTCTAAGTCTTTTGCACCTGAAAGCAGTTTGTTTTGACCTTGCTCCAAGTCTTTTGCACCTGAAAGTAATTTTACTAGACCACCGTCAAGTTGCGAGACGGCGGATGCGATGTTTTGTCCACCGACTGCTAACTGATTAATTTTATCTGTCGCATCGTTGGCAGCGGCAAGACTAGCATCGAGAGCCGTTTCTTGTTGCGCGAGACTCTGAACATTTTGTTCCATCGTCGCAATCGATTCAAGTAACGTACGTTTTTCTTCTTCCGATAAATTCTCAGAAGAAGAAATGACTCCCTTGATTGTTGCGACGTTAGCTTCAATTGCTTCACGCCGAGCACTTAAATCTTGTTTTAAAGCTGCAGCGGCACTGTTCAAGTTTGTAATCGTCGCATCCACTTCCTGTGCTTTTTCATTCAGTTGATTGAGTCCGGCATTGAATTTCGGAAGATTGCTATCTAACTCTGATGCACCAGCAGAAGCACTCTCAATACCTTGACGCAGTTGAGTTGATCCGGCAGAAGCCGATTCAAGACCTTGACGAAGTTGAGTAGAACCAGCTTGCAGGTCAGTTGATCCTTTAATGAGTTTACCGCTATTGTCATCCAGCTGGTTCAGACCACTCGATAACTCATCAGATTTCTCAGCGAGCGTCTGAGCACCATCGTTAAGTGTGTTGAGACCTGTCGAGA
Source organism: Exiguobacterium sp. N4-1P (assembly GCF_002214325.1). Taxonomy (NCBI): domain Bacteria; kingdom Bacillati; phylum Bacillota; class Bacilli; order Caryophanales; genus Exiguobacterium; species Exiguobacterium sp. N4-1P. Next base: position 509,284 of record NZ_CP022236.1, read on the forward strand.
GTTGAGACGAACCATCCGCTGCCTTTGCTAAGTTCGTTGACAAGTCGTTTGTACCATCTGTCAGTTTGCCGAGATTCGTCGTAAGCGTTTTGGCACCGTCTGTCGTTTTGTTGGCACCATCTTCAAGCTTCGACGAACCTTCTGAGGCATCTTCAAGACCTTGCGCAATTTTTTTTAGCGCTCCAAAGATGGCGCTACTATATTGCTTCGTTACGGATTTTCGAATTTTTTCATTTAACTGTTTAGCGGCATTACTTGAAATCTGTGTCCCTGAGTAGTTCTTAGCAGGGTTCAAGTAATACTCGAGTTCAATTTTTTTAGGATGTTCATCGAGTAAAGTTGTCGCATTCTTTGAAAAGTTTTTTGGAATGACGACCGTCATATAGATATCCCCGGAACGTAACTGTTTTTCGGCTTCTTTACTTGAAAGAAACTGCCAATCAAAGTCATCGTTCTTTTTTAATTTTTTGATGAATTGATCCCCGATATCAATTTTTTCACCTTCATACTTGATCGTCTTGTCTTCATTTACGATGGCCACTTTAATCTCTTCTGTCTGACCGTACGGGTCCCAGAATGCAGATAGGAAAATGGAGTTGTAAAGAAAGGGAACAAGAATGATTGCCAAGATGACAATCACCATCATCGGGCTTTTTAATTTTTTCCATTCTGAGCGAAACATGAATATAAATCCCCTTTTGAAAACTTAAAACTTATTTGAGTTTTCGGTTTTGATGAGATTTACTTTACTCTCTTTCAGAATAGAAAGCAATTCATTTAATCAAATCTTTACTATTTTGTAATGACTGATTGTGATTGATTTTAAAAGAGATAGTATTTAATGTAGGAAAAAATGAGACGTGCTTCAAAAAACGAGCGTCTTTAAGGAATCAAGAGGATTTTGCCTGTACTTTTTCGACTCTCAAGATAATCATGGGCACGTGCTCCCTCAGCGAGTGGGAATGAAGTTGGATCAGATACATGGAGCTGATTTGAAATCACCCAACTGAACAGCTCACCCGCCCGTCGAATCCGCTCTTCACGTGATGTGAGAACATTCCACAAATCACCGCCTGTAAGTGTTTTTGATGTATCCATTAAAAAGCGGAGGTCGACTGCGACGGGATCTCCACCGGCCATTCCGTAAAACACGACGGTTCCTCTTACTTTTGTGACGTCAAAACTGTTCATTAATGTTGTACCAATGGATTCATAGACGACATCGAAACCACGATTATTCGTTACTGTCAGAATTTGCTCAACCCAGTCGTCCGAATAAAGAAAAACTTCTTCGCAACCATTTTCTTTTGCGATGAGTGCTTTTTCTTCGGAAGAGGTCAGCCCGATTGGAACGGCTCCATGCGAATGAACGATTTGAGTCAGCAGTTGTCCGACACCTCCAGCTGCTGCGTGAATCAAAACAAGATCGCGTGGTTGAATCGCGTAGCTGTCACGTGTCAGGTAATGGGCTGTCAATCCTTGTAGGAGCAGGGAAGCACCGACTTCAAAGGAAATCTCGTCAGGGAGCGGCAACCTGTTCTGCGTTCGCATTCGGTACATCGGCAAAGGCAACACGCTGACCGACGTTAAGTCCGGAAACGTCTTCCCCGATCTGAGTGATGATACCAGCACCCTCATATCCTAAAATGTAGGGAGCGGCTCCTTCTAAGTGATAATTACCTTTTCTGCGATAGATGTCAGCGAAATTAAGACCGATTGCCTTCATTTCGATTAAAACCTCATGAGATTGAATAACGGGAGTTGGAGCTTCTTGATATGTGAGGACGGAGGAATCTCCGAATGAACTGAACGTAAGAGCTTTCATCTGAAACACATCCTTTTAGTAGTAATGGATTTAACTATAGATCATCTAAACTGATATAAGTGCAGGAATGCGTTAAAATGAAAAAAAGAGGGTGAAGTATTATGAAAAAAGTTATGCTTGGTGGCATTCATTTCTATCAAAAAGTGATTTCTCCGATGAAGCCGGCGACATGTCGCTTTTATCCGACTTGCTCGCATTACGGAAAAGAAGCGATTGAACAGCATGGTGCCATGAAAGGTGGATACTTGACGACACGTCGCCTGTTACGTTGCCAACCGTTCCACCCGGGTGGACTCGACTTTGTTCCGGAAACGTTTAGTTGGAAAGCACCGCTGCAGCGAGAGAATCCAAAAGAACGAGAGAATGATGAAGAAACGGTTGATTGAGAGCGGTCTCTGATTTTACATGCGAACGGTTGAGATGGATGATTCATACAAGTAAAAAGACCTAATTTCCTTTTAGGAATTAGGCCAACGTGTAAACAATGTGCTATCGGGAAATCAAGCGTCTTTTTCGTTGCTTTCCCCGTAGGAGTCAACGAAACGTGACGCTTTTTAGGGAATAGCGTGACGGAAATCCAGTCATGCAGACGGTTTAGAGCGCAATCCGTCTCGAATCGCTTATAAAGCGAAAAGCAATCGGTCGCGACCCTGCAGCTTTGCTGTAGTGGCGCGGAAGATTGCCGCTTTAAAGACGAGGCGAGACAGGAAAGCGCGAACGGATTGCCTCTCGTTATAACATGTTCACGCTTCATAAGAGTTTGTCTACACGTTGACCTAATTCCATTTTAGGAATTAGGGCTTTTTTGATGAAATAAGGTATTTGGAATTTACAACTTTCCGGTTAAGAATTGTGCCTCGCCCATTCCGAAACTCCAGTCAGCGGCATCGTTTTCAACAATTGACACCATCAAGTCACTTGGTGCGAGACCGCAGTTTGCTTCAAGTCGTTCCGCGAGTAAGCGATAGAGTTTTTGTTTTTTCTCCTGTGTCCGCGATTTACTCGTGACACTAATCAAAACAAGGTTTCGTGTCCGTTCGAAACCGAGTCCTGTATCTTGAATAATCATCTCGTGTTCTTTATGCGTGTGAACGATTTGGTAACGATCGCGTTCCGGTACATCAAAAGCTTCGACCATCGCATCATGCGCTGTATCGAGGAGCACCTTTAACTCTTCTTCATTTCGTCCTTCAATCACATCAAAACGTAATAGTGGCATTAGTAACACTCCTTTTAAATAGTATGTAAAAAAAATGCGGGCAATGCCCGCATTTTTTTTATTTTATTCGAAGAATGGTTTGTATTGGCGACGTTCGTGCATGACAGATACCCATTGAACCGTTGAGAACTCTTCGAGTACCCATTCACCGTTGAAACGACCAAGACCTGAGTCTTTTTCGCCACCGAACGGCATATGTGGTTCATCGTTGACCGACTGATCATTGATGTGAATCATTCCTGTTTCAACTTGAAGCGCAAATTCAGTCGCGCGTTCGATTGAAGAACCATGAACGGCACCGCTTAAACCATATGGAAGTGAGTTTGCGAGTTCAAGCGCATGTTCGTCATCTTTAAACGGGATGATGACTGCGACAGGTCCGAAGATTTCGTTTTTAGCGAGTGGCATATCGTTCGTTACACCAGTCACGACCGTTGGTGCGATGACATTCCCGTTTGCTTCACCACCGACACGAACTGTAGCACCTGCAGCTTTTGTTTTTTCGATATCTTCCATAATACGATCGACTTGTGATTGATTAATCAATGGACCGACTTGTGTACGGTCTTTTGATGGATCGCCGAACTGTAGTTCTTTAACACGAGCAATGTATTTTTCAACGAATTCATCGTGAATCGAATCTGCGACAAGAATTCGGTTCGTTGACATACAAATCTGACCTTGGTGGTAGAATTTGCTGTAGACAGCAGATTCGACGGCACGATCGAGATCAGCATCGTCAAGAACGACGAAGACATTGTTACCACCGAGTTCCAATGCAGTTTTCTTCAGGTGTTTCCCAGCAAGTTCACCGATATGGCGACCAACTTCAGTAGAACCTGTGAATGAGATTAAACGTGGAACTGGGTGTTCAACGATTGAATCGCCGATTTCAGAACCGCGACCGACGATGACGTTCAAGACACCTTTTGGAAGACCGGCTTTTTCAAACAGGCTTGCGAAGATTAACCCACCTGAGACGGGTGTATCAGTCGCTGGTTTGACGACGACTGCATTCCCGATTGCGATTGCCGTTGCGATCGAGCGGACCGCTAAGTGGAACGGGAAGTTCCAAGGGCTGATGACGCCGATAACGCCGAGTGCTTTGCGGTAGATGCGATTTTCTTTGCCTGGTACGACAGATGGGCGAATTTCACCATGCATCCGAAGTGGGAACGTTGCTGCTTCTTTAACGATTAAAACGGAAGCAAGGAATTCACCTTCAGCTTTAATTCGTGTACTACCTGATTCTTTAATTAACCAATCGATGATGGTTTCTTTTTCTTCGTACATGACTTTCAAGAACTGTTCAATCAATCCTTGGCGTTTAAGAGCCGGTGTTTTTGCCCACTCTTTTTGAGCGATTTTCGCTGCTTGATAAGCTTCGTCCAAATCGTCATTGTTTGCAGCTGAAATTTCAAATAGTGTTTCCCCTGTGAAAGGATTCGTATTTTCCATGTTGCTGTCACTTGCGCCTTTGCGCCACTGACCATCGATGAAGATTTTTGTGAAATCAGTTTTCAGAACGTTCTCGTTTGTCTGTTTCATGACTTTTCATCTCCAATTCTTTTTGATAACAATTAAGTTATTCACGTTATGAAAAGAAGTAAAACACAATCTGACACTTTCACAAAATAAAGTGACTCAGCTTTTATTGAAAAAGAAGAATGATAAAGGTTTCACTAAATGAAGAAACAGGAATTAAAAAATATAGCAATATATCAAGAATGGAGTTGGGTTGATGAAGCGATTGAAGCTGATTTATCAAGAGACAAACTGGTGGTGGCCCTTGTTATATGGGGTAGGTGGTGCCTTGTTGACGGCATGTGTCCTCGCGACTGATTTATATTTAAAAAACTACTTTCCGGACGATTGGAAAACAACGCTCGATTTAGGAAGAACGATTCATAGTTCTGTCTTCGCTGGTTTGTTGACGATGATGACGTTTACCTTCTCGACGATCTTAGTCGTCTTGACGACCTATTCATCACAGTTCTCACCACGAACATTACCGAACTTCATCGAAAATCGACAAGTTCAACATATTTTCGGAATCTTTATCGGGGCAGTTACGTATTCGATTACGATGTTGTTTTTCGTTCGTCCTTCTTTACGAGGAAGTGTCGTTGCTTCTGCCGTTGCTGTTCTCGTCGTCTTAATTTCAATCATTGCTTTCGTTGCTTTCATCCATATCGTTAGCCAATCGATTCGTGTGACGACATTACTGGATCGTTTGCACCGGGAAGGCAGTCAATTAATCGAGGAACAAATTGATAATTTGAAAGCGGAAAAACATCATTTTATTTCTGATGGTTATGATTCGCTACAATATCCAATCGTCGCATCAGAGTCTGGTTACTTGCAATTGCTTGATTACGGTGCATTGGCGAAAGAAGGAATGAATATTCAAGTCGATGTCACGATTGGGAGTTACGTGACAAAAGGACAAGCGATTGGTACTGCAAACGAAGAAGGTGTGGAATCCGGAATCATCATTGGACCAACACGTTCTTCCGTGCAAGATTTTACGTTTGTCATCCAAAAGTTATCTGAAGTCGGTTTACGCGCAATTTCTCCGGGGATTAACGACCCGAATACGGCGCGACACGCGCTTCGACAAATCGGTGACCTGCTACGCAATTTTGCGATGCTTCCGGATGGCAGTCTGTTAATCGGCGGCGAAGGCTCTGTCATCGTTAAACGCGTTACTTTCTCGGAATTACTATACGAGACGTTTTATCAACTGCGACACTACGGACAAGAAGATATTTCTGTGCTTGCAACGATGCTAGAGTCACTCGAGAGCGCGAAACGAAATGCTTTGTCCGAACATCGGGCAACAATTCAGACGTTTATCCCGTTTGTTTGTTCAGAATTGGATTGGTCTTCTCTGAATGACTGGGATCGTGTGCATCTAGAAAAGGTCTTAGAAAAAGCGCTTGCTTGAAACTTAATTCGTGTCTTGTACGTAAATTAGGAGGAGAGAACAAAGAAAGTGGGAGATATGTATGACGATTTTACTTTGGATTCTGATTGCGGTCTGTTTCATAGCTAGTTTTGTAGGACTTGTTTATCCAATCATTCCAAGTGCACCGTTACTCATCATCGGTTTTTTGATATATGGATTTGGTTTCGGGTTTACCGAGTTAACGATTAGTTTTTGGCTCATTCAGTCGGTATTTATCATTTTATTATTCACGCTTGACTATTTAGTAAGTTCTTACACAGTCGATCGGCGTGGTGGGTCACGTGCGGCTAAAATTGCAACGACAGTCGGATTGATTGCAGGACCGTTCATTATTCCTGGTGTGGGTCTGTTGATTTTCCCGTTTGTTTTCGCAATCTTAACAGAAAAAATCATCAGTAAAAAGACGTGGAATGAATCAATGGCGATTGGTATCGGAACGGTTTTAGGCATTTTATCAAGTGCATTATTAAAAGGGATTGCCATGCTCTTAATGATTGTCGTCTTTATGTTGTACATTGTTTGACCTAAAAGCAAAGGTTGCTTCAAGTACACATTTAGTGTAAGTTCCGTTATAGTATGAATATGAAAAAGAGGAGAAGCTTATTTTTATAAAAGCTTCTTTTTTACGCAAAAGCTCAAGCTGAGCTTAATTAAATGGAGGTGAATCCCCTTCTCTTGGGGAAACGATTGGACAGTACACATGCAATGGAGACATTCGACACAACAACGATTATTATCAGGCTTCTCATTATTGGATTATTAATTGTTTTGACAGCATTTTTTGTAGCGGCAGAGTTCTCGGTCGTGAAAATGCGGATGTCTCGAATCGATCAATTGATTACAGAGGGAAATAAAACAGCGGTCATCGCCAAAAAATTATTGGAAAACCTCGATTATTATTTATCAGCGTGTCAATTAGGGATTACGGTGACAGCACTTGGTCTAGGGTGGCTAGGAGAGTCGACAGTAGGTGCAATCCTGGAAATGCTCTTCGTAGAGATTGCGTTACCCGATTCAATTTCTACGATTGTTTCGTTTGTCTTAGCCTTTTCAATCGTCACATTCCTTCATGTTGTGTTAGGTGAATTAGCACCAAAATCGTTAGCAATCCAAAAAACAGAAGCGATTACGATGTTGCTTGCACCACCCCTTTACTGGTTTGGTCAAGTGATGAAGCCATTCATCTGGATTTTAAATGGATCAGCGCGAGTCTTTTTGCGCTTGTTCGGTGTAGAGCCGGCAGGGCATGAAGAAGCACACTCGGAAGAAGAGATTAAAATCATCATGACACAAAGTTATAAGAGTGGTGAAATCAACCAGACTGAACTGTCTTACATGCAGAACATTTTTTCTTTTGACGAACGGATCGCAAAAGACATCATGTTGCCGCGAACAGATTTGATTACCATCTCCAATGATGCGTCGATGGATGAAATCATCGCACTTGTCGAAGAATATCAGTTCACACGCTATCCGGTTGCAGAGGAAGGGGACAAGGATAAAATCCTCGGTTTCATCAATGCGAAGCAACTGTTCACCGATCATATGGCGAATAAAGGGAAGGCGTTAAGTTATTACGTGCATAATTTGCCGATTGTTTCAGAGTATTCTCCTTTACAAGATGCGATGTTGAAAATGCAAGTCGAACGAACACCAATGGCGTTAGTCATCGATGAGTATGGTGGTACTGCCGGCGTCATCACGATGGAAGACATACTAGAAGAAATTGTCGGTGAGATTCGTGATGAATTCGATAAAGATGAGAAGGCCGACATCGAACAAATTCATGAGCGACTGTATCGAATTTCTGGACGTGTCCTAATCGATGACTTGAACGAGCGGTTTAACCTCGGAATCGAGGAAGAAGATATCGATACAATCGGTGGTTGGGTGATGGCGCAAGATACGGAAGTGTCGAGCGGTCAAGAGTTCCGTTATGAAGACTATACGGTCAAAGTGATGGAAGTCGATAATCACCAAGTAAAATCGATTTATCTACAACTCCCTGAAAAAGAATCCACTACACCAACTGAAGAAGAAATCATGTGAAACAAGGCGCCCACAGGGTGACCTTGTTTTTTTCTTGATAAAAGGCGTAGAGAATTTGTTTATACTCGGGCAGTCAGTGGTATTACTGTTTATGTGGCAAAAAAGTTACTCAAACCAGAGGAAAAGGGGTTCTATTTCATGACTAAAACAATTCTTACTTCACGCGCGGCGGCAGTAGGGGGCCGTGATGGAAAAGTCTCTTCTGACGATAACGTCATTAATTTAGATTTAGTAATGCCTGGTACAAAAGGTAAAGAAGATATTCCGACATCAAACCCAGAGCAACTATTCGCGGCAGGATACGCGGCATGTTTCGATGGTGCATATAATTTAATGGCACGCCAAGCAAAAAAACGTGTCGAAACACGGACGAACTCGGAAGTGAGTCTTTTACAAGACGAAGCAGATAACGGCGTTAAAATCGCAGCTAAACTTGTTGTAGAAGTTGTCGGCGTCTCGCAAGAAGAAGCAGAAGAATTACTTGAAAAAGCGCATGGTTTCTGCCCGTACTCTAAAGCGACACGCGGAAATATTGATGTTGATTTATCGGTAAAAGTGGTAGAAGCATTAAGCGAATAAAAACTATTCTTTTTTACGGGAGGAATCAGTATGCCAAAAGAAACTGACCGTCCAAACGAAAAGTTAGAAGATGAGCGAGAGCGTTTAACTGAACAAGAACGCAAACTGTCATCCGAGCAACAAGAGGAAATTCTTGAAGGAAAGAACGCTATGCCGGATGATCCGATTTCACCTCGCGATCGTGGACAAGATAAGTAATATAGACATTGGGGGATGATTTTAATGGGTAAAAAAGTAGCAGTCGTACTCGCGGACCATTTCGAAGATGTCGAGTTCACAGGACCAGTCGACGCATTAAAAGGGGCAGGTCATGAAGTGACAGTCATCGGTTCAGAAAAAGGTGCAGAACTCGTTGGTAAACAAGAAGATGCAAAAGTCTCTGTTGATGTCACGATTGATCAAACATCACCGGCAGACTATGATGCGCTGTTGATTCCGGGTGGATTTTCACCAGATTTATTACGTGAAGACGAACGTTTTGTCTCTTTCGTAGAAGAGTTCGATATGTCGAAGAAACCAGTCTTCGCGATTTGTCATGGTCCACAATTAATGATTAACGCTAAAATTGTTAAGGGGCGCAAGATGACAGGGTATAAATCAATCCGAATCGATTTGGAAAATGCTGGGGTTGATTTCGAAGACACTGAAGTCGTCGTCGATGATAACTTCGTCTCGAGTCGTCAACCAGATGATATTCCGGCGTTCAACCGTGAAATGTTAGCGAAGCTCGCATAAGTTCATGCAAAACAAATCCCCTTCACAGGTCGTGTAGGGGATTTGTTTTTGCGTTAAGCGTTTGGGTAATCGCAAAGCTCAGTGATGACCCCATGTGAATGCCTCGGATTCATGTAAATCAAACGACGGCCAAAAGGCGTTGACCGGTACGTATCTTCGAGGAACGTAAGTCCCTGTTCTTTTGCATCGAGAATCGCTTGATCTAAATCGTCAACGCGGTAAGCGATGTGATGTACCCCTTTACCACGTTGTTTTAAGAAACGAGCGATTGGGCTGTCAGCGCTTGTTGGTGTCAGTAGTTCAATGTGTGCATCTTCAAATTCAATGACAGCGATATTCGATGCCACGCCTGGAGCGGGGTTTGAATATTCACGGACTAATTTCCCTCCTAAAATTGTTGTATAAAAAGTAATGGCTTCTTGCATATCACGGACGGCAATTCCAGTATGATCAAGTTTCACTATAATTCCTCCCTTACACCACTAGTGTGCCAAAACTTCCCTCAAGGTGCAACGCGCAGGTATTTTCACTAAAGGAGCTTCATCGTATTACATAATTAACCAATAAACTTATACAAAATGAAATCTCACTGAAATATAATAGAGGCAAAATGAATGCTATAATCAAAAACGTTCTTATAAAATTTAAACATTAAAATGAAATTTAAATAAAGCATACTTTTGACTACAATAAAATTATAGAGAAAAAGAGGGAATACTACATGAAAAAAACGTTTACGTCGCTCATCGTTTCCGCACTTGTCCTTTCATCAACTCCTTATTTTGCATCAGCAGATGATTTAAGTGAACAAAAAGCTAAAAACGAACAAAAGCAACAAGAAAACCAAAATACACAAAAAAATCTTGAGTCTTCTGTGAATCACGAAGGTGAGAAAATTTCGAAGACACAACAAGAAGTGAATCGTTTAGACGAAGCATTGAATGAAAAAATGTTTGCCGTCGAAGCAAAAGATCGTCAAATCAAGGCGACAGAAGCTGAAATCGTCGAACTTGGTAAGCAAATCGAAAAATATAAAGCCAAGCTGAAACGTCAAGAAGAATTGCTCGGCGATCGTTTACGTGTCATGCAAGAAAATGATGGTAATTCGATTAAATGGGAAGAAGTCATCTTTGGTTCGAAAGATGTCGGAGATCTCGTCAGCCGTGTGCTAGCGGGGAAATCCATCTCACAACAAGATGATAAGATGATTACGGATTACCAGAACACGCAAAAGAAATTAGCGAATGCCCAAGCAGAACTTAAAGATAAAAAAGCAAAGCTTGTGACAGAGAAAAAAGAATTAAAGCGTCAACAGGCAGAGCTCGAACAACAAATCAGTGAACGAAACAAACGCATTAAAGAACTTAAGAAGCAAAAAAAGAAATTTGAGACACAGTTGATGGACGCGAAAGAAGTTCAACAAATCTTGATTGCGCAAGAAAAAGCAATCGCGGCAGAAAAAGCGGCACGTGAACGTGAAGCACGGATTGAAAAAGAGCGCAAAGCACAAGAAGCACGAGAAGCAAAAGCCCGTGCTGAAGCTCAAGCAGCACAAGCAGCAGCCGATCAGGCAGCGGCAGAAAAGGCAGCAGTTGAGCAAGCTGCAGCAGAAAAAGCGGCAGCCGAGCAAGCTGCAAAACAAGCAGCGCGTCAAAAAGCAACAACGAATTCAACAAAACAATCAACGCCGACACCAGCGCCTGTAACACCAAAACCAGCACCAGTAGCACCGAATCCAGCTCCGGCTCCAGCTGCATCTTCAGCATTGTTCATTCATCCGACAAGTGGTGCGACTACACAAGGATACGGCTCAGCAAGTGGTGAAAATGGGTATGGATTCCATAATGGAATCGACTTTGGTGCACCGGTTGGAACACCAATTGTCGCAGCAGCAACAGGAACTGTCATTACGGCTTCTAGTAGTGGTCCTTACGGAAATCACATCATGATTGCTCACCAATTGAACGGAAAAACGTATACGACGGTTTACGCGCACATGAGTTCATTGAATGCGCGTGCAGGACAACGTGTCAGCCAGGGACAACAAATCGGTGCACTTGGTAGCACGGGTAACTCGACTGGACCACACCTACACTTCGAAATTCATGTCGGTGGGTATATCTACAGCGGAACAGGCCCTGCAAATAGTGTTAATCCTATGTCAATGTTATAAAATCGTAAAAGAACCTCTACATTGTAGAGGTTCTTTTTTATACAGTTTGAATAATTAGTTGTTATATTACAAAATAACGTTTTCATTTGAAATGTAAATGAAATTTTTCTGAAACTATTACGGTGCTATAATCAATTTCAGATAGTTTCACTACGGAACAGGACTTCAAAAATCGAATTCATACATAAGCGAGGAACTCACATATGCTAAAAAAGTTATTTTCTACCGTACTATTAGGGACGTTATTATTGACGAACACCCCAATCACTCAAGCGGCTACAATCAAAGAAAAGAAAGCAGATAATGCAGCTGAACAACGTAAACTAGAAAAATCAATCAAAAAACAAGAATCTAAAATTTCAAAAGAGCAACGTCAAATCAATGCGATTGATGCAGCAATCAATGAAAATATTTTTCGTGTCTCAGAAAAAAATAAACAGATTCGTCAGTTGAATGAACGAATTGAAGAGCTTGAGGCAGACATTATCCATTATGAAGAAATGTTAAAACGCCAGGAAGAGCTGTTAGGAGACCGCCTTCGTGTGCTTCAAGAAAATGATGGGAATTCGATTAAATGGGAAGAAGTCATTTTTGGTTCGAAAGATCTTGGCGATCTCTTTAGTCGTGTGATGGCAGGGAAAAAAATTGCTGAACAAGATGACAAGATGATTTCTGCTTACCTTGAAACGCAAAAAAAATTAGCTGATGCTAAAGCGACGCTTGTGGATAAAAAGGAAGAGCGAGTGAAAGAAAAAGAAGCCCTTTTGGTTCAAAAAAAGGAACTCAAACAGCAAATGAAAGCACGTAGTGCAACCTTAAAAAAATTACGTCAAGGTAAAACAAAATTTACGACAAAACTTCTGAATGCGAAAGAACTTCAAGCGACATTAGAAGCGCAAGAACGTGCGATTGCGGCAGCAAAGGCAGCAGCTAAAGCAGCAGCGGAAAAGGCAGCAGCTGAAAAAGCGGCAGCGGAAAAGGCGGCGGAGGCGGCGGAAAAAAACAACGCCGGGACGTCTAAGAAGGTCGTAAGTGCTACGCCAGTCGCTAGTGTTCCGAGTGGTTCGGCGCAGTTCGTTCGCCCTGCGTCAGGAAGTGTTTCACAAGGATTCGGACCAGCGAGTGGTGCGAATGGGTATACTTTCCATAATGGTGTCGACTTTAGAGGGTCAGTCGGATCATCAATCGTCGCAGCAGCTTCAGGAACGGTCATCACAGCAGGAAGCGGTGGACCGTACGGAAATCACGTGATGATTTCACATTTCTTGAATGGGAAAGTGTATACAACAGTTTACGCGCATATGAATTCATTATCAGTTCATGCTGGACAAACGGTCTCGCAAGGGCAACAAATCGGTACGCTCGGAAATACGGGAAACTCGACGGGCGCACATCTTCATTTTGAATTGCATATTGGTGGTTACCAATACAGTGCGACAGGACCAGCTAACACAGTTAATCCATTAGCATACTTATAAAAACGAGCTTCGGCTCGTTTTTTTTATGGCGCTATGCTACAGTGAAAGAGAAATTTAAATCATGAGCAACTAGGGGAGCTGGAGGAATCTGGCTGAGAGGAAAACCATTCTGTTTTCGACCCTATCACCTGATCTGGATAATACCAGCGTAGGAAAGTTGAGATTGAAGACATGAATAAGTGACCACACTCGTTGGTTTTTCATGGCGTCGTCTGCTTTTTTACAGCGGACGGCGCTTTTTTTCGTTCCGCTTTCTCCTTGTGCTCTCATAGAAAGTGAGGTCTATCGATGAAACATGTACTGACGATTGCTGGATCAGACTCTAGTGGTGGAGCTGGAATTCAAGCCGACTTAAAAACTTTTTCTGCTCTTGGGGTTTACGGTATGAGTGTAATTACTGCTATCACAGCGCAAAATACGTTAGGCGTACAAGCAGTTGAAGATGTATCACCAACGCTTGTCGAAGCCCAGTTGAACTCGATTTTTAGCGATATTCGTGTAGATGCCGTTAAAATTGGGATGGTCTCGAATGAAAAAACGATTCAAGTCATTGCCAAATGTTTGAAACATTATCAGGGACCAGTCGTCTTAGACCCCGTGATGGTCGCAAAAGGGGGGCATGCGCTGTTAAGGAAATATGCTGAACAAGCATTAATGGAGCATTTGATGCCGCTTGCAACCTTGACGACCCCGAATATTCCGGAAATGGAACGCATGTTAGGGCAAGCGATTTCGACAATTGATGAAATGAAGCTGGCGACGACGGAATTCGCACAAAAACGAGACATCGCTATCCTGTTAAAAGGCGGTCATCTTGAAAGTACGGATGCCTCGGATATTTTATACACGGAAGGGAGGCATCATCTGTTTCAGGAGGCACGATTAAAACGCCAGCATACACATGGTACTGGATGTACATTGTCTTCCGCGATTGCGGCACGTCTTGCGCTGGGAGATTCCCTGAAGGATAGCGTGATTTATGCTAAACGGTACGTAACTGAAGCAATCCGGCATGGATTTGCCTTAGGGAACGGAATCGGACCGACACATCACTTTTATGACATTTGGAGGGAAACGGATGCTTACAACCATTCATGATAAAAAACCATTAATTCATCATTTAACGAATGCGGTCACGATTAATGAGTGTGCCAATATGACCCTTGCGCTCGGGGGTTCACCTGTCATGGCGGAAGATATCCTAGAAGTCGAGGAAATGGTTGGACATGCAGATGCTGTCGTTATCAATATCGGGACATTGAACGCAGCTTCACGAGCGTCGCAATTGTTGGCAGGTCAAACGGCTAACCGATTGAAGAAACCGATTATTTTAGATCCAGTCGGAATGGGGGCGACGACACTTCGGACACAATTCACGAAAGAGTTACTCGAAGCAATTCATTTTACGGTCATTAAGGGGAACGTCTCTGAAATCAAGACGCTCATCGGTCAAGTCGGACGTTCAAAAGGAGTCGATGTCGCTTCCGGAGAGACATTAGATTTTCAAGTCGTCCATGAGTTTGCTGGACGGCTCGGGACGACTCTCGTCGTAACGGGACCGGTTGATTTCATTACAGACGGCAAGCGACAAGTAAAACTAACCGTAGGAACGCCACGACTCGGACACATTACAGGGACAGGTTGCATGACGGCATCGCTCATCGGAACCCTACTTGGAGCAGGGTATGATGCATTCGAAGCAGCGACCTATGGGACGTATTTAATGGGAAAAGCGGGTGAAGTCGCAGATGAAGCAGCGGGACTTGGTGATTTCCGGATGGGGTTGTTCAACGCAATCAGCTTGACTACAGAAGAAAGTTTGAAAGGGGTATTGACCAGTGGAGAATGATTACACGGTTTATGCGGTAACAGATCGGCGCTTTCACCCGGACGTTGCCTTGATTGATGCGGTCGAAGCAGCAATAAAAGGTGGCGCGACGATGGTCCAGCTTCGTGAAAAGCAGGCGCAAGGGAAAGAATTTCTCGAACAAGCGAGTGACTTGAAGAAAATGATGTCTCGTTACGGCGTCCCACTCATCATCAATGACCGGATTGATATCGCACAAATCGTCGGTGCAGGTCTGCATATCGGGCAAGAGGACATCCCTTTGAAGGAAGCACGTAAGCTGTTACCGGAAGCCACGATTGGGGTTTCTGTTTCCACCGTTGAACAGGCAATCGAAGCAGAGCAAGACGGGGCAACTTATCTTGGCGTAGGGTCGCTCTATCCAACGGCGACAAAAGACGATGCGAGTCAGATGACAAACGAAACACTCCGGGCGATTCGCCGGGCTGTTTCCCTTCCTCTCGTCGGGATTGGTGGAATCACACATCATGTGGTGCCCGACTTATTCGAGATGCTTGAAGGATATGCCGTCGTCTCTGCCTTATTCGCAGCACCAGATATTGAACGTGCGGCACGAGAGTTCAAAGAGGCGGTTCAGACTGCGCGTCAAATAGTATCAGACCGGGTATAATCACTGAAGAGGTGATGTACGTGAAATGGCAAGTCATTCGCTTTCGGGGAGGCTGGATTCGGTATCGAATCGAACCACAAATCATTCGAATCGACAACCGTGGAAAGTATCATTTAGGTTGGAAATTGTTTCCCTATCCGAATCGTTATGCATTTGAATTGGCGGTTTTGTTAAAAAACAAACACCAACAACGATATAAACGGCCGCTGTTGATTAAAACGGCATCCATCGCTACGGAAATCTGGGGCCATACACACCTCGATTTATTTTATCGAGTGATGTTACAAGTACCGTTACCACGCTTCCTATCGAATCGATATAAGGAGCGATTGCGAAATACAAGTATCATCGATATCGGTGTACGGGCTGTCGATACTAATCGAATCGTTTGGGATATCGGGAATCGATTAGGGGGATGGGCAGTTTTTCGTACAATCCAAAAAAAACATCGGAAATGAATCTTCACCTCGCGAATCATCGTAGTCATCTTACTTGCATTTGTTGTTTTAGGATGGTGCAATAGTTTGGAGGAGAGGTGAAGACAGTGGAGGCACCACGCTGTGAGACGATTGCGATCGATAAAAAACGTGCTACTGAAATTGGTCATGCCGTTGAGAAAATCCCGACGCTTGAGATTGGGAAATTGTTTAAAGTGTTATCGGACGCAACGCGTCTACGAATCGCTTATGCATTGACGGTCGAGCGAGAACTTTGTGTTTGTGACGTATCGGCATCAGTTGATTGTTCGATTGCGACGGCTTCGCATCACTTAAGAACGTTATTGAAACAAGGTCTCGTCAAATATCGTAAAGAAGGAAAAGTTGTCTATTATTCACTTGATGACCATCATGTCTCGTCGTTAGTTCATTTGGCAATGGAGCATGTGAATGAAGGAAAGGCTTCTTCTTGAGAAAAATATAAAAAACGCACCGCAGTCCGATAAAGAACTGCGGTGCGTTTTTTAGCTTTTTCACGAAGCTAATCGTATGAAACAACAGATTATTTGATTCGATGGAAGAACGTGATGGTCACACTGATGAGTAGAAAGGCTAAAATGGATAGACTAAAGCACATCCGTTTATAGGATGCTGTCACGAGCGCCGTATTTTCGAGTTCTTGATCTAATTCGGTATACAATTGATCTTTAACTTGAGCAAGATCTTCAAGAATGGTCTGCGTGGTCTGCGTCGATTGTTTCGCTAAAGCGGTAGCTGCCTGTGAACCGTTTGTTTCATAAAGGCTGAAAACGGTTTCGATTTCTTTTTCCCATGCATTGTTACGGACCAATAAATCTTTAATCGGTACAGGTGTTTCGTTCGAAGCATTGAGCACACGGCGTAAATCATGAATTTTGGTCGTGCAGAAGTAGTATTGTTCAATGTAGCGGTCGTCTTCATAGAGCAATAGGCCGCGAACGGCATTTGCCCGATCCCGATTGTATTCGACGAGTTGGTCGACCTGTTTAATCATCGGGATGTTATGGGCGTGCATCTCTTCTGTCATTTTTGAAATGGTACGATAACCTGTCAAGGCATAGATGAGAGGAATCGAAGCGAACAAACTGACTAAAAGAATGAGAGAGATGCGGTAGCGCCAAAGTTTATTCATGCAATCATTCCTTCGTAAGCTAACTGGTAATGTCATTAGCTTAACCACTAATTCCCAAAAAGTGAAGAGTTATCTATTTTTTAGGGGAACATCTTTTGGTTACGGGGATCCAATCGTTTTATATTTTGAGATGAAACCTGAAGCGATACCAAACGTAGACGTATATGATGGGTCAGCCTTCGTTTACAAAAAACAACCCACCTCATGACAGGGGGTGTCGTTTCATCGTGTGCGGTTCATTTAAAAAGAGTAGGAATGTTCTTTGTAATTTCCGAAGACGGTATGAATCTCAGAGAAGGTGACGAAGGCATTAGGTTCGACAGAAGAAACAATTTCCTGAAGACGAACGATTTCATTATTCTGTACGACGACATAAACCATCTTCTTTGTCCGGTTGGAATAGCCACCGCGCGCATCGAGAATCGTGACACCACGACCAAGTTCTTTTGTGATGACGTCGTTGATTTCATCTGCTTTTTCACAAATGATAATACATTGTTTAGAAGCAGAGTAAAAACTATAGACCGTTTGCAACGCCTTGGCGCGAACGAAGCTCATAATTAATGCATACATAACATGTTTTAAGTCGAAGACTAGCCAAACTAAGATATAGATCACTAAATCCTGCATTAAAAAAATACGCGGGAGCGGCCAGTTATGAAAGCGGGCATAAAAGAACTTTCCGAGGATGTCGAGTCCACCTGTCGAAGCGCCGCCAAAGAAGATTAATGCCATTGCGAGTCCGGAAACTAACCCTGCAAAAATGGAGGCGACGAGAGGATCGTTTAATGACTCAGGAACCACTTGTGTTGGAATCCAATCAATTAAAAATGAAGAAATAAGGACGATAATTCCTGAAAGTAGCATGAATCGTTTTCTTAAGAAGCGAAAACCAAGTAAGAAAAGCGGGATATTCAAGACAAGTTGGGTCAGTCCGATAGGCGTATTGAACAACTCTTGGAAAATAAGTGTGATTCCCATGATGCCGCCAGATCCAATGTCATTTGGAGATAATAAAAGGCTGATATAAAGGGAGTAAAGAAGTGTACCGATTAAAAGGAAACTGATTTTTTCTGTTCGTTTTTTCTTGCTCGTTTGTTTAGTCTTCATTGTGATTGATGAGAAATCCTCATGCTCCTCCTTTGTAAAGTATCTGCCTGCAAGAGTACGCCTATATAGCATTAAATTCAACCCCTCAACTGAAAAATATCGTAAAAAAAATGTGACGCGGGTCGAAAGGAATTGAGTGAATTGAAAAAAATCCTTTTATTTTTATGCTGTGCGCTCATTGGATTAAGCGCAGGTTCCGTTTTTATGTTGCATTACTCGAGGGAATCCCCTGACAATAAGTGGCGTGATGGAGCACTGGTCACCAGATATGTCGGAACATCGGTTACAAATACAAATGCAATGACAGGATTTATTGAACGATTTCCATTTTCAGACGCACTTAAACAAGTAAAGATTGAAGGGACTACCGTCTCCTTACGTTATGAAGTGACGGGTAAATCCAGAAAAGAATGGGTCGGGACAAATCATGAATGGATTGATCCGTCTACACCCTCTTTTATCAAAAGTCGATTTTCGCAACTCGTCATGCACCATACGCTGGCTCTTTTTTTAGCGATTCCTAATGTAATGACAGTTGAAATTCAATATACGGATCCTGTATCAATCCTTCAAATTAAAATCACGCGTAATGATTTTGAAGGGTATACACCACGCGATATTGAGCGAGCTTCGACGTCCACTAACCGCTTTAATCGTGTAGTTATTGACGACTATGTATTAGTTGAATCAAGACGAAAATCCTTTCTAGAATACTTCCGTTCACAACTCAAAATATACCCGTAAAGTAGTTGTATCTAGCAAGAAAAAGCTTTTTTCACAAACTTGACACAATGGTATCGTTTACATGTCATTCTTTCGTAAAAACCTTAAATAAGGGGTAGGCAGGGGTTGAACATCTTATAAGATGGAAGTATGATAATAAGTGAACAAACATTGTGAAGTGTTGAACAAGAAGAAAGCGAGGTTTCTACAATGAATGAAGTAGAAGCATTAGAAGGGCTAAGAAATAAAGCGGTTAAATCAACTAAAATGCTACAAATGCGTCCACTCGAATATTTAGTTCGTGCCATGCTTGCTGGGGTATTCATCGGTTTTGCTATCATATTTACACTCAAAGCAATCAACGGACTTTATCTAAATGAATCGGCTGCGATGACGCTCGTCGGTGGATTAACTTTTGGTGTTGCGCTTGTCTTAATTGTCTACGGCGGTGCAGAACTGTTTACAGGAAATACGATGTATTTTACTACGGCGACGATGCGTGGATACACTACAAAAATGGATACGTTTAAAGTATGGACGATTTGTTTGATTGGTAATGGTCTCGGAGGACTTGCCTTCGCGTTACTCTTTTCGCAAACTGGAATCATTCAAGAGTTAGGCGCAAACAACTGGTTGTTCGCTGTCTCTGAATCGAAAATCCATCACTCGACATGGGAAATTTTTACGCGAGCAATCTTCTGTAACTGGATGGTTTGTTTAGCGATTTTCATTCCGAAAAACATGAAAAATGAATTGGCACAAATCATGATGATGATGGTTTTAGTTGCTGTCTTCTTCGCATCAGGTTTTGACCATGTCATTGCCAATATGGCATTGTTCTCAATCGCGCTTGTCGTACCTCACCCAGAGGCGATTTCATTTGCCGGAGCAATCCATAACTTAATTCCTGCTCTCTTCGGTAACATCATCGGTGGAGCACTCTTCATGGGAATGGTTTACACGTGGTTGAATAAAGAAAAGCTAGAAGTGGATCAATCAAAACAACAAGCTGCGACAATCAACATCGCGACGAAAAAAAAAGCATAAAGAAAAGGTAAGGTAGCGACGGGTTTTCCCGCCTCCCTTACCTTTTTCTTTATTCGAGATGTTGGAAGCGATCGACATCTGCTGCGAGTTCTTCATAGATCGATTCGACGATTTGAGCATCATCGAACAGACCGAGAACATTTTCGTCAGGTAGTGCATCAACTGGGGAAGTAAAATAGAGCACAGCCGTCAATAATAATTGTTCTTGTTCTTCCTTCATCGAAAAACGTTTTTGATAAAGGGCACGTAACATCTCAAGTAACTGTTTAAGTTGGAAATACAGCACGAGTTCTGCTTCACGTTCGATATCAGACCCTTCTTCTGAAGCGATATCTTTTGTTAAATGTGCTAAGCCAACTTCTCCTCGAATCAATAAATCTTCCTGTGCTTTGTGATCTCCGACTAACGCCAATGCCTGACGGTGGAAATATGTGTAAGCGGATTTAAAATCTCCTGGTACGAATTCCATGTTCAACACTCCTTCTCTACACCTAGTTTCACCTTATTTCTTGCAAAATTGCAACTCTTTCGTGAAAATAAGAGTAAGAGACGAAAGGGGATTACATAATGCCGACTCAAGAACAACTCAAAAAGTATGCAGCACTCGCTGTACGTACAGGAATCAATTTGCAATCCGGTCAGCAACTAGAAATTCGTGCTGGCATCGAAAATGCACCACTTGTTCGTGAAATTACACGTGTTGCTTACGAAGTAGGCGCATCGAACGTTTACGTGCAATGGTCAGATGATGAAATGACGAAAATCCGTTATTTCGATGCACCGGAAGATTCGTTTGACGCATTTCCAGAGTGGTTAAAAGCACGGTTCGATCAATTAGCTGATGAAAAGACAGCCTTCTTATCTGTCGTCAGTGAAGATCCAGATCTTTTAAACGGAGTCGAGTCGAGTCGTATCGCGCGCGCGAATAAAGCAGCAGGAGTTGCACTAGCCAATTGGCGTAAATTCGTCATGAGCGACAATGTAAGCTGGTGTGTCGTTGCTGCACCTTCAGATGCTTGGGCGGCTAAGGTATTCCCGGACTCGGAAAACGCTGTAGAAGAGCTATGGGAAGCGATTTTAAAGGCAACTCGTGTCGATCAAGCAGATCCAGTCGCTGAATGGGAGAAACATGATCATAATCTCCGTACGAAAGCGACATTCTTGACGGAGAAAAAATATAAAACACTTCATTACTCGGCACCAGGGACGGAATTATCGATCGAGTTACCAGAGCGTCATGTATGGCTCGGTGGTGGTGGACCGAATGCGGACGGTGTTGATTTCATCGCGAACCTTCCGACGGAGGAGGTCTTTACGTTACCGAAGAAGACAGGAGTCAACGGTCATGTCTCGAGTACGAAGCCACTCAGCTACAGCGGAAACTTGATTGATGGCTTTACGCTTTGGTTTGAAGATGGGAAAATCGTCAAAGCAGAAGCGAAACAGGGTCAAGCGGCATTAGATGAGTTGATTTCGCTCGACGAAGGAGCACGTTATCTCGGAGAAGTAGCTCTCGTGCCGCACCATTCACCAATCTCTGACTCGGGCATCTTGTTCTATAATACGTTGTTCGATGAGAATGCCTCATGTCACCTCGCGATTGGTCGTGCCTACTCGACGTGCCTTGAGAATGGACCAAGTTTATCGAATGAAGAATTAGCCGAGCAAGGGGCGAATGATTCGATGACGCATGTTGATTTCATGATTGGCTCAGCAGATATGGCAATCGATGGCGAATTAGCAGACGGTACACGCGAAGCGTTAATGCGTAACGGCAACTGGTCAATTTAAGGATGAGCCGAATGGAGGCTAAAAAAGTAACAGGAACGGGTATCCGTTCCTGTTACTTTTTTGTGTTTAAGGAAAGTATTCGTATTAAAGTTCTTCACCGATGATTTTTACTTCGGTCTCGAGGAGAATCCCGAATTTATCCTGCACCGTTTCTTGAACGTGGTGAATAAGCGAAATGTAATCAGTCGCCGTTGCATTTTCGATATTGACGATGAAACCGGCATGTTTTTGTGAGACTTCCGCTCCACCAATTC
Source organism: Exiguobacterium sp. N4-1P (assembly GCF_002214325.1). Taxonomy (NCBI): domain Bacteria; kingdom Bacillati; phylum Bacillota; class Bacilli; order Caryophanales; genus Exiguobacterium; species Exiguobacterium sp. N4-1P. The sequence goes on from NZ_CP022236.1 coordinate 531,320, forward strand.
GTGTCCCTTGAAGTCCGCTGTCCTGGATTAACTTTCCGGCGAAATATCCTTCAGGGCGCTTAAAGACACTGCCGCAAGAAGGGTATTCGAGGGGTTGCTTCGTTTCACGCTTATTCGTCAAATCGTCCATGACTTCCTTGATGAGAACAGGATCCCCCTCCGTCAAAGAAAAACGTCCTTCGAGAATGATATATTCTTTTTTAGCGAAACAGCTTGTCCGGTATCCAAGTTCGAGTTCGTCGCGTGTGATGTTTAACAGCTCACCTTGGCGTGTTAAAACCGTCGCGCTCTGAAGACAATCTTTGACTTCCCCTCCATACGCACCAGCATTCATGATAAGAGCACCACCGACTGTGCCGGGGATTCCACAGGCAAACTCGAGACCACTCAATGCATGATCATAAGCGACGCGTGAGGCTTGGATGATGGCCGCGCCGCTTTGTGCGACGAGCTCATGTTCTTCGACCGAAATATCCGTTAATTTTTCAAATGATAAGACGATGCCACGAATCCCGCCATCACGTACGACGAGGTTCGATCCATTACCGAGTAATGTCAATGGGAGATCGTTCTCATAAGCATAGCGAACAGCAAAAGCTGTTTCTTCGTAAGAAGAAGGAATGATGAAAAGGTCGGCAATTCCTCCCATTTTCGTATACGTATGATATTTTAACGGTTCATTCACTAATACAGAGTCTTCGTTTAATCCCTCGTAAAGCCCAGTCAACAACTGTTCAGTCATATAAGTTCTCAGTCCTTTTTTTATGAATTCCATTCAGCGAAAGTACGCTCAAAATATATTTTACACTAATTACGTAATTGATGTTTAGCACATAGTTCCCAAAATACAGAGTTGACACGAAAAATGCAAGGTTTATCCGAAAACTGTCATCGCTTAGTAATGAAAATATATATCTGGAATTCCGAATTTCGAAAGGTGAACAAGACAAAATAAGGATTTAGGGTATGAATCGGTTAGAAAAGGGGGAATTATAAATACGTATATAGAAGGATGTTCGGAAAATTAGGAGGGGAATCGATATGGAGAGCGAACGTTTGAGAATGCGACCTTTTTCTCAGGAAGATTTCGACTTTTATAAAGAACTCGTTCAAAATGAATTGGTGATGCAGTATATTAACGGTGGTGTTTCATTGGATGAGACGGAGGCCCGTTTATGGTTCGACCAACAATTCGAGCGGTATGAAGATGATCGTCAGACGGGGTTTTTGCTGATTGAAAAAAAAGAGGATGAGGAACCAATCGGTTTTGCAGGACTCATCCTACAAGAAGTCGACGGAGTAGAAGAACTTGAAGTCGGATATTGGTTAAAGCCGAAGCACTGGAAAGTCGGATACGGGCGTGAAGCAGCGAAACGTCTGATGCGTGAGGCATTTGAACGTGGAAACGATCGTCTGATTTCAATCATTCATCCAGAAAATCATTCTTCTCAAAAGGTGGCTCGCGCCAACGGATTGGGTTGGGAAAAAGAAACGGTCTTTAAAGGGATACCCGTCGTCGTCTATTCATGCAGACTAACCCGTCTATTTAGAGGCTGAACATTAAAGCAGAGGAGTGTAATTCATGTATCATACAGAATTTATTCGGTTTAATCAGCTTGGTGCCTTGACGCTTTATCAGTTATTAAAATTAAGAACTGATATTTTTGTCGTTGAGCAGGAATGTGCCTATTCAGAGCTCGATAATCGTGATCAGGAGGCGATTCATGCACTTGCCTATGCAGATCAGCAGTTAATCGGTTGCCTTCGAGTACTCCCTAAAAATCAATCAGGTGCTGTAGCGATTGGTCGTGTCGCCGTCCACGCTGATTTTCGGTCGCACGGTATTGCACGTCGCTTGATGAATGAAGCAATCGAACACATCCGGACACAAGAAGAAACAGGGATTTATTTGCAGGCCCAGGCCCATCTAAAAAAGTTTTATGCATCGTTTGGGTTTGAAGAGACATCTGATGTGTATCTGGAGGATGGAATTCCACACCTTGATATGCATTTATCGCTTAAAGAAGAGTATTGAATGTTCCTTTACCTAGCAACTAAAGTTCTCATCTAGGTTGGGAAGACGTCTCTCCCTTGTCGTCCCAATGGTTGTAGACATGAGGAAACGCTTATTTTCGAGAAATACTTCAAAAAATAGCGGAGTGAACCGATGATGAGAGCAGAACGAATTTCATTCGGAGGTGAATCAGTCTATGAAAAAAGTACTGGTCATTCTCGCGTTAAGTCTGATTGGACTTTTATCTTTTGCGGTCGGAATTTCTTACGCAGAGCTTCAAAGCAGCCAACAGAACTCAGAAAAGCAGTTAAAGACGATGCTTGAAAAACATCATGGAATCAGTGAAGCATCATTTTTAGAAGTGAAGGCCTCGTTTTCCCTGCAACATCGACAGGTAATCCAGGTTCGATTGCGTGGAGAACCGGCCATTACTTATGAGTTCATTCAGCCGGAACAGACAATTGAATATAGCGGTTCAATTGGAACGAGTGTCGAAAAAGTCGGAAAGCAAGATGAGATTTTTCGATCGATGCCTTTAAAAGTAGGCGAGAATTGATAGATCCTGGTGGATTTCCTTATTGTGAGGAAGGCATCAGGATTTTTTTGGCTTTCAAGAAAAGATAATATTGCGTACACTACGAAGAGAAGCAGTATTCAGGGGGGCAAACCGATGATGAAACGATTTGTGAAAAATGAGGCAGTTGGTCAGGCAGTGCGTGCATTTAAAGAATTGAATCGAAAAGATTTTGAGTATTACAATGCTGAGTTGTCCGAACAAGAACGGGTCGCTTTAAATTTCGTGAAGCGAGCTTTTGACTTAGAGTCATCAGAGCACTTGGCGCTAGCGCTTGATACGAACCAACCAGTCATTGAACTCGATCGTCTGTTACTTAAGTTGGGGGCGATACAAGATAGAACGCTCTTTTTCCGTTTGTTGGTACAACATGGTGTAGATCTCAATCAATTAAAAGAGCTTGATGGACATCGTTCAATTGTCCGTCAACCGCTAGCATTTCCAGTCGGTCTATACAGTGCAATCAATCATGAACTTTTTCAATTGGCGATAGAGGCTGGTCTTGATTTAGACTACACGACATCCTTGCAACGGAGTGATCGTTTTTTAGAAACGCACGTGATTAATATGCTTGATCTCTATTTGTTGCTTGATTTAGAAGACGAAATGGACGTACGAAGCCTAGAATTTTTTACAGACCATCCGGCAACAATCGGTTTTGTTGAGCAGTTAAAGCGGTCGAATCCGTCAAGCATTCAGACAATCGTCGAGACTAAAAAATATCAAGTTGATTTTAAATATGCCAAACACTATCCACTCTTTTACGCGATGATCGGTCGGCATACAGAAGTATTTGAACAGTTGCTTGAAGCAGTTTTAAAAACGGAGAAGGAACAACTGCTTTTAGAAGATGCACTGTTAGCCTTTCATAACCACCAACCAGGTCAAGCGAGTGCGTTAGGAAATGACTATATCGACAGTCTATATCAGATGGGGGAGCAGCTAAGGATCCGAGCAAATATTGATTTCAAACAAGTGGAGGATGCCTACGTCCTGGCGGAATATCAAGAAATCGTTGAGCGGTTACGTAAAGATTCTCTAGAGTAAGTATGCCAGTGTGAGAAGAGTTGAATATCACAGAATGTATCGGGGTCATATAAACGAAGGGCTTCTTGATGTGTTGAAAAACAATACGTCTCGAATGTCCGAACTGTCGTGCGTTTTAATTTAGCTTGAAAGGTCTCAAGAATTCTTCGCCCATATCCTTGATTCTTCAATTCAGGGATACACGTAATTTCGAGTAAACGAATCGTTTGCTTTTGTTTTTGGATGATGATTGTTCCGACGATTGTTTGTTGATCGTAGACAAGGTACGGCAATGCCCCCTGTTCAATCAAATATTCGATATGGGATACGTCATAGCTAAATAAAAAATGTGAGGATTGAATCGACTCGTTTCTGAGATTTAAGAACAAGGAACGGTTTCGGAGTGTAAGTGGCTTGAATTGAAGTGACGCGGCATGATCATTGATGAGACCGATGAAGCGAAATTGTTCAGAGGAAAGTGTATAACCGAGCGTGTTCCAAGTCGAGACCAACCCGAAATCATGTGGTGGAATGATTTGAACGTCAATTTGATGAGGATGTAGAGAGAGCGCGTAATCATGGACGAAATGCGCCAAAGTGCGGAAAGCAATCAAGTCCGTGTAAGCGGCATTGATGATTTGAAGGGACGAGGCGAATTGGTTAAATCCTAATGTCGCGCAGACGGCATCACCCTTGATTAAAGCCCATTGATATTTTTCAGGTGGTTGGAATGAGAGGGACAGAGGAGATAAGCGGTTTTTTTGTAACAACTGATGGACGAGACGACGTTGACCGTGCGACAATTGCTCGTAACGTAAAATTTTCAAACGCTACACTTCCTTTTCTGATTAGGATGAAACAATATCTTAAGTATACTATAAGCAATAAAAGGAAAATAATAGTTTTTATCATAAAAGGTAAAAGTAATCTGTTAGAAACGGGGGAGGGATTAGATTGGGGAAAAAGTTTATCTATGTCTGCTTCTTTTTGTTTTTAAGTAGTATTCATCCCGTTCAAGCACAAGATTTAGATAAACAAGAAACGAGCGTCCGAGAAGCTGTGACGTATGGAAGCTATGGAACGATGGATGAACTCATCATTGATCGAAAAGAACCGACATATGATGGTTTTGACTCACCGAATGACATGGCATTTTTATTTGCCTGTATCGCACTGCTTGCAACTGTAGGACTTGGAATCGTCAATACATCAGATTGAAAGAGCCTCGGGAAACCTTTCCGAAGCTCTTTTTTTGTATTTAAAAATGAATATGTTTGGTTCGGCCAACGCGTTCAATCCGATCATGTTCTTCATCTAGACCCGCCTGTTCCAGCAAGTCGAGATAATAGCGAAATGGAGTCGAACGGTGTGAAAAATAAGGAATATATTCTGTGAAAAGCATCGTTTCGGCTCGTTCTAGTTCACGTAAAGCAATCAGGGCATGAAGTTCTGCGAAGCGAATCTCTTGATAGAGGATGAGCTTGTCTGCATCGATGCGAACGTTCATTTGAAGCTTTTTCGCATGCATGTTCAATAACGACAGGTAAGACTCACGCTCTTGTCGCGTTTCACAATGCTCGAGAACGGCAAGGAAAAGGTCACTGCGTTCTGTGTCGACGTCGATCGGTACCTTTAACGCCGTGTAGATGGCGCGCTTCATCCACGCATTATCGGATGTGTCGAGCTTGTAGTAACCAACGAGTTCTTGGAAGAGCTCAACTTGAGAGACTTTAATCAGTCGGAAGGGGTCGTTACTCAGGAAAAGAGGTTCTTCACCAGCGGCGGAAGACAGTAAAAAAAAGAATTCTTCGAAAGCAACACGCGTTCCGTTCTTTCGACCAACATAATGTCGCAGGTGTTTTAATAATCGTTTTGCTGTGACGTACCAGTTTTTTTGTTCGCGTACGGAAACGATTGTACTTGGTTCTAAATACTCACCATCGTAAGCGAGTTGAATGAATTGTTCAGTTTGCTCGATGGTTTGTTCGATTGTCGGTTGTTCTTGTTCTTTTTTTAGACCTTTATATTTTGCGAATTGCGACAGCATCAAATCTAATTCTTTATCTTCAATTGTTTGTTTAGGAAGTTGGCGATAGATCTCTACGATAATGTCGCGAAGGGTAGTATCGCCATATTGCTCCAGTAAAAGACGTAATTTTCGAATTCTCATGATCGCCCTCCTTCGACAAAAACACAGCACTTCATTATTCATTTCCCGATTTTTTCATAAAACGAACATCTTTCATTTGCTCTTTTACACAATCATTGCCTATTTTTAAAGGGAAAGATTAATTTAAGGGAGAGATTCAGATGAATGAAACGATTGAACATTTATTAAACCACCGCTCGATCCGGAAATTTAAGGAACATCAACTCGACGAACAGACGATTGAACTATTAATCCAATCTGCCCAGGCTGCTTCGACGTCTTCTTATCAACAAGCCTACGCAATTGTCGGAATTGAGGATTTAGAAAAAAAACAGCAACTCGTAGAAGTAGCGAGTGGACAAAGTTATGTAGCAGATAATAGCTACTTCTTCGTCTTCTGTATCGACTACCATAAACATATGTTGGCAGCAGAGATTGCGAATGGCTCAGTCGCTGACACAGTCGAAACGACGGAAGCGTTGATTGTCGGAGCGGTTGATGCAGGACTTGCCGCACAGAACCTTGTCGTAGCAGCAGAATCATTAGGATACGGGACAGTTTATATCGGTTCACTTCGTAATGACGCTCGAAAAGTGAGTGAACTTCTTGAGTTGCCAAGTCACGTCGTACCGTTATTTGGTGTTGCAGTCGGTTTGCCGGATCAACAGTCAGGTAAAAAACCCCGTCTTCCGATGGAGGCAATCTTCCATCGTAATACGTATACTAATGACAACAAGATGCGTGAGTTGCTAGAACAGTATGAGGCAGAAACCTCGTCATATTATGGAGAGCGGACGGATGGCGCACGAACTGAGGGATGGGTCTATCAAATGGCTACCTCGATGAAGGAACCGAAACGGACGTATCTACGTAAGTTCTTACAAGATAAGCAGTTATCGCAAGACTAAAACGGAGGTACTATTATGGATGAGTTTCAATCAGGTCGTTCTCGACTAGAACGAAAACGACAGGAAGAAGAGCAGATGCGACGTACTTCGACACATACACCAATTGAGCATCGAGCAGACCAGCGAATGCGGATTGACGCCTCACAACGGCAGAATCATCGATACGTCGAGGATGGACCAACTTTGACGTCGCGTTCAGTTCAACAAAATCACCGGGGCTCGCAGAAAAAAACACGGACTGGTATCGGAGGACGACTTTTCACCGTAGTCAGAAGGTCTGCCAAGCAAGTCGGAACGATTATGGCGGAGCGGACACGGTCGAATCGACGTAAAAATGGACGTTTGGAAGAAAAGGTACCACGTGAGACGAGGCAGGATGGTTTAAAGAAACAACCTGTTGAGAGAAAGAAACGTCGCTTCAAAACAAAAATATTTGGGCTGCTCTTAGTTCTATTGATTGGCTTTATCCTGTTTGCCTCACAGCCGTTTACCTTTTTATTGATCGGAAGCGACGCAAGACCCGGAGAATCGCTACGAGGTTCACGGTCTGATTCACTATCCGTCATGCAATTCGTACCGTTATCACGGACGATTCAGTTAACGTCGATTCCACGTGATACGTATACACCCATCAGTTGTGAGGATGGGAAAAAAGATAAAATCACGCATGCTTTTGCGTTCGGTGGGGAATCGTGTACGCAAAACGCCGTCAGTGAACTACTTGATGTAGACATCGATAGCAAAATCGTTATCTCTTTCGATAGTTTCATTGGTTTAGTTGATCAAATCGGCGGGATTGATTTTGTTTCGACAGGAACATTCTCGGAGCAAGACGCTAGCGGAAAAGCGAATCAATATGCGTTTCAAAAAGGAAAGGAATACCATATGGATGGAGCGATGGCTCTTGCCTATTCTCGTCACCGAAAAACAGACAATGATGGGGCACGAGCCAATCGTCAGTCAGAAGTCATTCAAGCTGTAGCGACGCATCTGTTGAAGCCGACAGGCTGGACTAAAATTTCATCAGCACATGCTTATATGAAAGAGGAGATGAGTTTAGACATCAGTTACCGTCAAATGGCGACAGCAGGCTTAGCCCTGGCATTGATGTCTGAGCGAGAATATCTTGAAATTGACGTTGTCAGTGATCGATTGAATGGCATTTTCTATGATTTCCCGGATGAAAAAGCCCTGACACAATTGAGAGAAAAATTACAGACGACGTTTTACGGTGTACTGGCGAATGACTGACATTAAAAAAATAGGTTCCTTTTTGAAAGGTTTCCTTCTCCCTATTGCGGGTATAAATTGATGTACGCAGTTGCGCTTTTGAGAACGGAAGATATCATAGCTGAAGACCTGTCCATATCTTCAATATTCATGCTTCTTTGGCCGGAATGAACATATCTTTGAGTAGGCGGCTTAAAAGACGACGTACCGAAATCCGAACACCTAATCGTCGGGATGATGAGAATTCTTGATTGCTTTTTGATATTTTTAACAGGAGTAAGCGATGAAGGAAGCTCTTATCTGCATAAGTATGAGTAGTTCAATAGAGGTGACTAGCTTATTGAGGAGGGACCTAGCATATGAATGTATTAGTTGTAGGTGCATCAGGTACAATCGGAGCTCGCGTCGTCAAGTCGCTTGCGAAAGGTCATCAAGTCACTGTCATCGTTCGACATAAGCATCTCGTCGATCGCTTCGAAAAACTCGGTGTCAAAGCACATTACGTCGACATTGAAACTGAGCTTGAAAAGGTCATTGATCTCGGGGTGGCAGGTCAAAATGCTGTGATTTGTGCAGCGACCGCGGGTGTCGATGGTGAAGCGACTGAAATTGAGTTGCTCGATCGAACGGTTGCTTTAAAAACGATTGATGCTGCGAAAAAGGCACGTGTCCGTCATTTTGTCCTCCTCAGTGCCTATGGCGCTGATCGACCAAATCAATTTAAAAAAGAAGTCTATCCATTCTATGCCGCAAAAAATGCGGCAGAAGAGCAAATTGAGCATAGTGGTTTGACGTATACAATCATTTGTCCGGTCAACATCGTTGACGGAGAAGGTCTTGGACTAATCGAAGCCGATGAGGATTTAAAAGATGTAAAAGATGCAACGATTTCTGAAATTGATGTCGCGTCGATTTTGGCGGCATCGGTCGATAATCGGGCACTTTTCAATCGACGTTTAGAGGTGAAACAAGGAAAAACGTCACTAAATGAAGCGCTTGGTGGAGACGAATCGTTTGAAAGCATTAAAGACAATCGTCGGGTTAAACAACAACTTCCTCGCTATAACTGACAGTAAAAAAGGATGTATATAAACGAGCATATCACTTCCGGGGAAAATGGAAGGGTATGCTCGTTTTTCATAGATTCAGAGGCTGATTCTGCTACACTAATAGAAAGAGGGAGTGGACAGCAGTTGAAAAAATATTTACTATACGTGATTGTCGGGTTAGCGATTAGTGGGATTGCATATAAAAGCTATGACGCCTATAAAGCACAACAGATTAAAGAATTTACTCAAGCGACGCAACAAGCGCAAGGCGGATTAGAGATTGGAATGAAGGCACCAAATCTCAAGTTGGAACAGGATGGAAAAATGGTGGAACTATCTGATTTGACGAATCGATTGATCGTAATCAATTTTTGGGCGACCTGGTGTCCACCATGTAAACAAGAAATACCTGAACTGAACGCTTTTTCTAAAGCGGTGGACGTGCCCGTCTATGGCATCAACGTGACGACATCCGAACGAAAGGTTTCAGATGTAGCCGATTTTCTGAAAGAGACTCCTGTTGATTACGGGGTGCTCTATGATACGCAGGGCCAATCAGAAAATGCTTATCGATTAGTCGCGATGCCGGCGACTTACGTCATTGATACGGATGGAGTCATCGTCGCAAAACACATTGGTCCTGTTACATCAAGTATGCTAAAAGAGATGGTAGGGAAAAAGGGAGGATGAGGGAATGGAGATTCACTGCCGCGACTGTTCTTATCACATCGTCGCTGAAATCGGTCAGCGGGAGGAATGGGGGGAATTCCCTTCGATGCTAACCTATGGACTAGAACAGTACAGAACAGCATTGCCTTTTTTATTCGTGCCGCCTTATCAGGAACCACTCATTAGCCGAGCGCACATCGATGATCAAAACCGGGCGATGTTAATTAAGAACTATCATGCACATATCGATGCAATTGAAGGCGGGTGGGTCCCGCATCAATACGATTTGTTTCAGTGTCCCTGTTGCGATACGATTTCAACACGCTTTTGGTGTGCACTCTTCATTCCTTCAGCTATCATCGAACCGATTCATCGCTGTGAACGAGATGAGACAGTACTACATCGAATTTCGATTGACGATTTGCACCAAGCGAAGTGTCCCGAATGTAGGCATCAATCCTTGTACGTAAGGAATGATTAAACGCGAAAAAGCCATTTAGAAGATGGAAAGACTGACGTGGGCAAGGACGCTCAAGTAGTCAATTCATTGTCTAAATGGCTTTTTAATTATCATCAACCCATTTGCCGAAAGGAAAACGTCTGAAAGGACGATTGGGATGTACTCGATGCATCAATTGAATACGTTGTACCATCAAAAAGTATTGTGTCACCTAATCGTGCCTCAGTCGGTAAATAGCGGCGAGGGATAAAACTTGAACCGTTCTCCCAGAGAAGAACAGCATATTTACCATCAAGCCGTTCAAGCGTACCACGTTTGATCATATTGGACTCCTCCTACAATTACATCGAAGGCAACCATTTTAAAAGGGTTGCAGTATCTCTCTCTAGTTCTCTGTAATTTTAATCTTATGTTTGGTATATTCCCACTTCGTTTTATCTTTACACTTATTTATCTAAATTAGTCGAGAATCGCTTGAATATCCCTCTTTCACATATAGAAGTGAGAAAAAAGAGGCATACCATTCGACTTATGAATGGTATGCCTTACTGATAATAGATTTACGTCACGCGACACTTTTCGTGACTTGTTTTTTTGTCGGTCGTGTAAAGGCGAAGATGAAAGTGAAGAGGGGAGATAAAATTAAGAAAAAGGCAAATGGCACATACGATGTGACAGGCACACCGAGTGTCGAGGCAAAGAATGCCCCGGATACACCCCAAGGAATCAAAGGATTAACAAGTGTGCCGCCATCTTCAAGCGCACGGGATAAAAACCGTGGGTCAATTGACCGTTCTTCAAAAATTTTCTTGAAGGCTTGTCCCGGTAATAAAATAGACAAGTATTGTTCACCTGCCATGAAGTTAACGCCGATTGCAGCAAGTGCAGCAGACGAGATGATACTCCCGTCACGTTGCAGTTTCGAAACGGTTTTTTCGATAATGACATCGATGACTCCGATACCACGTAAAACACCGCCGAACGCTAACGCGAGCATGACGAGGGAGACGGACCACATCATTGATTGGATGCCACCTTTACTAATGATGCTCGCAACCGTTTCATTCGTTGTTTCGAGCTTGAGACCATTTTGGATGACAGACATCCATTGCGCGATGTTCCAATTTCCTTGAACGAGACCTGTGAGTAATAATCCGCTTAAAACGCCTGCAATCAATGTTGGAATGACTGGCATCTTCCGAATAGCGAGTACCATCACGAGAAGCGGAGAAAGCAATGTCCAAGGAGATAAGCGGAAAAGGCTGTCGAGTGCTTGTTGTGTTGCTCCAATCGCTTCTGAATCAATTGATCCTTCACCTCGTCCAAAAATAAGGAAGAGAACAAATGTGATCGCGATAGCAGGAATCGTTGTTCCCATCATAAAACGAATATGATCAAAAACAGAGACGTTGACGATACCTGGTGCGAAATTCGTCGTATCCGATAAAGGAGACATTTTATCTCCAAAACAAGCACCGCTGATGATTGCACCTGCAGCAAGGGTGGGATTGACACCAAGGACGACGGCGATTCCCATCAAGGCGACACCGACCGTACCAATTGTAGTAAATGAACTGCCTGTAAAGGTCGAAACGATCATCGCGATGATTAAAGCGGTTGGCGCGAACCAGGTCGCAGATAATGTCGACAAGCCATAATGGAGCAAGGTTGGAACGGCACCACTCATCATCCAGACGGCGATTGTCATGCCGACGAGTAACATGATTAAAATCGGTTTAATCGCTTCTCGAATACCGTTAATCATATGTTCTTCAAGTTGACTGAAAGGGAAGCGGCGATACACGGCATACCCTACAACAAAAATAAGACTGGCGAGTATAGCGAGATGTGGTTCGGCCTGTGCACCGAATAATGCGGACAATAAGATAATGATACTAATTCCTAGGATAGCTGCGGATTCACGAAAGGACATGCGCATGCTTCCACCTCCTTATATCTTTGTTACGTTTATGCTTGTTTGCTTTTATGTGTGAAAGTAATGAACAAATGCAATCTTATCGAAGATTCCTGACTGCGTCAACTAAGAAAGTTTTACAGCATGTAGACAAAGTAACATGGGGTGAAAAAAGCTTTTCCCTTTTTCGTTGCTTTCCTCAGGCGAGGGCAAGGCTGACCCTACGGACAACAAGCAGGGTCTTGTCTACATCTGGCAGGTCGTGTTAAAAACGTACTTTTTCCCGTAGGAATCAACGGAAAAGCGACGCTTTTTAGGCCGTAGCACAGGGAAAGGCAAACCGTACAGCCGTTTTAGAGCGCGCTCGGTCTTGAATCGCTTTAAATTGCGAAAGCAACTTTCCGCGATCCCCGGCAGCTTTGAAGACGAGGTGAGGCAAGGAAGCGTGAACGGACAGCATTTCCGTGTAGAATTTTTGCTTTTCATAAGAGTTTGTCTACATCCTGAGTTTTATTTAGAAATATAACCAGGAATACAAAAAAAATGTGACGATTTTTTGTCGTAAACGCTTTCTTTTTTATAAAAAATCTTGCACAATAAGAAAGTAATGATGTCGATTTTGTGAACAAGAGGAGGATACATATGTTTACAGCGATTTTTGTTGTTGTTATTGCTTTGATGGGGGCAAGCGTTTTTGGAATCGATCATCTCGTCGCACAACGTGCTGAAAAAAGATGAGAAACATGAACTAAAAAGACTTTGACCAGTTACATCTTACTGAAAGGTGTCATCGGTCAAAGTCTTTTTTTGTTTATAAATTAATAAAAATACATTTGACAGTATAAATATACATATGTTTAAATCAGTTTATCATTATTAACGAAGGAGTATCCGACATGAAATGTACAATCATAGGTGCGACGGGATATACAGCAGTCGAATTGATACGAATGATTGAGCAACATCCCCATTTAGAAATCGTCTCTCTCGTGAGTGATTCGAAGGCAACTGAATCGATTACGGAAATATACACATTCATGAATAAAAAAAACTATTCCCTCTTACAGGAGTTCTCACTTTCCCATTTAGAGGAGGTTGGAACGGAACTCATTTTTTTGGCGACTCCAAGCGGAATTTCAAAACAGTACTTAGAGCAGCTGAGAGATTGGAAAGGGAAAGTCATCGATTTGAGCGGCGATTTACGTCTCGACCAAATATCATATGAACATTGGTACGAAAAACCAGCGGTCGAGCCAATGATTCAAGCAACAGCAACATACGGACTATCAGAATGGAACCGTGAAGCGATAAAAACGAGTCGTTTGATTGCCAATCCAGGGTGTTATGCGACAGCCGTACTCCTGGGTCTCCTACCATTTTTAAAAGAACAGGTCATCGAGCCGGTGCCGATTATCATTCATGCCAGTTCAGGGTTATCGGGAGCCGGGAAATCCTTTAGCGAACAGACACATCATGTGCGATCGAATGAAAACATGCGTCTGTATAAGATGAATCGCCATCAGCACATCCCCGAAATCGAATCGGTCATTCAAACCGTGACGGGGCAAGACGCCATCGTTTCGTTCGCGACACATTTAATTCCAATCAATCGCGGAATCATGGCGACGATGACATTGACTCCACGCATCAATAAATCGGAAACGCAATGGCGTGAGTGGCTCCATGCATTTTACGAGAACGAACCCTTCGTCCGAATTAACGGAAATGATCCGGAAATTAAATCGGTCGTCGGCAGTAACTACTGTGATTTGACGATATACGCTGACGCGAGAACAGGACATCTGACAGTCGTTTCAGTCATTGATAACATGCAAAAGGGTGCAGTCGGGCAAGCGATTCAAAATGCGAACTTGATGTGCGGATATGAGGAAGCACTCGGTTTGACCCAGCAACCATTATTCATTTAAAGGAGGAACGAACGTGTTGAACTTACAAACCGTGTCACCGTTGACGCTGACGACACCAAAAGGCTTTAAGGCGACAGGTATACATGTTGGACTCAAACGAAAACGGAAAGATTTAGGCTTGTTGGTATGTGAAGGAGGAGCGAGTGCGGCGGCTGTCTATACGACAAATCAAATGCAAGCAGCACCGATTATAGTGACAAAACAAGCGATGGAAGCCTCAGAGGGGCGTATTCATGCCATTTTAGTCAATAGCGGGAATGCTAACGCCTGCACCGGTGAATTAGGTTTGACCCATGCCTATACGTCGCAACACGCAATCGCGGATCACTTACAGATTAAACCGGAACAAGTCGCAATCGCATCGACCGGAATCATTGGTCAAACGTTGGCGATCGACACGTTAGTAGCTGGAGTCGATCAACTGGTGGCGAGTGAGGCGGAAGAAGAAGCGGATGCTTTTGCCCATGCGATTTTAACGACTGACACAGGTATCAAAACGGCCGGGTATCAATTTTTGATGAATGGAAGTGAAGTTTCGATTTGCGGTGTTGCGAAGGGGTCAGGAATGATTCATCCAAACATGGCGACGATGCTCGGATTTTTAACGACCGATGCGACCGTCGAACCAAACGTCCTGCAAACGATATTAAAACGCTCAATCGACCGGACGTTCAATTGCATTACGGTCGATGGTGATAGTTCAACCAATGACATGGTCATGATGTTAGCGAGTGGTGCGGCAAAAACGCCGACAATCATGCTTGATACGCAAGAAGCGGAGCAGTTTGAGCAGGCGGTCACGCATGTCTGTCAAGAACTTGCGAAGCTCATTGCACGAGACGGAGAGGGCGCAACGAAGTTGATTGAAGTAACGGTTCAAGGAACGGACGAAGAACGATTGGCACGAAAAATCGCCAAACAAATCGTTGGTTCTTCGCTCGTTAAAACCGCGATTTTCGGAGAAGACGCGAACTGGGGACGAATTGTAGCAGCAATCGGAAGCATCGATGAACCGATTGATGTCTCGAAAATTGATATTCGGATTGGTTCACAGTGGGTCTTACGACAGAGTATGCCGATTTTGTTCGATGAGACACTTGCTTCAAATGAACTTGCGGCGGATACGGTAGCGATTGAAATCGATTTAAATAGTGGGTCGGCCGTCGGACGTGCCTTCGGATGTGATTTGACGTACGACTATATCAAAATCAATGCGAGTTACCGGACATGAAACAACGAAAACTGATCAAACTCGGTGGGAGTATTTTTGAACAACTCGATTCCCGTTATTTTAAAGAATGGAAAGACTGGTGCGATGCTGGTCACGAATTAATCATCTTGCATGGTGGCGGCCCCGCTTTATCAGCTTATTGTGAAACCTTAGAAATCGAATCCGTCTTCCGGGAAGGCGTCCGTGTGACGACCGAGGAGGTCTTACTCGGGGCAGAACGTGTCCTCGGGGGCGAGGTTCAGTCAAAAATCGTTTATCAGCTCAATCGATCAGACCTACCTGCAGTCGGATTGACGGGGATTGACGGTGCAAGCATTGGCGGAGAGCAACGACAAGGGTTAGGGGCAGTTGGTGATATTCGCTTCGTAGATAAAACCTTATTTGAAACGCTACTCGGCGCAGGCTATATTCCGGTCGTGACGTCGCTGATTACCGGTCCGTCCGGTGCGCTTAATAGCAATGGCGATACATGTGCGATTGCCGTCGCAAACGCACTCGATGTCGATGCGTTTGAGCTATTGACGGATGTCGAAGGAGTCCGGTTAGATGGTGCTTATCAAGCAGTCGTCACGCGAGAAATGTTGGAAGGCGGCATAAAGACAAATGAGATTCATGGTGGCATGATTCCGAAAGTAGAAGCGGTGATTGAAGCATCAAAACAAGGGATTCCAGACGTTCGGATTCGGTCCGGGAAATACGTGACGAGTCAGGGGACTCGCGTCAAGGAGGAAACAGATGAGCGCATTACTACCAACTTATCAACGTCATAATATCGAATTAGTCGAAGGGACGGGATCGTTCGTCAAAGATACGCAAGGCATCACGTATCTTGATTTTATGATGGGGATTGCCGTTTGCAACACGGGACATCGGCATCCTTACGTAGAGCAACGCCTCAAAGAACAACTTGGTCAGCTTTGGCATACGTCAAATTTATTTGAAAGCAGTAAACAGGAACGTGTCGCGACGCTACTGACGGAGAACAGTCACTTGAGTCATGCTTTCTTCTGTAACAGCGGAACAGAAGCGAATGAAGGTGCGTTTAAATTAATTCGCAAATGGACGCAAAAAACAGAAATCTTGTCATTCAGCCAATCGTTCCACGGGCGGACATTCGCGATGATGGGAGCAACAGGTCAAGAAAAAGTCAAAGAAGGGTTCGGTGAAATGGTAGCGGACTTTAAACACCTCGTGTTCAACGACTTAAGTAGTTTAGATGCCATCACGGAAAAAACGGGCGCCGTTTGGCTTGAAATCATCCAAGGTGAAGGTGGTGTCATCGTCGCGGACGATGCTTGGTTGGAGGCGTTAATGAAACGGACAAAAGCGTATGGCGTCAAAATCGTCGTCGATGAGGTCCAAACGGGGATTGGGCGAACTGGATCACGTTTCGCTTTTGAACAGACGCCACTAAAACCAGATATCATTACAGTCGCGAAAGGGCTCGGAAGCGGTTTTCCGGTTGGAGCGATCATCACGACTGCGGAAGCGGCAACCATATTTACACCGGGGACACACGGCTCAACATTTGGCGGGAACCCGCTAGCAATGACAGCAGCGGAAGCGACACTCGACCTTCTCTTAACAGACGAGCTTTTACACGAGGTGCAGGAGAAAGGAAATTACTTGATGAGAAGACTCGCAGCAGAGTTGCCTGAAACAAGTCTGCATAGTGTTCGAGGACGTGGTTTGATGATTGGAATTGAATTCGAACGACCGGTCGCTGGAATTGTCCAAGCGCTTCAACAAGTAGGGATGCTCGTCGTCAGTGCCGGACCACACGTAGTTCGTTTATTACCGTCTCTATTTGTGACACGACAGGAACTAGATCTTGCGCTAGAAAAAATAAAACAAGTCTGCCAACAGGAGGTCATGGTATGAACGGGATAGGTACATTAACGCTTGCAAATGGGACAACGTATTCAGGAGAGCTGGTCGGTACATCATCCGCTAAAGGAGAAGTCGTCTTTTTCACCGGTATGACCGGTTATCAAGAAGTATTGACGGACCCCTCTTACCGTGGACAAATCCTTGTTTTCACGTATCCGCTAATTGGGCAATACGGAATCGCCCATGATGAAGCAGAAAGTAATCAGATTCAAGTCGCGGGTGTCATTGTTCAAACGCTCGCACAAAACGGAGCACGAACGGATTTTGCCGACTGGTTAGCAGAAGCGGATATACCTGTTCTGACAGGAGTCGATACACGGGCGCTTGTCCATCAACTTCGATCATCTGGCGATCAAATGGGAAGTATTGAGGCAGACGCTCTATACGAGAAACGCCATCAGACAGGAATCGCATCCGTCTCCGTCAAAACGATGAAAACATATGAACTCGAGAATGCTGATGGACATATCGTTTGTCTGGATTATGGCGTCAAAAAATCGATGATTGAAGCTTTACTGGCACGGGGTATGCGCGTGACAGTTGTTCCATTCGATACAGAAGCGTCCGCCATCAAAAGATTGCAACCGGACGGGCTGTTGTTCTCGAATGGTCCTGGAAATCCGGATCAACTTGAACCATTTCTCTTAGAAATTAAACAGCTCGCGATGGATTATCCGACGCTCGGCATTTGTATGGGGCATCAAATCATCGCGAAAGCCTTCGGCTGCCAAATCACGAAACAACATCACGGGCACCGGGGGGCAAACCACCCCGTCCGTCACCTTGCTTCCGGTCGTGTTTTCATGACCTCGCAGAATCATGGGTACGTCGTTGAGGCAGAGAGTGTTGCGGCGTCAGAGCTAGTTACGGCATACGAACATATTAACGATGGTTCGATTGAAGGATTGATTCATCCATCGCAACCAATCATGACAGTGCAGTTTCACCCAGAAGCAAATCCGGGACCGACAGAAGCAATGGTCGTGTTTGATCAATTCGTCGCCTCGGTTTTATCACAGGAGGTAGCCCATGTTGGATAACAAAAAAGTCATGGTCATTGGATCGGGACCAATCGTCATTGGTCAGGCGGCGGAATTTGATTACTCCGGAACGCAAGCATGTCAAACACTTCGGGAAGCGGGCTGCGAGGTCATTCTCATGAATTCGAATCCGGCTACGATCATGACGGATCCGTCGACGGCGGATCAAGTATATATCGAAGCGATGACACTCGAAAAGGCGACAGAAATCATCGAACGAGAACGCCCGACGCATTTACTTGCGACCGTTGGAGGACAGACAGCTTTGAACCTGTCGCTCACGCTGGATGAAGCGGGCATCCTCGAGCAATATGGTGTTTCGCTGCTCGGAACATCGCTCGAAACGATTCGGGACGGAGAGGATCGTGAACGTTTCAAACAACGGATGATTGAATTACATCAACCACTCCCGGATAGTCAAACGATTGAAACGATTGAGGAACTGGAGAATTTCATGGAGGACCACGGTGTACCCCTTGTCATCCGTCCTGCATTCACATTAGGGGGAACCGGTGGTGGAATCGCGACGACGAAGGAAGAAGCACGTACGCTTGCGATGAACGGTCTGCAAGCAAGTCCGATTTCCCAGTGTTTGGTCGAAGTCAGTATCGCAGGTTACAAGGAAGTGGAATATGAAGTGATGCGTGATGCATACGATACGACGATTATCGTTTGTAACATGGAAAACATCGACCCAGTCGGTGTCCACACGGGCGACTCGGTTGTCTTTGCTCCAATCCAATCGATTTCTGATCGAATGAATCAACTTCTTCGGACCGAGGCACGTCGCATCGTTTCCGCACTCGGTGTGATCGGTGGTTGCAATATCCAATTCGCGATTCATCCGACAGAGCACCGGTATTTCGTCATCGAAGTCAACCCGCGTGTCAGTCGTTCTTCCGCCTTGGCCTCGAAGGCAACAGGGTATCCGATTGCAAAACTAGCGACACGTCTTGCGCTCGGTGAACGCTTGGATGACTGCATCAACCCTGTGACAAAAGAGACGATGGCGAGTTTTGAGCCGGCACTCGATTATATTACGGCGAAAGTACCATGTTTCCCATTTGATTTATTTTCAGGGTCTGAACGTGCGCTCGGAACACAGATGAAGGCGACCGGTGAAAGTATGGCAATGGGGAAAACGTTAGAAGAAGCACTGCAAAAAGCATGGCGTGGTGCAGGGGTCGAACAGGCACCACTCTATCCATCGTGGATGCGTGAGGCGACGAGGGAGCAGTTGTGGAAAGAAATCACGACTCCAACCGATTTACGGTTGTTGGCGATGCTCGCCTTGCTCGATCGTCAGGCGACGACGCAGGACGAACTAGCGGCACAGACAAGTATCCAACCGCTCTTTTTAGAACTGTTTGCTCGGTTGCTGACGATACGCGACTCGCTCGACCTGACGAAACCTGTTTCCATTCAACAAGCGAAACGGCACGGTTTTACCGATCAGCAGATTGCCGACATCACAGGTGTGGCAGCGGAAGATGTCCACGAACTGCGGATAGCGCATGACATTACTCCCGCCTTCCAAATGATTGACACGTGCGCAGCAGAATTCGTCAGTACGACTCCTTATTACTACGGAAGTTGGTCTGGGCGAACTGAAGTACAACCATCGAATCAACAAAAGGTCGCAGTCATCGGAGCGGGTCCGATTCGAATCGGACAAGGCATTGAATTCGATTACTGCTCCGTCCATGCGGTCCGCGCTTTACAACGTGCCGGGTACGAAACCATCATGATTAACAACAATCCGGAAACCGTTTCGACGGATTTCGAAGTGGCAGATCGCCTCTACGTTGAGCCGTTGACGATTGAGGATGTCGTTCATGTCTTAGAAGCAGAACAATGCCAAGATGTCCTTGTTCAGTTCGGGGGACAGACGGCAATCAGCTTAGCAGCCGATCTCGAAGCACGTGGGTATCAGTTATTAGGCACGACCTCAGACACGATTGATGCGATGGAAGACCGCCACCGGTTTTACGATTTTCTCGATCAATTAGACATTAAGCATATTCCGGGAGAAGAAGTCATGACAGTTGATGCATTGAAGAAAACTGTGATGGCACTTGGTTATCCTTTAATCGTTCGTCCATCGTATGTGATTGGCGGGAAAGGGATGCATATTTTAAACGACGACGCGATGTTAGAAGCGCTTTTACCATCGCTGACATTCCCCGTGCTCCTCGATGCTTACATCGCTGGTCAAGAGTTTGAAGTCGATTGTATTTCAGATGGGACGACGAGTTACGTTCCAATCATTATGGAACAAATTGAGGCGGCAGGCGTTCATTCAGGTGACTCGACGATGGTTCTTCCGCCAAAGTCAGCCTCAGCTCAGCTACAAAATGAAATCGAGCGGATCTCTAAAAAAATCGGTCAGCATCTCTCATACCGTGGAGCGTTCAATATTCAATTCGTCGTCACGGGACAACAGATCTATGTTCTAGAAATTAATCCTCGCGCGTCACGGACATTACCGATCGTCGCGAAGGTAACGGGACAACCGTTACTTGAATGGGCTGTAAAGGCAGCAATCGGTCAAAAAATCGAATTGCCGTCAGAGCGGATGGAACTCTCTTTCCATGCGGTCAAGACACCGGTCTTCTCGACGTTGAAACTGACGCATGTCGATCCAAAAACGGGTCCGATCATGCGTTCGACCGGAGAAACGTTACAGTGGACAGAAAATGGTCATGCAAAGGAGCGTTTCTTATTCGATGAAACAACGAAACGTCACATGACCAAACCTGCGCATACGATTGCTGGTCACGGGACAGAAGCGTGGGGACAAGCGACGCCGCTCGGAGATTTCCCTGTGTTTGACGAGTGTGTTGCCTTTTTTTCTTTCATTCCTGAAGAAAAAGGACTCCGGGAACAAGCCCTTGCAAAAGGCGTTCATGTCATTACTGAGCAACATCTAGCCGAATATTACGAAGCGGTTCGTGATTGTGCATCGATTCCAGTCAAACCGTTAAGCGAATGGATGATCAAGCAAAAGGAGTGGATGAAAGGATGAAGACGAAGCACAAGTTACAACATATGTTGACGCTGGAAGAATTGACGGCTGAAAGTTTAACAGAGCTACTTGAGCTTGCAAAAGCAGTCAAACAATCCCCAAGCGACTATCAAACGGCACTGGCGGGAAAAAAGGTTGCGCTCTTATTCGAAAAAGCATCGACACGGACGCGGATATCATTTGAAGTCGGTGTCGTCGAACTAGGCGGATACCCGGTCGTCCTAAGTGGTGCTGACATGCAAATCGGACGCGGAGAACCGTTAAGCGATACGATCAAAGTCATGAGTCGTTACGTAGATGCATTGATGATTCGGACGTTTGCCCATGAGACGGTCGAAACGCTTGCTACGCATGGAACGATTCCTATCATTAACGGCCTGACGGATTTACATCATCCGTGCCAAGTACTTGCAGATTTGCTGACGATTGAAGAACACTTAGGTTCTCGTCAAGGCAAGATTTTGACGTATATCGGTGACGGAAACAATATGGCACACTCCTTATTGCTCGGTGGAGCACTGAGTGGGATGGAAGTACGTATTTGTAGTCCGGATGCGTATGCGCCGAACGAAAAAATCGTTGCACAGGCGATAGAAATCGCGAAGGCGACAGGTGGAACAATCCAGCTCTTTACGGATCCCGTAGCAGCTGTAAAAGGTGCAGAAGTCATTTACAGTGATGTGTTTACGAGCATGGGGCAGGAGTCAGAGTCGATTGAGCGCCTGAATGCCTTTGCAGGCTATCAAGTGAATCTATCTTTGCTTCGCGAGGCAGCAGATGAAGTCATCTTCTTACATTGTTTGCCGGCACACCGTGGGGAAGAGGTGACGGCTGATGTCATCGATGGGACGCACTCCGTTGTGTTCGATCAAGCAGAAAACCGTCTTCATGCTCAAAAAGCACTGATGATTGAGCTGCTGGGCAAGTAAGTGACAGACGTTGGTTTGTTGCTTGAAAAATAAAATCAAAAAGGAATCATTCTTTCATGCGCTTTTCTCAGGGGAGGTGCCCTCTTGCCCTTTTCCTGTAGAAGTTGCGTGAAGCGAGTGTTTCCTTATCCTTTCTACAAGAGATGAGCTCCGTGTCCTAAATAAGCGGACGCCATGATTGAAAAGAATATGCATTGAAATGGCCGATGATCCCATGAGAAAAGGGAGTATCGGCCATTTGGTTGATGTAGGACGGAAACGTCCGTTGTGAAAATCGATATCGGACTGACGCATGAGTCAGTCCCCCTTTTCCGGTGAAAGAGACGAAGGGAATTAATCGAACTGCCGTCGTGCGAGACGGGCTTCATGCTCTTTATTGACCTGTCGTTTATTTTTTTCATGGAGGCGATGCATGAAGGGAGTTCGTTGCCAAGATGCAGACCATTCCGACTCTTTTCCGGCACGGAGGCCGAGAATATAATCATAACTATGATGTAGACGTTCAATCATATCCGTCCGCACATCACAGATATGTCCATGACCTGGTACGAGCAATTTCACCTCGTATTCATAAATGAACGATTCAAGTAGTTCGAGCGTCGTTAAATATTCCGTCGAGTCATGTTCAATCAAGGGGATTTCAACATCTGACGCATAATCCCCACAAATGAGTAAATTCATTGGCATGACGACGAAGGATAGGTGTGTTTCTTCATGCCCCGGCGTCAAAAAGAAAATAAGTTTAGTCGATCCGATGGTGAGTGTTGTTTCCGATTCTTCAATGATATGCGTGATCTCCGGAAAGAGGACAGGAGAATCGATATAGTATTCATCATTAAAATTTTGAACTTCTTCTAAAGCGACTTGTGTGTCAGTTTCGATGAACCGACGCGATGCAATCGCGATGGCGTCTTTAAAAGCATAAGCTCCTAAAATATGATCAAAGTGAGCATGGGTGTAAACGATATAGAGCGGACGTTCATGGCGGATGATTTCAACATCTCGGCGAATCGTCGCAATTTCATCCGGCAACCAGCCGGGGTCGACGACAATCAAGCAATCCGGCGTTTCAATCAAGGTTGAAGTTGTTTTCATCAATGTACTTTGATAGACGGTCACGCCCGGCATCTTCATCTGGATCATGAAATCCCTCCTTTTATATCGAACTATACCCTGAAACGATGAGGAATTACCCTAGAAGACAACAAAAAAGACGGCTTGCATCGCGCAAGCCGCCTGCCCTCTAGAGGGATTATGGTCGTTGACCTATGTTATGTCTTAAAATTGGAGCGGGTGAAGGGAATCGAACCCTCATCATCAGCTTGGAAGGCTGAGGTTTTACCACTAAACTACACCCGCATGAGTGCTACATGAAATATAGTAGCATAGCAAAGCAGTTATTTCCATAACTTTTATGAAAAAAAGCTATTTCGGTTGATTTTATGTGTACAATAATAATAGCTAAATCGTTTACATGAGCTTCCTGTAACGATTGTGAATGGCTGAAGATGGATAGAGGAGCGTATGAGTAGTGGACAAAGTTCAAGTTTGGAGCGAACAGCCGATGGGAAAAGGATGGAGGGCACAATGCCATCATCAAATCGATCGTCATCGCTTCACGACAGGAGAGTGGTTCCTTAACGCAAGCTTACTTGCCTTTTCGATTGAACAGGATGCGGATATGTTACCGGACGTGCTTCCGAACGTGTTGAACATCCCGCTGGTCTCTGAACGGATGAAACAGGCGCTTGAACAGTTTACACCGTTTTCTGTTCAATGTCTTCGGGTTCAACTTCAAACGAGATCGGGATGGAGCAACTACTATCTCATCAATATACTAGCGGTCAGACGGGTGGAACATCTACATAAGACGAACATTTTCCGACCGATCGGAAAAAAGTATGTCTACTTCATGACAGAGCGACTCGTTCAAGATTCGCTCGGTGTCCATCATCTATTACGAGACGAACTGACAGATCGAATTTTCGTCTCCAGTCAGCTAGCACGGTATTTAGAACGATTAACCGTGACCGGGATACAATTTGACGAGATAAATCGAATGGAGGAATTAATATGAAACAATACACGGTCGATAATTGGATTACACTTGAATATCCACAAGCATTTGAATATCAAGAAGAAGAGACTTTTGTCAGTTTTTATTCGACAGAAGAAAATGCGATGGGAACCTTACAACTTTCGATTTATGAATCGGAATCGGAGGAATTGACGCCATTCGAAGCAGCCGAACAAGAAATCAACTTGTTGGTTGAAGAATTTGATATCGAATTGACGAGTCCACTTGAAACGCGTCGTAATTCAACAAAAGAAGCGTTGCTCGCAGTAGATGGAAAAGAGGAAGGAATTTTCCTTCGCATCTTTGCGTATTCAGATGGAGAACGCCTTGTATTATTAACGTACTCAGCGGATCGCGAATCGCTCGAGTTAGAAGAAATCGAAACGATCATGACATCTTTAAAATGGATTTCTTGAATTGAAAAAGGTGCTAATTCAAAACGATTCCCTTCACAATTCTTTGTGATGGACCGTTTCGTCCTTAGCATAAGAAACGCCGATGATTCCGTTTTTCATACGGAGTCATCGGCGTTTTTTTGCTTCATCTCGTTCATGATGACTGGATGCACACTTGGTTCCCGTAGCGAAAAGCCCTTTTTCTTTGAAATACAGTAAACAAGTGTTTTACGCACTTTTCAGGGGTGACACGCCAACATGCTCTTCACTCGTCCTAAAAGTTTATTTACAGCCGGAGCTGACGTTAACGTCAGCTCTTTTTGTTTCGATTAAGAGCCCTGTTTTCGAATAGAAGCAGGATATGGAGCATTGATATGATTATTCAACCAACCGGCAATGTCTGCGAACACACGAATGCGTTCGAACTCATGGAAGAGTTCATGACGTAAACCGCGATAGACGGTCAGTTGAGTATCTTCAACGCGAACGCGATTGTAGGCATCAAACAATGCGTGAATTCCTTTTCCGTCAAAGGCGACCGGATCATCTTCTCCGGCGACGAGTAGAAGGGGGAGATGCCGTGGGTGCTGATAAAGATTTGCTAGCGCATTGACGGATTTGGTTGCCGTCAAGAGCTCATGGAAAAATCCGAGTGTTACGGTCTGCCCTGAAAGTGGATCTTCATCATACCGCAAGACGGATTGTGGGTCCGAGGATAACCAGGCATTCGACGAAAGGGCGGGGAAAAAACGTAAGTTGTATCGACCGAATACAGCACGCCCCATCCCTTCAGCTGGTTGTTTGGCGGAAGTATTAGCAATCAACCGTTTGACGAGTTGTTTACTGACTGTTCCTGAAACTCCAGCATCAGTAGGTGGACCACTAGCGATGACGCCTGCTAGCACATGCCCAAGCGTTTGACCAAGGCGGCGTGAGATGAGGGAACCAAAACTATGTCCGAATGCGAAAACCGGTAATTCAGGATACTGTTGTTTAATATCTTGTACGAGTTCCTCTGCGTCCTGAATGAGTTGTTCAAACCCTTGGTTCGGCTCTAGATGACCGAGGGCATCTTGCTGTTGCGCACGTTCACCAAAACAGCGAAGATCGGGAATGAAAGTATGGAAGTGGTGAGCATTGAGAAATTCTGCGAATTCGTCATAGCGTGCCCCGTGTTCCATCATGCCATGGAAAACGATGACGACTCCCTTTGGTGCTTGTGCTTCTAGGATCCGCATATTTGTTGTATAGCCATCAGAAGCAATCCAGTGTGTATGATTAATTGTCACATGTCTCATCCTCTCTTGATTACGAAAGACCAAAGATTGTTCCGTCTTCAGAAATCCCCATCTGATTAGCAACCGGTTTTTTAGGAAGACCCGGCATCGTTAATACATTCCCGGTTAGAGCAATAATGAATCCGGCACCGATGGCCGGCTTGATTTCACGAACGGTGATGGTAAATCCTTCGACCCGACCATATTTTGATGGATCATCCGTTAAAGAAAACGGTGTTTTCGCCATACAAATCGGCAGGTCATTCAGCCCGCGTTCTGCACAACGTTCAAGTTCGCGCAATGCTTTGTCTTCAAAATGTACGTCAGCAGCACCATAGACACGCGTTGCGATTCGTTCGATTTTTTGCTTGAGGGGTAACTCTGCTGGATACAACGGTTTGAATTGACTCTCTTCCTCGAGTGCCTCCATGACTTGACTGACGAGTGCTTCGCCACCAGCACCACCTTGGCTGAAGACTTCGCTCTCTGCGACGCGAATGTTTCGTTCGCGACACCATGTTAAGACGGTTTGCCGTTCTGTTTCTGTATCAGTGAAAAATCGATTGAGTGCGACAACAGCGGGAACACCGAATACATCCATCGTCTCGACATGTTTTTCGAGCAACGCCAGTCCTTCTGTTAAGGCGGCTAGGTTTTCTTCGACGAGTTGATCTTTTGCGACGCCACCATGCATCTTAAGTGCTCGGATCGTCGCGACAATGACAACAGCATCTGGATGGAGATTACCAATTCTTGATTTGATGTTGAAGAATTTTTCAGCCCCTAGGTCAGCGCCGAATCCAGCCTCTGTCACGACATAATCACTTAACTTAAGTGCAGTCCGTGTTGCGATGAGTGAGTTACAGCCGTGGGCGATATTTGCAAATGGCCCGCCGTGAATTAAAGCGGGTGTTCCTTCGACGGTCTGGACAAGGTTCGGACGGAACGCTTCTTTTAGCAGTAATGTCGCAGCACCCGACGCTTCAATGTCTTTGACCGTGATTGCTTGCTGATCATAAGAATAAGCGACGACGATCCGGCTGATCCGTTCTTCTAAATCTTTTAAGGAGTCGGCTAAGCATAAGACGGCCATGATTTCGGAAGCGACTGTAATATCGAAACCGTCTTGTCGTGGAATGCTGTGTGCGGGTCCCCCTAGACCAATCGTAATGTTTCGGAGGGCGCGGTCATTTAAGTCGAGAACGCGTTTCCAGGTGATGCGACGTGGATCGATGTGAAGCTCGTTTCCTTGATGCATGTGGTTATCGAGTAAAGCACTAATCGTATTATGAGCCGAAGTAATCGCATGCATGTCTCCAGTGAAATGAAGATTGATTTCTTCCATCGGTAACACTTGACTATACCCACCGCCACAAGCGCCACCCTTTAATCCCATAGTTGGTCCAAGGGAGGGTTCGCGTAAACAAATCATCGTTTTATGATTTTGACGATGGAGTGCTTGACCTAAACCGACGGTCACAGTTGATTTTCCCTCACCGGCAGCCGTCGGGTTGATGGCTGTGACTAAAATGAGCTTCCCATCCGTTTTAGTTGCGAGGCGAGTTGCTAATCCATCACTTAACTTTGCCTTGTACTTTCCGTAGCTGTCGTAATCAGCCTCCGTAAGTCCAATTTGATCAGCAATCTCAGAGATTGGTTTTAAAATCGTCTGTTGTGCAATTTCTAAGTCAGAACGAATGGTTTTTTCCATGGCAGCTTCTCCCTCTCCAATTATAGATTTCTCTCTATTTCCTTATAGTAGCGTATCTAAAACAGACACGCCAAATAATCGTTCAATATTTTCCACCCAAAGAGTCAAATCGTTACGTTTTCATTTTTTGTCGAATTTCGTAATGTAAGGTAGAGGAGGGATGATAAATGGCATCAGGCAATAAGAAAAAACTAAAACGCGGACTGGATTTCTGGATGTTCGTAGGACCGGTTTTTTTGGTTTTCGCGGTCATTGTTCTTGTTCCATTTTTTAATGGCGTTATGTATTCATTCACGGATTGGAACGGGATTACAGGTGAACTGAATTGGATTGGTTTTGACAATTATGTTCGATTGTTTACGAGTGATGAACAGTTCCAACAGTCATTTTGGTTAACGACGCGCTATACAATTGTTGCTGTTGTCTTGACCAATCTAGTTGGATTCATCCTGGCATTTTTATTAACACAAAACATTCGGACTCGTAATTTTTTACGAACGATTTTCTTTATGCCGAACTTGATTGGTGGATTGATTCTTGGGTTCATCTGGCAGTTTATTTATGTAAAAGGTTTTTCTTCGATTGGCGAGTTAACGGGTTGGAGTCTTTTTGAATTACCATGGCTCGGAGATGCCCGAACAGGTTTTTGGGGAATCGTCATCGTCTCGATTTGGCAAGGTGGCGGGTACATCATGGTCATCTATATCGCTGCGTTACAAAATGTACCGCAAGAATTGGTTGAAGCGGCAAAAATTGATGGAGCGAATCGCTTATCGACACTGCGTAATATTACGATTCCATTGATCATGCCGTCGGTGACGATTTGCTTATTCTTAACGATTTCCTGGTCATTCAAACTGTTCGATACGAACTTATCGTTAACGAACGGTGGTCCGTTCAAGTCGACAGAGATGCTCGCTTTGAACATCTACAAAGAATCCTTTACAAATAATAATTTAGGACTTGGTTCAGCGAAGGCTGTCATCTTCTTTGTGGTCGTTGCGGCGATTACAGTCACACAGGTCTACTTAACGAAAAAGCGGGAGGTGGAAGCATGAGTACAGCCCAACCTTTACCGACGCCAGAAAAACAAACGCCAAAACAAAAACCGAAAAAAAAGGGACGCTATTCGATTCGACTTGGAATGGTCGAAATTGCGGCGCTCATCATGGGACTCCTCTATATGATCCCCTTTTACTACGTACTTTCGAATTCGTTTAAGTCGAGAGGAGACATCTTTACGAATACATCCGGTCTTCCAAAAGAGTGGATGGCTTCAAACTACGTGGATGCCTGGGAAGCGATGAACTTCGGAAGAGTGTTCTTGAATTCCGTCATCATCACGGTCGGTGCCAATGCAATCATCGTTATTTTCTGTTCGATGGCGGCATGGAAACTCGTTCGGACGAAAACACGCTTGTCGACGATTATTTTCTTTTTGTTCGTCGCAGCGATGATCATTCCGTTCCAATCGATCATGATTCCGTTATCGAAGTTATCGGGTCAGCTCGGTTTGCAAAATAGTTACTGGGGCTTAATCTTGATGTATCTCGGGTTTGGATCAGGATTATCGATTTTCTTGTATCATGGGTTCATGAAATCCATTCCGGAAGAAATCGAAGAAGCGGCCATTATCGATGGCTGCTCACAGTGGGGTGTCTTTTGGCGGATCGTTTTCCCGCTCCTTAAGCCCATCACGGTCACAATCGTCATCTTGAATACGCTTTGGATTTGGAATGACTTTTTGTTACCATCGCTGATGTTACGTGATGTTGATTTACGGACGATTCCACTGGCGACTTTCTATTTCTTCGGTCAATACACGAAACAATGGGACTTGGCGCTTGCCGGACTCGTGCTTGGTATCATCCCGTTACTGCTCTTCTTCTTCGCGATGCAAAAGCAAATCATTCAAGGAATTACGAGTGGTTCCATCAAATGATTTTTGAAAGCGCGTTCTCGCTTCTGCGGGAACGCTTTTGCTTGATAAACTTAATCAGACTAATCAGACAATTTTATTTTTTTGAAAAAAAAAGCTTTTCAAAGTGTGACGGCATAGTGTACGATAATCTCAATTCAATTGTAACAACGACGTTGAAAGGAAGAGTAACACCTTGAAAAACCGTATTAGCGAGCTGGGGACGGTGAGAGCCCAGTCGGAAACAAGTTGTGAAGAACATCCTGGAGTCGCTACCCGAACACGATTGTCAGTAGGCGTAGCCGGAAATGCCTGTCCGTTATCATATGGCCGAAGATTGAGATGATGATTCATCAAGTCTTTTGAGTGAGTAGCTTTGCTACTAACATGGGTGGTACCGCGGAACCGAGTCTTTCGTCCCATATTCTTGGGAGAGAAGGGCTCTTTTTTATGGCTTCTTTTTCAAAACACAATTGAGGAGGAAGAAAACCATGACAACACTCGTATCGATGAAAAAGACACAGGAAGCCATCACACTCGTAAAAAAACGCTTTGAGGACCAGTTCTCTAAAACACTCGGATTGACACGTGTAGAAGCACCTTTATTCGTAGAAAGCACACTAGGTGTCAACGATCACTTAAACGGAACGGAGCGTGTCATTCGCTTTGATGCAATCGATCATCAAGTAGAACTTGAAATCGTTCAGTCACTCGCGAAGTGGAAACGCCAAGCGTTGCACACATATGGGTTTGCAGAAGGCGAAGGGCTATATACATTGATGCATGCGATCCGTCGGGATGAAGTACTCGACGCGACACATTCGATTCATGTTGATCAATGGGACTGGGAACGGATCATCTCAAAAGAAGCTCGGACAATCGATTCATTAAAGACAACGGTCTTATCCATCTATGAAACAATTCGCCAAGTTGAATTAGAAGTTCAAGAGCAGTTCGGGATTGAAGCGACGTTACCGAAGACGATTCATTTCATGACGACACAAGAGCTCGAAGATTCGTATCCGAGCCTATCATCAAAAGAGCGGGAAACGGCAATTACAAAAGAGTACGGTGCGGTCTTCCTTATGCAAATCGGCGGAGCTTTAGCTTCTGGAGAAAAACATGATGGCCGAGCAGCTGATTACGACGACTGGTCACTAAACGGTGATATTTTAGTTCATCACCCGGAAATTGGTGCTTTTGAGTTATCATCGATGGGAATTCGCGTCGATCGGGCGGCACTCTTGTCTCAAATCAAGACGACAGGAGAACACGAAAAATTAGAGTTTCCTTTCCATCAAGGTGTTCTTTCAGAGACACTCCCGTTGACGATGGGAGGAGGGATCGGGCAATCACGAATGGCGATGTTCCTATTGAAGAAACGTCACATCGGGGAAGTCCAAGCATCCGTCTGGTCAGAGGAAACGCGTCGTTCGTACCGCGAGCAAGGTGTGCACCTCCTGTAAGCGAGTGACTATATTATATAGAAGAAATGAAAATGAGATCTCACAAACGTGGGGTCTCTTTTTTAGTATGAGTAAGTTCATAAGACCTTAGACGGAGGGAAAACGTGTTGAATTGACGTATAATGGGCATAAGAATAAATAAGAAAGAGGTGAAGACATGTCTGCATTACTCATTACAGGACTGGTATTTGCGTTATTATTTGTTCTATTTCTTTGGTTTAACATTAAAGGACTTCGAACGATGTGGCGTGATTATAAAAAAACAGGCTCAATGGTAGCACTAGGTTTCTTTATTGTAGGTGTGATTGGTATTTTCACTGGTGTATGGACGACACTTGTCGTCATCATCTATTATCTCCTCCGTCCGCGAGGTTAAAAAAGAGGAGGGGTTAAGCGTGTTAGAGTGGTTATTTGCAGCTGGAGAGTCAAATCTCTGGCTTTTTTTAGGGATTATGATTCTTGGATTAGGTACTGAATTAATTCCGGCAGAAGTCGGGTTACCCTTACTGGGTCTGTATGTCTCAAACGGAACACTCGGCTGGACGACGGCTGTCTTAATCGGCTTCTTTGGTAGCCTGATGGGAGCGATATTATTTTATTTTTTAGGTCGTTATGCTGGACGACCATTACTTGTCCGTTACGGGAAATGGTTATTGATTAAAGAACGGGAAATCGATCAAGGGGAACGAATTGTTTCGAAATACGGAACGTGGTCAGCACTATTTGGTCGTTTCTTTCCTGTCGTTCGGTCGGTTGTCTCGATTCCCTGTGGACTATTTAATCTTTCCTTCAAGCGTTATATCCTTGCTTCGAGTGTCGGATTATTTCCGGTCTCGTTCTTCTATATTTGGCTAGGAGAAAAATTTGGGGTAGCACGTGCAGAGTCGATGTTAAAAGCACTTGAAAAAGAACTGTGGTGGATTCTCGGGATTATCATCATCGGAATCGTCGGTTACATTATTTATCGTCGGAAATCGAAAAAAGGAGAATCGTAAACACGATTCTCCTTTTTGTTATGACGTTTTAGGGAACAGGAAGCGTTTTAACGTTTTAATCCGGTGTTTCGGTGTCAACAACAACAGTTGATCATTTCCTTCGAATACAGTATCACCACGCGGCGTAATGATTTGGTCGTCACGGATGATTGCCGTGATCAAAAATTCTTGAGGGAGTTGAATATCTGAAATCATTTTTCCGATGAACGGATGGTGACGTGGAATCGTTAATTCAATGATTTCAGCGTTTGGTTTTCCAATCGACATAAATTCGATGACGGTTTGAATTGTTGATGAGCCCGTTTCGTTTAAGTGTAAGCGGTCAGCTAATAAACTTAACAAACTCCCTTGAATCAATGTCGAAAGTAGCACTGTGAAGAAGACGATATTGAAAATCATCGAGGCATTATCAATTCCTGCAACAAGTGGATAAGTAGCGAGAATGATTGGAACAGCACCCTTAAGACCTGCAAACGAGATAAAAATCTTCTCACGCCAACTGTATTTAAACGGCAGTAAGCTTAACCAAACAGAAAGTGGACGAGCGATGAAAATCAAAATCAAAGCTAGCGCGATAGACGAAAGAATGACTTGAGGATCAAGCAGCTGTTTCGGGAAGACGAGTAGACCAAGTACGATGAACATTCCGATTTGAGCGAGATGGGCCATGCTCATCGTGAAACGGACGAGTGTCTGCCGATAGACAAGTTCATGGTTGCTGATGTAAATGGCTGTGACATAGACAGCTAAGAATCCGCTTGCTGAGAAAGCAGAAGCAATACCGAATGAGAGGAAACCAAATGACATCAAGAGAATCGGATAAAAACTAGAAGAACTTAAATCGATTCGGTTGATCACGGCAGAAGCGACCCAACCAATCGCGAGTCCAAGTAACAATCCGATAACCATCTCCCAAGTGAGTGAAAACAAGCCGTTTAAAAGAGAGGCATCTTGCGGATTGGTGACAAACTCAAGAAAGAGAACCGTCAAGAATACAGCCATTGGGTCATTTGTCCCTGATTCGACTTCGAGGGTTGAACCCACTTTACGCCGGACGGATTGACCACTCAGCACAGAAAAGATAGCAGCCGCGTCTGTCGACCCGACGATGGCTCCGAGTAAAAAGGAATTGGGCCAGTTAAAGCCAAGAATATAGTGGGAAGCAACGGCAACGACAGTCGTTGCGATGAACACACCGAACGTCGCGAGGGACAAAGATGGGGCGAGCTCTTTTTTGACATCTTTCCAGACCGTTTGAAGACCACCTTCAAACAAGATGACGATTAAGGCAATCGTACCGAACAACTGTGCCAACTCTGCATCGTCAAAACGAATGAAGCCCGTGACATCACTACCAGCAATCATTCCTAAAGAAATGAAAATAAGTAAAGCAGGTATGTTAAAGCGGCTAGATAATTTTGTTGTCCAGACAGCGATGAACAACAAAGAACCAATCAGTAAAATAATCGAAGGTAAGGACATTGCATCAAACTCCTTTGTTAAAATTTAATTCTAACTTCATTATACACTAATCCCGAGTTTTTCGGTCGGATAACGACTGTTCAATATTTTCCACCACACCCGACAAAATTATCTATCTTATTTGGTAGCGTTTTCATTTATTGTAAAAGCGTAGCACGATTATCAACTCGAAATCAGGGAGGTATCCGAATGCGTAAACGTAAATGGGCAACAGTACCAGTCGTCACTACGGCAATGGTCGTCGCATTAGCAGCATGTGGCGGTGGGACGCTAAATAGCGACGATTCTAAGGACAGTGATTCTTCCAAAGATGGAAAGACGCTTAATGTATTCCAGTTTAAAGCGGAGATTGCGAAAGACATGGAACAAATGGCGAAAGAGTACGAAAAGGAAACAGGAACGAAGGTCGTCGTTCAAACAGTCGGTGGTGGATCGGATTATGGTGCAGCCTTGAAGTCACAGTTCGCGTCAGGAAATGAACCGGATGTCTTCAATAATGGTGGTTTTGCTGAAGCAAAAACGTGGCAAGATAAACTTGAAGATTTATCAGACGAGGAGTGGGTTAGTGACTTAACTGATCTTTCAAAAGAACCGATGACGATTGATGGAAAACTATATGGTATGCCGATGAACTTAGAAGGCTATGGTTTTATTTATAATAAAGAAATCTTTAAAAAAGCTGGCATCACAGACTTACCAAAAACGTTAACGGAACTGACGGATGCTTCTAAAAAACTTAAAGCAGATGGTGTGACACCGTTCTCGATCGGATATGGCGAGTGGTGGGTACTCGGAAATCACCTCTTGAATATTCCGATGGCGCAACAAGATGATCCCGACCAGTTTATTGCAGATTTAAACGCAGGAAAAGGGAAATTCGAGGACAACAAACAGTTTAAAGAATTTATTGATCTCTTTGACTTAACGATTGAATATGGGAATAAAAATCCGTTGACGACAGACTATAATACACAAGTCACACAGTTTGCTGAAGGAAAAACAGCGATGATTCAGCAAGGGAACTGGGCGCAACAGTTGATCACGGATGTGAACCCGGACATCGAAATGGGCTTCATCCCGATGCCGATCAATGATGATAAAGAAAAAATGGACCGTCTTCCGGTTGGTGTCCCGAATAACTGGGTCGTCAATAAAAACTCGAAGAATAAAGAAGAAGGTAAGAAGTTCCTCGAGTGGATGGCGACATCGGATACAGGAAAAGACTATATGGTCAATAAATTTAAGTTCATTCCGGCCTTTAAATCCATCGAAGCGACGGACTTAGGACCGCTTGCAGAAGATATTCAAGCTTACTCGAAAGAAGGCAAAACGATTTCATGGAACTGGTTCAAATATCCGGATGGTGCTGTAAATGAATACGGAGCAATCATGCAAGCCTATATCGGTAAACAAAAAACGTCAGAAGAGATGTTACAGGACTTCACGAAGACATGGATGAAAATGAAAAAATAAGCAGTAACTACAGCGATCTCAGACCAGTGGTTTACATGGTGGGGATCGACATGAAAAACTCCTCTTTCCTATCGAATCGATGATAGGGAAGAGGAGTTTTTTACATCTTATAAGAAAAATAACTGGATAAAGAACAGGATGGCAAATAGATAGATTAAGGCATGGACCCGTTGCTTTTGTACGGCTTTCATGATCGGATAGACGATGAATCCGAAGGCAATTCCGGTCGCGATGCTTCCTGAAAGCGGCATGATGATGATGATTAGAAAAGCAGTGAAGGCCTCACTGAAATCTTCCCACGCAATTTGCTTGATGTTTTGAAGCATCAATGCACCGACAAGGATTAAAGCGGGTGCCGTAATCGAAGGAACACCTGAAATCGCTTGGACGACTGGTCCGAAAATCGCTGCGAGCGCAAAGAGCAGACCGACTGTGACCGACGTTAAACCAGTACGTCCTCCGGCAGCAACACCAGAAGCAGACTCAACATAAGCAGTCGTAGGACTTGTACCAAAGATCGAACCGACGACCATCGCCGTTGAATCAGATAATAAAGCACGATCACTATTTTTAAGTGAACCGTCCTTCTCAATCAGTCCGGCCTGTTCACCGACTGCGACCATCGTACCTGTCGTATCAAACATCGTTACGAGGACGAACGAAAGGACACCACTAAAGAGTCCGTATTGAAAGACATCTTGAATCGCTGTGAAAGGGTTTGTGACTAACAAGCCTTCCGGTAATGTTGGCCAAGCCGTGAGTGTATTTGAAAATTTGAGTTCTCCCGTGATGAAAGCGAGCGCACCCGCAAGAATCATCGCGTACAGTAATCCACCTGGAACACGTTTGACAGTTAAGATGGCAGCAGTCATCAAACCAATGAGTGTAATAATAGCTTCTGGTGAAGACAGTGAGCCAATCGTAATCAAAGTCGCTTCATCTGCAACAAGAATACCTGACATCTTCAGTCCAAGTGAAGCGATGAAAAGTCCAATTCCACCAGTGATCGCTAACTTGAGTGTCAGTGGAATGATTTCAATCAGTTTCGTCCGGATTGGAGACAACGAGAGCAATAGAAAAATGATTCCGGATACAAAGACGACAGAGAGTGCTGTTTGATAAGGAATTTTTTCACCGATGACGAGAGTATACGTGAAGTACGCATTCAGTCCCATGCCCGGTGCAACGGCGATAGGGAGATTCGCATATAACCCCATTAAAAGCGTTCCGACGAGTGTAGCGATAATGGTCGCAGAAAATGCTTGTGCTTGCGGAATGCCCGCGTCAGCTAAAATCGTTGGGTTGACAACTAAAATATAGGCCATCGTGATGAACGTAATGAACCCGGCTTGGATTTCACGTTTCACGGTCGTATTATGGGCAGAAAGCTTAAACATAAATAGAGAACCACCTTCGATGAGTTTAATTAAAAAACGAACATTAACGATACTATATGATTATTCATTCGGAATCAAGGATTATTTTTTAAGTATATTATGGATAACTTGATCTATAAACCATCGTAAGCGCTAAAAGGAAGTGGATGTAAGCGGATACAGTTGTGCTATACTATTTATTAGAAGAAAAAGGGTGGAAGGTGGCAAAATGAAGAGCATCCGGACGCGTCTTATATTACTTGTAGCCCTCGCTATCTTGGTTCCGACAACACTTGCTACAACTGCTTCTTATATATATGTACGTCAGCAAAACATTGCAGAAGCCGAGCGTTCGAGTTTAAGCGCTCTCCAACGCGGAAATAGTCAAATCAGTCATTATATGGAAGACGTGAAACGGTTATCAACAAGTCTCTACGCTAATCGTTCATTGATGAATATTATGAATGCTGGTGCCGATGCTGAGCTTGGTGAGTCAGATAGTGTCGTCGCTCGTTCCTTACTCGGTCTCTTTTTATCAAGACAGGATGTTGAACAAATTCATTTTGTGATTTTAAAAGGGTACTCGGAATACTCTGTCTATAATATGAAGACTTCCGGTCGTGGCAAATTTGATTGGTTACAAGAGACTGATTATTTTCGATTGATGCAACAAGAAAATGGTTGGTTGATAGACCCGGAACATGTGATTACAGCATATAATTCTCGGACGATGATTCTTGATGAAAAAGAAGTCGTCAGTTTTCGTTACCGGATTGATCGCGTCGAAACGAGTGAACCCATCGGCTTTTTGTCAGTAGACATTCCAGTTCGGGTATTTGAACAACAACTACAGCTGTTTGAAAATTCACCGGACGAATCATTATGGTTAATGAGTGGGAATCACTTAATCGCGAAGACAGGAACGACATTACCGGTGACGACTGAAAAAATGACTGGAAAAAGTGGGAGCATGCACGTCGGTAGCTCGTTCATCGTGTATGTGAAGACCGAAAAGCAAGGCGTGCCGATTACACTGATCAAGAAAATTCCTTATGCTTCTGTCATCAAGGGAGCAAATGAAACGGCAATCATTTTATTGGTGATTGGTTTAGTGTCACTTCTATTAATGATTATGGCGGCAAGTCTCGTCGCACTCGAAATTACAAAACCGATCAAACAATTGACGGCAAATGTCTGGCGGGTCGAGCAAGGGGACCTCTCCACACGTTTTGTCGCGACGACAAATGATGAAATCGGTTTATTGAATCGCCAGTTTCAACGAATGGTGCACCGGATGGATCGTTTGATTAAACGAGAATACCGGTTAGCACTTGAAAATCGGACGAACGAGCTACGTGCGTTGCAATCACAGCTCAATCCACACTTCTTATTTAATGCGCTACAATCGATCGGAACAACGACGTTGCAAGGGGACCGGAAAGTCGCCTACCGTTCGATAACCGGTCTTTCACAAATGATGCGTTATTCGATGAACAACGAACAGACGATTGTCACATTAAAGCAAGAAGTCGACCATCTTCAAGGGTATATGCGCTTACAACAACAGCGTTTCCCAGAAAAATTTCGTTATATCGTCGATGTCCCTTGGCACATGAACCCGATTGAAGTACCAAAAATGATTTTGCAACCGTTCGCTGAGAATTACTTTAAACATGCCTTTAATCAGCAAAGTGATGCGTTAGATAATTACTTGGCGTACAAAATTAGAACCGATGGGGACCAACTGATCATTAGCGTCGAAAACAGCGGACCGATCATGTCTGAGGCAGATCTTGAGATGATTAACCAAAAAATGCGGGCACATCGCGCTCCTGAAGACCGGCAAACATCTGGCATCGGCTTACACAATATATACGAACGTCTTCAAATTTTTTACGGTGAACGCACAAACATGACGCTCCAATCTCCAATAGAAGGTGGATTCAGAATCACTATCCGAATTCCAATCGAACAGGAGGAATTGTAATGAATGTACTAATCGTTGATGATGAACAACACGTTCGTGACGCTGTAAAGTTACTTGGTGAATGGGGTGACTGGAAAGTATCGCATATTTTTGAAGCGGAAGATGGAGCAGCTGCGAAAAAAATCTTAAATGAAGAAAAAGTCGGATTGATGCTGACCGATGTTGAAATGCCGGGAGTAGACGGATTAAGTTTATTAGAATGGACAAAAAATCATCATCCAAAGGTCGTCACGATCGTGTTGACAGGGTATGATGATTATACGTATATGCGTCGTGCGATCTTACATCAATCGTTTGATTACTTATTGAAACCGATCGATCCAGATGTTTTAAATGATGCGCTTTCCCGAGCAATGGAGCTGATTTGCCCAGTTCAAGAGCAGGGAGAGGCGATTGATCAAATTGCGAAGTATATCGAGACACATTATGCGGAAGAGTTAACGCTCCAGCTCATGAGTGAGCGCTTCTACTTAAGCCGAGAATATATATCAAGGCGCTTTAAACAGCGTTTTTTGGTTAACTTATCGGATTATATCCAAACGATTCGTCTAAATCGGGCAAAGGAATTGCTGGGAGAGACGAATGCCCGTATATATGAGATTGCCGTTGAAGTCGGGTATCAGGATGATAAATATTTTCGAAAAGTATTTAAGAAGCAATTCGGCATGACACCGAATGAGTTTAGAGAGTTGTTATCTATTTAATTAAACGAACGTCAAGGAGGAAACGTACATGAGCGTACACATTAATGCAGCAGAAGGTCAAATCGCAGAAACAGTTTTACTTCCGGGAGATCCTCTTCGCGCGAAGTACATCGCCGAAACATTTTTAGAGGACGTTGTTCTTTATAATGAAGTGCGTGGGATGTATGGCTTCACAGGAACATACAAAGGGAAAAAAGTATCCGTTCAAGGAACAGGTATGGGTGTTCCGTCGATGTCAATTTATGCAAATGAACTCGTTCAATCGTATGGTGCAAAAAACTTGATCCGTGTCGGTACAGCGGGCGGGATTACACCGGATGTAAAAGTACGTGACGTCGTCATCGCGATGAGTGCTTCACACGACATGGCTCAAAATCGTGTCCGTTTCAATGGATTGGATTATGCGCCGACAGCTTCATTCGAGTTATTGCATAAAGCGTACACA
Source organism: Exiguobacterium sp. N4-1P (assembly GCF_002214325.1). NCBI lineage: Bacteria > Bacillati > Bacillota > Bacilli > Caryophanales > Exiguobacterium > Exiguobacterium sp. N4-1P. The sequence goes on from NZ_CP022236.1 coordinate 570,663, forward strand.
ATGGCACAAGAACACGGAATCGACGCAAAAGTCGGTCAAGTCTTCACGACGGATCAATTTTATCAAGATGATTTCCACCACTTCAAAAAATGGGCGGACTTCGGTTGCCTCGCAATCGAGATGGAAGCAGCAGGTCTCTACACACTCGCTGCAAAACATAAAGTCAATGCTTTGACGATTTTGACGATTTCAGATCACCTCCTAACGGGAGAAGAAACAACGTCTGAAGAACGCCAAACGACGTTCAATGATATGATGAAAGTGGCACTTGAAACAGCGATTCAGCTGTAATCAATCAGATGAAATAAGACGATTCGGATGGTAAAATCACTGTCTTCATGAAACGAACACAGCAGGACTCGCGTTTCGAGTCCTGCTTTTTTGTCTAATCACAAAGAAGAGGGAGCATACGATTGAATCATTGCTCATTCGCTATGATAGAATGAGGAAAAGAAAGCCTAGACCATGAGGAGGAACACGAGATGGAATCGACGATGACTGAATCAACTATTTCGAATCTTGTTCAAACGCAACGTAATTTCTTTAAGACAGGCGCGACGCGAAGTGTTGCGTTTCGTCTAAGTATGTTGACGTTTTTAAAGCAAGCGATTGAAACGCATGAAGAAGCAATTTATGAGGCATTAAAAACGGACTTGAATAAAGGACGTCAAGATGCGTTTACGACGGAAATCGGATTCGTCTACGGCGAACTCGCACGGATGGAGAAGAAACTTCGCCGACTTGCTAAACCGAAACGAGTCGGGACACCGTTGTTACATATCGGGTCAAAAAGTGACATCCATTATGAACCATATGGAAACGTGCTCGTCATCGCGCCGTGGAACTATCCTTTCCAGCTCGCTGTTGCACCAATCATCGGGGCGATCGCTGCCGGAAATACGGTTGTCTTGAAACCATCAGAACTAACACCAAACGTCTCGCGTGTTCTCCGTGAAGTCTTTGAAACGGCATTTCACGAACGATTTGGACTTGTCATCGAGGGGGATGCGGACGTCAGTTCAGCTGTTCTTGAAGAGAAGTTTGATTACATCTTCTTTACGGGGTCGACGCGTGTCGGAAAAATCGTCCATCAAGCAGCGGCGAAACATTTGACACCTGTCACGCTGGAACTCGGCGGGAAGTCTCCAACGATCGTTCACCGCGATGCGAACTTAAAGCTTGCTGCAAAACGAATTGCTTGGGGCAAATGGTTAAACGCAGGACAGACGTGTATCGCCCCTGACTATGTTTTTGTCCATGAAGACGTCCGCGAGGAATTTTTACGCTTGATTGAAAAGGAAGCTTTTGCCCAGTATGGTAATGGTGTTGGTGTGAATTCTTACGTCAAGATTGTTTCAGACAGTCATTTGGATCGATTGAGTGGCTACTTGCCCCAAGGTGAAATTTTATTTGGTGGTCAAGTCGATGCAGCGACGAGAAAGATGGCACCAACCGTCATGACGGACGTTGATCCAGAAAGTCCGTTGATGCAAGAAGAAATCTTTGGACCGATTCTTCCAGTCTATTCTTATCGTGAAGTGGAAGAGGTCATCCGTTTCATCAATGACCGTGATAAGCCGTTGGCGCTCTATCTCTTCACAGAAAGTAAAGCTGTTCAGCATCGTGTACTCGATCGTGTGTCATTTGGTGGTGGATGCATCAATGATACGTTGATGCATGTTGCGCAACATAACTTGCCATTTGGCGGGGTCGGCGGAAGTGGTATCGGTGGCTATCATGGGAAATTCAGCTTTGAGACGTTCAGCCACCGTAAAGGAGTCGTCAACAATACGACGAAGTTCGATTTGCCGTTCCGCTACATGCGCTCGAATACCGATTCAAAATGGATGCGTTATTTATTATAAATGGAACTTAAACGGAGCCAAGAGTAGATCCAATCGGTCTACCTTGGATTTTTTTGTTTATTTAATTTGTGAAATAGTGAACAAAGTTTGACAATCTTTTGAAAAAACGCTATTTTCCCTTGTGATGTTCTATACTGAAGGCAGAAGCTACGGAAAGGAGAATGCGAGATGCTTACTTGTGGGACGACAGAAGCCAATACGTTCGTGTTGTCGAGTGAGACACGTGAATTACTTGAAGAGTTCATGACTGAGGTATCTTTTAAAAAAGACTCAATCGTCTGTTGGGAAGGGGAAATGAACGATAAACTTTTTTATGTGAAACAAGGTGGTGTAAAACTATCAAAGCTCACGAAAAAAGGTAGCCCGCTAATGATGTTCTTATATTTCAAAGGTGACTTATTTGGTGAATTCGATGTCGGAGAAGCATTTCCAAGCTCCTATAGTGTCGAAACGATGGAGGACAGTGTCATTGGCTTCATCTCGAAAGCGACACTCGAAGATTTGATGAAAAAAGATGGAACGTTCGCGTTAGATATCATGCGCTGGCAAGCCTTGATGCGAAAACAAACGGAAACGAAGTTACGTGACCTCTTATTGTTCGGGAAACAAGGGGCACTTGCTTCGACACTCTTACGACTAATCGCAATGGACGGAAAAAAAGTCGATGACGATTACGTGATTTCGAAGCGACCGTCGGATACTGAACTCGGTCAGTTGATCGGGGCACCACGTGAAACGGTCAACCGGATGTTTTCTCAGTGGAAAAAAGACAATGTCATTTCGATGACGACGACTAAAATCATCGTTCATGATGCCAACTATTTACGCGATCTTTGCCACTGTGAAGGGTGTCCTGTCGGTGTCTGCCGGATTTAAACTTAACTTGAGCGTTAGCTTACGGAGCCATACGTTGGAGCTGACTTAAAAATTGCTCCAACATCCTTTTGATGGAACCGCAACGCGTTAAACTTCAGAAGAACTTATCAGCAGTCTAGGATCACATTCTTTTTGAATGTGGTCCTTCAGGCTGTAGACAACGTGCTATCGGGAGATCAAGCGTCTTTTTTCGTTTCTTTCCTCGGGCGAGGCGCAAGCCGTTGCTCCTTGGTTCTATCGGACAACGAGCAGGGTCTTGCATGCCTCTGAAAGTGCGTTGAAAACGAAATTTTTCCCGTAGGAGTCAACGAAATGTGACGCTTTTTATAGGAATACCGTGACGGAAAGCCTGGCATGCAGACGGTTTAGCACGCAATCCGTCTCGAATCGCTTAGAACCGCGAAAAGCAATCGGTTGCGACCCTGCAGCTTGGCTGTAGCGGCGCGGAAGGTTGCCGCTTTGAAGACGAGACGAGACAGGGACGCGCGAACGGATTGCCTCTCGTTATAGTATGTTCACTCTTCATAATAGTTTGTCTACACGCTGTAGGATCACATTCTTTTTGAATGTGGTCCTTTTTTGTGTCGCACAAACAGTAGCGGTTCAAAATATGTTCAGTACGTAATATGTTCAGTACGTAACAAGTTGTGAACTTTATGTGTGTTTTATAAAAGAAAAGCGCGAAATCGTCACAATTGGTGTGACGTTTATCACATATTACGAAGGGTGTCTTTTTCTAAAATAAAGGTAGGTTAAGTCACCGATTCAACGACGGAAGGGAGCTACTGATCATGCGTCAGAAATCAGATACAGAACTGAAGGGAACGTTTATCGCTGTATTTATCGTTGCCGGAGTCATCATCGGAATGTGGGGATCAATCTTTTTATTATTCACTTCAAGATAAGGGGGAATCAGGGTGCATATTCATCGTTTAGAAAAAATATGGTTAGTATTCGGTTGTATCATGTTGGCAGTCTTTTTAATCATCATTGGCGTATCAGCATTCGCTTCTGATAATCAACCACCGTCGGACGCAACATTGATTGACCCGACGCAAGTCGATCAGACGAAGCCATTTGATAAACCGGGTCTAAAAAAAATTGACGACAATAAATATGAGGCCGTCATGGTCTCACAAGCTTTCCAGTTCACACCGCAAGACATGATTATCAAAAAAGGCGCGACCGTCGATTTTCTGGTGACGTCGAAAGATGTCGTCCATGGATTTGAAATCGTCAAGACGAACGTCAATATGATGGTCGTTCCCGGACATATCAATTCAATCGAGTACACATTCAAAGAAGCTGGCGAATATTTAATTGTCTGTAACGAATATTGTGGATCGGCGCATCACATGATGTCGACTAAGATTAAGGTGGTGGAATAAATGAATGCGATTTCGAAAAAATTAATGGAGTTTGAGATGGAGCGGGGAATCCCCGCAGGAGAGATTGGATTAAAAGAAGCAAAACTCGGATTTGCCTACGTCAGTTTTTCACTTGTGGCGTTACTGATCGGTGGACTATGTGGTCTACTACAGACACTCGTCCGTACTGGAGTCATTCCAGAAATTGCTGGAGTCGGTTATTATGAATTGCTGACGGCTCACGGACTAATGCTTGCGATTGTCTTTACGACATTATTCATATTCGGACTTTTATTTTCATTTTTAGGACAGTCGTTCGGGCGTTTTGAAGAGTTTCCGAGACGCTTGGGCTGGGTTGGATTCTGGTTGATGATTGTCGGTGTCCTCCTTGTCACATGGATGGTGTTAGCAGGTGAAGCATCCGTTCTCTACACGTTTTATGCGCCGCTGAAGGCACACCCTGTTTTTTATATCGGACTCGTGATTTTCGTTGTGGGAACATGGGTTTCTTCTGCCGCAATGTTCCGGATGTACGCGGATTACAAACGAGAACATAAGGATGTCCATCCACCACTTCAAGCCTATATGAGCATCATGACGGCTTTGTTGTGGGTCATCGCCACGCTAGGTGTCGCAGCGACGATTCTCTTTCAACTCTTGCCGTTATCACTCGGTTGGACGGATAAGGTCGGGATTGAATTATCCCGAACATTATTTTGGTATTTTGGTCATCCGCTCGTCTATTTTTGGTTATTGCCAGCCTATATCGTATGGTACACGGTCATTCCAAAGATTGTCGGGGGTAAGATTTTTTCAGATGCTTTAGCACGAATGTCATTTTTACTGTTCTTATTGTTCTCGTTCCCTGTTGGTTTTCACCATCAGTTGCTCGAACCCGGTATATCAGCATTTTGGAAGTACATCCAAGTCGTCTTGACGTTCCTTGTCATCATTCCTTCATTGATGACAGCATTCTCGATGTTTGCGACATTTGAACTAGCAGGTCGTCGTCAAGGTGCGACCGGACTATTTGGGTGGATCAAGAAAATGCCGTACCGGGATGTCCGCTTTCTTGCACCGTTCGTCGGCATGTTGTTCTTCATCCCGGCTGGAGCCGGTGGTGTCGTCAATGCTTCCCACCAATTGAATATCGTCGTGCATAACACTTTATGGGTGACAGGTCACTTCCATATCACAGTCGGGGCTGCAGTCGCGTTGACGTTCTTTGGAACGGCCTATTGGCTTGTTCCATTATTACGAGGACGGACCTTAACAAAACGGATCAATACAATTGGTCTCATCCAGACGGCGACGTGGACGATTGGTATGCTCTTTATGTCGACTGCGATGCATATTTCAGGCTTACTTGGCAATCCGAGACGGACGGGTCCTGCGGCATATTTCAAAGATTCGCTCGTCGCAGATTGGATTCCCTATCACGTTGCGATGGCAATCGGTGGTACGATCCTCTTTATTTCAATCCTCTTATTCTTGTTTGCGATGTTCCAACTGGCCTTCCGGACACCGAAAGGAAGTACTGAATTTCCTGTCGCGGAAACAGAGGAAGCAGCGATGAAGACACCACTCTTCTTTGAGAACTGGAAACTTTGGATTTTCGTGACGTTTGCTTTGATTGCGTTTGCTTACACAGTACCGATTTGGCACATGATTGATAATGCGCCTCCTGGAGCTCCAGGTTGGAAACTCTGGTAGCCCTATCGAAAAGTGCTGATAGCTTACTAGGACTTTTTATACACGCTGAAGGGTGAAAATGCTATATTGAGAAGCACTCCGTTCGTGCTTTCCTGTCTCGCCTCGTCTTCAAAGCGGCAACCGGTCACGCCGCTACAGCAAAGCTGCAGGGTCGCGACCGATTGCTTTTCGGGGTTCTAAGCGATTCGAGACGGATTGCGCTCTAAATTGTCTACATGCTCGGCTTTCCCTCACGGTATTACTTGAAAAGCGTCACTTTTCGTTGACTCCTGCGGGAAAAAGTGCGTTTTTAACGCACTTTCAGAGGCAGGCAAGACCCTGCTCGTTGTCCGCTAGGATCCAAGGAGCAACGGCTTGCGCCTCGCCCGAGGAAAGCAACGAAACATGACGCTTGATCTCCCAATCGCACGTTGTTTACAGTCTGAAGGGCCAGCTTTGATAAGCTGACCCTTTTTTTTAATGAATGGATGCGTAGACGAGTGCAAAAACTAAGTAAAAGATTATTTCACGATGTGGTGCTTAAAGGCATAGACGACGGCTTGCGTCCGATCGACGACATCGAGCTTTGATAAAATGTTGGAAACATGCGTTTTAACTGTTTTTAGGGAGATGAACAGTTCGTCTGCAATCTCTTGATTAGCCATACCGCGCGCCATCAACTGTAAGACTTCTTGTTCACGCTCCGTTAAATCGTCGTGGAGTTGACTGGCAGGTTTGCGCAGGCGTTCCATCATCTTACCTGTCACTTGAGCTGCCATGACAGATTGTCCGCTCGCTGTCTTGCGAATTGCTTCCGCAATATCAAACGCGCTTGCCGTTTTTAGGACGTAACTCATCGCACCGGCTTCAATGACGGGATAAACTTTCTCATCATCTAAGAAACTTGTGACGACTAAAATTTTAGCTTCCGGCCACTCGGCGCGAATCAGACGTGTTCCTTCGACACCATCGACCGGCTCCATGACTAAGTCCATCAAAATCACATCAGGGCGATGTTCAAGAGCAAGTTTCGCTCCGATTTGTCCGTCAGCAGCTTCTGCGACCACTTCAATATCAGGTTGGGTCGATAAAAAGGCAGAGACTCCAGCGCGAACCATTTCATGGTCATCGACTAATAATACGCGTATCATACTTGCACCATCCGTTCTTTTCTAAGTTTGACTTCAATCTGTGTTCCTTGACCGGGCACACTGACGAGGCGAATCGTCCCACCGATTTCAGCCGTACGTTCGCGCATCGAGTTGATCCCGTACGAGGCGAGTTTTTTCTCGTCGACGATAAAGCCGACACCGTCGTCATTCATACTCAAGATGATTGTCTCATTGAATTGACGCAATTCGATATTCATGTGCGATGCTTTCGCGTGGCGTAAAGCATTCGTCAAGCCTTCTTGAACGATGCGGAATAATTCATTTTCAATCGGGCGCGGTAATTCAATCGGTTCGAGTTTCCAGCTCAATTGCGTCGATTGTTTCCTTGATAGTTCTTCGAGCAGTTGGGTTAGTCCTTGTTGTAAAGTCATGCCTTCGAGTTCCACGGGACGTAGTTGGAGCAATAAAGAACGCATTTCCGATTGTGCCGTCTGTGCCATCGTCTCGACTAAGTCAATTTGTTTCGCTGCCGTTTCCGGTTGCGTCAAAATCGTTTGTTTGGCAGCCGTCGTCATCATCGAAATGGCATAAAGTTGTTGGGAGACGGAGTCATGGAGATCACGTGCGAGACGTTTGCGTTCTTCCGTGATGGCTTGGACACGAACTTGTTCGACGTGTTGCGGACGTGTACTGATTTTTTGAACCGTCTCGACCTGTTCATCGATTCGTTTCCCAATTCGTGAGAGGCGGGTCAGTGTGTGGAAGTAAGGTCCGTTGACAATCGTGACTTCTTTTCCTTGCTCGAGTTCGATGATGGCAGTTGTGACACGTTTGAAGTCACGACGTAAAAAGAAGTAGTGGATGCTGCCGATTGCGAGCGGAAGTAACAGGGATAATCCGACGACAAGCAATAAGACAGGTAAATCTTGTTGACGGACGAAAAGTACATGCCAATCGACTTGGCGTGTACTTAAAAACAAACCAGTCGTCACGACGGCTGTCAGAAATCCGGTCAATACTTGGAGCGCGATGACACCGAGCGGGAAGTGATCACGTTTCATATCGAGGTCACCTCCACGTTACCGATGCCAAGCATGACGTGAATGCGGACTTTTCGAGTCGCTTCTTCATATTGTGGTGCCCGGAACTGAATGCGACGGTTAAAAAATGTCGGGATCCGGCGGACATCTGTTTTGACGCTTCCAAAACCAATCGACGTATCAAGCGTATAGTCATATCCTGAAGGTAATAAAATACGCACATCTCCGACGACACCACTGATGACGATGAGTGTTTCACCTTCTGGGACATAGGCATGCGTTAAATCGATTTCTAAATCTTTGACGATGAACTGTTCACTCAAGTCTTTTAACACGTAAGGTGTTTCAGACTGCGTCGAAAACGAGTAAGCAGGTTGGATCGTAATGCCTTCTTCTTCATAAAGACGTGGTGAAATCTTCGAAAAGAAAAATTCGCGGACGGAGTGTCGGGTGACAAGGATAATTCCGAGATATAGCAAAATTCCGGCGATGACGAATCCGACAGCTGCCGAGCTCAAGACGACTCCAGCTAAGATAATCGTACCGACGATATAAAACAGGATGGCCAGTTTTTCATGACCGCGACGCCGAAAATGAATCCCGACATAATACAACAAGAACGGGAATAAGATTCCAAATAAGACGTTTCCGGCTCCAGTCATCAAATCATAAAATAATCCGAGCGCGAATAGGATCGACACGTAGCCGACTAATTGTTTTGTACTTAATCGTCGCACGATCAATCTCCTCCCTGACATGACAAAGGGAGGCAAGGGCCTCCTTCGTCAAAATACTTATTTTTGGAAGCGACGTTCGAGTTCCGCAATACGTGAATCGATGTCGTCTTCTGGTGTTTGTTCTGCGACATCCGGTTCTGCTGCCGTAAACGGATGTTCTTCTTGTTTAATAGTAGCATTTGGTTCGCGTTCTAGCACCTGGTTCATCTTTGATTTTAAATTAGAAACGTTTTCCCGCATCATCCACTCATAGCGTTTATTTTGCAAGTCTTCGAGTTTAAGTTTCAACTCGAGTGCTTCCCGTTCAAGTTGCGTCAATTCCCGTTTCGTTTCAACAATCAACTCTTCGAAGAAACGGAACTGTTCACCGTAATGTTTGGATTCGATAGCGGCGCGTTCTGCAAGTTCCTGCTCTTCAGCTTGTTTAGCAATTTCGACTTGGGCAAACCGCTTATCAGCTAGTTCTTTTGCTTCATCTTGTTTTTGTGTGAGTTCGCTTAGGAGTGACCGTTGACGTTCGAGTAGCCGGTCGATTTCTTTTAAATCAGATTCGGTAATCCGGATATGACGGACTAATTTTTTAGCCGGGACTTCACCTTGCTCGGCTGCCTTTTTGACTTCCGTCATCATTTGGTTAGCAAAATCATTGAGTTGGTCGAATACGTTCTTCATCGTGAATTCCTCCTTGAGTATAAGTAGCGATTAAAAGCGTTTTTGATCGAGGTCTTTCCAATCTGCTTCAAAATGAGACGCGTTTGACCGACGACGGCGAGAAAATAAATCGTTTGGATTCACACGTTCCATCTTCATCCGCATGTAACCGATGTAGAGGGCAAGTGCTGCCGCGATACCGAATACCGCCCAAATGTTTGAAAGGGCTAAGCCGATTCCGACTGCTGCGAGTAAACCAAAACCGATTTTTGCGATGACTTTTGTTGAACGGATAAACTTACTGATGGCGTAAAATGCAAGCAGTCCACCGAGCCCGAGTCCAATCATATGTGGGAGTGTCCCGATGACGACTGCGAGAAGAGCGATACCAGCAAGTATCATCAAAGCCTGTTTGCCTTTTGATTGCTTCATGATGAAGCCTCCTTTTACTTAATACCTTTATGATAAGGGATGGTGAAAAAAACGACGACGCCCCTCGGACCGTATTCGTCTCGGCCTTGAGGCGGAGTAGTAAGGTCTGACTTTATCGCCCAACGGTTTTTGAAGTGGCTACATATGATAAAATACAAAGGAAGTTACTGGAGAGGAGTGAGGTTTATGAATGTGCAAATCAACGTAAATCAAACACGTACTGGAGAACAGGGAGGGGTTTCCCTCCCTTAAATTAGAGGAGGAAACCATTTGAACGAATGGGGTAAACCACCTGCACATGAGGCAGGAGAACATGAAAATTTAGGACGGATCACTGCAGTCTTTCAAAAACAGTATCGTGTCATGACGGCTGCTGGCGAGACGCTTAGTGAATTATCTGGAAAGATGCGCTTTGAGGCATTGACGAAAGCAGATCTTCCCGCAGTAGGGGATTGGATCATCCAGACAGAGCGAGAAGCGGGATTAGGACGGATTGAGCAAGTTCTTCCGCGGACCTCACAATTCTCAAGAAAAGCAGCGGGTACGGAAGTCGAAGAACAAATCATTTGTGCGAATGTTGACGTAGCTTTGCTCGTCATGGCATTCGGTCACGATTTTAATGTCCGGCGGCTTGAACGTTATTTAACGGTCGCCTGGGAAGCTGGCGTCAAGCCGATCATTGTTTTGACGAAACGAAGTCTGATGGAATCCGTCGAGTCCGAGTTGGCTGAGATTGAAGGAATTGCCTTCGGGACACCTTATGTTGCGATTGATTCGTTGACCGGTGACGGGTTGGAAAGTCTTCGAGATGTTCTCGAACCACGTGAGACGATTGTCCTCGTCGGTTCATCCGGTGTCGGGAAATCGACACTCGTTAATGCGTTAGCAGAGGAACAGTTGATGGAAACAGGTGGCGTGCGAGAAGACGATCAACGCGGACGGCATACGACGACGCACCGTGAACTCAAACGATTAGCGAACGGTCTGTTGCTCGTCGACACACCGGGTATGCGTGAACTGGGACTATGGGACGGAAGTGACGGTCTGACTTCGACTTTTTCTGATGTCGAGTCGCTCGCTGAAAACTGTCGTTTCCGGGATTGCCAACATGGCAATGAACCCGGGTGTCGAGTCCGCCAAGCATTGGAAGATGGAAGTCTTCCGCACGAACGCTGGGAAAGTTATCTGAAGCTGCAACGGGAAATTGCCTATGCTGAACGGAAGCAAAGTGTAGCGCTACAAGCTGCCGAAAAAGAAAAGTGGAAGAAGATTCAGAAAAACGCGCAGGCACATACAAAATTAAAGTATCAAAAAAGATAAGTAAACGAAACGCCGATGTTCCCCTTCTTTACAGGGAATCATCAGCGTTTTTTTCGTTCGCGGTAATTAGATACGCATGTGGGAGGCGCATGGAAAAGTACCGTATTTCTTTTTAAGTTAGCATGCTTTTATCATCGTGCTAAAAGTCAGTTCGTGATGTGACTTCCGTCAATTACACATCAAAGTCGATTTCACCGGTCAGTTCATTCAAACGCCGTAAGTCAGCCCGGATTCCATCCGAATCAGAAGCACGTTGTTCCCGTAAAGCCTTTGTTCCGACAGGATGGACTGTGAAGTCACCGGTCAAGGAAATCGTTCGGTTTGATAAACGATCGGTAAAATAACGGTCATGGGAAACAAAAAGCAACTCACCGGGAAAAACTTCGAGTGCCGCTTCGATTTGTTCCCGTGTCGCAAGATCAAGGTAATTCGTCGGTTCGTCGAGGATGAGTAAATGCGCGCCGGAAAAATAGAGGCGTAAAAAGGCAATCCGGCATTTCTCGCCCATACTCGCTTCAGCGATTGGTTTATAGACGGTCTCTCGCCGAAATAAAAAGCACGCGAGTAGTGTCCGGGCATCTGTTTCCGATATCTCGCTCGTCTCAAGCAAGGCATCAAGTAGTGTGCCGGTATTCGGTAAGGTGGATAGAACTTGAGAAAAGTAACCGACTTTTAAAGTCGGGTGCCGTTTGATGATACCGGCAGATGGCGCCAATTCTCCAAGTAAAAGACGTAATAACGTCGTTTTCCCAGAACCGTTTCGACCAATCAACGCGATTCGATCGCCACGTTGGATGGAGAACGACACATCCTGAAAGAGCCGGCGATGCGGATAGTCGAATGAGAGATCATCGACTGAAACGAGACGTTTCGCTAAAAAATGTTCTCCTTCGAATCTGACATGGACGTGGGACGGCGTTTCCGGTTTTTTGACCCGGTGTTCCAGTAGGCGTTCGAGCTGATTTTCTTTTGCTTTGACTTTTGTCGCATGTTTTGCTGCCTTTTTTTTCGCGTACGGATCTCGTTCACTTGCACTAGCCGTCGCTTTTTGATGCCAATTTTGATATTGACCAATCATCCGGGTGAGTTCTTTTCGTGTTCGTTCTTGCTTCTCATATTGATGCCACTGTGCAGTCCGTTCTTGTTCCTTTAACGTACGGTAAATCTCATAGTTTCCTTCGTAACGTGCCGCTCCTGCTTCAGTCAATTCAATGACGGCGTCAGCCGTCGCATCGATAAAGGCACGCTCATGTGAAACATAGAGAATCGTCGTCTTCGTTTGACGCGTCCACGCGACGAGCCACTCGAGTGTGTCTTCATCTAAATGGTTGGTCGGTTCATCAAGCAGGATGAAGTCCGGTTTCTTCAACAGTAGACATGCAAGTTGAATCCGGGTCTGTTCGCCGCCGCTCAGTGTGTTCAAAGGCTGAAACCAAAGAGATTGCTCGAGTTGAACTTCTTTCAGGACACGTCTCGCATCGGCTTCGAGCGTGAAGGCATCTGCGTCAACGGCAGCCTGGTAGTCGGCCACGGCTTCAGTGGTTAAGGCACGTTCACGTAAGTCGTAACGGGTTACATCCGCCTGTTCGACGATTTGAATTGCTACACTTGTCGAGGGTTCGATTTGTTGGGCTAAGAGCCCGATCCGGTCATACGTGCGATGGATTGTCCCGGTCGTCGGGATGATTTCTTTTAGGATGGCGCGCAAGAGCGTCGTTTTTCCAACGCCGTTCGGTCCGACCAAGGCGACGTGTTCGCCGTCGCGGATGGAGAACGTGACATCGTGGAAAAGACACTGCCCGGCAAAATCGATTTGTAAATCATGGATGGATAATACTTCAGTTGGCATAAGCTCAGCTCCCTTTGTTTCATTTCGGTTGAGATGAAATGAAAACACACCATCCTGAGCGTACGGATGGTGTGCGGGAGTGCAATTCAAAGAAGGTATCCACCTGAAATAGGGAAATACCGAAATTGAGCAGACTCGTAGCGTCAGTCATCCGCAAGCGATTGCGAAAGTGATGAGTTCATTCATCATTAGACGTTAGCGAGTGATTGCTTCATTTCGGTATTGTACCTCCGTTTCATAGACTATGTGTTCAGTCTATCAAGTCACATCAATCATGACAAGTACGAGTTGAGTAAATCTTGCGCGGCAAACGTTTCCTCCGCGGTAGGCGGTAAGACATCTTTTAGCGCATATTCGAGCCCGAGTGCCTCCCATTTATAGACACCTAATTGGTGATAGGGGAGGACTTCAACCCGTTCGACATTTCCGAGTGTTCGAATGAATTCACCTGTTTGCCGTAAAAACGTTTCCGTCATCGTCACGCCGGGGACAAGGACATGGCGAATCCAGACGGGAATGTTTCGTTCTGCGAGCAATTTTGCGAAGGCTAGTGTATTGATGTTACTTCGCCCGGTCAAAATCCGGCACGTCGCATCATCGATGTGCTTGATATCGAGTAAGACGAGATCTGTATAGTCCAGGATTTGATCCAGGTTTTTCGGGACGACCGAACCTGCTGTATCGATGACGGTATGCAAGCCGTTTCGTTTTGCTTCACGCAGCGAGGCTTCTAAAAACTCGGGTTGAGCCAACGGTTCGCCACCGGAGAAGGTCACCCCTCCACCCGTTGCGTCAAAGAAGGAACGATAGCTGTTCGCTTCTTTGATGATTTCTTCCGGTGTTACTTTTCGACCACAACCGAATTCCCAGGTGTCCGCATTGTGGCAATATTGGCAGCGTAGTGGGCAGCCTTGCGTAAAGACGATGAAACGAATACCGGGACCATCGACAGTCCCACAAGATTCGACAGAGTGAACCGTCCCGTAAGTCATAGTGATCAAGTCCTTTCAGAAAAGTTAAAGTGCACCGTGGAATGTACGGTTGATGACATCGATTTGTTGTTCGCGTGTCAACTTAATGAAGTTGACGGCATAACCCGATACACGAATCGTCAACTGTGGATAAAGTTCAGGATGCTCCATCGCATCGAGTAAAGTGGCGCGGTCGAACACGTTGACGTTTAAGTGATGACCACGGGTAGTCGTACCGCCCATATAGCCGTCAAGTAGACCGACTGTATTGTTGATACGTGTTGTTTCATCTTTTCCGAGTGCTTTCGGAACGATTGAGAACGTGTAGGAAATACCATCTAAGGCATGCTCATAAGGTAATTTGCCGACAGAAGTCAACGCAGCGACTGCACCACGTGTGTCACGTCCGTGCATTGGATTTGCTCCCGGTGCGAACGGTTCGCCAGCGCGACGACCATCGGGTGTATTCCCGGTTTTTTTACCGTACACGACGTTTGACGTGATCGTCAGAACAGATTGGGTTGGTAAAGCATCACGATACGTTGGATGTTTCCGGATTTTTTCCATAAAGAGTTCGACGAGATCGACGGCCATTTGATCGACACGATCATCGTTATTTCCGAATTTCGGGAAATCGCCTTCGATTTTAAAGTCGACTGTAATGCCATCCGTATCTCGGATTGGTGTGACTTTAGCATAACGAATCGCTGACAGACTATCGGCGACAACGGATAATCCGGCAATCCCACAAGCCATCGTCCGTAAAATTTCAGGATCGTGGAGTGCCATTTCAATGCGCTCATAACTATATTTATCATGCATGAAGTGAATGACATTCAGTGTATTGACATAGAGCTCAGCTAACCAATCCAATTGTTTATCATAGGCGGCCATGACGGTTTCATAATCGAGCACGTCATCTAAAATCAAGTCGGAAGGAGGGGCGACTTGAATTTTGAGTTTTTCGTCGACGCCACCGTTCAACGTGTAGAGTAAGGCTTTTGCTAAGTTCGCCCGGGCGCCGAAGAATTGCATTTGTTTACCGATTTTCATTGCTGAGACACAACAAGCAATCCCGTAATCATCACCATAAATCGGAAGCATCAAGTCATCATTTTCATATTGGATCGAACTAGACAGGATGGACATCTTCGCACAAAATTCTTTGAAACCACGTGGAAGTTTTGGTGACCATAAAACGGTTAAGTTCGGTTCAGGTGCCGGACCGAGGTTGACGAGTGTCTGCAAGAAGCGGAACGAACTTTTTGTGACGTTCGAGCGACCGTCTTCACTCATGCCGCCGATTGATTCTGTTACCCACGTCGGGTCACCGGAAAAGAGTTCGTTGTAATCGGGTGTCCGAAGAAACTTGACGATTCGAAGTTTCATCACAAAGTGGTCGACAAGTTCTTGCGCGCTCTCTTCTGTCAACCGACCCGTTTGCAAGTCACGTTCGATATAAATATCAAGGAAGGTCGAAACGCGACCGAGCGACATCGCTGCTCCGTTTTGTTCTTTGATTGCTGCGAGATAAGCAAGATAGACCCACTGGAATGCTTCTTGGGCCGTTTCAGCTGGTCGTGATAAGTCACATGTGTAACGTTTACCGAGTTCTGTCAGTTCATGAAGGGAGCGGAGTTGTTCGTTCATCTCCTCGCGATCACGAATCATCGCTTCTGATAAAAATCCACCGTGTGCTTTCAAATCCGCTTTTCTTGCAGCAATGAGGTGAGCTGTTCCATAAAGGGCGACGCGACGGTAATCACCGATGATCCGTCCGCGACCGTAAGCATCAGGAAGTCCAGTGATGATACCGGCTTTACGGGCAGCACGCATTTCGGGCGTATACGCATCGAAAACCCCTTGATTATGCGTTTTACGGTACTCGCTAAAAATCTGTGTAACAGTGTCATCTGATTTAAAACCATACGCTTCTAAGGCATCATTGACCATTCGGATACCACCGTTCGGATGAATCGAACGTTTGAATGGTTCATCGGTCTGTAGACCAACGATTTTTTCGAGTTCAGGATTGAGGTAACCTGGACCGTGCGAAAGAATTGAAGATGGAGTTGCAGCATCAACGGCATAGACACCACCACGAATTCGTTCTTCTTCTGTTAACTGCATGATTTGTTGCCATAACGTGTTGGTTGCATCGGTCGGACCGGCGAGGAACTGATCGTCTCCTGTGTATTCTGAACGATTGCGCCGGATGAAATCAGCGACATCAATCTTTTCCATCCATTCTCCACCTTCGAATCGTTGCCATGCCTGTGTTTTTTCAAGTAACATCATCAACACTCCTTCATTAGTAAGGTCAGCGGTTCTTAATACATCTCTTATGTGAATAGTGTAACAAACAATTCGGGATAGAGGTTTTACGTATATGTGAATCTTTTAACAAATGTAAAAGTGTTGCTATGACTTACTTCACAGTAAATTGTATCAGTCAGTGTCCCGTGTTCAAAAAACAGAAAAAGACTGCTGTGAAAGGATTTTTCTGTAGCTGTATCATTAATTTGTAGTGGAATGGATAGAGACAGAAGCTAGTGTGATAAAAGTCACGCGGCGCTACCTTGTATTTTTAGGACGTATCGTTGACAATGAAAAAGGGAATATAGAACGTGGAGGTGGAGTGAATGGAGTTTTCGCCATTAAAAGAGCAAGCAGACTATCGAACAGGGGACTGGGTTTCCCTAAAAGTATCAACTGAAGGAACAGAACGGATCGGGATGATCACCGAGTTTGAAGACGACGGGTTTTGGCTCCGGTTTGAAGATGATTTTGATTTCGAGGACTTTATCGGTTACGACCAGAAGTACCTCGCACGATTAGTTCGACGCCCAATCGATGTCAGAGCAACTTATCCTGTACTTGCTGGTTTTGAAACACTTGCTGTTGAGCTGCAAGATCGAATGGCGCAAGGTTTCGAAGTGTTAAGTGCAGATCAACAAAATGAGACAGAAATCGTTTTTCATATTCGGTTAATCGATTCTGGAAATGAATATACGCAGACGTTACGCGGTATTAAAACTGAAACCGATGATCGTTTCGAATATGTAACAGAATGATAGACAAGAGAGTAGGAGAAGATACGTTATGAATTTTACTAAACCTTTTATTAATGAAGCGTGGGAACGAGCACGCTTTGAACAAATGATGCCCGTTCAAGAACAAGCCATTCCTCTAATCCGTGAGGGGAAAGATGTCTTAGTCGAAGCGCCGACAGGAACTGGGAAAACGCTCGCTTATGTCATTCCAGCCCTCGAGCGCATCGATCCGAATGAACCACACGTTCAAGTCGCGATTACGGCACCGACACGAGAACTGGTCATGCAAATTCATCAAGTCATCCAATTATTTGCCCAAGGAAGCGGGATTAAGTCAGGTGCGTTCATCGGTGGCGTTGAATTAAAACGTCAATATGAGCGTCTCAAGAAAAAACCACAAATCATTGTTGGGACACCAGGACGCTTAGTTGAGTTGATTGATTCAAAAAAGTTGAAGATGCATAAAGTAAAATTGATTGTTTTAGATGAGGCTGATCAAATCTACGAAAGTGGAATGAGTGCATCAGCGACGCGCATCGCGAACAGTGCGCTTCGTGACCGCCAGTTAGCACTCGTTTCAGCAACATTGCCTGAACGGACAGCAGCATGGGGACGGACACTTTCGAATGATCCAGAAGTCATCCGAGTTGAACGGACGGAGACGACGCAAGTCAAGTTCGGTTACATCGAAACATCCCGTCGTCTGAAACCGGAAATGTTACGTCGTTTGTCTAATATGCAACAGGTCAAAGTGTTGACGTTCATAAACAACCGTTCTTTCCTCGGTCCGTTAAACGGTGAATTAAGCAAGTTTTCGCTGAAATACCGGATTTTAGATGCCGAAAAAGGGAAAAGAGAACGGATGGAGACGTTACGTTCATATAAACGGGGAGAGTTTCCGTTACTCGTCACGACAGGGCTTGCTGCACGCGGTCTGGACATTGATGCCGTCACGCATGTCGTGCATTATGATTTACCGGAATCCCTTGATGATTTTGTCCACCGCTCAGGTCGAACAGGACGTGGGAACGCGTCGGGTATGGTCCTCGCGCTCGTCACGGATCATGATCTGAAACACCTGAAAACATTAGCGAAACAAATGGGTGTGGAAATTGAACCGATGGAGATTTATGGCGGGGAAGTGATTCCAAAGCGTGAAGTCACGGAACCGGAAGCGCTTAAAAGTCCGGCGAAACCACACCGGAAAGGACCAACACGATGAAAAGTGAGCGAAAGATTATCCCGTTTCCGACGACTGTATCCGAAGCAGAGATGAACACAGCGCTCAAAACTTTATATCAAGAAGCAGCCACTGCTCGAAGCACCGATTGGGTCGCATTCATCGAAGAAATCGCGACGGAAGGACGTTGGTATTTAAAAGATGCTGAGTTATTCCGAGACTTGTTCGTCGATTGGGCCATTTTTTATGAGACCGATGAACAAGGGAAAACACCGCATGGTCGTTTTTTAGAACAAGTCAAAGAAGATATGTCTCAAAGTCTGTATCGTGCCTTAAGAGGGCTGGCCGATCCTGTTCCGTCGCTTTTCCTTGTAAAAGAAGACGGCGTCTTCGACATCATGTCGGAACAAACGTATCAGACCGATTTGACAGAGATTGACGTTGCGGTTGGCGATCTGTTAGTCGGCAAACTTCTCTACATTTCAGGCAAATGGCGATTCGCAATCGCCTATATGAAGGTTGCACGGGCACTTGTACCTGAAGTGCGTGTTCTTTTAGCTGATTTTGTCGATGAAGTCGGTGACGACGCACTATTGCGTCAGTATCCTGAATTTTGTGCGGAGTTGATTGACTTATTACTCGATATCGAAGAGGGAAACATTACACCACGACCTGAAGCATAACAGCAAAAAACAAACGTCCATTCAATCCTAAGCTAGGGTGAATGGACGTTTGTTCGTTTAAAAATCTTGATGGTACAGCGCAATATCGTTTTTTTTACGGTTTTTGATGCGATACATGGCGAGATCAGCATGTTTCAGCCAACTTTCTAAATCATCGTTTTCGAAAAATGGAGCGACTCCGATGCTGGCCGAGACATGTAACGTTTGCCCTTTATAAACATAAGGGCGACGCAATAATTGTAAGAAATGTTTACAGCGACGTCGGAGTGAAAGTTCATCTTTCGCTGAAGTTAGCAAGGCGAACTCATCACCACCCAGCCGGTAAACCGACTCTTCGCGTTCGAGGTCTAGACTCATTCTACGAGCAACTTCGATTAAGACATAATCACCAGCTTCGTGCCCATACGTATCGTTGATTAATTTAAAACCGTCTAAATCAAGTAACGCCAGATAGTTTACGGACTGGTCAATCGATAAGAATGTCCGTTCGAGCGAACGACGGTTACCGATACCAGTTAAAACATCATGAAACGCGTGGTATTCAATCCGTTGCTGCCGCTCCTTTTGTTCTGTTACGTCGTGTAAGACTAAGAAATGACCGGCCGATTTTGAAGCGATGTGGATGGGGATTTTTGTTAATTCATATTGGCGGTTAGATTCATCGAGATAACGATTGGAATCAAGCTGTAAGGAAGACTGAAGATGTAAGACTGAGTGAGTGGGTACTTCGATTGACAAGGCAGAAAGCTTAAACGTTGCTTGAGCCGCAAGATTGGCATACGTCGCTGTTTCGTTTTGATCAAAGCGGATGATTGGATCAGGATGACTTGAAAACAGTGGCAGGACTTGTTGCTCACTTTCTTTGATTTGCCGGATCCGGTGTTCGATGCGTTCGGCTAACTGTTCGTTTCGCTCGTTTAACTTTTGCACGAGCAACGTATGTTGCCGAGCGATGATGATTTGTCGAATGATTAGTAACAATAAGATGATGAACACATCAAATTTTTTACCTTCGAGTTCGATGACATAATGTAAAAATAGTGGAATTGCGAGCAAAGGCAGCCAAGTTCTCTGAACGACAGGAGACGCTTGTTTACCTTCAGTGATGTGATCAAGGTGCCATAAGATTGCTGCACTTTGAACAAGACGAATCAATACAGGAGAAAAGACTAAATATTGTTCCGTGAAATCTGGAAAGTATACAGCAGATACTTCATACATGCCACGAATGAACAGTGAAAAGAATAGTAGAGATAACGTCGTTCGGGAAACCCAGTGTGTTTCTTGAACAAAAAAGAAGTAGAAGAGAACAAACAATCCGAGTGAAGTGTTGAGGACGACGATCATATCGTACGGGAACGTACTAGCTGTCGGGTCGGCCAGTTCGCTTAATGTATGAAAAGCAGCAAGTCCTAAAAAAACGACGATGATTAGAGCATCCACGAATGCAAGCAGATGTTGTGAAAAACTCTTTTGTGAAGCAATCCGGTAAAAAAGTCCGATTAAAAATATATAGTGCGAAATGGAGAAACAAATTAAGCTATAACTGTTCGGAAAAGACAGCGTATTACTGAATAAGTTAATGGTTTCAAAAATCGAAGCAGCTAGCGAGAAGATAAGTGAAATGAAGGCGATGATCCAAAATTTTCGTCTTGGCACGACGAGTGACCGTTCTTTTTTATAGGCGATGAGGATGAAAAGTCCGATTAAAAGAAATGACAAGTACTCTAGAATTTGTTCGACAAGGTGGTTCATGAATGAGCCTTGCGTGTATGAATAGAGAATTAAAATCAAAGAAATGATTAGTAGTGAAGGGAACCATCTGATGAAGTAGGGGGATTGTTGCATATGCGTTTCCTCCTAGTTGCGTTTTAGTTGAGCGGCGAACTGAAAATTATTTTTGTTCGTATTTTTAATGTGATACATGGCTTCGTCTGCGCGGATCAAAAGGACATTCGAACTTTTTCCATCACTCGGATAAAGCGAAATACCGATGGACGGTGTGACAGACATCGTTTGATCTTTAATATAAAACGGCTCATTGAGTGATGCGAGCAACTTACTCGCAAATGCAGTCGTCTCATCTTCGTCTCGAACGGTGAATAAAATGAATTCGTCTCCTCCTAAACGGGCGACAAGCTCCTCTCCTTGAATTAGTTGTTGTAGCCGGCCTGCGGTTTCTTGAAGTAATAAATCTCCAGCATCATGCCCGTACGTATCATTGATAGCTTTAAAACCATCTAAATCAACAAACAATAACGATCCATGTCGTATGGTAGGGAGGAGAGTCTGCAATTGTTCTTCAAAAAAGCGCCGATTCGGTAAACGGGTCAAAGCGTCATGATTTCCTAATTTCTCCAACCATTGTTCTTGGCGAACATCTTCTGTGACGTCGGATAAAATGATAAAGACACGTTCTTGATCGGCTATACAAATCGACGTCATCGTGTAGATGAGGTCCTCTTCGTCATGGGGGATATAAAACGTTTTTGATAAGGAAGGGACCCCTTTATTGGCATGTAGCGCCTCCATTACTTGTTTGAAAAGACGGACCTGTTCGTCTTTCAATGACTTCTCCATCCATCCTTCTCGAATGGCTGCAGGATTTCCGGATAGAATGTGACTCGCTTGATTTACTTCAAGTACCATTTGCGGATAGGAGAGGAACAGTGCCTTGAATTCTTGTTCGCGTAACCGAAGTAACTCCGTTTTCTGTGAAACGATGGTTTCCAAATTTTCTTGTAGCGAAGTCGTTTCTCGTAAAAGGCGTACATTTTCGCGATAAGAAAAAAGCTGCCGCGTTAAGAAAAGTAAAAAAGTGGTCGCGATTGTGATGAAGTAGAAGCGTGTCGTGACAGGTGAAAACGTGACATAGGTAATTAACAGTAATAGTAAGATGTATGAAAAAGAAGGACGAAGAATTTGTTCAATCCGAAGTAACAATAATTGTTGTTTAGCGATGATCGGTAAATGCCAAGTTACTAGGAAACTAATGAAAAAATAGCTACTCAGCGGATAGAGCGGTAATAAAAGCATTGCGTAAAAAGTAAAATCGTTCAATAAAAAGCTGTAAAATAAAAAGTTGATCATACCTAATAAAAACGTTCCACCCATTAAAAAACTAAAAGCGAACAACGAGACCGGTTTTTTTAAACCGGAAGCATAGAGTAAGAAAAAGAAAAGAGTCAGGAGAATGGTCAAGAATGAATAGATATCCCAGCTGAGCTGCTCCGCGAACGTTCTTGTGTATTCGGGGATGTATTTAAAAATTGTCAAGTATCCAGCAATCATCGCGACAGTAAAAAGTGTCAATGAATCAAGAATTAAAAGCTTTTGTGAACGGAAATGTTCAATATCCAAAAGACGGAATAAAAAAATGGTAATCGTCAAGAGATGGATTGTATAGGGAAAGTCGAGTAGGACGTTCAAATTGACAGACGTGAGCGAAAAGTAACCACTGACAACTCCACCTAAGTCTCCGATGAAATAAGCACTTACAGCAATGAGGATCCATTTAAGTTCTGGTGAAGGTGTTTTTCTATAAAATAAAATGGCGGCACTCGTAATCAATAAAGACCCGACAAAGCTTGAAAAGACGGCTGTGGGTAAGACGAATGAGTTTGGAATTAAAAGAAGGATGGTATACGAGATAATCAAATAAATGACGATTCCTCCTGTCATTCGTTTGAACGCTTTTGACATGAGAAAACCTCCTGTCTAATGAAAGTAACAGTTTAACTATATAATTCATTACCCTCAATTTGGAAAAAACGTACTTGGAACAGAAGAAAAAAGACCGCATTTTTCCGGAAAGGAAAATATACGGTCAAATAGACAATAAATCAAAAACAAATTATTTTTTATAAGATTCGTACGCCTCTATCTTCTCGGACAAGTAAGACCAATAGTCCATCAGTTGATCGAGTTGGGATTTTCCTTGCTCAATCTTTTGATAGAGTTCATTAACTTGCCCGATATCGCTACCTGCCGAAGCGAGCTGTTGTTCGAGTTGCTCAAGCGCAGCTTCCGCGTTTTCAATCTGTGTCTCAATCGTTGTCCAATCTTGTTGTTCCTGATAAGACAATTTTTTCGGGATGTCGGTTGGAGCAGCTACCACTTCTTTTACCTCAGTCACGATAGCTGCTTCAGGTGTCTCATCCTCACGCTGTTCCAGGTAATCCGTATACTGCCCATAATAAGAGACAATCGTACTATTCTCGAACGCAAGTAACCGATTGACGACACGGTCGAGGAAATAACGATCATGACTGACTGTGATAACCGTCCCGGGGAAGGACTCGAGATAATCTTCAAGAACCGACAGCGTTTCTGTATCTAAATCATTCGTCGGCTCATCGAGGAACAAGACGTTTGGTTCATCCATTAAGATCGTCAACAACTTGAGTCGACGCTTTTCGCCACCGGATAATTTACCAATCGGCTTATACTGTGCTTCCGGTTTGAATAAGAACTGCTCAAGCATCTGACTGGCTGTGATTTCTTGACCATCAAGTGTCGTGATCACCTGGGCGATCCGTTCGACTTCATCGATGACACGACGTTCCGGGTGCGTGAACTCGGCGAACTGTCCATAAAACCCAACTTTGACCGTTTCCCCGTGCACGACTTCCCCTTGAGTCGGTTCAAGTTGTTTCGCTAAAATCGACAACAGTGTCGATTTCCCGCTCCCGTTCCGACCGACGATGCCATAACGTTCTTTTCGACCGAATAACCAGCTAAATGATTCGAACAGTGTTCGTTCACCAAATGTATGACCAAGTTCCGTTGCTTCGATGACTTTTTTACCGAGTCGTGTCGAACCGACTTGTACTTCAAGTGTTGCTTCTTCTTCTTCATAAGAGAGTTCTTGGAGTGCATCGACACGCTGAATCCGTGCCTTTTGTTTCGTCGTCCGTGCCTTTGCACCACGACGTAGCCAAGCGAGTTCACGGCGTAAAATGTTTTGGCGCTTCTCTTCCATTGAAGCAGTCCGTTCGCGGCGCTCAGCTCGCTTTTCAAGGAATGACTCATAGTTTCCGACATAAAAATGGGCCGTCCCGTTCGCGATTTCCATCATGTGATTCGTAACGCGGTTCAAGAAATAACGGTCGTGGGTAATCAACAGAATCGCTCCACGGTATTCCTTGATTTGTGATTCGAGCCAAGTGATCGTTTCTGCATCGAGTTCATTCGTTGGCTCATCGAGTAGTAATAGATCGGCTTCGTCGAGCAAAGCTTCTGCCAAGCCGACACGCTTCCGTTGGCCGCCCGATAACGAACCGATTTTTGCTTCTAAATCTGTAATGCCAAGTCGCGTTAAAATCATTTTAAGGCGAGACTCCGTATCCCAGGCATTTGCGGCATCAATTTCCGTTTGGGCATCGATGAATCGTTTGAGTAACGTTTCATTTGTCGGATCTTGTTCAAGCGCTAAACGAGCTGTTTCATAATGGCGTAAAGCATTGATTGTCGGTGTGTTTCCGGAGAGGAGCACTTCCATCACTGTTTGATCTTCCGGATAATCTGTCGATTGTGAAAGTAAACGTATCCGGTAATCGTTCGGATGATGCAGTTCACCGAAATCAGCTGTCTCTTTTCCTGCTAAAATATGGAGCAGTGTCGATTTTCCTGTCCCGTTGACACCGATAATTCCAATCCGGTCTCCGGGTGTGACGGAAAATGTCACGTCTTCAAAAACGATTTTATCAGCAAATTCTTTTTTTAATTGATCTACTTTAAGTAGCATGTCAGACTCCTTCTACAATATGCTTGATTTGTTGTTCAACAGTAGCGACGAGTTCTTTTTGGGTCATTGTAGCAGGGTCGATGGATGGAAGGATTGTCACATCGACAGTTGCCGGTCGAATCCGACCAGTCTCTTCCATGACACGATAGCTTCCTGAAATGGCAATCGGAACGACGCGTGCACCACTAGATGTTGCTAGGGTGAAGCTACCTGCTTTGAACTCAGCAATCGGTCCGCCTTTCGAGCGAGTACCTTCCGGGAAGATGATCATCGATTGCCCATCTTTGATTGTCTCGACACCGGCACGAATCGCCTTTAAAGACTGTCGGCGATCTTTTCGGTCAATCATGACACATCCCATTAAATTCATCCAGACATTGACGATTGGAATCTTATTGACTTCGATTTTCGAAATAAAGGCTTTGGGTTTTGCGATATGTCCGAGCAAAATCGGGATGTCAAAATTCCCTTGGTGGTTGGCGATGAAGACGACAGGTTGATCAGACGGAATATGTTCTTCCCCTGTCAGACGGACTTTCACTCCAGCTAAGCGAAGGAGCGAATTCGCCCAAACGTGTGCTACTTTTTGTGTATACGCGTAGCGAGCGGCGTGTGTTCGACGTTTTGCGCCAGGCAAAAATGGTAATGTAAGAGGTAATACTAGCCCAAAATGAATGAACCAGATGATCGTGCGTAACATGATGGCATCAAACTCCTTTTTTACTGTGTATTATTATTGTACAAAAAAAGACCAGGTATCGCACCCGGTCTTCTTCTTTATTCCCAGTAACGAGGTTCAGATTCCTCTTCACTCTCGCCGAGTTCGAATGTCAGGCGTCTCGTCGTCGGATCGATGGAAAACGAGGCATTCGTATTATCGATTTGTTTGATTTCCATCGTCTCTTCATCGAGGATGAGTGTCAAACGTACCTTATCTTCGTGATCGACGAGTAAAACACCATCTTCTTTTAGCCATAAGTCGATGACAGGTGAGTAACGAAGTGTCCAGCCGTTGGATAGTGGTATTTCATTCATAATGAATCGGTTCCTCCTAAAAACATGAAGTCAAACTCTTTATTTATCATGCTGTTCTGTCGTTGATAATGCAAGTGATGCGACTGTGTCATTTTGTTCGTAAGACAATTGATAAGAGTGTTCCCGTTTCTTCATACGCTCCAACTGTTTTTTGACGCGGCGGTATTGCATATATTCATGATAACCATGATATGTCGTACGAATTAATTGTCTAAAAGATGAAAGTGAAAGACAAATGGATAGGGTGAAGACGAAAATCCCGACTGAATCGGTATAATATCCCGTGATAAAACTAAGGTATGTACTAATGAGACCCGTAAGCGTCGTAAATAAGTAAAAATACACAGTACTTCCTCCTTCGTGTCACTCTACTAAGTGTGTCTAGTAAAGCAATTCGCTAACGAAGCAGGATTTCCTTTATCGTCCAGTAAAAACTCGGAAACAAATAAAAAAATCTACACGATGAGATGTAGATTTTAAGGTGTATCGATTTGTTGGAGTGCAGGTGTCTTTGGAGACAAATCAGTGCTACTCGACCCTTCAGCGAATACAATTCCAATCGTTGCGAGAAATGCGAAAAAAGCGAATACTAACGTTTTTGTAAAGCGTCTTGCGAAAGAACGCGATTGAATGTCATGAAACATAGTTTTTCCCCCATATTTACCAAAACTAAACCTTCTTTTTCCTATTCTTTTATCATATCTGTTTTTTTCAAAAAAATCACTTAAATCAGATTCGTTCACAAAAATGTCACAACTGTTCGCTTCCATTTGATGTCGGAGATAGGTTGAAAAAGAGTATAGTATTGAAGGTGATGAAAAGAACTTACGGTTAGTTGAGTGTTTCAGCTTAACCAAGTTAATGAAAGGAGATGACCATAAATGGCACTACGTGCAGGACAGGTTGTCACATTAAAAGTAGAGCGTGAAGCAGAATTTGGTGTGTTTTTAAGTGATGGTACGGAGGATATCTTACTTCATAAAAATGAACAGACGAAATCGCTCATGCTAGAAGAAGAGGTCGAAGTATTCCTTTACCAAGACAATGAAGGGCGTCTCGCCTCATCAATGACGATTCCGGAAGCGTCATTTGAGGATTACGTCAAAGCACCGATTAACGGAACACGTTACAATACAGGTGTTTTTGCGAACATCGGAATTCAAAAGGATGTTCTCGTCTCGCTGGACGATCTTCCGCAACGCCGGACATTTTGGCCGGAAGAGGGAGACGAACTTTACATTCGTTTGAAACATGATCAAAAATTACGTTTGTTAGGTGACCCGGCTCCTTATGCCTATTTCAATCTTAAGGCGCAACCGGCACCGGAAGAGTGGAATAACATGGACGTTGAAGGACTTGTCTTTGCCCAGCGTGATCCGGGTGTCAACGTTTGGGTGAACGATCAATCGATTGGTTTTCTACATGAACAAGAGATGGAACGGTGGCCGCGTCTCGGAGAAGTTATGAAATTACGGGTGACAAATGTGAAGCCAGATGGTACAGTATTACTTTCAGCAAGACCACGTGCTCACGAGGCAATCGACATCGATGCGGATTTAATCCTGAACCACCTACTTGAACATGGCGGTCAGATGGCGTATGGTGATAAGACACCTCCTGAGACGATTGATGAGGTATTCGGCCTAAGTAAGGCTGCCTTCAAACGTGCTCTAGGTCGATTGTTGAAAGATAAAAAAATAGAAAAACATGAAACGGGTATTCGGCTAACGAAGTAAGCTAGCCAACTGAACCTACGTTTCGAATAAATAGTTAGGAATTCATCATTTTGGTGGTTGCGGCTGGTTTTAACCGGCGACCATTTCCAAATAAAACCCCATCACTAGTGGGGGCAAGCGGCGCGATTTAAAGCGTTGAACGGTCCGGGCATCATGCCTTTCCCTCGCCCTTATGGCAACGATTATGATGGTGACTTCCCTAAACATTATTATCAGTAGAAATAGCCTCTATCTTTAAGGACGGGCTTCTGCTATAATAGGTAGTCGATTGTATTCGTTACGGTAGCGTCTGTTTAGTGGCAGACGCTTTTCATATGACAAAGGAGAGTATTTAGCATTGACAACATTTCGTGAATTAAATCTTAGTGAGGCACTTATCAAAGGTGTCCTAAAAATGGGCTTTGAAGAAGCAACTCCAATCCAAGCAGAAACAATTCCAGTCGGTCTTAGCGGCGTTGACTTAATCGGTCAAGCACAAACAGGTACTGGTAAAACAGCAGCATTCGGTATTCCGACGATTGAGCGTCTTGACGCAAAATCGCGCCATATCCAAGCGTTGATCCTTGCACCGACTCGTGAACTTGCGATTCAAGTAGCAGAAGAACTTAACCGCATTGGTGAAATGAAACGCGTTCATGCATTGCCAGTATACGGTGGTCAGCAAATCGATCGTCAGATTCGTGCACTTCGCAAGAACCCACAAATCGTCGTTGCGACACCTGGTCGTCTAATGGACCACATGAACCGTAAAACATTAAACCTTGACCACGTTCAAACAGTCATCTTGGATGAAGCAGATGAAATGTTGAACATGGGCTTCGTGGAAGATATCGAAAAAATCTTAGGTACACTTCCGCCAACTCGTCAAACACTCTTGTTCTCTGCAACGATGCCACCGCAGATTCGTAAAATCGCGGATCGTTTCATGACAACGCCAACGCACATCAAAGTAAAAGCAAAAGAAATGACAGTCGAAAACATCGACCAATCATTCATCGAACTAAAAGAAAGCCAAAAATTCGATGTGCTTTGCCGCTTGATTGATACAGATTCTCCAGAACTTTCAATCATCTTTGGTCGTACGAAAAAACGTGTTGACGAAATGACGGAAGGACTTATCCAACGTGGATACACGGCGGACGGTTTGCACGGTGACTTAACACAAGCGAAACGTGACCAAGTCATTCGTCGCTTCAAAAAAGGAACAATCGATATCCTTGTTGCGACAGACGTTGCAGCACGTGGACTTGATATTTCTGGTGTTACACACGTTTACAACTTTGATGTACCACAAGATCCAGAGAGCTACGTTCACCGGATCGGTCGTACGGGACGTGCTGGTAAAACGGGATCAGCAATCACGTTCGTTACACCACGTGAATTTGGTCAAATCAAAACAATCGAACGTGTAACAAACAAAAAAATGTCACGTCGTCACGCACCGACACTTGACGAAATCTTGGAAGGCAACTTGAAGCTTGCTGCACAAGAACTCATCAAACGTGTAGAAGCGAAAAACTCACAAGAGTATACAACACTCGCGCAAGAACTTCTTGAAGAGTATGAAGCGGTTGAATTAATCGCAGCAGCGCTTAAAGGATTAACGAAAGAGCCGGATGCAACTCCAGTTCAAATTTCGTCAATCGAACCAATCCGTGTCAAACGTTTTGGTAGCAACGGTGGCGGTGGTAACCGTCGTCCTTACGGCAATAAAGGTGGATCAGGTTCTGGTTCTTCTAACCGTGGTGGCGGATACCGTGGCAGCAACCCGCGTGGTGGGGAGCGCCGTGAAGGTGGTCGTCCTTCTGAAGGAAACCGTAGTTCATCGTCATCAGATCGTCGTGAAGGTGGATACGCTGGTCGTAGCAACCGTAGCGAAAGTGATCGTAACCGTGGCGGACGTAAACCACGTTTTGAAAAGTAAAAAATCCGAACCGATTTGTCACAGACAAGTCGGTTCTTTTTTATGAATTCTCATGATAAAATGAGCAATGAAAGATATAGAGAGGGCTGAATCGTTCGTGTATACCATTTATGCAGCAGCATTCATTTGTCTGATTGGACTGCTCATCGCAACTAAAAAAATTAGCGAGCAGACGACAAAAGGACACTTTCGTTATATCCCTTTAGCGACGTTATTGTTTGGCGGGATTATTTTTCTCGTCTTAGCGATTGGTAAGGGTGGTGCTACAGGCATTCAATACGGTGTTCTGAGCATTATCTATTTAACGGCGACATTTGGTGTCTATTTGTACATTGCGTTAAGAAAAGATACAACGTTATTTTAAAGACGGGGCCTCTCTGATTACAGGGTGGTCTTTTTTTTGATAAGATAGAACAAGAGAATAGGGGGGGAGAAGAATGGATGCATTAGATGTCATTGTTCATCCCGAACAGATTGAGGCGTGGTTCCAACCAATTGTTGGAGCGGCACCTTTTAAAGTGGAAGGGTATGAAATCCAATCTCATTTTCGCGGTGAGCCGCTGAAGCCATTTTTTCAAGAAGATGATGTACCAATTGAATACCAGTTAGAAGTCATGAGTCATGTCATTCGCCATGCTTTTCAAAAAGTCCCGGCCGATGCGCATTCATTTGTCTTAATCCGCTGTCGACCTGATTGGTTATTCGAAAATGGTGGTGAAGATTTTTTGAGTATCTTACGTGACGCACAGATCGACTTTCCGGAAGACCGGTTATATGTCACACTGACCGATGTCCAAGTGGATGACTTTGATCGACTCGGACGAATCGTTGCGTACTATCAAAACTCTGGCTTAAAGGTTGCGCTTGATCGTGCGGAGGCGACGAGCTTAGAACGCGTTTTTGCCATGTCGCCGGACATGCTGATTGTCGACTTATCTTCGATGATTGAGAAAAAAACCGTTTCAGCGAGCTATCCGCACCTGTTACAAACGATGGAACACTTATGTGACCAGCTCGGTGCGCCACTTCTTTACAAAAATATCAGCCATCTTGGTCAACTTCGGTATGCATGGCAACATGGTGGGCGCTATTACATGGGAAATCTACTCGGTGAGACGACACCTGACTGGGTGACGACATGCCCAGGCATGGAAATCTTATTACATGAAGTGCCGATGTTCTATAAATATGACCGGGAACAGATGAATCGTTTGTTCCAGCTCGAACAAGACTGGACGGTTCGGTTTAATGAGTACTGCCAGTCGTTAAAAGCAGATGAAGCATTGGATGAATGGCTAATTAGGCTGGCCCAAAAGATGGAACCCGAATTCATTCGCTTTTACATCACAGACGCGAATGGCTTTCAAAAATCATCAAACGTTAGTAAAAAGAGCGGTGGATGGAAAACATATGCGTTTTACAAAGGTTATAACTGGAGTTTTCGACCGTACTTCATTCGGACTACGGTTGCGATGGAACGACGGCATACGGGATACCTCTCTGATCGATACGTCGATTTCAGTTCGAGTGAACAAACGCGAACGTTCAGTATGCCGCTAAATAATGGGATGTTCTTATTTGCTGATATTTCAGCAAGTTATTTATATCAAGAACGGTTAAGTGAATAAGGAGGAAATGAAACATGTTGGATTATGATTATGATGCACTACGTGAGATTGGGCGCATCGTCGCCATTGCGCGCGATGAAATGGCGGATGCTGTCAAACCAGGAATTACAACGAAAGAGCTTGATGATATCGGAGCGCGTATTTTGAAGGAACATGGAGCGGAATCAGCACCGATCGTCATGTATGATTTTCCTGGAGCAACGTGTATCAGTGTCAATGAAGTCGCGGCTCATGGTATTCCTGGTGCATATGTCATTCAAGAAGGCGATATCGTCAACGTCGATGTCTCGGCAGTCAAAGATGGCTACTATTCAGATACAGGTAAAACGGTGATTGCAGGCGAAGCGAAGCGTCCTGAGCACGTCCGACTGGTCGAGGTGTCATTGTCTGCCCTTGAAAAAGGACTTGAGAAAGTCAAAGCAGGTACGAAAGTCAATCAAATCGGTAAAGCAATCTATGCGGAAACACGCAAAAATGGCTTTACGGTCATTCGGAATTTAGCTGGACATGGATTAGGAAAAACGTTGCATGGTGAACCGGAGTCGATTTCGAATTACTTCAACCGAGAAGAAAATGATTTATTGAAAGAAGGACAAGTCATCGCAGTCGAAACGTTTATCTCGACGAGCGACGAATTTTGTATGGAAGATGAAAAGGATGGCTGGACACTGTACACGCCAAATAAAAGTTTGGTTTCACAGTTCGAACATAGCGTCGTTGTCTTGAAGGATGGATACGAAATCTTGACGAAGGCAGACTAAAAAAAGCGTCGTTCCGCAAAGGGACGGCGCTTTTAGAATGTAGATTGTAGACAAACCCTCATTTCCACTTGGAAATGAGGGTTTGTCTTATGTATGTGTAAAAAATATGACACTACATTAGGATTCCGACTGAAATTCCATGACCAATTGGCCAATTTTTTGAGGTTCAGGGTAGCAAAAGTGAGCATTGCCTGAATCGTCACTTTTTTAACCCGAGGTAGCGAGTCCAACGTATGCCATGCTTTTCTGTCGCGTCCGCCAAGACACGTTCAATTATAATATGAAGGAAGGCTAAAAAAACCTCGGTTTCCGATCTAATCGCTTCCTAGTGGAAAGCAAACAGGAGCGACCCTGCAGCTTCGCTGTAGCGGCGCGATGTTTGCCACAGGAAGACGATTAGGAAGGAAAGAGAGAACAAAAAAAGATGGAAAATCACATTCAAGTGACCTGCCATCTAGTTTGTCTACATAGGTATGCCGTTTTATCGCGTCTCGCCCAAGGAAAGCAACGGAAAAGGTAGAAGCTTTTTTTGCGCAATGCGAATTCTTAACGTCTTCAAAGAACGATTTTAGACCGGGTAAGCCGATTTAACCGCTCGAGTGAAACCTCGTGCTCGGCGTATGGAATGTGACCGTTCCCGATTCGATAGTCGACTTCAAGGAGATCTTCGGCGAAATAATGATCGGTTCCAGCCATGTCAATCGGATACGCTAGACCAGGTAGTGTAGCGAAAGCAAGCGTCTGCCGACGCCCGATTCCACTCTCGAACATTCCACCGAGCCAGTACGTCGCTTTATCTCTTAATGCTAGGGCGTTCGTCAAGCCTCCGACGCGTGCCGGTTTAATGTTGATGATTTGACCTGCACCGAGTGAGAGCATTAAGTCAGCGTCAGTGACCGTTTGGATCGATTCGTCCAAACATAAAGGAGTCGAGAGCAGTGACGCAGCATATTGATGCGTCAACCAATCATCTGCCCGAAATGGTTGCTCCATCATGATTAATCCATACTGATCCCAGTCCTGCAGGAGATTCATCTCGGAACGGGTGAAACTTCCGTTGGCATCAAACATTAAAGGCGCATCAGGAAATTGTTTTCGAACGTGCGCTAAGACGGAGGTATCCGTTGGGTCTAGCTTTAGCTTGATACGCTGAAAACCGTCCTGTAACGCGTCCTCAACGGCACGTACCGTCTTGCTGGCTTCCGCGCGACCAAGTGCTTTTCCGCAAGCGATGGCTTTGTTTTCGTCACCTCCGAGATACGTGGCAAGCGTTTGGTTACTCGCGCGAGCAAACAATTCATAGACGGCGCCGTCGAACATTGCTTTTGCCATCTGGTTTCCTTGAATCGGGTGAAAGCGTGTTGCGACTTCTGACGGATGATTGAGCGGTCCTTTAAGCAAGCGATAGAGGACGGGGGCTAAGGCATGAATCGAATCTTGTGTCTCGGCGGTATACCACGGTGTCTCAAAGGCGACACCTTCCCCGTAACCGATGTTGCCTTCTGTGTCCGTCAATCGGAGAATCGTCGTCCGGCGATTGCTTAAGGTAGTGAGTGCCGTTTTCATCGGCTGACGGAATGTTAATCGGACATCAAATACTTCTGCACTTCGAAGCGTAATCTTCATACGAAGTCCTTCAGTTGATGACGCAGCAGTTTTCCATTCGCATTCCGTGGCAGAGCGTCACGATAAACATAGGCGACGGGACATTTATATTTGGCGAGTAACTGACTGATTGCTTGACGGACGATCGATTCATCGACAGCGCTGACGATAAACGCAACAGGGACTTGTCCCCAAGTCGAATCAAAGCGACCGACGACACCAGCTTCCTTGATTCCGTCAATCGAGAGCAGGGCAGATTCGACTTCAGCCGGATAGACATTCTCACCGCCTGAAATGATTAAATCGCTTCGCCGATCGAGAACGTATAAATAGCCTTCTTCATCTAAACGTCCAAGGTCACCTGTCTTGAGATAGCCGTCTGCGGTAAAAGATGCTACGGTCGCTTGCTCATCTGAAAAATAACCTTTCATGACGGTCGGTCCTTTGACTTCGATTTCTTGATGGCGTGTGATTCGGATATCGGTCGGGGCAATTGCTTGGCCGGCAGAACCGATTTTTCGTAACGCATCTTCCGGCAATAGTGTCGCAATTTGCGAAGCGGTTTCTGTCATCCCGTATGTTTGCATGACGGGAATCTTTCGATCGAGGGCGCGAGTCAAAATCGGTAAAGGGACCGGTCCACCGCCCGTCAAGACGACACGTAAATCATAGCGACGCAACCCTGCTTCAAGCAGCCGATCCAACATGACAGAAACGAGGGAAACATGGGTAATCCGTTCATTTTTAATCCATTCAATCGTTTTCGTCGGGGCGAAATGAGGTTCAAGGACGATAGGGGCGCCGTAGATGACAGCACGGTAAACGACAGCGAGACCACTCATATGAAACAGTGGGGTAACAATTAAGAAGCGATCATCCGTCGAGGAACCGATATGACGTGCTGCATTCATCGCACTTGAAAAGTGATTTAGCATTGTCTGTTCAACTGCCTTAGCCCGACCTGTCGTTCCGCTCGTAAAGAGCATCGATTGGACATAGTGTTTTGGCATATGTCGAACGATGATGTCAGGTGCCGTGTTCACATAGTGGAACGGTAAAATCTTGATATCGGTATCTAGCGTCCGGTCGGAGATGACATATTTGACTTGTGCTCGTTTTAATTGATCATCCAGTTCGCGCTGACTTAAGCGGACGTTGAGTGGGACGATTGTTAATTCAAGTAGTTGTGCCGCATGGATGGCAATGATATATGACTGACTTGCAGGACCATAAAGAGCAATCCGGTCACCACGCGAAAGGTGGCTTGCCCAGGCACTTGCTAATTTGTGTGCTGCCGTATATAATTCCTGCCAAGATAAGCGGGCTTGATCTGTGACTAGAGCTAAGTCGTTAGGTTGTTCCTTAGCGCGTGTATAAATCCAAGGGTACACCGGAAATCACATCCTTTCTTCAAGATGATACGAAAAAGGTTCAAACGTCTCACGACATTGAACCTTTTTTCGTATTATGGGAAACGTGGGAATTGACCGAAGTCAGGATCACGTTTTTCTTTGAACGCATCGCGTCCTTCTTTTGCTTCGTCTGTTGTGTAGTAGAGTAATGTTGCATCTCCAGCAAGTTGCTGAATTCCAGCAAGACCATCAGAGTCTGCATTGAGCGCTCCTTTTAAGAAACGAAGAGCTGTTGGTGAATGTTGAAGAATCTCAGAACACCATTGGATTGTTTCTTGCTCAAGATCAGCAAGTGGAACGACCGTGTTGATGAGTCCCATGTCGAGTGCTTCTTGAGCACCGTACTGACGGCAGAGGAACCAAATTTCACGCGCTTTTTTATGGCCGACGACACGAGCCAAGTAACCAGAACCATACCCTGCATCAAATGATCCAACTTTAGGACCGGTTTGTCCAAACTTCGCATTATCAGCAGCAATCGTTAAGTCACAGACTAAGTGTAAGACGTGTCCGCCACCAATTGCATAACCAGCGACCATCGCGATGACCGGTTTCGGGATAACACGAATCAAACGTTGAAGGTCAAGGACGTTCAAGCGTGGGATTTCATCTTCACCGACGTAACCACCATGTCCGCGAACTTTTTGGTCTCCACCTGAACAGAAAGCGAGATCGCCTTCACCTGTCAAGATGATGACACCGACGTTTTGGTCGTCACGCGCACGTGAGAACGCATCGATTAATTCATGGACCGTGTGTGGACGGAACGCGTTGCGCACTTCAGGACGGTTGATCGTAATTTTAGCGATCCCATTCCATTTTTCGTATTTAATGTCTTCATAACTACGGACTGCTGCCCATTCTGGAGCATATTTCATCTAAATTCCCCCATTTGCTTAAGTTAAGAGTAGTTTCTCTACTATTGTAACAAACTTTTCCGGTTGGTCGATATGTGGGGCATGCGTTGCATGCGAAATCTGGTGGATTTTTTTTGAATCCGCCGCTTGTTGCGCAATCTTTTTAAATTTTTCATCGTGTTCCCCGACAATCCATTCAATGGATACGTCTTGAAGACAGGTCCATAAAGACGGCATATTCCCTGTTCCTTGCGCGGCGAGTGAAGCGGCTAATCCCTCTGCTGATTGGGACAAACGCTCCGACCGAATCTGTTGCTGCGCAAATGACGGTAATTGGCGCTGGCTTGCGAACAGCGGTAACGCCTCCCAGTGCCGGACGAATGCCTCGAGTCCGTCTTCAAGCAACATCTGTTGCAAAAGCCGATCTGTTGCACGCCGGGCACGGCGCTCGTGTGCTGTCTTTAGGCCAGGTGTCGTACTGACAACGATTGTCTTTTGGACTTGCGTTGAACAGGCTGCAAGCATCAAGGCAATCCGTCCACCCATCGAGTAGCCTAACACGGTCCATCGTTCATTTCTTGTCGCAAGTAACGCTTGTAAGTCTTTGACTTGCTCCGTCAAACGCATCCGCTGATACGCAGCAGGCGGCGTCTTTCCATGACCAAGCAAGTCAATCCGATAGACGGTGTAGGTTTCCTGAAGTCGTGCACTGAGCATCGTCCATGTCCCGCTGCTGCCGGTAAACCCATGCAGTAACAACAATGGAGGACCTTGCCCCTCGATTTCGAGATGGTAGTCATGGTCACGTAACTTCATTGAAAGCACTCCGTGAGCGCATGATTTGTCTGTTCCCAAATCGTACGGTGCTTCAGGACGTTCGTCGCACGATCTGTTCGAATCTCGAGAATTCGTGTGACAGTCGTCGGTTCGGTTAACCGTGTTTTCAGTTCGGAAATTGACGTGACGACTTGATGTTTGACCCCATAACCGGCTGCGATATGACTGAAATCGAGATGCTGGGCTGTTCCGAATAACGGTTCGAAGACCTCGGATTCAAGCTGTTGCTGTTGTGGCAGGAAGTTGAAAATTCCGCCCCCGGTGTTGTTGATGAGCAAGATGGTAATCGGACGAGTCCGTGCCATCATCAAGCCATTGACGTCATGAATAAAGGCGAGGTCACCGACGAGCAAGTAGCGTTCCTGTGCATCGTATGTCGCACCGACTGCGCTCGATAAAATCCCATCGATTCCATTCGCACCCCGGTTGGCGAGAAGGCGAAGCGGTGTACCTGCAGGCAAAAACGTATCGATGTCGCGAATCGGCATGCTGTTTGAGACGAATAAGCTGCCTGACGACAAGGTGTTTAAGGCACGAACGACGTTATACTCCGTCAGGTCTTCTTGATCGAGCGTCGTAAAGACAGTGCCGACTGTTTCTTCAGCTCTTTGGATCGTCTTGAGATAAGCAGGATCATGCTCAGTCACGGGCATCCTCAGGAGCTGACTCGGATGCCCGGCTAACAGATTCGTATGCAGTTGCGGAGCACGCCAATTTGCCGCATGACCGACGACCGTCGTCGGAATATCATGTGACCAAAGTAAGTAAGGTTTTGATGTCGGCATTGCTCCGAACCGTAAGATGTGGTCGGGTTTAGCTACTGTTTTGACTGTCTCATTTTTTAGCCACGTATCATAGA
This sequence comes from Exiguobacterium sp. N4-1P, assembly GCF_002214325.1. Classification (NCBI taxonomy): domain Bacteria; kingdom Bacillati; phylum Bacillota; class Bacilli; order Caryophanales; genus Exiguobacterium; species Exiguobacterium sp. N4-1P. The sequence continues at coordinate 607,891 of NZ_CP022236.1, forward strand.
AGGCAAAAACGGTGTCTGTTTTGTACTGACGTCCTTGACTCAGGGGATCCGCTAATACGGGGATTCGCGAGTGTTTCGCGTAATCCAAAATAATTTTTGTATCGACCGTCGAAAGTTGTGGTCCGATGACAATCAAAAGACGCTTTGTAGATAGAAGAGTTAGGAGCTCGTCAGTCGTCATTTGCTCGGCAAAACGGGGGAGTGTTCCGACAGTTCGCCCAGTCCGCAATGGATCAAGCTCCGGAATCAACGGTTCGCGTAGCGGGACATTGATATGGACCGGTCCGGCCGGTTCGGTCATCGCCAACAGGACGGACCGCGTTGCGACATGAGCGACATACGATAGACTTTGTTCCTCTGGTAAAGGTAAATCGAATGCATGGCGGACTTGTTTTCCGTAAAGACCGACTTGATCGATGACTTGTGGTGCTCCAACCCCACGCAATTCGTGTGGTCGGTCAGCGGTCAAAACAATCAATGGGAGTTCAAAAATGTTTGCTTCCGTGATGGCGGAAAAATAATTCGTCGCAGCTGTCCCGCTCGTGCAAATCAAAGCGACGGGACGTGTCTGTTCTTCCGTCCGTGTTAATCCTAAAGCAAAAAAACTAGCCGACCGTTCGTCAACGAGGACGTGGGTACGGCTAGACGGGTGAAGAAATGCAGCAATCGCGAGTGGTGTGGAGCGAGAGCCGGGACTGATTACGAAATCCCGTACCCCGCTAGCGACGAGCGTATCGATTAATGTGTGCATCCACTTAGTCAACATAAACATCATCCTTTTCTAACGTGCACAGATGTGAAAGAGCTTGAAGCATCGGTGAAAGTTTCGTTTCCGTCTCTTCTAGTTCGCTCGTTAGTTGTGACCCGTCGACGAGTCCGCAACCGGCATAGAGAATTGCCGACCGTTCAGTGAAAAGACCTGACCGGATGGCAACAATGAATTCACCGTTTTCTTGACCGTCCATCCACCCGACAGGAGAACCGTACCAACCGCGTTCGAATGTTTCAATCTCACGGATGGCTTGAACTGCTTCTAGTTTAGGTTCGCCACCTAAAGCAGGCGTCGGGTGTAATTTTTCGATAATCTGCATCAACGTCACCTCCGGTGACAACGTAGCAGTAATCGGTGTATACAGGTGCTGGATGTGGCGGTTCTTAAGCAACATCGGCTGATCCGGTTTCTCGATTCGAGTCGATAAATCGTGTAACGTACTCGTGATGGAGTCAACGACGATTGAGTGTTCGACACGATTTTTTTTATCTTCGAGCAACGCAAGACCAAGTGCGTCATCGGTTTGTTCGACTTCGTGACGTGGCGCAGAACCAGCGACGGCAGCTGTTTTAATTTGGTTTCCTTCTTTTAAGACGAGTCGTTCTGGTGTAGCTCCGAGGAACGCCTCGTCGACGGTCGGCTGGAAGAAGAAAACATAACTTCCCGGTTGAGACTGCTCGAGTTCGCGGACGAGTCCGGCAAGGTCGACGGCCTGATCCATTTCGTACACGACTTCACGAGCTAACACGATTTTCTTTAACGACGTTTTTAAAAGTTGTGTCGCTTGATGGAAAGACGCTTCAAAAGCCTCATTCCCGTCGCGAGTCATTCGGATCCGAGTCACGAAACGACTTGTTTTTGGTTGGTGTAACTCGGCGTAATCGGAAGCGAGTTGATTGAGTGTTTTTTCAGCGTTTGACTGAGGGTCGACGATCGCGAATAGTGTGACGGTCGTCCGTCCATCCCGTTCTAAGAATAAAAACTTTGGAACTGTCATCGAGGCTTCTCCAAAGGAAGACCAGCGATAATCGGGGTTTTTGAGTTCGCTGAACGAAAAACCGCAAAACGCAAATAAATCATCACCCACATGATCGCGGTTGAGATTCGACCATTTAGATTGAATTCGTAAAAATCGATCGTGTCCTGACGCTTTTAACTGTTTCGCAATACCGAAACCGATGGCACGCATCGATCGGTCGGGTGTCGTAAAGTAATAGCGTTCTTTTGTTCCGTACGTCAATGAATTGACGTCTTGCGCTTCGATTTCCCATGAATAAGAAGCGATTATAGAGCGCTGGTATGCGTTCGCATGACCAACGGCCTGTTCAATACGTTGTTTAAGCTCTTGTTGAGCGTAAGCCATACCGCTCATTGCCCCCTAGTCTGTAGATACTGTGATACGTTTCACTTAATCTAATTGTAAACTTTTTGTTGAAAAAAAAGAAGGAATAAGCTATCTTTCATTGAGCATTGACAGCAAAAAACGAAACCCGATACACTTAGACGGGAAAGGGGTTTATTATATGAATAAATCAATCGCCGTATATTGGCGAATGACACGGCCACATACATTAACAGCGAGTTTTGTACCGGTCGTCGTGGGGACGGCTATCGTCGCACCACGTATCGAGTCATTACGACTCGATCTATTTTTTGCGATGTTGATTGCATCGGTGTTGATTCAAATCGCAACGAACTTATTTAATGAATACTATGACTACAAGCGGGGACTCGACAATGAAGAGTCGGTCGGCATCGGTGGTTCAATCGTCCGGGACGGATTCAAGCCGGGGACGATTCTTGCCTTCGCCTTATCACTCTATGGCATTGCTGCACTGCTTGGGATTTATCTCTGTCTTGAGACAACATGGTGGCTGCTCTTAGTCGGACTTGTTTCGATGTTCGTCGGTTACATCTATACCGGGGGACCGCTCCCGATTGCATACACGCCGTTCGGGGAAATCGTCGCTGGGTTCTTCATGGGGTACGTCATCATCGCCATTTCGGCTTATCTCCAGATTGGCTATGTCCCGACGGAAGCGGTCGCGATTTCAGTGCCAGTCGCGATTTTGATTGGATCGATCTTGCTAGCGAATAATATTCGTGATCTCGACAACGATAAAGTGAACGGAAGAAAAACGATTGCTTGCCTCGTCGGTCACCGGGCGGCAGTCTACGTCCTGATCGCCTTTTTTGTTGCTGCCGTCATTTCGTTAATCGTTGCCGTCGTTGCGTTTAACGTTTCCTGGTTCGCGTTACTTGCCTTACTGAGTATTCCATTGATGATCAAGGCCGTGAAGCTGTTTTGGGACGACCTTGAACCACAAGAATTGATGCCGGGAATGGCGCAGACGGGAAAAGTAAATACAATTTTCGGATTGTTGCTTGCGATTAGCTTGACGTTCGCTAACTTCTAAAATAATACCTTTAAAATATCCTACTGCCGTGAATACGGGCAGCAGGGTATTTTTTTGCCATGCACGAGTTACTCGTAAGAGTAGGATTGGTTGTCACAGATTTAAAATTTTACTATAATTGAAGCAATGTGCCTGAAATATTCGAGTGGATACTCGGGAATCATGAATTTTTTTTAGAGGTGGAACTGGAATGAATAAAATCGCGGTAATCGGAAAAGTATTCGTCGACATAAAAGGAACTTCGTTCGCTCCATTGCATAAGGATGCGAAAAACGTTGGAGACATCACGTTTTCAAATGGTGGTACAGGACGGAATGTAGCGCAGAACTTAGCCGTTCTCGGGAATGATGTTCGCTTTATCTCGACGGTTACGAACGACCAAATCGGTGTCGGCGTGTTGGAAGAACTAAAATCATACGGTGCAAATGTGGATCACGTCGAAATGCTTGACGACAACGGAATGGGTATGTGGTTAGCCGTCATGGATAACGAGGGTGACCTCCAGACATCGATTTCAAAGCAACCTGACGCAAAATTATTAGAAGAAGCGATTCTTCGCCAGTCCGTCTACGCCCTAGATGGAGTCGATGCAGTCGCGATCGATTTAGATTTATCCGTGACCGTTTTAGAACGGTTGATTCATCTCTGCCGAAAAATGGAGTTGCCGTTGTTCGGAGTGTGCGGACACCTCAGTGTCATCGAACGGAATCGTCACCTTTTGCAAGGATTCACAGGATTTATCTGCAGCCGCGAAGAAGCAGAAATCTTATCTGATTTATCAATCGTGACGGTTCAGGATGCGCTTCATGTGGCAAATGAACTGGCGAAAAAAGGGGCACCGTTCACAGTCGTGACGATGAGCGAGCTTGGTGCAGTCTATGTTGATCGCCGCAGTGCGACATCTGGTCACATCGGAACAAAAAAAGTGAAGGTCGTCGATTCGACTGGAGCGGGAGACTCATTCTTCTCAGCTGTTTTGTCGGAGTTAACAGACGCAAAAAAAGCAGAAGACGCCTTAACGCTCGGAATGAAAGTCGCGGCCGAAGTCATCGCTTCTACAGAAAACGGCTTAGTTCCTGAGATGTTAGAGACGATTCGATAAGTAACCGGACTATGTCTAATGTAAATGTGGGGAGGATAGCCATGCCAATACAACGAAGTGCCGTCATCATTTTGAATGAAGCAGATGAGGTTGCCTTGATTCGCCGGGATAAACAAGACGTGACGTATTACGTTTTCCCCGGAGGTGGTCTCGAAGAGGGGGCGACGCTCGAACAAACGGCGATTCGGGAAGCTCATGAGGAATTAGGTGTCGATGTCGAACTCGAAGGGGTAGCAGCAATCGTTCGTTTTAACGATTTAGACAATCCATATTACTGGGCGAAAATCACGGGTGGAGTATTTGGTACAGGGACTGGAGAAGAGTTCGAAGATACATCATCTGGGTATACCCCGCTTTGGGTCAAACGTAGCGAACTAAAACAGTTACCGGTTCGTCCGACTTCTCTCGTCAAGGAATTGTCAGAGATGACAGAACGATTTTATGATATTCGACTAGAAGATATTTGAGGTTTTAGTTGAACTAAACAGGGAAATAAATAGGAAGATGATGAGGTAGTCCTAGACTGCCTCTTTTTAATTAAGGAGAGATGATGAGGATGGCGCATACACGTGACCCAAAAGGGTTAGCACTTAATTTAAAGCAGCGGATGTCTGATCATAACATTACAGACTACGCTGGAACGCTCGCCTATTATTGGTTTTTATCGATTTTCCCAGGTATCATTTTTGTTATTTCAGTATTATCATTTTTCGATATTGACCAGCAAACACTTGAATCGCAACTTCGCGATTTAGCACCGGGTGGATCAGTGAATACATTCACGGATGTCATCTTCCAAGCAATCAAAGAACCTCAAGGTGGTCTGCTCTCGATTGGTGCGATTTTAGCGATTTGGTCAGCATCTAAAGGTGTCGATCGTTTGATTACAACTGCCAATCACGCCTATGGAGATTTTTCTCCACGGAGCTTTGTTGCTTCGCGTGGAATCGCCTTAATCTTGACGGTCGTTCTCGGGATTGGGATGTTATTGCTAATCATCTTAAACGTCCTCGGTGGTCCGATCATTAGTTACTTAGCAGATTTCGTTTTACCGATTGATATGGGGCAAAAAGTTCTCTTGACGGTCCTTCGGTATACAATCTCGACAGTATTACTGATTGTCATCTTATCCATCTTTTATCGTGTTGCACCAAAGCGTCCGATTACGATGAAAGAGGCGATTCCAGGTGCCGTGTTCGGTGTCATCGTTTGGCAATTGCTGTCCGTTGGATTCGGATTTTACGTATCGAACTTCTCGAATTACAACCAGACGTACGGTTCACTCGGGAGTGTCGTCATCGTTCTCTTATGGCTCTACTTCACAGGATTGATTATTTTACTGGGTTCAGAATTAAATGCTTCATGGGAACGTTTCATGAAGAAGGCTGATCCGAAAAAAATGGAAGAAAAACGTCTGAAAGAACAAGCGGATCTCGACTCGATTCCGACGAATACGTTCGGGTGATAAAAAAAGACTCTAAAAACCGGTTGCTCGGTTTTTAGAGTCTTTTTTAGTGAATCACTGAATTAAGCTGCGACTTTTTTTAAGCTGGCAGTCATCTCTACAGGTGTGGGAGCGTCTTTTTGTAAAAGACGTAAGCCGTTGAGGATGACGAGAATCGTCGATCCTTCATGCCCGACGACAGCGAACGGCATGATGAGAAATTGAGAGAGATTCGAGGCAATCAAGATTAAGATGACGCCGATTGCGAGCGTGATGTTTTGTTTGACGACACGGTTCATTTTCCGTGCCTTATTGACAGCGTAAGCGAGACGACCTAAGTCATTTTTCATCAAGACGACATCAGCAGTCTCTAATGCAGCATCTGTTCCTTCGCCCATCGCGATTCCGACATGAGCAAGGGCAAGCGCAGGAGCATCATTGATTCCGTCACCAACCATAGCGACAGTTTGTCCATCTGCTTGGTATTGTTTGATGTAGTTTACTTTATCTTCAGGTAGACATTCTGCGACAAACGATGTAAGACAGGCTTCTTCTGCAATTGCAGCTGCCGTGACAGGGTTGTCGCCTGTCAGCATGATCGTCGTGATGCCGAGCGAGTTGAGAGAAGTGATGGCTGCTTTTGCTTCAGGACGAATCGTATCACGGAGTGCATAGAGTGCAACGATGGATTCGCCGTTACTGACGTAGACCATTGTATTTCCTTTTTCTTTTAATGTTTGTTCCATCGAGCGAAACGGGTCATTTAAGCCTTCATGGAAACCATATTTCCCAATACGATACGTCACGCCGGAAACCGTCGCTTCAATGCCGTATCCTGTCACGTCTTTAAAAGCAGACGGTTCTTGCGTCTCGATTTGAAGATGATCGACAATCGCTTGAGCGAGCGGGTGATTTGATTGCGCTTCGATCGAGGCGACGGCTTGTTTGAGCAAGAACTGATTAGCATCCTCTGCATAATGACTTTCGGTCACAATCGGTTTACCGGTCGTGAGTGTACCTGTCTTATCAAAGACGATCGTGTTTACTTGACCTAACGTCTCAATATGGGCGCCCCCTTTAAACAGGACACCGTTCCGGGCAGAAGCTGCAATGGCTGATAGGGCAGCTGGTGTGATCGAGGCAACGAGGGCACAAGGTGACGCAACAACGAGTAAAATCATGGCACGATAGATGCTTGTTTCAAAGCTCCAACCGACAAGATAATGTGGGAGAACCATCATCAATGTGACGACGACAAGGACGACCTTGACATAACGACTTTCAAACCGCTCAATGAACTGAGCAGAAGGTGATTGTTCACTTTGCGCATTTTGAACCATATGGATGATTTTTTGGAACAACGATTCATCAGCGGCTTTCGTCATCTCAATCGTCAAGACGCCGTTCATATTGACGGTCGAGTTGTAAACCGTGTCACCGGTCCGTTTTTCGACAGGAATGGATTCACCCGTAATCGAAGCTTCCTCAATCGCGGCTTGACCACGAATGATCGTCCCGTCTACGGGAATTCGTTCACCAGGACGGACATAGACGATATCACCAACCGAGAGATGTTCAATTCCGATGACTTCAAGTTTTCCGTCTGCGTTCAATCGTGTTGCTTCTTCTGGTTGTAGTGACATCAGGCTTTGAAGAGCGCGTTCGTTTTTGTTCATCGTATACGTTTCAAGCGCACCGGATAACGCGAAGATGAAAATTAGGATCGCACCTTCCATCCAGTAGCCGATTGCTGCTGCACCGATTGCTGCTAAAATCATCAACAATTCAACATTCAATGTTTTTTCTTGATACGTTTCTGTCAATCCTTCTTTAGCTTTCGCATAGCCTCCGATCACATAGGCGGATAAGTAAAGTGTGACGTAGACAGTTGCCGGAATTTGTAGTTTTTCGAAAGCGTAAGCAATTAAAATTAATATTCCGCTAAAGAGTGCTAAAATCAATTCGTGATGCTCCTCGATAGCATGACGAATTGCGGAACGCTGATGAGTATCGGTAGTAGTAGAGGTAGTCATAAAAAAGCTCCTTCCAAATTATAAATGAGAAATGAAATCATTATATTAAAACAATGAGAATGTTTATTACCAACGTTTTTAAGTCAATGATAATGAGTTTCATTGTCGCTAGATTATAATTATTATTATCTGTAAAGTTACTATACCATGCCTCAGTGAAAAGAAACAGGGAAGGAAACTGAAAAAAATGAAAAAAATCTTAACCCATCCGGTCGGGATGGTTGTTTTTGCATTGTTTACGACACTTTTATGGGGGAGCGCCTTTCCGTTCATTAAAAAGAGTTATGAACTTTTAGCAATCACATCTTCAGAATATGGAGAGCAGTTATTGTTTGCGAGCTATCGCTTTTTTCTGGCAGGAGTTTTATTGCTCATCGTCAGCGTCCTGATTTTTAAACAGCCGATTACTTTGAAAAAGAGAGCGTATGCCTATAGTCGTCTTGGATTCTTTTTGACCTTTTTACAATATGTCTTCTTCTACATCGGGTTGTCATTATCGACAGGTGTCCAAGGCTCAATCATTGCCGGTTCAACATCGTTCTTTCAGATGTTACTTGCACACTTTCGTTATGAAGACGACCGCTTGAATCGTTTTAAAGGACTAGCGTTGTTCTTAGGGTTCACGGGTGTCATTTTAGCAAACTGGCCACAAGGGGCGGCGGGTGTCACGTTCGGTGTCGGTGAGATTTTGTTGATTTGTGCAATGATCTCAGGGGCATTTGCTAACTTGATTGCGAAAGAGTATTCGGCTGTTTATCCGGTCGCACCGATGACGGGCTGGGCAATGGTGATTGGTTCGATCGGCCTGTTCATCGCAGGTGCGGTGCTGAATGGTCAATGGTTCCCGTTCCACTTCACACAAACGACGGCCTGGATGTTGCTTTACCTCGCCTTTTTATCAGCGACGGGCTTTACACTTTGGAATTTACTGATGAAGTACAATCCTGTTAGTCGTGTTTCATTATTCATGTTTTTCGTTCCGATTTACGGTGTCAGTCTGTCGGCCCTGATTCTCGGTGAGACGATTCCGCCGCAAGCGCTCCTTGGATTGCTTTTTGTTGTATCAGGGATTCTTGTCTCGACGTATCTTCCAGTCTGGTTTCAAAAGCGCAGTTGACGAAGAATCTGAATCGTGTGAAAATAGTCTCAATTAAAGTTTCATTCTTAATCGTTCGTTGCTGAAGCCGACTTGTTCGGCTTTTTCTGTACGGTCATAAAACACCGATTCGGCCTTGCCAAAAAGGCTAGTATGACTAGAAAACGAGAGGAGATGAGAAAAGTGGAACGTAATGAGATCGTTCGAAAGATCATGGCAAATCGCCGTCCCCGGGATGAGTTCGCTCGGTTCGTCGTAACGTGCGTCAGCCAGCAACTCAAGGAAACCCATGGCGAGGTCGATGTGGAAATTATTGAGGCGGAAAAGGGGTACGATTCAGTTTGGTCGATCAATGGTCGAGAGATCATCGTGTTATTGGAGACGGAAGAGTTGAAGCAAGCAAAAAATCAACCGTACGCAATCGATGAAAAGCTCTGGCAACGTTTTCGACAAGTCGGAATCGTCAAGTGATACCGTCTCGTGAATAGGAGTCATCGAATTACGATGGACTGAATGAAAAATAAACGCTAAACAATAAAGGGAGTGTCGCATCGAGCGGCACTCCCTTCTTACTGTACATGAAAGAACGGGTCTCATTTAATTTGTATCGGCTTAGCTGTCGAGCGAAATAATAAATAAGCCAGTGTAAAGAGGACGCCGACAAATAAACTAAAGTAAAAAGCAGGAGGAAGTAAGACGAACACACTGCCTGCAATCGGTCCAAGAATCGACCCGAGACTAAAGGAAATACCGGCTAGGAGGTTGCCGGTCGGTAATAAGTGACTCGGTAATTGTTCGGTCATGTAAGCGACCCCTAATGAATACGTCGAGCCGAGTGCCATGCCGCTAAAGGCGAAGATGGCAAACAAGGCACCGTAACTTTCAAAGAGGAAACAAGCCGCGAGAAACGCGCTTGCCCCGATGCAGAGTACAGTAATTAAGGTACGCCGTTTTCCGAAGTGGTCAGCTAGCCGTCCGAGCGGGAGTTGCATGATGAGCGAACTGACGACGAATGTCGTGATTAATGCACTCGTTTCGGACAAGGCATACCCGTTACGTGTCGCGAAAACGGGGAAACTTGCATTCAATGTCGCTTCCAAAAATCCGTATGTGAAGCCAGGCAGTAACGTAAACCAGGCACTCGCGAGGACGAGACGATAGCGGGAGGCGGCACTTTGTAATTCTTCCGGCATGATGTCGGTTGGTTTTTCATTCGGCAAGCGACGTAACAATACGAGGACGATGACGGTCAATGTCCCGGTTAAGACGAACGGAAGCCAGTCAATTAAATCGACAAGTGGAGCGGCAAGAGGACCGAGTGCGAAGCCAAGCCCGAATGCCATGCCGTAAAGCGACATCGTCCGTCCTAACTTTTCATTGGGGGTAATCGATGTCACCCAGACTTGCGAACCGTAATGTAACGTTTGATCACCGAACCCGACGATGAAGCGTAATACCATCCAGGCGAGGACGCTTGGTAACAACGGAAAGGCGAACACAGCGACGGCGACTAACGATAGACCGAAAGAGATGACGGGGACATAGCCATGACGTCGTAAAGGTTTTTCCATCAATGGAGCAGCGACGATAACACCGATATAAAGGACGGCAGCACTCAGACCATTTATGTAAGCAGGTGTTCCTTGACGCTCGAGTAAAATAGACAACAAAGGAATCAATAATCCTTGCGTAAAGCCGGAGATAAAGACAATCGATAAAATCAGGGCGAAGCGACGAGACACGACAAAACAACTGCCTTTCATTTTTTTGAATTAAGCATAACACGCCCCGCCTGCACGATTGTACAGCGGGGCGCTTGTGTTCCTATTTTTCAGTCTGTTCAAAACGTGTTGGGCATGGCATATGCAGAAGGTGTTCGTCCCAATCCGTCTGATCGAACACTTCATCATGTTCGATGCTGTGGGAAGAACGAATTCCAATCATCATGATTCCGAGTACCATACTGAACATCCCGATGATGGTGACAATCCCGACGAGCCATTCCATTTTGAAAACTCCCTTCAGCGAAAGAACGTGTGTCAACTTTGTGACAATCTTTTCCCCGTTTGGAAGCAGGTAAAACCTGTCGGCTGTTATAAGCGACTTGATTGCTTGAGGAAGTCGACATCTGGATAGTAGGCATTCTTGACGAGCGCATTCGGTCCGAGGCACTTAACGGCCGGGCAATGACACGATAGACTTTTATTTAGTTCAGTTTGTTGCCATTCAGCATAGGCGTCGTTGAAAGAGGTATCATGAATCGTTCCGAGAGAAGCGAGTTCATCACCAAAGTCCGTGACGATGATCTCACCATCAAAAATATTGACGTTTAGGCGTGAGCGTCCATCCGGATCGTTTCGGACAGATACATTCGTTTCTTGACGCAGACGGCGATGAAGAGCTAAATCTTTTTCCTCCATCGAACAGGCATAGAACGGGAGTGTTCCGAAGAGCATCCAGATGTTCGGGTCACGGACGTCAAGCAAACGATGGATCCCGTCGCGAATTTCATCAAGACTGGCAGCTTCAATCATTGAAGCGAAATCTGCTGGATACATCGGGTGCACTTCATGACGGACGCAACCCATATCCACGATTTCTTGATGAATCGCTTCGAGGTGCGGGAGTGTCCGTTTATTAATCATTGTTTCGGCGGAGACAAGAACGCCACGGGCATTTAAAATCCGTGCATTCTCCTTCATTCGTTCGAATAACTTCGTCCGCGCTTCACGTGACGGTTTCCGTTCCATCATCGCAAAACCACCATCGATGAAATCGTCCGCCGTTCCCCAGTTATGGGATATGTGTAAAACGTCGAGATAGGGGATGATTAATTCGTACCGTGAGAGTGGAAGTGTTAAATTTGAATTAATTTGGGTTTTAGCGCCGCGTTCGTGGGCATACTTAAGTAAAGGGACAACATATTCCTTGACCGATTTCGTCGATAGCATCGGTTCGCCCCCTGTAATCGAAAAGGCCCGGAGATGTTTGATTTCATCGAGACGTTTGATTAATAGTTCGACGGGGATTTCTGGGTTCTCGCTACTCGCTAACATATAGCCGACGGCACAATGTTCACACCGCATGTTGCAGAGTTTTGTTGTCGTCACTTCGATGTTCGTCAGCATGGCCTGACCATACTGTTCGATATCGCGATAGGCTTCCCACGGATCATTTTCGATCGTGATCGTTGATTGTTGTAACATAGTTATATTCCTCCTTCATAAATGCTCCACTTCGTATCGTATGCTAAAATAACGACGGAATCTATAAGAAGAAAGGAAGTCTGAATAATGGGAAAAGCAAGAACTGATAAACTTGGCCAGATGAATGTGCTAAAATCAAGAATGCAGCTTCTATGCCACACGATCGATTCACTGGATGAAACATCAGATATCGAGGATTTAGAACGACTCGCAGTTTCCTTGGACCAGTTAAAAGCCAAGGTACTTCGTTATGCAAAAGATATGAAGGAACATGAGGGATCAGAAAGCGGTTAATCGAAACCGCTTTTTCATTTGTATCATGGAAAGGATGAAGAGAATGGCAACGAAAATTAAACTAAATGTCGGAGAAATCCGCTCCGTCACGTGTCTACGGATGGGAATCAATGGCGAGGGGATTGCGACACTCGAACGACAAATCGTGTTCATTCCGGGGTTACTCGTCGGAGAAACAGCACAGATTGAAATCACGGAAGTCCACGACAATTTCGCAAATGCAAAACTAGTCAAACGTGATGATCGCTCGCCGGATCGTGTCACACCACTCTGCCCGATTTACAGTCAATGCGGCGGATGCCAGCTTCAACATATGAGCTATGCGGGACAACTCCGTTACAAAGAAGAGATGTTACGAAATGCATTCTCGAAATCAACGAAGTTGAACATCGAAAAGGCAGATATCCGTTCAACAATCGGTACAAAAGAATGGGAATACCGGAATAAATCGCAATTTGCGGTCGGAAAAGAAGGCAATCAAATCGTCAGTGGTTTGTATTCAGCGAATTCAAATCGTCTTGTCGCGATTGATGATTGCATCGTACAAAATAAAGAAACGTTACGCGTCAACAATGCCGTGACGAAGTTATTAAATGATTACAATGTACCGGTCTACAATTCTGCGAAACAAGATGGTGTCATTCGTAACATCGTCGTCCGGACAGGAATCAAAACAGGTGAGATTCAAGTCGTCCTCGTCGCGTTTAAAGATGGATTTAAAGATCTCGAAGGACTATCACGTGATATTCACAATATTCCGGGTGTCATCTCGGTCGCGCTAAACATCAATGACAAACTGACGTCACGTGTCTTCGGAGAAGAAACAGAAGTTCTTCGTGGTGTCGAAAAGATTGAAGAGCAGATGGGTGAATTCACGTATCAACTTTCGCCACGTGCCTTCTTCCAATTGAATCCGGAACAAGCAGAACGGATGTATGAAGAAGTCGTTCGGGCAGCGGCGCTGACGGGTGAAGAGCGTGTCGTCGATGCGTATGCTGGAGTAGGATCGATTGGTCTTTGGCTTGCAAAAGGAGCAAAAGAAGTCCGCGGTATGGAAATCATTGAAGAAGCGGTTGAAGATGCGAATGCACACATGAAGCAATATGGTTTCAATCACGCCCATTACGTCGTCGGGAAAGCAGAAGCTTGGATTCCGCGTTGGGTCAAAGAAGGTTGGGTCCCGGATGTCTTCATCGTCGACCCACCACGGTCGGGTTGTGATACACAACTATTGAATGCGATGATTTCGTCAAAAGCTAAAAAAATCGTCTACGTTTCGTGTAATCCACAGTCGCTTGCCCGCGATTGTGATCACTTGATGAAGGCTGATTATAAAGTGAGTTACATTCAACCGTACGATATGTTCCCGCAAACGGCACATGTCGAAGCAATCGTCGTCCTCGAGAAAAAGAAAAAGAAAAAGTTCTAATACGTACGAACGCCGCCTTCTTGAAGTAAATCAAGAAGACGGCGTTTTTTGTTTGGATTGATACTGTTTGTAGACGAGGTGAGCCGCATACAGAACGATGACGACACCGACGACAATCCACTGGATTACCGCATCGCTTCCGATGAACCAGCTGACGCTCGCGACCTCGATAAATAGAGCAGGAATCTTTCCAAGAGTACTTGCGATGAAAAAAACGAGCGGAGAGACACGACTAGCCGCACTCAGTAACGTGACGAGGCCAGACGGAATGAACGGCAAGACGCGTAGTAAAACGATCAGCCAAAACGCATCACGTCCGTTCGTTTCAGCGAGCCGGTCGGTCCACTTTTGAACGCGGACCGAGTCAATCTTTGGTGTAAGACGACGGACACCGAACCGGTACAAGTAAAAAGCGATGAGTGCACCAAAGGCCTCACCTAGGAAGGATAACAAAAACCCTTCCCAGTAACCGAAGTAAAGCACGTTTGCAGCGGTGACGAAAGAACTCGGTAAGAAACCAAAAATACTGACGATGAAGCTGACGAGCAAGCTGATCAGAACCGCGAAATGGTCCGCACCCTGAAGTAAATCAATTAATCTCGTTTCGATGAAGAAACACTCCTTTTAAGCAAACACTTCTGAAAAACAATCGTGAAAACGGATGACTTTTTTTGTTATGCAAATCCATCGTCTTCATCCGGTAAGAGGGGAAGCGTGATTGTGACGGTCGTTCCTTGTCCGATTGATGACGTAAAGGCAAGCGTTCCATCGTGGCGATCGATGATGTGCTTCGTGATCGCGAGGCCAAGACCGGTCCCGCCATCTTTACGTGTCCGCGATTTGTCGACACGATAAAAACGTTTCGTCAAACGCTCTAAATGTTCAGGGGGAATTCCTTCTCCTTCATCACGGATCGTACAGATGGTCAAATTGCCATCCGTTTTCGTCGTCAAGTAAATCGAACGGTCAGACGGTGTGTACCGAAGGGCATTGTCAATCAGGTTTCCGATGACTTGTTCCAACCGGTCATTGTCACCGAGGACGATTTGACTCGGATCAAAGTCTGTCACGAGTTGAATGCCTTTTGCTTGCGCGATCGGTGCCATCCGGTAGACGACATCTTCGAGAACCTGGCTGAAAACGAGCGGTTGTTTCGTCATCGGATACGAGTCCCGTTCAAGTTGCGCGAGGTCGAGTAAATCGTTGACGAGACGCTGCAGACGTTCCGTCTCCCGTTCGATGATTTGGTAATACTGATCGCGTGTCTTCGTGTCTAAATGTTCATCTTGCATCATTTCCGTATAACCACGGATATAGGACAAGGGTGTCCGGAGTTCGTGGCTGACATTCGCGAGGAACTCTTTTCGCTGTTCGTCGACTTCGCCAAGTGATTCTGCCATTTTGTTCAATGTTTCGGCAAGCTCCCCGATTTCATCATCCGATTGAATCGGAATCCGGTAATCAAAATCACCTTGGGCATAGACCGTCGAGGCCCGTTTCATGTCAATCAATGGACGAATGATCGTATCGATGATTTGTCGACCGAAGATGACGAGGTTGAGGACGATTAAGCCGATCATGAAGAAAATCATCAGCCGCAGAGGGCGGAACGGTTCACTGATCTGTCCCAGTTCAAGGTAGAGGATCAACGTCCCGACTAACCGGTTGTTTTCGATAATTGGAAATCCCGTCATCAAAATATCAGTGCCTTCAATCGGATGGGTCCGGCTCGAGACGACCGTTTGGCCGTTTCGGAGCTGTTCGATATCTTCGTTCGTCAGGAAACGCAGTCCGCCCGGATTCTTTTGTAAGAAATCGATGAAAAAGACTTTTGATTCCGTCAGCTCGTTCGTATAGGTCATTCCGTCATAAAAAGCACCGGACAGGCCTTCCGATTCATAGATGTTAATCAATTTTTCACCGCGGTTCAGCAAGATGTCTTCTTGTGTCTGGAGATAAAACCGGTCGTACAGATAAAACGTGAGTAACAGGAAGAGAATCGCCGAAAAGACGCTCGTGAACCAAATTGTGATCCAAATCCGCTTTCGGATCGTGTAGCGTTTAATCATACTTCCTCGAATTTATAGCCGATGCCCCAGACCGTTTGAATGGCGCCCCCAGCTTCTCCGAGTTTCAGGCGAAGTGTTTTGATATGCGTATCGACCGTCCGTAAGTTTCCGATATAATCGGCTCCCCAAATCTGGTCGAGCAGTTGTTCGCGAGAAAAAACTTTGTCGTTATGTTGGACGAACAAGTGCAACAAGTCGAATTCTTTTCGTGTCAGGCTGACTGGTTTACCGCTGACGTGGACGCTTCGGCTTTCTGTATCGAGTTCGAGTTTGCCGATCGATAACGACGCCGATTGATCGACAGCGAAACGGTGCGACCGGCGGAGCGTCGCTTCGATTCGCGCAAGGAGTTCCCGTGGACTAAAAGGTTTCGTGATGTAGTCATCGGCACCGATTTTTAAACCATGAATCCGGTCGAGTTCGTCCGAACGTGCCGTCAACATGATGATCGGGACATTTGAAAATTCGCGAATCCGCATGCATGCCGTCAGTCCATCCATTTCAGGCATCATCACATCAAGTAAAATGAGATGGAAGGTATCCTGTTGAATTTTATCGATTGCTTCTTGTCCATTCGTCGCAGTTGTCGTGACGTAAGCTTCTTTTTCAAGGTTTGATACGAGTAAATCGCGCATCTGTGCTTCATCATCGACGACGAGTATTTTAAACTGTTCTGCCATTCAAATCGCTCCTCATTCATCCGGGAAACGGGATTTGAACCCAGTTGACCGGTGAGTTTTTTTTAATCATACCATTTGAGCGTTTCACGCCGCATCAAAAGTACGACAAAAAAAGCACGAGTGGGCGATGCCACTCATGCTTCGAGTTGTTGTTCGTAGACCGTTTCGAGCTCACGACCATGAATATACATGTGGAAACTCGACTTTGATACTTCATACAGCGTGAACTGGGTCTCGCCTGTATTCAATTGTTCGAGTAACGTTGGACGGAGTTCATCCGCACAAAAGGCATAAGGCAATTTTTCAGCTGCTTTTTGTGAACGGATATTCGTCTGGCGTATCTTCATAAAGACACTCTCGAAACCGAGTTCGAAAAACAGCTCGGAAAAGAATGCTTCTTTTGCAAGGTTGTTATAGCCTTTTCCATGATACGGTTTACCTAACCATGTACCGAGAAAACCATAATGTCCTTCGATATCGAGTAAACTGATTGTACCGATTGGTTGATCGAATTCATCCAGGATTGTACGTGAGACAAGTTCACCACGTTCTTCCTCTTCGATTGCCTGCTTTGTAGTAAACAGAAATTCATCAAAGTACCGTGTTTTTTGGCGGACGTACGGATATACGTCTTGATGCTGCATCAGTTCGAACAAATCAGCGCAGTCGCTCAGCTCCCGTTGCTTGAGCATACTTCCATTCCTCCTTCTTAAGACCGCTAGAATGATTGTCGAAAGCTACCTGTCTGACTCGTTTGAACCGCGCATGGTATGCCTTCTTCAGTTGTCGGATAAGATAATATTACCTTCTTTTTTTAAAAATGCAAGTAAATAATTTTTGTGAAAAAACATACAAAAACAAGACAAATTTTGCAAATGAAAATGACTGTTTTTCACAAAGAAAAAAGCCTTTGATTTTCAACGTTTTAGCGTTAAAATCAAAGGCTGATTTTTTAAGACATCGAGGTTAAATGCGTGTGTTCAAAAATGACGTTTCCGTCAATCATCGTCATGAGCGGTTTTGCTAAATAATCAAGTGGGAAATGGCTCCATAACACTAAGTCAGCATCTTTTCCGACTTCAATCGATCCGACATGATCCGATACGCCAAGCGAACGAGCTGGATTGATCGTGATGGCGCGGAGGGCAATGTCGACGGGTAAGCCTTCACGAGCGGCGAGTCCTGCGCACAAGTTCAAGTACTGAACAGGCGTGTACGGATGATCGGTCGTGATCGAGACTTCGAGACCATGTTCGTGGAGAACGCGATACGTCTCCCATGTCTTATTTTTAAGCTCGATTTTTGATTTGCGGGTGAAGGTCGGTCCGACGGTGACGTGTTCAATCGGCAATTGTTGTAATTCTTTTGCGACGAGATGACCTTCCGTGCAGTGTTCGATCCGGACATCGAGATTAAATTCTTCAGCGAAGCGGATGGCAGACAGGATATCATCCGCCCGGTGTGCATGGACGCGAAGTGGCATCTCTTTATTCAGGACGCGTTCAATCATTCGGTGAGCGAACGTATCTGCCGTCCGTTGCATCTTCACTTCGAGGAACGCTTCGCGGAGCATGCCCATGATGCCCATCCGCGTCAATTCTCCTGCACGTCCGGCACTGTGGACACGTTTCGGGTTTTCACCAAGCGCAATCTTCAGACCGGCATATTTCCGTAAAATCATATCGTCGATAAAGCGTCCGTGCGTTTTGATGACACTCGTCACACCACCGATGATGTTCATGCTGCCCGGCATGACTTGGACGGTCGTGACACCATGTTCAATCGCTTCCTTGAATCCTTCGTCCAGCGGATAGACGCCGTCAATCGCACGCAGGTGCGGTGTCATTGCGAAAATCGTTTCGTTGGCGTCATTTCCGACCGTTCCCGTTCCTTCGTCATAAAGCCCGAGATGGGTATGGGCGTCGATGAAGCCCGGCAATAAAAAGCGTCCTTCGGCTTCGATGACACGTTCGTTGTCTTGAACGTCAAGTAACTCGTGGATTTCGTGGATTTTGCCATCCTTGATGCGAATATCACCATAAAAACTATCTGCTGTGATCGGGAAAATGTGTGCATTGCGTATTAATACGTTCAACGTTTCGTCAGCCCCTGTATTAGTTTGTCTGCTCTAAGTTGCTTAGTGCATCCTTTAATTCAGCATACCGAAACTTGAACCCATTTTCGAGTGCTTTTTTCGGAATGACGCGTGCTCCTTCGAGGACGATGACGCTTTTTTCACCGAGTGCGAGTTCGAGAGCAAAGCGCGGAGCCGGTAACCAGTGGGGGCGCTGTAACGTTTTTCCGATTGTTTTTCCGAACTGACGCATCGTTTCCGGATGCGGTGCCGTAATGTTAAGCGGACCAGTGAGTTGATTTGTTTTAAGGGCAAAGATGAATAATTCAACGAGGTCGTCGATATGAACCCAAGAGACCCATTGCTTTCCGTCGCCCATCGTCCCGCCGCCGAAAAGCTTGTAGGGGAGGCGCATCAATGGATAGGCTCCGCCTTCTTTACTAAGGACGACACCGATCCGCGGATGGACGAGCCGAATCCCGAGGTCAGCGATTGGTTGGGCTAACGCTTCCCACTTGACGCAGACTTGACTGAGGAAGTCACTTGTCGGCGGGAGTGGCTGTTCCTCCGTGAATGTCTGGTGCCGGTCCTGTCCATAGATGCCGACAGCGGAAGCGGAGAGGACGACAGCCGGTTTCGTTGTTAATGCCTGGTTGATGCGGACTAACTCTTTCGTCGAATCGATCCGGCTTTGCAGAATCGTTTGTTTCCGTTCTTCCGTCCAGCGACCATCATTGATGGAAGCGCCAGCCAGGTGGATAAAGGCATCGATACCTTCAAGCTGCTGTTCTGGAGCGGCGGACGACGTCAACCACTCAACGTAAGTAGTGTGTTCTGTGTTGTCTTGTACGGACCGGGTCAAAATATAGACATGATGCCCCTCCGCAATCAATCGTTTCGAGAGCGCCTGCCCAATCATTCCTGTCCCACCTGTAATCGCAATCTTCATCTGTATCATCCCTTTCAACAATCTTGTACATATGTTCCCGTTTGTCAGTTTCACTCAAACATGAGGAAGCATGTTATCGTTAAGTATTCAGTTTCATATAGGAGGATACCCCCTTGAAGATTAAACGGATTTCAACCCAAAAGAAAAATAATGAACGGTTTAATATCTATATCGAACGGGACGGAAAAGAAGAGTATGCGTTTGCCGTCGATGTTGACATCTTAATTAAATATAACCTTGAGCGTGATAAGGAAATCGATGACGACTTCGTCAAGGAAGTGTTGACGGCGGAAGAAGAACAAAAAGCTTACCGGTTGTCGTTGAACCATTTGTCTTACCGGATGCGGGCGACGAGCGAAGTCGAAACGCATTTGATCGAAAAGGAAACGCCGGAACACGCAATCAAACATGCGATTCAGCGCCTGACGGAACAAAAGTATATCGATGACCAGCAGTTTGCCCTTGCCTATACGGCGACGAAAAAAGCGACGACTCCCCAAGGTCCGGGACGAATCCGGCGTGATTTAGCAGCATTGAAGGTAAAAAAAGAGTTTATCGATGAAGCGTTACGACAGTTTACGGAAGAAGAAGAGCTTGAGAAGGTCGTCAAGTTCTTGCGCCAAAAACAAAAGGAATTAGCGCGGCGTTCGGTCCGGGAATTGAAACAGAAACTGCAACAAACTCTGATGCAACGTGGTTTTTCTTCAGAAGTGACGCAACAAGGGGTTCAAATCGTCTTTGAGGAAGTCGAAGTCGACGCGGAAGAAGAGGCGGCGCTCTATCAAGCGCGTAAATATTATCCGAAATATCATAAACTGGAGCCATTTGCCCGAGAACAAAAAACGAAACAAGCACTCGTTCGAAAAGGGTTCCCATATGGAATCGTGGCAACAGTCATCGAACAGGTCAAGCAAGAAGAAGAAGGAATCTAACAAGCGTCTTTCCTTTTGAAAAAATTGAAAACTCATTCTCCTAAATAGCAAGATGGAAAATTGACAATTGTCCGACAATTGTGCTATTCTACGCTCAGATTAAGAAAAGGAGGAACCGTCACATGAAAAAGCAACTTGTTATCGCATCTACTATTGGACAGTTGAATATGGCGGAGACTCTCGAACTCGTATAAACACTCATTTTAGTGTGCGATTGACAGGGAATCCGTTCCCCGAGCGCGCAGACCATATTTTTGATTCATATCGTCTTTTCAAGGCATATTGATTCTCGGACTGCTTCCGGAAATCAGTATGCCTTTTTTGTGCGTTCGGAAAAAAGGAACACCATAACATGACACAAAGGGGGGAACCATCGTGCGATTATTTCGCCAACTCAGTTGGTTTCTAAAAGAACACAAAACATCTTATCTGATTGCCGTCGTACTCTTAATTATCACGGGTTTTATTGATTTAACGCCGCCGTGGCTGATTGGAAAAGTGATTGACGGGTTACGGTCCGGGTCGATGGACCGGACGACACTGATTCAATATGTCGTCGGACTGCTCGTAATTTCGATCGCTTCGTTTATTTTGACGTATCTATGGCTCGCGAAATTGTTCGGGACGGCATTTTTACTCGAACGGACATTACGAAGCCGATTCTTTACACATTTATTAAAATTGACGCCGACATTCTATCAAAAGAACCGAACAGGAGATTTGATGGCGCTTGCGACGAATGACTTAAAAGCGGTCGAACGAACAGCCGGATTCGGTGTGTTGACACTTGTCGATTCGTTGAATATGACGGCGATCACCCTCGTCGTGATGGGGGTCGCGATTGATTGGAAACTGACGCTCGCGGCACTCCTTCCGATGCCGCTCCTCGCGTATGCGATGAACAAGCTCGGAAGTCAAATTCACGGCCGCTTCATCGTCGCCCAAGATGCGTTTGGAACGATGAATGACCAGGTCGTCGAATCGATTTCCGGACTTCGTGTCATCCGCTCGTTCGTCCAAGAAGAGATCGATGTCAAAAAATTCGATGACACGACGACGGATGTCTTCGAAAAAAACATGCATGTCGCAAAAATTGACGTCTTATTCGAACCGATCATCAAGTTATTGGTCGGTGTCAGCTATTTAATTGGTCTATCGTTCGGGACGTACCTTGTCTTTACGAACGATATTACGCTCGGTCAGCTCGTCGCTTTCAATATTTACCTCGGGATGTTGATTTGGCCGATGTATGCCTTCGGTGAGCTCATCAACGTCATCCAGCGCGGGACGGCGAGTCTCGATCGCTTAGAAGCGACGATGCGTGTCAAACCGCTGATTACATCGACACCGAAAGTCGAAGTTGTGCGACCGGAAATGATTACTCTGGCTAACTTGACGTTTACGTATCCAGAGATGAATCATCCGTCGTTACACGGGATTGATTTGACGATCAAACACGGACAGACGATTGGAATCGTCGGTCCGACTGGATCTGGGAAAACAACGCTCTTACGCCAATTTTTACGGGAGTATCCGATTGGACGAGACATGTTGAAAGTAAATGGAACCCCCTATGAAGACGTCGCACTGGAGACCGTCCGCGGGTGGACGGGCTATGTCTCGCAAGAGCATCTACTCTTCTCAAAATCCGTACGCGATAACATTTTGTTCGGGGCGGGTGAGGCAACAGAAGCTGAGTTGCAAGAAGCGATTCGTTTAGCGGCCTTTACGACGGATGTCGAGACGCTTGACCAAGGGTTACAAACGATGGTCGGAGAACGGGGAGTCACGCTTTCCGGTGGACAGAAACAACGCTTGTCGATTGCCCGGGCGATGTTGAAGAAACCGGAGTTGCTGTTGCTCGACGACTCGTTGTCAGCCGTTGATGCGAAAACGGAATCACAAATCATCGACGCGATCCGGACGAACCGTCATCAGTCAACGACATTGATCGTTGCGCACCGGTTGTCTGCCGTCGCGCATGCGGATGAAATTCTCGTCTTACAAGACGGCGTGATCAGTGAGCGGGGAACGCATGAACAGCTGATGGAACGACGTGGCTGGTATGCAGAACAATTCGAACGACAAAGTGAAGAAACGTAAGGCAGGAGGTGCTGAAATTGACTGAACAAGAAAATTATTTACTCGATCCCGTCAGACGGAAAACGACGATTCGTTCACTCGTCCGCTATGCGATGCATGAGAAACGCGCAATCTTTCTCGGGCTTTTCCTGCTCGTTTTAGCGGTCGGAGCCGAACTGACAGGACCGTATATCGCAAAAATCATCATCGACGAACACATCGTCGCAATCGAAAAAGACTGGGTGGAAGTCGAATCGGGGGGGACGGTCGGTTATGACGGACGACGTTTTGCGAAGTCGCAAGACGTTCCGAAGTCGGCGGTCATCGGTCCGATCTCGATCGTCCAGTCGAAGGCGGGGTATTATTTCGTTCCGGAACAAGTCGTCAGTGGTGGCGAACGTCAAGTCGCGGGGGACACGTTAACTGTCACGCGAGGAGAGGAAACGTTTCGGTACGCCGGTGTCGAAAAGCTCACGCAAGGACAAGTCTATGATTTTTATGCCTCGGACTTAAAGGCGATTGGTTGGTTATCGCTCTTTTATATCATTTTGCTGTTGATCGCAGCGGGCCTGAACTGGGTCCAACAAATCTTATTGCAACGCTCAGCGCATAAAATCGTTAAACGGATGCGGCTTGATGTCTTTTCACATCTGCAACGCTTGCCGGTCCGTTACTTCGATCAGACACCGATTGGTAAAATCGTCAGTCGTGTCACGAACGATACGGAGACGATCCGGGATCTCTACCTCGGTGTCCTGGCGCGTGTGTTCTCAGGCATCATCACGATGGCAGGGATTCTCGTCGCGATGTTCTTCCTGGATGTCCGGCTGGGTCTCGTTTCCTTAGCCATTATCCCGATCGTCTATTTTTGGATTCAACTGTTC
Source organism: Exiguobacterium sp. N4-1P (assembly GCF_002214325.1). Lineage (NCBI taxonomy): Bacteria > Bacillati > Bacillota > Bacilli > Caryophanales > Exiguobacterium > Exiguobacterium sp. N4-1P. The sequence continues at coordinate 631,354 of NZ_CP022236.1, forward strand.
CAAAAGTTTGCGACGGAAAACAACTTTAAAGTCCGGGCACTCGTCGCGGATATGAACGGACAATTGAATGAAAACATCCAGACGATGCCGATCATTCAGTCGTACGCCCGTGAAGCAGAAGTGCTCGCTGAATTCGAACAGAAAAATGAAGAAAACTATCAAACCCGTGCGAAACTGTTACGGCTCGATGCATTGATGTCACACAACTTATCGTATTTCTTAAAAAACTTGACGCTCGCCTTATTGATTTGGGTCGTTGCCGGTCAAAGTTTAACGAACGGGACATTTTTATCACTCGGAATTCTCTATGCCTACATTGATTACGTGTCGCGTCTGTTCGAACCGGTCACACAAATCATGAATCAACTGTCACCGCTCCAACAAGCACTCGTCTCGGCCGACCGGATGTTCCAGTTGCTCGACGAAAAAGGTGAACCGGTCGAACAAGGTCGGATTCCCCGTTTCTCAGGGCGCGTCGAGTTTAAAGACGTCGGATTCAGCTATGAAGAGGGGTATCCGGTTTTACGTCAAATCGAGATTGAGGCACGTCCTGGTGCGACCATCGCCCTCGTCGGGCATACGGGGAGTGGGAAAAGCTCAATCATGAACCTGTTGATGCGTTTTTATGATCCTTCGTCCGGTCATCTCCTGATTGACGGACAAGATGTTACGACGTTACCGAAACAAGCGGTCCGTGACCACATGGGAATCGTCTTACAAGATCCGTTCTTGTTTACAGGAACGATTCGTTCGAACATTACACTGGATAATCCATCGATTTCGGAAGAGCGTGTCCGCCAGGCAATCGTTGCCGTCGGAGCAGACCGCTTCATCGATCGACTTCCGCATGGCTTAGACGAACCGGTCATCGAAAAAGGTGCGACCTTGTCTGCGGGGGAACGGCAATTAATCAGTTTTGCCCGTGCGCTTGCCTTTGATCCCGCGATTCTCGTTCTTGACGAAGCGACGGCAAGTGTCGATTCCGAGACGGAAGCGATGATTCAAGAAGCCTTGCTGACGTTGACGAAAGGACGGACGACCTTCATCATCGCGCACCGGTTGTCGACGATTAAAGATGCCGATGAAATCATCGTCCTCGATCACGGTCAAATCATGGAGCGTGGTACACATGACGTGCTCTTGTCGGAAAAAGGGATTTACGCGAAGATGTACGCCCTTCAAAGCAAACGGAATCTTGAGCTGAAATCGAGCTAACACCATGATATGACTCCTCCTTTTCGTATATACTAATGACGAAGAGGGGGAGTTTTTTGATGGAAACACGGATGAGTCAATTATCGAAATACGAATTAGAAATGCTCGTCACGAAACTAAACGAACAAAAAAGAAAAGCGGAGCAGCATGGGAACATGAGTGAAGTCGAAGTTGTCATTCGGAAAATCGCGATGGCACAAAGTTATCTCGTCGATGCAAGTCAGTTCGAAACCGGACAACTTTACCAAGTCGAAGGGGAAGAGGCGGTATTCGAATTACATTTCGTCAACGGCGTCATGGGTTGGGGGCATTTTGAAGGAACCGTCAACGAAGTCGCGATTCCGCTTGCGCTGATTCATTCTGAGGAGGGTGTATGATGGAAGAAAACCGCACAGCGGCACTAGAGCAACTAGCAGGAGAATTACAAGCCGTCAATCCGGTATTAACGCCAATCGAGGCATTGACATGGGTCGAAGTCCTTTGGGAAGATTTTGAGGCGACGCTTGCCCGGGCAGGCGAAAAATATCAAGGTGAGGCTGTCGCCGTCCGGTTCGTCGAGCAACAAATCAAACAACATGGCGCGATGTTGCACCGCTTCAATACATCGAATGAAAAGTTTAAGCACTTGATGCTCGGACGCGACGTCCAGTAAATGAACAGAAAAAGACTCCCTGTCTTGGTCGGTTGACCACGGACACGGAGTTTTTGTTTATAAAGCAGGGATAATCAGTTTCTTTTGCAGCGTCCGTTCGCTAAAGACCCAACCCGTATAGGAACTGACGATTTGTTGGGACGCCTCATCGATTCGGACGACGGCAACGAATGGGTAGACATCTTTTGTGAAGTACCGTAAGTTCGTGAAACGATATTCGACGATGCCGTCTTTTCGGGATACCGTATACGTGTGGATTTTTGAGAAGGCGAGGAAAGCTTTCAAGTCCTCATTTTGTTTGACGACTTCATAGAGTACATCCCCATGCGGTTCCTCTTTGATGCGGAAGTTTCCGCATTCGACGACGACACCAGAGTTGATTTTGACGACGGAATAGTCGTCGCGCAGTCGTGCTGCGACGTGCCACTCGTCCCACTTCATTCCGGGTGAGATGAATAACTTGTGGGCCCCGCCATAGTAACGGGCTGCCGTCGCCAGGGCATCATTTCGGAGTTTAAACTGCACGGCGTAATAAATCGCGACGATGACGATTAAAATCGGGAAAATAACGATGGTCGCGCGTGTCAGGACCCAGATCCCGAAAGCGCCGTAATACATCGTAAATAAATACGGATCAAACGTATTGATGACACCCCAACCAATCCAGGTCTGTTTGAAGGGGTGCAGAGCTTGTGTACCATAGGCGTTAAACAGATCGACGAAGACATGAAGGGCGACAGCGATCTGCGCCATCAGCCATAATGAAGTAGGTGGTACGCCGAATAAGGTACCGATGACGATTGATAAGAGTAACGGCCAAGCGAGTAGGGCAATCAATCCATGGGATTTTCCACGGTGTTGCGTCAAGTAAGCACCGTTCCCTTTAAATTTAAAAACCGTGTCAAAGTCGGGGGCGTGCGATCCGACTAAGGCAGTGGTCGTGACGGCAGCAAAGAGTGTTGCGCTTGCTGCGACATCCGGTTCAAGTGTTGCGATGGCGGCGAGACAAAGTCCCATTCCGATATGTGTACCAGTATCCAATGCGAATTCGCTCCTCTAAAAGTAGTAATGGTACGGATAAACAAACAAGTGTAAGCGTTCCGGGTAATTTTCATTCACTATAACGTATTTTTGTAGAAAAGAGGTAGACATTTGATCCCCGTTCAAGAATATTTCATAAACTTTAACAAACGAACGTTCACAACCGAATTGGTCGCATGGTTTTTACGTGAACAACGCCAGTTACCATGGCGAGAAACTAAAAATCCTTACCACATCTGGATTAGTGAAATCATGTTACAACAGACGCGTGTCGATACCGTCATCCCTTATTATAATCGCTTCACGGACCGTTTTCCGACGCCGCACGATTTAGCGGCGGCAGAGCAAAGCGAAGTCTTAAAATACTGGGAAGGCTTAGGATACTATTCCCGTGTTAAGAATCTTCAAATCGCCGTTCAAGAAGTTGTTGAAAAATATGGCGGAATTGTTCCTGACGAAAAAGAAATTTTTGAAAGCTTACGTGGTGTCGGACCGTATACGACGGGAGCAGTCCTGTCAATTGCTTACGGTCAGGCGGAACCGGCAGTCGATGGAAATGTCATGCGCGTCTTATCGCGGGTGCTTGGGATTTATGAAGACATCGCCGCACCGAAAACACGGAAACTGTTCGAGGCAGCGGTCCATGAACTGATTGATCCGCTTGATCCGTCGAGCTTCAACCAAGGGTTGATGGAGCTCGGGGCAATCGTCTGTACACCGAAGTCTCCGATGTGTGGGTTATGTCCCGTCAATGACGTCTGTTTTGCGTACGAGCGAAATGCCCAAGGTGAGTTACCGGTCAAAACGAAAAAAGGAAAAACGCAGACGATTCAATACGACGCTCTCGTCTACGAAGAAGCAGGGAAAGTTGCAGTCGAACAGCGACCGGATACGGGACTGCTCGCGGGTATGTGGCAATATCCGTTAGTCGAATCGACGGAAACCGTACCCGGAACGTATGTCGGGAAGATTAAACATATCTTTTCACACCGGATTTGGGAAGTCAGTATTTACCGTGTCGCGACGCAACCTGAAGGAACGGTACTGATGGATGAAGCAACGTACGTCAAGCAGCCGATATCAGTCGCACAAATGAAAATCGATCGTCTATTAAAGGAGGAGACTACATGAATACATTTCGTACGGAAACGAAAGTAACAGCGACGTTAGAGCAGGCTTGGACGTTTTTAGGCGATGCGAAAGCATTAACGGGAATGACGGTTTTCCCGAAAGTGAAAACGATTGGTGATACGCGGACAATCGCCGGAAACACGATTCAGCTTAAAGTCGGTCTTCCGCCCATTTTCGTCGAGTGGGAGTCACTGATTCCGATTGTCGGTCAACATGCTTTCGTTGATGTAGGAGTCAAGGTCCCGTTCCCGTTCGCTACTTGGTGTCATCTCCACCGTGTCGAACAGCGTCCGGACGGGGTCTACATGATTGATGAATTACTCTATAAATCTTATTTTCCGAAAATGATTGTCGATCTACTGATTCTCAAACCGATGTTCGATCAACGGAAACGCGCGATTTTAGACTACTTTAGTTAATAAATCACAGTCATTTTTCTGAAAAAGTACCCTTTCGTTTTTCATGTGTTCTGAAAATGGGTATAATAAGCACGAGAGTATAGAAAAATTGAATAAAAAAGCTTCAGAAAGGAGTAGCACATGAGTCGATTCCCAAAAGAAGGTAGCAAGATTGAGATTCAAAGTTTCAAACATAATGGCAGCTTACACAGAGTTTGGGAAGAAACGCTCGTGCTTAAATCGACGGAAGAAGAATTGATTGGATTCAATGATCGAATCATGGTCAGTGAATCGGATGGTCGTCAGTGGCGGACACGCGAACCCGCGATTTGTTATTTTTCGACAGAACTCTGGTTTAACGTAATCTGTATGATTCGAGAGGATGGAATCTACTATTACTGTAACCTAGGGTCACCTTCGACGTTTGATGAAAAGGATCGAGCAGTCAAGTACATTGATTATGATTTAGACATTAAGGTGTATCCGGACATGTCGTATATGATTTTGGATGAGGATGAGTACGAGAAACATCGCCGGGAAATGAATTATCCGAAAGCGATTGATCGTATCCTGAAGGACAACGTCCAGATTTTAATCCAGTGGATTCGAAGTCGGAAAGGTCCGTTCAATCCGGCATTCGTTGAAACGTGGTATCGTGAATATGAAACAAGATATCGGAGATGATGGTTCGCCATCGTCTTTTTTTAATTGAAGGAAGTGAATCATCATGGGTAAGGAAACTCAACAACAGAAAAATAAGACACCAGGTTCGATTCGTCGCTACATGCAGTTCGTCAAGCCGTACAAAAAACAAATCCTCTTGACGGTGTTCGTCGGAATCATCAAGTTTTCGATTCCGTTAGGATTACCGTTACTGTATAAGTACATCATCGATAACCTCCTGACCGATAATACGGTACCGCTTGCAGAGCGGAGTAAGGAACTGGCGTATTTGATTGGAGCGGGCTTCTTCGTCTTCCTCGTCGTCAAACCACCACTTGAATTCGTCCGTCAGTATTTAGCACAGTGGTCGGCGTCGAAAATTTTGTTCGACGTACGGAATAATTTGTTTGATCATGTTCAGAAATTATCACTTCGCTTTTATTCGAACACGAAAACCGGCGAAGTCATCTCCCGAATCATCAACGATGTCGAACAAACAAAAGATTTTGTTGTAACGGGTTTGATGAACTTATGGCTCGATATGATTACGATTTTTATCGCAATTGCCATCATGTGGACGATCAATCCGAAATTGACGCTCGTCGCAATCATCCCATTGCCGTTTTATGCCTTTGCCGTGAAGTTCTTTTATGGGCGGCTCCGCAGTTTGACGCGCGATCGCTCAGCAGCACTTGCGGAACTCCAAGGACATTTGACGGAGCGGGTCAACGGAATGGCAGTTATCCGCAGTTTCGCCCTTGAACCACATGAAAACAAAGCGTTCAAAGGTCAAAATGATGGTTTCTTAAAAGCGGCACTTCGTCAGACGAACTGGAATGCACGGACCTACGTCGTCGTTTCGACGATTACCGACTTTGCACCGATTTTGATTTTTGGTACGGCTGCCTTTTTCGTCTTGAACGGACAAGTAACAATCGGGACGATGGTCGCTTTCATCGGCTACATCGACCGTCTGTATGCACCGCTCGGTCGCCTCGTCAACTCGTCCACTACGTTGACACAATCGATTGCTTCGATGGACCGGATGTTTGAATTTTTAGACGAACCGTATGATATTACGGAAAAAGCACATGCGAAAGATCCGGTCGCTGTTAAAGGAAACGTCCAGTTCGAAGACATCAGCTTCTCGTATGAAGAAGATGGCGAACTTGCGATCAACCGGTTGACGCTCGACGTCCAGGCGGGGGAACGAATCGCCTTCGTCGGAATGTCGGGAGGCGGGAAATCGACGCTCGTCAGTCTGATTCCTCGTTTTTATGATGTTTCGTCTGGACGGATTACGCTTGACGGTGTCGACATCCGAAACTTGAAATTGCGTGGCTTACGCGACCAAATCGGAATGGTCATGCAAGAATCGATTCTCTTTAGTGAATCGGTCGAAATGAACATCAAGATGGGGAACCCGGAAGCGACGGATGAAGAAGTAATTGCTGCTGCGAAGGCGGCGAATGCACACGAGTTCATTGAACGGCTGCCGCAAGGGTACAAGACGGCGGTCGGAGAACGAGGCGTTAAACTGTCAGGGGGACAAAAGCAACGCTTGGCGATTGCCCGTGTCTTCTTGAAGAACCCACCGATTCTCATTCTGGATGAAGCAACAAGTGCGCTAGATCTAGAAAGTGAATCGATGATTCAAGATTCGCTTGCGCGTCTCGCGAAAGGACGGACGACGTTTACTGTCGCCCACCGTCTGTCGACGATTACGGATGCCGATAAGATTGTCGTGATTGAAAATGGTCAAATCACGGAACTCGGTCGTCATGAAGAGTTGATGCGTAAACGTGGCGCATATTTTGAACTGTACGCGATTCAGAACCTCGAGCTCGTCGAATGAAAAAAGGCTATTCCGTTTTTTTCGGAATAGCCTTTTTGTATAAAGAATGAACAGCTTACAATTGTGCGAACGCACGGTTGACGGCAGCAATCGTCTCATCGATGTCTGCGTCCGTGTGAGCCGTCGTCAAGAACCACGCCTCGTATTTTGAAGGGGCAAGATTAATGCCTTGCTCGAGCATCAATTTGAAGAAACGACCGAACATCTCGCTATTTGCGCGCTCCGCACCGAGGTAGTCAGTGACCGTCTCATCCGTGAAGTAGACCGTCAAAGCTCCTTTTAGACGATTGATTGTAATCGTGACGTCATGAGTAGCAGCAGCCTCGAGAATCCCTTGTTCGAGCTTCGCACCGAGACGTTCGAATTCTTCGTAGACACCAGGCTGTTCAAGTAACTCTAGGCAAGCGATACCTGCTGCCATCGATGCCGGATTTCCAGCCATCGTTCCAGCTTGATAAGCAGGACCGAGCGGAGCAACGTGTTCCATGATGTCTTTACGACCACCGTATGCACCGATCGGAAGACCACCACCGATGATCTTGCCGAGTGCCGTCATATCAGGACGGATATTCAATAGTTCTTGAGCACTGCCGTATGTGAAGCGGAACGCCGTGATGACTTCATCGTAGATGACGAGTGCGCCGTACTCATGAGTAATCTCATTGATGGCTTCGAGGAATCCAGGATGCGGTTCGACAATCCCAAAGTTCCCAACGATCGGTTCGACGAGGACACAGGCAACTTGATCGCCCCATTCAGCCATGATTTGACGATAGGCTTCAACATCGTTGAACGGTGTTGTCAAGACTTCTTTCGCTGTTGCTTTCGTTACACCGGCAGAGTCCGGTGAACCGAGTGTTGCTGGACCACTTCCTGCTGCAATCAACATTAAATCAGAATGTCCGTGGTAACAGCCGCTGAATTTCACGACGAGTTCACGACCCGTGTAGGCACGCGCGACTCGTATCGTCGTCATGACCGCCTCGGTTCCTGAATTCGTAAAGCGAACTTTTTCTAAAGACGGAATCGCTTGTTGAAGCTTATGTGCGAAGTCGATTTCTAGACGGTGAGGCGTACCATATAGGAGACCATTTTGCGCCGCATGCGTAATCGCTTCCGTAATATGTGGATGCCCGTGCCCGGTGATGATTGGACCGTAAGCGGCTAAGTAATCGATATAACGATTGCCATCGACATCGTAAAAGTAAGCACCTTCTCCACGTTCCATATAAACGGGGGCGCCTCCTCCGACGGCCTTAAAAGAGCGGGATGGACTGTTGACACCTCCGACGATACATTTTTGGGCAACGTCGTATAACGCCTCGGATGTCGGGCGTGTAGAATGGGTTGACATGGATGATTCCTCCAATCGTTGATTCGTGAAAAATATCACGATATGATTGTATCACGGACGTCAAATCAGAAGCAGAGCCGTTGACGGACGGGAATAATGTAGGTAGACTAATTATAAAGATTACAATCTAATAATCAATGAAAGATAGAAATGAGGGGATGGACGTGGCTAACGAAATGCTAGATGACGCAGTACGATCTTTACGGGACTCGGGCGTTCGCATGACACCACAACGTCACGCAATCTTGGAATACTTGACGACAGGACATACGCATCCGACGGCAGATGATATCTATCGTGCGCTCGAACATCGTTTTCCAAATATGAGTGTGGCGACAGTTTATAATAATTTACGTGTTTTCCGTGAAAAAGGAATCGTTGAAGAGATGAACTATGGAGACGCTTCGAGCCGATTCGATTTCGTTACGACACGTCATTATCATATGATATGTGAAGGGTGCGGTAAAATCGTCGACTTCAATTATCCGGTTCTCGATGATGTCGAGACGGTCGCTGCACATTTGACTGGATTTAAAGTAGATCGTCATCGTCTCGAAGTATACGGGACGTGTCCTGAATGCCAATCAAACGTACAATAAAAACGAGCTTCCTTTAACGGGGAGCTCGTTTATTGTGTTTATTGTATTTTTCATCGAATTCTTTTCCTTCAAGTTCTTGGTCCATCGTGAGTGGCTCATCGCAATGCATACATAAATCGACGCGACCGAGGACTTTTGTTTCTTTTCCACAGTTCGGACAAGTGACGACGGCTGCTTTCGTTGAAGTTAAACCAATCAAGAAATATAAGGCAGTACTCGCTAAGACCATGACAAAACCGAGTAGCATTAAAATAACCATGATGATTTCAAATTGTTTTAATAGAAGACCGCCATACATAACGAGCATTCCACCAAAAACGAGGAACATCGCCAAGTTACGGGCGCGGTTTATTTTATTCTTGCGTTGTTTTTTCAATTGAATTCCCCCTAACGACAGTCTAGCATATTGTAGCTTATGTCCTGAAGAAGGAAACAATGAATTTTTGTCGAAAATGGTAACGGATGAGTATGAGTGAAGAAGGGTGAGAATTGAATGGAACAAGTCACAAGAACAATTTATTCCGAATATGCTGCCTATCAAGAAACGCAAGGGATCATCGCTGTTGAAAAACAGCAACCGAAGGATTCATTGACGGACCAATTTGATATACTGTTACTAGTTGTTACACGGGACTCCTCTATTGAATGGACAATCAAACACTACCGCCTAGATACACTCAAGGTGTCACTTCATGTCGTCCATGAAGATGTACTGTCACGATGGATTGTACTGAACGCGAATCGGCGAGCTGTCCATTGGATATCCGAAGGAACAATTATTTTTGAACGCAATGATTATTTAACTGATATGAAAAAAAGGCTGTTGAATTTCCCGGAAGCAGAACGTTGCCTGCAAATGTCACTGTCTTTTGCGAAACTACTACGTCGTTTTCAAGACGGGCGTAATCTCTTTAGTCGCGGTAACTACTATGATGCTTACACGCACGTGCATCATGCTTTACATCATTTAGCACGGCTTTCCGTTCTTGAAAAAGGAGCACATCCTGAAATTGTCGTCTGGGAACAAGCTCGCATGGATGATCCGGAAGTGTACAAGTTATACCAGCAATTACTATTAAGTGAAGAAACACTTGAATTGCGAATCCATTTAGCTTTGATTGGTCTGGAACATCTACTTCAATCGAAAGTATTATCCGGTGGAAAGTATTTATTTGAAGTGATGCGTGAAAGAACAATCCCGTGGACGATGTATGAACTAATGGAAAATGAACGATTGCAGGAACTGAAGGTTGATTTAGGTAGTTTAGTCGATTTCTTTATGCGTAAAGGGTTAATTCGCATCTCTTATCGTCAAACAAAAGGTACGGGCGTGGAACTCGTAACATATGAACCAGTCGTTTAAACGATTGGTTCATATGTTTTTTATCGCGAATCGAAAATACTATATATAGAAGAAAAAAATAATTAAAAGTTTTTTATTAAAATCTGTTGACGTTACTATTTTGAGATAGTATATTAATACATGTCGACAGGGCGACACGCTCTGAACGACGAAAGCAAATTAAAAAAATAAGAAAAAGGATTGACGGTTAAGTTATTCCATGATATCTTATTAAAGTCGCTAACACGACACGACGAACTTTGAAAACTGAACGATGAGGCAAAAAACGTATCTTCGGATACAAACAATGAATGAAGCGCAAGCTTCGTCAACGTGACTTTTAGTCACAAAAACGAGCAAGTCAAACACTTTATGGAGAGTTTGATCCTGGCTCAGGACGAACGCTGGCGGCGTGCCTAATACATGCAAGTCGAGCGCAGGAAGCTCACGGAACTCTTCGGAGGGAAGTGAGTGGAATGAGCGGCGGACGGGTGAGTAACACGTAAGGAACCTGCCTCAAGGATTGGGATAACTCCGAGAAATCGGAGCTAATACCGGATAGTTCTTCGGACCGCATGGTCCGATGATGAAAGGCGCATTTCCCTTTGAGTAATCAAGAAAGACCCCTCAGAGACGATGAGGTAGATAGGTCACGGGTGGAAGCATGGTGACATGCGGAGCTGAGTGATACTAATCGGTCGAGGCCTTGTTCTAGCAGATGATTGTTGATGACTTCAGTTTTGAGGGCGCGAGCCTTTCAAAAAAAGTGCTTGACGTTATGGAAACATAATGTTAAGATAATAGATGTCTGGTGGCGATAGCCAAGTGGTCACACCCGTTCCCATGCCGAACACGGAAGTTAAGCACTTGAACGCCGAAAGTAGTTGGGGGCTTCCCCCTGTGAGGATAGGACGCTGCCAGGCGATCGTTCCGCAATAGCTCAGTGGTAGAGCAACCGGCTGTTAACCGGTAGGTCGTAGGTTCAAATCCTACTTGCGGAGCCATTAATAACTTCTTCACCACGTTCACTGGAGAGCTGTCCGAGTGGCCGAAGGAGCACGATTGGAAATCGTGTAGGCGTCATAAGCGTCTCAAGGGTTCGAATCCCTTGCTCTCCGCCATAATTATATGTAACGTTTCAATTTTACTACGATGGCCCGTTGGTCAAGCGGTTAAGACACCGCCCTTTCACGGCGGTAACACGGGTTCGATTCCCGTACGGGTCACCATTTTTATCATCGCGGGGTGGAGCAGTCTGGTAGCTCGTTGGGCTCATAACCCAAAGGTCGTCGGTTCAAATCCGGCCCCCGCAATACATACGGTCCTGTGGTGTAGCGGTTAACATGCCTGCCTGTCACGCAGGAGATCGCGGGTTCGAATCCCGTCAGGACCGCCATTGTTAAGGCTTTGTAGCTCAGTCGGTAGAGCAGAGGACTGAAAATCCTCGTGTCGGCGGTTCGATTCCGTCCAAAGCCACCTTTTATAGAAGAATGAAGTTGATTTCCCATTTGTGGGGGGGTAGCGAAGTGGCTAAACGCGGCGCTCCCTCGGGTTCGGCGGTTCGAATCCGCCCCCCCCCACCACCATAGGGGCATAGTTTAGCGGTAGAACTACGGTCTCCAAAACCGTCAGCGCGGGTTCGATTCCTGCTGCCCCTGTTTATTATGGCGATTGTGGCGAAGTGGTTAACGCACCGGATTGTGATTCCGGCATTCGTGGGTTCAATTCCCATCAGTCGCCCTCTTATTATTGGGCTGTAGCCAAGTGGTAAGGCACTGGATTTTGATTCCAGCACGCGAAGGTTCGATCCCTTCCAGCCCAGCTTTTTAAGCGGAAGTAGTTCAGTGGTAGAATACGACCTTGCCAAGGTCGGGGTCGCGGGTTCGAATCCCGTCTTCCGCTCCAACGAGTGGCGCCATAGCCAAGTGGTAAGGCAGAGGACTGCAACTCCTCTATCGTCAGTTCGATTCTGACTGGCGCCTCCAATTCTTTTCAATTCAATAGTTTTGCAAGAGATTGTGCCGGTGTGGCGGAACTGGTAGACGCGCACGACTCAAAATCGTGTTCCTTTGGAGTGTCGGTTCGATTCCGACCACCGGTATCTTGCGGGTGTAGTTTAGTGGTAAAACCTCAGCCTTCCAAGCTGATGATGAGGGTTCGATTCCCTTCACCCGCTTTACCTTTTCACAATCTTAGTTTTAACCCATGCGGGTGTAGTTTAGTGGTAAAACCTCAGCCTTCCAAGCTGATGATGAGGGTTCGATTCCCTTCACCCGCTTATTTAAAAGAGCAACGTGTCGTTTTCATCTGACACATTGCTCTTTTTGTTTAGGATAGAATGATGAAAGGAGGGATCTGTCATGCGCGGAGAACAACTTAAAGAAACACTTCAAGCATATGCTTTAGAGATTGGGATCGATGTGTTTCGGGTGACGACGGCCGATCCATTTTTAACGATGAAACAACGATTGATTGATCAGCAGGATAAAAATTATGCATCTGGTTTTGAAGAACCTGATCTCGAAAAACGGACAACTCCGAAACTGTTGCTAGATGACGCGGTATCAATCATCGCGATTGCAGTTGCTTACCCGAGTAAGTTAACGGATGCACCACGTGGGAAAGCCGGGGAACGGCGTGGGATTTTTGGTCGCTCTTCTTGGGGGCTTGATTATCATCAGGCGCTGAATCAACGACTCCAGCTACTAGAGAAAAAAATCGAAGAGTTATCGCCTGGAGCAAAGACACGTTCGATGGTGGATACTGGTGAACTCGTCGATCGCGCCGTCGCAGAACGGGCAGGAATTGGTTTTAGCGGAAAGAATTGTTCGATCATTAGCGAAGAACATGGATCTTATCTTTATCTCGGTGAATTGATTACAGATCTTTACTTACCTCCTGATCAAGCGGTTGAAGAACTCTGCGGAACGTGTAATAAGTGCATCGATGCCTGTCCGACGGATGCATTAGTCGAGCCGGGGGTAATTGATGCGAAACGCTGTATCTCCTTTATTACCCAAACGAAGACGCTGATTCCGGAAGATTTCCGTTACGCATTAGGTAATCGCTTATACGGCTGTGATACATGTCAGCAAGTTTGTCCTTACAATCGAAAAAAACATGCGACACAACATGCTGAATTGCAGCCGGACCCGGAACAAGTCAAACCACTCTTAATTCCAATCTTGTCGCTCAGCAATCGTGAATTCAAAGCGAAATTCGGTTCGCTTTCAGGAGCATGGCGTGGAAAGAAGCCGATTCAACGAAATGCGATTTGTGCACTCGTCCATTATCGAGACAAGACAGCGCTTGATGCTCTGCGCTTGATGGCAGAAACAGATCCACGTGATGATATGCGGGCTCTCGCGCTCTGGGCGATTGGCCGTATTGCGGGGGGCGATGAAAAAAGTTACGTAGAAGAACGACTAATGAATGATTCCGCACAGGATGTCCAAACGGAAGGTGAGCGTCTTTTGTCGGAGTGGAGGGAACCCGATGCCGTATAAACAAGTGAAGTTCACGTTCGGAGAGTTACTGATTGCCTGGGAGGACGACGTCGTTGTTTATTTAGATTTTGGTCTTGATACTGAGCGCGCTAAACGATATGTTCGAGAAGGACAGCGGTACGAAGCGCCACTTCCACTGCATCTAAAACAAGCTCTCGATGATTATGAAAATCGTCTACCAAATGCGCTAGAACGCATTAGTTGCCGCCTCGACGTGACGGATTTTCAGCGGCGTGTTCTTACGAATCTTCGAAGGATTCCATTCGGAGAAACAGCGAGTTATGGAACATTAGCTAAAATGATGGGTTCCGAAAAAGCAGCGCGAGCCGTCGGTGGGGCATTAAATCGAAACCCGATCGCGCTGATTTATCCTTGTCATCGAATCATCGGGGCATCCGGAAAGTTGACGGGGTTTGCGAGTGGAATCGATCATAAACAAGCGCTACTTGCGCATGAGATAGGAGAGAGAAGATAATGGCAATTCATGTTGTAATGTATCAACCAGAGATTCCTCAAAATACAGGAAATATCTCAAGAACGTGTGCTGCGACACATTCCGTTCTTCATTTAATCCGTCCATTAGGTTTTTCAACGGATGATAAGCAGTTGAAACGAGCCGGACTCGATTATTGGGAGTTTGTTGATGTAAGATATCATGATTCACTCGAAGAATTATGGGAGAAGCACCCGGAAGGGAAGTTTTATTACATCACGAAGTATGGGGAACAGTATCCAAGTCAAATTGATTTGTCAAATGTCGAGGAAGACTACTTCTTTGTATTCGGTCGAGAAACAAAAGGCTTACCGCTTGAAGTGATCGACCAAAATGCAGATCGTTGTATTCGATTACCGCAGTCAAATTTAGTTCGTTCGCTAAATGTCTCAAATACGGCTGCAATTATCGTGTATGAAGCATTACGGCAGCAAAGGTACGCTGGACTACTTTAAACACAAAAAAGCGCTGACGCATCCTATTCGATGCATCAGCGCCTTTTTATTATTCGTTACCTTCAGGTTTTTTGTTGTAGCCTGCAGTGAAAATCGCTGTCAAGAAAGCGAGACTTACACCAATCATTAAAATAAATGCCATTTTTGCTTCCCCCTTCAGTCTCAATAACCGATATAATCTATTATAGTATACCTGTAAGAGAAATTGTGTGCTACATATGAATTTTCTATGAATGGAGATTGGAAATGCGGACGAATGTCTATCTGTTAAGTTATGCGCCGTTGATTAGCATCCTGTTGTTCAGTACGTCGCTTGCGATTGCGACATCGGAGTTAGCACTCTCATGGCTAAAGGATGTCGGTGTATACAATGAATTGTTACAAATTTTGAGCGCACGTGACACTAAATTATTAGTTTGGCTTGGTTTTTTGATTGTCTATTTTATGATTTTTAGTACGCTCAAACTGATTTCAGACACAATCAATCAGTTAGGGTTTGCCTTCTTCATCAAGGAACAGATTGGGACGACACTCAGTATGCTTCGACCTGGTAGCATTTTATTGCTCGTAGGTGGATGCATCAGCTTTGCTTTCATGACATCGTTCCCACTCGTCTGCCTCGTATTAGCAAGTTCATTCCTAATTTATTTTTTCTTTTATACCTTTCAAATCAGCAAGATGACGACTGCGGCCGGAGCGATTGGCTTGATTGTCTTTTTGTTTCTTGCATGGGGCATCTTACTGGCTGGCTTAGCCTGGGTCGGATTGACTTTGTTCAATTCGTTAGGCGAAGCGATTTTATTCCCGAAATGATCGTCAGCGTAGAATGTTAGCCCACGTCCTTACTTGAAGCGTTGAGTTGGCCTCGGCAGGGAAAGGTCGTGGGATGTCTGCGCCTAACCAAATCCCTCCTATGTGTTGATCTTTGATTCCGACGAACCACATATCTTTATTATCATTCGTCGTCCCTGTTTTTCCACCGATATAAGTGGGGCGTGCATCATAACCAAGACGCCCTGTTCCGTATGTCATGACATTCGTCAATCCTTTACGTAACACCTGGTTTGTCCGACTCGACCAAATGCGATTATTTTGAACAGTATGCCGATACAGCGTCCCTTCGCCTTTCGATAAGGTGATGGTTCGAACCATGGATGCTGGACTATACAAGCCGTCATTAACAAACGTTGTATAGGCATTCGTTAACTCGTAAGGACTAACACCATATTTTAATCCACCTAACGCACTCGTGTAGGCATTGTCTTGCTTCGACCATTGGCTGAATTTAAACGGACGAATCGCTTTTAATCCTTCAGCGAAGGAGACAGAAAACGCACGAAGGGCTGGCGTGTTATAGGAATAGGCAATGGCATCGGCAAGTGTGACTTCACCAAGAATCCGGTTCCCGCTATTTTCAGGACAATAGCCGTCAAAGCAAACAGGACGACCGTCAAGAGGACTACTTAACGTGGCTTTTGTTTTCTCGAGGTATGGTCCATAGACGAGTAAGGGCTTTAATGTGGATCCCGGTTGACGAAAGGATTGTGTTGCCCGATTGAATTGACCAGGTAAGTCAGTTTTATGGCCGACAAGTGCTGTCACACCATGCGTTCGTCCATCAATTCCAACATAAGCACCTTCGATTTCCTTAGGTAGTGCCACGATGGATTGTTTGGCCCGTGTTTGCTCCGTTGAATCCAAATAAGTCGCAATCGTCGCGCCATGTTGATGCAGATATTGTTGTGCGGCCTCATAATCTAATTTTTTGATGGCGGCCGTTTGACGGATTGCTTCCTTGACACTTGCATCAATATAGTCAGGGAATGGGATGACCGGCTTATTGAAGGACAATGCAATTTCTTTTGTTTTAATCGATTTTGGTATCGTGTCTGTATTTGCTAAAATTTTTAAAATCCGCTGTTGACGTTTTTCTGTATTTTGAGGTGAACGTAACGGATCGTATAGTGTGGGGTTGTTTGGAATCGCCGCTAGATAACTCACTTCTGCCCACGTCAAATCGTTCGCCTTTTTTCCGAGGTACGCCGATGATGCCAGTTCGATTCCATAAATATTATTTGCGAAATAGGCTTGATTGACATATGCCGTTAAGAGTTCTTTTTTGGAGTATTTTTGCTCCAATGAAATGGCGATTAAAAGTTCTTTTATTTTTCTAGTATATGTTTTTTCATTTGAAAGATACGTCATTCGAGCCAATTGTTGTGTAATCGTACTGCCACCTTGCCCTTTTTGGTCAGTCGATTGATTTTCAGTGAATGCGCGAAGAATTCCTGTAATATCATAACCACCATGCTGATAGAAACGTTGATCTTCGATAGCGATGAAGGTTTGTTCGACCTTTTTAGGTAACGCATTTGCTGTTAAATCATCACGGCGAAGTCCATCGTACAACTTTACCTTCTCTTTGCCGTATGTGACAGTGATCGGTTTGTACGACGTCAATGGTTGACGGGTCGTCTGTACATCTGCCCAATGGAAAAGTTTGCGGGACGTCTCGAGTTGGTCGCGAACGGAAAACAACGTCAAAAGTAAACCGATAGTAAGTCCAATTAATAAAAGGTAGCCAGTCGTAATTCTCATGAAAACTCCTCTCAAAAGACATTTCCTTCTTATTATCGGTCTCTTTTAAGCAAAGGAATAGATTTTTTTCTGAATTTCGTATTTTAATAAACCTATTTTGCAGGAATGTTATATTAAAAAGAGAAAAGGTGGGTATATAAGAGTATCTGTATAAAAACTACATCATGGTCTGACTGTAAAGAAAGAGCATAAACTGGAGGGGACGAAATGGCTAAAAAGAATGTTGTGGCAATGCTACTTGCTGGTGGAGAAGGAAAACGTCTAGGAGCACTTACGAAACACACTGCAAAACCAGCAGTTGCGTTCGGAGGGAAATATCGAATCATTGATTTCCCATTATCGAACTGTACGAACTCGGGAATCGATACAGTCGGTGTCTTAACGCAATATGAACCACTAGAATTGAACCGTTATCTCGGAATCGGGAGTGCCTGGGACTTAGACCGTCGAAACGGGGGATTAACGATCTTGCCTCCATATCAAGCCCAAAACGGAAAGAACTGGTATGAAGGAACGGCCAACGCGATTTATCGGAACATGAGTTACATCAATCAATACGATCCAAACTATGTCCTTGTCCTATCTGGAGACCATATCTATAAGATGGATTATGAGAAGATGATTGAAGAGCATCGTCAAGGTGGGGCAGATGTAACGATTTCAGTCCGTGAAGTGCCGTGGGAAGAAGCACCACGTTTTGGAATCTTAAACACAGATGATGATTTACGGATCAATGAGTTTGAAGAAAAACCTGAAAATCCAAAATCGAACTTAGCCTCAATGGGCATATACGTCTTCAACTGGGATATTTTAAAACGTCACCTTATTCAAGACGCCGGGGATGCCGAGTCAAGCTTTGACTTCGGGAAAAACATTATTCCGAATATGTTGTTTGAAAACTTAAATATTCGCGCGTACAAATTTAAAGGATATTGGAAAGATGTTGGGACAATCCAGTCGTTATGGGAAGCGAATATGGATTTACTTGAAGCGGAACCAGAGTTCGACTTGTATGAACCATCGTGGAAAGTACATTCCGTTAACCCGAATCAACAACCACAGTACATCGGAAACAATGCGACGATTGAAACGTCAATCATCAATGAAGGCTGTCACATTGAAGGTGAAATCAACCATTCCGTTCTCTTCTACGGCGTTGATGTCGCGGAAGGTGCACTCGTGAAAGATTCGGTCATTTTCCCGAATGTCAAAATCGGAAAAGATGTCACGATTCATCGTGCGATTTTAGCGGACGGCGTCGTCGTCGAAGACGGCGCAACAATCGGTACACCGGGCGGCGAAGTGTTCGTCATCGAGGCAAATAGTGTCATCAAGAAAAATGAAGTCGTAAAAGAAGCGATTCAATAAGGGGGAACTACCGATGAAAGCAGATCTATTGGGTGTCATTAATTTAAGTGGAGAAGAAGGATTCTTTAAAGAACTGACGGAGCATCGAAATTTAGCCGCGGTTCCGTTCGCCGGACGGTATCGGTTGATTGATTTCACGTTGACGAACATGGTACAAAATGAAATCGCCAACATTGGTGTCTTTACGCTTGAAAAGTACCGAGCGATGATGGACCACCTTGGGTCGGGAAAAGAGTGGGATCTTGACCGTTCGAACGGGGGACTCTATATCTTCCCACCGGCATTATCACAAGATGCCCATGAATTCCGGGGCGATTTATCAAACTTCCATTTACACCGCGACTTCTTCTTGCGTAGTAAAGAAAACTACCTCGTGATTTCGGGTTCGAATGTGTTATCGGCAGTAGATTATCGCGATGTCTTGCGTGAACATAAAGAATCGAATGCTGACATCACAGTCGTCTATACGAAGCGTGACTTGCCATGTAAATATTGCCGTCCGATTCGTTTTGGTGATCAAAATCGAGTGACAGCGATTGGTTCGCGCGGTTTTGAACCGTCTGACGAAACATTCTATATGGAAACAGTCGTCCTATCGAAAAACCTGTTCGTCCGTCTCGTTGACGAAGCAGTCGGTCGTGGCGAATATGATTTGCTTCAAAGCATCATTCGCTCGCAGTTGAACCGTCTGCATGTTCATGGGTACGAGTATCAGGGCACATCACAAGTCATCCACTCACTACGCTCGTATTACCGTGAAAGCATGCTATTGCTCGAGCAGTGGGGAGCAATCAATGATTTCCAACATGTCTACACGAAGATTAAGCATGAACCACCGACACGTTATCTCCCAGGCTCGACGATCAAGAACTCGCTCGTCGCGAATGGATGTAAATTAGAAGGAACAGCGAAAGACAGCATCTTATTCCGGGGTGTGAAAGTCGGGAAACATGCTCGTGTTAAAAATTCAATCATCATGCAAAAATCGGTCATCGAAGAAGGTGCAGTCGTCGAATACGCGATTCTCGATAAAGAAGTCACTGTCAAACGTGGACAAGTGATTCGTGGAACGGCGGAAGAACCGATCGTCATCAAAAAACAAACAATCGTTTAAAGGGGATGTCATCATGAAGGTATGGTTTGCTGCCACAGAAGCGACACCCTTCATCAAGACGGGGGGGCTAGCTGACGTCGTCGGCTCGCTCCCTTTAGCGCTTGCTGAAGAGGGTGCGGAAGTATTCGTTGTCTTACCGAACTATGGTCAAATTAAAGAACAGTTCAAGTCGGAAATGGAATTTTTATTCGATTTCATCGTACCCGTCGGCTGGCGGCAACAGTTTGGTGCCGTCCTACGTCTGAAACAGGATGGTGTCACATTTTATTTCATCGATAATGAATATTACTTTAATCGAGATGGGATTATTTATGGTCATTACGACGATGCGGAGCGTTTCGCATACTTTTCCCGGGCGGTGCTCGAGATGATTCAACACCTTGATCGTGCGGAAGTACCAGATGTCATTCATTGTCATGATTGGCAGACCGGTGTCATTCCAGCTTTCTTACGAATTCATTACCAACACCTTGAGCGTTATCAAGACATCAAAACGGTCTTTACGATTCATAATTTGCAGTACCAAGGTATTTTCCCGGAAGAAGTTCTTGGCGATTTACTTGGCCTCAGTCATGAACACTTTACGATGGATGGACTTGCGCATAACGGTCTCGTCAACTATATGAAAGCGGGACTTGTTCACGCCAATCAAATTACGACGGTCAGCCCATCGTATCGGGATGAAATCATGGACCCGTACTATGGTGAGAGTCTAGAATCCATCTTGCAACACCGGGCAGTCGATGTTCGTGGGATTTTAAACGGAATTGACTACCGTCAATTCAATCCGGAAACAGACGAGCATCTTGTCGAGAATTATGATGTTGAGACGGCTGAAGAAGGAAAAGCAGTAAATAAAGAAGCATTGCAAAAAGAATTGGGTTTACCGGTCAATCCGGATGTTCCACTTTTCGGATTCGTGTCGCGTCTTGTCGACCAAAAAGGAATTGATTTACTTGCGCACATTTTACCTGATTTATTCGAACTCGACGCGCAGTTTATCATTCTCGGGTCAGGTGAGGCGGAATACGAGGGCTTGTTCCACCATGCGACAACAATTCGTCCGGATAAAGTGGCTTCATACATCGGCTTTGACGTCGGACTCGCTCAACGTATTTATGCAGGGAGCGACGCGTTCTTGATGCCGTCACGCTTTGAACCGTGTGGACTCAGTCAATTGATTTCGATGAAGTATGGTTCTTTACCTGTCGTCCGTGAAACAGGTGGTTTGCGAGACACGGTGACACCATTCAATCAATTTACATTAGAGGGAAATGGCTTCTCGTTCTCGAATTATAATGCACATGACTTCCTTGACGCGATCAAGCGAACGATTGATGTCTATCAAGATAAACCAGTCTTTAAGCATCTGATTGAGACAGCAATGGAAGAAGATTTTAGCTGGATTCGCTCAGCCGATGAATATTTAGCACTCTATCATCTCATCGCACCATCTGTTGACTGATTGGGATTAAGAGAAATGAGGTTTTGGCATGTTTAAAGATAAAGAGAAGTTCAAGAAGAGGTTTAATGAGCGGTTTGTGTCGATGCACGGAAAAGCACTGAGTGAAGCAACAGAGAATGATGTGTATCAAACACTCGCCTACATGGTCCGGGAATATGTCACATCAGATTGGATGCACACGAAGGAAACCTATATCCATAAAAAGAGTAAGCAAGTCTACTATTTCTCGCTCGAATTTTTGCTCGGACGTTTTCTGTACAACAACTTGCTGAGCTTAGACGTACTCGAGGAAGCTCGCGAGGGATTAGAGGAACTTGGCTACGACCTAGCAGACTTGACGGAAGAAGAGCCGGAACCAGGACTTGGTAACGGAGGGCTCGGACGATTAGCAGCATGTTTCTTAGACTCGTTGGCAGCTCTCGGTCTACCTGGACACGGGAACGGAATTCGATACCAGTATGGTTTATTTAAACAAAAAATCATCGACGGCTATCAAGTCGAACTCCCGGATAACTGGCTCAAAAACGGAAACATGTGGGAGATACGTCGTCCCGATAAGGCAGTCGATATTCCGTTCGGTGGACACGTCTGGCTCGAGGAAGTAGACGGCGGGTACCGTGTCCATCATGAACCAGCTGAAATTGTCCGGGCCGTCCCGTATGATATGCCAATCGTCGGCTATCAAAATGGTGTCGTCAATAACTTGCGTCTTTGGAGCGCAGAATCTCCATATGATGATGATGAACTGTTGCACCAGCACAGCGGGAACTATAAAGATTTACTTGCACATAAACAATCGATTCAAACGATTTCAGAGTTTCTTTATCCGGACGATACGACGTACGAAGGGAAAGTCCTACGTTTGAAGCAACAATATTTCTTTGTTGCCGCCGGCTTACGGAGTATTCTCTTGTCTCACAAAAAACGAAATGCATCGTTTAAACAGCTCGGAAATCAAATCGCGATTCATATCAACGACACACACCCAGTCGTCGCGATTCCAGAACTGATGCGGATTCTAATTGATGAGGAAGGCTATGAGTGGGAAGAAGCGTGGCGCATCACGAAGAGTGTCATGTCGTTTACGAACCATACATTGCTCGCCGAAGCGCTCGAGCGCTGGCCGGTCGACTTATTTAGAAATTTATTACCGCGGATTTATCAAATCATCGAGGAAATTAATCGTCGCTTCTGTCAGGACGTTCTTGATAACTATCCACACCTTGCTTCACACATGCAAGAAATCGCCATCATCGCCGATGGACGGATCAACATGGCGAACTTAGCAGTTGTCGGGACACATTCGACGAACGGCGTCGCACAGATTCATACTGAAATCCTGAAACAACGGGAGATGCGTCTGTTTTACGAGATGTTCCCACTTCGTTTCAACAATAAAACGAACGGGATTACGCATCGTCGCTGGTTGTTGTTATCGAACCCGCAACTCGCGAACCGTGTGACGGAAGCGATTGGAGATAGCTGGATCAATCATCCGTCAGACTTGCAAAAGTTGACGAAATGGTCGGAAGATCGTCAACTCCAACAGGATATCAAACAAATTAAGCTTGAAAATAAACAGGAACTTGCTCGATTGATTGAAGCGGAGACAGGCATTACTGTCGATCCATATTCGATTTTTGATGTGCAAGTCAAGCGTCTCCATGCCTATAAACGCCAGTTACTTAATGCTTTGCATATCCATTCGTTGTATTACCGTCTAAAAGAAGATAAATCCTTCAAGATGACACCACGGACCTTTATTTTCGGAGCAAAAGCAGCTCCGGGGTATCATTATGCGAAAGAAGTCATTCGTTACATCAATGCACTCGCAAAATTGATTAATTCTGATGCGGAAGTCAGCCCTTACATGAAAGTCGTGTTCTTAGAAAACTATCGTGTTTCGCTTGCTGAAAAAATCTTCCCGGCGAGTGATGTCAGTGAGCAGATCTCGACGGCGAGTTATGAAGCGTCTGGTACAGGAAACATGAAGTTCATGATGAACGGGGCCTTGACAATCGGGACACTTGACGGAGCGAACATTGAGATTCGGGACGAGGTCGAGGATGCAAATATCTTTATTTTCGGACTTACACCGCAAGAGGTCATGAACTATAAAAAGTACGGTGGCTATAATGCATACGACCAATACAGTTCACAACCGGAGTTACGGAGAATCGTCGATAGCTTAGTTGATGGTTCATTATTCCCGGTTGGGGAGTTTCAAGCGATTTATGACTCGCTCATCACGTATAACGATGAGTACTTGATTTTAAAAGACTTCCAGTCGTATCAGCAGGCACAAGAACGAATCGACCGGACGTATCAAAACCCTGAGAAGTGGTACCAGATGGTTATTATGAACATTGGAAAATCAGGTGTCTTCTCGAGTGACCGGACGATTAAAGAATATGCGAACGCGATTTGGAACATCAAGCCGGTTCAAGTTTGATCATAAGAAAAAGCCTGATCTAATCAGGCTTTTAAAAATTATGAAATATCGTTCGTTTGACTAATCCAGTCGCTATAAGAACCAGCGTATAGCCGAACATCATTTTTACCGAGCGAGTGTAATGCGAGTATGTTGACGCAAGCTGTCACACCGCTACCACAATAGAGGATCGGAGATGCTTCTTCAAGTAACGGAGCATAAAGCTCCTTTAAATCTTCTGCATCTTTCAGTCTTCCGTCGGGTGAAATCGCTTCTTCGAAGAAACAATTGACAGCACCGGGAATGTGACCAGCTACAGCATCAATCGTTTCGTTCTGACCCTTGAATCTGTCAGGGGAACGAGAGTCGACGAGTAGCGTATCCGTCGAACGTCCTTTGACTGTCTCAAAATCGACGAGCATGTCATCTTGGAACTCAGCGTCGTATGTAGAAGGCGCGAAGGATTCCAAATCTTGTGTCATCGGATAGTCAAACGCAAGGTAAGAGGAGAGGCCGCCTTCGAGTACGACGACGCGTTCATGACCGGCCCATTTGAAAAGCCACCATGCGCGTGCTGCATAAGGAAAACCATCATCATATAAGACGACGAAGTCATCATTTTTAATGCCGTGCGCTTCTAGCGTTTGAATCCATTTTTCTTTCGACGGTAAAGGATGACGCCCGCCCGTAGAGGATACGGGTCCTGATAAATCATTTGCTAAATCTAGATACAGTGCACCAGGCACATGTTGGTCCTCAAAAGCTAGACGACCATAATTCGGATCACGTAAATCGTAGCGGCAATCGAACCAACGGATTTGATCCGAGTGGACGAGTTGTTGTAAGTCCGCCATTTGAATGGTTGGAAACATTTGAATCACCTCGACCTTTCTAGATTAATCATATGAAAGGTGACGCTTCATCGCAAGTGTGACTTCGATAAATTAAAGGAGTGGAATGAATATGTCATGGAAAGAGACCTATCAAAAGTGGAATCAGTTTGAAAAATTAGAGCCTGAATTGAAAGAAGAGCTCGTCGCGTTATCAGCAGATGATAAAGCGGCAGAGGACGCTTTTTATAAAGAACTTGAGTTTGGTACTGGCGGTATGCGTGGAGAAATCGGTGTCGGTACGAACCGGATGAACGTTTACACAGTCCGTAAAGCATCTCAAGGGTTTGCAGACTTTATTAAAGCGGCAGGGGAAGAAGCTGTCACGCAAGGAATCGTCATTGCACATGACTCGCGTCACTTTTCGCCTGAGTTTGCTTTAGAAGCAGCAAAAACGCTTGCAAGCAATGGCATTAAAGCATATTTATTCGATGGACTACGTCCGACACCAGAATTATCGTTTACTGTACGTGAGCTTCGCGCTGCAGGGGGGATCGTCATTACGGCAAGCCACAACCCGCCTGAGTACAATGGTTACAAAGTATACGGTAATGACGGTGGACAATTGCCGCCAAAAGAAGCGGATGAACTCGTATCGTATGTCGATCAAGTTGAAGATGAACTATCGATCGTGTTAGAAGCAGAAGAAGTCCTTCGGGCAAATGGACTTATCGTTCGTGTCGGAGAACAAATCGATGATGCGTATCAAGAAAAATTAAAAACGATTCGTGTTTTACCGGCGATTCAAGACGAGTTGCAAGATTCATTAAAAATTGTGTTCACGCCACTTCACGGAACAGGTCTTGTTCCTGTTACTGTCGGACTAAAGAACTACGGTTTTGAAAACGTGACGGTCGTTGAAGAACAAGCAAAACCGGACGGGGCGTTCCCAACGGTTTCGTCACCGAACCCGGAAGAACACGCTGCGTTTGAACTTGCCATCGAATACGGGAATCGGGTCGACGCGGATGTACTGCTCGCGACAGATCCTGATGCAGACCGCGTCGGTGTAGCGACGCGCGATGCAAGTGGGGAATGGACGGTACTGACAGGAAACCAAACGGGTGCATTGTTACTCGACTACATCCTGTCGCAAAAATCAGCCCAAGGTACATTACCGGCGAACGGCTTTGTCGCGAAAACAATCGTAACATCAGAACTCGGTGCGTTAATTGCCCGTCATTACAATCTGCATGTCGAAAACACATTAACGGGCTTTAAATTCATCGGTGAAAAAATTAAACAATATAATGCGTCAGGTGAATATGAATACCTGTTCGGTTATGAAGAAAGTTACGGTTATTTGATCGGCGATTTTTGTCGCGACAAGGATGCTGTCCAGGCGTGCTTACTCGCAGCAGAGATGGCAGCGTACCATAAGAAAGAAGGACGGACGTTGTATGAGGCATTACAAGCCATTTACGAACAGTTCGGTTACTTCGAAGAGTCGTTACGTTCACTGACGTTAAAAGGAAAGGACGGAGTGGAACAAATTGGACGAATCATGAACACGTTCCGTGAAAACCCACCCAAACAAGTGGCGGGAGAGAAAGTGGTCTTGTTCGAAGATTACGATGCGAGCATGGCGCACGACTTGATTCAACACAAACCATCGCCAATCAATCTTCCGAAATCGAACGTGCTGAAGTTCACGCTTGAGGATGGTTCATGGTTCTGCCTCCGCCCATCAGGAACGGAACCGAAAATCAAGTTTTACTTCAGTGTAACTTCACCGGATGCGGCGGATACGACACGTAAACGTCAACTGATTGAAGATGAAGTGATGCAAGAAGTGGAACAAATTCAGTAAGACCGTTGACTAAATGATTATCAAGGCACGAGTACCGGACAGGTATCTCGTGCCTTTTTGTGAAAAGCGAAATCCGTGCAACCGTTACCAACTTCCTGTAGAGTTAAATGGGACAGAAAAAGTACGAGATCGAAAGGATGAATTGGAATGGAACGAATTCAACTAACAGAAGAATTGTCATTTTCGCGTGTGATTCATGGATTATGGCGATTAAATGAGTGGAACATGACAGCAGAAGAACGTCTTGCTTTGATTGAGCAATGTTTAGCGCTTGGGATCACGACGTTTGATCATGCGGACATTTACGGGGATTATACGAATGAAGGTTTGTTCGGAGAAGCGTTGGCCTTAAAACCAGAATTACGTGAACGAATGGAGATTGTGACGAAAACGGGGATCAAGATGAAAGGGAACTACTATTCCGATCAAAACCTTTCATTTTACGATACAACAAAAGAACATATCATTGAAAATGCGACACGTTCATTAAAGGAACTTGGTGTCGAATACATTGATACGTTATTGATTCACCGACCGGATCCATTGATGGACCCGAACGAAATTGCCGAAGCGTTTGTTGAATTAAAAGAGTCCGGTAAAGTTCGGACGTTCGGTTTATCGAATCATACGCCAGCTCAACAAAGTTTAATTCAATCACGTCTACCGTTCATGCTCGTGACGAATCAATTGGAACTCTCAGTTGCTGAACTGAAACATTTCGAAGATGGATCGGTGGATCTTTGCCATGAAAACGAGATGCCGGTCATGGCATGGAGTCCGCTCGCCGGTGGACGGTTATTCAAAGAAGAAGAATATCGCGTCTTACGAGATAAGCTTGAAGAAATCGGACAACAAATCGGAGCGACAGATATTGATGAAGTCGCCTATGCGTGGCTCTTGAAACATCCGGCACGCATCATGCCGATTGTCGGTTCAGGGAAAATCAAACGGATTGAATCCGCGGTCAATGCGACGCGTTTGACATTGTCACGTGAACAGTGGTTCGAAATTTTGAAAGCGTCTCGCGGACGTGACGTCGATTAAAAAAATAGCCTTCGGGCTATTTTCAGCGTCTAGCCGAAGTAACATAGGGTGAGATAAAAGCTTATCCCTGTTCCGTTGCATTCCTCGGGCGAGAGGCAAGCCGTTGCTCCTTGATCCTAGCGGATAACGAGCAGGGTCTTGCCTACCTCTGACAGTGCGTTAAAAACGCACTTTTCCCCGTAGGAGTCAACGGAAAAGTGACGCTTTTGAGACGAGGCGAGACAGGGAAGCGTTACACACGATCATATCGGTATAAATCCTTCATTAGAGTTTGGCCATAGCCTAAAAATAGCCTTCGGGCTATTTTTTTTGCACAAAAAGCCCATCTCAAGGGGGATTTGAGATGGGTATCTATAGGGTCACGCTTCTAGGCGAAGCATCTCCTGGCGGTATTTATCTAGACGTTCTTTACTGGCAACTACGGCAGCTTGGTCACTGACTTGGATAGCATCAAAGAGTGTGCTGAGCTCATAATCAATCTCGAGGCGTAGCACTGGAATCCGCTGTTCTGCATCTTGTCTACGGAAAGCTTCAATTACTTGTTTCATCTTGGCCACGCTCCTTTTAAAGTTATCAGATAATTCTGATTTTTTATTAGTATACTTGATTATTCCCGTGTTGCCTAGTGTTAAACCTTAAAAAGAACAAAAAAATACTTGGAATGTGCTGACCATTCCAAGTTGGTTTCATTTAATTCGGGATGCTAAAGCGAACTTCTAAGCGGTGTTGAACCATCTGTACGAGCGTCGACATGATCCAGTAAATCGCTGCTGAGAACAGCAGAAGTGGCATGACGAGATAGGTCGTAGCAGAAATTTGATCCGAGACATACGTTAACTCTTCGACAGCGACAAGCGTACCGAGTGACGTCGATTTAATGATATCGATGACAGAATTCGACAGTGGCGGAATGGCGCGTGATAATGCTTGAGGAAGGATGACGTCCTTGAACGTTTTCCGACGCGGGATTCCGAGCGAATCAGCTGCTTCCCATTGCCCGCGATCGACAGAAGCGATGGCGGCACGGAACGATTCCGAAATATAAGCGGAAAAGTGCAGTGATAATCCAAAAGCGAGTGCCTGAAAGCCCGTCAGTTGTAATGCGACAAGACCATTATATAAAATCAAAATCTGTAACAGTAAAGGTGTTCCGCGGAAGAACGAGACATACAATCGAGCGAAACCGCTAAAGACGGTGAAGCGGCTGTCACGCATGACGGCAAGAATCAACCCGAGGAAAAGCGCAAAGACGATGGCAAGTCCACTTGCAAGAAGTGTAATGCCAATCGCCTCTCCGTAGACGTTCGCATTATCGCGAACGATCGTGAACAATTCCGTCACTGACTGATATCCTCGTCAAAGTATTTCTTACCGATGTCTGCAAGTGTACCGTCTTTTTTCATTTCTGCAAGTGCTTCATTGAAGTCCTCTGCATACTTGCTATCTTTTGCCATCATGAAACCAGACTCATTTTTATCAAATGTTTCTCCGACTGCTTTCACTTTATAACCGGCTTTTTTGAGTTCAGTCAAAACGAACAAGCGATCGTTCATCGCAGCATCAACACGTCCTGCTTCAAGATCTTTTAAAACTTGGTTTGCACCTTTATAATACTTCACTTTTGCGCCAGCATCTTCTGCTGTCTTTGCATAAAGCGAACCTTGTGTCGAACCAACGACTTTACCTTTTAAATCATCAAGTGTTTTGATGTCGTCCGTTTTTTCATTGACGATGATTGTTGATCCGGATACCGTATATGCATCAGAAAATGCATACTTTTCTTTCCGCTCATCCGTGATACCCATTTGGTTCGCGATGACATCGATACGTTCTGAATCAAGTGCTGGAATCAATCCTTTAAAGTCCATTGCTTTATAGTCGACTTTATAGCCGGCGCGTTTAGCGACTTCATTCATGACATCGATGTCATAACCAGTCAGTTCGCCTTTTTCTTTATACGTAAATGGTGGGTATGTCGCTTCAGTACCAACCGTAATCATCTTACTGTCTTTGCTTGCTTCTTCATTAGAAGCGCCGCACGCTGCTAACACCCCCGCCGTTGATAGTGCTGCTACTGCTAGCTTTAGTCCGTGTTTCATAGCGCTCTCTCCTTTAAAAATAAATGATTTCAATTCCTAGTTTTCGAATAGGATTAATTTAAGACTACAAGCAGTATCATACAAAGTTACAAGAACGTCTGTCAATAAAAAAGACTGCCCACGAATGGACAGTCTTAGAAAAGTAAACATTCAGTTGAAATTAACGAATTGTCGCTTCAGTTGCAGCGTCGAAGAAATGCGCTTTTGTCATGTCGAAGAAGAGGTCGAGATCTGATCCCATCTCGACGTGTGAGCGTGAGTCGACACGAGCTGTGAAGGCTTGATTACCTACCTTGGAATAGAGATACGATTCTGCACCCATCAATTCGGAAACTTCGATGTGTGCCGGGAAACGGTGTGCTGTTTTTGTGTCTTGATAAATCAATTCAGCATGAATGTCTTCCGGACGGATTCCGAGGACGAGGTCTTTGCTCGTATAGCCGCGTTCACGGAGAACTTTCATTTTGCCTTCAGGGACTTCGAACTTCTCTTCTGTCCCTGTGACGTGGAAAAGTCCATCGTCAGCCAGTTTGCCTGTTAGGAAGTTCATCGAAGGGGATCCGATGAATCCGGCGACGAACATGTTGTCCGGGTGATCGTATACTTCTTTAGGAGAACCGACCTGCTGAATGAGACCTGCTTTCATGATGACGATACGCGTCGCAAGCGTCATTGCTTCTGTTTGGTCATGGGTAACATAAATCGTCGTTGTTTCGAGACGTTTATGAAGTTGGATGATTTCTTTACGCATTTGAACACGGAGTTTTGCATCCAAGTTCGAGAGGGGTTCATCCATCAAGAAGACTTTTGCATCACGAACGATGGCACGACCGATTGCAACACGTTGACGCTGTCCACCTGATAATGCTTTTGGTTTCCGCTCGAGGTACTCTTCCAGACCAAGGATACGTGCCGCATTGTCGACGCGCTGTTTGATTTCGTCTTTCGGGAACTTACGTAGCTTGAGTCCGAATGCCATGTTATCAAACACGTTCATGTGCGGGTAGAGTGCGTAGTTTTGAAAGACCATTGCGATATCACGGTCTTTCGGTGCGACGTCATTCATCCGTTTACCGTCGATGATGAAATCTCCGCCTGAGATTTCTTCGAGTCCAGCGATCATCCGAAGTGTCGTTGATTTACCACAACCTGATGGTCCGACGAAAACGATGAATTCTTTGTCTTGGATGTGAAGGTTAAAGTCGTCAACGGCCTTTGCTGAGCCGGAATAAATTTTGTCAATATGTTCAAGACGAATATCTGCCATGTGTATATCCTCCTAGTAGTGTGATCGGGTAATGTAACGCTTACAATCCTTAGTATAGAAGAAAAGGGATCAACTGAACATGGACAACATGACGAAATGCAACCGTTTTCATTTGGGCACTATGCTAGAAGTAACAAGGTATATAAAAAGGCGGCACCTTCAAACGATCGAATATCGATTTCTGTCTGTTCTGTCAACCGGTCAAGTCGGTACTGAAGGCTGTTACGATGAAGAAATAAGTGTTTTGCTGTCAACGATACATTCAGATTGGCACGACAGAAAGCATCAATCGTCTCACGCGATTCAGGTTCGAGTGGTGCAATGAAGCGATCTGTCAGCTCGTCACGGACCGTTTCCGATAAAAGAGCGAGTCGTGTGAGGGCAGGTAAGAAACGTTCGACACGGAACGGAAGCAGGTTAAGGGCTGCTTGTTCTAGACGGAACTGGACTGCGATATCTCCATTTATTCGGCGTTGACCGATTAATACTTTTCCATCTGTTAGAAAATCAGATTGTAAAGCTGTGAATAAGTCATTTAAATCATGTTCGCTCACTAACTCATCTCGTTCAATGACAAGCAGTCGAGTCGTCGTCAAGGGGACAAAGATGCTCGAGGAGTCGAAAAAAGAAGTCAATAGCTGTTCGAGATCTTCAGTCGTCCGATCATCGAGTTGATTGAATAAGAAATGGGTCATCCGGAAGGGTTCGTGCTCGACGGCGCTCGATAATTCCAGACGCTGATGCCAGTAAGTTGTATCGGTTGATGCTGAAACGACGACGCGTTCTGCGATTAAATTCAATAAGTCGATTTCACGCCCGGACAACGCGGAACTTTCGATTCCGAAA
Organism: Exiguobacterium sp. N4-1P; assembly: GCF_002214325.1. Classification (NCBI taxonomy): domain Bacteria; kingdom Bacillati; phylum Bacillota; class Bacilli; order Caryophanales; genus Exiguobacterium; species Exiguobacterium sp. N4-1P. Next base: position 662,990 of record NZ_CP022236.1, read on the forward strand.
CGAAGCCCATCCGCTAACTGATATACGCTATAATTATCCATGCAATATACCGTGGGGTCTGTCGATAACTGATCTTTGAATAAGGAAATCAATTGCTGTAGCACGTTACATCTCTCCTACATAAAAAGTGATACTCAGACTTTACCACAATACTAAATTCGGAAGGAACGATGAGCTATGCAAATCGAATTCATGACCATCTTAAAAATCATCGGAATGATTGTATTAGGTGCAACAATCGGTGCAGTCACGAACCATCTTGCGATTCGTATGTTATTTCGACCGCTAGAAGCAAAATATATCGGAAAGTACCGGATTCCTTTTACACCAGGTCTAATTCCGAAACGGCGCGATGAACTAGCAGCCAATCTCGGACGGACCGTTGTCAAACATTTAGTGACCCCTGAAGGAATCGGGAAACGCCTTCGACAACCTGCGATGCACGAGGCCGTTACAAATCTTGTCACGACCGAACTCATGAAATGGGTACACTCAACCGTCACGATTCGAGAAGTGATCGGCCGCTTCGTCAATCAACCGGAAGAACAATTGCGAAAAAAAATCGAACAGACGCTTGAACATGAATTGATGGACGGCGTGATTCATCTGAAAAACTCAACGATTCAAGAAGTCATCGGCGAAGGCGGAGTCTTAAAAGTCAAGGAAGCAATCCCTGACGTCGTAGATGCATTGTTAAAACAAACGGATGTTTATTTTGATAGTCCAGAAGGGAAGATGAAATTAGAGGAGACGGCCGCCGGATTCATCCAAGGAAAACTTGGAGGCGGAATGTTCGGGATGTTACTTGCGAATATCAATTTGGTGGAGATGATTCAACCTGAAATCAAACGGGTATTACAAGGAGAGTCGACGCGTCAGTTCATTACTGAAATGGTCGAGAAAGAAATCGAACAAGTGATGGAACGTCCGATTCATACACTCCTTGATGAAGAGTTAGAGAAACAAGTCATCGAACGCGTCAAATCGGAAATCATCAACCGGATTCCACTAACAGAAACGTTGGATAAGCCATTACACCATTATCTCGGCCGGTTTGATGAGAAAGTGCGGACCGAGTTCGTTCCGGTGATTGTCGACCGGTTGATTGACCAAGCGGTGAAACACGCAGAACGAATCATGACGACACTCGACGTCGAATCGATTGTGCGTGATGAGGTCGACCTACTCGATACACAGTATCTCGAAGAAATCGTCTTATCGATTTCTCGGAAGGAATTCCGGGCTATCACTTGGCTTGGAGGACTGTTAGGTGGTTTAATTGGGATGATACAAGCAATCATCGTGATTGCTTAACTAAATTGGAGGGTTTTAATATGTCTGAAACAAATTTGTATGACCACGCCTATACGCTCGAACGTGCACTGCGAGAAACTCCGGAGTACACAACATTACAAGATTTATACACACAAGTGAACGCTGATCCAGCATCGAATGAACTGTTTGCTTCATTCCGTAACGTTCAACTTGAGCTTCAACAAAAGCAAATGGAAGGTGAAGAAATCACACCTGACGATATGGCTTCAGCTCAAGCAAAAATGTTGGAAGTTCAAAACAATCCACTCATCAGTCAATTGATGCAAGAAGAACAACGGATGCATACGATGTTGACGGAAGTTACTCAAATCATCATGAAGCCGCTCGAAGAACTTTATGCGCCAATGATGGAGCAAAATCAAGACGACGTGCAATAAGATGTAAACAGAGCCTCGGACAATGTCCGGGGCTCTCGGTGTGTAGACAAAGTGGCATTAGACAATAGAAGATTCTTTCTTTTTCGTCGCGTTCCTCTTAATTTGTACATAGATGACTCTGATTTCAATAAGAACTTATGTTGAACTGCCTGCAACAGGCACAATTTTAGGTAAATAAGCACGCTCGAAATGAATTAATTTACCGGCACGCGTGACGCGGGCGCCTTTATGTTCGAACTTTCCTTCTTTGAGACGACGGATCCCTTCCTCCCTTGCATCTGAATCGTTAGGTGATTCAAACGTATCATCGAGTAAAGTTTCTCCACGGTCCGCGAATACAGTAAGTGTATAGAGCATGTCTCTTCCTCCTTTAGTAAAATAACTAATTCAAGTGTACTGAATAGTCATTCATTTTACAAGTAGGAGTCAATATCTTGCCACGTTAATTGTCTCGACTTTGGTGGTACTTCAAGATGACTGACACTCATTCCGATTAAACGAATCGGACCCGTGAATTCGATTTCATTAAATAATTTTGTCGTTACCGTGAGTAACCGATCTTCGTCGTTCGTCTCTTCGAGAAAAGTGAAACGTTTTGAACGTGATTGGAATGTCTCTGTTTTCCACTTAACGGTGACTGTCCGACAAACGAGTTCTTTTTGTTGCAGACTACGGACGACAGATTGGGCCTCTCGCTTTAAGGTTTCGAAAATCGTATCAATATCTTCCGTATCTTCTTCGAAGGTCGTTTCAGATCCAATCGATTTGCGCTCACGGTGGGGACGGACTAACCGTTCGTCTTCACCGTGGGCCATCGTATACAATTCTGTTCCACGGTCCCGACCGAGTAACCCGCGGAGTTCTTCGACCGGTGACTGTTGGATATCAGCGACGGTCTCAAATCCATGTTTTCGAAGCGTCTGCTCTGTGACTTTCCCAACACCATGCAAGTCACCGATTTGTAAAGAAGACAAAAAGGGAAGTACCTCCTCAGGCGGAAGAACGGTTAAGCCGTTCGGTTTTTGATAACCGGAAGCAATTTTTGCGACGAGCTTCGAATTAGAGACACCAGCGGATGCCGTCAAGTCCGTCCGGCGTTTGATTTCAGCAAGGATATACTCTGCGATGTGGGTCGCACTCGGCATATTTAAATTATTCTCCGTCACATCGAGGTACGCTTCATCGAGTGATAATGGTTCGACAAGCGGTGTGACTTCAAGAAACAGTTCCATGATTTGCGCACTAACCGCACGATAGACGTCGAATCGGGGACGGATGAAGACGGCACGCGGACAAAGCTGAAAGGCACGACGAGATGGCATCGCGCTGTGGACACCGTACTTCCGTGCTTCATAGGAACACGTCGCGACGACTCCACGTGCATGAGGAGGGCCACCGACGATGACAGGAACACCCTTTAAGTGAGGGCGATCGCGTTGTTCGACAGAAGCGTAAAAAGCGTCCATATCGATATGAATGATTTTTCGTCCCATCAAAGTCAGCTCCTTCCTAAAAGTAAGTATGATAAAATCAGTATAACGAACTTATGTTCCTACATCTATTTTTTTGTTCGTTTTTTAGGCATGCGAACGAGCGCACCAAGCCATCCACGCCATTTCATCCAATAAAAGATTCCGCCAGTCGTAATCAAGATGAGGGTGAGCGCACCGGCGTAACCATATTTCCAGTCGAGTTCGGGCATGTTCTTGAAGTTCATGCCCCAAATCGCACCGAGGGCCATCATCGGAGTTGCGACAGCCGTGAAAATCGTCAGGGCTTTCATGATTTCATTTCCTCTGAAGTTTGAAACAGTCGTCGATAAATCGAGCAGAACCTCAATATCCTTTTGATAGTGTTCAATCAACATCAATAAACGCTCGAAACGCCGTTTGGCAAGGCGAAACGGAAGATGGTGTTCAAAATCAGTGACTGCGACGAAGGCTTCTTGGCCTGCGAGAATCAATTCTTGAAAAGGGACGATTAAGTCAGACCAGTTCTCAATTGTATCGCGTAAAGCAAAGATGCTATCGAGTGAATTCTCATTGATGTTGCCCCGGAGTTCATCTTGTCGAGAAAAGAGTTCCGTTTCAAAGTCATCGATGCCTGAAAAGTACGTATTCATTTGTAACGAAAGAATCGCTTGAACTACCTCCACCTACGCTTTTCTTAGAGGTGGGGGGATTCCTGAGTGATCCGACCTAACGGTCGAAAATTGATCAGGCTAACCCCGTCGTCCCGACGGTTGAAGAAGCTAAGAGGCGTTCTGCTTCTTGTTTAAGATTCAATCCTGCGTTCACATCCCGGTCGTGATGGATGCCGCAACTCGGACATGTCCATTCACGCAATCCAAGATGTTTCACGTCTTTGTGTTGATGTCCGCAACTGGAGCGCAGTTGGCTGGAAGCAAAGGTCTTGGCGACCTTGACGACGGTCTTCCCGTACCATTCCGCTTTGTATTCGAGCATGCGGAAGAACTCTGACCAACTGACCTCGGAGATGGACTTGCTCAACTTGCGATTCTTCTGCATGTTCTTCACCTGCAAGGTCTCAATCCCGATGACGTCGTGGTTTTTAACGATTTCGGTCGATACCTTGTGCAGGAAATCGGTTCGCCTGTTGGCAATCTTTTCGTGGATGCGGGCGACCTTGCGCTTCTGCTTTTGATAGTTCTTCGCCTCGGAAAGTTTTACTTTCTTGTCCAGGGCCAACCGTTGACGACGAGAAAGCTTGCGTTGCTCACGCGCCAGCTTCTTCTCAAGCGAACGGAAGTAACGGTCGTTCTTGTACACCGTACCGTCCGACAGGATGGCGAAGTGCTTCAATCCGACATCGACGCCGACGGATGAGCCCGTCTTCGGTATTTCGTTGCTCTCCTGCTCGACGAGCAGGGAGACGAAGTGTTTTCCTGAAGCGTTACGCCGGATGGTCGCGTTCAAGATGCGTCCGACGACCTGCCTCGAATTAGCGAAGCGCACCCACTTCAGCTTTGGAATTTTGATTTTGGCACCAACGATCGAGACTTCGGGAAGTTGAGAATTGCCCTGAATGTTCGTCTTATACGATTGAACAGGGTTGCACTTTGACTTGAAGCGAGGCCGTTCGTTCTGCTTCTTAAAGAAGCGGTCAAAGGCATCGGCAAGATGTTTGACGCTTGTCTGCACAGATGTGCTATCGACTTCTTTTAGCCAGTCGAACGCCTGCTTCAACATCGGAATTTCTTTCGAACAAGAACCGTAAGACAGTCCTTTTCCTGTCATTTTGTATGTCTCATCCCACTTCGCCAAGAAGTGATTGAAGACGAAGCGCGAACAACCGATGGTCTTCGCGATCAGGATTTCCTGCTCTTTTGTCGGATAGATTCTGAATTTGTAGGCCTTGTGTGTCAACACCATTTTTCACCTCCTTCAAAGGGAATATACCCGAAAAGCAGGCTGGCGATTCATCTCCCACTTTCACTTCGTTTAGAAGTGGGCGTATTCTCGCCTAATTTTGATAAAAGGCATCAAAAGCTGTTTTTGAGTCAAACGGTGCAGCCAGTGACATAATATGTTCAGAGAGTCCGATCGTGATGAGTTCAGTTGGCGTGATGTAATAGCAGATGAAGCGACGGTCGCTTTTGTCGTCAGGATTTTGCCAAGTCACGATTGAACCGTATAAGACACCGAGTTCTGCTCGGGTAAAGTTGACATCTTTTGTACGAAGCTGACGAACCCACTCAATTTTTGAGGGACTGACGGTCTCTTCGTTATTTAGTTGTTGGTCGTAGTCTGATACAGTCATGTAGCGGTACCAGTTAAAGTGCGAATCGAATTTCATGTTTAAGGCTCCCATATAGTAGAATAAATAAGTGAATTGCAGTAAGCATAATGAAAAATATTAAAGATACGATTAACTTCTAAAATAAAGGACGTGTTGTGAAATGAAAGGTATTGGACAACTGGCAGTTGGAGAAATGCTGGATCAACGTGTGATGATTAAGCAGTCGATGAAAGGCATCGCGGCGAACGGAAAACCATATCTCACATTGATTTTAGCAGATAAGACAGGTGAAATTGAGACGAAGATGTGGGATACGAGTGATGTCGAAAAGTATGCACCTAAGTTCATCGTCCATGCGGCAGGTGAAGTGATGGATTATCGCGGCCGGACACAGTTGAAACTAAAACAAATTACGGTACTCGATGAGACCAATGTTGAAGAGTACATTCAGGCAGCACCGCTCCCGCGGGAACAAATCGAAACAGAAGTACTCCAGTACATCGAGTCGATTCAACAAGCGGATATGAAAAAAATCGTCAAACACCTTGTCACTAAAAACTTTAATGCCTACTTTACGCATCCGGCGGCTGTTAAGAACCACCATGCGTTCTACTCAGGGTTATCGTACCACGTACTGTCGATGCTGAAGCTTGCCGATCAAATCGCGAAGCTCTATCCGACATTGAATCGCGATCTACTCGTAGCAGGTGTCGTGTTACATGATTATGCAAAAATAAAAGAGTTATCAGATCCTGTCACGCCAGAGTATACGCTTCCTGGAAAACTTGTCGGTCATATTTCATTAATGGTCGCAGAACTTGAAAAAGTCGGAGCAGAACTCGAGATTGATGCTGAAGTGTTGACGGTCTTACAACATCTAGTGCTCAGTCATCACGGTCGTCCTGAGTGGGGATCGGCAGTAGCACCTCAAATGCGCGAAGCAGAAGTGTTATTTTTAATTGATAATTTGGATGCACGAATGACGATGATGGATCGTCTTCTTGAATACGTGGAACCAGGACAATTCTCTGAACGTTCGTTTGCACTCGACAACCGTTCGTTTTATCGACCAAAATTATAATCAGCGGTAGGGGGAGAATAAAATGAAGGCAAAGTTATTCGAAGCAATCGAAATTGGGAATGTGACGTTTCGTAATCGTGTCATCATGGCACCGATGTGTATGTATAGCGCGAAAGAAGACGGTAAGGTGACGGATTGGCACGTGACACATTACGCGTCCCGCGCAGTAGGGGGTGTAGGAGGTGTCATGTTAGAAGCGACAGCTGTGACACCTGACGGACGGATTTCAGCAGGCGATTTAGGAATTTGGTCAGATTCGCAAATTGAAGGCTTACGACGGATTGCGGAGCAAGTACAAGCAGCGGGGGCGAAAGTTGGCGTACAACTAGCACATGCGGGACGGAAAAGCACGACAGCACGTCCGCCTGTCGCACCGAGTCCGATTGCCTTTGATGATTCATATGGAAGTCCAGCCGAGTTATCTATAGAAGACATAAAAAAAATTCAGCAACAATTTATCGATGCAGCATTACGCGTTGAACAAGCAGGGTACGATTTCATTGAATTACATGGGGCACATGGCTATCTAATCAATACATTTTTATCACCGTTATCAAATGAGCGAAACGATCAGTATGGCGGATCGCTTGAAAACCGGATGCGTTTCTTACTTGAAATCATCGAAGGCATCCAAGCAAAATCGGATATCTCACTATGGGTCCGGATTTCAGCAGCTGATCACGCACCGGGTGGGATGACAGCGACGGACTATATTCCACTCGCACAAGCATTAGTAGAACGAGGTATCGATTTACTCGATTGTAGCTCCGGTGCCGTCGTCGCTAATGCAGTTCCAGACGTATACCCTGGTTATCAAGTTCCCTATGCTGCAGAGCTCAAGCAAGCGACAGGAATCAAGACAGGGGCAGTTGGATTAATTACGACAGCAACGATGGCAGAAGAGATTTTACGGAGTCAACGTGCTGATGTCGTATTACTCGCACGTGAACTCTTACGGCAACCGTATTGGGTTCATCATGCAGCGGCAGAACTCCATGATGAGGTCATCCTTCCGAAGCAATACGAACGTGCGCCCATTCGTTGATCAAAAAAGAGCGGACTTAAAAAGGAATCACGCTTTCGCACATGTGCTTTCTTCAGGCGGGGGAGTTGCTTCATCTACGCACTTGGTCGCCATGCTCAGAAAATATGTATAGAAAACGCCGATGACTCCGTATAGAAAACGGAATCATCGGCGTTTTTTGATTACTGCTGTTGTTGCATCATTTGTTGCTGCATTTGTTCTTGTTCTTGTTTATCGAGATCAAATGCGTCTTTAAAGTCTTTATTTTCGATTTTGACATCGTATTCTTTCATCAATGCACGGTAGATATCGTTCGGATTGACTTGAGCTGCTTTTTCTTCAGCAAGTTCTTTTTTGATCCGGTCTTCTTCTTTTTCAAGTGTAAAGTCCTTTTGTTCTTTACGATCCGTTACCTTGATGATGTGGTAACCGAATTGTGTTTTGATTGGATCAGAGATTTTACCTTCAACGCCATCTTTGAAGGCATACGTTTCGAATTCCTCGACCATTTTACCTTTTGTGAAGTAACCGAGGTCTCCACCTTTCGTAGCGCTACCTGTATCTGTCGATTTCTCCTTAGCGATTTTTGCGAAGTCTCCACCGTCATCTAACTCTTTTTTGATTGCTTTTGCTTCTGATTCTTTTTCGACAAGAATGTGGCTTGCTTTTACTTCAACTTTTTCTTGATTGAAACGTTCTTCAATTTCTTTATCTGTTACTTTAGATTTCGCAGATTTCGCTTCTGTTAAGAGCATTTGTGTGCGAAGAACTTTTTCGAATTCTTTTTCACTTTTAATACCGGCTGTTTCCAATGTAGAGTTGAATTGCTCTTCATCCGGGAATTGGTCTTTTGTTTTTTTGACTTCTGCCTCTACTTCTTTATCCGTTACTTTTTTGCCATATTCTTTTTCAAGAAGCTCGTTCATTGTTTGTTGGAAAGCGATTTGCGCACCCGCTTTTTCATAGGCCTCTTCCTGGACATCAGCCTTGTTTACTTCGCCACCTTTATAGTTGATGACGGCTTCATCATTTGACCCACACGCTGCTAGTGTGAAAACACTTGCGACTGCTGCTGCACTTAAAAATTTCTTCTTCATACATACACCCCTAATTTACCATTTATTTCAACCGTTCTATCATATCATATCCTGGCTAGGTTGACAGCTGCACACCTTTTCAAAAGATGTTTGCTCTTTTCTATGCTATCACATTCATCATCAACAGCGTCGACTATTTTTATGGGAAATTGTGATGGGAATTCTGTCTTTGACACAGACTAGTAATGTGACCGTCACTCCACAAAACAGACAAAAAGCGTTCTAGGAAGAGGCTAGAACGCCTGATTTTTAAAAGCATCGAGTTATGCCTTTTTGATTGAATCGATGACAGGGTCTTGCGGGCGACGATCAGCTTCTTCTGTAATCATTTTCGACGTTTCAGCGAAGATATCCATGAAGCTGTCCCCGTATAAACGACGAACGATTGCAGAGATGTCCGTCAGCTCAGGAAACTTCCCGTATAATTCTTGAAGCGGGAGTGAGGCACGGAAGACACCGTTCTCTTCCGGACGGAACGCTTGGATGGTCTCAAGTAAAAGCGTTTCGCCAGCCGGTGTGAGTTGAACGTAGGTATTTCGTTTATCCGTCTCTTTCTTAGAGAATGTCAACAGACCACGGTCTTCTAATTTTTTAGAGAAGTTAAACGCCGTTGAAACGTGCATGACACCGTACTTCGCGATCTCAGAAATCGAAGCACCACCTAAAGCATGTGAAATCCAGAGGATATGATGCTCATTGATGTTTAAATCAAAGGGCTTAATCCAATTTTGCCAATCTTTTTCTACCGTTTTCCATAGTGCTTTGCTCAGCTGGACAATTTTATGACTGTATAACAGTGCTTCTTGTCCAGGATATAATTTTTCATGTTCCATATCTGACTCATCCTTTCGAAAGGTGACGATGGCTAAAAAACGCAAAATGCAAACTATACAAAAAACAAATCGAAGCAATGGACCTTACTTTTGAGGAGAGAGGTGATCCGCATCTTGTTTCGCCTCATCAGCTAATTCTTGAATACGCGAAATGGATTCTTGAATCTCGGCTTGATACACAGAGACATCTTTCGTAACTTCATCTTTGAAGGTTGTACCGGAAATTTTAGCTGTCTCTATTAAGTTCTTGCCCTCCTGTGTTAAATCCTGCACGTTCGTTACGATTGTAGAATAAGAATTTCGACGTTGTTTACCATTCGAAGAGTCACTTTTAGTACCTTGGCGAAGCGCCTTCAAACCGTAAAAAGTCACAAGCGACAGCGTAGCACCAAAAGCGACCCAGTTACGTTGGGGACGCTTCGACATAGTTTACCTCCTTCTTTAATATTAAAATATTTGTTTCATATTATTTTACCGAAAATCCGATATTGGAAACCTATTTTGACAATATTTCTAAAAAAGGGTGTATGGAATAATGCATTCGAAGGTCTTTTTACAGGTGAGTCGAGATTGAATTTGCTAAAATGGCAAGCTCTTCAGCCGTGTAGTCTTCATTATGAACTTCCCATTTTGCGCCAAAACCATCATGTTTATCATGCCGTGGGATTAAATGAATATGAAAGTGTGATACGGACTGTCCAGCGACCTTGCCCGTGTTCGATAGAATGTTGATGCCAGCAGCTTGTGTTTCCTTTTGTAAGGCACGACTAATTTCCGGAACTACGGCAAAGACTGATTGAGCATCTTCGACCGATAAATCGTATACGTAATCTGCATGTTGTTTTGGAATGATTAATGTATGACCTTTTGTAACTTGAGAAAGATCGAGGAATGCAAGAACCTCATCATTTTCAAACACTTTATGGCTAGGTACTTCGTGCTTAGCAATTTTGCAGAAAATACAGTTATCTTTTTGCATAGGGATTACTCCTTTTTTAAAAATAGAATTATCTCCATCTTAAGTGTGATTGACAACGTAATCAAACGTTTTTACACTTAGATACACAAGATTAAAGAAAGTAGGGAACTCACGATGCCGTCTCGTATGACGTTACATGAACGAAGGAAAAAACGAAATCAGCGTTTGCTCATCATCGGAATCGTTCTCCTCTTAGTTGCAGGGGGAGTCTGGGGGTACGTAAGCCAAATCAAGCCGGCTGCTGAGCGAGAGCGTACAGAAGCTGTTTTTGTGAAAGCCGTGAACGATCAGAACCGGGCTGCGTTCCAAAAACTCGTCTATGAAGATGATCAAGTCGTATCGATTGCGGAAGCAACTCGTTTGATGAAATGGTTTCAGGCAGAGGATGGACGTCTCAGCCGAGCAGCGGCGGAGATTAAAGCCGATCAGCAAAACTACCCTGAACCTACAGCAGAGAAAAATGAACAGGATTTATTCGAGCTAAAAAAAACAGCAGGGCGCTTTTGGTATGACGAATATGTGCTTCATCTAAATAAACAGCTACTTCAAGTAACGAGTGATGTACCAGAGACGACCGTCTTCATAGATGATGAAGAAGTAGGCGTCCAGGAGGATGAGCCGTTGAAAATCAAACGTTTCCCGGGTGAGTACGATGTACTTGCAAGTGTCGAAGCCAATGGTAAGACAGGACGAGACCGTCAAACCGTTCAACTGGGAGACGAAAAAACAACGGAAGTAACGTTTAAGTTAGCGAAGCAAATCAAACCAGACGTCACGGAGCAGTATGGATTAGACATCGAAAAATTGTTAGAAACTGAAGTCGAGGCACGAACAGGCAAGTCGATCGACGCGATGACAGCTTATTTGGATGAGAACCGTTCTTCTGTTGAAAAAGAATTTGGTCCTCCCGCATCAAATGTAGCAAATCGTGCAGTGTACGACGGTTTTGAAGTGACGTATGCAAACAATGATGTAAAAAGCATCATGATTGATTTAAATAAGACGCCGTCTGAGCTTGAAGCAGTCGCCGGTAAACCGGAATCGAAAAGTAATGAATCGATCGGGACCGTCTGGGAGTACCCGACGAGCTTCTTTGAAGATATACTAGGTTGGCTTAACTTGCGCTCAGAAAAAAGAGTGATCGAGCGTTCGGATAAAATGTGGTTAGAATTACGCTGATGGTACAAAAGAAGCACCGGTAACGACTTTGAGAACTTCGAGTCTGTTACCGGTGCTTTCATTTATTATTTTTTGTTCACTGCACGAAGAATGAACGAAACGATTAGAATCAAGATGATTGCTCCGAGTAATGCTGGAATGACGGCGAATCCTCCAAGATCAGGTCCCCAACTACCGAAGAGAGCTTGACCGATCATGGCCCCGACGAAACCTGCGATGATGTTACCGATGATACCACCGGGAACGTCTTTACCAAGAATAAGACTTGCCAACCAACCAATGATACCACCAACGATTAAAGCCCATAAGAATCCCATTTAAAACACTCCTTTTTTAGTTTGAATAAGGTCTCAAGTAATTAGTTTTTATTACCGTTTACGAACTGAACGAAGAACGAGTGATACGATGAAGATTAAGATGATTGCACCGATGATTGCAGGAATGACTGCAAAACCGCCGATAGAAGGTCCCATGTCTCCGAAAATTGCTTGTCCGATCATTGAACCGATGAAACCAGCGACGATGTTACCGATGATGCCGCCAGGAACGTCTTTCCCGATAATTAAACTCGCTACCCAACCAATTAAACCGCCGACGATTAAAGCCCATAAGAATCCCATTAAAATACACTCCTCTGAATTAGTAGTTGTAGTTACTGTTACTTATTTTTTGTTTACTGAACGAAGAATCAACGATACGATGAAGATTAAGATGATTGCACCGATGATTGCAGGAATAACTGCGAATCCGCCGATGTCAGGTCCCATGTCCCCGAAGATGGCTTGTCCGATCATTGAACCGATGAAACCAGCGACGATGTTACCGATGATGCCGCCAGGAACGTCTTTCCCGATGATCAAGCTCGCTACCCAACCAATCAAACCGCCAACGATTAAAGCCCATAAAAATCCCATTAAAAAACACTCCTTTGAATTACTAGTTTTAGTGGTTACTGCTACTTACTTTTTATTTACTGAACGAAGAACGAGTGACACGATGAAGATTAAGATAATTGCACCAATGATTGCAGGAATTACCGCGAAACCGCCGATAGAAGGTCCCATGTCACCGAAGATAGCTTGTCCGATCATTGAACCGATGAAACCTGCGATGATGTTACCGATGATGCCGCCCGGTACGTCTTTCCCGATAATCAAGCTCGCTACCCAACCAATTAAACCGCCGACGATTAAAGCCCATAAAAATCCCATTTAAAAACACTCCTCTAATTTAAATTGTTATTCGATGATAATGATTACTTGCGAATGGCACGAAGAATCAATGACACGATGAAGATTAAGATGATTGCACCTAAGATTGCAGGAATGATTGCGAACCCGGCAAGATCAGGTCCCATTGAACCGAAGATTGACTGTCCGATGATTGCGCCGATGAAACCAGCAATGATGTTACCGATGATGCCACCAGGAACGTCTTTCCCGATGATTAAACTTGCTACCCAACCGATTAGTCCACCAACGATTAAAGCCCATAAGAATCCCATTTGAAACACTCCTTTTCATACTTAGATTTACCTGTTTTCAGGTTGTTATAAACACTTTGAAAATGAATGACTCATAAACGTAATTTTTGATGAGAAGTAAAACAATACAAGTAGATAAGATAGCTAGACGATTAGACCAGTTACTTCTCTATAAAACGTTTGATGTGACATACACTTTCAATTTTTGTAAATCGTTTTTCATATATTGATGTAACGATTACACTTAGAGTAATTGCCGTAATAAGATGTATTGAAACCTTTTCTTTTAAAAAAAATCATCAACAGTAGAAAAACAAGGATGAATTGTCTAGGATAGTTAATGAGAGGAGTGGCTAGATTTGTTATTAGAAATTAAAGATCTTTCAGGTGGATATGGATCGAAAACAGTGTTGCATCATATTGATATAGCTGTAAAGCAAGGGGAGTTAGTTGGACTGATTGGATTAAATGGTGCCGGGAAATCGACGACGATTAAGCACATATTAGGATTGTTACCTATTAAGTCAGGTGAAATCTTGATTAACGGTGTCAGTCTGTCAGCTGATGAACAAACGTACCGGAAACAAGTGGCATACATCCCGGAACAGCCGATGTTATACGAACAGTTGACTCTTCGAGAGCACCTTCGCTTAATGGCGCAAGGGTATGATGTCGATGAGAAAACAGCACAAGAACGAATCGAACATTACACAGAGCGATTGCGGATGACGAAACAGCTGGAATGGTTTCCAAGTGTATTTTCTAAAGGAATGAAACAAAAGGCGATGATTCTCTGTGCTTTAATCACAGGCAGTGAGTTATTGATTGTTGACGAACCGTTTGTTGGTCTCGATCCACTAGCGATCCGGGAATTGTTGAATATTTTTAGTGAATTAAAAACCGATGGAAAAGGTATTTTAATGTCCACACATATTTTAGAGACTGCGGAGCGGCATTGTAATCGATTTATTCTCCTTCACGATGGACATATCGCAGCAGAGGGGACGACCGAGGAATTGCGGAAACGTTTTGATTTAACGGATAGTTCGCTTGATGACATTTATGTAGCTGCCATTGAGGAGGCAGAAGGATGACGAGTGCTACCTTATGGCGAGAACGCTATCAAGCTGCGATGTCGGAAATGACCAAGTACACGAAGTACATGGCGAACGGTGGGTTGTTATTTACGGTCTACTTCGTCGTATTATATGCTCTCGTCGTCTATGGGCGGTTTCTGAATCAAATCAATGGCGACTTTCCTGGAAATCTGCTGATGGGCGGTTTATTCATTATCATCGCCTTTTATCGGACGGCACGAACGTTCTTAGTCGAAGCTGACCAAGTATTTTTATTGCCGAACTTGCCGCAACTTAGTTCTTATATGAAGCGGGTCCGACTGTACAATGCTTTTTTAGGAATGGTTCGAGTTGTCATTCCGTTTTTAGCAATCGCTGTCCTTTATGTAAGAACGGAATCAACGAGTCCGCTTGAGATGATCGTATTATTTTTCGCTCTCGCGATGATTGGTGCGAGCGCGAACCTATCGAAACTAGAAGCGATTCCGCACCGACTTGTCGTTCTGCATGCAGTGGGTGCAGGGGTTTTAGTGATGATTGACATGCCGATTTTCAGTATAGTGATTACGAGCTTACTGCTCGTCACGCTGCACCTAAAAAAATATCAGCAGTTACCGCTGATGGAATGGATTGCAATCGAGCAAGAGTCGCGTGATCGTTTCTATCGGATTGCGAACTGGTTCGTCGATGTTCCACGCTTATCGAAGACGTATAAACAACGCCGTATCTTAAGTCAACTCGTCGAAAAAATTCAATTTGATAAAAAACAAACGTTCGACTACCTTTACATGAAGCAACTCATTCGTAGCACAGACGGAATTGGATTGATTGTTCGGCTTACATTGATTGGAGCAGTCTTCATCTGGCTCGGAAAAGATAATCCATGGCTTGTCACGTTTGCAATTCCTGCCTTCAGTGGTTTGACAAGTTTCCAATTGGCACCGTTCACACGAGCGATTGACTCACACCTCTTAACGCGCTTGTTGCCTTTTGGAGATGCGAATAGCTCTCGTAAAAAAGTCATTCGGGTCGCGTCAATCCTTCAGATTATCGCATTAGCATTAATCGCTATGTTAATGAACGGACAACCTATCGTCTTGATTGGGGCAATCATCGCCATTGCCGTTAGTGAAATGTATCTCAGAAAATGAAATGTAATGTATGACAGACTAACCCCCGATTTCTCGTTCCTAAGTAGGCACGAGAAATCGGGGGTTAGTTTCTTGTTTAAGAAAGCGAGAGCTTAATTCACTTTTTCAGAAGTTTCAGCATCGTACGTTGCTTTTAGTTCTTTACTGATTGGAGCGGGGAGGTCATAGGAAGCTTGTCCGTGTTCAGCGACATCAAGTCCGCGGAGTTCATCTTCTCGCGTGATCCGAAGACCGATCGTTACATCGAGGAGTTTGAGGAAAGCATAACTTAAGACACTGACGACGACGACGGCGAAGACAACACCGAGTGCTTGGACACCGAGTTGACCAAATCCACCCCCGTAGAATAATCCAGCTTGTCCAATCCCTGTGATTTCAACGAGGCGTGGTGAGGCGAAGAACCCGGTAGCAAGTGTGCCCCAAATCCCGGCGACACCGTGAACAGAGAAGGCACATAATGGATCATCGACACGGCGCGCGAGTAAAATGCTTGTTCCGTACGTGATGATACCTGCGAGGAAACCGATGACGACGGCACCCCACGGCTCAACAAATGCACAGGCTGCAGTGATCGCGACGAGTGCTGCAAGTACGCCGTTGATAATCGAAGGAATGTCTGCCACACGACGATGCCAGAAAGAAATAGCGAGTGCACCGAGTGCGCCGGCAGCTGTCGCAAGTAACGTCGTCAAGGCGACATAACTGAAGAACCCGTCGGCAATCGTCAATGTCGATCCAGCGTTGAAGCCGAACCAGCATAACCAAAGAATGAAGGCGCCGACGACAGAATAGATGACGTTGTGACCAAGGAGCGGCGTTTTTTCAGCGCCAATCCGTTTTTTCAAAATTAACGCGGCGACGAGAGCGGCGATTCCACCTTGTAAGTGGACGACGGTCGAACCGGCGAAGTCTTGCATACCGAGTGAACCGAGGAAACCACCTGCCCAAACGGAGCGAGCGATGATTGGATAAATGATGGCGACAAAGAATGTTCCGAACAGCAGATAAACAGATAGTTTAGCTCGTTCAGCAAACCCGCCCCAGGCAATCGCTAAGGAAACAGCGACGAATGAGAGTTGGAAGAGGAACTTAACATCGATTGTAACATTTGACCAGTCGAGACTTGAGAACCCTCCTTGTAAGAAGAATCCTTCCGTTCCGATTAGACCAGGTCCGTCTCCGAACGTCAGTCCAAACCCAATCGCCCAAAAAGCTAACGCGGCGACGGAAAAACTAATGAGCTGTTTGACGGCGACGTGCCCTGCATTTTTGGCGCGTAACATTCCCGTTTCAAGTAATAGGAAACCGATTTGCATCGTAAAGACGAGTAGCGTAGCGAATAAGACATAAAACGTATCAACTGAAATGATCATTTCTTCAAGATTCATCGTCGTTCCTCCTTTATCAATTTAAAGTATGTGTTTACTTTAAACGGAAATTGTTTTTAAGGAACGACTTGTGTCAGAAAATCTGACATGGTATTTTTATCAAAAGGAGTGACGAAGATGAGTTACCGTGAAAAGAAAGTGATGTCGATCGGGATTGTTTGTGAATTGACAGGGTTATCGGAACGTCAGATTCGTTACTATGAGGAGCGGAAACTTATTTTCCCGGAGCGTACGAACGGGAAAACACGAAAATATTCATTTACAGATATTGAACGACTAGTTGAAGTTGCAGAAAAAATCGAAGATGGTTGGCGGACGCATGAAATCCGTGAAAAAGAGCGGAAAGTAACGGAGCAGCAACGAACTGATTTAATTCGGGGACAATTGAATGCTGCGTTTGGTCTTTACAAGAAACGGTGAACATTTAATGAACTGGATAAGGAACTGTAATTTTGTAACCGATTTATTGGCACAGACTTCTTCATTTCAGATATAATGTTTCTGTGTTCACAAACTTATCGTACGTTATTTTGGGGCGTTAGTAAGAGTATAAAGGGGTAGTTATGATGAAAAACTTCAATGATACGTTTTTACGGGCGGTCCGTGGCGAACAAGTGGGCCACGTACCTGTCTGGTACATGCGACAAGCAGGTCGTTATCAAGCGGAATATCGTGAAATTAAAAAGACGCGTACGCTGTTCGAGATCACACATGATCCAGAACTATGTGCATACGTCACTGAATTGCCGGTTAAACAACTTGGTGTTGACGCAGCGATTCTGTACAAAGACATCATGACGCCATTACCATCTATGGGTGTTGATGTTGAAATTAAAAGTGGCATCGGTCCGGTCATCGCGAATCCGATTCAAACGATGGAAGATGTACAGGCGCTACAACCGTTTAAAAAAGAAGATATTCCATATATCTTCGAGACCATCAAGTTATTACGGGAACGATTAGAAGTACCATTGATTGGGTTTTCAGGCGCACCGTTTACACTTGCCAGCTATATGATTGAAGGTGGACCTTCAAAAGGCTACCATAAAACGAAAGCATTGATGTATGGACATCCGGATGTATGGCATGCATTAATGGAGAAACTCGGAGACATGGTGATTGACTACATTAAAGCTCAAGTTGATGCTGGGATTCAAGCGTTTCAGATTTTTGATTCATGGGTCGGAACGACAAGTCAGAAAGATTATGTTCTCTACATCAAACCGACAATGGAGCGGATTTTCACGGAATTAAAAGAAACGGGCGTTCCGATGATTATGTTTGGTGTCGGTGCAAGTCACTTAGCAGAAGAGTGGCATGATTTACCGCTCGACGTCGTTGGACTTGATTGGCGTCTGTCGATCGACGAAGCACGCGAACGCGGGTTGACAAAAACGTTGCAAGGAAACCTTGATCCCTCTTATTTACTTGCACCATGGGAAATCTTAGAAGCGAAAGCAACAGAGATTCTTGACATGGGAATGAAACGTCCTGGATTCATCTTTAATTTAGGACATGGAATCTTCCCGGAAGTCGACCCAGAAGTCTTAAAACGCTTGACTGCATTTATCCATGATTATTCGAAAGAAAAAATGGAGGTAGCAAAATGAAAACACTTGGATTACTCGTAATGGCATACGGAACACCGTATAAACCGGAAGATATCGAACGATATTACACGCACATCCGTCGTGGGCGTAAACCGTCACCTGAAGCACTCGCTGAACTGACGGAGCGTTATGAAGCAATCGGCGGTGTCTCGCCACTTGCACAAGTCACGATTGACCAGGCGGAAGAATTACATCGTCAGTTGTCTGCAAAATATGCGGGCGAAATTGAGTTCAAACTCTATCTAGGTCTCAAGCACATCGAACCGTTCGTCGAAGATGCGGTCGAGCAAATGGCAAAAGACGGCATCACGGAAGCAGTGACGGTTGTTTTAGCACCACACTATTCGACATTCAGCATTCGTTCATACAATGGACGAGCAAAAGAAGTCGCGGACAAACACGGAATTCAGCTTGCTTCTGTCGAATCATGGTACCAAGAAGAAGCATTCATCAACTGGTGGGGACAAGCGATTCGTCAAACATTCGATGCACTGCCTGTAACAGAAGAAAAAGCGGTCCTCGTCGTGTCAGCGCATAGTCTTCCTGAGAAAATCATTGCAAACGGTGACCCGTATCCGGATCAATTGAAAGAAACGGCAGAGTTGATTGCAAAACGTGCTGGTGTCAAACATATGATTACAGGATGGCAATCGGCAGGACAAACACCTGAACCTTGGCTCGGGCCAGACGTTCAAGATTTAACGCGTGATGTTTATGAAACAGAAGGGTATGAAGCATTCGTATACGTACCAGTCGGATTCGTCGCTGACCATTTAGAAGTTTTGTTTGATAATGATTACGAGTGTAAAGTCGTATGTGACGAACTCGGTATCCACTATGCTCGACCAGGTATGCCAAACGCGGAGCCGGCTTTCATGGAGGCAGTCACGGAAGCCGTCGCAAAACAAGTTGGTAGCTATGTCAAGTAAACGTCTCGTTATCGTCGGCGGGGGTATTACTGGTCTTGCCGCTGCCTATTTCGCAGAACGTTTATTTCCTGATTTAAATATCACCGTCCTAGAAGCAGGTGAGCGACTTGGTGGTAAAGTCGCGACCTATCGAGAAGACGGCTTCATGATTGAGCGTGGTCCGGATTCTTACGTCGCACGAAAACACATCTTGACCGATTTAATTGAAGCGGTTGGATTAGGCGATAAGTTGGTTCGAAACAACACGTCGCAAGCATTCATTTTAGATCCAGGTGGTCTCCATCCGATTCCGAAAGGGTCTGTGATGGGGATCCCGACCGATTTAAACTTATTTTCAGAGACGACGTTGCTGACAGATTCGGAAAAAGCGGAGGTTGCACGATTGTTGCTTCATCCTTCTGATCAATTGACGATTCCTGAAGAAGATATTCCGCTCGGTAGTTACTTGCGTCCTCGCCTCGGGGATGCGCTGGTCGAGAAGTTGATCGAACCGTTATTGTCGGGAATTTATGCCGGGAACATTGATCAAATGAGTACGTTCGCGACATATCCGCAGTTCGTTGCGAATGAACAAAAAGCGGGATCGTTATTCGAAGGGATGCGTTTGATGCGTCCGACTGCGCAGGTTCAAGGACAAACGAAACCAGCGACAGGACAGTTCCTGTCACTTTCAACGGGACTTGAATCGCTAGTCGAACGTTTAGAAGAAGTGCTTGAACGGACTGAAATTCGTCTAGAAACGCCTTTACTCGAAGTTGCGCGTGAAAATGAACGGTATCGCTTAAAAACAGATCATGGTCCTGAGTATGCCGATTATGTACTCTTGACGATTCCTCATCCTCAAGTCGTCAGTTTACTTCCGGATGCCGATTTACGGGAACTTGAGCAGTTGAAGACCCATTCAACGGCGACGGTTACGCTGATTTTCGATGAGCAAGCGACATTACCCATTGAAGGTACAGGTTTTGTCGTCAATCGACGTGCCCGGTATTCGATTACGGCATGTACGGCGATCGATCAAAAGTGGAGTCATTCTGCACCGAATCATACGGTTTTACGCGCTTTTGTCGGTCGGCCAGGTAATGATGCGCTCGTTCACGAGACGGATGATGTCATCAAGGAAACAGTATTAAAAGATTTGGAACAAATTTGTGGTCAAACGCTTGCACCGAGACAAGTCATCATCAGCCGGTTAGTTGATGGTTTACCAGCTTATACGGTTGGTCATGCAGGACGGATTCAAATTGTCCGTGACGAAGTCATGAGTAAGTATCCTGGTGTGTATTTAGCGGGATTGGCTTATGATGGCGTCGGTTTACCGGATTGTGTTGCCAGTGCGAAAACGATGGTTGAAGAAATCGCTATACAGCACGGACACGAACAGTCGAACGCTTAAACTAACATGCCTGAAATTCAGTTACTACTGAATTTCAGGCATGTTTTTTAATGAACGGCAAAGGGACTAAAGAATGGATGCTGGGGAATAGAAGGGAGAGGAGGGATGGATATGATGGATGTACTTAGCACGTTTACAGTTGTCTTACTGTTTGGACTGGGAATCATGAATTTACTTGCAGTGTTGACGGTCATCTTCTTGGAACGGCGTGATATTGGTGCGACATGGGCCTGGATGCTCGTCCTCTATTTCATTCCGATCGTTGGATTTTTAATTTATTTATTTTTTGGACGCCTACTCAAGAAAAAGGATTTTTATCATGTTAAAGAAGAGGAGCGGTTGGAACAGTCACGACGTGTCGAGCTACAGATTGCAGAATTGAACCATTTGGGTGACCTTCGACGGACATATCCGTTGATCGAACGATACAATCAATTGATTCAAATGAATCTGAAATCAAACGGGTCATTACTCAGCCTGAAAAATGAAGTGACGATTCTATCAGATGGTGAACAAAAATTTAATCGAATGATGACAGACATCATGAATGCCAAACATGAAATCAATATCCAGTATTACATCATCCAAAAAGATTCCCTTGGCTTAGCATTGATTGACGCATTGACGAAGATGGCGCGTCAAGGAATCAAAGTCCGTTTATTGTATGATGCAGTAGGCTCTCGTGATTTGAAACGACAAGATTTTAAAGACTTACTTCATCATGGTGGAGAAGTGTTTGCGTTTTTTCCACCGACGTTTGGAGTCATTAATTTTCGAATGAACAACCGGAATCATCGTAAGTCTTGTATCGTCGATGGGCAGATTGGTTACATCGGAGGCTTTAATGTCGGAACGGAGTATTTTGGAATTGATGAGAAATTCGGCTATTGGCGTGATACACATTTTCGGCTAGAAGGTGAGGTCGTTCACGATCAATTGGATCGATTTATTTTGGATTGGAATCAAGCGAATGACATCTACACGGATAAAACGCTCTTTTATTATGGATCTCACGAAATCAATCAGCCGTTACCCATGCAAATTGTCACATCCGGACCAAATTCTGAGACAGAACATTTAAAAAATGTATTGATTAAAATGATTTCGCTCGCTAAGAAATCAGTAATGATTCAGTCGCCTTATTTCATACCAGATGCCAGTTACATGGATGCGTGTAAGATGGCGCTATTGTCTGGTGTCGATGTTCGAATCATGATTCCGAATAAACCGGATCACCCATTCGTTTACTGGGCGACGACAGCCGCAGCGGGAGAACTGATTGCCTATGGAGCGAAAATCTATACGTACGAACCAGGGTTTCTTCATGCAAAGACAATTGTAGTGGATGGGGAGATTGCTTCGGTCGGAACGACGAACATTGATGCCCGGAGTTTTCGATTGAACTTTGAAATGAACTCGATTGTATATGATCGAGCGACTGCGCTCGAGTTAGAACAATTATTTCTCGCTGATTGTGAAGTATCAAAGTTGTTAACTGCTGAAATATATGCAGAACGGTCGAGGCTGATTAAATTTAAAGAGAGCATTTCTAGATTGTTGTCTCCGATTTTGTAAGGAAGAAAAGGTAAAGGTATGACTTTGATCACGATTCGTTCGAAACAGGTTTGAGAAGGCAAAGAAAAAGAGAAATGGTATAGTGGGATTGAAAAAGATAAAGGAGAGTGGAAGAAGTGGCAAAAGCAATCAAGTTATTGATTTCCGACATGGATGGTACGGTTTTATCGAGTAATCAAAAAATCGAACAGGAAACGATTGATGCGATTAAGGCGGCAAAGGAACAAGGCGTCGATTTTGCGATTGCAACAGGGCGGAACTACTTAAATGCGAAGGAATTAACGGATCAAGCAGGAATCGTTTGTCCAATCATTGCATCGAACGGTGCACGTGTCATGACGCGCGATGGTGAACAACTGAGCGCAACGACGTTGACGGCTGAACAAGCGCAACAAATTTATAGTATCATCAGCCAATATGAAGTGTTTTTCGAGATGTTCTGTGATCAAGGTCTCGTAACAGCGCAAGGCGCAACAATCGATGCAGCGTATGACTCATTAAAAGATATGAGTCGTGAAAGTGACCGTGCGAAAGAAGTTCTCGACTTTTTCTATAAACGCTATTACGTCAATGAAGATGTAAAAATGATTGATGGGTTCCGTTCCTTCATCCGGAATCAGGCGGGACAAGTCTTTAAATTCATCTCATTCTCGTTCGATCAAGACTTAATGAATAAGATTTGGAAAGAAGTCGAAGAAAAAGTTGACGGCATTTATGTGACGTCGTCTGGTCACGATAACATCGAAGTCATGGCAGTCGGTGCCGATAAAGGAACAGCTGTCAAAACGTTAGCGAAGCACTTAGGTGTATCAATCGATGAGGTCGCAGTCATCGGTGACAACTTAAACGACGTTCCAATGTTCAAAGTCGCAGGTGTTGCGATTGCGATGGGAAATGGACATGAAGATGCAAAAGCGATTGCCGCTCACGTCACAAAAACAAACGATGAACATGGTGTCGGTCATGCAATCAGTCAACTTGCAGCCGGAACATGGTCTTAACGGGAGGGTAATATGTTTAAAGCGTTTAAAGAGTTTGCCTTTCGCGGAAATGTCGTTGATTTAGCGATTGGTGTCATCTTAGGGGCAGCATTTAGTAGTATCATAAAGGCACTCGTCAACAGTATCTTCATGCCGTTGATTGGCATCGTAGTTGGTGGAGTAAATGTAAAAGGATTATCAGTGTCCGTCGGGAGTGCAGAATTATTGTATGGACAGTTTCTTCAAGCAACGATTGAATTCATCTTAATTGCCTTTGCGTTGTTTTTATTCGTCAAAGCTATCAATCGTTTTCGGAGTAAAGAAGAAGTTACGGAAGAAGTCCCGGAACCGACGACGGAAGAAAGACTGCTTACAGAAATTCGAGATGCACTCGTCAGTCGAAACGATGATCGTATTTAAGTAGAAAATTAAATCAAGAAAAAACCCGTCAGCTTTTCTACTCGTCGTAGCAGTAGAAAATGCAGCGGGTTTTTCTTATAAAATGGAAATGAGTTGATTCTCTGAACAAACTTGAAGGGAAAATTGTTTTTCGACACCTTGATCAAATTGAACATCGAGAACGTCTCCTGTTAAATGAAGAACAGTCCCTTCGCCAAATGATTTATGGGCAATCCGCATCTTTTCCTCGATTGGTAATAGTTCTACGGGAGGACGCATACTCGGTCGAACTTGTGCTTGCTGTTTTTGTCGTTTAGCGGCATCTGGATTCAGGATTTGTCGCACGTTGCCAACAAAAATCGATTCTTCGACGACTTTTGATTTGTAGCGATACGAAATCAAATGGAGTTCATGACGTGCTCGTGTCATGCCGACATAGAACAACCGAGCAGCCTCTTCCATTTCTTCGAGCTGACCATCTTTATAGGATTTGATATTATCTGATGATGGTAAAACGCCATTGATTAAATCAATCATGAAGACACGATTAAATTCGAGTCCTTTTGCACTATGGAACGTGGAAAGCGTGACTGCGTTTTGATGTTTATTGGACTTGGCATCACGCATCAGTTGCTCTAAGTGAACAATACGCTCCTTGAATGCGAGAGCGGTCGGTAAGTCACTGGCGACATTTTCAATCGTGTTCAACATCTCAAGTAAATAATCGATACTGAATCCAAGACTGTCACTCATCTTACGTAAGTTTTTTTCGTATCCGAGTTCATTACGAATCAAAGCAAGAGCAGCAGCCGGACGGGCAGTTTGAATCGAAGCGAAAACAGTTTTCATCGTTTTTAATTGTTTCTTTTGGTAAAACTTCATCTCGACATGTTGAAGTAACAAGTCAAACGCATGTTCACCATTACGTAATTCATAGAGGCGTTGCAACTGGACTTTAGAAATATAGCCGGCAAACTTCGTATGAATTTGTGCCAATACATCGATGTCGGAAGGATCCTGGGCGAATTCGATAAAATGTAAAATATCTTTTAGGACCCAGTGACTGAAGAATTTATGATCGACATCTTTAATGTAAAATGGAACATTTGCTAAATCGAGTGCATTCATGACATTGATTGACGATGCATTGTTCCGGTAAAGAATCGCGACTTCCTCAAAGTTCGTTTCCTGCCGCAACTGATTGATGACATATCGCGTTTGATCTTCATAAGAAGCAAGCTGTTCAATCGTAATCGGACGGACGGATGGATTTTCTGTGAACATTTTTTTCGGATGTCGTACTTTATTCCGTTGAATGAATTGATTCGCCGTTTCGACGATTTCTTTTGACGAACGATAATTTTGTTCCATATACAAAACCGTTGCATCCGGGTACGTGTCCTTGAAGTGGATAATCTTCGAAACATCGGCACCACGCCAGCTATATAAAGTTTGGTCATCATCAGCGACAACACAGAGATTGTTATGCGGAAGAGCCAATTTTTCAACGAGTTGATGCTGGACGAGAGAGGTATCCTGACTTTCATCCGTCAATATATATTCGAAACGTCGTTGATAGTTAGCTAACAAAGAAGCATCGTCAGCAAGAATCGTATTGGCATACGTCAACATGTCATCAAAATCCATCAAAGGATGTGAGGGATCGCGCAGTTTAAATTGTTCATATGCAAGATAGATTTCTGTGAAGTTTTTAATCGTTGTTTTTAATGTACGAATATCTTTTTCGACGAGGAGGCGGTTTTTGACAAAAGAAATCATCCGTAACAACTCGTCCATTTGATCTTCTGTGATGACGCTACGGTTTATTTCCTGGAAAATACGACGTAATACCATTCGTTTATGCATCGGCTGATTCGCTGTCTTTTCCAAAGCACCTTCGATGATCGTATATTGTAACTGATTCAATGACGCATAATCTCGCACGACCTGAAAAGCGAAACTATGGATGGTGGAAAAGGACGCAGTCGTCCCAATAAGATGATGAAACCAACCGTGAAACCGTTCCGCCATTTCATGGGCTGCTGCTTTACTAAACGTCAAACCTAGAATCGCTCGTGGATTTACTTTCTTTTCTAAGATTAAATAAGCAATTTTAAAGTTTAAGGTAGTTGTCTTACCAGACCCGGGGGAAGCAAGTAACAGAAGCGGACCTTCATCATGCTCAATCGCAGCACGTTGGACGGGGTTCAACTTCGTACCAGTTTCAAGCTCCATTTTTTTAAAGAAATCATCGGACATGTCAATCTTCACCTCTAACATCTGTAAACTCGATTTTCTTTCCCTAGTTTAGCATTTCCGACATCATAATTGATTAAGGAAGTAAAAGAAGTGGAATAATATTAGAACGAAACAGAAAGTATGATATGAGAAAAAATGAGAAGTGACTTCGTTTTTCGGTGAGTTATGTATAGGATAAAACTTAAAATCAGTGTAAAATGGGAATTGATGTAAGTCTAGTGAGCTAAAGTAGCTCTTTTTGAAATAGACGGAAGGATGAAAAAAACCATGTCTCAAATCAGATTATTTATGTATACGGATGAACACTATGAGCAATGCGATGCCTTTATACTTCCGGAAGAACAAGTTCAATTTACGACTTTCCCGACTCGTGTCGTAACGGAAGCGTTAGAAAATCCAGATAAGTTTCCTGTCGTCATCAAAAAAGACTTGGAAGTCGTCGGCTTTTTCATCTTGCACTTAAACCCCCCGAAAACGCATCGGACAGAAGAACAAAGTGTTCTCTTACGTGCATTTTCGATTGATGCTAAACATCAAAAACAAGGGTATGCCAAAGAAGCGATGTTGCAGCTACCAAAATTCGTTCAGCAACACTTTCCACAAGTAACTGCCATTACATTAGCTGTCAATAAAAAAAATATCGCGGCTAAATCGTTATATTTTAAAACCGGTTATGTAGATACGCTCCAATCAGTCATGGGACCAATCGGCGAACAACACATACTCGCTTTTAGCTTGCAAAAAGAAACGCAATTAGAGCGTTGAGTACCATCGAAAAGGCTTGAGATACAATCGGATGATTTTGAACAGGACGAAATTAAAGAAGGGATTGCGCATCGATTTTAGATGGCAATCCCTTCTTTAATTTTTTTTAGAGCAAATCACGTGTTTCGGACTCTCGGTCTAAAAGTGCTGTGCTTTTTATATTTACAATTCGTAGATCGCAATATCCGCTGTCAAATCACCGATTAACGTAATATCCTGACTCGTTGATTTCGGGAAAATGCGAGTGGAAGCGACAGCTTCACCGTCATTCAAAAAGATTTCGATTGATGAGCGATCAACGAATAGCCGTAGTTGATGTAACGGTTGTTCTAATTGAACAGTACGTGTCGTACCGTAATCGACAGCAGGAACTTCAGCGCCAGAACGACTACGATCAAGCGTAAAGCGTTGTGTCATCGCATCATAAGTTAGGACGGTTGCTTCCTGGTCAGCGGCTCGAACATGTATCTCGAACTGCGTTGTTTGAAGTGCTAAGTTTGATAGATCGAGTTCAAATGTCTCTGCTTGGGCCATCACCATCGCATGATTAATTTCAGTAGATTGCGCGTAAATTGTACGTTTTCTAAGAAGATCGAGTTCACGGACAGGCAATTGTTTCAAACGTCCTTCCTGCAACGTCAGTTCACGTGGAAGTGTTAATGCATGAGCCCAGTTATACATGTCGCTCGGGTATGAAATGTCTGGTAAGCCCATCCATCCGACTAAAATCCGGCGTCCATCTGCTGCTTGCGTCGTTTGGGGGGCATAAAAATCAAACCCGAAATCGAGTTCTGAGAAGGCATGGTGTTGATACGTTAACTCAGGCAAAGCTAGTTTTTCCCCAATCATGTATCCGGATTGGAAAATGTTTTGATAAGCGTCCCCGTCCGGCTCAATGCCTTGTGGGCTGAATAATAAAATACCTTTATCGTCGAGCTCGAAGTAATCAGGACATTCCCACATGTAGCCAAAGTCAGGGTATTGTGTCTTCAACTCTCCGAGGAACGTCCATGTTTCAGTATCTTCCGACTGATAGAGGACGGTGCATCCCGTTAAATCGTCGCGCTGAGCTCCGATGATGCAATACCATGTACCAGACGCTTCCTGGAAGACTTTCGGGTCGCGAAAATGTTCTGTATAACCTGCAGGAACGTTCGGAATCGCAGGAGGTAAGTGTTTGTCGATGCGACCATCCGAACGCAAATGACCGACGATTTGACTTGGATGCCGTACCCAATCTGCATCGCGTTTGTTTCCTGTATACATAATATGGACAGCATCATCCTTAATGAAGCCGCTACCTGAGTATGCACCATGGGAATCTGCATCATCGTTCGGAATAAGTGCCGCGCCTTCGTCAAACCAATGGACTAAATCTTTTGATGTCATGTGGTACCAATACTTTAGACCATGAACAGGTCCAAGTGGGAACCACTGATAAAATAAATGATACGTTCCGTCGTGATATACAAAACCGTTCGGATCGTTTAGGAGACCGGTTGGAGGTTGGATATGGTAAGAAAACCGCCAAGGAGAATTTCTTACTTCTTCCTTCATTGTTTGATAAACTTCCGGTGCGATATCTGAGAGGGGGCGATAGCGTGCCTCGCGTGTCCACTGATTCATGCTGACAGCTCCTTATGCATTTATTTATATTTTTTCTTCTATTTGCTTACATTACGGAGAGCGTTCCCTCTTGTCAATGTCTAATGTTAGCGATGGAACGTCAATCGACCTTTACCAAGTTTTTTAGAATCATATAGTGCAATATCAGCACGGTGGATGACTTGTTCAACCGATTCGTTTAATCGTCGCGTCGCAATTCCGATACTTACCCCAATCTGAAGTGTGGATTGATTGATGACATAGGAATCTGAAAGATACGCTATGATTTCTGTTCCGTACTGATCGAGTAAATCAAAGGATACGACATCGTTCAAAACGATTAAAAATTCATCTCCGCCAAGTCGTGCGATCATACTGTTCGGGCGTCTCATCTGGCTTAAACGTTCAGCTACTTCTTTTAATAATACGTCACCTGTCTGATGTCCAAATCGATCATTGATTGCTTTGAAGCCATCTAAATCAATATAAAGATAGATTTCGGGCGTTTCATTTAAAGAAATCTCATGTAAGTAGTTCGACAGTCCGTTTCGGTTCGGTAAACCGGTCAGCGGATCGATGAGCGCTAACGTCTCATACGTCGTTCGTTGCTGTTCTGTATCAGACAGCTGAGCAATCAGTTGACGTAAGGCAACCGATAGAACGGTGATTTCTCGAATTCCTTTATGGGACGGGATTGAGATTGAATGATCGTGTTGCATCTGCTCAGCAGCCAATGTAATTTTCTTGAGTGGTTTCGTAATGAGTTGCGCGATGAACCAACCGATGACGGCAGTAACGATGGAAGCAATCAGTCCAGCGAAAAAAATAAATTTCTTCAATAGGATGGCGTCGTTAAAAGCGATTTCACTTGGTTGACGGACAAGAATCGTCCAGCCGAGACCATCGTAGTTTTTGTAGCCTTGGCTTTTAGTCGAGCCGGTCAAATAGACATTTCCATCAGACCATTCCGATACATGATAACCGGACTCGACGGGTTCGACGAGATTCTGTGGGAGCGCTTTACCGCGCCACTCATTCGGTCCGAGTAAAACAGTCCGTTGATTTTCGCTGACGATGAAAAATTCTAAACCCTCGATTTGTTTGGTTGAACTCTTAAAGCTTTGTTCGATTTCTTTTGCCCAGGCGAAGCTCAGGTGCGCTGCAAGGACGCCAGTCAATCGACCATCAGTGAATAAAGGGGTGCTGATATCAACGAACTGTAAAGGTTCATTACTCGGATTGGGAAGCAGTTTTGCAAGCAAGACGGCATCATGGACATCACCAATGAATGGGCGTTCTGTCGCTTCTTGGAAGACGGGGCGTGATTGAATCGATTGCCCTTCTAAGATTTGATCCGTCGAAGCACGCACTGTACCGTTCGCATCGAGTAGACCAATCCAAGAGAAATCAGGAATTTGTTGCTGAAGTTGTTCTAACGTCGTTCGCGTGACAGGGAGGTCTGCTGAATTTTTAAGCGTCGGAAGCGTAGCAAGTAGATTAACTTCTGCTGCCCGTGACCACATGTAATGGTCGAGTTTATCAGACAACTGGTAGGCAGTCGCAGACAACGTCATTCCGACTTCTTCTTTTAGGCGATCTGTTGCACGGTCACTAATAAAAAAGGTTAAACATAAGGTCATTGTAAAAAAGAGTAGGGCAATTAGCATTGCAAGTAACACATCAAAACGAATTGATAACTTTTGCATCTAGTGAGCTCCATTTCACCTGTAAATATACGATGACGTATTCTACTTTATTTTATCATAGTTCCTCGACAGGTCTTGAAATTTGACGAAAACTTCGACCTCCTGGTTCGTATTAGAAATACTTTTCTGTTCGAAAATATAACTTAGTTTCCGCCAAAAAGATTGTCCGATTTGATTTTTTGGAAGAACAGCTAAACGAATGACGTCTTTGTTCTTTAAATAGCGTTCATGAAAAGTATGATAAAGGATTGTACCGACTCCCTGGTGATGATAGCGGCCATCAATCAAAAAGAGACCAATCCAAGTTGATCCGTCCCTTGGATGTTCAGGCAAATAGTCGATAATTGCAAAAAATCCCGCATCACTTCGACATAGAAGACTGACGGTTTCGGGGTTAAGGAACTCTTCTGTGAATGCTTGACGAGTTAAAGGAAGTTGACGATTTTCTAGCTGAGCATATGCCAGGTTGTGATTAAAAATGGTTTGAACATCTTTAAAGTGGTCCGGGGTGATTTCAATAAACGTAACGTCCATGTCGAACCTCTCTTTCATCAATTTCGTAACATTCAATGCTTTTATTATACAAAGAGCAAGTGGGTTTTGATTACATAATTGTAAGAAAAGGAACTTTTTCTTTTATTTCCCGTACAATGTAAAGGTAGAGTAAAAAAATGAGGAGGCGAAAAAAATGTTGAAGATTGAACATATCTCGAAGCGGCTCGGAAAAGAGCAAATCCTAAAAGATGTCAGCTTTGAAGTTGCACCCGGAGAAGTCTTTGGATTTTTAGGTCCGAACGGTGCGGGGAAAACGACGACAATTCGAATCATTACAGGGTTGTTAGAGCAGGACGAAGGTAAAGTGACCGTGAATGGACACGATGTCGTCGAGGAGCGTTCGAAAGCATTGACGCAAATTGGAGCGATTGTCGAAAATCCGGCATTTTATCCGTATATGACAGGGAAGCAAAACCTCGTTCATGCGAAAAACTTAATTCCAGGTTTAGGTGAAGTCGACTACGAGGCACTTTCCCGTCTCGTTGGGCTAGAAGGGAAGCTGTCGAAAAAAGTCGGCGAGTATTCTCTTGGGATGAAACAACGTTTAGGAATTGCCCGCGCTTTATTACATAATCCGCGTGTTCTCATTCTCGATGAACCGACGAACGGGCTTGACCCAGCCGGAATCGCAGAACTGCGTGAATATTTACGGGCGATGGCTCGGGATCAACAGATTGCGATTTTAATATCGAGTCATATGTTGGGTGAAATGGAGCAGATTAGCGACCGGTATGCCATCATCGATCAAGGTGTCATCAAATCTGTCGAATCCGTCCGCAATGAGACGGGATCGAAAATTTTATTACGTGTTGCGACGGAAGAAACGGAAGACGTACTTAAAGCACTTAAAGCAGCAAACTATCAAGCGGATCTGTGGAATGATCGAATCGTCGTTACGGCTCCTGAAACGGCATGCCCGGCAATTGCTCGCCTAGTCGTTCCGATTGCTGATTTACACGAGTTAACCATTAAACGGATGACGTTAGAAGAACAATTCTTGCAAGTCACGAAAAAAGAGGGGGATTCACATGCTTTCACTCATACAAAATGAATGGATGAAATGGTGGACGATGAAAAAATCGAAAATCGTATTGGCCTTGTATGTACTCGTTACGATTGGAATCATCATAATCGCAAAGACAAATGATATCGATTTTACGCGAAGTGAATTTTATTCAATCACGTCGATGGTTTTAATTGCACTGCTTGGTATCATCACAATCGTCTTCACAGCTGAAGCGATCGGTAATGAAGTCCGGTATGATACGATGAAACATTTATTGATGAGTCCATATTCTCGGATGACGATTTATTTCTCGAAATTAGCGTTTTCCGTTCTCATCATGCTCGGTCAGTTCCTGTTTATCGTCCTGCTTTCATACGCATTGTCATTTACGTTCTCTGAAGCTGGAGACCCACTCGTCATGCGGGATACCTGGTTACAACTGGTAGGTCCAATCTTTACGATTTTCATGACGTTATTCTTTTCGCTCGTTTTCCGCTCCGTCGGAATGATCATCGGTTTTACTGTACTTGCTCAGTTCTTTACTTCGATTGCCGGGAACGTCTTGCTTGCCTTTAAACCAGAAATCGCGAAATGGATCGTCTTCATGCACCTCGATTGGTCGATGTACTTCGATGGTTCACTAATGGCAGAGATGGCTAATCAAATGGACACGACATTGACATTCTCCGTGCTCTTTGTACTTGCGCATATCTTAGTATTGCTCGGTGGATCAATTTTAATCTTCCAAAAGAAATCATATACGTAAAAAAATCCCGTCCTCATATGATTCGTGAGGGCGGGATTTTTTTAATTACTTCACTCGATTGGAAATCGGGAAAATCCGCTGGAAAAACTCGATTAATGGACCATTCAATAACAAGAACACAAAGGTTCCGACACCAATTCCAATCAATTCGTGTTCGACGATGGAAAGAACACTTGCGATGAGGAAAGGGATTGCTAAGCTGATCGTCGCACCGATTGTCGTACTGTTAAAACGACTGATTAACGATTTCATCAAGTAATCAGGCGGCATTAAGACGAAACCGATTTGTAGATAAAGGGCGAGACCTAATGAAATCATCGGCATCCCGATTATCATATAAACCGAACGGGTTACAAGGTTCGATGGCACATAGAGTAACTGATGAATAGCTAAGAAAAAGTCAATCGCAACACCAAATAAAACGACGAGCGAAAAACTTAAAATAATTGTCCACCAACTAAAACGACTTCCTAAAGCGAGAGCGCTGGCGAGCGCGAAGATATGCAGACAAACGATTGCTAACCCGACCGTTAAAGGTGAAATTCTCGCTAAAGCTTCGCTGGCGGAAGTCCAAGGAGCACTCCCGATTGCGGCGGTGACCATAAAGCTGTTCCCTAAGGCGTTGATGATGATAGAAAATAAGTAAATCGTAATTCGTTTTTGTTGACTCATGGTGGAACGTAGCAAGTGATGCTACGCTTCTCACCTCCTTTTCAGACAGTTTTACGTTAAGGTATACCCTAAAAGTGTTGACTCTTTTCATGGAAATTCAGGAAACCCCATTGCGAAACCTTTACTGGACACGACATACTGAAAACAATTCAAAGAAATGGGGAGTGACGATGACTTATTTTGGTCAGAAAATTTTACCGTCCGTCAGGAAACTTGAGGACTTTGAAAAAATGCTGAAAAGTCCGTATGAATACGGAGTGTTACTCGAGATGCACGTCTCGCGTTTGAAGTCGGTTTATGAATTAGCCAATCGATATGATAAAAAAATGTTTTTGCATATGGATTTAGTTCAAGGACTAAAAAATGATGAATATGCGACGGAGTACGTCTGTCAGGAATTAAAGCCATATGGTGTCATTTCAACGAAAGCGAGCGTCATCTTAAAGGCGCGTCAAAAGAAAGTTAAAACGATGCAACGGATGTTTCTGCTCGATTCCAGTTCACTCGAAAAAAGTTATCAATTGATGGAGCGGACTCAGCCTGATTATATCGAAGTGTTACCCGGATTGATGCCAAAATACATTGAAGAAGTTAAACGAAAAACGGGACGACTCGTTTTTGCGGGTGGATTGATTGATACGGTCGAGGAAGTAGAACAAGCGATTGCAGCGGGTGCGTCGAGTATTACGACGTCCAATAAAGAGTTGTGGCGACATTTTGAACCTGAACGATGAAAGCGCTATGATAAAACGCACAAAAAGTGTTTGACAGCGTTTTCATCGATTGTTATAGTGACATTAAGTTAATACACAGTGACGGAGAAATCGGAGATTCACGCTTTTATTCCCTTTGAGTAATTCTCAAGAGGGAGGAAGTGTGAATCTCTTTTTTTGTTGCTATTTTGATAAAAGGGGGAATAGAACATGTCAGCAGTACTAGCAGAATTTTTAGGAACAGCCTTACTTGTTGCGTTAGGTAACGGAGTCGGGGCAGGGGTTTCGCTATCAAAGTCGTATGCTAAAGACGCTGGATGGATTGTCATTACGTTTGCTTGGGGATTTGCGGTAGCGTTGTCCGTCTATGCCGTCGGTCAGTTCAGTGGAGCCCACTTGAACCCTGCCGTCACACTCGGATTAGCCTTTGACGGTTCATTCGATTGGGCAGATGTACCAGGATACATGATCGCGCAGGTCTTAGGTGGAATCGTCGGTGCCAGTATCGTTTATCTTCATTACTTACCGCACTGGGCAGAAACAAAAGACCCGGCAACAAAATTGGGTGTTTTCGCAACGTCACCCGCTATTCCACATACATTCGCAAACGTTGTCAGTGAATTGATTGCTACGTTCCTGCTCGTCGTCGGAATCTTATCGATTGGTGCTAATACGTTCTCAGATGGTTTGAATCCACTCATCGTCGGCTTTTTGATTGTTAGTCTCGGTATGTCATTCGGGGGAACGACAGGCTATGCAATGAATCCGGCACGTGATTTAGGACCGCGGATCGCACACTTCATTTTACCGATTGCAGGAAAAGGATCATCGAATTGGGGTTACGCTTGGATTCCAGTACTCGGTCCCGTATTAGGCGGAAGCTTAGGTGGATTATTTTATCGGTCTGTTTTCTCAGGCAAGGATACACCGGCCTTCATTATCGTCGGACTTGTGACAATTGTCATTTTAGGTTTATGCTATAAATTCGGTATTCGTCCGAATAAAGAAACGTCAGTAGCGTCAAAGTCAGCTTAACTTACTAGATACAAAGGATGGGGAAGAGATGGAGAACTACATTTTATCATTAGACCAAGGAACAACGAGTACACGAGCGATTCTGTTTAACCAAGCAGGGGAAATCGTTCATTCCGCCCAACGTGAATTCACGCAGTATTTTCCAAAACCGGGTTGGGTCGAGCATAATGCGAATGAAATCTGGGGTACAGTCCTTGCAGTTGTCGCAACATGTTTAACAGAAGCGAACGTAAAAGCGAATCAAATTGCTGGAATCGGGATTACGAACCAACGTGAAACAGCAGTCGTTTGGGAAAAAGAAACGGGTAAGCCAATTCACAACGCAGTTGTTTGGCAATCCAGACAGACAGCTGAAATCTGTGAAGAGTTACGTGAAGCGGGTCATGGTGAATTGTTCCGTTCAAAAACTGGTCTTTTAATTGACGCTTACTTCTCAGGTACAAAAGTCAAGTGGATCCTCGATCACGTCGAGGGGTCACGAGAACGTGCAGAACGAGGAGAACTCTTATTCGGAACGATTGATACGTGGTTGATTTGGAAGTTGTCAGGTGGAAAAGCGCACGTGACAGACTATTCAAATGCCAGTCGGACATTGATGTACAACATTCATGAACTGAAGTGGGATGACGAATTACTTGAGATTCTTGATGTGCCTAAAGCCATGCTTCCTGAAGTCCGTCCGTCGTCTGAAATTTATGCGAATACAGCAGGTTATCATTTCTTCGGTGAGTCGGTTCCGATCGCTGGAGCAGCAGGCGATCAGCAAGCGGCATTATTTGGTCAAGCTTGTTTTGAAAAAGGAATGGCGAAAAACACATATGGTACAGGATGCTTCATGTTGTTGAACACAGGAGAAAAACCAGTCGTTTCGGATCACGGCTTATTGACGACGATCGCTTGGGGTGTCGACGGAAAAGTCGAATATGCACTCGAAGGAAGCATCTTCGTTGCCGGATCAGCAATTCAATGGTTGCGCGACGGCTTACGTCTCATTAATGATGCGAAGGAAACGGAAGCTTACGCAAAACGTGTCACTTCTTCAGACGGCGTCTATGTCGTTCCGGCATTCGTCGGACTCGGGACACCTTACTGGGATAGCGACGTCCGTGGAGCAGTCTTCGGCCTGACGCGTGGAACAGAAAAGGAACACTTCATTCGTGCGACACTCGAGTCGCTTGCGTATCAGACACGCGACGTCTTGACGGCGATGGAGCAAGATTCAGGAATTGAAATGTCGGCACTTCGTGTTGATGGTGGTGCTGTTAAAAATGATTTCTTAATGCAGTTCCAAGGCGATATCATCAATGCACCAGTCGAACGTCCGGAAATCAATGAGACGACGGCACTTGGTGCTGCATATCTTGCAGGACTCGCAGTCGGATTCTTTAAGGACAAAGAGCAAATCGCGGCACATTGGAAAATGGATCGTCGTTTCGAACCAGAGATGGATGAAACAGAAAGCGATGCATTATATGACGGATGGAAAAAAGCTGTCCAAGCTACGATGTTGTTTAAATGATGTGACATATGTTATATTGGGTATAAGTTAATAAACCGGTCGGAGAATATGGAGAGACCACAACAGCAGTTGGCATAGTCAGCTTGTTCGTTGTGGTCTCTTTTTTTCTTTTTCGAACCTAACAGGAGGAACTATTCATGGCTAACCAATCTTTTTCAAGCAAAAACCGTACAGACGTCTACAATCGATTGACACGTGAAGAACTTGACATACTCGTCGTCGGTGGCGGAATTACAGGCGCAGGAATCGCACTCGATGCTGCGTCACGCGGCATGAAAATCGGTCTCGTTGAAATGCAAGACTTTGCAGCCGGGACGTCAAGTCGTTCAACGAAACTCGTCCATGGTGGTTTACGTTACCTGAAACAATTTGAAATTCAAATGGTCGCTGAAGTCGGGAAAGAACGAGCAATCGTCTATGAGAACGGACCACATGTTACGACACCGGAGTGGATGTTACTACCGATGCATAAAGGTGGTACATTCGGACCGTTCAGTACGTCAATCGGACTCCGTGTCTACGATTTCCTAGCGGGTGTCAAACGTTCAGAATGGCGTTCGATGTTATCTGCAAAAGAAACACTCGCAAAAGAACCGTTAGTCAAACAAGACGGATTAAAAGGTGGCGGCTATTACGTCGAGTACCGGACAGATGATGCACGATTGACGATTGAAGTCATGAAAGAAGCCGTCAGTCACGGAGCACGTGTCGTCAACTATACGAAAGCTGAAGAAATCATCTACGAAGCAGGTAAAGTCGTCGGTATGCGTGTGACAGATCTCTTAACAGGAGATGTTCATGAAATCCGTGCTAAAAAAGTTGTGAATGCGACAGGACCATGGGTCGATGAGTTACGTGAGAAAGATGGTTCAAAAGTCGGGAAACAACTTCGTTTGACAAAAGGGGTTCACGTTGTCATCGACCAATCTAAATTCCCACTCAAACAAGCAGTCTATTTTGATACACCAGACGGTCGGATGATTTTCGCGATTCCACGTGACGGTAAAGCATATGTCGGAACAACCGATACGTTCTTCGATAAAGATACAGCGCATCCGAAATTCACTGTCGAAGATCAAGATTATGTCTTAGACGCGATTCGCTACATGTTCCCAGAAGTCAAAGTCACGGCGGAAGACGTCGAGTCAAGCTGGGCTGGTGTTCGTCCATTGATTTATGAAGAAGGGAAAGATCCTTCTGAAATTTCACGGAAAGATGAAGTATGGCAGTCAGAGTCAGGACTCATCACAATCGCAGGTGGTAAATTGACAGGATACCGCAAAATGGCAGAGCATGTTGTCAACCTGGTCGCGAAACTATTAAAAGAAGAAACGAACCGTGCCTATGCGCGTTGTTCAACAAAAAATATGCCAATCTCAGGTGGACATGTCGACGGAGCAAAAGGTTTCGAACGGTTCTTGAAATCGCAAGCACCAGCAAACGGACTCACTTCAGAAGAAGTCTTGTTCCTTGCGCAACGTTACGGATCAAACATCTCTGAAGTATTGACGTATGCTGCAGCTTACGATCAAGCAGAAACAAAACTTCCGCGTGATGTCTATGCACAGCTCCATTATGGAATTGAGCAAGAAATGGTCGCACGTCCAATCGATTTCTTTATTCGTCGGACTGGCGCTGTCTTCTTCAATATCGCTTGGGCACGTCAGTATAAAGACGCAGTCATCGAAGAGATGAAACAACACTTGAACTGGACGGAAGAACAAACGAAACAGTATACAGAAGAATTAGAAATTGAAATTAACGATGCGTCACACGCACTCGTTACTGAAACAGCTTCTGCCGCTAACTGAATGAAATAAGTGTGTAATGCCCCCGACGACACGTCGGGGGCATTTGAGGTTGTAGACAAATGCTTATGAAGCGTGAACATGCGATATCGAGATGCTATCAACTCGCGATTCCCTGTCCCGCCTCGTTTTCCAAGTGGCAATCGATCGCGCCGCTACAGCAAAGTTGCAGGAGCGCGACCGATTGCTTTTCGCGGTCTAAAGCGATTCAAGACGGATTGTGCTCTAAACCGTATGCATGCCTTTCCCTCACGGTATCACCTAAAAAGCGTCACGTGTCGTTGACTCCTACGGGTGAAAGTGCGTGTTTAACGCACTTTCAGAGGCAGGCAAGACCCTGCTCGTTGTCCATTAGGATCAAGGCGCAATGGCTTGCGCCTCACCCGAGGAAAGCAACGAAAAAAACCGCTTTTATTTCTCGAGATCACTTTATCTACACGTTGTAATGCTCCCTACAATACGTCGGGGGCATTTTTCCATGACTTGAAATCAGATTAATTGCAAGAGGTGTCGCTGAGGATTATGCTTAGTCCATACTGAAAAATCAAAGGGAGTTGGAATGAAATGAAAGTAGAAGTATGGTCAGATTACGCGTGTCCGTTTTGTTATATCGGGAAAAAACGTCTAGAAAAAGCAATTGAAGCGAATGGAATGAAAAATGTCGAGGTCGAATTTAAAAGTTTTGAACTCGATCCGAATGCACCGGCTGAACCGACGAAAGGATTATATGAAATTCTTGCTTCGAAATACGGTACGACAGTCGAGGAAGCACGTAATATGTCACAAGGCATCGTTGAGTCAGCGAAAGCTGACGGATTAATGTACGAAATGGATCGTGTCGTTCCTGCCAATACATTTGAAGCTCATCGCTTGACTCAACTCGCGAAAAAACATGGTAAAATGGATGAGATATCGGAAGCACTCTTTCAGTCTTACTTCATGAAAGGGGAGAACTTGAACGATCCGTCAATCTTGACGCGCGTTGCGCAGGAAGTCGGACTCGACTCAGAAGAGGTTGAGGCATTCCTTGCATCAGATACTTCAACAACTGAAGTCCGGGAAGAAGAAGATATGGCACGCGAACTTGGTGTGACAGGAGTTCCCTTCTTCGTATTTGATCGTAAATATGCGATTTCAGGGGCGCAACCCGTTGAAGCGTTTAGCCAAGTGATGGACCGGATTCAAGCGGAACAAAAGATTGAAGTCGTAGCAGATGGTGATGCTTGCGGAGTCGATGGTTGTAACTAAAATCCAGGCTAACAAAAGGAGAACGTACCCTACATGAAACTTATCTTTCACCCTGAAATTCGAGATGCGCGGATTAACCTTGCTGTCGAAGAATTCATCTTGAATAACTTGAACGTCAATGAAGAAGACTATTTTTTATTTTATATCAATGGTCCTTCCATCATCGTCGGAAAAAATCAAAACACGAATGAAGAAGTCAACTTGAAGTACGTCGAGGATCATGGCATTCACGTTGTGCGTCGTCTATCTGGTGGTGGAGCGGTTTATCACGATGAGGGAAACTTGAACTTCAGTTTCTTGACGAAAGATGACGGTGATTCGTTTAATAACTACAAAAAGTTCACGGAGCCTGTCGTGCAAGCCCTTCACAAACTGGGCGTGGAAGCTGAGCTATCTGGGCGAAACGATATTCATGTCGGAACGCGTAAGATTAGTGGGAATGCTCAGTTTACGACCCGTGGGCGGATGTTTAGCCACGGGACATTGATGCTTGATTCGAATATTGAAGAAGTCGTCAATGCGTTAGTCGTCAGCGAAGAAAAAATGCGATCAAAAGGAATCAAATCAGTTCGTAGTCGTGTCGCCAATATTTCTGAATTCTTAACTGAACCGTTGACGATGGATCAATTCGTTGATCATCTGCTCGCTTCGATTTATGAAGGAAAAGAAATCGAGCGTTATACGTTGACGGAAGCAGACTGGGAAAAGGTTAATGCGATTTCAGCAGAACGGTATGGCAACTGGGACTGGAACTTCGGCAAGTCTCCGAAGTTTGATGTCATCCATAAAAAACGTTTCCCGATCGGAACGATTGATTTCCGGCTTAATGTTACGAAGGGCATCATTCAAGAAGCGAAAATCTATGGAGATTTCTTTGGTGTCGCGGATGCCTCGGAAATTGCTCAAGCATTAGAAGGAAAACGATACGACCGTGCGTCATTGCGGGAAGTATTAAGTCAGTATGAATTAAAAAAATATTTTGGTGCTGTCGAACTAGACGAAGTACTCGACGTTTTAGCATAAGCTTTTTTGGGAAAACTCTCTCTATCAACTTGCATAGGGGGAGCTTTTTTTATGGGCTACAATAAAGATAACTTTTTAGAAGGTACGTTAGAGGATTTCATCAATTTTGAACAGGTCTCAGAAGGGTTACCAAAAACAGAGGATAATCAACCGCTCCCTTACTATGAACGTGACGATTATCGTGCGGCCGGGAAATTAAAAGGCAAGGTCGCAATCATCACTGGTGGTAATTCCGGAATCGGACGTGCCGTATCGCTTGCCTATACGCTTGAAGGTGCGAAAATCGTCATCGCCTTCTATGGCGACCAAGAGGGCGCGGAAGAAACGAAAGCGCGTGTCGAAGAGCTTGGTGGGGAAGTGCTCCTGTCTAAAGGAGACATTGGAGACGCAGCTTATTGTGAAGAACTCGTTCAAAAAACAATCGACAAATTTGGCCGCCTCGATATTGTAGTCAATAATGCGAGTATGCAAAAACCAGAAGACTCGCTTCTCGATATTGAAGACAAGTCGCTGGAGAAGACATTCAAAACAAATATTTTTGGAATGATGCGTCTTGCACGTGCTGCTTTACCACACCTCAAGCAAGGATCTGCCATCATCAATACAACATCATCAACAGCATATGAAGGCAATGCCCTTCTGATTGATTATTCTTCAACAAAAGGGGCGATCGTCAGCTTCACGCGAAGTTTATCCATGAATCTCGCAAAACAAGGGGTTCGTGTCAATGCTGTCGCACCAGGTCCGATTTGGACACCGTTGATCACGGAGACGTTCCCGGATGAATCGGTAAAAACGTTTGGTAAAAATACACCGATGGATCGACCGGGCCAACCGGCAGAAATGGCATCCGCATATGTGTTCTTAGCATGTAATGATTCGAGCTATATGACAGGACAAGTGCTTCATCTCAATGGTGGTGTCATCATCAACGGATAATGATAAAGAACGTGAAAACGTTTCCATAAAATGATATACTATCCATACTAACGCAAGCGTTATGTATGGTTTTTTTTTGCGTAAAAAATGAATGGTTGTTCATTTGAAGGGGGAAGTTAATGATGATGGGATTGATTCATTCTGTAGAGGAGACCGCCCGGAGAAGTCCGGATGCAGTCGCCTACGTCTTCGAAGACACGAAAGTCAGTTATCATGAGTTTGTCGAGAAGTTCTACCGGGCAGCAGGGGCATTAGAAGCGAACGGGATTCGCAAAGGAGATCATGTTGCATTGATACTTGGGAACAGTCCAGCGTTTTTAGTTGGGTATTATGCCATCATGAAGCAAGGGGCGATTGCGATTCCAATCAACCCAACATATACACCGGATGAAATCGGGTACATTTTGATGAATGGGGACGTTAAAGGAATTCTTGGGATCGCTCCGCTCGTCGAAGCAGCAAAAGCACGGTTAGTTCATTTACCGAACTTATCCGTTGTCGTATCGGTGCCGTTTAACGGGGTAATTGGCCCAAGCGAAAAAATCGGGAATGTTGAATTTACGACGTTAGAAGACTGGCTTTCCATCGAACATCCGGTCAAAGACGTGATGAATGAACTCGATGATACGGCAGTCATTTTGTATACGAGCGGAACAACAGGGAAACCGAAAGGCGCCATGCTCTCACACCGTAACTTAACATCAAATGCACAATCGATTGGTGAATACTTAAATGTGTCAGAGCGCGACCGGACGCTCGCTGTGTTACCGATGTTCCATGTCTTTTGCTTGACGGTCGTCGTTAACGCTTCACTTGCACACGGAGCATCAATCATCATTGCACCACGTTTTTCACCGCAAGAAACGTTTGAACTGGCGAAAAAAGAGCAAGTTACGATTTTTGCCGGCGTACCGACAATGTATAATTTCCTTCTTCAGACGGTTCAAGCCCACCCGCAT
This sequence comes from Exiguobacterium sp. N4-1P, assembly GCF_002214325.1. Lineage (NCBI taxonomy): Bacteria > Bacillati > Bacillota > Bacilli > Caryophanales > Exiguobacterium > Exiguobacterium sp. N4-1P. The sequence continues at coordinate 705,219 of NZ_CP022236.1, forward strand.
TTTGCAGATTACTTTGCGTCGAGCCGATTATTCGTTTCCGGTGGAGCGAGCTTACCGGTTCCTTTACTTGAATCATTTGAAAAGACGTTCAACTGTCACATACTAGAAGGATACGGCCTATCAGAAGCCTCACCCGTCACGTGCTTCAATCCGTTAAATGGAATCCAAAAGCCGGGGTCGATCGGTCCGTCCATCATCGATGTCGAAAATAAAATTGTGGACGAACTCGGACAAGAATTACCGGATGGTCAAGTCGGAGAGTTAATTGTCCGTGGACCGAATGTCATGACGGGCTATTATAAGATGCCGGAAGAGACACAAGCGACGCTACGCGACGGCTGGTTATATACGGGAGATCTCGCGAGAAGAGACGAGGACGGTTATTTTTATATCGTCGATCGGAAAAAAGATATGATTATCGTTGGTGGTTACAATGTCTATCCACGTGAAGTCGAAGAAGTGCTCTATAAACATCCAGGGGTCGTCGAAGCTGCCGTAATCGGTGTACCAGATGAAGAGATGGGAGAAGCCGTCAAGGCATTTATCGTGTTAAAAGATAGCGTCACAGAAGCAGACCTTCTCGATTTTTGTGCGATTTCACTCGCGAAATACAAGTGTCCGACACGTCTCGAATTCATTGATCAATTGCCACGCAATACGACCGGAAAAATTTTACGGACCGTGTTGAAAAAACAACCATCCAATTCATGACATCCTTCTTAACCGACGACGTTCAAGCGTGAACATCGTCGGTTTTTTAGTCTATTCATGAAAATGAGAGGTTTTTGAAGGCGCGTTTGAGTGCATATACTCTAGAGAGGAGGACGATAAAATGAACATTGCATTGATTGCACATGACGAGAAAAAAGATGAGATGATCATGTTTGCCCGGGCCTACCAGGACTATTTAGCAAAGAATCAATTGTACGCCACGGGGACGACAGGGAAGCGGATCGTCGAAGCGACGGCGCTCGACGTACACCGCTGTAAATCTGGACCACTTGGTGGCGATCAAGAAATTGGCGCGATGGTTGCTCGAGGGGAAATTGACATCGTGATCTTTTTACGTGATCCGTTGACGGCACAGCCTCATGAACCGGATGTATCGGCCTTGATTCGCTTATGTGATGTCTATGACTTGCCGTTAGCGACAAATGTCGGGACGGCTGAGATTTTAATTAATGGGCTTGAACAAGGTGATTTTAAATGGCGTGAAATTATTCAAAAGCGACGGGAAGAGGAACAAGATAAATTTTCTTCGTAACAAACTGCTTGAGAACGCTTCTCATTTTCGTTTCATCGTGTTATAGTCGTATTGAAGATGATACTGATTATCAATTGCGATAGAAAAGGGCGGCGAAAACAATGGAAATCATTTTAATGACAGGTGTCACGGTCTTACTCGGTGGAGGAGCAACCTTCTTAGCACATATTGTAAAGACGGAACGTCGTCATATTGCGACAGATGTTAAAACGAACGTAGAACGTGCAACCTATCCATCGTTGCGCCTCGTAAAATAAATAGTGTTACTGACTAAACGCGCCTCTTTTTGGATAAAAGAGGGCGTTTTTTTCACATTTGGAGTGTTCTCACATAATTGTGCGGAATTCCTTTGATACACTACAAAAAAAGGACTTAGTCAGGAGTGACAGTGATGCATACGATTTATTTAGTGGATGATGAAGTGAATCTGAACCGCGTGCTCGTAAAATATTTAGAACAAGAAGGATGGCAAGTGAAATCGTTCACCTCTGGGGAAGCGGCAGCTTCAGCGATTATTGAAAAGCCTGATTTATGGGTGCTCGATATTATGTTACCGGATATGGACGGATTTCAGTTGATTAAACGGATCAAGGCACATGATGAGACGACACCTGTTATTTTCATCTCTGCCCGAGACGAAGATATCGACAAAATCATCGGCTTAGAAATGGGCTCGGATGATTACATCGCGAAACCGTTTTTGCCAAGAGAACTTGTCATTCGTGTCAAAAAAATCTTAGCGCGCGCCTATGCGACACCAAAAACAGGAGTGATTCAGTATGGCGATTATACAATCTATCCTGAAAAACGAGTCATCGAAGAAAATGGTCAAGAAATTGATTTGACCTCAAAAGAGTATGATTTGTTGATTTTATTCGCGACACAAATCGGGACGCCAATGTCCCGTGAACAGATTCTTGTCAGTGTCTGGGGTGATGATTACTTTGGTTCCGATCGTGTCGTCGACGATTTAGTTCGACGAGTCCGGAAAAAATTATCCAAACTTGAACTAGAGACGATTTATGGGATTGGCTACCGGTTGGTGTCTGCATGAAGAATCGGAGTTTGGGATTTCAGATTTGGGCGATGTTTCTACTCGTCATCGCAACGCTCTCGATCGTTATCCTAGTCGTCATGCGGTCATCGATTGGAAACTTTATTGATGAACAGGTCTATTCGACGTTAGAAAACAGTGAAGTCTTCTTTTCAAAAGATGCTTCTGTCATCGACATGTTGCAGGACAATCCAATTGAATTTGATCGTCGAAAACAGGAGTCGCGTTCCGTTAATATTTTGTTGCTTTCGAAAAATGGGAAACTCTATTATGGGGGAGCCCCGCAACAATTGATTGATCAGATGTATCGTGATGCGATCAATCAAAAAGCAGAAACGGAAAAATATACGACGCAACTTGATAAAGAAGACGTCTATTACAGCATTCTCAAGATAGAATCGGAAGGGGAGACGTATTATCGTGTCTCTTATGTCTGGGATGCCTATCGTCAAGAACTGATTACGCAATTGTTTTCAAAAATTGGCTGGGTCGTCGTAATTGTGAGTATCTTGACATTGTTCATCGCTTTTTGGTTAGCACGTCGCTTGACGCAACCATTGATTGAAATTGAAGGTGCAGTCGGAAAGATTGCAGCGCAACAGTGGAATACGCCACTTCCTCTTGATCGCGGAGATGAAATTGGTCGTTTGGCACGATCGGTCAATGCCATGCGCGTCGATTTAGAAAAGCAGGATAAAGCACAAAAAGCATTGCTACAAAATATTTCACATGACCTGAAGACACCAATCATGGTCATTCGCAGTTATGCACAGTCCATTTCTGACGGGATTTATCCGGATGGTGATTTGACAGGTTCGGTCTCAGTGATTGAGGAAGAGGCCGAGCGGTTAGAAAAGAAAGTCGCTGCCTTGCTTTATGTGACAAAATTGGATTACTTTGAATTAGATCGTTCTACATGGGATACGATTGATTTAGACCGAATGGTTCATTTACTACAAAGTCGTTTTTCAAGTACAAAGCCGCTTTCGTGGACGATTACAGGGGAAGCCGGTCTTGTACTTGGCGAAGGAGAACAATTACGAGTTGCACTTGAAAATGTAATTGATAATGCGATGCGATATGCCGAGACATCGATTGATATTCGTTTATCCGGGACCGAAGAGATAGCTCAAATCGAGATTGAAAACGACGGTCCACCACTCGATTCATCATCACCACTTTTCCATCAATTTTCACGTGGTAAAGAAGGTAAATTTGGTCTAGGTCTTTATATCGTAAAACGTATCGTTGAGCGTCATGACGGGGAAGTTTCAATCGAGAACCAAGCAGTGGGAAATGGAAAAGATAAAGTTTGTGTGATTTTCAAATTCCCACGTCATTTTAAGCCAGAGATGGACCAATCAACGAAAGAACTTTAAAAACGAGATAGCGATATCTCGTTTTTTATATTGGGAAATATCGAACAGTCGAGGGCGTACAGGTGGGTTCTTTGATATAAACAAAGTAATAGAAGAAGGGAGATAGTAGGATGCCACATAACATCACGGAAGAAACGTTAGCTCTTATTCCTCAGTACGGTCAATACGGGGAACCGCAAACACTACTTATTAAAGAACGGTCGGAACTTGTGCTCGAAGGACATCCGATCAAACTGATTGAAGAATCATGTTTGTATTTTGGTTCTTCGATGCGAGGAAGAATTGAAGCAGCACGACATATCTTAGGACCAAACCGAAAAACGCCGGTTTTAATTGATTGGCAAGCACAAACCATCTTCTTTCCGACGACAGCTAAAGAAAAGGCGGAGTGCATCTGGATTAACTTTAAACAAATGAAGACCGTTAAGAAGAGTGGCGGAAAGGTGCAAGTCGAGTTTCAAACAGGACAGCGGATTGATACGGCCGCATCTGCCTATAGTATTGAACGACAGCGGATTAAAACCCTAGAATTAGCTTACGAAATGCAACGACGCTTCCAGGGGACGGGACATGAACACGTTTAAAAAGTGCAGAAAAGTGGAACACTCTAACAGGAAACGTTACCAATGAGAGCGAAATGAACTTGAGTAGAAACTGAATGCGCATTGAAGGGGAGGTGAAGCGGCCGATCTGGTCGCTACACGATGAATGAATCATATGAATGGTTAAACCGTAGAAAATTACAGCCGGGCTTCGGTGTTAATGGAGGACGCCGTTTTATTAGTTCACGGATCGTCCGTCCAGAAAACACGCCCGGCAAACGAATTAAAGATATTAAGCGAACACGCCAACTCATCGTCGACGAGGCAGGAAATCGACGTTGGGTGACAAAGCGAGTAGTCGTCACAGATGCATCAAAACATATGACGATTAACCGCCGCACATCGATTGCGCAAAAAGAAGTAACAGAATCTCGCTTAGAGCAAGTGAAGCAAAAATTATCTTCGAAGAAAGTATTGATTCCCGTTTTAGCGGCGACAGGGCTTGCCGTTGCCGGAGGGGTACTCGCATATGTACTTCGTCGCAAAAAAAGAAACACTCCCGAGAGTGAATAAACAAGCGTATAAGAAAAAAGCCGCGTCCCTCATTTAATCCAGGGACGCGGCTTTCTCTATACATAACCTATCTTAAAGGAAACGTTTTCGAATCGAAGTTGAGAGTGCTTTCTCTGCAATTTCTTCGAGCTGTTTCAAATTCGTCGCGTCAAAACTATCATTATAGAAGCGACCAACGAATTCGACACGATCATAATCGAGTTCCTTGAAAATCAAATGCTTGTGGTCATCATAAAAGACGACACGGAAGTAATCAGAACCGCGCTCTAATGTGACGAGTCCTTTAATATGTTCGAGTTTCTTTTGCTCGTCAGACTTTTCTTCTTCAACCGGTTCCTCTGCAGTTTTCGCCTCTGCTTGTTCGAGTGCCGATTTCACTAAATCAGGTTTCTTATCTTGTTCTTCAGTCATAATTATCGCCTCCATCTTTCATTTTACATGGAAATGGACAGATGAGAAAGAAAAATCCCTCACGGTTCCTGATGAGCCTCACAAATCCGTAAGACGTTTAATGCACCAATTCGTAAGCGCTCCATCAAACGTTCAGCTACAGCTCGATTGGAAAGTGTCTCATAGATGGCCACTTCCATCAACTCCATCCAGCGAAAGGCGTGTTGCTGTTCAATTGGTAAGAGTCGGTGAATCATCGCTAAATTCGTCCGCGAATCATCTAACTCATATTGGCGTGGACCACCTGTTAAGTGTGTCAAAAAAATAACTTGCGCCTGCTCGACACGTTGACGATCATCAGGAAAAATCGGACGAAGTATGGGGTCGGCATAAACAAGTTGATAAAAGCGAGCGACTAGCTGTTCAAGCATCGGTTGTTTTCCGATGTCATCATATAGCATGGTATTCCTCCTGTCTAACTAATTTTAATTGGCTTCAGTGTAGCAAAAATAAGTAGAAAAATATAGCTTCAAAAACGGACGTTTGTTCGTGTTTTATGAGATAATGACGTATACAAAAACGAGCTAAGGGAGGAACTGATGACCATGAATCATATGCACCTCGGTCGTGCCGGAACCGGAAAAACCACAAAATTAATAGAGACTGTAATCAATGAGCTCGAGGAGCGACCACTTGGAGAGCCGATTTATTTTATCGTCCCCGATCAAATGTCATTTGAGATGGAACGTCGAATTGCGACGGATGCCCGCCTATCTGGATTAGTACGGATGGAAGTCATGAGTTTGCGGCGCTTTGCTTTTCATATCATGCGGGATCATGGCAATCAGGCGATTCCGTTTTTAGACGAGACAGGGACACAGTTGTTATTACGTCAAGTCGTCGAAGAAGTTGAAAATGAGTTAAAGATTTTCAAACGGACAAAGAATATGCCCGGGTTTTACAAGGGGCTTGATGAACTGATCGCTACGTTCAAACGTTCGCTCGTCGCTCCAGACATGTTACGTCAAATTAGCGGACTTTCTCCGGAACGCTCGCCGAAACTAAATGATTTAGCTCTGATTTATGAGCGGTTCTCAGAACGCATCGTGGATAAAGCGCTTCATGCAGATGATTACTATACAACGTTACTCGACTTGTTACCGACAGCAGGTCTTGGTAATACACAATTCTTTATTGATGGTTTCTATGAGTTTTCGTTACAGGAACAACAGGTGTTGCTTAAATTGATGGAACTAGCAAAAGAAGTGCATATCAGCTTTACAATCGATGTGAGCGATCCCTATGCGAAACAGACGGAGTTTGGGGTCTCCCAACGTTGTTATATGCAATTGCTCGAACAGATGCAAGACCGACAGCTCGAGCATGAAGAGGTCCATTATGAACGGACGATTAAGTTCAAGTCGGAAGGACTACAAACATTAGAACAATCATTGATGAGTCCTGCCTATCCTCCTGTCGATCATGAAGTGGACGGGGTCACGGTGACAGCTGCCGTCAATCGCCAAGTCGAAACGGAAGCCGCTGTCCGCCAGGCAATCCAACTCGTGCGCCAGCATGGTTACCGGTTCAATGAAATTGCTTTTATCGTACGACATCTTGAACCGTATGCGGATCATTTAGAACGTGCGTTTCAGCTCTATGATATTCCGTATTTCCTTGATAAGCGGGAAACGATGATTCATCATCCGATTGTTGAATTGATTCAGTCTGCTTTAGAGCTCGTCGTCGCCGGTTACCGTGAAGAAGCAGTCTTTCGTCTGCTGAAAACGGAATTGATGCCACTCCCGGCAGATGATCAACGGCTCGCGCTTGATCGATTGGAGACGTTTGTCTTAGAACGTGGCATTAAAGGCACGATGTGGCAAAAGCCGTGGCAATTGAAACGACGCTTAACGGATGAAGTCAGTCTGACGGCGGAGGAACTCGAAGAAGAGGATGAGTTAAACCGGATGCGTCAATTCGTCGTCGATGCGATTACCCCGTTACAAGACCGGTTGAAGAAATCAAAAACAATGAGTGAACATACGCGTTCGCTTTATCAGTTCCTTGAAGAACACCAGTTGACAGATCGGCTGTTCAGTTGGAAACAAGAGGCGCTCGAGCGCAATGAGCTCAGTCATGCCCGGGAACATGATCAAGTATATGAAGCGGTCTTACATTTACTTGAACAACTCGAAGCAGCAGCTCCTGAGACGGAACTGTCGACAGACTTATTCGTACAAATGGTCGAAACCGGACTTGAGAGTCTGCGCTTCTCACTCGTCCCACCATCGCTCGATCAGGTCATCGCGACGGATTATGTCCGGGGGCGTTTACAACGAGTAAAAGTCGCATTTTTACTCGGCGCGAATGATGGTATGATTCCGTTCGTCGAAGACCAGTCGAAACTATTGTCGGAAGGAGATCATGATTTCCTTCACAATCATGGAGTTCCGGTCGGTAAAGCGTCACTGGATGTCTTTGATGACGAATTATACTACCTGTACCACGGAGTGACGGCACCGAGTGAATCGTTGTATATCAGTTATGCTCTTGTTGATGAGGACGGGAAGGCATTACAACCAGCCTCCATCGTGAAACAAATCAAGTACCAGTTACTGCAAGACCGTCCTGTCAAAACACACTTCGCAGAAGCAGGAGAGCATGCACCAAATGATCAATTCGATTTCGTAACTGATCCCGACCGAGCGGCGGCTGCGACGGCAATCGAGTTACGCCGTTTACAGCGCCGGTATCCGATTCAATCGTCATGGTTTGATGTCTACAATGCATTGCTCGAGAATGGTCAAGGACGAGAACGAATGGCGTTACTCGTCGATGCGTTATTTTATCAAAACCGAGCAGATGAACTTCCAGACGACTTAGCACGTTCCCTTTACGGTGACAGCATCAAGGCGAGTGTCTCTAGATTTGAGACGTATAATGCGTGTTCCTATAAGCATTTTGCACGGTATGGGCTACGTTTGAAGGAACGAAAACTATATAAATTCGAGGCACCCGACATTGGAAATCTATTTCATGGCGCGTTAAATGATTTGTCCGTCAACATCAAGGAGTCCGGCAGAAAATGGCGTGATTTAGATGATGCATCGTGCACAGAACTTGCGAAAAATGCCGTGGAAAAAGTGACACCAGACATTCAAAATGCTATTTTGATGAGTTCGAATCGGTTCGGATACATTCAGAAAAAATTAACGGATGTCGTCGAACAAACGGCGAAGATGCTCGTCAAACAAGCAGAACGGTCTGACTTCGAACCTGATTTATTTGAAATCAGCTTTGGGAACGCGATGTTCCCTCCTTTACGGTTTACACTGCCGGATGGAACGGAAATCGAATTCACTGGTCGAATTGATCGAGTCGACCAAGCGACGATTGGTGACCAATTGTACGTCCGGATTGTCGATTACAAGTCGAGTGCCCGAGCGCTTGATTTTGCTGAAATTTATTATGGTCTTGCGATTCAGATGTTGTTCTATTTAAAAACGGTCGTCGAACAATCAGAAGTCTTATTTAATCAACAAGCGAAACCAGCAGGCGCCCTGTACTTCCATGTCAAAAATCCGATGTTACGAAGTGATTTGTCGGCGGCTGAAGAAGAACGGAATCGTTTATTGCTCGAATCCTACCAGATGCAAGGTGTGATTGTCGAAAATGATGATGTGTTACGGGCGATGGATCAAATCGCGTTTGATGAACGGAAAAAATCGCCACTCGTCAAAGTGACGTTTACGAAGACAGGACTGCATAAATCACATACGAAAGGGGTCGTCAAAGAAGCGGAACTGAACGCGTTGATGGATCATGCCTGGGACGAATTGAAAACAAGCAGTGCCGAGATGTACGCGGGAGATATCGCCATCGATCCGTTCGACTATCAAGAGCGAACACCGTGTACGTTTTGCGAATACCGTTCGGTCTGTCAATTCGACGAATCGCTCGGGAACAGTTATCGTCAACTGGACCCTTTATCTGAAAAAGAAGTATTGGACCGACTGAAGGAGGAAGAGGAATGAGCGTCAATTGGACGGATGAGCAACAACAAGCAATCGATGCGCGCGGAGGACACATTCTCGTTTCGGCAGCAGCCGGTTCAGGGAAGACCGCCGTACTCGTTGAACGGTTGACGCAACGCGTCATCGATCAAGAAGATCCACTGACAGCAGACCGGATTTTAGTCGCGACGTTTACAAACGCTGCCGCAAAAGAAATGAAAACGCGTGTCATCGAGGCGATCGAAGCGAAAATCAAAGAAGCCCCAGACGATGTTTATTTGAAGAAGCAGCGTCAGATGATGAACCGGGCACAAATTACGACAATCCATTCCTTCTGTTTATCAATCTTACGGGAAAACTATTATCGAATCGGGCTGGATCCGGCTTTTCGAATTGCGGATGAATCCGAATTATTGTTGTTACAAGATGATGTACTGGAAGAGGTCTTTGAAGAATTTTACGCTGCCGCCAATCCGGCATTTTATGAATTGATTGATAGTTATACTTCCGATCGGGACGATCAGGCAATGCTCTCTCTGATTTCAAACTTGTACCGGTTTTCGCGTTCGCTACCAGATCCAGACGGTTTTTACGAGCATCTGCTTGCACAATACGACCAGCCGGTTGATCCTGATGAATCTTCGTTGCTGACACGACTCCTTGAATTAGAATGGCAAAAAATCGCACCGCTTTTAGAACGTTACCTTGAGCTCTCCTATCGTTTGCATCAGTCCGGCTATACAGAAATGGCGGAGCTCCTAATGCGTGACATTGAACCGTTACGCCGTATTAATCCGGCGACTGATCGTTGGACGACGGTCGCACTGACGTTCCAAGCTGTCGAGTTCGGACGCTGGAAAAGTCCGCGTGGGGATGAGGCGATTAAAACATTTCAAACGGAACGGACGCGTCTCGTCAGTGAGTTGAAAAAGCGTCAGGAACTATTCGTTCAAAAAGAGGGTGTCGACTACCTCGAAGATCTTCGGTCGCAACTTGGACATGTCGAGATGATCGTGACACTCGTCCGAAAGTTTGCTGAAGCCTATCTCGAAGCCAAACAAGAACGGGGGCTTGTCGATTTTTCCGATTTGGAACATTTTGCTTTAGCCGTTTTAGAAGAAGACGGGGCACCGACCGATGTCGCCCGCTTGCTTCAAGAACGCTTCGTCGAAGTGCTCGTCGATGAATACCAAGATACGAACGAAGTGCAAGAACGTATCTTGACGTTAGTCTCCCAATCAGACGAACAAACCGGTAATTTATTTATGGTCGGTGACGTTAAACAATCGATTTATAAATTCCGTCATGCTGAGCCGGGACTTTTTCTTGATAAGTTCAAGCGATTCCGGCAAACAGATTATGGAACACGAATCGATTTGACGAAAAATTTCCGGAGTCGTCTTGAAGTCCTTGATGGGACGAATCATATTTTCAGACAAGTGATGGATGCCGCCGTCGGTGAAATCGATTATGACGACGCAGCCTATCTACGGCTCGGGAATCTGGGTTACTTCGAATCAGAACAAGTCGAACCGGAATTGATTTTAATCGATCAACAAGATGAAAATAAGGAAGAATTAGAGGCCCGTGCCATCGCAACCCGAATCATCGAGATGGTCAATGATGACAATCCCTATCTCGTCTTCGATGCTAAACAAAAACGTTTTCGAAAATGTGAATACCGTGACATCGTCGTGCTCGTTCGTTCACGTGGGAAACGCGTTCAAGCGCTCGTTGAAGTGTTTGAACAATATGAGCTGCCGGTATACGCGGACACGACAGGCGGTTACTTCCAAGCGACGGAAATTCAAATCATGATGGCATTATTAAAAACGATTGATAATCCGTTACAGGACATTCCATTCGCGAGTTTGCTCCGGTCGCCGATTTTTGGTCTGACCGATCGTGATTTAGGACGGATTCGTGCAAAATCGAAGGATACGAGTTTTTATGAGGCTGCCGTCCATGTGGCAGGCGAAGCGACACCACTCGGGATTCGAGTCGATGAAGCGTTACAACGTGTCAACCAATGGCGGACAGAAGCCCGTGGTAAGTCACTTGCTGCACTCATTCGCTCACTGTTTGATCAAACCGGGTATTTCGAATACGTCGGGTGTCTCGCAGGAGGACGAAGTCGTCAAGCGAATTTGAATGCGTTATACGAACGTGCAAAACAATATGAAGGAGCAGGGTATCGCGGGTTGTATCGTTTCCTACGACTGATAAATCGTTTGATTGAGCGTGGCGAAGACTTTTCCGAAGCTCGTTCACTAGGAGAAGACGAAGATGTCATTCGCATCATGACGATTCATCAATCGAAAGGGCTCGAGTTTCCTGTCACGATTGTCAGTCAGCTCGGAAAGCAATTTAATAAACAAGATCAAATCCAAGCCATACAATTACACAAAACGTATGGGATTGCGCTTGACGCGATTGATCCAATCAAACGCCTGCGGTCAGGTACATTGTTAAAAGAGGTCATTCGCCGTGAGATGGATCGTGAAATGAAAGCGGAAGAAATGCGAGTTCTTTATGTCGCGATGACCCGAGCAAAAGAAAAGCTGGTATTAGTCGGTTCAATCAAGGGATTAGATGAACAGTTGGTAAAATGGCAAGCTGCTCCACACGACGAATTATTGTTGCCGGAAATCGACCGTCGTAATGCGAAAACGTATGCAGACTGGGTAGCACCAGCTGTACTTCGAAACTTTATGTTACAAGAAGGAGAGCAACAATGGGCATTCCGGATCATGGAACTGAACGAAATTGCCCCATACCAAGAAATTTCGACGATGATTGAACAACTGGAACATGTCCGCTCACTTGAAAAAATTGATCGTCCTGAAAATGACGCTTTCAAAGCGCGAATCGAAGAAAGTTTTGCTTATCGCTATGCGCACCAGCTTGCGACCGAGACGGCAGCGAAGCAAACCGTGACTGAACTCAAACGGACCGAACAACTGGAGCGGGCAGCGTTTGAAGCGACAGAACGTCAAGCGACGTATTACCGGACCCCACAGTTCTTAGGCCCGGTCTTAACGGGAGCAGAACGTGGGACTGTCTTACACTTAGCGATGCAACTTTATGAAGCGGATCTGCCGCTCGCTGAACAAATCACGAAGTGGGAGACAGGTGAACGAATCTCAGAACAAGAAGCTTTGACGATGCGTGATGCGCAAAATCAGCTCGAGACATTCCTGTCCTCAAGCATCGGACGATTATTTGAGGAGCGTTTACGGACGGGAGACGTCTACCGTGAACTACCTTTCACGTACAAAATCGATGCCTCACGTTTTCGTACGGATTGGCATGGTCCCGTTGATCAAGCAGTCATGCAAGGGATTGTCGATTGTTTAATTCAAGACGGGGAGGACTATATTCTTCTCGACTATAAATCGGACCAAGTCTTCGAGACGAGCGCTGACCAAACGCCAGCTGAGATTCTTTGCGAACGTTACGCGACACAATTGAACCTGTATCAAGAAGCTCTTGAATCCATTTTGAACATTTCTATCTCTCGAAAATTGATTTATGCATTTTCCTTAGAGCAAGTGATTGAAGTTATCTAACGAGTAAACAAGAGTAGGATTTCTTTTCCAGTAGGCGTCGAGGATGGAAGGTTCCACTTTACCGCAATCAAATGGCCGATGATCCGATGAAAAAGGGGAATCATCGGTCATTTCTATGTGGATTTTTCCCAATCCTGATGTTCGTTTCTTTAAGGCGTGCCTGCAAAAGTCCTCTTCCCTTGTATATGAGGAAAAGGAAGCATATCGCCTTACACGATTCCTACAGGAAAAAGCACGTGAAAGGAGTTGATTCCTTTTTGAATCAACTCCTTTCGGCTAGGCGCATGAGACGACTCGCATTTAAAAACAATAGTCATCGAGTAATTTCCATTTCCTATTATGAAGGAACTGTGTAGAATGAAGGAAGTATGGTTGAACTTCCTCCATCCATGTGTATAAGTGAGGATGGAGCGAGTACCGCCAAGATGAGTAGATATTTTAGGAGGAATTATAGATGGCACGTATTTTATTAGCAGAGGACGAAGACGTATTACGGATGTTGGTCCTTGATACGTTAGAAGATGAAGGGTACACGATCGATGAAGCGACGGATGGCGACGAAGCCTATCAAAAAATCATGAGTCAGCATTATGATCTTGTATTACTTGATTACATGATGCCTGGAATGACGGGAATCGAAGTTATCGAAAAAGTACGACGTCATCCGGACAAACAACAATTAAAGATCATGATGTTAACGGCTAAAAGTCAACAATCTGACCGTGAGCGTGCTGAAGAGATCGGGGCGAATTACTTTTTCTCAAAACCGTTCAGTCCGTTAGAGTTGATTGATGTCGTAGGAGGGATATTGAGTGATCATCAAGTGGATTAATCGAAAAATCGGACGCCAACTAATGGCTTCCTTTTATGTCGTTTTAGCTACGCTGATGATTTCTTCTTTGGTCGTCTACAACTATACGGACACAAGGTTACAAGATACCCGCGCGAAGCTTGAAGATATCAGGGATCGTAGCGCCCGGGCCGGTGCACTATGGGAAGAGTGGCAAGACCTTCAGTTTAATATGCGTGGTTATGCGTTAATGGGGGATGCCACCTTATATGAAAAAATCGCTGCGCAACAAACAACGATTGATCGTCAAACACGGTGGTTCGAAAAAAATGCGATTTATGAGCAAGGAAAAGTCTATGCGACATCTTCACGCGAATTGTATAGCTATTACTTCGATTCGGTTTTGCCGCTTGTGCAGTCCTATGTAAAAGGTAAAAAAGATGGGGACGTAACGGAGACTTTTCTTCGCGGGACGACTTTAACAAATCTTCCATTAGGGAAAGAACTTGTCGCGGATGGAAAAATTTCATTAGATGACGCAGGCAATATCGATGTCCTCTCGGAAATCGATAAAAGTGAGTTGGCACTTGGAGGATACCGTGAATTTCTTGATGAGTGGGCAGAGAGAACGAGCCAGCAGTTAGGACAAGAGATTCGAACGACACAACTGATTTGGTTGTCGAATATCATCGTCGTCATTGCTGTGTTGATTTTCTTTATCTACCCGTTCATTCGAAGAATCACCTCTGAGCTTTTAGGACTCGTTAAAAATAGTCAGCGCCTTGCAAATGGAGAAGACATTTCGAACATTCAAGTCCCAAAACGAAAAGACGAAATCGGAATCCTAGCTTTGTCATTCAATCAAATGGCCAGTTCAATCTCAGAAAATAAACAACACTTACTTGCAAAAAACGAAGAACTGCAAGCGCAACAAGAAGAACTGCAAGCACAACAAGAAGAACTGCAAGCCCAACAACAAGAGTTAGAAGAAGCGCTAGAACTGACGATGCGAAACGAACAGCATCTTCAATACCGAAATGATTTAACAGAGACGCTGGCGGCTCGGGAAGCATTGACAGCCTATCCGGAAATTATCGAAAAACTTGTAACGATTACAGATTCAGAAATTGGTGCCCTCGTTTTCGTCGATGAAGGACAAAGTTATTCTGTCGTCACGCATGGTATGACGGAGCAATTGACGGAACAATTGCTAGGTAGCGATTTCTCATTGTTGAAGCGAGCAGATACTTTGAAAAAAGCAGTCCATTCGTCTAAACAAGTATCGAGTAATCACCCGTTGCCCTACCCGTACTATATGTATGAGACAGCAGTACCGATTTTAGATCCGTCATCGGATGAAGTGATTGCTTTCATCTATCTCGTTCGTTACCGCGACCAATTTACGAATGAACAAATGCGGGATGTCATGTCGTTCTCACGTCAATTGTCACTTTCCCTATTACGGATGCGGTTATTTGATGAGATGAACAAAGAGAAAACGAAAACTGAACGTATTCTCGATTCGATCCGTGAAGCGGTCATTTACATCGAACCCGGTAAAGAAGAGGTCTTCGTCAATCAGCCATTGTATGATCTATTTCCAGAGTTGCGCTATGGAGCGAACGAAGAAGTCGAGACACTTGATTTCTGCCTAGAAGCAATTCATTCCATCGTCGATGACCAAGCGGCATTTTCACAGTACGTTGAAGCCGTTCTAGAAGGAGATGTCCCGACAGAAAGTCTTCAATTCTCAATCCGACAACAAACGGTCTTCATTCAATTTTATGTCGAGTCGATTGAAATCCTTGGTGTTCACAAAGGGACGATGCTCGTCTTGCGTGACGTGACGAAAGAGACGGAAATGGATCGACTGAAGTCGGAGCTTGTTTCGACGGTTTCGCATGAATTACGGACGCCGCTATCGTCCATCTATGGATTTACGGAGTTGATGTTGAATCGAGATATCGATACGACCCGTCAAGATAAGTATTTGCAGACGATTCACTCCGAGACAGAGCGCCTTGCCAATCTCGTCAATGATTTTCTTGACGTACAACGGATGGAATCGGGGACACAGTCGTATAAAAAAGAGCCGCTTGATTTGCGTCTACTCCTCGAAGAGACGACACAATTTTATGCAGCATCGACGAAAAAGCACACGATTTCTTTCCGGGCGATGAGTGAGGCACTTCCGCTCATAGAAGCAGATGAAGAAAAGATGAAACAGTTGATGAATAACCTATTGAACAATGCTGTCAAATATTCACCGTTCGGTGGAAACATTGACGTGACCCTGTCGATTGAAGAACAACATGTCTTGTTCGAGGTCCGTGATCAAGGGATTGGTATTCCAGCGGCAGCACTCAACCACTTATTCGAGAAGTTTTATCGTGTCGATAATTCAGATAGCCGTAAAATTGGCGGGACTGGACTTGGACTCGCGATCTGTAAAGAAATCGTCACGGGTCACGGCGGAGAAATTCAAGTCGAGTCCATCGAAAAACATGGAAGTGCGTTCATGGTTAAACTTCCATTACTGGTAGAACGTGTGACGATTTCTTGAATAAATGATATGTTACGAAAATAACCCTATATCTAGCAGGGGAAATCAGCTACCATGAAATAGGAACTAGAAAAAGGGGGAAATCATCATGCCAATCACTGCTTTTGTTCATACCCATGTTTTACTATGGGTGTTACTACTCGTTGCGTTCTTTGTCGCCTTTTCAATGTATAAGAAGGGGAAGCCTGCAGCTAAAGGAATCCATATGGCCTTTCGCCTCTTATTGGTGTTAACGTTTGCGACAGGATTGTATCTGTATATCCAAATCATGGGGATGTCTGAAAATCCGGACGGTTTATACCATGCAAAAATCACCGGTGGTTTATTGTCACTCATCTTGGGTGAATTGACATTAGTTCGACTGAAAAAAGGAAAATCGTATTCTGGGTTCTTGCTCGGATTTGCGGTGCTCATACTCGTGACGATTTTCTTAGGATACTCGTTACCATTCGGTATGGAGTTCTTCTAATTCACTGTCCGGTTGAGAGTCGACCATCATTGTGTTCCGGCACAGCGATGGTCGACTCTTTTTATTTTGCGTTTTCCCGCCTCGATCGAGGAAAACAACGAAAAAAATGCTTTTATCTCCCGATAGCACTTTGTATACAGTCTGAAGCAAAAGTTTAATGCGTTTTTTTTGTTTACAAGTTGTTGTTATTTGGGAAAAGGGATGTATTACGTGGTAGAGAGGGGAACGCTTGTGGCACAGTTGAAAGAATGGACAAAGGTTTTTCGGGCGAGAAAATGGATGAAACGGGCGGAACCGGTTTTACCATTATGGCATGGATATATTGGCTATAAATATGGGTTGTTCGATGTCTTAGGTGCTGGCGCAACACAAGCAGAAGCCCAAATACGACTGAAGCAACCGCTCACAACAGAGGCATTATCGCGTTGGTTCGAGGTTGGCCTGGCAGTCGGACACCTCAAAAAGAAAGATTTACGGTACACGGCAACACGGCATGTCCTTCCAGAACTCTCGAAATCAGATGACCGCAGTATCGGCTTCATGTTATCAGAACTGATGGAACTTCATTTGCCGGCTTTATTTTCCTATCCGCAATTTTTAGAAGATGGTCAACAGAAGACCTTTAATGGAGAGGAACACGGAGACATTGTTGCTGAGACGTCCGCACTTGTCGAAACGGTTGCTTTTCCGGCAGTACGTCATATCATTCGAAATGAAAACGTCACGTCCTTACTTGATATCGGATGTGCGTACGGAGGATACTTACGAAAAATCCATGAAGCCTTACCGGAACTCCGTTTGGCTGGAATTGATATCGAAGAGTCTGTCATCGCTGAAGCGAAGCGACGCGATACGACAGGAGAAATTGATTTTGTTGTCGGAGATATTAAAACCTTTGAAGTAACGGAAACATACGATGGTGTCATGATGAACAACATTCTTTACTATTTTCCGAAGGAAGAGCGACTCCGTCTCCTCGAAGGTGTCCGTCGCTTCGTCAAGGACGATGGAACAGTTATTCTTGTCACACCACTTCGGGATAGTGAATACGGGGCGCCGTTCTCAGCTGCCTTTAACGCCTTCATGACGTTACACGAAAATTTATATCCGCTTCCTGGAAAAAAAGAATTGACTGAACAATTACATGCAGCCGGTTTTGAAAATGTATCGATCACACCATTTTTGAAAGAAGGAGCTTGGTATATCGTCACTGCAAACGCCACTTCCTAATCGGAAGCTTGGCGTTTTTACAGTTTGAAGGCACTTTAGATTTGTGGGCATAGTATGTGATTAGTATAATAGTTAAAACGACCAGAGAGAAAAAGGAGAGATTCGTGTGAAGCAGCGTGTAGCCGTTATTGGAGCAGGACCCGGAGGACTCGCCTGCGCCATGTTATTAGCAGGGCGAGGGGTAGATGTGACTGTGTACGAGAAACAAGCAGTCGTAGGTGGACGGACGTCACGTGTGCAAGTTGGTGATTATCAATTTGATCGAGGACCGACCTTCTTAAATATGCCCCATATTTTAGAAAATCTATTTACGAGCATCGGATTGAATTTACACGATTATTTGGAACTAAAGGCATTGGATCCGATGTATACACTCTATTTCAATGGAGGAAAGGATCAGTTCACGATGACGACGGACCGAGACCGGATGAAGCAAGCAATTGAAGACCAGTTCCCGGGTAATGGAGAAGGGTATGATCGCTTTATGGCGGAACAAGCATTAAAACTAGGGAAGTTGATGCCTATCCTCCAAACGAAGCATGATCGATTGACGGATTATTTATCACCACGTGTGTTGACGGCGTTACCTCGGCTATCGTTAGGACGCTCGTTATATGATGTATTGTCGGACTACTTTACAAGTGAAGAATTAAAGTATTCGTTTACGTTCCAAGCAAAATACCTTGGTATGTCAGCTTGGGAATGTCCAGGCGGCTTTTCAATTCTATCTTACATGGAACATGCTTACGGCGTTCATCATCCGATTGGCGGAATGAACCGCATCCCGGAAGCGATGAAACAAGCAATTGAGGACTTAGGCGGGAAAGTTCATCTGAATGCTGGAGTCGATCAATTGATTTTAGATGGAAAAGAAGCAACCGGTGTTATTCTAGAATCGGGAGAACATGTGTTATATGACGATGTAGTCGTAGGTGCGGATTTCGCTCATGCGATGAATCATCTCGTACCGGAAGGTGTTCTCAAAAAATGGTCCCGTCCGAAAATCGATCGTAAAAAATTCTCATGTTCGACATTCATGTTGTATTTAGGTGTCGATAAACGGTTTGACGCTCCGCATCATACGATTTATTTTGCGGAAGACTACGAAAAAAATGTCCGTGAGATGACGCAGACTCTTGAATTATCAGAAGACTTTTCGTTTTATGTTCAAAATCCTTCAATCATTGACACGACGCTTGCTCCTGAAGGCAAGTCATCTCTATATGTGCTCGTCCCAGTCCCGAATAATTATTCAGATCTTGATTGGGCAGTTGAAGGACCGAAGTTACGCCGGAAAGTCCTCGATGCACTAGAAGAACGTTCTCCTTATAAAGGTGTGGAAGGGGCAATTGAAGTCGAAGAAATGTTCACGCCTGACGATTGGGAAGCGATGGGGGTCCATCAAGGAGCGACGTTCAACTTAGGACATCAATTGACGCAGATGATGTATTTTAGACCACACAATCGGTTTGAAGAATTAGATCATGTCTATCTAGTTGGAGGCGGGACACACCCAGGTAGTGGCCTTCCGACGATTTTTGAGTCCGCTCGTATCACTGCCGATTTGTTGACTGGTGAAGTAGGTGTGACGAAATGAAGATTGGATTTGTAGGCGCGGGCGTCGGGACACTGCATGCGGCGCTCTTATTGACGAAACGCTATCCAGAGATTGATATTACAATCTACGAAAAGGAAGGGCGGGTCGGTGGTCGACTCGCTTCTGTCGACTTTGAGTCAGGCGGTCGGATTGATCAAGGGCCGACGATTGTCTTGATGCCTGGAAAATTACAGGAACAGCTAGCGGAAGCGGGACTCGATGGAGTCGAATTGTTACGAATCGATCCCCTGTACGATTTACATTTTGATGATGGGACGGTCGTGACGAAATTAGGTGATGTCGTCGATCAGGCAGTTGCGATTGAGCGACAGTTTGGAGAAGGCCGTGGCTTTTCTGAATTTATGCATCAAAAATCAAAGGATTATGACATCAGCGTCTCGAAATTTTTAGAGCGGAGTTATTTCCGTAAAACTGAATTGTTACAGCCAGGCATGTTGAAACCATTAGTAAAGATGCATGCACTTGAGACAGCGCATGATCATTTGAAGCGATATTTTAAAAATAAATACTTGCGAATGGCCTACAGTTTTCCGACGTTTTACATTGGTGGGAATCCTTACACAACTCCCTCGATTTACGGTTTGATTCCATATCGTGAACAAGCAGAAGGTGTCTGGTACGTTAAGGGCGGCTATTTCTCTTTAGCTGAACGCATGTATGAAGTATTGGTTGAACGCGGTGTTCGTTTTGAATTCAATCAGTCCGTCGAACGTGTCACGATTCAGGACGGGCAAGCGACAGGTATCGTAGTGGGTGATGCAGAATATCATTATGATAACGTTGTTTTAAACGGTGAGTTTCCATTGATGGAATACCTTGTCGAAGGGAAAAAACCGAAAGCCTATACGCCTTCTGGCGGAACGTTACTCTTGTATTTTAAAATGCGAGGAAAAGTCAATCTGCCGGTTCATCGTTTTTTGATGCCGAATGACCTAGAACCGTTGATGAACTCGATTTTCCATCAAGATGAACTACCAGAACATCCGGCTGTTTATTTGTTTAATCCGAGCAAGGTTGACGATTCGCTAACGGATCGTGAGGATAGTGTCGTCTATGCGTTAGTTCCTTCTCCGCGGAATTTTAATCGGGAGAAGTTCGAGCAACACGGTTTTATTGAAACCATCTTAACGAAAATTGAGAATCATCATCCAGGATTCCGTAATCAAATCGAAGAGATGCAAATCCGAACACCGCAAGACGCAAAAGAGTTTGGATTGTATGAAGGCGGAAGCTTTGGTATCGCACCGACGATTCGCCAATCAGCAGCCTTGAAAACGCAGGCGCGTCCTTATCCTGATATTGAACGATTATATGCAGTAGGTGCATCCGTCCATCCATGTGGAGGCGTTCCGATCGTCATGATGGGAGCGACATTACTTGTCAATCGTATGGAACAAGAGATGAGGTGGAAAAATGAATACAGTGACGCAGGCATACGCAACGTGTGAAGAAACGATTCAGAACGGATCAAAAACCTTTTATAAAGCATTTTCGTTATTACCAAAACAAGATCGATTAGCCGTTTATGCCATTTATACATTCTGTCGTTTTTTAGATGATGCCGTTGATGAATCCGACACACCTAAAGAAAGTTTGGAAGCCTTTTTAGAAGAATTTCGTTTGTTCCGTTCAGGATACCCTATAAAAAAGCCACTTTGGATTGCATTGACGGATGTCTTTGAACGGTATGAAATGGATGAGACGCCTTTCCTTGAGCTGGCGGAAGGTATGCGTTGGGACATCGAAAAAAATCGATATCAGTCACTCGAAGAAACAGAACAATACAGTTATTATGTTGCAAGTACGGTCGGCTTGATGCTGCTGCCGATTTTAGCACCGGGTCAACCGGAACTCCGTCAATCTGCGATTGAGTTAGGCATCGCGATGCAATTAACGAATATTTTACGGGACGTCGGTGAAGATGCAAAGCGTGGCCGAATCTATTTGCCGAAAGAATGGATGGATGAATACGACGTCACGCCACATTCTTTGCTCGCAGGAACGCCGTCTGGGGACTTCGTAGGTCTTTGGGAGGCATTAGCTCTACGCGCAGAGCATCTCTATGATGCAGCAAGTCCTTCGTTCGAGCGTTATCCAAAAGAAAGTCGACGGGCCTTAAAAGTGGCAGCATTGCTTTATCGTGGTATTTTGGATGCGGCACGCGATAACCAATATGATGTTTTTACGAAGCGGGCGTACGTAAGCCGCTGGCAAAAGATGAAGTTACTCGCAACGATTTAAAAGTCCATAAAAAAAAGACCTTGGCGGGGACCAAGGTCTTTTTTTTATGTTTCGTCTAGACCGGGGAGTCTAAGACGTTTCTGAGCGATTTTTGAAACAGTTGAGCAGTTGCTAACAAGGCAGGTCAACAATTCACGGGGATGAACTGTATTTCAACGAGCTGCCTGTGAACTAATCAGGATGAGACGATCTAAGGGGGAACGTCGTAAATCATGCTGACAGTTCAAACGTAGAACTACTTCGTTTAAGTGGGTCTTAAACGATGAATCAAATAACCGCTGCAAGTGTGTTAAGTTCCTAAACGCTCTTGACTCGGGGAAGTCACCTTGCGCTTGATTGAGGATGTGGGGTCAATCACTACCTCTTGAACTCGAAGTAATCGTATCAAATCTTAGTTGTCCGTACAAGTAATCGATTTGCAATTCACATAACGTTCACAGGGATTGGGCAGCACTTGACACGATTCGTTCACTTGCCAGTTTTCCTGAAAGCGTCACCATTGGACTACCGCCACCAGGATGGGTCGATCCTCCCGCGAAAAACAAATTGTGAACATTTTTTGAACGGTTGCTTGGGCGCATGAACGCATTGCGTGTACCATTCGAAGAGAGTCCATAAAGAGACCCATGATACGCAGAAAATTTTTGTTCGATATCGGTCGGTGTGATGCGTTGTTCGAAGACGACGTCCGATTCGATATCGATTCCGAACTGTTTCAGCCGTTGATTAATCAAGTGATCATACGTGTCGAAGTCGATGACGTTGCCTTCATTCGTCGCGGGTGCGTTGACAAGTATAAAGAGGTTGTCCCCAGCTTCGCCCATCTCAGGTGCCGTAACGGAAGAATTCGAAATGTAGATGGTCGGTTCTTCCGCGTAACGGTGTTCTTCAAAAAGGGCACGAAATTCTGCTTCATAATCCGATGAGAAGAAGACGTTATGATGGGCAAGCCCTTCAATTCGTCGCGTGAGCCCGATACAACGAACATAGGCCGAAATCGAAGGTTCCATTTGACTGGGTGTCGGGTTTTTAAAATCGGGTCGAATCGTTTCCGAAACGAGACGCGGGTATTGTGTCAATAGATCACCATTCATCACGACGAAGTCGACAGGTAAGTAATCGACATGGTTCAGTTCGATTTCTGTCGCAAGTCCATCCGTAACTTCGATTTGTGTGACTTCCTCGCCTAAGCGGAAAACGACGCCCATCTCTTGCGCCCGGCGTGCGAACCCTTCTGCGATTGCCGTATTTCCGCCACGAGTAAAGTAGACGCCGTCATTCAGTTCGAGATGAGCGATTAAAGCAAATGTCGCGGGCGCCTGATACGGACTACTACCAATATACGTCGCGTAACGATCGAGTGCCTGAATCAGTTGAGGATCCTTGAAATAGCTCTTGTGCAGCGAATGGATCGTTTTGAACGGGTGAACTTTGACCATATCTCGTAGTAAAGAGAAATTGAAATATGAATCGATATTGATAAAAAATTGCTGTTTAGCGATTCGGAATAATTCGGCGGCCTCTTCTTGATAGCCTGTGATATCATTTTTTGCTAATTGTCCGTTCGTAAAACGATCGATTTCCGTCCGCATTGCTTCTCGGCCATGCGTAAAAGTTAAGGTCCGCCCGTCAGGAAAGTGATTGGCGGTATGGCGTGCTAATTTTTCGAACTGGAAGTAATCATCGGGATCTGCTCCCGACTCCCGGATGACAGATTGAAAGACTTCGGGCATCGTGATGGTATTTGGACCGAAATCAAACCGGTGTCCTTCCGTGATCAGCGGCATCAATTTTCCACCAATATGATCATTTCGTTCAACGACAGTAACTTTAAATCCTTTTGAAGCGAGTGAAATAGCGGCACTTAAACCACCTAAACCGGCTCCGATGATAGCGACATGTTTCATAATGAACAATTCCTCCTTAAGAATAGGCCCGACCTTTCCAAGTGATTTCCCGTTTCCGAGCTCTTCGAATCATCGCCGTTGCAAGTAAGAGGACATAAAGACCGGTTGCGAACGGGTGCAACAACCAAACATGGCGAATCCGCGCCATCCGATCAATCCTGTATCGTGCGAGCAACAAGAGAGCAAGTCCACCAATCGTCTCCCAAGACGGAAAGAGGAGGGCAGCTGGTAGTAAAGAAAACTGTACGAGATAGAACAACAGGAAGTAACTGCCGACGAAGTAGGAGTCGTTCATTCCCCGAAAGACATTTTTGAGAAATCCCTGCCATACTTCACCGTTCGTAGCATACATGTCACAACTGACATAAGGGGCGACATGAACGAGTGTCGTCGTATGACCGTGTTGCTTAAACGTCCGACAGAGCTCTAAATCATCGACGAGTGCCGTTTGAATCGCTTGATGTCCCCCGACGTGTAAATAAGATGCACGTTCAACGATTACGACCATCCCGTTCGCAGCGGCAAAAGCAGGGTGCTTTACCTTGCGAAAAGCAAGCGGGAGATGTTGCGAAATTAAGACATGTTGCATCGGAATCAAACACTTGCCTAAAAACGTTGGTACAGGAAATGACGGAAAACCAGATAAAAAGCTAGCTTTTTCCTGTCGCATCGTCGCATATAGTCGAGGAATCGTATCCGGCATCAATGTAATGTCTGCGTCAAGAAATAACAGATAGTCTTCCTTTGCGACAAGTGATAGTTGATGGCAAGCATGAACCTTTCCCGCCCAATCTGAGGGGAGGTCGATTCCGTCAATGATTGTAAAGCGGTCATCCTGATGTGTCTGTTGCAACAGTAGGTTACGTGTCTCATCCGTTGAGCGATCTTCATAAAGATAGACATGCATATTCGGTCCGAGTGCGCGTTTGAGTGAATCAAGCAACTTCACGACATTTCGTTCCTCGTTCCGCAAGGGGATACAAATTGCGAGACTCGGTGGTGGAACGGGTGCAGCGAGTTTAGGGAGAAACATCAAGTTAATGAACGTATAGAGGCAAACAAGGAGCGAGAATATGAATAAAATCATGCTCATCGTCGAACCGCCTTTAGCCAACGCTCCGTTTTAACAGGAAGCGGGTCTGTTCGCTGCGTCAACACTTGATAAGCCTCGACATTTTCTGACATCGCATCAAGCCGGACATCATCATATAAGCGAGTCATTGCTGCTGTTAGAAATTCAGTCTGGTTTGAAGTACGACCAGGTGGTATTTCGATTTGGCGTGTTCGGATGTAGACATCCGGTTGTTGTTCATGACTGAACGAATAATAAAATGAAAAAATGGAGACAGACCGGGCTGCTTTAGCAAGATAAGTCGCGCCGCTCGCGAGTTGAAGCGGTCGTTCTTCTTGATGGCGTTCTTCGCCTTGCGGGAACATCCAAACACTACTGCCTTCCTGCAAACGTTCCTTTGCGTAGTTGAGGCTCATCTTTACATCCTTTAAGGAGTCCCGGTTGATGGAAAAGGCACCGAGTCGTGAAAAGAAAGGGAAGCGCTTTAAGCCATGTTCATCAATCATGACGTACGGGTTTTGATGGAGTACGGATTGATCGAGATGAAATAAGATCATCCCGTCCCACCACGAACCATGTGTTGCAAGCATCAAACCAGGTACCGGTAAATCATCAGGGCGATACAATATTCGATGGAACTGTTTGCGGATGAGCCGCTCTTTCAAGTACAGATGAAAGGCTTGTTCAGCTAATTTGTTTTTTTGCGCCTTTTGCATGTAGTGCTCCTCCTTTCGTCAGCCAGTAAACAAGCAATGCTAGGCTACTGATTATCGTCACACCATAAAGGCCTGCGACACCAGCAGTCAGTCCAAATAAACCATGAAGCATCAAAAATAAGTACTGGTTGTTTCGTTCGAGCTCGGTGAACGTTGGCTTTTGTTCAAATCGTGCCATCAAAAGAGCGAAGACAAGTGCTGTTCCGTACCAACCGATAAAGTTTTGTGTTGGGATATCATAGTACAGACCCCCATCTTGCCAAAGCCAATACGATTTGACGTTCGCTGAGACCGGATCAATGGCCAAGTCGAGCCAAACAGCAAACAAGGGGACGAGGATCAGGGTGTTGTAACGAAACGGAAAACGCTTCGAGAATGCAAGACTTGCCCCCATAACGGACAACCAAGCTGCACCGATCGTGATTGGAACACCGAGTAACTGAACACCGAAGTCCGATTCATACCGATAGGTCCCGAATGGCCATCCGGTGTGGACACCAATTGATTCGATTAAAATAGACCCAAAGAAAATAAAAGGAATAATGAAGCGTCCTTTCGGTAAGACATCCCATAAGTAACAAGCGGCATACAGACCAGAAGCGAACAAAAAAACGGCATTGGCCCATTCGAGCCAAGGGGGTAATAATGAAAATCCGACTAAAATGAGCCCGATGACGAACCAAACTGTAAAGAATAACCAAAGGCGGCGCTGAAATATGGCCATGACGTATGTAAACCTCCATTCATTAGCATGATGTCACTAGTATACCCATATCCATCTGACTCGAGCGAGCATGGAGGGGCAGATTAAAAAAACAGACCGTCAAAAGACGGTCTGTTCAGCAGTAAAGCGTTTAATGTTGCTTTTGTTTTTTTCGTTTGACGAATGAAAAGAGTAAAAAGGCAATATAAAGGGGGACGGCAATAAACCAAAACGTCGACCATTCGTTACTCCGGGCAATCATGACATACGTGACATAGAGTAACGTGAACGTGATGACGAATGTATGGCGCGGCACTGGAATATCTTTGAAACTCGGAATCTTGACGCGACTGACCATCAAGAAGGCAAGTCCCGTAAAGGCGAGCGGAACCATTAAATCATTCATTCGTCCACTAAACAGCGTGACGACAGCTAAAATCCCACCTGCTGCCGTAATCGGTACACCTGAGAAGTAGGTGGACGCGACATTTGTTGCTGAAAGGTTGAATCGTGCCAAGCGAAATGCTCCGAATAAAGGGAACAAAGCAGCAACGAGTAAGCCGATTTCACCAAAGTCGTAAAAATAAGTGTAATATGCCATCATTGCGGGGGCGACACCGAACGTGACGACATCGGCGAGCGAATCAAGTTCTTTCCCAAAATCGCCAGCGACACCGAGCATCCGTGCAATCCGACCATCTAAACTATCCAACATCATGGCGATGACAATCAACAGTGTGGCATTTTGAAAATCTCCCCGCGCCGCCATGACGATTGCGAGAAAACCACAATATAAATTCCCGAATGTAAAGAGATTCGGGATTGAGTTACGAACACGTTCTTTCCACAAAATGATTCCTCCTGCCACTTCTTCGATACTACTCATCATATCATATCTAGCTGTTCGTATCAGCGGTTTCGATAGAGAATCCCACTAGTAAATTCCAATAAATCATCCGGAGACAATTTGATTTGCTGTCCCCGTTTACCGGCTGAGATGATGATGAACGGTTGACCGATGGCACGGTCGGACAGGAAGACGGGAAAAGCTTTTTTAGCTCCGATCGGAGAAACACCGCCACGGACGTATCCTGTCAGACTTTCTAATGCCTTCATTGGGACCAATGCCACTTTCTTCGCACCAGATGCCCGAGCGACCGCCTTCAAGTTAACCTCTTCTTCGCCAGAGATGACAGAGAACAAGTAGTTTTTTTGATCGTCCTCTAAAACTAATGTTTTAAAAACCGATGAAAGCGGGAATTTAATTTTTTCAGAGACGGCTTGAGCGGACAAATCGCTCAAGTCGACCGGATAAGAAATGGATTCAAAGGAAACGTTAGACTGCTTCAGTAGCCTTTCTGCGTTCGTTTTGCTCATGAGATTCTCCTTTAGTGAGGGAATATTGAACCCACTTACGACCGTTCCAGCGTTTCAGTGCGAAGATACCACGGAACCATTCGTCGGCTGAGAAGGCAATCCAGATACCGAGAAGTCCGAGACCGAACTGAAGTCCGAGTACATAACTGACAACGACAGCGATTCCCCACATCGATAGGACACCGATTGTGACCGGGAAGCGGACGTCTCCTGCTGATTTCAACGTTCCCATCAAGACGATATTCAGCGCGCGTCCTGGTTCGAGGATGACACTTGCCCAGAGCAACGGAATACCGATGGCAATGATTTCAGGGCTCGATGTAAAGAGTGACATGATGGATGTCCCGAACGCTGCGATTGCGACGGCTGATACGAAACTTGCGAAGACAGCGATTTTTAATGTCTTGATGCCACGTGCATGTGCCTGTTCAAATTGTTGTGCTCCAACTTGGCGGGCGACTAACAATTGTGTTCCTTGGGCAATTGCGAGACTGAACAAGAAGCAGAGCATTGTGATGTTTGAGACGTAAACGCGTGCAGACAAGGCAGCTTCACCAATTGTTGCGATGAAACCAGTGATGATGAGCTGTGAAAACTGATAAGAAATTCCTTCTCCCGCTGATGGAATTCCGATGTTCATGATGCTCTTGATGTCTTGACGGTTGATTTGAATTAAATCTTTCAAACGAAAACGTAGTGATAATTTACGGTAAACGACAAAGAATAACAGTGTGACGGCGAAAGCACGTGCGATGACGATCGACCACGCGACACCTGCGACGCCGAGTACCGGAATACCGAACAGACCGAGTACGGCGATGACGTTACCGAAGGCACTGACGAAGTTCATCAAAAGAGTGACGTACATTGCATTTTTTGTGAAACCATGACTCCGGAGGATTGCTCCGAGTGTTAACGAAATGGCTTCTAAAAATAGGAATAAGCCAACAATCTTTATGAATGTTTCGCCGTAAACTAATGTTTGTCCTTCTAATGAGAAGAAACCTAATAATTGTTTCCCGGTTAGGGCGACGAGTACAGATATGATTAATCCGATGTAAAGATTAATCGAGAAGGCAGAGCGGGCGGTTTGACGTGCATCTTGGACACGTTTTGCACCTAGGTACTGACCGATGATGATTGTCGCTCCGACAGATGTGATATTAAATAAAATAATAAAGATGTTCAAAACCTGGTTCGAGACACCGACAGCGGCTGCTGCACTGTCAGAGTAGTAACTTAAGATTAATGTCGCGATGATCCCTAAACTCATATGCAACGCGATTTCGATGAATAATGGCCAAGTGATTTGGAATAATGTTGGTTGTTTTACAGTTTTCATAAAATTAAATTCCCCTTTTAAGTCCTTAAAACATTTTGTCTTACTGTATCTTTTGGAAACTATACGCCTTCAATTTTCATAATGAAAGTGAAAAACAAAGCTTTCATAAAAAAAACGGGGATTTAAAAGGATTTTCATAAAACATCACGAATACATCATAATGAATCGTTGTTCACTTTTGAAAGGTAGGGGAATGTGATGAATTCTGAAGTAGAGTACACGGTAGCATCGAGCGTAGCAACGGTGACGTTAGCTCGTCCGGAACGATTAAATGCCTTAACATCAACACTTTTAAATGAATTAGCAGATTCAATCGAGGAAGCCAATCAAGATGAAGCAGTCCGCGTCATCGTATTGACTGGAAAAGGACGCGGCTTTTGTGCCGGTCAAGATTTAAAGACGGTCTCACCAGGAATGGACCATGGCGATTATTTGAAAAGCTATTATCATCCCGTTGTCCGTGCATTAGCCGGATCGAAAAAGCCGATCATCGCAGCAATCAATGGTGTGGCAGCAGGAGCAGGACTGTCGTTGACACTCGCATGTGACTTCCGGATTGTTCAGGAAGATGCAAAATTGTCACTCGGCTTCATTAACATCGGTCTCGTCCCGGATGCTGGAGCACCATACTTCTTACCGCGTTTAATCGGTTCGGCGAAAGCACTCGAATTAGCGCTGCTTGGTGATACGATAACAGGGAAGCAAGCAGTCGAGTTTCAACTCGTGACAAAAGCGGTCGCGACTGACCGGTTTAAAGAGGAAGTAATGGATTTTGCTCAGCAGCTCGCAGCGCGACCGACAAAAGTAATTGCGTATATTAAACAACTTCAATCAGCAAGTTTCGAGTCGACGCTCGATGATATGTTGGCACAGGAAATTATCTACCAATCACGTGCCGGTAAAACGGAAGACCATCAACGTGCGGTTCAAGCATTTCTTGAAAAAAAACCGCCTGTTTTTACCGGACGTTAAAACGACTTATTTTAATATCAGTGAAACAAGCAGGACCACTTCCGTTGTAATCGGAAATGGTCCTGCTTGTTTTAGCGCATTTTTTGTTTGATTTTTTGGGCCGTAGCATGTGTTTGATCGGTTAACCTACTCGAGAGACGAAATAGTAAAATTCCTAGAAAAGCGGAGACGAAAATATATAACCCCGTCAGCGTGATGAAGGCGCCGCTAGCGAGTGTAATAAAAAGAATTGAAAATTCTCCGCGTGGTCCTAAGCAAAAACCGGATTCGATGGCATGGTAGTTTGACAGCCCGAATGAACGACCACCGAAGAATCCGACCAAAAATTTAGATAACAGCCCCCAGATGACGAGTGCCAAAAAGAACCAGTCTAAAGGCAGTCCTTCCGTCAATTCAAACGACATCCCGAATGCAATGAAAAAGAGAGGGAGCAGTAAATCTTGAAAAGGTGTGACGAGCCGCTTCAAGTAGCGTGTTTCCTTTAGTTCAGTCAACAAAATCCCGACGATGAAAGCACCGAGTACTTCTGATAAACCGAACATGATACCGACACCTGAAAAAGTTAAAATCAAGCCGATGATTCCAATTCCGGCGTCAGGATGCCGGTACAAGGAACCAATGATCCGTTCTTTTCTGCGAATAAAGACGGTTAGTAAGATTAAAGCACTGAACAGAAAGAGAAAACCCGCGAAAATGGACCCTACTTTGGCAAATGTAAAAGGTTCTGTACCAAGTATAAACGGTGCCGTCGTCAAGAGAAGCGGGGCAATCAAATCTTCAAAAATAAGTAACGATAAGACAAAGCGATTAACGTCCTTGTGTTTGTCTGGCTCACGATCGAGCAAACGGGCAGAAATCGAAGAACTCGTCGCATATAAAACGCAGCCGATTAAAAAGGCTTCAGGAATGGAAAAGCCAAACGCAAGCGTCAGGAGGAATGTTCCACCAAAAGATAACGCAACATCAATTAATCCGGCTTTCCACACGTGGCGTAGTTGACTGAGCAAGTCAGCAATTGAAAATTTAAGTCCCAGCAAAAAAAATAGAACGATGATTCCCGCTTCACCGCCTAACTTCAATTCTTCAGGTGCATCGTAATAAAGCCCGATGGCAATCCCGATTAAAATGAAAGCGAGGATACTCGGAAGGTGGAAACGTTCACTCAAATAACTGATTGCAAATAAGCCGATGAGAATAAGACCGGCATAAAAAAATAATTCCATAGCGAGCACGTCCTCCTTTTATGTTTTCCTTTACCCTAGAAAAGCATCAAAATAACTATTAGATGAGTTTCAAGGGACAGAAAATGAAGTAGGAGGGAAAACTCGCTGATTTTGTTTCTTCCTTCCTGTACTTGCCCGTGACAGTACTTGTCCCCGCATAGCTAGAAACAGGTAAGAATGGGATTAAGAAGCAACAGCTTGCGCTTTGTCCGAGAAAAGTAACGAAAAGGACGTGTCCAATATTACTTTGTCGACACGTCAAAATACGGCATCCATCTCGAAACGAGACAGATACCGTATTGATTAAAGGACTTGGACGATTGTTCCTGCATAAGGTGGAAGTGTTACTTCTAAAGAAGGAAGTGGTGAATTCGAGAACAAATCCATGCCTTGTCCTGCCGCTGGTGCGGGAAGTGTTACTTGCTGATTCGAGTTGTTGAAGTAGATGTAGTAAGTTCCATCTTCGCTCGTTCGACGCATGACGATCGAATTCGTCTCGTCATCCGCATGAACGAATGAAATGTGTCCGTTATTCGCAAGAGTCTTATGCTGTTGCCGCAGTTGAAGTAAATGTTTTGTATACATCAAAAGGTTTAAGTCCTGTTCTTCTTTGTCCCATGGCATACATTTACGGCAACCCGGATCTTGATCCCCATCGAGTCCGATTTCATCGCCATAATAGATGACGGGACTACCGGAAAACGTCAACATCGATAGTAAGAGGAGACGCATCTTATTTTTGTCATGGCCGGCACGCGTCAAGGCGCGCGGTGTATCATGTGAGCCGATTAAGTTAAATGTCACTTCGTTGACGTTCATCGTATTCGAGAAGAGAACGTGTGACATTTCATTGGCATACGCCGTCGCCTTCGTTTTATCAAGGGCAAAGAAGTTTAACGCTGCGTTCGTAAACGGATAGTTCATGACGGCATCAAATTGATCACCGAGTAACCACTCTTGCGAATCATGCCAAATTTCTCCAAGTATATACGTTTCAGGATTTGCTTCTTTGACGACCCGACGGAAATCACGCCAAAAAGCGTGGTCGACTTCATTCGCGACATCTAATCGCCAACCGTCGATTCCGAATTCCTCGACCCAGTAGCGGGCGACGTGAAGAAGGTATGCTTTTACTTCAGCATTTTCTGTATTGAATTTCGGCATCTCAGGCACAAAGGCGAACGTATCATAGTTCGGCATCGGTTCTGTGACGAGTGGGAAGTCGCGGAGGTGGAACCAATCACGGTAAGACGAGTTGCTACCGTGTTCACGGATATCAGCGAAGGCTTCGTGATGGAATCCGGCATGATTGAAAACGGCGTCGAGCATGATACGAATGCCATTTTCATGTAGAAGGTCGACCATTTGTTTAAATTTTTCTTTTGTTCCGAACTGTGGGTCGATTTCGAGATAGTCGATTGTATCGTATTTATGATTTGATTTCGCTTTAAAGATAGGACAGAAATAAATGCCCGTAATACCAAGCTCAACCAAGTAGTCGATGTGATCAATCACCCCTTGGAAATCCCCACCGAACAGATTCGTTGTCGTCGGTTCTGTACTATTCCAAGGCAATGTACCGGTAGGGTCGTTCGATGGATCACCATTCGCAAAACGATCAGGGAAAATTTGGTACCAGACCGTATCTTTGACCCAAGCGGGTGATGTGAAGACATCGATTTTATTTAAGTAAGGTACACAGAAGTAGTAACCGGTATCATCAAGTGGTTTTTCATTGAACCACCCACGTTCTGTGAAAACTTGTGTTGTTTGCCCATCGTGTAACCGGAAACCATAGCGAAGACGACGGAATGGGGGGATGACATCAATAAACCAGTAATCATATAATTCGTCTGAACCACTTCTTTTCATTGATGTTTCGAATGTGTTCCAATGATTTGTTTTCGATGGATCGAAGTTCCAGTCCGCATCATCGGGATTTTCAGTATGCCAATCATACGGGTCTCCCCAAATCAGTTCGACATGCTCAACATCATTTTTCTTAGTTTGGAGACGGATATGAATCGTGTTTTCGTCGTACTTATAGACGAACGGAGACATGGCGCGATGGAATACGGCTTCTTTGAGCATAATGGTCACTCCTCTAGTGCAATCGATTGCACTCTAATGTAATGGTCCTCGAACTAAGAATAGTAAAGCGCTTTCTTAAAGTCAATTAGAATTGGTGAAAACGAGAATTCCAAAAGATAATTTTATGATTTAATGCAATCGATTGCATTAAAGTGCGCAATTAAATTAAATGTAAACGTTTTCTTTTTTGGGTAATAAAAATTTTAGGGAAGTTTATTCGATTAAATACTTTTTTAGAATGTTTTTAAAATGTAGGAAAATAATTAATAAAAAGGACTTGTCAAAAGGGATTTAGATTGTATAATAAAAATGTAAAGGTGATGCAAACGTTTTCATAAAACGCTTACAACTACTCAGTTGTTATCATGAGAAAATGGTTGTGCCTTTATGCAAACGTTGTGCATTAGAACTTATCATTCGTACGTTAACTTGGGGAGGAATTTTCAATCATGGAAATGAAAAAACTTGTAGCAGGTCTTTCGGTATCGGTAATGGCAATCGGTGCTCTCGCAGCATGTGGTGGCGGAACAGATTCAGACTCTTCATCGAATACATCAGGCGATGGTGGCAAACCAGATAAAATCGTTATTTGGGAAGATACTGAAAAAGCCGAAACAACAAAAGCAGCGGCAAAAGCGTTTGAAGAAAAAGAAGGCGTAAAAGTTGAAGTTAAAGAAGTCAAAATGACAGATCAACAGAAAAAAGTTGCACTTGACGGACCTGCTGATAAAGGACCAGATATCATTCTTCTTCCACACGACCAGATTGGGACAGTCGTTGACCAAGGATTGATCACTGAACTTAAAGATGGTGAAAAAGCACTTGAGCCATTCATCGATACAGCAAAATCTGCTGTCACATTTGATGGTAAAGTGTACGGCTATCCAAAAGCTGTTGAAACACCGATTCTCCTTTTCAACAAGGATGAGTTAAAAGAAGCACCAGCTTCAATGGATGATCTCTATAAAGTATCAACGGAACAGAAAAAAGACGGCAAGTATGGTTTCCTCGCACTTTGGGATAACTTCTACTTCGCACACGGTCCGATTGCTGGGTACGGTGGATATGTCTTTAAAGATAACGGTGGAAAACTTGATCCTGCAGACATCGGCTTGAACAATGCTGGTGCTGTCGAAGGAATGGACTACATCGGCAAATGGTACAAAGAAGGTCTCTTCCCGAAAGGGTTGATCGGCGGTGGCGGCGGTCAAGCAATGGATCAATTGTTCGGTGACAAGAAAGCAGTCGCTGTCATGAACGGACCATGGGCAGTCTCAAGCTATAAAGAAAAAGGCATCAACTTAGGAGCATCGGCGCTTCCGAAGCTTCCGAACGGTGAAGCAATCAAAACATTCGTAGGAGTTAAAACGTATGCGGTTTCTGCATATTCTAAAAATCCGGAATGGGCTGAGAAATTCCTTGCTACATTAACAGGTGAAGAAAACGCGAAAGCGATGTTTGAGAAATACAACGAGATTCCACCGGTCACTTCACTCCAAGAAGATGCATCGATTAAAGATAACGAAGTTGCAGCAGCAGTCTTCGCTCAGTCTAAAGACGGTGTGCCAATGCCGAACATCGCCGAGATGGGACAAGTTTGGGAACCAATGGCAGCAGCACTTCAACTTGTTGCAACAGACAAGCAAGATGCTCAAAAATCAGCAGATGACGCTGTCAAACAAATCAAGCAACAAATCGAAGCGAACAATCAATAAGTCGTCGTTTCCCAATTGAATCACTAAAAAAGAATTAAAGAGAGGGGGATCATTGATTCCCCCTCATCTTTATGGTTGGAAGAGAAGCCTGAGGTCAGACATGACCTTTGGAAAGGAGAACAGACGATGGCTGCCATTACGACACCGAAACAAACGGACCCGACACCGGAACTACAAACGAATCACCGCAAAATTGCTTCGTTGATTTCAATCGTGCCAGGTTTAGGGCAACTGTATAATAAACAATTTTTAAAAGGCGCGATATTCTTTATCGTCGTCCTGTCATATTTTTTAGTCAATTTTGATTTGTTTTTTAAAGGAGCCGGGAATGGACCAGGGGATCGCGGTGCGATCTGGGGTCTGATTACACTCGGTGAGGTAGCAGGCGTAAGGGGAGATCACTCGATTTTCTTAATGGTCGAGGGAATCATCGCGTTGATTTTACTTGTGTTTGGTATCGCCATTTACGTCTGGAACTTTATCGATGCGTATCGAATCGGTAAACTGCGTGATTTAAATGTAGAAGTACCTTCATTGAAGATGCAGCTACGGAATTTCCGTGATAATGGGTTCCCGTATGCCATGCTGATTCCATCGTTGGTACTACTCGTCTTCACAGTCGTTTTACCGTTGATTTTTACATTCTTGATTGCTTTTACGAACTATAAATTCAATAACTCGCCACCAGCCAAGCTCGTCGACTGGATTGGCATTCAAAACTTCTTAAACATTTTCACGGTCGATATTTTCCGTGATACGTTCATCAGTGTGTTAGGTTGGACGCTCGTTTGGACAGTTGCTTCGACGACAGGCGTCATCGCAATCGGAATTGGTCTGGCTGTTCTCTTGAACCAAAAAGGTCTTAAAGGGAAACGCTTCTTCCGTTCAATTTTGATTTTATCGTGGGCGGTACCGGCTTTTATCACGATTTTGATTTTCCGTTCAATGTTCAATGAAACATTTGGCGTCTTTAACACGACGTTGCTCCCGGCAATCGGAATAGGCGGTGGTGTCGAGTGGATGACTGACCCGACGTACACACGTCTCGCACTGATCGGGATTCAGTGGTGGCTCGGATTCCCGTATATCATGACGCTCACGACAGGAATCTTACAGTCGATTCCGGAAGATCTATATGAAGCGGCGACGATTGACGGGGCGACTTCAGGTGAAAAATTCCGTTTGATCACGTTACCGATGATTTTATTCGCGACAGCTCCAATCTTAATTACGCAATACACGTTTAACTTCAATAACTTCAACATCATCTATCTCTTTAACAATGGTGGACCGGCTGTACCGGGACAATCTGCGGGTGGAACCGATATCTTAATCTCCTGGATCTATAAGCTATCGCTCGGTTCAAATCCACAGTATGGTTTCGCAGCAGCAATTACACTCGTACTGTCGTTCTTCATCATGACGATTGCCGTCATTCAGTTTAAACGTTCAAAATCATTCAAAGATGAGGATATGATCTAATGAGAAAACAAAACCGAATCAATATGGCGTTGTCATACCTCATTTTGACGATCGCCTCGATTATTATTGTCTATCCACTACTTTGGGTTGTCGGGACTTCGCTCAACCCGGGGAAAAGCATTACTTCGGACATCTTCCCGAGTAATCCGACACTCATCCATTACTTCGATCTGTTTGATGCGACACAAACGGATTACGGCATGTGGTATTTGAACACCATCAAAATCGCTGTCATTACAATGGTCGTCTCGGTCGCATTGATCACGTTAACGGGCTATATCTTCTCACGTTACCGGTTCGTCGGGCGAAAAAATTCGTTGATTTTGTTCCTCGTCTTGCAGATGGTTCCGCAATTCGTCGCGATCATCGCGATTTATGTGTTGCTCAACATGCTCGATTTGTTCGATACACATCTTGCGTTGATTCTTTTATACTCTGGTGGAGCGATTCCGATGAATACGTATCTCGCCAAAGGATATTTTGATACAATACCAAAAGAGCTAGATGAAGCGGCACGAATGGATGGGGCAGGTCATCTTCGGATTTTCTGGCAAATCATCCTTCCGCTTGCTAAACCAATGGTTGCTGTCATCGCTTTGTTCAATTTCATGGCACCGTTCAATGATTTCATCCTGGCGTCACTTGTTCTCCGTTCGCCGGAGAAACAGACGCTTGCGGTCGGATTATACAACATGGTTTCTGAGCAATTTGATAACAACTTCACGTTGTTTGCGGCAGGTGCCGTTTTATCTGCAGTCCCAATCGTCCTTCTGTTCTTCGCCTTCCAGCGCTACTTCGTATCTGGATTGACGGCAGGTGGAACGAAAGGGTAATAAAGGAGGAATTAGCGGCATGAGACGAGGCGTGATGCTTCTCTTCTTGCCGCTTCTCTTGTCTTTCGGACTTTTTCCGCAGACGAGTGAAGCAGCAAATTGGGAAAAGGAACG
This sequence comes from Exiguobacterium sp. N4-1P, assembly GCF_002214325.1. Lineage (NCBI taxonomy): Bacteria > Bacillati > Bacillota > Bacilli > Caryophanales > Exiguobacterium > Exiguobacterium sp. N4-1P. The sequence goes on from NZ_CP022236.1 coordinate 742,464, forward strand.
AATGTATTTTATTATGATCGACCGGTTTGAGAACGGGAAAACGAGTAATGATATCGATGTGAACAAGGACGATCCGAAAGCTTATCATGGTGGTGATTTGGCAGGGGTGACGAAACGCCTTGATTACATAAAAGATGAAGGATTCACGTCAATCTGGTTGACACCGGTCTTTAAGAATCGACCGAATGGCTATCATGGTTACTGGACGGAGGATTATTATAAAATCGATCCCCATTTCGGAACAAAAGAAGAATTTAAAACATTGGTCGACGAAGCACACGAGCGTGACATCAAAGTTGTTCTTGATTTAGTTGTCAATCATCTCGGACCAAATCATCCGCTTGTCGAAGAAAAGCCGGATTGGTTCCATGAAGAACAACCGATTATGAATTGGAACAATCAAGTCGAAGTCGAAAACAACTGGTTATTTGATTTGCCAGATTTCAATACTGAAAATCCAGAAGTCGTCGATTATTTGGTTGACGTCGCGAATTACTGGGTCGATGAGACAGGAATCGATGGGTATCGTCTCGATACGGTCCGTCATGTTCCGCCGGCATTTTGGAAGGAATTCATTCCGGCCGTCAAAGAAAAACATCCGGACTTATTTTTACTCGGAGAGGTATTCGATGGTGATCCGCGAAAGATTGCGACCTATTCAGAGCTTGGATTTGATTCCGTGACAAACTTTCCTTTCTATTACGGGATAAAAGATCAATTTGCCCGCAAAAATGGTTCAGCGGAAGAACTCGATTCAGTTTATAATCGAGATATCACATTTAATCCGAAAGCGATGTCGCTCGCGACATTCATTGATAATCATGATTTGAAACGATTCATTACAGAAGCGAAAATCGGTGGAACTTCAGATGAAGAACGCCAATTACGCCTCGCGTTATTCGCCCTATATGCTGCTCCAGGTATGCCGGTCGTCTATCAAGGAACGGAAGTCGCCATGCCGGGTGGTGAAGATCCGGGGAACCGAATGATGATGGAGTTTGATAAAAATGAAAAGATGCAGGAGTATGTAAAAACGTTGAATCAGATGCGTCAAGACTACCCAGCGTTCGCGACAGGGAAGCAACGCTTGTTAGGAAAGACGGATCATATGGCCGTATACGCTCGAGAATCAAAAAATCAGACGGCGATTTACGCAATCAATCTAGGAGAGAAGAAAACGACGATGCGGATTAAAGCTTCTGAAATCGGTGATGATCAACGTCTGCGAGGATTATTATTTTCCGATCTCGTCCGACAAGATGGAGATGCCTATGAAATTACATTGGATGGCAGTAGTGCGAATGGATATATCTTAGAAGATTCTCAAGTGAACTGGTGGTCACTTGTTGCGATTGGATCCATTGCCCCAATCCTTGCGTTGATTCTTCTCTTGGTCCATCGCAGACGCGTCAATCGTTCGAACGAAAAACAATAAAATACATTTGTAGGGAAATGATGAGGTGAAGGGGATGCAAGTCACAATTAAAGACGTCGCTAGGGAAGCGAACGTCGCACCATCGACGGTCTCACGTGTCATCGCGAATAGTCCGCGAATCAGTCAAAAAACAAAAGAACGTGTTCGACAAGCAATGGAAGATCTCGGTTATTATCCGAACGTCCATGCTCGGAGTTTAGCGAACCGGACGACGCAAGCAATTGGTCTCGTCATGCCGAGCGCAGCGACGAAAACACTTCAAAACCCATTCTTTTCAGAAGTCATCCGTGGAATCAGTACGAAAGCGCATCAAAACGGGTACTCGCTTTATATGACGACAGGCGTGTCGGAAGAAGAAGTATATGAGGGCGTCGTCTCGATGGTTCAGGGCCGTCGCGTCGACGGAGTTGTCGTTTTATATTCAAGAACCGATGATAAAGTCGTACAATTTCTTCAAGAATCGAAGTTTCCCTTCGTCGTCGTCGGGAAACCGTTCAGTGACTCATCGCAAGTCACGTATGTCGATACGGATAATTACCTTGCCGGTCGTGAAGTGACAAAGTATTTGCATCAGCTCGGACATGAATGTATTGCCTTCGTTGGCGGGTCACAAGACTTAGCGGTCACGCAAGAACGCGTCGGTGGGTATAAAACGGCTTTAATGGAAGAGGGTCTTCCGGTCGAGGATAACTATATCGTCAGTGCACCATTCATGACGACTGGTGGGGCTGACGCCGTTAAACGATTGATGTCACTCGATCATCCGCCGACTGCCGTCGTCGTCAGTGATGATATGATGGCGCTCGGCGTCATGAGTACGTTGAATGAGATGGGGATTAGTGTCCCGGACCAAATGGCGGTCGTCAGCTTCAATAACCTGTTCATCGCTGAGTTTTCGAGTCCGCCATTGACCTCGGTCGAAATCAACATCTTTGGTCTAGGATTTGAAGCGACGAATTGTTTGATTGAACAAATCAATGAAGATGCGACGCCGTATGGTAAACGTGTCATCGTCCCGCATTACCTCGTCGTTCGTCAGTCTTGCGGGGGTCCAAAAAACGAATGAAAACCAGTGACTTCATCTCGCCCGGAACGGGGCTCGAGATGAAGTTTTTTTTATGCTATGAACAAAAAAACACAAAGAAACTAAAGTGGAAAGTAAGTTATTAGGAACGGTTTCACAAAAAGAAATTTATTTTCGTGCAAACGATTGCATTAAGCTGTTTTATGTGTAAAATAAAGAATGTACAGAAACGTTGAAACGCTTACAAATGACGATGAAAACGTTCGAAATCGGCAATGATAAAAGGAGCGACTGATGATGAAACGATTATTTGATATGAATGAATGGAAAATTATAGAGCAGGGGTTCCATCCTGAGGATAACCGTCTCGCCGAATCGATGACTTCGATTGGGAATGGCCATATGGGGATGCGTGGTAATTTCGAGGAAGATTACTCAGGCGATACACACCAAGGAATGTATGTGGCAGGTGTCTATTATCCGGATAAAACACGTGTCGGCTGGTGGAAAAATGGCTATCCCGAGTACTTCGCAAAAGTATTGAACGCAGTCAATATCATGGGTATCCGTGTTTCGATCAATGGTAAGAATGTCGATTTGAATGAGTGGGAAGTCGTCGATTTTAAGCGTGAACTTGATATGCAACATGGTGTTTTGACACGAACGATGTTACTTAAGAATGGCGTCGAAGAGACGAAGATTGAATCGACGCGATTCTTCTCAATCGTGACAAAAGAAATCGCAGCACTCCGTTATACGGTCACACCGATCAACTTTGAAGCGGAAATCATCATCGAGTCGTATCTTGATGCGGATGTCGAGAACGAGGACTCGAACTACGATGAAAAATTTTGGCTCCCGGTCGAACATGGGACGGAAGAGCGTTTCGGATATGTCACGTCAAAAACAAAAAAACTCGATTGGCACGTAACGGCGGCGATGATTACAGATGTTGAAGGCGCATTTTGTGAAGTCGTTGAAGGGACGTCACAATACGTGGCGAACCGCTTTACGAAACAAGTCGAACCAGGTGAAGCGGCGACGGTAGAGAAAGTAGTCGCGCTCGTGACAAACCGTGATTATGAAGTCGAACATTTACTGGAGCAGGCAATGAAGCGTGTCAATGAAGCGTTCGAACTGGGATTCGATACCGTCCTCGCACAGCATGAGGCCGCTTGGTTGAAGCACTGGGAAGAAGCAGACGTTAAAATCGAAGGTGACGTCGAAGCGCAACAAGGGATTCGCTTCAACATCTTCCACATGTTCCAAACCTACACAGGAGAAGACTCCCGGTTGAACATCGGACCAAAAGGATTCACCGGCGAAAAATATGGTGGCGCGACCTACTGGGATACGGAAGCGTATTGTCTCAACTTCTACCTTGCGACATCAAAACCTGACGTCGCGTGGAACTTGTTGAAATACCGTCATAATCAATTGCCGCAAGCAAAAGAGAATGCAGACAAGAACGTCGGTATGAAAGGTGCACTCTATCCGATGGTCACGATGAACGGGGAAGAGTGTCACAACGAGTGGGAAATCACCCATGAAGAAATTCACCGGAACGGCGCGATTGCGCATGCGATTTATAACTATACGAACTATACAGGGGATACGTCATATCTCGGACAATACGGGTTTGAAGTCCTTGTCGAAATTGCGCGGTACTGGGCGAGCCGTGTCAACTATGTCCCGCAAAAAGACGTCTACATGATCCTCGGTGTGACAGGACCGAATGAATATGAAAATAACGTCAACAATAACTGGTATACGAACTTGATGGCAGCATGGTGCCTTGAATACGCGCAAACCGTCCATCGTCATTTAGCGGACAACGAGCCGGACCGTCTCGCCGAGTTGATGCATCAATTAACATTGACGGATGAAGAGCTTGCGCAGTGGGCCGACATCGATCAAAAAATGTATTATCCAAAAGATGAGACGGAGCCGGCAGTTTTCATGCAACAAGACGGCTTCATGGATAAAGAACAAATCATGGTTGCTGATCTTGATCCGAAACACTTGCCACTCAATCAAAACTGGTCGTGGGATCGTGTCCTCCGGTCTGTATTCATTAAACAAGCAGACGTCTTGCAAGGCCTTTACTTCTTGACGGATCGTTTCTCGATTGAGCAAAAGAAAGCGAACTTCGACTTCTATGAACCACGTACGGTGCATGAATCGTCGCTCTCACCTTGTATCTATTCCATCATTGCCGCTGAAGTCGGATATGAAGAAAAGGCGGTTGAATTGTATCAACGTTCTGCACGCCTCGATCTGGATAACTACAACAATGATACGGAAGATGGTCTTCACATCACGTCAATGGTCGGATCATGGATGTCGATCGTGCATGGTTTTGCCGGACTCCGTGTTCAAGAAGGAGTATTATCCTTCAATCCGATGTTACCGCAAGGCTGGACGAGTTATTCGTTCCGGATGCAGTGGCGCGGTCATCATATCCATATTCACGTCAAACAAAATGAAATCTCGATTGAGCAATCTGTAGGTGAAGCATTCTCGTTGAAACTCCATAATCAAGTCGTTGACGTACCAGCTGAAGGTAGCGTCACGGTTCCTTCTTCAATGACGGTCTAAAAATTAGAACGAATCAGGTGTATATGATTGACACAAAACCGGACGATTTTCGAAATTCTTGATGAATCTCGAAAATCGTCCGGTTTTTCGAGTTGTTTTCGTTCAGTCATCGCGCGGACACATGAGAGCGCTACCAAAAAAAGAAATCAATTTCTTTCGCATTCTTGACTATCCGCTGTCATTTGTTATGTGCTAAAGTGTTCCAAGATAGTTCAAGCAGGAGAGGAGAACGAGGTGTGACAGCAGTTGTGAAGGAAAATATTTTAAAGGTAATGGTCGCTTCGATTGGTGGGTTCGTCATTGCGGTCGCAATGAACTGGTTCTTGATTCCAAGTGGCGTTTATTCGACAGGGTTTACGGGGCTTGCCCAAATCCTGACTCAGGTTTTACAGGACACGGCATTTGCGTTCGGTGAGAACGTTTGGTTTTTAGCCCTTAATATTCCATTGATTATATTGGCGTGGATTATGCTCGGTCGTAGCTTTACAATCATTACGCTGATTTCTGTTTTAGCGACAACGATCTTTATCGGTTTGATTCCACAATATGCTGTCATTCCGGGTGACCAAACATTAAACGCAGTGTTTGGTGGTGTCTTGCTTGCGATTGGAACGGGGATTACGATTAAATTTGGTGCGTCGACCGGTGGCTTCGATATCGTCGCCTTGATTTTTGCCCGGTTCTCGGACCGAAGTGTCGGTCTTTATTTATTCGTTTTGAATTTTTTGATTGCAATCCTTGCCGGCGCATTGTTCGGTTGGTCGACAGCTCTCTATACGATTGTCTTTATCTACGTGACGTCGAAAGTGGTCGATGAGATTCATACGAGCAATCAGCGCCTGACAATCTTCATCATCACGAACCATGCCGACGATATCACGATGGCACTGCACCAACATATCATTCGTGGAATCACACAGATGCCGTCGATCGGAACGTATTCACGGGCCGAGAAATCGACGCTGATGATGGTCATCGAACGACATGAACTGCGGGATATCGAACGGATTTGCCGTGACGCGGATGAAACCGTCTTTATCAATGTCGTACCAACCGATTCAGTCGTTGGTTACTTCCGAAAAGGATAGAACAAAAAACGCATCCTCTTGAGTAACGACATTTGTCGGTCAAGGAGATGCGTTTTTTTATCATCAAGCGAGTCCGAGGACATGCTTCAAGTAATAGGCGATGCCATCGTCTTCATTTCGTTTTGTCGTCCCGTTCGCAAGTAATTTGAGTGGTCCGATCGCATTGCCCATCGCGACACCGTGTCCCGCATACTCAATCATTTCTAAATCGTTTTCTTCGTCACCAAAGGCAACGATTTGTTTCTGTTCAATTCCGAGATGTCGTGCGATTTGCTCAAGACCAATCGCTTTGCTCGTTCCTTTACGCATGACTTCGACCATATACTCGGGCTTGATCCACTGACGGTTCAAGACGGTCTCGGCATGAACATGCGACAGCTCTGACCGGATTTCGTTAACGTGCTCACCCTTGGCATGAATCAACAGCGAGGTCGGTTCATGTTGGAGCAGCCTCCGCAAATCACCGGTCGTCACGGACAGGGCATGATCGGTATAAAATTCGTAAATCCCGACCGGATCACGTTGGAAATAGACATGATCGGTCACTTCACAGACGATGTTTTGTGTTTTCGTATCAGCAACGGACTCGAGAATATGTTGCACGGTTTTTAACGGAATCGGATGATGACTGACTTGAAAGTGGGGATCATTCGGATGATGAACGAAACCTCCGTTGAAATTAACGATTGGTGTCGTTAAACCAAGTTCTTCATAGTAGCGTTTCGCGTGGCGAAACGGACGACCTGTCGCGATGACGACTTCATGACCATTTTCACGCGCTTTGTGCAGTGCGGCAATATTTGCAGGACTGATTGTCTTGTCGTCTTTTAAGAGTGTACCGTCGAGGTCGACGGCAATAAGATGACGTTTCATACATTCACCAACTTCGCTTTAGATTCTTTCCTCATTACTTTAGCATATGGACCGGTAGAAAACAGGGAAGTGACTGTTTTGAGCAAAAAGGAAAACGCTTAAAAAAATCCGATTAAAGCTGTCGGATGATTTAAAAAATGATATACTACGAGACGTAGGACTAATAAAAGTAAGCTATGGAAATGGAGGGGAAAGAATGCGTTTTCTCGTTACATTCTTTTGGTCGTTCTTACTCGTGAACACAGCTGTGTTCATCGTATCAGCGGTCGATGCAGTTACGTATAACTTTGGATTTGCGACAGCGATGTCAGTCGTGACGTCACTTGTTGTCTTCGCACTTGATGCAGTCAACGAAGATCTTGGTCTTGGTCAAGGGACAAAGGCAGAATAACTTGAAAGCGAGGTATCGTCACTGGGCGATATGCTCGCTTTTTATCGTTTATAGTGAGGGGGAAGAGGCTTGATTTTAATTAAACAAGCACTTGTTAACGAGATCCCGACGGATGTACTTGTCGGAGGTGGAACGATTCTAGGAATCGGGACATATAATATCGATCAGGATTTGCTTGAACAAACGATTGACGGTACGGGGAAGCGACTCGTTCCAGGATTGATCGATGGTCATGTTCATCCGATTGGCGGAGGTGGGGAAGGCGGATTTGCTTCTCGGACGGCTCCGTTAGTCGCTAGTGATTTCTTGACGGGTGGTGTGACGACGGTCGTCGGATTACTTGGCACGGATGGTTGGACCCGGACCGGGATTGATTTACTGGCACACGTCCGCGGGTTTGCACGACACGGAATTCGACCTTTTCTGTTAACGGGCAGCTACGCTGTCCCGCCCGTTTCGATTACGGATACGATTGGTCGTGATATCGTCCTTATCAATGAAGTCATCGGACTCGGCGAGATTGCGATCAATGATCATCGTTCGACTCAACCGACTGTTCAGGAGCTGACGCGACTCACAGCTGAGGCGCGCATCGCCGGGATGGTCAAAGGGGTCAATGGAACGATGAACGTCCATATTGGAGACGGGAAACTAGCGTTACATCTCCTCGAAGAAGTCGTCCGGACGTCGGATGTACCGATCGAACAATTTTTACCGACACATATCAATCGAAGTGAACGGATTTTTGAAGCCGGTCTTGCTTGGGCGAAACAAGGGGGACGGATTGATTTTACGACCTGTACGACAAAAGCCTTCATCGAAGAAGGCGAGGTGCCGGCTGGACTTGCGCTGAAACGGGCACTTGAAGCAGGGATTCCCTTACGGCAGATCACGATGTCGAGTGACGCCGGTGCGAGTCTGCCGGCGTTCGATGCGGCAGGTAAACTTCTACGAATGGAATCAGGAAAGCCGACCTCGATGTTGCAAGCGGTCGAGGAAGCGGTTCGTCATGGGGTAGCGTTTACGGACGCCATTCAGACGGTCACACGAAACGTTGCCGAAGCTTACGGGATTTCTGGAGGGACAATCAAACCGGGTGAACGTGCCGACCTGTTACTGATTAGTGACGCTTTTGAAATCGATACGATTCTAGCGGGTGGTCATGCTATAATGATTCAGAAAAAATGGCTTATGCCAAAATGATGGAGGGATCGATTTGTCGAAAAAGTCTACGCGCGTGAAGCCGTCGAAAAAGTCGCAATCAAAAGCGAATTGGATAACGGCCGGCGTCATCGCATTGATCGTCATACTGGGAGCAACATTGCTGCTCTTCATGGATAATGAAGATTCAGCAACGAAAGATGGAAATCTAACAGCGAGTCAAGTCGCTGAAAAATTAAAGTCAGGTGACGAATTCTATACGTACTTCTATCAGACAGGGTGCGTCCACTGTGAAAAAGTAAAACCGTACTTAGTACCGCTCGGCGAGCAACAGGATATTCCGTTTGAACAGATTGATCTTGCTGTCGAACAGTCGGCGTGGGATACATTCGGTATCGAAGGAACACCAACTGTCGTCCACTTCAAAGATGGGAAAGAAGTAAGCCGTGTCGCAGGCGAACAGACAGAAGAAAGCTATAAGGAATTCTTCGCAGGTAAGGATATTGAGGATTCAAAAGAAGAATCATCGGGTGATTTAAATGATTAAAAAATGGTTTTTTAAAAATCTATTCGAATTAAATGGACGCCCGTTCGTCGCACATCAATTGCGGCGCTTTGCGATGAGTGAATTGAGCCGGCCTTTCATCAAACCGTTTATTAAGCTGTATGATTTACAAATGGACGAAGCGAGTCAGCCGGTCGACGCGTACCCGACTCTACATGAGTTGTTCGTCCGTCACTTAAAAGAAGAAGTCCGACCGATTACGCAAGCTGAGCACGCATTCGTCAGTCCGTGCGACGGTGTTTTATCTGTCGTCGACGACTTGACGGAAGAGAGTCGCTTCACGGTCAAAGGACAAACGTATTCAGTCGCGGAATTGATTGGTTCACACCATGAAGCGGCAACGTACGTTGGTGGCCGTGTCCTGATTTTTTATCTCAGCCCACAAAATTATCATCGCGTTCATGTTCCAATCGATGGGACAGTTCGGACGAGTTATACGCTCGGGCGGGATTCTGCACCGGTCAATGATCTTGGATTGGCTTACGGAACGCGACCGCTGACACGAAACTATCGACGGGTGACGCGAATCGTCCAAGGTGCACATGCGCTTGAACACGTCATGGTCGGAGCGTTGAACGTCAACACGATCGTCCAGACGAATCATGCACGTGACATTCGTCGTGGCGACGAGTTCGGGTATTTTTCATTCGGTTCGACGGTCGTTTTAATTGCTCCAAAAGGTGCGCTTGATTTAGAAGGTGATGTAACTGGTCCTGTCTTGATGGGACAAGCACTTGGTATTTGGAATTCATGAAAGCAAAAGCGCCCTTAAAGTGAAAGGGCGTTTTCTTTTGTGCATCGCTCTACGCCATTGATTGTGCTATAATCGAACGATAAGAACATAACTGTTTCTTAAACTTAACTATAGAGCTAGACCATTATCTGGAGGTTTTATTCTTGTTCAAACGACTTTATCCGAAACATTTCGTCGCATCCATTTATGATATCGATTTAGAGATGTTAAAACGAAACGGTGTCAAAGCAATTTTGACGGATCTTGATAACACGCTTGTTGCATGGGATATTGCCGATGCTCCAGACGAATTGGTGTCATGGCTGGATATGGTGAATAATCAATACGGATTTGACGTCATCATCGTCTCGAATAATAACGGCGATCGTGTCAAAAAGTTCGCGGATCCACTCGGACTTCACTATATTGCACCTGCCCGAAAACCATTACCAATCGGTTTCAAACGAGCATTAACGGAATTCGGTTACCATGCAAAAGAAGTTGTATTTCTTGGGGATCAGCTGTTTACTGATGTGCTAGGAGCAAATTCCGTAGGCATCGAAGTCATTCACGTCCAACCCGTCGTTAAAACAGACGGTGTCGTCACTAAATTCAATCGCTTGATGGAACGTCTCGTCTTCCGTCGCATGAAACGTAAAGGCATCTATAAATTGACGCAACGTGTCAAAGAAGAGTCTGAAACGGAAAAGCGGCAGATCGAGTCACTGCGTCAAGATAAGCAACAATGACCCTGTCATACCGGTAGATGAAAGGATAGGCAGTAGTCGCAACATGTACGGCAATAGGTCGGAAGTTACGCTCTTGGAGTAGCGTGCAGGGTGCTACGTTGAATAGAGAAGGGAAAGTTCCCGATGCGGCTCAACACACATATGAACGAAGAAATTCATTGCGCCGGCTGTGGTGTCGAGATTCAAACAGAGGATCCGAAAGCACCAGGTTATGCGCCTAAATCTGCACTTGACCGTGAAATGGTCATTTGCCAACGTTGTTTTAAACTGAAACACTACAACCAAATTCAAGACGTTGCATTGACGGACGATGATTTTGTCAAAATTTTAGACGGAATCGGTCAAAAAGATGCACTCGTCGTTAAAATCGTTGATATTTTTGATTTCAACGGAAGTTGGTTACCAGGATTACACCGCTTCGTCGGAAAAAATGATGTCCTGCTTGTCGGGAATAAGGCAGATTTGTTGCCGAAATCACTTAATCCGAATCGTTTGATGAACTGGATGCGCCAAACATCGAAGGAACTGGGCTTACGTCCGGTAGATGTTCACTTGATTAGTGCGAAAAAAGGGCATGGCGTCGATGAATTAGCCGAGAAGATTGACTACTATCGTAAAGGGCGCGACGTTTACGTCGTCGGCTGTACGAACGTCGGGAAATCAACGCTCATCAACCAAGTCATTAAACGTTTTGGTGAAGAAGAAGAGGCCGTCATCACCGTCAGTCACTTCCCAGGAACGACACTCGATTTGATCGACATTCCGCTAGATGACAACTGTAACCTGTACGACACGCCAGGAATCATCAATCATCATCAGATGGCGCACTATGTCGATGCGCGCGACTTGAAATTGATTACGCCGAAAAAAGAAATCAAACCACAAGTCTTCCAAATCCACCCGCAACAAACGTTATTCTTTGGTGGTTTAGCACGCCTTGACTACATGGAAGGGAACAAACGTTCATTCGTCATCTATATGTCAAATGAACTCAAGGTTCACCGGACGAAGTTAGATAAGGCGGACGATCTTTATGCAAATCATAATGGAGAGTTATTATCGCCTCCGAATGAAAAAACGCTTGAGATGTTACCACCGCTCGTCCGTCATGAGTTCAGCTTACGTGACAACATGAAAACAGATATCGTCTTCAGTGGACTCGGTTGGGTTGCAGTTCACGGAAAAGGTGGACGAGTAGCTGCCTACGCGCCTAAAGGTGTTGCTGTTTCCTTACGTGAGGCGCTCGTCTGATGCGTTTCGCTGTCATCGGTCATCCGATTGCCCATTCACTTTCACCCGTGCTGCACGAGGCATGGCTGGAAGCGGCTGGGCTTTTCGGCTGTTATAGTATGATAGATGTCGAAGCAGACGATTTAGAGCAGGTCGTCCGGCAATTACGGATGCGCGAGCTCGACGGGATTAACGTCACGATTCCCTATAAGACGGCAATCATCCCGTTTCTTGATCGACTCGAGCCTTCTGCTGAAAAAGCAGGGGCGGTCAATACGGTCTATTTTGACGGGACGGAACTGGTCGGTGCGAATACGGACGGGACGGGATTCGTTCGTGCCTTGTCCGCAAGACAATCGTCAGAAAACATTCTTGTGATTGGCGCGGGCGGGGCGGCGCGAGGAATCGTCGCAGCGCTCGACGGGACTGTCACACTCATGAACCGGACGAATCAACGCGCGCGCGCGCTTGCCGCTGAATTTCAGGCGCAGGCAATCGACTGGTCGGGGTCACCAGATTTAACGCCGTATGACACAATCATCAATACGACATCGGTCGGTATGATGCCACGCATCGAAGCAACACCAATCGTATTGACCGAGACGACGGCACTGATTTGTGATATTATTTATCGACCGACTCCGACGCAACTACTACGTGATGCCTCGGCTCGAGGACTCGCGACACTAGACGGCGTCCCGATGTTCGTTTTACAAGCGGCTGAAGCATTTGAACGCTTCACCGGTCATGCACCTGATCTTACGCTTGGTGAGCAGGTGATTCGAAAGCAATTGGAGGAATATTGATATGTTAACAGGTAAACAAAAACGATTTTTACGTGCGACAGCACATGATTTAAGCCCGATTTTCCAAGTAGGGAAAAATGGCGTTGGAGAAGCGATGTGTGCGGATTTGATCGATGCACTCGAAAAACGTGAATTATTGAAAGTCCAAGTTTTGCAGAACTGTGCCGACACACCAAAAGACGTAGCGGCTGAACTCGTCGACGGAACAAATGCTGAACTCGTTCAAGTCATCGGTAAAGTTGTTGTTCTCTACAAAGAATCGAAAGAGAATAAAACGTTACAATTACCACGATGAAGATTGGTTTGATGGGCGGAACGTTTGACCCGCCCCACATCGGTCATTTATTGATAGCGGAACAAGCAAAGGAACAACTGCATCTTGATGCGGTTTGGTTTTTACCTGCGAACGTCCCTCCGCATAAAGCGGCGAACGTGACGAGTGCTGCGCAACGGTTGAAGCTCGTTGAAGCCGCTGTCCAGGCAAACGATGCGTTTTCCGTCTCGACGATTGAGTTCGAGCGTCAGGAAAAATCGTATACGCTTGAGACGGTTCTCGAATTGAAAAAACGGTATCCGACAGACGAGTTCGTGTTTCTACTCGGGGCAGACTCGCTTGCGAGCCTTGATACATGGTATCAAGCAGACCGCCTGTTTGAGGCAGTTCAATTCGGAGCGGTCGCACGTCCAGGCAGTCGTTATTTGATTCCGGCAGGTGCGCAAGTGACAGCAGTCGACTTACCGTCGCTTGAAGTGTCTTCGACGGACATTCGAAAACGTGTCGCCCGCGGTAAAAGTATCCGTTACCTTGTTCCTGAAGCTGTCCGACAACTAATCGAGGAGTGGGAATTGTATGTTACTTGAAGAAGCAGACGATATCATTAAACAAACACTCCCGCATAAGCGTTATATGCATACGCTTGGAGTTGTTGAAACAGCTCGTCAACTCGCACGGCGAAACGGTGTCGACGAGGAAACGGCAGCGTTCGCTGCGATGCTGCACGATTATGCGAAGTATCGGGACACCGAAGAAATGCGGACGCTCGCTCGCGAACTCGGACAGCTCGAGTTGCTCGATTATGACGATGAGCTCTTGCACGCGCCAATCGGCGCAGAACTCGTCAAACGTGAACTTGGCGTCAAAGATACGGTGATTTACCAAGCGATCGCGAATCATACGACCGGTGCTCCGGATATGCCATTGCTCGATCAAGTGATTTTCGTCGCCGATGCGATTGAGCCGAATCGTACGTATCCAGGCGTTGAAACATTACGTGAAATTGCAGACGCCGATTTAACGGACGCCGTCATCGCGACGCTTGCGCATACCATCCAATTTTTATGTAACAAACAAACAGTGATTTTTCCGTTGACGATTGAAACGTATAACGCGTTCGTCACGGCTAAACGAAAGGGGACCGTCCTATGACAGTCGAACAAGAATTAAAATTAATCGTAAATGCAATTGATGATAAACGGGCAGAAGATATCATCGTTTTAGATATGAAAAACATCTCACCAATCGCAGATTATTTCGTGATTTGTGAAGGTGGATCAGAAAAGCAAGTTCAAGCGATCGCACGTGAAGTGAAAGAAGTTGCGCATAAAAATGAACTTCCGATCAAACGTCTCGAAGGACTTGACGCAGCGCGTTGGGTACTCGCCGATCTTGAAAATGTTGTCGTCCATGTCTTCCACCGTGATGACCGTGACTACTACAACCTTGAAAAACTCTGGTCAGACGCACCTAAAGTAGAAGTCGAGATCGACTGATGGCGTACGAACAGTTTGCATACGTCTATGACGAGTTGATGCAAGATGTTCCCTACGACGAATGGGTCGCCTGGGTATCGCAATACGTCGAAGCAAACAGTACGATTGCTGACGTCGGTTGTGGGACAGGAACGGCGACGTTGTTACTCGCTGAGCATTACCGCGTGACAGGTATCGATCTATCGGAAGAGATGCTTGAAATTGCACAAGAAAAAGCGATGGGACAACAGCAAAAAATCGATTTTTGGTGTCAAGACATGCGCGAAATCGAATTGCCTGCTCCAGTCGACGCACTGACGATTTTGTGTGACTCGCTCAACTACCTGAAGACAGAAGCGGATGTGCAACAGACGTTCGAACATGCGGCACGGACGTTAAAAGAAGGCGGGAAGTTGTTGTTTGATGTGCATTCCCCGTATAAGATGGAAACACTCTTTAACGGGAAAACATATGCGACACACGCCGAACAAAGTTCTTATATTTGGTTTGCCGATCCCGGAGAAGCACCACTGTCCGTCGTCCACGAATTGACGTTCTTCATCGAAGACGAAGATGGACGTTATGACCGTGTTGACGAGACACATCATCAACGGACGTATCCGCCGGAACAATACGTGACGTGGCTTCGTGAAGCCGGATTCCGGACGCTCGCCGTAACAGGTGATTTCACGAGTGATGCACCAACACCGACGGCCGAACGAATTTTCTTTGTAGCTGAAAAAATATAATGGATGGACCGTTGCAAAAGGAAACTTTCGCAGCGGTTTTTTGTGCTGTATTTTGTGCTGTATGTTAAAGAAAAATAAACGATTTACATGAAAAAGATTTCTTGAGGAATTGATTTGTCAGTTAACACCACGAGAAAAACGAATTACTCAAAGCTACGTGAAGACTCGAGCCTGGTAAAGTCGAGGCAAGAGGAGGGAGACCGATGACTATTCCCCGGATTCAACAAATCGCGAGTGTTGTTGTTGTCGTGTTACTGATAATCGTACTGTTCGTCCCGTTACCATCGTGTTCGAAAGAAGCGCTCGTCGACAAACCAGCAATCGTTAAGCATGAGCAAGACGCCAAAGCAGAAGATCAAGGGTCCACGGAGCAGACCCTCTTAAACAAAAAAATCATGGTTGATGTGAAAGGGGCAGTCAAGCGACCGGGACCCTATTCCTTTAAGTTAGGCGACCGGATTAAAGACGCAGTCGTTCGTGCGGAGTTGACACAAGCTGCTGATGTGACAGAAATGAATCTCGCTGCACGATTGATTGACGGTCAGGAAGTCATTGTTCCGACAAAAGAAAAAGTGAAACTTACACAACCGAAAGAAGAAGTACCACAAGCAGATGTGCCGACTGGTCTGCTCGACTTGAATGCTGCAACGGAGCAACAGTTACTTGAAATCCCTGGAATCGGTCCAGCTAAAGCGAGCGCGATTTTAGCCTATCGTGAAGAAAAGGGCGGGTTCGCGCGTTATGAAGACTTAGGAGAGGTCAAAGGATTTGGTGACAAGACGCTTGAAACATTGAGAGCCTATTTGATTGTTTACTGATGCCGTTATTCCCGTTATTTTTCATGATTGTATTGATCGCAATCAAAGAGTCACTTTGGCTCGTAGGTGTGATTTGTCTCGTTTTGACCATTAAAAGCTGGTCTTTTACTTCGACACGCCTTGTCTTGATGAGTCTGTTGGTCGTAGTGTTCATCGTGTACGGACAAGATTTCGATGATGCGACACCGATTCAGACAATTGATATTTTGGATGCGAAGCAAAATGGAGATCGGATTCGGTACCTGGCGACTGCGAATCAACAGGAGTTGATTGTTTCGGCGACGCTAGATGAACATCAGGATCTCGATTACGAGCGAATTGGAAGACGATGTCAAGTCGAACTGACGGAAAAGATGGTTTTACCCCGTGTCAATCGTGGCGGCTTTGACGAGGCGCGCTGGATGCGTACAGAACGATTAGCAGGAAAATTCGAAGTGAAAGAATGGGGATCGTGTACCGATACACCTGGATTTGACGCGCAGGGACGCAGGATGCGCCAAGCATGGATGGACCGGATTGAACGACTTCCGGCGAAACAAGCCTTGTATATCGAAGCGCTCGTGCTAGGTGAGGACCGATTGATGGATCAGTTGACACTTGATCGCTTCAAAAAGTTTGGATTGTTACACGCAATCGTCATTTCAGGTTCACATATCGCCTTTTTGATTTTTACGATATTATGGATTTTGAAAAAGTGCCGATTGACGCGTGAACGAAGAGCGGAATTCGTCCTTGTCTTATTACCGTTATATGGTTGGCTGACGGAATGGAGTGCGCCGGTCACGCGTGCAGTCTGCGTCGCGTTCATCTTGCTGCTCTATCAGCGTCTCGGACGACGGACAGACCCGCTCCTCGTGGTTGCCTATGTTGCAGCAGCGCAACTCGCCTATTCCTATACGAGTCTTTATGATATCGGCTTTCAGTTGACTGTCGGACTAACGATTTTTTTATTATTGTCGCGCAAGATCTGGCAAAAAGTAAAACGTCCTTGGAACTGGTTGTTAATTAGTGTCTGGGCGCAAATCTTAACGAGCCTAGTCTTGCAAATGGCGGAACAAACGGAAGTTTCGCCATGGTCGCCTCTGTTGAACCTCGTCATTGGAGCCTGGATCGAATGGATCATCCTTCCGCTTTCCTTTCTAGTAGGCTTACTCTTGTTTTTCCCAGTCACGGATACATTCATGACGCTCCACGAGCGAGCAGTTGGTGTACTTGATCTTGCCCTCGCGCAAGCGGAGCAGTTACCTGTTCCGACCGTTGCTGTCCACTTATTATCGTTACCACTCTTTTTGCTCGTTATAGTCGTCGTCTTAATCGGATGGTATGTAGCGGAACAAAAGTGGTGGGGGCATCTTCTTCCCGTCTGTGCTCTTCTTCTTGGAAGTGTATCGATGGATTTAAGGACGGAAGAACAGGTGACATTTCTCGACGTCGGTCAAGGCGATAGTACGGTAATCGAGAAGGATGGAGAAACGTTCGTCATCGACACAGGCGGGGCGTTTACGTTATCACAACGTCCCACGTTACGTCCGTTCGACCCTGGTAGTCAAATCGTTGCGCCTTTTCTTCATACGCGCGCGGAGACAGTAATCGACGGACTCATCTTGACTCATGCTGACAATGATCATATTGGAGGTGTCATCGGGTTATTAAAGAAAATTCGTGTCGATACGATTTATTTCGGAAGATACGATAATCAGGATGAAAAGCGGCATCGTTTGCTGGAGCAGATTGAAGCGACAGGGACCAAAGTGGAGTTCGTCAAGGCAGGGCGAGAGATACGACCTTGGCTTACTGTTGTTGCACCTGACGAATCAGAAGCAGAGGAGAATGACCGTTCCATCGTGTTGCTTGCGGACGTTGCAGGAAAACGGGTTTTGTTGACGGGTGACGCGAGCAATGAACAAGAAGAAGGTTGGAACCTTGGACCAATCGATATTTTGAAAGCGGGTCATCATGGCTCGAAGACGTCGACGGGACTCGACTTGTTGCAACAAACGAATCCAGAAACAGTCATCATCTCCGCGGGACGGAATAATCGTTATGGTCACCCGCATGAAGAAGTGTTAGATCGCATCGGAAATCAGCGGACGATTTGGCGGACGGACAGGGACGGGATGATAACTTGTTCTTCAGCAGGCTGTGAAGCTATGATAAAATAAAAAACAGCAACCCCCCAAGGTTGCTGTTTTAGTGATTATAGACTTAAGAATTTGATTAAAACGCCAATGATGAATAAAACGGCGAAGAAACCAAATGAAGCGCCAAAACCGACGGCTGAGTCAAGCGCGTCATTACGTTTTGATTGAATATCGTTTTCAAACGCATTTTCACTTGGTGGGCGTACTGAATGTGCCATGCTGCATTCCCCCTTAATAGATTCCGCTTCTAGTATAGCGGAATAAAAGAGGATTATCTATGATGAAGTTAAGAACAAACTGTGAAATGTGGTGGGAATGATGAAAACACCTTGGCTTGTCAACGGAAAGTTGGCTAACCTTTATTTATTATATGGGACGGAGCGTCATCTTTTAGAGGAGTGGGAACGTGAAATCGTGAAGGCGGCATTACCAGATGGCGAACGATTTGACTACATGAAGATCGATTTAAACGATCAGCCTCTCGATGCCGTGTTAGATGAGGCGGAAACAGTTCCTTTTTTAAGTGATTACCGTGTCGTGGTTGCAAAACCAGCGACTTTTCTGACGGGCGCGAAAGATAAAAAAACGCATAACGTTGATCGATTAGCGGAATATGTCTTACAACCGGCAGATTATGCAGTCGTCGTTTTAATTGTCGAAGCGGAGAAACTGGATGAACGAAAAAAAATCGTCAAGCGGTTGAAAGATCGTGCGACGGTCCTCGAAGCAAAAAAGCCGACTTCGGAAGAATTATTCCGCTTTACGATGGATACTGTTAATGACAAAGGATACCGGATGGAGCGACCGGCAATTGAACGGTTAATCTTTTTGACAGGAGAAATGTGGGGAACGCTAGCGCATGAGCTCGATAAGCTGATGCTTTATGCAGGCGATCATCCGACGATTGAATTGGCGGATGTTGATTTGTTAGTACCGCGGACACTTGAAGACAATGTCTTTCAATTGACGGATTACTTAATGAAACGTCAACTTGAGCCTGCGATTCGCCTGATTCGTGACTTAGAAAAGCAAGGTCAGGAAATATTAGCGCTGCTCGGTTTGATGGCACGTCAGTACCGAATGATGTTACTGTCTAAGCGCCTGGCGGAACAAGGTTATGGTGAACGACAAATTGCTTCAAAGGTCGGGGCGCATCCATATGTGATTAAATTAGCATTGCAGTCCGGGAAACGATTTACGTTCGCCCAACTCGAACAAGCGTTAATCGCCATCACGACGACTGATGAAGGGATGAAGACTGGGCGTGGTGATAAGCGAATATTGTTTGATTCACTAATCGTCCGACTAGCGACTTTGTGAGGAGCTGACGAACTAATGGAAATTCGAATGATTCAAGCAACAGAAGTGATTCCACTTCGTCATGGCGTCTTACGTCCGCATCAACCGATTGAGGCGTGCACGTATCCGGACGACTTGGCGACAGATACGTTTCACCTTGGAGGCGTCAAGGACGGTAAAATTGTCGCAATCGGCTCATTTGCAAAACGGTCATATGATACAGCTCCCGAATTGACATATCAATTGCGGGGAATGGCGACGAGTCCGGATGTACGTGGTGAAGGATACGGGATTGCATTGCTTGAAGAAGCACGACGAATCTTAAAGGAACGGCAAGCTACTGGTTGGTGGTGTAATGCCCGGCTAGTCGCAGTTCCGTTCTACGAACGATTTGGAATGAAGATTGCGAGTGAGCAATTTGAAATCGAAGGAATTGGTCCGCATCACGTGATGGTCGATCGATTGACGTATTGAAACGAAGTATTCAAATCAACTGAGACTGACTCGAAAGGAAGCATTCTTTTGGAGTCGGTCTCTTTTTTAAGCACAAAAAAATCGCCACCGGGGAAGCCCCTAGTGGCGATCGATCACCGTATTCTTCGGAAAGAATTAAAGTGCGTTTACGAGTTTAGCGAGACGTGATTTGTCACGACCAGCTTTGTTGCTGTGGATAAGACCTTTAGCAGCAGCTTTGTCGATTTTCTTAGACGCTGTGTTGAAAGCTACGAGCGCTTGCTCTTTGTTACCTTCAGTAGCGAAAGTTTCGACTGCTTTGATAGCTGAACGCATTGACGATTTACGTTGTACGTTAGCGACGCGGCGTTTTTCAGCTGTTTTAACACGCTTGATTGCTGATTTAATGTTAGCCATGGATGATTCACCTCCAAGAAAACTCATTCGAGATTTATATTCGCATATCTGCATTTATCGTTCAACAGAACAAACACAATTGTAGCAAACGTTTTTCTTAAAAGCAATAACAGCTCTAGGGTTTCTTTGGATTTTTGTTTTTCGGTAAAACAAAACGGGATGGTACAGCTCGTCTGATTTTTGTTATAATGAAGCGTATGTACGTTTGAATATAAGGTAAGGTGACTATAAACATGAATAATGCAGACCGTTTAAAACGGCAAAAGAGCATTCGGAACTTCTCGATTATCGCCCATATCGACCACGGGAAATCGACGCTCGCTGACCGTATTCTAGAAAGAACAGGCGCTTTGACGTCACGGGAAATGAAAGACCAAACGCTTGATGCCATGGATCTCGAACGGGAACGTGGAATTACAATCAAGTTGAATGCCGTCCAATTGAAGTATACAGCAAAAGATGGTGAGGAATATATCCTCCATCTGATCGACACACCTGGACACGTCGACTTTACTTATGAAGTTTCGCGTTCACTCGCAGCGTGTGAAGGTGCTGTTCTCGTCGTCGATGCGGCGCAAGGGATTGAAGCACAAACACTCGCGAACGTCTACTTGGCGTTAGATAACGATCTTGAAATTTTACCGATCATCAATAAAATTGACCTGCCGTCGGCGGATGTCGAACGTGTTCGTCAAGAAATCGAAGATGTCATCGGACTCGATGCATCTGAAGCGGTTCCGACGTCAGCAAAAGCAGGAATCGGAATTGAAGAGATTCTTGAACAAATCGTCGAAAAAGTGCCTGCACCAACCGGTGATCCGGCTGCACCGCTTGAAGCGTTAATTTTTGACTCGTTCTATGACCCGTACCGTGGTGTTGTCGCATCAATCCGAATCGTCAACGGAACGGTCAAAGTCGGTGATAAAATTCGTATGATGTCGACCGGTAAAGATTTCGAAGTCTTAGAACTTGCCGTTTCGACACCAAAGGCACTTCGTCAACAAGAATTAACGGTCGGAGATGTTGGTACATTGTCAGCGTCGATTAAGACCGTTGGAGACGTCCGAGTAGGGGATACGATTACACTCGCGAAACAACCGGCAATCGAAGCGTTGCCGGGTTACCGGAAAATGAATCCGATGGTGTATTGTGGACTGTATCCAATCGATGCCGCCCGTTACAATGATTTACGTGAAGCGCTTGAGCGTCTCCAGTTAAGTGATGCAGCACTCGAGTTCGAGCCGGAGACATCGCAAGCACTCGGATTCGGTTTCCGCTGTGGATTCCTAGGTATGTTGCACATGGAAATCATTCAAGAGCGAATCGAACGTGAGTTCAACATCGATATGATCACGACAGCACCGTCGGTTATCTACAACGTGACGACGACGTCTGGCGAAGTCTTGCATGTCGACAACCCGTCGAAGATGCCCGATCAACAAAAGGTCGAGTTCATCGAAGAACCTTTCGTCAAGGCAGCTGTCATGACGCCGAACGACTATGTCGGGGCAATCATGGAACTTTGTCAAAAGAAACGTGGGACGTTCATCGACATGGAATACATCGATACGACACGTGTTAAAATCACGTATGAGTTACCGCTTTCGGAAATCGTTTATGATTTCTTCGATCAATTAAAATCGAGTACAAAAGGATATGCTTCACTGGATTACGAATTGATTGGCTACCAACAATCACGCCTTGTGAAGATGGATATCCTATTGAATAACGAAAACGTCGATGCCCTGAGTTTCATCGTTCACCGTGATTTTGCGTACGAACGTGGGAAAGTCATCGTTGATAAATTAAAAGAATTGATTCCACGGATGCAATTCGAAGTGCCGATTCAAGCTGCGGTCGGGACAAAAATCGTTGCGCGTTCGACGATTAAAGCCCTTCGGAAAAACGTTCTCGCAAAATGTTATGGTGGGGATATCTCACGAAAACGTAAATTGCTTGAGAAGCAAAAAGAAGGTAAGAAGCGCATGAAGATGGTAGGCTCGGTAGAGGTACCTCAAGAAGCCTTCATGTCGGTTCTGTCGATGGATGAAGATTAAAGTCAAAAGGGGGCGTTTAACGCACCCTTTTTCTTGTTTATATAGAAAGGATGAGGCGAAATGACTCCACGCGCCGCATATGTCCACATTCCGTTTTGTGAACATATCTGTTACTACTGTGATTTCAATAAAGTATTTTTAAAGAATCAACCGGTTGCGGAATATTTAGATGCGTTAGAACGTGAAATCGAACTGACACTACAACAATACCCGACCGATCGACTTGAAACGATTTTCATTGGTGGCGGAACACCGACTGCCCTGAACGAACAACAGATGCAACGTCTGATGGACATCATCAGCAAACATCTCTTGCCGCTGACGGATGAGACGCTTGAATACACGGTCGAGTCGAATCCGGACGGCGTATCGCCTGAAAAACTCGATATCATGAAAGCGGGTGGTGTCAACCGTGTCAGTTTCGGTGTCCAGTCGTTTGATGACGGATTGCTTGAACGGATCGGTCGGACGCACCGGGAAGCGAAAGTCGCAGAGACGCTTGACGAAGCGGCTAAACGGTTTGATAACATTTCCGTCGATTTGATGTTCGGCTTACCGAATCAAACGCTTGAGCAAGTTAAATACGATGTCGAGCGCGCCCTTCGCTTACCGATCACCCATATTTCGTCGTACTCGTTAATTTTGGAACCGCACACCGTGTTCGCGATTCAAGAACGAAAAGGAAAACTCCCGTTACCGACACAAGATCTTGAAGCAGAGATGTATCGTTTGATGATTGAGACGATTGAAGCCGGTGGTTTGAAACAATACGAAATTTCGAACTTCTCGTTACCGGGGAAAGAAAGTCGGCATAACCGGGTCTACTGGGAAAATGATGAGTATTACGGTTTCGGCGCAGGCTCGCATAGTTACATCGCTCAAACACGTCGCGCGAACATCGCACCGATTCCGCATTACATCAAGGCGGAAGGTTTACCGGTCCGCAACGAGACACCACTGACACGTGTCGAGCGAATGGAAGAAGAGATGTTCCTCGGACTTCGGATGAAACAAGGGGTGTCAATCGAACACTTTGAGCAAAAGTATGGGATAGCGTTAGATGCTGCTTTTGGTAAAACAATCACGAAGTTATTGCCGCGCGGATTAGTCGAACGGACGGATACACACTTGCGATTAACGGAGGCGGGTGTCCCGCTTGCGAATGAAGTATTCGCCGAGTTCATCGGTGAAGCGGAAGTTGAATGATTTCAGGACGACAAAAAAACCAATCCACAGTAGCGGGATTGGTTTTTTGCGTACAGACAACGTGCTATTGGGAGATAAAAGCGTCTTTTCTCGTTATTTTCCTCGTACGCGTCTATTTTTTAGATTTTCTTGCGAAATAAGCAGTCGTTCCGATGATGGCAATGAACAACCAAACGAACACACCGGCCATCGCAAACATCTCAAGCATCTTGATCATCCTTTTCATCATTTGTTTCACTGTATCGTATAATGGGAAACTGTTCAAAGGGTTCAGCAAATCTGTTGACATCATTTCCACTATTCCTTATAGTAAAGATGTAATTAGCACTCGTTAAAAGTGAGTGCTAACAAAATAAGGTGGTGAAGAAGGTGCTGACGGATCGTCAATTGTTGATTTTGCGTGCAATCGTCGATGATTATATCAAAACCGCTCAACCCGTCGGCTCACGGACGCTCTCGAAACGAGACGACGTGACGTTCAGTTCCGCGACCATTCGAAATGAGATGGCGGACCTCGAAGAGATGGGATTGATTGAAAAACCGCATACTTCTGCGGGACGAATTCCATCTGAGCTTGGATATCGATTTTATGTCGATCATCTGATTCGTCCGGAAAGCATCTCACCGCAAGAGGCAAAAGCATTAAAATCATTATTTGCCCATTCCGTGAATGAAAATGATCGCTTGATCAGACATACGGCGGACTTGTTGAGCGAATTGACGCATTACACGACACTTGTATTAGGTCCTAAAGAAGAAGGACAACGGCTCCACCATTTAGAATTAATCCCGTTAGCAGAAGGACGCGTCGTAATCGTTCTCGTAACGGAGACAGGTCATGTTGAGCATAAGACACTTCAGTTAGCGGAAGCTCTCTCACGTGAGGCAGCGAGTCGACTGATGGAACGTCTGAATAAGACGTTACGAGGAACGCCACTGAGCAATCTTCGTATTCGTTTGCTGGAAGAAATCAGACGTTTTCGTTCCGAACATTCGGAGCAGACGTCGTTACTTTCGAAAGCACTCGATATCGTTCTGATGGATCAACAGGATGAGCGTCCCTTGATTTATCTGGGTGGGAAAGCAAATATGTTCGACCAACCGGAATTTCAAGACGTCGCCAAACTAAGACCTGTCTTAGAATTGATTGAACAGCAGGAAGCATTGTTTGATTTCTTGAGTCCGAATCTCGATAATCAAATCTTGATTACGATCGGAAGCGAGAACAATGTCGATGCCCTGAAGGATTGTAGCGTGATCCGTGCCCATTACTCCGTTGATGGCGTTTCGCTCGGGACACTTGCGCTGATTGGTCCAAAACGGATGGATTATAATCGAGGCATCAATTCGATCATTCATCTTTTGCAAGCATTCCAAACCGAGCTGCGTAAAAACAGCTTGGATTGAATATAGAAAGGGGCTCGATTCAGAGTGGAAGAAAAAGAGCAGAATCAAAACCTCAGTAATGAAGAAACAACCGAGCAACAAGCAGAAACAGTTGAAGTAACAGAAGAGGAACTCGTGCAAGCGGACCTCGTCGAAGAAGAAGCGACACCGAATTTTGAAGCGCAACTTGCTGAAGCAAAAGCATCAGAATTACGGTTGCGTGCCGATTTTGATAACTTCAAGCGCCGTAACCGGATTGAAGCAGAAAATCGTGCGAAGTATTCATCACAATCTATCGTCGAGAAGTTACTCCCACTCGTCGATAACCTTGATCGCGCACTTCAGATTGAGTCTGACAACGAAGAAACAAAGTCCGTCTTAGCGGGTGTCGAAATGGTCAAGCGTCAGTTAGCCGAAACCCTTCAAAACGAAGGTGTCGTTGAAATTCCAGCGGTTGGCGAAGCCTTTGACCCGAATCTGCATCAGGCAGTCGTTCAGGAAGCAAGTGACGAATTCGAGTCGGGCATCGTAACGGCTGAATTCCAAAAAGGGTATAAGTTACATGACCGCGTGATTCGTCCAAGCATGGTCAAAGTCGCAGAGTAATCTCGAATCATCCGAAACACAACAATTAACTAATCGAAGGTGAGGAATTTATCATGGCAAAAATCATTGGTATTGACTTAGGTACAACGAACTCATGTGTAGCAGTAATGGAAGGCGGAGAGCCGGTCGTTATCGCAAACGCAGAAGGTAACCGTACGACACCATCTGTCGTCGCTTTTAAAAACGGAGAGCGTCAAGTCGGGGAAGTCGCGAAACGTCAAGCAATCACGAACCCGAATACAATCATGTCGATTAAACGTCACATGGGTACAGACTACAAAGTTGAAGTTGAAGGAAAAGATTACACGCCACAAGAAGTATCAGCAATCATCCTTCAAAAATTGAAAGCGCAAGCTGAAGATTATCTCGGTGAAAAAGTAACGGAAGCTGTCATCACAGTACCTGCTTATTTCAATGATGCAGAACGCCAAGCAACAAAAGACGCGGGTACAATCGCTGGTCTTGACGTGAAACGGATCATCAACGAGCCAACTGCAGCAGCACTTGCATACGGACTTGAAAAAGGCGAAGACCACACAATCCTCATCTATGACTTAGGTGGCGGTACATTCGACGTTTCAATCCTTGAACTTGGTGATGGTGTCTTTGAAGTTGTTTCAACAGCCGGTGACAGCCGTCTTGGAGGAGATGATTTTGACCAAAAAATCATCGATCACCTTGTTGCAGAATTCAAAAAAGACAATGGCATCGACTTAGCACAAGATAAAATGGCACTTCAACGTTTGAAAGATGCTGCTGAAAAAGCGAAGAAAGACCTTTCAGGTGTCTCTTCGACACAAATCAGCCTTCCGTTCATCACGGCTGGCGCAGCAGGTCCACTTCACCTTGAAATGACGTTATCACGTGCGAAATTCGACGATTTGACTGCTGACCTCGTCGAGCGGACGATGGAACCAACGCGCCGTGCCCTTAGCGATGCTGGTATGTCACCAGATAAAATCGATAAAATCATTCTTGTCGGGGGATCAACACGAATTCCTGCAGTCCAAAAAGCAGTTCAAGACTTCACAGGTAAAGAATCATTCAAAGGCGTTAACCCGGACGAAGTGGTTGCCCTCGGTGCAGCAGTTCAAGGTGGCGTATTGACTGGTGACGTCAAAGACGTTGTTCTTCTTGACGTAACACCACTTTCACTCGGAATCGAAACAATGGGTAGCGTGATGACGAAGTTGATCGATCGTAACACGACGATCCCGACATCTAAATCACAAGTGTTCTCTACAGCAGCTGATAACCAGCCGGCAGTAGATATCCACGTCCTTCAAGGGGAACGTCCGATGGCAACAGATAACAAAACGCTGGGTCGTTTCCAGTTGACAGACATTCCACCGGCACAACGCGGCGTACCGCAAATCGAAGTTAAATTCGACATCGATGCAAACGGAATCGTTAACGTATCGGCGAAAGACCTCGGTACAAACAAAGAACAATCGATCACAATCCAATCATCAAGCGGCTTGACTGAAGCGGACATCGATCAAATGGTCAAAGATGCTGAAGCGAACGCAGATGCAGACAACAAACGTAAAGAAGAAGTTGAACTTCGTAACGAAGCCGATCAACTCGTCTTCGCGACAGATAAAGCAATCAAAGATCTCGGCGAACAAATCGATGCTGCCGATAAAGAAAAAGCAGAAGCTGCAAAAGAAAAAGTAACAACGGCTCTTGCTGGAGAAGACATCGAAGCGATTCGTACGGCGAAAGATGAATTATCAACAGTCGTTCAAGAACTCACACAAAAAGTCTACGAAAACATGGCTCAACAACAAGCTGGCGCTGAAGGCGCACAAGCTGACGGACAAGACGACAACGTCATGGACGCAGAATTTGAAGAAGTAGACGATAAAGACAACAAATAATTCGAATCGACCGATTTTTCGGGCGCTAGAGAGAGCCAAAGCGTGATCCGCGCTTTGGCTCTTTCCATGTCGCACGAAGTTCGGTAAAATCAAACAGTATGAAGTGAATCGGAGCCAAAGAGAGGGAGACTGAACGTGGAAAAACGCGATTATTATGAAGTGTTAGGTGTTGCACGCGACGCCTCAGCAGCAGAAATTAAACGAGCTTATCGGAAACTCGCCCGGACGTACCATCCGGATGTCAATAAAGAATCAGATGCCGATGCAAAATTCAAAGAGATTTCGGAAGCGTACGAAATTTTGTCTGACGACAATAAACGAGCACGTTACGATCAGTACGGTCACCAAGATCCATCGCAAGGTGGTGCAGGATTCGGCGGCGCAGAAGGATTCGGGGACATTTTTGACATGTTCTTTGGTGGTGGTGGACGCCGTCAAGATCCGAATGCACCGCGTAAAGGACAAGATCTCCAGTACGTAGAAGAAATTGATTTCATGGAGGCATTCTCGGGTGTTGAGAAAGTCATCACGATTCCAATCGAGGAAGATTGCGAAACGTGTCATGGATCAGGTGCAAAACCAGGGACGCACCCAGAAACATGTAAACGTTGTGCTGGATCAGGTCACATCAACGTCGAACAAAACACGATGTTCGGTCGTGTCGTCAACCAAACAACATGTTCGACATGTCACGGGCGTGGACAAATCGTCAAAGAACCATGTGAAACATGTCGTGGTGCAGGTCGTGTCCGTAAAAATAAAGACGTTCGTGTCAAAATTCCAGCAGGAATCGACAATGGACAACAAATTCGCTTAGCTGGTAAAGGGGAAGCAGGCGTCAACGGCGGACCGTTCGGTGATCTCTACGTCGTCGTCCGTGTCCGGGAACACGAATTGTTCGAGCGCGTTGACGATCATATCGTCATGGACATGCCGTTAACATTCGCTCAAGCGACACTCGGGGATGAAATCGAAGTGCCAACCGTTCATGGAAAAGTTAGCTTGAAGATTCCGGCCGGTACACAAACTGGATCACGGTTCCGCCTTCGTGGTAAAGGGATGCCGAACGTTCGTTCAGGTCATCATGGTGACCAGTATGTCAACGTCGTCCTCATCACACCGAAGCATTTGACAGATCGTCAAAAAGAAATCTTACGTGAATTCAACGAAATCAGTGATGAAAAAGGTGTCGAAGAGCAGCATGAAGGTGTCTTTGGCCGTATTAAAACATTCTTTAAAGGGTGATTCGCTAAAGGAGCGTGACAGGAAATGAAATGGTCAGAAGTTTGTGTCCATACGACACAAGAAGCAGTCGAAGCAGTCTCGAATATTTTACATGAAGCAGGAGCGAGTGGTGTCGTCATCGAGGATGTCGAAGATTTCGAGATGATGTCGCATCGTGAAGACAACTTCGGTGAAATTTGGGATGAGAAAAAACGAGACGAATATCCGGATACAGGTGTCCTCGTCAAAGCTTATCTTGCGGAAAGTAGCGATTTGACGGATATGATTAAAGGAATCGAACGTGATATCCAGATGCTGACGCAGTTCGGACTGACGATCGGTTCAGGTACTGTCACGTTCACACAAGTCGATGAAGAAGACTGGGCCCATTCGTGGAAACAGTTTTATAAACCGGTCAAGATCAGCCGTCACTTGACGGTTGTTCCGATGTGGGAAGACTATACACCACAACCGGATGAAAAAATCATCGAACTTGACCCGGGTATGGCGTTTGGGACAGGAACGCATCCGACGACAGTTCTCTGTATTCAAGCGATTGAAAACTACTTGCAAGAGCAAGATCGCGTCGTCGATGTCGGGACGGGTTCAGGTGTCCTCGCAATCGCCGCTGCGAAACTGGGAGCAAAAGATGTGTTCGCGCTTGATTTAGATGAAGTCGCTGTTAAATCAGCGACGGATAACGTGGCACTCAATCAAGTCAGTGACCGGATCACAGTCCGTCAAGGTGACTTGATGAAAGCATTAAATGAGCCTGTCGAATTGATTGTCGCAAACATCTTAGCTGAGGTCATCTTATTGTTTGTGAACGATGCCTACGAGCTGACACTGCCAGGCGGGCACTTCATTGCTTCAGGCATCATCAGTCAGAAGAAAGACATGGTTGTCGAGGCGATGACCGAGGCCGGCTTTACGATTGTTGAAACAACAAAACTGGAAGACTGGGTCGCAATCATTGCGAAACGCGAGGCCTGAGCCGATGCAACGATACTTTGTAGAACAGGCAGCTCGCTCGGGAGAACGGTTTACCTTGCAAAAGGATGACGCCCATCATATGAAAAACGTCATGCGGATGGATGTCGGGGATGAAATCTTGGTCCTTGATGGAACCGGCCTATTTCGTTGTGCGCTCGAAGAACTCGACAAACAACAGGCCATCGCACGGATTGTCGAGTCGTCATCAATCGATACAGAATTACCGATTCGGGTGACGCTTGCTTACGCCTTGCCGAAAGGTGATAAAATCGAGCTTGTCGCTCAAAAAGCGACCGAACTCGGGATGAATCAACTACTCATTTTTGAATCCGCCCGTTCGGTCTCGAAATGGGATGCGAAAAAGGTCCCGAAAAAACTCGAGCGTCTTGAAAAAATCATCAAAGAAGCTGCCGAGCAATCCTACCGTGCTCACTTGCCGCAAGTTGACTATGTGACGTATGATGAAGTCCTACAAGAAGCACCGCAATATACTGCATGTTTAGTCGCGTATGAAGAAGCAGCGAAAGAAGGCGAAGCTACGGCTTTTGCCTCGACCCTTGCGCGACTACAAGCAGGGGATTCACTCCTCGTCGTGATTGGTCCTGAAGGTGGACTGACGGAGACGGAGGTAACACGGTTGACTGATGCCGGCTTCTTACCGGCATCACTCGGACGACGGATTTTACGGACGGAAACGGCGCCGCTGTATGTCCTATCCGCCGTATCGTATCATTTTGAACTGAAAGGGTGAACGAAATGGCTACTGTTGCCTTTCAAACGCTTGGCTGTAAAGTCAATCATTATGAGACAGAGGCCGTCTGGCAGCTGTTTAAAGATGCAGGTTACGCGCGTGTCGATTTTGCAGATCATGCAGACGTCTACGTCGTCAATACATGTACCGTTACGAATACGGGTGATAAAAAAAGTCGTCAAGTCATTCGACGGGCGATTCGTCAAAATCCAGACAGTGTCATCTGTGTAACGGGTTGTTATGCACAGACATCGCCTGCTGAAATCATGGCGATTCCAGGGGTTGACGTCGTCGTCGGGACACAAGACCGCCACAAGATGATTGGGTACATCGAACAGTTCCGCGAAGAACGGATGCCGATTAATGCAGTCGGGAACATCATGAAGGCAAAAGTCTACGAAGAACTGGACGTTCCAGCGTTTACGGACCGGACACGTGCTTCGCTGAAGATTCAAGAAGGCTGCAATAATTTTTGTACCTTCTGCATCATTCCATGGGCACGTGGGTTGATGCGTTCTCGTCAACCGGAAGATGTCTTAAAGCAAGCACAACAGCTCGTTGATGCCGGTTACAAAGAAATCGTCTTGACGGGGATTCATACGGGTGGCTACGGTGAAGATTTGAAAGACTATAACTTAGCGAAGTTACTCAAAGCACTCGAGTCCGTCACAGGTCTTGAACGCCTTCGGATTTCTTCGATCGAAGCGAGTCAAATCACGGATGAAGTGTTAGACGTCTTAAAGGATTCGCCAATTGTCGTCCGACACTTGCATGTCCCGATTCAGTCAGCATCGGATACCGTTTTACGGCGGATGCGTCGTAAGTACACGATGGCGGAGTTCGGGGAACGGATCACGCGTCTGAAAGAAGTGTTACCGGACTGTGCCATCACGTCAGATGTCATCGTCGGTTTCCCGGGTGAGACGGAAGAAGAATTCATGGAGACGTTCAACTTCATCAATGATCATAAGTTCAGTGAGCTGCATGTCTTCCCTTACTCGAAACGGACAGGGACACCAGCTGCGATGATGGACGATCAAGTGGAAGAGTCGATGAAAGAACAGCGTGTTGCGCGTTTGATCGCTTTATCGGATCAACTCGCAAAAGAATATGCTTCAAAATACGAAGGGGAACTGCTTGAAATCATTCCGGAAGAGTTTTCGGAAGAAGCAGGCGGTCGTCTCGTCGGTTACACGGACAATTACTTACGTGTCGCGATCGAGGGAGACGAATCTTTGATTGGTCAACTCGTGCGCGTCAAAATCAATAAAGCCGGCTATCCAATGAATGACGGACAATTCGTCCGCATCATGGAGACATTAAAAGAACAAGCGATCTGAAATGAGTTCGTCTTCCTGCTTCAGGGAGGCGAACTTTTTTAGCGAGTAGACAACGTGCTATCGGGAGATCAAGCGTCTTTTTTGTTGCTTTCCTCGGTCTTTCCTTCCTCTGAACGTGCGTTGAAAACGCACTTTTTCCCGTAGGAGTGAACTGAGCCCTAGAGTTTGGACAGTTTAATAAAAGCACCCTTAACGTATTAAGCTGCTATGAGATGGCTTCGGTATTGTACCGGAGTCATCTTTTGTAGTTTCCATTGTCTTCGTTCGCTATTGTAGGTACGTCTGTTCATGAATAATTCTCCCGTCTAAATTGAATAGATACAGTATATCGATATCTTTAAACACAAAAAACCCCGAATGGGGTCTTTTATCAAGTGTCCACCATTCAGGGTTCAGTTCAGAGTCAACGAAACGTGACGCTTTTTAGGTAATATCTTGAAAAAAAGCCAGACAAGCAGACGACGATTTAGAGCGCAATCCGTCGCGACCCTGCATAGCTTTGCTATAGTGGCGCGGAAGATTGCCGCTTTGAAGACGAGGCGAGACAGGGAAGCGCGAACGGATTGCCTCTCGATATCGCATGTTCACGCTTCATAACAGGCTGTACGAAATAAATTATTTTGTTTTCAAGTAACGTATACGCTACACTGAGGAAAGATTCTAACAAGAGAAAGAGGACAACCTATGCGAATTAATAAATTCATCAGTGAAACAGGATACTGCTCAAGACGGGCAGCGGATAAATTAGTCGATGCCGGTCGCGTCACAATCAACGGTGTCGTCGCGGAACTCGGTTCACAAGCGGAAGCGACGGATGCCGTTGAAATCGATGGACAGCCGCTCCAAACAAAACCGACGCTTGAGTACTTGATTTTGAACAAACCGGTCGGCATCACATGTACGACCGAACTCGACATCGAAGGAAATATCATCGATTTCGTCAATCATCCGAAACGGATTTTCCCGATCGGGCGCTTAGACAAAGACTCAGATGGACTGATCATTTTGACGAACGATGGGGACATCGTCAACCGGATTTTACGGGCAGAGAATAATCACGATAAAGAATATATCGTAACGGTTGATGCCCCGATCACAGAGACGTTCATCGAAGGAATGGCGAGCGGCGTCGATATCCTTGGAACAACAACGAAAGAATGTATCGTCGAACAACTCGAGTCACGGACATTCCGAATCGTCTTGACGCAAGGCTTGAACCGGCAGATTCGTCGCATGTGTAAAGAATTTGGTTACCGCGTCAAACGGTTGCAGCGGGTCCGTATCATGAATATTGAGTTAGGTGATTTACCGATTGGTGAATGGCGTGACTTGACGGAGTCAGAAATGAAAACCTTATTTACGACGCTCGATCAGGAATAACGAAAAAGTCGCCATGATGATGGCGGCTTTACTTGTATACATAAGGAGGTTCATTGTGGATAAACGGGGAATGAGCGCGACGTTCGTCGCCTACGTGATTGGCGGGTTGTTACCGATTTACAAATTATTTGCAGACACTGTTCCGGCATGGACGGTCGTGTCGATTCGCATCATCAGTGCGTTCATCTTCGTCACACTATTATTACGTTTGTCCGGCAAATTTACGCAAGTCGGTCGATTATGGCGGAATAAAAAACAACGTCTGACCGTTTTAGCTGCTGGTCTTGTCCTCGGTGGGAATTGGACGCTCTATCTCTATGCAATCGGTGAAGGGTACATCGTCGAATCGTCGCTCGGCTATTACATCAATCCGCTCGTCAGCGTATTGTTTGGGTTGTTATTTTTCCAAGAACGTTTGAACCGGCCCCAATTGATTGCCATCATCAGTGCCATCATCGGTGTCTTGATTTTGACATTCGGCTACGGGAAGTTTCCAATCATTGCTTTTTCGCTTGCTGTTTCGTTTGCTTTTTATGGTGTGTTAAAGAAAAAGGCAGCGGCAGAACCGTTATCAGGGTTATTCCTAGAGACGTTAGTGACATTACCGTTCGCGTTGTTGACGCTTGGTGTGACGGGAGCGAATCCGCTCGCTTTACCGACCGGAGCCTTGATTGCCATCATCATGCTTGGTGTTGCGACAGCTGTTCAGTTGATGCTGTTTGGGTACGGTATGCCGAAGATTCCATTTGTATATGTCGGTATCTTGCAGTACATCGCACCGACGTTGACGTTAGTACTCGGTGTCTTTTTGTTTAATGATGTGTTTACATCGATTCACTTCGTGGCCTTCCTGTTCATCTGGATTGCCGTCGCACTGTTTACGATCAGTGGTTTATCGGCAGGACGAATGAAGATGAAAAAGGTCTCGTAATTCAGAAAAGAGGAATGGAACGATGAATAAACCTGGCCTGTTTGCCACATTAGGAGCATATGTCATTTGGGGATTACTTCCGATTTATTGGAAGCTGTTAGCTAGCGTCTCAAGCGAGGCAATACTCGCCAATCGGATTGTCTGGTCGTTTTTGTTTTTATTACTGTTATTGTATTTCCAAAAAGCATTACCTAAATTGACGACGGCGTTTAAAAATCAACGGACACGAAGATTGTTTTTCTTGAACGGAATCATCATTAGTATGAATTGGTTTATCTACATCTGGGCAGTCAACCATAATTTCATCGTCGAAGCCTCGCTTGGCTACTACATCAATCCGCTCGTCAGCATCGTGTTCGGGGTGTTCTTCTTTAAAGAGAAATTGTCACGGATTGAATGGATTGCAATTTTGCTCGCGACGATCGGTGTCTTGATTTTAACAATCGGTTATGGCGAGTTCCCTTGGATTTCGCTTGCGCTCGCATTTAGTTTCGGCTTTTATGGTGTCGTCAAGAAACAACGTCCGCTCGAAGCGACGGTCAGTCTGACACTCGAAACGCTCGCACCGCTACCGCTCGCACTCCTTTTTATCAGTTATCTTGGTGTACAAGGAACGTCGACCTTCTCGCACACACCGTTCGTCACGGCAGGATTATTGTTGACAGGTGTAATCACGGCCGTACCGTTACTTTTATTCGGTTTTGGTGCCCAACGGATCCCATATACAGTCGTCGGTTTTCTACAGTTTGTTGCTCCGACGCTATCACTTGCCATCGGTGTTCTCTTGTATGATGAACCCTTTACACGTACACACTTGGTCGCGTTTACATTTATTTGGTCGGCTGCGCTCGTCTTTACGTTAAACAGTTTATTGATTCGAAAAAAACAACTGCGGAAAGTAGCGTAAAAAGATAGAAGTCTGACCTCTTGCGTGATAGAATAGAAAAAGAGTATAAGGGATATCCTTAAGGAGGAAAACTAATCATGAACTTAGCAGCTATGATCGACCACACGGCACTCAAGCCGGAAACATCACGCGCTCAAATCGAAACACTTTGCAAGGAAGCACTCGAGTACAAATTTGCTAGCGTCTGTGTCAACCCGACGTATGTCGCACTTGCAGCAGAACTTTTAAAGTCTGACGACAACGTTAAAGTTTGTACAGTAATCGGTTTCCCACTTGGTGCGAACACACCAGAAGTCAAAGCTTTCGAAACGAAAGATGCGATCAAAAACGGTGCAACTGAAATCGACATGGTTCTTAACATCGGCGCACTAAAAGACGGTGACGTGGAACTCGTGGAACGTGATATCCGTGCAGTAGTCGAAGCGGCGAATGGTACGCTCGTTAAAGTCATTTTTGAAAACTGCCTCTTAACAAAAGAAGAAATCAAAACAGCTGCTGAACTTTCAGTCAAAGCTGGAGCGAACTTCGTTAAAACATCAACTGGTTTCTCAACTGGTGGTGCAACGGTTGAAGACATTCGCCTCATGCGTGAAACAGTGGGACCTGACATCGGTGTGAAAGCTTCAGGTGGCGTTCGTGACTTCGAAGGCGCTAAAGCGATGATCGATGCTGGTGCATCACGTATCGGTGCATCTGCTGGTATCGCCATCGTAACAGGTGGTTCTTCAGACAGCGATTATTAATTCGCAATAAATACATCATCAGACACGTCTTTCCTATGAACTGCGCCCTATAGTTTGGACAATTTAATAAAAGCACCTTTATTGTTTAAGCTGCTATGAGATGGCTTCGGTATTGTGCCGGAGTCATCTTTTGTAGTTTCCATTGTCTTCGTTCGCTATTGTACGTAAATCTTGAATTCTCCCTTGTATTGGATGGTGCGATCCGATACCGAGGCTACGTGGGGATTCGCTTCAAGTTGTCTGATTTGATCTGGATTAAAGGTACGTCTGTTCATAAATAGTCCTCCCGTATGAATTGAATAGATATAGTATATCGATATCTCTGAACACAAAAAACCCCGAATGGGGTCTTTTATCAAGTGTCCACCATTTAGGGTTCAGTTCACTATGTTAGGAGGGGCGTGTTTTTTTGTTGTCAGGAAAATTCTGAATTTAATCTAGCTATTAAGAAGTCAGACATCACTTCCGATAATCAGATGTAGAACGTTGGAAGGAAGTGTAGAGATGTTGAAACACTGGAAACTAGCAATGCTTGCGACGACGATCAGTTTAGCAGGTTGTGGAAGTATCATCGACGATCCAGATCAAGCAGTGAAGGAACGTCAAAAAATGGCGGTTGTCTTATCAGATGTCGGTCTTGGTGATCAATCGTTTAGTGATGCCGCGATGAGTGGGATGGCCTTACTACGTGAAAAAGAAGATTGGTTCATTGATTATCGTGAACTAGGGGAAACGAAAACATATAAAGTGGCGTTTGATACGTTGGCAAAAGAGAAGCCGACCGTCGTCGTCGGATTAGGTTTTATGGGACAAGCGGAATTAGAAGAAGTCGCGAAACGTTATCCATTGCAACAATTTGCGTTGATTGATGCCGTATCAGAACTACCAAATGTCTTATCGGTTACATTTAAAGAAGATGAAGGCAGTTATCTTGCAGGAGCTGCTGCTGCGCTTCAATCGGAAAATGAGACGATTGGGTTTGTTGGAGGAATGAAGTCGCCTTTAATCGAGAAGTTTGAAAAAGGATACACGGCAGGAGCAAAAGCCGTCAATCCGGACATCAAAGTTTTAGTCGATTATGCAGAAGACTTTGCAGCACCCGAAAAAGGACGGACGATTGCGAACGATCAAATGAAACAACAAGCAGATGTGTTATTTGCCGCAGCTGGTTTGACGGGCAGTGGTGTCCTCGAAGCAGCGCAAGCAAAAGGCAATAAAGCGATTGGTGTCGATAGTGATCAGACGGCAATTGCGCCTGACGCCGTCATGACCTCGATGTTAAAACAAGTCGATCTCGCGATCACGACGATTGGCGATACGGTAAAAGAAAAAGGGTTACAGTCGGGTCAAATCGTGCTCGGTGTCAAAGAAGGTGCGATTCAACTAGCCCCGATTCGAAATGTAACGTTTTCAGAGAAAGATTTAAAGCAACTTGAGCAACTGAAACAAGATGTATTAGAAGGGAAGGTTGACGTACAATGACGTTACGGACACGCTTTTTAATTTCGACACTCGTGACGATCATCAGTGTCGTTGCCTTGATGGGATGGACGTTGGTTGAACTCCGGCAAATTCAATCGTACAACGAAGATTATGGAAAACAGCTTGTCGAAATCTCGGAACTTGAAACAAAACTACTGTACGAACAAGCCGCATGGAACCGTCTTGCAACTCAACCGTCTGACAGTCAAGTCGAGCAAGTACTCGCTTTAAGTCAAAAGAACGAGAAGGCGCTACAGTTGCTTGAAAAAACGTATTTAATTGATGCATTTAAAACGGAAATGGACCGGGCGGAAGCAAAATATACTGCGTTATCAGCTGAACGAAATGATTTGGTCGAGGGGCGTAACCCGATTGAAATCCGATCATATGCTGCCCGAATCGAGGGTGTACTAAGTGATTTGTATACACTACATACAAAAAACGGTGAGTTTTATGATGTACTGCAACAAGAAGCGAAGGACCAGACCGTCAATTTGACACGGACTGTGTTAATCGCAACGTTTGTTTTATTGATTGCGTTAGCACTATATAATTGGTATTTCGCACGGAGCATTACGCGTCCAATCAGCCGTGTCGTTAAAACAGCGGAGCAAATTTCGGCTGGTGATTTATCGGAGCAACTGGAGACGTCAGGACGAGCAGATGAAATCGGTCGTCTCGAGTCAGCGATTGCGCAAATGCAACAAACGTTACATGGTGTGATTGGGACGATTAGTCATACTTCGAATACAATCAGTCAAATGAGTGAACAGGCAACGTCTGAAAATGCGAACATCGTCGAAGTGTCTGGTAATATGACGCATGCGATCAATGAGATGGCGAGCGGAACACAGACAGTATCGGATGATTTACAGACGACGGTCAGTACGATTACAGACATGAGCTCCTCATTCGACCAAAGTGAACGTCGGGCTCAGCTTGCATTAAGCCAAGGTCAAGTCGCAGACACGACGATGGGGCAGAGTGCTTCGGTCATGGAAGAACAAACAGCTTCACTCGCTGCGTCGACGGTTCAAAACCGCGAACTTGGACGTCAGCTAGAAGGTTTCCTTGAACAGACACAACAAATCGAAAAAATGGCAGAACTTGTTTCAGGTGTCTCGGCGCAGACAAACCTCTTATCCTTGAATGCAGCGATTGAAGCGGCAAGAGCCGGAGAAGCAGGACGTGGCTTTGCCGTCGTCGCAAGCGAAGTGAAAAAACTTGCGGACGAGACGCACCAAGCGACACGATCAATCTTCTCACTCGTACGTTCGATTCGCCAAGATGGTGCTGTCTTGCAAGAAGCATTGTTGCGTTCTGAAAAAGAACAAGAGAATCAGGTCGCAAACTTTGCTCAAGTCAAATCGGCATTCGAAGAGACGCGGAAAAATGTAGCCGATGTCACTGAAACGCTCAATTACGTGACATCACAGCTTGTCCGCTCGAAAGAACAAGCGAATGATGTCGTCAATCAGGTCAGTTCGGTTAGTGGCGTAATGGAAGAGTTAGCGGCAGGGAATCAAGAGGTCGCAGCTTCGATGCGTGATCAACAAGCTTCGTTCGAGCAAATTCATCAATTGATGTTAGAGCTCGAGACGACAACAACATCACTTGATCAACAAACAAATCAATTTAAAATTTAATGACCTCTCATGTTCTCAATATAAAAAATAAGCCCCGACACATCAATCGACGTGTCGGGGCTTATTCATTTTAAAAGAAACTTTCTGGGTTTAGTTCGTTTGTCCGTCCGTTCGCATTATATTGGTAGCCACCTTCATGAATCTCGAAGTGAAGATGGGGACCGGTTGAATTCCCCGTACTACCGAGTTTTCCGATTTGTTGGCCTTGCTTGACTTGTTGTCCTTGTTTAACTGTCAAGGCATTCATATGCGCATAAACAGTCGTATATGTCTTACCACCGATGTTGTGTGCGATATAGACATGATTACCATACGGACCACCGGAGCTTGCTTGAATGACAGTTCCAGCAGCTGATGCGACGATTGCAGAATTGACCGGTCCAGCGAAATCGGTCCCGTTATGATAAGCATAGCCATTATTTCCGCTCGCGGCACCCATACCTTGTGAAATGGAACCGTTCGCAGGTTTGATGAATTTTCCGGTTGCATTTGAGATAACTTTCGTACTTGCTTTACTGATTGAAGCAGGTTGCGCCGATTGCGCGGCTGCTTGTTTTTTAGCTGCGAGAGCAGCGGCTTTGGCTGCCGCTTCTTGTGCCTTAAGTTGAGCAGCGGCCTCTTTTAGACTTAAGATGTTTGATTCGATTGAACGCTTTTGTTTCTTCAAGCGTTTTAATAAGGCTGTTCGTTTGTCCTTTTCAGCATTCAACTCGTGTTGCTTCTTTTTTAGAACTTTCCGGTCATGGATGAGTGCGGTACGTGTATCTTCAAGTTCTTGTTTTGCTTCTGCCAACTCTTGTTTACTCGTTTCGTAATCTTTTAATAATGAAGCATCACTTTCGGCAATCGTATTGAATGCGTTGAAGCGACTGATCATATCACCAATGTCTTCTGCACCGAAGACAGCTTCGAGCAATGGATCTTTATCAGATTTAGCTTGTCGAACTGCCAGCCGATCGCCGAGCATTTTTTCTTGTTTTTTGATTTTCTTCTGTAAAGCTGTAATCTTTTGTTTAAGTTTCGTTAACTGACGTTCATTTTGATCAATCTTTTGTTCATTTTCGACGACTTGAAGCGTCAATCCATTGATTTGTTGGTCAATCGCGTAAACTTTCTCTTGGGCTTTCGATAATTGTTGATTGTTTTCGTCGAGTGCTTCTTTTTGTTTTGATTGTTTTTGTTCGTTTTGTTGTTGTTTGTCTTTATATGAAGTCGCAGCACCTACGGATGTAACGAATGGTGTTGTGAGAAGTGTGAGTGTCATCAGGGAAATTCCCATTGAGTGCATGAAAGATTTTTTCATAAGTGAATCGATCAGTCCTTCCTTGTTGTTGAGTGATACTTGTACTACTCTAACAACAATTTTTACGGAGGGACGTTACAGTTTATTTAAAATAATAAGGAAAATAATGATAGAAAGGATGTACTTTTTATGAAAATAATTGATAAGTATCGTAAAGAAGACAATGAAAAGACTGGTATAAAGCGGTAAAAAAGGAATGGTAGACGTGATAGAAAGATAAAATTCAATAAAAGACCATTGATATGTTTTTGTAATATTTTATATTCATTATTAAAAAGTGGTTTGATATATGAATGATTTGGTTATTTAAATTAGTTTTGGACTAAATGGTCAGACACAAAAAAAGGAATTACTTTTTTAAGCGCTTTGCTCGGCAAGACAAGATACGTTGGGACTTTTTCCTGAAGGAGTCACGTGAAACAAGAGGGGAGAATGCAATAACTCCCACCCTTGTAGTCGCATGGTTTTCAATCAGTCGATCGGTACTCATTCTTCATAGATCATTTTTCGCGTCATCCCACCATCAAGGACAAGTGTCTCTCCCGTCAAGAAATCATTTTCGGGGTTCGTTAAGAACAGGGCGGCACGAGCGACATCTTCTGGCTTACCGACGCGTCCAGACGGGTGTTGCGAATGATCCTCCGGGGAAAGTTCATGATAATTCCCGGTCTCGATCCACCCTGGTGCGATTGCATTGACGAGAACGCCTTTGGGACCTAACGAAACGGCAAGAGCATGTGTCAAAGCGACGATTCCACCTTTTGTTGCGGCATACGATTCTGTATCAGGCTCCGACATATAGGCACGAGTCGAAGCCAAGTTAACGATTCGACCACCGTGTTTTAGATGTGGTGCAGCTGCCTTTGTTGTCAAAAAGATACTGCGTAAGTTCGTATGGTTGACGCGGTCCCATTCTTCGAGCGTGAGTTCAAGAAGGGGTTTTCGAATGATGATGCCGGCGTTATTGATGATGATGTCGATTTTACCTGTATGTTCTAATGCTTTTTCGATGAGTAAGTTGACATCATGTTCGTCTTGAACGTCCAACCGGTAAAAGTAAGCCGTTCCACCAGCTTCTTCGATTTCTTGAGCAATGACTTCACCCGTCATTTGATCAATATCTGCTAAAATGACGACGGCACCTTCATTTGCATATGTTTTAGCAAGCGTTGCACCAATCCCGTTTGCAGCACCAGTAATAATGACCGTTTGATTGACTAAATCCATGTCTTTCACTCCTCTTCTTTGCAACTTTCCTTCTAAATGGAATAGCCTGAATCGGATTGATTAAAACCTAACGTTTCAAGTACGGTTGAGGATTATCAATCAAGTGTAGAGGGAATAGTATTAACGTTAAAGACATTAAATCGTCGAATGGGGGATTTACGGATGGATTTATCGAATGAGAAATTAAAACAACAACAAGATCAATATGCGGAAGAAGCAAAGGACTATATCGATCGTCCGAAAAAAACAAAATCGATTTTAAAACGAGCGAACAATTCAATTCAAAAAAATTCAAGTCTGTCACTTGTCTTTTCGCCGGTTCGCTTATTCATTGATATGGTACGTTCGTATCAATCAGGAGAATACCGAAATATCCGCCGGACAACAATTCTAAAAGTAATCGGTGCGTTGATTTATCTGGTTTCACCAATCGACTTGATTCCAGATTTTATTCTTGGTTTTGGGTTCGCAGATGATGTCGCGATTATTCTGTTCGTCACGAAAACGATTTTTGAAGAGTTGACGCGATATAGTGATTGGCAGGATGAGCAACAAAAAGCACGAACGCAACCTATCCAAAGTGAAGATGCCTACTGAAACATAGACGGATTGTTGAGCCTGACACTGATTGATTCAGTGTCAGGCTTTTATAATGGAAAAAAGTTGTTTTCTGTACGCTACTCGTAAAGTTCGTTACACTGGGAAGAGGAAACGAACGGAGAAGAGGAGGTATGTGATGGCCTGGCATGCATGGATGGAGTCCTATGGTTATCTAGGGATTATGGTGACATTAATGTTTCCGTTTTTACCAAGTGAAGTTCCGCTCGCCTATGCGGGTTACTTGGTGCATACGGCACAATCAAATATTGTCTTGATGTTACTTGTCGCCGTCTTCAGTTTCGTCGTCAGCCAGAACATCTTCTTTACGATCGGTCAACTCGGAAGTGAGCGGCTACTTGGACGCGTTTTTAAATTGTTTCGGATTTCTGAAACGAGAATGGTTCAATTTCAACAGCAAATGGAGACACGCGGACGATTTATTTTACTCCTGTCACCGATGTGGCGAATGGGTTTTGCGGTTGGAGCAGGTCTGACAGGTGTGTCTCGTTTGACGTTCACAATCGCAACGACAGTGTCCTTTTTTGTGTGGTCCGCGTTTTTCATCTGGGGTGGAAAAAAGCTCGGGCATGGTATGAATGGACGACATCATGATTTTCACCAGTATACTCCGTGGATTGTCGGGCTATTGCTTCTTCTCGGGGTTTACCTATATGTTAGAAAAAAGAGAATGCTAAAAAAATAGAGGAGTGTTTTCATGGCAGTTATTTTATTTGATATTGATGGGACATTGATCGACTCGACAAATCAGATGACAGAGGCGATTCATCTTGCGATGGCAGACATGCCG
Organism: Exiguobacterium sp. N4-1P; assembly: GCF_002214325.1. Taxonomy (NCBI): domain Bacteria; kingdom Bacillati; phylum Bacillota; class Bacilli; order Caryophanales; genus Exiguobacterium; species Exiguobacterium sp. N4-1P. Next base: position 785,213 of record NZ_CP022236.1, read on the forward strand.
CATCTTGAAAAGCCATCAAAAGACCGCGTTCGGGCAAGTTACGGACTGGCGGGAAGTGCGTTTTGGGAAAAGGCGATTCCGGATGCGTCAGAAGAAGACATTCGGTTGATTCGCCAAAAGCGTCATCATCATTTAGAACAGACAATGAAGGATCAAGAGGTGTTGTTTGAAGGAGTCCGGGATTTACTCCGCACCTTGACGGAACAAGGACATATTGTCTCGACGGCAAGCAATTGCGGGGTCCACTACATGAATCTTGTCCTCGACAGTCAAGCCATCCGACCGTTTTTCACGAGTCCGAAATGTTTAGGTTCAGTGAACGGGAAACAAAAAGCTGATATTTTAGCGGCACATCGAGCAGAGTTTGGAGACGTCGAGTACTTGATGGTCGGTGACCGGTCGTCTGATATCGAAGCAGCACGAATTGCTGACATGCCGGTTGCGATTTGCCGGTTCGGTTTCGGGACGACGGATGAATGGGAACTCGCAGACCACCAGCTTAAACAACCGTTAGATGTCTTAAAGTTTGTTTAAAGTATGTTAATTAAAAGAAGCGGATTGCCGGTACCGGCAATCCGCTTCTTTTAATTATTCAAAATCGAGTCGGTAGTCTTCCTGGTTCGTCCAGGGGCGGAAGCGACGGAATAACTGATGGAAGGATAAGCAGAGGACAATCGGGAGTAAAATGAATAATCCGAAGACGAGCAGTCCATTTGCCCATGTCCATCCACCTGCCATCAAATGCAAAGCATTGATTGGACCGATCAACCCGGACATACCGAAGCCGGCGCTAAACGGTGTTCCTTGAATCCCTAAAATCCCGGCTAACCCGCCGAGAACAGCGGCACTACACATGACGGGAACGATCATGATGGGATTTCGAATGAAGTTTGCCATCTGAATTTTCGGTGATCCTAAAAAATGCGCAATCGACGTTCCGCGAGAATTTGCCTTCCAGCCTGCGATTGCAAGACCGAATCCAGCTGCACAGACACCGAGGTTTGCAGCGCCTGCCGCAATGCCGGAGAGACTGATGGCTGTCGCAATCCCGACGGTCGATAGGGGAGAGACAATCAAAACAGAAAACGTGACCGCTAACAGGACGCCCATCAAGATTGGTTGCAGAACAGTGAACTGAGTGATCATTTGACCGATCGCCGCAGTGATTTTAGTGACGAACGGATATGTAAGGACGCCGATCCCGCCTGCACCGACAATGATCAACGTCGGTATGACGAGAACAGTGTAGGTTTTAAAACGATTTCCAATCCATAAGACAAGTGCGGTTGCGATGGCAGCTGTTACACCTGCGTTGATGACATCACCCGTACCGACGAATAAAAAACCGGCTGTTTCCGTCCGTGTTGCGACACCTGAACCGACGACGGTCGCTAGACCAATCGAGGCGGTTTCGATTGGAGTCGTCTTGAATTGCATGGCGACGGCAACACCGATGACCATCGGTAACAAGCGCATCGCAATCGTAGTCGAGTCGATGATGTGTTGAGCGGGCGCGAAGTAAGGTAATAATGCTTTGGCGAGTTCGCCGAGCAGAGCACCTGGGATTAGTGCAACTAAAATTCCGATACTGAGTCCGTTCAGTACATGGATACCGAACTGACGATTGATTCGTGTTGTAGAAGATTCGATGGGAATACACTCCTTATGTAATGCTTTTGTGCATAACAGCATAAAAGCTATGAATTGTTTTTTATCTTACGCGACAGGAAAGAACACGTCAAGAAGAAATAGGAATTTTCTGTGAATTGATGAGTGCATTCTGTTCGCACTCCGTGAAAAGGACTGGTAGAGTAAAAGGGTAAAAGATATTAGAGAGGATGAATGAAATGGCAGAACAACAAATCGTTTTAGCAAAAAGACCTGAAGGACGTCCGACGCGTGAAACGTTTCGGTATGAATCAATCGAACTAAACGCACCAGACGCGGGACAAGTCTTGCTCGAGACACTCTACATTTCAGTTGATCCATACATGCGCGGGCGGATGAATGATGCACGTTCATACTCGCAACCATTTGAGCTGGACGCACCGGTTCAAGGGGGTGTCGTCGCGAAAGTTATCGAGTCACGTAGTGATGCTCTTAAAGAAGGGGATATCGTCGTCGGAATGCTCGACTGGGCAACGAAACTTGTTGTCGATGCAAAAACTGTTCGGAAAATTGATGCGTCGCTCGCACCTGTATCGACAGCGCTCGGCGTACTCGGTATGACAGGGATGACGGCTTACTTTGGTTTACTGGATATCGGTAACCCGCAGCCAGGTGAAACGGTTGTCGTGTCGGCTGCGGCCGGGGCTGTCGGATCAATCGTCGGTCAAATCGCCAAAATCAAAGGTGCTCGTGTCGTTGGAATCGCGGGAAGCGATGAAAAAACGACCTACCTAAAAGAGCAACTTGGTTTTGATGAAGTCATCAACTACAAAACGGAAGACGTCGGCGAAGCACTTGACCGCACGTGTCCGAGTGGAGTGGACGTCTACTTTGAGAATGTCGGAGGCGAGATTGGGGACGCGGTCATTGACCGTTTGAATCCGTTTGCCCGTATTCCGGTCTGTGGCGCGATTTCTGGATATAATGAAAAAGAGAACATCGGACCTCGCGTACAATCAAAATTGATTGCTTCACGGGCACGGATGCAAGGCTTCTTAGTCGGGGATTATGGAAAACGTTTCAAGGAAGCGGCAGAACAGTTAGGGAAATGGGTCAGTGCCGGTGAATTGAAATATGAAGAAACGATTTTTGAAGGTTTCGATAACGTTCCGGATGCATTCCTAGGTCTGTTCGATGGTTCGAACACAGGAAAGTTACTCGTGAAACTGTAAAGTGTAGACTTTGTATGTAAAAACGTACCTAAAAAAAGAAGCGTCGGACGATTCGTAATTGAATCGTCCGACGCTTCTTTTTTTAGGTACGACGTGTAACGTCGATCATGATTTTTTTTGATCGTCTTTCAATTCTTCTAAATCTGGATCGGGGTGTTGTGTCTCAGCAGGCTTGATGCCGGGGTCTGATGTTTCAGCCGGTTCAGGATCTGGGTGAAGACCGACGTCTGCCTGTTCATTTGGTAAATTCTCTTTTTTTTCATTCATGGTAAAATTCATTCCTTTCTCTTTTTCGAATCTTCTTAAGATTTACCCGTCTATCTGATTCTGAAACTAATGAAGTGCTCATCATATTTTATTGCCTAATTATTCAAAAGTAAGTCACGAACAAACTACAGTCCATGCCAATCAGTCATCTTCTCAACTGGAATATAAGGAAATACTGGAGAACATTCATCAACTCTTTACAAAAACCTTGCAAGGGATTTAAGTGCCCTTTGAATTGCTCTCGTACACTGAAAAGAGATCAAGCAGGAAGGGTGTTTTGAACGTGAATAGACAACAGTGGAAAAGAAAAGTGACGCAACAGCTAAGTTGGGTCCGTGCTGAACAACAGCGATTGAAGACGGAACCAGCAGCGAGTTCGACTGCGTTCGAGACATTACAACAGTTAGGATCGTTGGGAACGGCTAAGACGATTCGTCCGTCAAACAAGCCGGTTGAAACAAAAACGAAGCGCTATCAAGAAGAGAGTAATCAACAATTACTCGATACGATCGACTACCAATCGATTCCGCTTCGGAGTCAGTCACGTTACTATGAGCCGCGACCGCTTGAAGTAGCTGTCGTCTGTTCCGAGTTCATGCATGCCTATTATCAAGATGCGTTCCATCTCCATTATGTGAATGCAGACACGTTTGAGGATGTCTTTAGTCGTAAAATCGATCTCTTTTTAGTCATCACGTCATGGAAAGGCTTGCAGGGGGATGACTGGAAAGGGGTCGCGACACCGAAATCGAAAAAAAGAACATTACTCCTCCAGATGATGCGAGAGGTGAAACAACAAGGGATTCCGATTGTCTTCCAGTCAACGGAAGACCCGAGTAACTTCGACCGTTTCAGTGAGCTGGCAAAACAAGCCGATTATGTGCTGACATCGGACGAAGCGATGCTTCCGGAATATCAAGTGCTTTGTGGCCATGACCGGATTGAAGCGGTCTCGTTCGGTGTGAATCCGCTGATCCATAATCCGCTTGGCGCAACCCGAAGCCGGAAAAATCATGTCTTGTTCGCCGGGAGCTGGATGGCGAAGTATCCAGAACGTGTCAAGGATACGGAAGTGCTATTCGATGGGGTGATGAGCTCATCGCATCAGCTCGATATCGTCGACCGCAACTATCACCTCGGCTTACCGGACTATCATTTCCCGGACCGGTACGTCAAACGGGTTGCCCCTGCGATTCCGTATGATGCGCTTCAGCAGGTGAGCAAATGTTACGACTGGGTGTTGAATCTCAATAGCATCAAATACAGTAAAACGATGTGTGCGCGCCGGATTTTTGAATCGCAGGCACTTGGGAATCTAATCATTTCGAATTATAGTATCGCCGTCAACAATCTGTTTCCAAACGTATTTACAGTTCACGATCAACAGGAAATCAAAGCAATCGTCGAACGGACATCTGAAGAAGACATTGAGCAATTGCGTGCTGAAGGAATTCGTTCCGTCATGTCGAGTCACACGGTGTTTGACCGGGTCGATCAATTGGCGCGGATGTTGAAACTCAATCAACCGCAACCGGCGCGTCGCCTGCTCGTCGTCTTACGCAATCCGACACCGGCTCTTGAACAGCAGATTGCCAAGCAATCGATTGAAGCGGATGCTATTTGTCACCTGTCCGAGTTGACGGAAAGGGAATATGGAAAAGCCGATCTTGTTGCCCTGCTCGACGGCGGCGAGTCGTACGGGGAATATTACCTCGAAGATTTACGCAACGGCTTTAAGTTTGCCGATGCCGATATCGTCCGGAAATCGCTCAGCGGACAAGCCGCTTATGAAGTCTTTGAGACGTCAGGCGCAGATACCGGAGCGATGGTCTGGCGGGAGCATGTCCCGTTTGAACAGTTTGTCAGCGGAACGTTATCCGGACGGACGCTCATGCTGGATCGCTTCGAGTGGAATGAACAGTATCAAACGGAGCCGCTCCTTGCGCCGGTCTTGTCAGTCGTCGTGCCGATTTATAACAACGGCCCTCATTTGATGTATAAGTGTTTTGCGAGCTTGAAGCGGATGAATCGTTTTGACGAAACGGAAATCGTGCTTGTCGACGACGGGTCGACGGATTTCGGGACGATTCAAGCCGTCGAACGAATTGGACGGCGACACGGGAACGTGACGACTTACTTCTTTGAAACAGGCGGGAGCGGAAGTGCATCACGTCCTCGTAACAAAGGTGTCGAACTGGCGCGTGCCGACCGGGTAGCCTTTTTGGATCCGGACAATGAAGTGCTCAGTGACCGTTATGCGGAGTTGTTGAATGAACTTGACAATGACCGGGAGCTGGATTTTGCAGTCGGTCATATGAAAAAGTTAGCGGAGAAGACGAGCATCATCGCCTTGCCGACGATTCGGAAAAAGGGACGAACCGTTTGTGAAGACCCCCGTGCCTATCTGCTTGAACATCGTTTTGCCGTGCAAAGCATTCAAGCATTGGTCGTCAAGCGCGATTTCCTCGTCAAACATCAGCTGGAACAGGTCGTCGGAGCCGTCGGTCAAGACTCGTTATTTTTCCAAGAGATGATGTTACGGGCGGAGCGTGTTCTGCTTGTGAACCGCGTCGTGCATTATTATTACGCGGCAGTCGCCGGCTCGACGGTTAACTCGTTGACGGTCCGCTTCTTTGAGCGCAGTGTCCTCCGTGAACGGGCACGAGCAGAGAAGTTTGCAAAATATGGTGTGCTCGACCAATACAAGACGAAACGTTTTGAGCATTTCTTCGAACACTGGTATTTGGTCAAGCTGCGCCAATGCAGCGATAAGGACTTTGGACCAAGTGTTGCCTTATTACGGACGATTGTCGGGTTTTATGAACCGATTCAACTAACGGCACCGTTAGTCCGGCAGTTCGTCGAATTAGCGGATGCGGGTAAGACGGATGCGATTCAAGAATTGTTATTAGAGGAGGTCACGGCATGACGGGCACAGCAGGAATGAAACGACCAAAGGATCAAGTTCGTGCCGCCTATTATGACCAGTTAGGGATCGCGTTCGGAAAAAAGGTCCGGGCGCGCATCCACTGGATAATACGTGAGGCGAAGGGAGAAGACATCCTTGATGTCGGGTGCTCAGGGGGACTCGTCCCGATTTTACTCGGACGCGAAGGGAAACATGTCACAGGAATCGACGTCTCTCCGGAAGCAATCGCTGAAGCAACGTCTGCATTAAAAGAAGAAGCGGCATCTGTCCAATCCGTCGTCATGTTCAGTGAAGCGAACATCATGTCTTTTTCAGCAAACCGGCAATTCGATACGGTTTTGATGACAGAAGTACTCGAGCACATCGGTGAACCGGAACGGGTGATTCAGCAGGCATATACACTCGTCAAACCAGGTGGACGTCTTGTCGTGACCGTTCCGTTCGGCGTTAATGATTACGCCGATCATAAGCGGACTTATTATTTGAAACGACTTGTCGAACAAGTAACACCTTATGGCACGATTGAAAAAATCGAACGGTTGGATAAGTGGCTTGGCGTGACGCTTGTCGTTCAGGAAGATGTACAACCGGTCCGGATGTTGTCTGCAGAAGAAGTCGACTGGCTCGAAGATTCGTTTGAGACTGTCGAGCGGATGCACCTAGCGGAAGTCATCCGTCTAAAACAAGTCAACAAGCGGCTGGAACAAAAAGTGCAACACGTAGCGGAAATTGAATTGCGGATGGTGGAACAATCGAATGAACAGGTGAAACTGGAACACCAAGTAAGCGAGATGAATCAACAGCTGGAACAACTTGCGCACCAATATACGTTAGTGCTCAAACGTTACGAGGAGGCACTCGTTTCGAACATGGAAGTGCTGGAGGCGAATGAAGCATGGAAATCAAAATACCGGTCACTCGCAAATTCAAAATTAGGAAAAGTCATCGTCCGTTACTGGAAGCTCAGACGAAAACTATCACGAAGACAGGCAAGGCGTCGATGAACGTGTTGATGATTTGTCAAAACTTCTATCCGGAAATCGGAAGTGCTGCGAATCGGATGAAAAATATTTTTAAACGGATGGAACAACGGGGCAGTGACGTCCATGTCTTGACGTCAGAGCCGCTTTATCCGACGGCGGAACTCTATACGGATGCGATGTTTTGGGACGAACCGACGCTTGACGCCGCGCACATCACACGGATTCAACCACGCGATGTCCGGGCGACGACTAATTTGTGGAAACGACTCCACCTCTTCATCGAACAGTTTTTCTTAGCGATCAAAGAAGTGCGGCAAGATCCAAAACAGTACGAATATATCTATGCGACAACACCTTCGATTTTTATGGGACTGGTCGGTGTCGTCGCGAAACATGTCAAACAGGCACCGCTAATTTTAGATGTCCGTGATTTATGGCCGGAATCACTCGTCGGTGTCGGCATCACGAAATCACGCCTGTTATTGAGACCATTGTACTGGCTTGAAAAATGGATGTATCATCAAGCGGATCAAATCGTCATCAACAGCGAAGGGTTTCGGTCCTATATCGAACAGAAGGGGATTGACGCATCGCGTATTCACTACATTCCGAATTCGATTGAAGAAAATGAGTGGTTGATTAAACGGCGTCATGTCTCGGAACAGGTCCGCGTTGTCTACACGGGAAACATCGGACTGGCACAAGATGTCTTTTTATTACTTGATGTGGCGGAACGGTTGATGGTCGACAGAAACATTGAATTCCATGTCGTTGGTTACGGATACCATAAGGAAAAATTCGAGAAGTTGATTGCAGAGCGGAAACTGACGAACATCCACTTCATGAACGCGATGCCGCGTTGGGACGCATTGAAACAGCTCGCTAAAAGTGACATCGCCTTTGCGACGCTTGTCGAGAGCACGGCATTCGACACGGTCACACCAGGGAAAATCATCGATTATATGGCGATGGGATGTGCCATCGTCGGCGCTGTTTCCGGACATGCCGCAAAAGTGATTGAAGCATCGGGTGCTGGTGTCGTATCGCGTGACCGCAGCCGGGACGAGATCGTCCGGCAGATTCGTCATCTCGCAAACAATCCGGAAGAACGGGCATTGATGGGACGCTCTGGCGTCTCCTACGTCCAAACACATTTTGACTGGGAACAAAATGAAGAGCGACTGTTTGAAGCGATTCGTCAAACTTGTCAACAGACAGTGGAGGTGAAGGGATGAAACGTGTCGGAATGTTTGTTTGGAACACTTTTACGAACGATGCCCGTGTGTTAAGGGAATGTACCGCCCTTGCTGATGCTGCGTATCAGGTCGACTTGTACTGTTTAAATGACGGAACGTTACCGAAAATCGAGCAGCATCCAGCAGGTTTCCGCATTCTTCGGATTGATCGCACACCACCACTTGCCGGTGTGCTGTCGCGTTTTCGGAAACGGTCACCGGTTACGCTAGTCGCGGCTATCGGAGTGTTGGTACTGATTCCGTGGTTGATTCCCGTCTTGCTCATGCTCTATCTGTTACAAAAAAGCCGCTTTTTACGCTATGCGCTTTATAACAGCTTTGGCATCATCCGGATGACGCGCGCCGCAAGACAGCGTCAATACGATGTCATGCACGCCAATGATTTAAATACGTTACCGCAAGCGATTTTAGCAAAACGTCAGGCAAAAGTCGTCTATGATTCACACGAAGTGCAAACCGACCGGACAGGATACGGAAAGGGACAAGGAATCCTTGAGCGTATCCTGTTGCGTTTCGTTGATTGGACGATGGTCGAAAATGATACAAGAGCGGATTATCACCAGCAACTGTACGGAAGCCGGCCGACGGTTCTTCATAATTATCCGTTTTATCAGGAAACGATCCCGGCGGCACGTTCGCTGCACACAGAACTCGGTCTCGACCGTGCGGAACCGATTTTGCTTTATCAAGGCGGGATTCAAGAAGGGCGCGGACTGGAACGATTGATTGAGGCGATGCCATCCGTGACGAACGGAACTTTATTATTTGTTGGCGATGGTAAAATCAAAACACATTTGCAACGCTTAGCCGCGGAATCTTCAGCGCGTGAGCGGATTTATTTCATCGATAAAGTACCACTAAATCAGTTGCCGAGTTATACAGCGGCAGCGACGATTGGGTTCCAAGTCTTACAAAACGTCTGCTTTAACCATTATTCAGCCTCATCGAATAAATTATTCGAATATATGGCAGCACTTGTCCCGGTCGTCGCGGCAGACTTACCAGAAATTCGCCGGGTCGTCGAAACGGAACAGGTCGGTTTGATTGTCGATGTCGAGTCGCCGGAGTCGATTGCGCAAGCCGTCAATCGCTTGATAGCGGATGATTCGTTACGCAATCAGATGAAAAGCCGAGCGGAAGAGGCGAGAAGACGGTACAACTGGGACGAGGAAAAACAACATCTCTTAGCGGTATATGCGGCTGTTTCAGCGGGAACAGCACCTGAAGTCAATTAAAGTTACAGCTAATACCAAGTGAAACCACACAAATGGAGAACGTTTGATGTGGATATGGTCGGTATCATACAAGGTTCGTCAACGTGTTCGTCGATTCTTTACAACCTTTACGTAAAGTACAGAAAATACGGCGAATGTAAGGTCTGTGAAGAATGGTTTAAGAGATGGTTAGAACCATTGGAAACACTAGGAATTGTCGGTATGGTCTAGGTACAGCCACGTCATGTTCGATGCAAGGTTTGACGTGAACTACACACTAGATGGAGGAATGACAAAATGAAACTTTGTACAATCGGACTTGGATATATTGGATTACCTTCTTCTGCGATGTTCGCAGATCACGGCACAGAAGTAGTCGGTGTCGATATCGACCCGCGAATCGTTCAAATGTTGAATGCAGGAGATATCCATATTGAAGAACCAGGCTTAGAAGACGTCATCAAACGAGTCGTCGCGAACGGTACGTTCCGTGCGACATTAACGCCGGAACAAGCTGATGTCTTTCTGGTTGCCGTTCCGACGCCGAACCTTGACGATACGTACAAATCATGTGACTTGAAATATGTCATTTCAGCAGTACGCAATCTGCTGCCACACTTAGAAAAAGGGAACGTCGTCATCGTCGAATCAACAATCGCACCACGGACGATGGATGACCATGTACGACCATTGATTGAAGAAGCGGGCTTTAAGATTGGCGAAGACGTGTTCGTCGTCCATTGTCCGGAACGGGTTTTACCGGGACAAATTCTTCATGAATTGATTCATAACAACCGGATTGTTGGGGGACTGACGGAAGCGTGTGCCAAGGCCGGGGCCGCTGTCTACCGGACTTTCGTCCAGGGAGAAATCGTCCAGACGGATGCGAAGACGGCAGAGATGTCAAAGTTGATGGAAAATACATTCCGTGACGTCAACATCGCACTTGCGAACGAATTAACACAAGTGTGTCACCAACTTAAAATTAACGTCCTCGATGTCATTGAGATGGCAAACATGCACCCACGCGTTAACTTGCATCATCCGGGACCGGGTGTCGGAGGACATTGTCTTGCCGTCGATCCGTACTTCATCGTCGCGAAGGCGCCGTCGCTTGCACGAATCATCCATACGGCGCGTGATACGAATGTCAACATGCCCCGTTTCGTTGCGGATCAAGCAGAACGCCTCGTCGCCAACCGTGTCCGTCCGAAAATTGCTGTCTTCGGTGTCACGTATAAAGGAAACGTTGATGATATGCGGGAAAGTCCGGCAGTCGAAGTCATCGAACAATTACTAGATCGTGGACTCGATGTCGCAGTCTGTGATCCGCACGTCGAACGCTCGATTTCGTCACGCTTCACATTAGTCGACGAGATTGAAGCAATCCAAGGAGCTGACCTTGCCCTTGTCCTTGTCGATCACGATGAATTCAAGGCATTTGATTCACGTCGTCTGAAAAACCAAATGCGGACACCAGTCTTATTCGATACGAAAGGCGTCGTCGGAGAGCTTGAAGACATCATGGTCCTTAACTTCGGTAACTTGCATACACATAACACGATGAAAGTAGACGCTGAAGCGATATGAAGAGCGTCCGTACTGTTCTCAATGAGTTGAAAGATCATCTTTACCTGATCGTACGTCTTTCACTCTATGAGACAAAAAGCCAATACAGCATGCAATACCTCGGGTGGTTTTGGGAAATCATGACGCCGTTGTTGCAAATCGGTGTCTACTGGGTCGTCTTCGGTTTTGGCATTCGAGGTGGACACCCGGTTGACGGGATTCCGTTTGTCTTATGGTTAGTCAGTGGATTGATTGCCTGGTTCTTTATCGGAAGTACGATTCCGAGTGGGTCCCGTTCCATCTATGGACGGGTCGCGCTCGTCTCAAAGATGCATTTCCCGTTGAGTACGATTCCGGCCTATGTCATTTTGGCACAATTTTATCGGCACATTGCGATGGTCCTCCTGACAATCATTCTTGGAGCTGCCTTTAGTTATTTTCCGGGATGGCATACGTTCGAACTGTTGTACATCATACCGGCAGGAATCATTTTCTTATATGCGGTCTCGCTCCTGTTGTCGGCGCTCGCGACGATGGTCCGGGATGTCCAAAACATGGTCACATCAGGCATGCGGATGTTGATGTATTTGACGCCAATCATGTGGGTCCCACCCGATCATTCCATCTTTAAGACGTTGTTGATGATCAATCCACTCGTCTATTTGATCGAAGGGTATCGTTCAGCCTTAATCGGAACGGGGTATTTGATGGAGCATCTTTGGTACGGCTGTTATTTTTGGAGCATTACCGCAGTGATTTTAATGACAGGTGCAACCGTCCATATCCGATTCCGTCGTTATTTCATTGATTATGTGTAGGAGGAACGAAGATGAGTCATGTCGTGTTTGAAAATGTCTCGAAGCGATACGTCTTGTATTCGCGTCCGATTGATAAGTTAAAAGAGGTTTTATTTGGCAAGATGAGCGGAAAGCCGTTCTATGCCTTAAAGAATGTATCGTTTTCAGTCGAACAAGGTGAAATCGTTGGTGTCGTCGGCATCAACGGAAGCGGGAAATCGACGTTGTCACATCTCCTTGCGAACGTCACGCCTCCGACGTACGGGCAGGTGACGTTGCGTGGTAAGTCAGCCTTAATTGCCATCTCGAGCGGATTGAACAATCAGTTGACGGGGCGCGACAATATCGAGCTCAAGGGGCTGATGATGGGACTGAACAAAAAACAAATCCGAATGATCACTCCAGACATTTTAGAATTCGCCGACATCGGGGAATTCATCGACCAGCCGGTCAAAACGTATTCGAGCGGGATGCGGGCCCGCTTAGGGTTTGCGATTTCCATCAACATCAATCCAGATATCTTGATTATCGACGAAGCCTTATCGGTCGGCGATCAGACGTTTACGGAAAAATGCTTGGATAAGATGCGCGAGTTTCGTGATCAAGGGAAAACGATTTTCTTCATCAGTCATTCGCTCAGTCAGGTCAAAAGTTTTTGTTCAAAAGTCTTATGGCTCGAATACGGCGAAGTCCGGATGTTCGGACCAACCGCAGAGACGATGGCGGAGTACAACAAGTATCTCTACTGGCATAAACAGTTATCGAAAAAGCAAGTTGCCCATTACGTGGCAAAAAAACGGACAGGACGAAGTGATGAAATCGAACGGTCCGTCCGTGGCGAGACGATTGAATTGTCATCATGAATAAGGAATAGGGGATGGAATGGATGAAAAAAGTCATGCTTGTATTTGGAACGAGACCGGAAGCGATTAAAATGGCGCCCGTCGTCAAAGCACTTGAGGCGCGCGAAGGTGTCGAGCCGATCGTCGTCGTCACGGCGCAACATCGTGAGATGCTTGATCAAGTCTTGGAGTTGTTCCAGATTGTTCCCGATCACGATTTAGATTTGATGCGTCCACGGCAAACACTCGAAGAAATGACGGCACGGATTTTGAATGCGATGCGTCGTGTCCTCGAAAAGGAGCAACCCGATCTCGTGTTAGTCCATGGGGATACGACAACGACGTTCGCTGCTTCGCTCGCTGCTTTTTACCAACAAATTCCGGTCGGACATGTCGAGGCGGGATTACGGACCTACCAAAAATATGCACCATTCCCGGAAGAGATGAATCGTCAATTGACAGGTGTGCTGGCTGATTTTCATTTTGCACCGACAGATCAAGCAGCGGAAAATCTCCGACGCGAGCATAAACAGACACCGATCATCGTGACCGGGAACACCGTCATCGATGCGCTCAAGACAACCGTCTCGTCCGACTATACGCACCCAGTCTTAACGGACTTAGAGGCGAGCGGACGCAAGTTAATTTTACTGACCGTCCACCGGCGCGAAAATCACCTCCAGCTGTCGCACATCTTTGATGCCATCGAACGGTTGGCAGAGACGCATGCAGATATTGAAATCGTCTACCCCGTCCATCCGAACCCAATCGTGCTCGAAGCGGCGGAGCAATTGAAACACCATCCGCGCATTCACTTGATTGACCCACTCGATGTGTTTGATTTTCATAACTTAGCGGCCCGGGCAACGTTTATTTTGACAGACTCCGGCGGTATCCAAGAAGAAGCGCCATCGCTCGGTGTACCAGTACTTGTTCTGCGGGAGACGACAGAACGGCCGGAAGGTGTTGCAGCCGGGACATTAAAACTTGTCGGGACAAATCCGGAACGTATTTTTGAGATGAGTCATCGCTTATTGACGGATGAAGAAATGTATCAGGGGATGGCACAGGCCGCGAATCCTTACGGTGACGGTCATGCGGCGGAACGTATCGTTGACGCGATCATGAGCGAGGTCCCGGTATGAGAACAGCACGTACGTTTCATTTAGCAAGTTATCATTTTTTTCCGCAGGGAAGTCAAGAAAAGATTCTGTTAGAAGACGAAGCGGTTGGTGTGTTGTTCGATTTCCAGGCGGCGACGGATGCGGATAAATTGTATATCCAATTGTTTGATCAAGGTTTCCAGTATCCGCCGTCAAAGCTGTACCGCCAAGATGCCGCTTTCGGACAGGCGGACGTCATTCATGTGACGTGTCGTTTTGAAACCGATGTTCCTTGTCAAGTCCAACTCTTTAAGATGCAATACGGAAATAAAAAACGCATGGGGTCGGAGTCGGAGTTCGTCATGCTCGACGGAGCAACTGATCTTCAGATTCAACTGGAGCGGATGAAAGGGGCACAGTATTTTAAAATTGCCTTTAAGTTTCTCGTAGCAGGTGACGTCCGGATCCAACTGACCGAGTTGAAGATCGCTGAACGTATTCAACTGAAACAGGAGGATCCTCACTATGCTGTTTAGTTCGACGATTTTCTTATTTGTGTTTTTACCGGTCGTCCTGCTTGTCTATCATCTAGTGCCACGATTTTTTCGTAACGGCTGGCTCCTTGTAGCGAGCCTTTTCTTTTACGCTTGGGGAGAACCGAAGTTCGTTTTACTGATGCTCGCGAGTATCCTGATCAACTATTTGTTTGCCCTGATGGTCGATACGTACCGGCACCGTGTCGGCATCAAACCTGTCATGGCGAGTATGGTCATCACGAACCTCGCTTTACTCGGGTGGTTCAAGTACAGTGGCTTTTTCATGGCGTCTTTGAATCAAACGTTTCAGGTGGAACTGTTTGTTCCGGAAGTCGTGTTACCGATCGGGATTTCCTTCTTTACGTTTCAGGCGATGAGTTACGTCATCGATGTCTACCGGGAAGCGGGGAAAGTCCAAAAAAACCCGCTTGATTTAGCTTTGTATATCGCGTTATTTCCGCAATTGATTGCCGGGCCAATCGTCCGCTACGAGACGGTCGCAAATGAAATCAACGATCGGCAAGAGACATTACCTGATTTCGCACTTGGTGTCCGCCGCTTTATTATCGGGTTGTCGAAAAAATTGATTTTAGCGAATGGCTGCGGGCAAGTGGCAGATGCCGTCTTCAAGATGAATGATTTGTCGATGGGTCTGGCATGGATCGGCATCATCGCCTATGCGCTACAAATTTACTTTGATTTTTCGGGATATAGCGACATGGCGATTGGACTCGGACTGATGTTCGGATTTCATTTTTTGGAAAACTTCAACTATCCCTACATCGCGAAGTCCGTCTCGGAGTTTTGGCGACGTTGGCATATCTCACTCGGCTCATGGTTCCGTGATTACGTCTATATCCCGCTTGGCGGCAATCGTGTCTCGCCGCTCAAACAGTATCGAAATCTTGCAGTCGTCTGGATGCTGACGGGCCTCTGGCATGGTGCGAGTTGGACGTTCGTCGCCTGGGGTGCGTACTACGGGATATGGATTATGCTCGAGAAAGCATTTCTCGGGAAATTATTACGCCGTGTCCCCGTCATTTCGACGATTTGGACATTCATTCTTGTGTTAGTCGGCTGGGTCTTTTTCCGTGCAACGACATTTCCGGACGCACTCGAGTACTTGCGTGCGATGTTTATCCCGACAGAAGTGTGGGATGAACGTGCCAGTTACCAGCTCGTCCAAAATGGTGTCATCTTACTGCTTGCCGCGTTTGCTGCGACACCGCTACCAAAAATACTGGGTCAGTGGATCGTCGAACGGCTCGGGAAAGTCGGCCAGACGATTCAGTATGGCTATGCGATGTTGTTACTGTTTCTTGCGACATCTGCCCTCGTCGCGAGTACCTTCAATCCGTTCATTTATTTCCGTTTTTAAGTAAGGAGGAATCAGCATGGCACATGCGCCACTCAGACCAGACAAAGACCAGAGGCCACGAAAGAAGTACTCGTTCGAACGACGGATGATGGCGGCGACGGCAGTCAGTTTCATGGTCATCCTGACGATGGTTGGTCTTGGGACGGTCTTGAAACAGGACCGTGTCATGTCACAACTTGAAAATCGTTCGCTCGCAAAATTGACGCCACCAACGACAGCAACAGTCGTCAGTGGGGCATACATGGGAGAACTCGAAAAGTATTTTACCGATCAATTGTTGCTTCGTGGGACACTCGTCGAAACACAAGCCCGCTTGTCAAAAAACGTCTTACGCCAACCGTTTCGAAATGGCATTTATACGGCCCCGAATGACTACATGATTGAGTCGAGTCAGGCACAGGTGACACCGATTCCGGACGGTTTTAAGAAATTTGTTCAAGCCGTTGATCGACCTGTCTACATGGCACTAGCTCCTTCAAAGACGGTCGTCGCTGAGAAGAACGGGATTTTACCCGACTATGTCGCGTCGAACGCGACAGTCCGGTACAAAAAGATGGTAGAAGGGTTTGATCAGGCAGGGATGACGAACATTTCGCTCGACCAGTTGAAGCTGTCCGATTATTTTAAAACGGATCATCACTGGAACATTGACGGAGCTTATTTTGCCTATCAGCAAATCGTTCGTCAGTTGCGAGCGGACAAGGTATCGATTAAAGAAGTACCGGTCGCGTCAAACGCCCGGAAAGTATCCGGGCACGAATATTATGGATCACTTGCCCGGAAAACGACCCTCGCCTATGCAACGACCGGCGATACACTTGCTTATTACGATGGAAGCCAGTTCGACGGGATTGATGTGTGCTACGACAACACGTGCCAGCAACCGGTCATCGATGAAAGCTATATCAAGGAAGCAGGTGATTATGCCGACCGGTATGAAGTCTTTTTACGGGGCAACCATGGCATCATGTCGATGCGGTCGGACGTAAAGGGACCAAAACTGCTTGTCCTGAAGGATTCCTTTGCGAATCCTGTCCTGCCGTTTCTCGCCCGAAGTGCGAATCTCGAAGTCGTTGATATCCGGTATGTCAATGCAACATTTGATGTGTCAGAATTCGCAAAACAACAACAAGTCGACGGTGTACTCTTCTTGCATAACTCGAATATCACCGGTCTGATGAAGACGTATCAACAGAAACTGTGAGGAGGTTAATGATGGAATCACGGATGAAGAAAAAGCGACCGAATCCGTTCTTGCGAGTCGCGAGTGTGCTTTTGTTACTAGTCGTCTTGATTGCGAGTGCGACGACCGGATACGCATTTTTAAAGCTCCAACAAACTGCTGATGCATTGATTACTCCACTAAAAGGTGAGCAAAAATTACCACTTGAAGTCATGCAACCTGTCCATGTTTTGTTGATTGGTGTCGATGAACGGAAAAATGATCCGGGTCGGGCCGATGCAATCATGTTGTTATCGTTTAATCCGAAAACAAAACAAGCGAGTTCACTTTCGATTCCGCGCGATATGCAAGTCACGTTAGCAGATGGACAGACGACAAAAATTAATCATACGTATGCCTATGGTGGAGTCGAAGAGACGCTTCAGACGGTCGAAAAGACGTTTGACGTCGAGATTCCGTATTACGCTAAAATCAACATGGATGGACTGATTGAACTCGTTGACGCCGTTGATGGTGTGACGGTTGATAATCCGTCTGCCTTTAGTTGGAACGACCGTCGGCTTCAAAAAGAGTACAAGAAAGGACAGATTGAACTGGACGGTCTCGAAGCGAGTGGTTACGCCCGGATGCGGAAACAGGATCCGCTCGGGGATATGGGACGGCAAATCCGGCAACGGCAAGTTCTTGAGTCTGTCGGAATGAAACTTGCAGGTCCGAACATTTTAACGAAGCTCGAACAACTCAGTCAGGTCTTAGAGGATAATTTCAGTACGAACATTACGTTTTCTGAAGCGACCCAACTGGCACAAGAGAATCAAACCGGTTTCAAACACTTACAATCCTTGAAAATCGACGGCGAAGGGTATATCGCAAGTGACGGCATTTGGTATTTCTTCGCCTCGGATGCGTCGATGCGGGAAACGAAACAAGCACTCGAAGCATTGATGAAGGGATAACACAGACTGTGGAGTTGTCGTTTTCTTCACTTTGTAGACAAAGTGGCGAGAATTAAAAGCGTCTTCCGTCTTGAATCGCTTCCAAAGCGGCGCGTAAGGTTGCCGCTTTGAAGACGAGTCGAGACAGGGAAATGTGACAGAACAGCCTACCCATGCAGGTTTTTTAAGTTTCATAAGCATTTGATCGATATAGGATTGATTTTGGACTGACTTATGAGTCAGCCCTTTTTTGTTCTGGTCCGAAAGGCTTATTTTCTTTAGTTAACTAAAATATACTTTGACAGTATGGGAATTCGTGTGGAAAATGGAAATGAAAACGATTACATACATTCAAGGAGGATGGAACATGAATCGATGGAAATCAGTCTGTGCAGTTGTGCTAACGTTTGCACTAATTTTCAGTTTACTCCCAGTGAACGGATTAGCGCTCGAAAAAGGCAAATCGACGCTCGTCATCATTCACTACAAAGAAGATAAAACGTCAGAAAAAGATTGGAATCTCTGGCTCTGGGCGAACGGACCGGATTACTTCCCGAACAAGGCGCACGTCTTTAACGGAGAAGATGCATACGGAAAGGTTGCCGCTTATGAATTCCCGGTCGACCAACCAGAAAAAATCGGCTTTATCGTCCGTGATGATAACTGGAACAAAGATTCCGGTTCTGAAAATGACCGATTCATCACAAAAGACATGATTAAAGATGGTGTCGCGGAAGTGTGGATTGCATCCGGAAGTAAAGACGTCTCACCGGTCAATCCGACAGGCGGGGCTGACGTCGAATCAATCAAAACGAACGTCCATTATTATCGTTATGACAACGATTATGAAAAATATGGCGTTTGGGCATGGCCGAATGCGGCAGATGGACAACGGTTTGAATTTAATCAACAAGATGAGTTTGGTGCTGTCACAACCGTGTCGCTTGCGAACCCAACGAAACAACGACTCGTCGGGATCATTCCGCATATCGAAGGCTGGTCTGAAAAAGACGGGGCGGATCGTTTCTTCTATGCCGGAGCAAAAGACATCTGGTTAATCGAAGGGGATCAAACAATCTACTACAGAAAACCGGAAATTGACCGGACACCTAAGATTACGAGTTTCCTCGCAGATGACTTTAAGAAGCTGACGCTCAAAACGAACGCGCCCGTCTCAGCAGACGATATCGGACAATTTTCGTTCACGGGACTCGTCAATCCGGTCGTCACACAACTTGACGCGAAGACACTTGAAGTAACGGTTTCGTCCGACATCGATTTAGCAAAGATCGTGACTGTGACACATCCTGTCTTCGGTGAAGGCGTGCTTGAAGCAGGACAGGTCTTACGTTCTGATGCCTTTGATCAAAAGTATGCCTATGATGGCAAGTTAGGTGTGACGTATAAAAAATCAAAAACGACGTTCCGTTTGTGGGCACCAACCGCTCAAACGGTCGAGCTCGAGTTATACAAGTTACCAAAACAAGCAGCAGCAACAACAAAAGACATCACACAAGAAATCGAGATGAAACGTGGTGATCGTGGCGTCTTTACCGTCACTGTAAAAGGTGACCTCGACGGGACAGGCTACACATATGAAGTGAAACATGCAAAAGATACGACGCGTGCCGTCGATCCATATGCGACAGCTGTTGCTGTCAATGGGGATCAAGGTGTTGTCGTTGATTTAAAGGAGACGGATCCGAAACGCTGGACGAAATCAAAGATGCCGCTTAAACAAGCGACAGATGCCATCATCTATGAAACCCACGTCCGTGATTTGTCGATGTTTGATGTGACCGGTTCAAGATATGATTCAGGAATTAAGCAAAAAGGGAAGTACCTCGGAGTAGTTGAACGTGGAACACGTTTAATGAAAGATGGCAAGAAAACGAAGACGAAAACAGGACTTGATCATCTCAAAGAACTTGGCATCACACATGTTCAGTTCATTCCAGTGTACGACTTCAATACGGCTTCCGTCGATGAGACGAATCCGCTAAAATCATACAACTGGGGATATGACCCGAAAAACTACAATGCACCAGAAGGTTCATATGCGACGAATCCATATGACCCGAAAGTCAGAATCACAGAGATGAAACAGATGATTCAAGGTCTTCATGACAATGGGCTACGTGCCGTCATGGATGTCGTCTACAACCATATGTTCGACGCCAAAGCATCGAACCTCGATAAAATCGTCCCGGGTTACTATTACCGTTACACAGCGGGTGGCGATTTAGCGAACGGGACGGGTGTCGGGAATGATACAGCGTCAGAACGCCAGATGATGCATAAGTTGATCGTCGACTCCGTCGGATACTGGGCAAAAGAGTACCACTGGGACGGTTTCCGGTTTGATTTGATGGGGATCCATGACGTCAAGACGATGAATGCCGTCAAAAAGACGACAACTAAAATCGATCCATCAATCCTTGTTTTTGGCGAAGGGTGGAGCTTGAACACACCACTTCCTGAAACAGAAAAAGCGAATCAGACAAATGCAAAACAAATGCCGGGCGTCGCCCACTTCAACGATAACTTGCGTGATGCGCTTAAAGGAAGTGTCTTTGAAGATACGGATGCAGGATTCATTAACGGGAAAACAGGTCTTGAAACACGCATTAAACGCGGAATCGTCGGTGAGATTGCGTATAACCAAGACATCACAGGATTTGCAGCAGAGCCGAATCAAACCATCACGTATGTGGAAGCACACGACAACCATACGTTATGGGATAAGTTGAACTTAACGAACCCGAACGATACGGATGCGACGAAAACGAAAATGCACCGCTTGGCGTCAAGCATCCTGTTAACGTCACAAGGGACGACGTTCATTCATGCCGGTCAAGATTTCATGCGGACGAAGGGCGGCGACCATAATTCGTATAAATCACCGGACTCCGTCAACCAGCTCGACTGGAAACGGAAGATGGATCGTCAACAAGACGTCGATTACATGAAGGGCTTGATTGAAGTCCGGAAAGCAAATCCGGCACTTCACCTCGGATCAGCGAAAGACATCAGACGGTATTTGACGTTTGTCGATACGATGGAGCAAGTCGTCGCGTATCAACTTTCAGAAGATGCACCACATCAAAAAGCAGAGTTGTTCGTTGTCCATAACGCAAAACGTGCTGCGGTCAAGCTGACGCTTCCGAAAGGAAAGTGGAAGTTGATCGTCGATGGTAAAACAGCAGGGACGAAAACACTTCGAAATGTTTCAGGCAGCATCACGGTAGATCCACTCAGTTCATTTGTTCTAAAAAAATAACAAGATACAAAAAGGTCGTCCCTACCATGAGTGATTCACGGTAGGGACGACCTTTTTTCATCAAGCGGAAAACTTACGCGTAGCGCTCGTCTTCGACTTCCTTATCTTTTAAGTTACCTTCTTCCGATTTCGCTACGATGACGGCACAAGCAGCGTCACCAGTGACGTTGACGGCAGTCCGCATCATGTCGAGTAGACGATCGACCCCGATGATTAAGGCGATTCCTTCGACGGGAAGGTTGACCGACTGGAGGACCATCGTCAGCATGACGAGGCCGACTCCAGGCACACCAGCTGTTCCGACAGACGCGAGAACGGCAGTCAAGACGACCGTCGCGAGTTGTCCTGGTGTTAAATCGACATTATAGACTTGCGCGATGAAAACGGTCGCGACCCCTTGCATGATTGCTGTTCCGTCCATGTTGATCGTCGCACCAAGCGGTTGAACGAAACTTGAGACAGACCGTGGTACTTTAAGTTCACGTTGCGCCGTTTGCATCGCGACCGGAAGTGTTGCGTTCGACGAAGATGTCGAGAAGGCGAACATCATGACGGGTGCAAACTTCTTGAAGAAGAAGATCGGATTCATTTTTCCGATCAAAGAGACGGCAGAACCATATGTGAATAATGAATGAACGATTAATGATAAGACGACGATCGACATATACGCGAACATTGCTTGTAATGATTTAAGACCTAATGAACCAACGGCTGAAGCGATCAAGGCGAAAGCTCCGAGCGGCGCCATTTTCATGACGAGTGTGATTAAGTACGTCATCAAGTCATTGCCTTGTTCGATGAACGAACGAAGCGTTGCTGCTTTCTTACCTAAGAACGTAATTCCGAACCCGACGAACACACTGAAGACGATGATTTGGAGCATGTTACCTTCCGCCATCGCCGTGATCGGGTTTGTCGGGAACATCCCGACGATCGTATTGATGATACTTGTATCAGGAATCTCACCGGTTGCCTTTGAGAGTCCTTCCGTCGAGAAAGTACCACGTTCGCCCGGTTTGATTAATAAGGCAAGACCAAGTGCGATGATGATCGCAACTGCTGTCGTCGATAAGAAAAACCCGATGGCTTTTCCGCCGACACGACCCAATTCTTTTGGGTTCCCGAGACCCATGACACCGAGGGAAATGGAGAAGAAGACGATCGGTACAACAAGCATTTTAATCAGGTTCAAGAAAATCGTCCCGATTGGTTGTAAGGCATACATATTTAATTTTTCGTAAATCGTCTTGTCAGGTAGAGCGGCTAGGACAAGTCCTAAGGCGATACCGATGAGAAGACCCCAGATGACTCGTTTTGCTTCTTTCATAAATAATACCAACTCCTTTTTCAGATAACTGTTTATATTTTGACACATCATTCACTGTTTTGACAAAACATTTTAATGATTTTAAGAAAGCGCTTACAAAAAGTGCCGCGTTTTTTTAGGTAAAACAGATGAATCTGTTGTAAATAATGGGACGACATGAGACTATAGAAAGGAACAAAAAGGAACATATCAAGGATGTAATGAGAACATGTCAATCAACTATTGACCATTCTGTACATTCCTACTATAATGTTATATGACGTGTCTGACACGTTTCCTTTAGTCGGTAATATCGGAGGGAGGGAAAACTAGTGGAAACTCGTGTACGTAAAAATGAATCACTTGAAGACGCACTTCGTCGCTTCAAACGTGGTGTTTCAAAAGATGGTACGCTTGCTGAAGTTCGTAAACGTAAACACTACGAAAAGCCAAGTGTAAAACGTAAGCTTAAATCGGAGGCTGCGCGTAAGCGTAAGAAGTTCTAACGTTAGAGAGGGTGTATCCTCATGAGTCTTCAAGAGCGTTTGACAGCGGATATGAAGGAAGCCATGCGTTCGCGTGAGAAAGATCGTCTGACGACGATTCGGATGGTGAAGTCGTCCCTGCAAAATGAAGCGATTAAACTCGGTAAGCAAGAATTAACTGATGAGGAAGAGCTAACTATACTCTCACGTGAGATGAAACAGCGCAACGACTCCCTCCGAGAATTCGAAAGCGCTGATCGTCACGACCTCGTCGAGAAGATTCAAGCAGAGATTATCGTGCTCGAAGCTTATATGCCAAAACAACTTTCTCAAGAAGAAGTTCAGGAAATCGTTGATGCAGCTATTGCACAGACGGGTGCCTCTGCTCCTTCTGATATGGGGAAAGTAATGGGTGTCGTCATGCCGCAGCTTAAGGGCAAGGCGGACGGTGCTTTGATTAATCGACTTGTTAAACAACAATTAAATTGATCAATTTTGAAGGTATCCCACGGGATACCTTTTTTTTTATTTGTTTTTTTGACACATATTATCGGAATAATTAGAAATTAAAAGAGTTGTGAAACCTTTTAATGGGTGAAAGCGTATATAATAAGAGTAACAAAGAAATGTGTTTCAAAAGGGGAGAAGCGTCTGATTCTGATAAAAAGGGGTGAACGGAGTAATGTCTTTTAGCTTAGGGATGATTTTAGCGGTCTTCTTGGTCGGTGTCGTTATGTTGCTGATCGAAATATTCGTCACAGGATTCGGTATCTTTGGAGTTGTGGGTATCGGTGCTGTCCTCGCGAGCCTGATCATGGCGGGTGCGACGGTCGGTCAAGTCGGCCTTGCGATAGGTCTATCCGTATTTTTGTCGCTGGCGGCAGGATACTGGGCATACCGAAGAATCAAATCCAACCAGTCATTGTTATGGAGAGGTTTGATTTTGACGGATTCGACATCGTCGGAAAAAGGGTATTTGTCACATGAAGAGAAAGTTCAACTCAATGGCAAGGAAGGTATCAGTTTGACGCCTTTACGACCTGCTGGAACGATTGAAATCGATGGGAATCGGATCGATGCAGTGACTGAAGGGAATTTTATCGGCTCTGGTGAGCGAATTATCGTCAAAGAAGTGACACACGGACGCGTCGTCGTTCGAGTCCAAACTACGAAGGAGGAGTCAATCACATGACACCTGAACTGTTAACGGTCCTACTCATATCCGGAGGAGTCTTAATCTTCCTCGCAATTTTCTTTACGCTCGTTCCAATCCCACTGTGGATTAGTTCTTTGGCGGCCGGCGTCCGCGTCTCGATTTTCACACTCGTTGGAATGCGTTTACGTCGCGTCACACCATCTAAAATCGTCAATCCGTTAATTAAAGCCGTCAAAGCTGGCTTAAACTTGAATACGAACCAACTTGAAAGTCATTTTCTTGCCGGTGGTAACGTCGACCGTGTTGTCAATGCGTTGATTGCCGCGCATCGTGCAAACATCGAACTTAGTTTCGAACGTGCGGCCGCGATTGATTTGGCAGGACGAAACGTGCTTGAAGCAGTACAGATGTCAGTTAATCCAAAAGTCATCGAAACACCATTCATCGCAGGTGTTGCGATGAACGGGATTGAAGTAAAAGCAAAAGCAAGAATCACAGTCCGGGCTAACATTGACCGTCTTGTCGGTGGTGCGGGTGAAGAAACAGTCATCGCCCGTGTCGGCGAAGGTGTCATTTCGACAATCGGTTCGTGTCACGATCAAAAAGAAGTGCTTGAAAATCCGGAAATGATTTCACGAACGGTTCTTGCGAAAGGCCTTGATTCCGGTACGGCGTTCGAAATTCTATCAATCGATATCGCGGACATCGATATCGGGAAAAATATCGGTGCTGTTCTTCAAACGGATCAAGCGGAAGCGGATAAAAACATCGCCCAAGCGAAAGCGGAAGAGCGTCGTGCGATGGCGATTGCGAGCGAACAAGAAATGAAATCACGTGTCGAAGAAATGCGAGCGAAAGTTGTTGCAGCCGAAGCGGAAGTCCCGCTTGCGATTTCGGAAGCGCTTCGTGACGGAAACTTCAGCGTGATGGATTATGCGAATTACCTCAACGTGACAGCAGATACGAAGATGCGCCAGGCAATTGGTGGTCAGTCTTCGCCGAATGACTCACAATAAAGGATGATGTAGGATGGGAAGTTTAATCTGGGTCGGTTTAATGGTGGCATTTGGCGTCATTTCTGTCATTTCTAAAGCGGCAGATAAAAGTAAAGCTAACCAACCGACAAGGACGCCATCAAAAGAGTTTGGGGATTATGTGAAGAACATGGTGGGGCAGGCGGAAGCGATGACGAAGGATGATGCACCGCCGGCTGTAAAAAAGAAACAGCAACGTCCGCTGTTAGAAGATCGTCGAACGGACATGCAACGGCATACGGATCGTCAACTGGTTTCTAAAACGAGTACGAATATCGGACAGATTAAAGGTTCAATCGCCGAAGGAGCAATCGGGACGAAAGCGGTCAAGAAAACAGGGATGCAAACGACGCAAGAAGAAGCACGTCGTGCCATCATCTGGAGTGAAGTCCTCGGTCCACCCGTTTCAAAACGTAAAACGAAAACACCCCATTCATAAGAACAGGTCAGCTTCCTAATTTTAAGGGGAGCTGACCTTTTTAGGTGTTTCAACAAGATGGGTTTTTCTTTCCATCTATTATTAGGAAATGCTAAAGTAGAAGAGAATAGATTTGTGGCGATGACATACTGTTGTCCATCATTAGGAGGCCAATCATAACGTGATATTTAATGAAAGAATTCCATTCGCATTCTCGAATTCAGATCAGACGCAAGCATTCGTTGGACCGAATGATGCGGTGCTTAAAACAATGGAGGCAGAACTTGATGTTCAGCTCGTTCATCGAGGTGATGAATTGGTTGTTCAAGCAGAAATGGAGGACTCGATTAGACTGGCGACACAAGTCATCGGCGTTCTCACGCAGCTCGTGAATCGTGGGGCAGTTTTAACGGAGCGTGACGCAACAAGTGCAATTCAATTGGCACGACAAAATCGAGTCGATGAATTACTTGAATTATATGACACCGTCGTTCATACGAATCATAAAGGAAAACCATTACGTGCAAAAACACTAGGTCAAGCACGTTATGTACGCGGTATTGAGAAATACGATTTAACGTTCGGAATCGGACCTGCTGGGACAGGGAAAACGTATTTAGCTGTCGTCATGGCGGCGAAAGCCCTGAAAGAGGGGCATGTGAAACGGCTTGTCCTTACACGTCCTGCTGTTGAAGCTGGTGAAAGTCTAGGTTTCTTACCGGGGGACTTAAAAGAAAAAGTCGATCCTTACCTTCGTCCGTTATACGATGCGCTCCATGATGTGTTAGGTGTCGAACATACGGCGCGCTTATTAGAGCGCGGTGTGATTGAAATTGCTCCACTTGCCTACATGCGTGGACGAACGCTCGAACATGCCTTCGTCATCTTGGATGAAGCTCAAAATACGACAAAAGAACAAATGAAAATGTTTTT
This sequence comes from Exiguobacterium sp. N4-1P, assembly GCF_002214325.1. NCBI lineage: Bacteria > Bacillati > Bacillota > Bacilli > Caryophanales > Exiguobacterium > Exiguobacterium sp. N4-1P. The sequence goes on from NZ_CP022236.1 coordinate 811,657, forward strand.
GACGCGACTCGGATTTCATTCGAAAATGATTGTTACAGGAGATTTGACGCAAGTCGACTTGCCTCGGGGAAAAGCCTCTGGATTGCAAGAAGCCTTGAATTTGTTAGGTGATGTTCGAGGCATTCATTTTGAACACTTCAGTTCTGCTGATGTCGTTCGTCATCCACTTGTCCGGAAAATCATTGATGCGTACAGCCAAGAAATCGGCTGAAACTCAACCATGAAAGTAAGGGGAAGGGGACTAAGACATGCGGAAAATAGGACTGTGGATCAGCTTGCTGACGATTGGATTTTACATCATCGTGTCAACGATGATGTATGTGTCCGTTCGTCCGGAAGCTTTGGCGGCAGAAGCCTTCTCTATCGCGGAAGAAGATATCCGATCTCCTTTGACCATCGAAGACCGTGAAGCGACCAGACAGATTAAAGAAAATACCGTAGCTGCGATTGACAGTCAGTATACGGTCAAAAAAGAATATGCATCGCAACAAATTGATAAGGTGGAACAACTCTTTGCGAGCTTAAAAGGTATAACGAAGGCAGAAGACATCGGACGGATTAAGCAGCGGCTTCGAAATACAGAGGCGGCTGATTTATTGAAAGATGATGAATTGCGTTTGCTTGCGACGTCTTCTTCGTCCGTTCGAAGCACGACACGTGACGCGGTGATTACGGCAATTGAAGAAGCAATGAAACAGCGGATTTCTTCTGAGGACGGAGAGTTAGCAGAAGCGCGTGAGAATGCACGGCTCGACATCGACCGAACACCATTATCTTTTTCATTAAAAGCGGTCAGTAAGGCATTGACCGATCAATTGATTGTCACGAACTACGTGTATGACCCTGAGAAGACGGAGCAATTACGAAATCAAACGAGCGATAAAGTCGAACCTGTCATCATTTCTGAAGGGGAGGTTATCGTTAAGCGTGGTGAAGTGATTTCGCAAGATGAATACCGTCAGCTTAAGCTTGTCGGATTGATCTCTGACCGGAAGTCGTTCAAACCATTGTTAGGAACGTTACTTTTGAGTGGTTTAATGACGTTGCTGTTATATGGATTCATCGCTCGTTCAAATCTTCGATACGCGAAGATGGGTAAAGTACGTTTGTTCGGTCTTGTCTATCTTGTCGTGATTTTGCAACTTGTCGTGACATACGGAATGGCGTTTTTGGCAGAGGATATCAATCCTGTACTGTACTTGTTGACACCGACGACATTCGCGGCACTCGTTTTACGAAATTTGCTGAATGAACGAATCGCCTTGTCCAGCACACTCTTTATGGCGCTTGCCGGCACATTTTTCTATAGCACGAACCAAAACTTTAGTTTTAACATTGCGATTTACTTAGTGGTAGGCGGACTCGTCGCGACATTCTTTTTACAATCGAGTTTGTCACGACGACGGATTTTCTTGAGTAGTTTAATGATTTCTGCTGCGAACATCGTTGTCTTCTTTACCTTCTTATTGATGCGCAGTGGGCAACTTGAACTTCAGGAAACGCTAACGTTAACGGCGTTTGCGATCGCGAGCGGCGTATTGAGTGCTATCTTCGCGATTGGTTTGTTACCATTTTTAGAAATGACTTTCGGAATCTTGGCTCCGACACGGTTATTAGAACTGTTAAATCCTACACATCCGTTATTAAAGAAATTACTGGTCGAAGCACCAGGAACGTATCATCATAGTATGATGGTCGCGAATTTAGCTGAAACGGCATGTGAAGCAATCGGGGCAGATGGGTTACTTGCGCGAGTTGGTGCTTATTATCATGACCTTGGGAAAACCCGCCGTCCGCTTTATTTCATCGAAAATCAACATGGCCGTAATCCGCACGATCGATTGACACCAATCGAGTCGGCGCGTGTTATTTTAGCGCATACGGATGATGGAGTAGAACTCTTACAAGAAGCAAAAATCCCGGGGGCAATCGTCGCGATTTGCCAAGAGCACCACGGTACGTCGTTACTCCGCTACTTCTATGTAAAAGCAACGGAGCAAGGTGAAGTCAACGAAGCGGAATTCCGTTACAGTGGACCAAAACCACAGACACGAGAAGCGGCAGTCATCATGATTGTGGATTCGATTGAAGCAGCTGTCCGCTCGATGAAGTCTCCGACTGAAGAGGGGATTCGTGATCTTGTCTCGAAAATCATTCGAGAGAAGATGCTCGACGATCAATTCGCGGAATGTGACATTACGACACGTGACATTTATCGTGTCGGGGAAAGTGCGTGTCATACGCTTTCGGGATTGTTCCACGAACGGATTGAATATCCTGAATTAAAGAAAGAGGAAACGAAATGAATACTTATATGACAGACGAGGGAAACTTATTGAGCGAGGAACAGCAGCGCTTAGTCGAATCGATTCTTATTTATACTGCGAAACAAGAAGAAGTCGAAGTCAATAGTGAGCTGTCCGTCACATTCGTGACGAATGAAGAAATCAGAGAAATCAATCGCGACTGGCGTGGGAAAGATCAAGCGACGGACGTCATTTCGTTTGCGATGGATGAGCTCGGAGAAGATGAAATTGACTTTCAATTACTAGAAGACGAACCCGTTGTACTGGGTGATTTAATCATTTCCGTCGAACGGTGTCGGGAACAAGCGGCTGAATATGGAAATCGGTTTGAGCGGGAACTTGGTTTTCTAGCCGTCCATGGTTTTTTACATCTGTTAGGGTATGACCACATCGAAAAGGCAGATGAAGAAGTCATGACAAAACGTCAGGAGGAAATTCTACATCACTTCGAGTTGTATCGAGGCGAGTTGTGAAGTCCTGGTGGGTTCCGTTTGTCCATGCGCTAGCGGGCATCCGACAAGCCGTTCGAGAAGAACGACATATGAAAGTTCATTTTGTTCTCGGACTAGTCGTCACGATTGCAGCATTTTATTTCCCACTTTCGTCCGTTGAACGTGCCATCTTATTTTTAACGATCGGTACCGTTCTAGGTGCGGAAATGCTGAATACAGCTTTTGAAAGAACGGTCGATTTAGTGACGAAAGAGTGGCATCCGTTAGCCAAGGCGGCAAAAGACATCGCAAGCGGTGCAGTTTTAGTGTTGGCGCTTACATCAATTGTGATTGCACTATGCATCTTCGTCCCATATTTGGTACAATAAGAATCCGGCCTTTTTTGGCCAACAAAGTTGCTAAAAGGGGAAAAATGACATGAAAACAGAACAATTACTCGAACAAGCTAAAATTGCACGCGAAAAAGCGTACGTTCCATATTCGAAGTTCCAAGTCGGAGCTGCTCTCTTAACAAAAGACGGACAAGTGTTCCACGGGTGTAACATCGAAAACGCCGCTTACGGTCTCTGCAACTGTGCAGAGCGGACAGCCGTCTTCTCAGCATGGGCACAAGATGCACGTGAATATGCAGCGATGGCTGTCGTAGCAGACACGGAAGGTCCAGTAGCACCATGCGGACAATGCCGCCAAGTCCTGTTCGAAATGTGTGATGCAGATATGCCAATCTATTTGACGAACTTAACAGGTGATGTCACAGAAACAACCGTTGGCGCATTGTTACCAGGTGCGTTCACGAAGGGAGATCTCAATGTTTAAAGAAGGATTTAAATCGGGATTCGTCTCGATCATCGGTCGTCCGAATGTCGGGAAATCGACGTTTTTGAACCGTGTCATCGGTCAAAAAATTGCAATCATGTCAGATAAGCCACAGACGACACGAAACAAGATTCAAGGTGTTTACACAACGGATGATGTGCAGACGGTCTTCATCGATACGCCAGGAATTCATAAACCAAAGCATAAGCTCGGTGACTTCATGATGAAAGTTGCGACAAACGCTTTGCGTGAAGTCGATGCGATTCTCTTCATGATCAACGTGACGGAGCCAAAAGGAAAAGGCGACGACTTCATCATCGAGAAGTTGAAAGGCCTTGATACGCCAATCATTCTCGTCATGAACAAGGTCGACTTGATTCATCCGAATGACATTCCGCCAATCATTGAGTCGTATAAAGACGAATTAGAGTTTGCAGCGGTCGTGCCGATTTCTGCTCTTCAAGGTAATAATGTTGAACCGCTCCTCGGTGAGGTTGCGAAACTTTTACCAGAAGGACCGATGTATTATCCGGCCGATCAAGTAACGGATCATCCGGAACGCTTTATTATCTCGGAAATGATTCGCGAAAAAGTCTTACAAAAAACACGAGACGAAGTACCGCATTCGATCGCAGTTGCGATTGATCAAATCAAAACACGTGAGGACGGCAATATGGTCGACGTCCACGCGACGATTTTAATCGAACGTGATTCGCAAAAAGGCATCATCATCGGGAAACGTGGGGCACTCCTCAAGGAAATCGGGTCTGAAGCACGGACGGACATCGAAATGCTTCTCGGAACGAAAGTCTATTTGAACCTATGGGTCAAAGTGCAAAAAGACTGGCGTAACAAAGCCGGACAATTGCGTGAACTCGGCTTCCGCGACGATGAGTATTAAGCGATGATTGATAAGGCGGAAGGGCTCGTATTACGAACGGTCGTGTATGGTGAATCGAATAAAATCATCACGTTGCTGACGCGTGAATACGGAAAGCTCGCCGTCATGGCTCGTGGTGCGAAGAAACCGGGTAGCCGGTTTAATGCAGCAAGTCAGCCGTTTATTCGGGCGGTCTATGTCTACCCGAGGTCACGTGGACTCGGTCAATTAAAATCAGCGGATGTCATCACCGGGTATTCACATATCCGGCAAGATGTCCTCTTGATGTCATATGCGATGTACCTGCTCGAACTTGCGGATAAGGCACTTGACGAACGCGTCGCCTATCCGACGTTGTATGATTTATTCGTCGACGGACTGGAGGCGATGGACGAAGGACTTGATCCGGATGTCGTATCGTTCATTGTTGAACTACGCTTGTTGCGTCATCTTGGTATCGCTCCGCACTTAAACGGCTGTACGATTTGCGGGAGTACGGAAGCACCTTTCGCCTTTTCGCTGAACCATGGCGGACTGCTCTGTAAGCGCCATCGTCATGAAGATGAGTATGCCGTATTCTTGCAGGAGTCAGTTGCAAAGATGCTCTATGTCTTTTCCGTCTATGATTTTTCACGGATCGGTACGGTCACGGTCAAGCCGGAAACGAAACGATTACTGCGTCAAATCATGGATGCCTACATGGAACGTTATAGTGGACTTCGGTTACGATCGAAGCGCGTTCTCGATCAATTGCTCAACCTTGAGAATGATTGACAGACTACGCGTACGTTCGGTAGAATAAGTGCGGAAGAACTAACTAAACGAACACGATGAGAAAAAGGAGTAGCACCTCCTCTTCATTCAAGCGATTCCAGGATAGTGTGAGCTGGATATGAAACGGGTGTGAACGGCATTTTTGAGTGTTCCCGTAAAAGAGTGGCATGCTACGCATGCAAGTAGGGTGGAACCGCGGGCTTGTCTCGTCCCTATGTACAACCATGTTGTACATAGGGACGTTTTTGTGTTTCCTTATAAATTTTGGAGGTGGATCTCTTGAAAATGACAGTACAAGACATGATTTTGACGTTACAGAAATTTTGGGCGGAACAAGGTTGTTTGACGATGCAAGCATATGATGTAGAAAAAGGTGCCGGGACGATGAACCCGATGACATTCTTACGGAGCTTAGGACCAGAACCGTGGAACGTTTGTTATACAGAGCCGTCACGTCGCCCGGCTGACGGACGATACGGGGAAAACCCGAACCGGTTGTATCAACATCATCAATTCCAAGTCATCATGAAACCGTCTCCTGACAACATTCAGGAACTCTACTTACAAAGTCTAGAACTCCTCGGCATCAATCCGCTTGAACACGACATTCGTTTTGTCGAAGACAACTGGGAAAACCCGACGTTTGGTGCAGCAGGTCTTGGTTGGGAAGTCTGGTTGAACGGGATGGAAATCACGCAATTCACATATTTCCAGCAAGTTGGTGGAATTGAGTGTAATCCGATTGCAGTGGAAATCACGTATGGTATCGAGCGTCTCGCGTCGTATATTCAAGATGTCGAAAGTGTCTTTGACTTAGTCTGGACGGACGGGTTCCGCTATGGCGATATCTTCTATCAACCAGAATTCGAACATTCCAAATATACGTTCGAGACATCAGATGTTGATTTATTGTTCACATTGTTTGATCAGTATGAAAAAGAAGCGAACCGGGCGCTCGACGAAAACCTTGTGTTCCCGGCGTATGACTACATCTTAAAATGCTCACATACCTTTAATTTGCTCGATGCAAAAGGAGCGATTTCCGTCACGGAACGAACAGGATTCATCCACCGTGTCCGGAACATGTCGCGCCGTTGTGCTCAAAGTTTCATCGAAGAGCGGGAACGTTTAGGTTTCCCATTGATTAAATCGAAAGCTGGTGAATCACATGCATGAATTATTACTTGAAATCGGTCTCGAAGAAATGCCGGCACGCTTCGTCTTGCAGTCTGAAACACAACTGAAGGAACGTGTAACGACATTTTTGACAGAAGCACGGATTACATTTGATACAGTCGAAGCCTTTTCAACACCGCGCCGTCTCGCTGTTCTCGTTAAAGGAATCGCGGAACGCCAAACGGATTTGGAAGAAACGTTAAAAGGACCAGCTAAACGAATCGCGCAAGATGCGGACGGGAGCTGGACGAAAGCGGCGGAAGGATTTGCTCGTGGAAAAGGATTGACGACAGATGATCTATTCCTTGGTGAAGAAAAAGGAGTCGAATACATCTATGCGACGCGTAAGGAAGCAGGACAAGAAACAGCGACGTTATTGACGGGGCTAAAACAAGTGATCGAGGCGATGAACTTCCCGAAAAACATGCGCTGGAGTACACAACCGCTCCGTTACATGCGTCCGATCCGTTGGTTGATTGCCTTACTTGACGATCAAGTCATTCCGTTCGAAGTCGCATCAGTCGAAACAGGACGGACGTCACGTGGCCATCGTTTCCTTGGTCAAGACATCACGATTTTACGTCCGAATGCGTATGTCGAAGCATTGGCTGGTGAGCATGTCATCGTCAGTTATGCAGCACGCCGCCAAATGATTGAAGAACAAATCGAAGCACTAGCACAATCAGAACAATTCGAAGTACCGATCGATGCGTCACTGCTTGAAGAAGTCACGAACCTCGTCGAATATCCAACTGCCTTATTCGGTGCGTTTGACGAAGCGTACCTTGAATTGCCGGAAGAAGTCTTAATCACGACGATGAAAGAGCACCAACGCTACTTCCCTGTAAAACGTAATGGTACGTTACTGCATTATTTCGTGACGGTGCGTAACGGGAACGCGCAACACATCGAGAACGTCGCCCGCGGAAATGAAAAAGTCATTCGTGCCCGTCTTGCCGATGCGCAATTCTTCTACGAAGAAGATAAGAAAGCGGATATCGACGCACAAGCAGCCCGTCTCGACAAAATCGTCTTCCATGAAAAACTTGGAACGACGGGTGAAAAAGTTCGCCGCGTACGTGAGATGGCGCTTGCGCTTGCAGACCGCTTCTCAGCCGACAGAACGAAAGTCGATCGTGCCGGTCATATCTATAAATTCGATCTCGTCAGTCAGATGGTCTATGAGTTCACGGAGCTCCAAGGTTTGATGGGCGAGCGTTATGCAAACATGAAACAAGAAGACAAGGAAGTCGCAGCGGCGATCCGCGAGCACTACATGCCACGCTTCGCTGGGGATGAAAGTCCGGCGACACCAACCGGGACGCTACTTGCCGTCGTCGATAAGTTGGACAGCGTCGCTGGCTTCTTCGGTGTTGGTATGATTCCAAGCGGTTCTGCCGATCCTTATGCGTTACGCCGCCAGGCTCAGGGAATCGTCCAAGTCTTAGCGGATCGCAATATCCAAATGACACTCGTTGAACTGATTGATTTCGTAGTGACAGCTCAAATTAAAGCAGGTCTTTATCAGACAGATGCAGAATCAGTAAAAGTGGCGATGCAAGAATTCTTCAGTCAACGCCTCAAGTTCCGTTTATCGGAAAAAGGGTATCGTCATGACGTCGTTGAAGCAGCACTTCAACTTGATATGACGGTCGGAGCGAATGAAAAACGAGCAGCAATGCTTGAAGCGGCGACGCAACGGGACACATTCAAGAAAACAGTCGAACAGTTGAGCCGTGTACTCAACATCTCGAAAAAAGCGGAAACGGTCGTTACTATCAATCCGGAGCTCTTTGAAAATGAAGCGGAACGTACTTTACATGAACGAATCGAACAGGTCATTCCACAAGTCGCAGCGGCAGTAGAGCAATCTGATTTCGAAACAGCGATGGGCGCACTTGAATCAACGGTTCCAGCCATTACAGCCTATTTTGATGGGACGATGATCATGGCAGAAGACGATGCGATTCGATCGAACCGTTTAAGCGAAATGAAACGTTTCGCGGACGCGATTCAAGCGGTCGCACGATTCAATGCACTCACTTTAGTGTAAACAAAGGACGGATGAGCCGATGAAGTTAAATGAACGGCAGAAAAAGATACTCCAAATCGTCAAAGAAAATGGTCCGATCACAGGAGAGCAAATTGCGTCTGAGCTCTCCTTGACGCGGGCGACATTACGACCAGATCTCTCGATTTTGACGATGACAGGAATGCTCGAAGCGCGTCCGCGCGTCGGGTATATGTATGTTGGTAAAAAGAACGCCTCGATGCTTCATGAGAAACTCGACACGTTGACAGTCGGCGAGTTCATGTCTTCTGCCAAGGTGATTCATGAGAGTATGACCGTTTACGACGCAATCGTTCACTTATTCTTAGAAGATGTCGGTTCGCTCTTCGTCGTTGGCAATGATCATGCACTCGTTGGTGTCTTATCACGAAAAGACTTTTTACGAGCTGCAATCGGGAACCAAGAACTCGATTCATTGCCCGTTAATATCATCATGACGCGGATGCCGAACTTGACAGTGTGTGAGAAAACGGAAACATTGATCGGGGCCGGGATGAAGTTGATCGAAAAACAAATCGACTCGATGCCTGTCGTTGAAAACAGTGATGGCATCCTGAAAGTCGTCGGACGGATGACGAAGACGAACATGACGAAAGTACTGGTCGCGTTAGCAAGAGATGAAGAAATTTAAGAGGAGGCTCACAGATGAGACAACGTATTTATGTAGTCAGTGATTCAGTGGGTGAAACGTGTGAACTTGTTGTTCGTGCAGCAGCGATTCAATTTCCGGAGCGGGCGATTGAAACAGTCCGGATCCCATTCGTCGATGACGATCAAGTGATTTATGATCTCGTTTTGCATGCGAAAGAAGAGCGGGCGACGATTGTTTATACGATCGTCCATGCGAAGCACCGTCGTTTGCTTGCGGAGACGGCGAAGGCTCACGAAGTCGAAGCAATCGACTTACTTGGACCGTTGCTTGATACGATGGAAGATCGACTCGGGATGCAACCTAAAGAAGAGCCAGGGCTAATTTATCGTTTGGATGAGGAATACTTCCGGAAAATCGAAGCGGTCGAATTCGCTGTGAAGTATGATGACGGTCGGGATCCACGCGGAATTAAACGGGCTGATATCGTCTTGATTGGTGTCTCACGAACGTCGAAGACTCCTCTCTCACAATACCTTGCTTTGAAACGGTACAAAGTTGCGAATGTTCCTCTCGTTCCGGAATCTGTACCACCAGAAGAACTTTTCGATATTCCGAAAGAAAAGTGTTTCGGATTATTGATTTCTCCTGAGAAGTTGATTGATATCCGGATGGAACGGTTACGTTCGCTTGGTTTGAAACCGGAAGCTGCCTACGCACAAATCGATCGCATCAATCGTGAACTTGATTATGCGAAAAAATTGTATGAGCGGATTGGCTGTCAAATCATCGATGTGACAAATAAGGCAGTTGAAGAAACAGCGAACTTGATTTTGACGGGAATTTCAGGAAAGGCACATGACTAGTCAAGAAAGTACTTGCGTAGTATACTAGTCTAGCTGATAAATGAGATGATGCAATTTTTCCAATGAAACGGAACGAGTATTCGTTCCGTTTCATTGCGGGTATATATATAAGAGTTGAGAAGAGGAGGTGGGACGATTGAAAAGAATTCCGGATGAACTGGTCGATCAGGTTCGCCAAGCGACGGATATCGTTGAACTAATCTCTGAACGTGTAGAATTAAAAAAACAAGGGAATCGGTATTCAGGGTTATGTCCATTCCATTCAGAAAAATCCCCCTCTTTTTCGGTCTCGCCTGATAAAGGAATGTATTATTGTTTTGGTTGTGGAGCGGGCGGAAACGCCATCACCTTCGTCATGGAAACGGAAGGGATGAGTTTTCCGGAAGCCGTCTCGAAACTCGCTGATCGAACGGACGTGACATTACCGGAGTTCGAGCGATCTGATCAGACTGAATCGACACCAGATCAAGAAAAGAAATACCGGATGCGTGAAGCGCATCGAATCGTTGCTGATTTGTACCATGAAGTCATGTTACAGACAGCCGCTGGTGACGCCGGTCGTGAATATCTTGAAAAACGGGGAATTGGCGAATCGGCGATGCGTGAATTTAAACTCGGCTATGCTCCAGACCAAGAACGTTTTACAGTCGACTCCTTGACCCGGCGTAATTTTGACTTGGATGAAATGGTGGAAGCTGGATTGATTTCTGTAGGTAGAGATGGCGATTATCGCGATCGATTTAACGGCAGGGTCGTCTTTCCGATTTCAGATCGTGATGGCACGGTTGTTGGATTCAGTGGACGTTCCATTGATGGAAGAGACCCGAAGTACGTCAATACGGCAGAGACACCGCTCTTCAATAAAAGTGAATTACTGTTCGGTTTTGCACAAGCACGGGGCGCGATGCGTAAAAATAAACAAGTTGTGCTCGTAGAAGGCAATTTAGATGTTGTACGAGTCGCTCAAGCGGGTATATCCTATACCGTAGCCTCTTTAGGAACGGCCTTAACTCCTGTCCATGCACAAAATCTTGGACGGATCGTCGATGAAGTCATTATTTGCTATGACGGAGACAAAGCCGGTCGGGCAGCGACGATTAAAGCATTACGTCTTCTTGAAGATGTTGCGGTAGATTGTTCCGTCATTCGGCTACCGGATGAAGAAGATCCGGATTCGTACATCGGAACTCATTCCGAAGAAACATTTATTCGTCTAGTGGAACAAGAACGGGTTTCAAGTCTTGAATTCAAATCTTTTTATTTTCGTCAAGAAAAAAACTTGCGATTAGAAGGAGAACGCGTTCGATATATTGAAACTATGCTTGAGGAGATTAATCGGACAACGAATCCTCTGCTTCGAGATATTTATCTTGGTAAGCTAGCGGAAGAATTCCAGTTATCGAAAGAATCGTTATTGTCACAAGTGAAACCGTTACAAGCACCTAAAGTAAAGCAGGAACGTCGCGTCGAACGACAAACGAACGTCGCAGCACCTCAAGACCGAACATTTACGAACTGGAAGCGGGCAGAACGTTTTTTACTTGCTTACATGATTCGGTCAGAGGAGGTTGGAATGGAAGTCCGAGATCAACTCGGAGTCGATTTTAATGATCCGGCGCATCAGCTGATCGCCGGTAAATTATATGAGTTTTATGGAGCAGGTGCTCCGGCAAATCCGGACCGCTTCTTGACGATGTTACAAGATGCATCGCTTCAACGAATCGTCGCCGATTTAGAGTTTATGCTCATGCCGGAGTACGATCCGGATTTGTTGAGTCATTATATACGCGCCGTTCAAAATGAACGACAACGACGGACACTCGATGAAGAGAAGTCACGTTTGAATCAACAAACAGATATCCGTGCTCAAGCGGAACTAATGCAGGCAATCATCGAACGGAAACGACGCTTAAAAGATCGATGACCTGTTGCATGATGTGGAAGGAGTGTATGGTTCGATGGCAGAAAAAGCAAGATCAGAAGCAGAAATACTCCGTCTCGCGAAGGATGAACTAATCGCGCTCGGACATAAAAATGGGGAACTATCGCATCAAAAAATCGAAGATAAGCTCAGCTCATTTGAATCGATGGATGCGCAACAATTTGAAGAGTTTCTTCAATTGTTAGAGACTGAAGGTATCAAAGTAAACAACGATGGTACGGGTGACGATAAAGAAGAGGCGGATTTAAACGATCTCTCTGTCCCACCAGGTGTTAAAATCAATGACCCTGTCCGGATGTACCTGAAAGAAATCGGTCGTGTCGATCTCTTGAATGCAGAGGACGAAGTCGAACTTGCAAAACGAATTGAACAAAACGATGAAGAAGCGAAAAAGCGTCTTGCTGAAGCGAACTTACGTCTTGTCGTCTCGATTGCAAAACGTTACGTCGGACGTGGTATGTTGTTCCTCGACTTGATTCAAGAAGGAAACATGGGATTAATCAAAGCGGTCGAGAAATTCGATTATACAAAAGGATACAAATTCTCGACCTACGCAACATGGTGGATTCGTCAGGCGATTACCCGTGCGATTGCTGACCAAGCACGTACAATCCGGATTCCGGTTCATATGGTCGAGACGATCAATAAATTGATTCGTGTTCAACGTCAGCTCCTACAAGACTTAGGACGTGAACCGACGCCTGAAGAAATTTCAAAAGAGATGGAAATAACACCTGAGAAAGTACGTGAGATTTTAAAAATCGCTCAAGAACCGGTGTCACTCGAAACACCAATCGGGGAAGAGGACGATTCGCATCTCGGTGATTTCATTGAAGATCAAGACGCAACGGCGCCTCAAGACGCAGCTGCGTATGAATTATTGAAAGAACAACTTGAAGATGTCCTCGATACATTGACGGACCGGGAAGAAAACGTGTTACGTCTTCGTTTTGGTCTTGATGATGGTCGGACACGGACGCTTGAAGAAGTCGGTAAAGTATTTGGTGTTACGCGCGAGCGGATTCGTCAAATTGAAGCGAAAGCTTTACGTAAACTTCGCCACCCGAGTCGTTCAAAACGTCTGAAAGACTTCTTGGATTGATTTTAAAAGTGTGAAGAAAATATGAAAATTTGGTGAGAAGGAAGAAAAAGTTTTGTTTTTTTCTTCCTTCTCTGTTTTTTTTACAGTAGAATAGTAACGGGGAATACCATTCAGTCACCAACTTGGTTGGGTATAGAATATGGGGGGAAATCCAAATGCGTAATCCATTAGTACCGTTCGCAGCGATTGCGATCATCGCAATCATTGCCATGATTTCATTGTCATACTTTGGCGTAGATCAGGCGAAAGAAGCTGAAAAGGGTCCATCAACAGCTGAAATGAAGCCAGAAGATTTATTTGCATCAAAAGGATGTACAGGATGTCACGGCGGCAATCTCGAAGGCGGAGCAGGTCCGAACTTAACTAAAGTCGGTGCGAAGCTGAAAGAAGAAGAAATCAAAGACATCGCTATGAATGGTAAAGGGCAAATGCCTGGGGGTCTTGCTAACGACGAAGAAGCCACTGTTTTAGCGAAATGGCTTGCAGAAAAGAAATAAGTCAAAAACATCTGTCTCTTCTCCGAGATAGGTGTTTTTTTCTTGTACGAATTTGGGAAAAGCCATACAGCACGGTATTTCTTTTTTAGGCTAAGTCAGCTATTTTAAAAAGAGATGGATTAGAAAGAGGAAGGATGACATACATTGCAAACACACGTCACATTAGATCAACGATTAAAAAAAGTAGTCTCATATATTCCACAAGGAGCAGTCCTCGCGGATATTGGTTCCGATCACGCATTCGTCCCGTGTTATTGTATCCAACAAGGCTTAGTCGAACGTGCCATCGCAGGCGAAGTCAATGTGGGGCCGATGGAAGCGGCACAAGGGCAAGTCGCGCTTGTTCAATTAGACGAACAGATTGAAGTACGTCTCGGGAGTGGTTTGACGGTTCTCACTCCAGGAGAAGTAACGGCTGTGACGATTGCCGGCATGGGTGGAACGCTCATCGCAACGATTTTAGAGGAAGGGAAGGCGCATTTATCGGGCGAAGAACGCTTGATTCTTCAACCGAACGTCGATGCTGTCGATGTTCGAAAATGGTTACTTGAACATGGATATGCGTTACTGTCGGAAGCCATCGTTAAAGAGAATGGAAAGATTTACGAGATTCTCGTTGCAGAAAAAGGAGAAGAAATGATTTACGCAGAGGACGCGGACATCCGGAAGTGGGAATTGTTATTTGGACCGCAACTCATGCGAGAAAAAGCACCTGCTTTCATTGAAAAATGGCAAGCAGAACAACAAAAGCGTCAATTTATTTTAGAACAAATGCAGCGTGGGAATGACTCGGAGCTCCTCCAAGAAAAAATCACGACAATCCGCCGCTTGATCGAAAAAATGGAAGAGGTGACGAGCTGATGGCGAACGGTCAATTCATTATCGAACAGTTCGAAGCATTTTCACCGAAAAAATTTGCGATGCCGGGGGATCCGATCGGTCTACAAATCGGTACGCTGAATAAAGACGTGAAGCGTGTCATGGTGACGCTTGACGTCTTGGAGTCGGTCGTCGATGAAGCAATTGAAAAAGGCGTCGATTTAATCATTGCCCATCACCCGCCGATTTTTAGTAAATTAGCGCAAGTCAACGATCAATCGGCGACTGGAAGAATCGTCATGAAGTGTATCGAACATAAGATTGCCGTTTACGCGGCACATACGAATCTCGACGTAACACAAGGCGGTGTTAATGATTTGATGGCAGAAGCCATCGGACTGACCGACACAACGGTTTTGTCACCTACATTTGAAAACGCGGTCTATAAGCTTGTTGTCTTCGTTCCGCAAGAAGCCGTACAACAGGTATCAGAAGCGCTTACGAAGGCAGGAGCGGGACAAATCGGTGCTTACAGCGCCTGTCAGTTCCATAGTGTAGGGACTGGACAATTTAAACCTGAGACTGGGACAGTACCTTACATTGGCAATGTCGGACAAGTCGAACGAGTTTCTGAAGTCCGAATTGAGACGATCGTTACGGAACTGAATCAAAAACAAGTGATTCGTGCGATGAAAAAAGCGCACCCTTATGAAGAAGTCGCTTATGATATCATGCGCCAGGAGCGGACAGCTGAGCCGTTAGGGCTTGGCAGAATCGGTTACCTCGAACGACCAGTGTCGTTACGTCAGTTCGCAGAACATGTCCGTGATGTGTTCGGTGTTGAAAACCTGCGTTTTGTGGGAGAATCGGACCGCCTCATAAAAAAAGTTGCCGTACTCGGTGGAGACGGCAATAAACATGTTTCAACAGCGGCGTTTGCCGGGGCAGATGTCCTCGTGACGGGCGATCTGTACTTCCACGTCGCCCATGATGCAATGGCGCTCGGCTTAGCAGTCGTCGATCCTGGACATCACGTCGAGTCAGTCATGAAACAAGGCGTCGTCAATGAGCTGAAGAAACGTTTTGAGGAACGAAAAATCCGCGACGTCGAATTGGTCGTCTCGACGACAAATACGAATCCATTCAAATTTTTATGAACGCAAAAAACCGTACTGCACTTTAAAGTGCAGTACGGTTTTTTGCGTGTAGACAAAGTGATATCGGAAGGTAAAAGCGTCATGTTTCGTTGCTTTTCCCGTAGGAGTCAACGAAACATGACGCTTTTTAGGTAATACCGTGACGAAAATCCAGGCATGCAGACGGTTTAAAGCGAAATCCGTCTTGAATCGCTTTAGAACCGCGAAAAGCAATCGGTCGCGACCCTGCAGCTTTGCTGTAACGGCGCGGAACATTGCCGCTTTGAAGACGAGGCGAGACAGGGAAGCGCGAACTGATAACATCTCGCTATAGAATTTTAGTTCTTTATAAGAGTTTGTCTACATTTAAAAACCGTACGGAACCTTAAAGTTCCGTACGGTTTTTAAATGTCTATTACAAGATTTTTACTTTTGGTAAAATCCGACGCAATTCAAGAAATGGTGTTTTATCATGTGTGCTGATATCAGCTGGGTCATACTGCTGTAAGAAATCGATGACTTTTTTCGTGATTGGTGTTGGTGTAGAAGCACCTGAAGTGACACCGACTTGATTCACGCCTTCGAGCCATGTTAAATCAAGTTCAGTCAAATCACCGATACGATGAGCTGGGGTACCTGCGATATCAAATGAAACTTGTGCCAAGCGATTCGAGTTGTTCGAACGTGGATCGCCGACGACGATCACAAGATCACAATCGCCCGCTTGATCGGCGACAGCTTCTTGACGGACTTGCGTCGCGTTACAAATTTCATTATGGACTTCGACGTGCGGGTACTTTTTACGGACATGTTCCATTAAGGCCTGGACATCCCATTGGCTCATCGTCGTTTGATTCGTGACGATGATTTTTTTGGTTGATAAGTGGGCAGGCAATGCTTCGATGTCTTCGACTTTTTCAATCAAATGGACATGTTCAGGAGCGACGCCAACTGCACCTTCTGGTTCCGGGTGTCCGTGTTTTCCGACGTAGATGACTTCATAGTCATCAGCGACGACAGTCCGGATTAAATCATGTGTGCGCGTGACATCAGGACATGTCGCATCGACGACTGTTAATTTTTTTTCAGCAGCGCGCGCATAGACGGCAGGTGAAATTCCGTGCGCTGTAAAGATGACCGTTCCTTCTTTAATGGTTTCGAGTGCTTCAAGACGATCAGGACCATCAACTGTCAAAACACCCATTCGTTCAAATTCATGTGTAACGTGAGCATTATGGACGATCATACCGAGAATATGGATAGGTCGTGGCAAGTTTTCATTCATTGCGGCTTGTTGCGCTAACTTCATCGCGTCAACGACACCATAACAATAACCACGAGGGCTGATTTTTTTTACTAACATAAGTGTTGATTCTCCTTTAGCGTAGAAAGAATGATTAGTTAGAGTGTACCATTGATTGCAGATGATTGAAAATAGAGGAGTCTATTCAAGAGTGATAACATGATATACTAATTGAGTTGTAAAAATCATGGAGAAGGAGGCAATACGTTGGAGACAAAAAAGATGATGCGGTCTTACTTTTTTCAAATCACCGCTGTTTTGTTCATTCTAATTTGTCTGGTCATCGCGGCACTTGCTTTCACAGCTGACCGTGTGACGATTTCACGGGTTGAACAGCAAACGGAAAAACAAAGTGAAAACAGTGTTGAGGTCTCGAGCAACGCACTCCGTGATAGTATCGGGAATTTACATGAAGAAATCATGGGTCTGCAATTGAATGTCGACAATATGAATGAATTAGAACGAGTCGTTCGCGAAACGAACTTACTCGATATCGATACGGGTTTTAAGAGTTTCTTCTACTATGATTTAAAGACTAAAAAATTCACATGGTTTTCTAGTGAAGATCGACGCATCCGAAATTCAAAGATTCTAGAAGATGATGATTTTCTTCAGGCCTTGACGAGTACAGACTTTCATATGAGTAAACGATATCCGTTACAGTCGGATTATCTCACGTATATGTATGTTCCGGTTCGTAACGGCAGTGAACGGGTTGGGATTTTTGGTGGTGGATTAAGTCTGATGAATTCACTTGTCTTTCGAAATTCACTCGAATCGTTCGACGACGAAACGATGGCCTATCTTTTTAACAGTAAAGGAGAGCCACTCGCGACTTCGCGAAACCTCGTGACCGACAAAGAACGTGTCTTGACTCAAAGTGTCGTCGACCGGGCATTTCAAACGGTAGAACCATACGATATCTTCAGTACGAACAAAGACATGTATTATTTTGCACGTGATTTAAAAGTGACGGATTGGAAAATTCTTGTTCGGACACCCCGGAGTGTCTTTTACGAACCCGTGTATACGACACGGCAACAATATCTTGTCATCGCAGCGTTGACGCTCGTCCTCAGTCTAATCGTCGGGTACCTCATGTCACGTCAACTGACAGCACCCTTACTCGAGCTCGTACAAAAAATCGAAAAAAGCACGACGCCACAACCGATTGAATTGGAACGATCGGGGTCGAACGAAGTAAAAACATTAGTGTCTGCTTACAATGAGTATGCCCAGCGGATGGAAAACGCGCGAGTCGAACAATTGAGTCAACAACAAGCGATGTTACACCAAGAAAAATTAGCCTCGCTCGGTCAGCTCGCGGCAGGAATCGCGCATGAAATCCGCAATCCATTGACGCCAGTCAAAATGACGCTCCAACTTTTGACGGAGCAAGAGAACAATAGTCCGGAAATGTTGGCGTTAGCCTTATCAGAACTAGATCGTGCCAACGCAATGATTGAGACGATGCTCGACCTCTCTAAAGGTGGCGGCGAGGTATTAAAGATGTCGATGATTGACATGAACGAATTCATGAAAAAATTTAAATTCATCATGGAAGCAGAAGCGCGTTTACACGCCGAGACATACGCAGAAGCAGCAGATTGTAAAATTTATACGCCGGCGCATATGCCGAATCTCTATGCCTCTGAAAACGGTTTGTCACAAATCTTGTCGAACTGTGTTCGTAATGCCTTACAAGCAGTGCAGTCGCGTGGTGCAGATGGGATTTGTCATTTGCATCTACACGTCTACACGAATCAATTCGTCTTCATTGTTCAAGATAATGGTGTCGGCATGACAGAACCCCAACTCGAAACGATTGGGCAAGCCTTTAAGACATCGAAAGCGGATGGCAATGGTTTAGGTCTCTATATGTCAAGTCGCATCGTTCGTGAGCATAATGGAAAAATTGAGTTCGATAGCAAGGTTGGTGTCGGTACGACAGTCCAAATTCACTTACCACGAGGAGGAGACCAGGATGAAGTTTAATAAGTCATGGTTGCTTGTCCTCTTTGTTTGGACGGCCTCAATCCTGCTGATTTCAAATCTGTTCGTAGGTCAGGAGGAAAATCCTGACCGTGACGTTGTCGCCTTTACAATCGTCAACGATAAACATGAATTCGCCCAACGGTTGATTACAGCGTTTAAAGCCGAGGCAAAAGTAAATAAGTATGAAGCCGTCGTGGCGACGTCACATAACTCCCGCATCAGTGAACGAGAGCAAATTCGTGAATTCATCAAATTGAAGGTCGACGCGATATTTATCACGACGTTTGACGATGTTTATATTACGAGCGCATTAGAAGAAGCAGAAAAAAATGGGATTCCCGTTTTTGCGATTGACCGATTGATTCGATCTGATGCAGTCGTCAGCTCGGTGACGTCGAACAATCAGATGATTGGTGAACAACTTGCTTCATATGTCAAAAACGAACTGATTAGACGAAATGGAACTGCAACAGGAAAAGTCGTTGAAATTACGGGGACGACGAACATACACACGACGAATGAACGGCATAACGGATTCGTTAAAGGAATCGTGACAGAACCCGGGATATCGATTGTCAATTCAGCAAGTGGTGACTATGATCCGGTGACATCAGAACGCGTCATGCGTCGGATCATCGAGTCCGGTACGGAATTCGATGCGGTCTACTGTCACAATGACGATATTGCGTTAGGTGTGCTCGAAGCCTTGAAAAAAGCAGACATTTCCGGAAAAATAGTTGTCGGAATCGACGGGAATCGTGCTATATTAGAAGCTGTTGACATGAAATCGATGGATGCGACGGTTGTCCAGTCCGCTGAAGAGATGATGCAAGTCGCCTTCAGCGCGTTGAAGCTTCATACGAAAAATAAAAAAATTCCAGATCGTTTCTATACGTATTCTTATCTGTATGACGGTAGTAGACCCATACCCATGTTGAACTAAGTAAATAGATGATAAAAGTGACACAATCACTTTTAGTTGTTTAAGCAGGAGAAAGGAAGGTGACGAAGATGAATGGATTTACCCATTTTGATTTGCACCCGTTCGTCGTCGAAGCACTCGAAGACGCACGTATTAAAAAACCAACGGATATTCAATCACGGATTATTCCGGCTGCCCTTAAGGGTCGCGATATCATTGGTCAATCACAAACTGGAACAGGGAAGACCTTGTCATTCCTCTTACCGATGGTTCAAAACATCAATCCAGAATTACAAGAAATGCAAGCAATCATCGTTGCACCGACACGTGAATTAGCATGGCAAATCCACGAAGAATTAAAATCAATTCTCGTGAAGAACCCAGACTATATCAAAACGAGCCTCATCACAGGTGGGATGGATCGTGAACGTCAAATCGGGCGCGTCAAAGTTTCACCACAAATCGTCATCGGGACGCCAGGTCGCATTTTAGACCTCTTTAAAGAGCAAGCGTTAAAACCGCACTTCGTCAAAAACTATGTCATCGATGAAGCCGATCAGATGCTTGACATGGGCTTCTTACCAGAAGTGGACCGGATTGCCCAAGCACTTCCTGAGAAACTTCAGATGATGGTTTTCTCAGCGACGATTCCTGAGAAACTTCAACCGTTTCTCAAGAAGTATATGAACAACCCACGTTATGCACATGTTGATCCAAAACAACAGACGGCGAAAAAAATCGTCCATCATACGGTTCCCGTCAAGCACCGTGATCGTTCAGACTTAGCGTTGAAATTAGCGAAAGCACTCAACCCGTACATCTGTCTCGTCTTTACAAACACGAAAACAGAAGCGATTGAACTTGAAGCATCGTTCCTTGAAGCAGGCTTAAATGTCGGTTCACTTCACGGTGACCTACCCGCACGACGCCGGAAACAAGCAATCAAAGAAATCAACGAAGCGAAATTCCAATACGTTATCGTAACGGATTTAGCAGCACGCGGCATCGATATTTCGGGTGTCTCACATGTCATCAACCACGGCATTCCGAAAGATCTTGATTTCTACGTGCACCGTGTCGGACGGACGGGTCGAGTCGACCAAGAAGGACTTGCGTACACGTTGTTTGAAGATCATGAGAATGGTTCAATCAACCGTCTTGAAGACCGTGGCATCGAATTCATCAATGTCGATGTCAAGAGTGGTCAAGTCAGCGAAGTCAAAGAGCGTCGTCGTGCGAAACCACACATGAAGACGGCTGTCTCGAAAACGGCACATAGCCGTTTATCAGGTGAAGCGGCTAAAGCGAAAAAACGCGTCAAACCTGGCTATAAAAAGAAACACCAGTATAAGTTAAAAGAAACAGCAAAACGTGAGCGGATTAAAGAACAGCGTGGCGTCGGACGTGCAGAACGTAAGGCGAATGCGAGTAAATCAAAATAAGTCACGTTTCCCTACGGATGAGAAGAAGCTTCTCGTCCTAGGGATTTTTTGTTTTTTTTCCGACGTTTGGTACAATGTAAGTAGAGCGAAAGGTGGAATACAGGATGAAAATTGGTTCACACGTCTCCTTATCGGGGAAAAAGATGTTACTTGGTGCAAGTGAGGAAGCGGCGTCATATGGCGCGACAACGATGATGGTGTATACAGGAGCACCTCAAAATACACGAAGAAAACCGATTGAGGAATTACGGATTGCAGAAGGATTATTGCACATGGAGGCAAATGGGATTGAAGAGATTGTCGTCCATGCCCCTTATATCATCAATCTTGGCAATACGACGAAACCGGAAACCTTTGAATTAGCCGTATCATTCTTGGCAGAAGAAATTCGACGCGCGGAAGCACTTGAAAAGGCGCAACATATCGTCTTACACCCTGGTGCCCATGTCGGTGCCGGTGAGGATATCGGAATTAAACGAATCATCGAAGGATTGAACGAAGTCTTATCTGGAAATGAAAAAGTAAAAATCGCACTCGAAACGATGGCAGGGAAAGGGTCTGAAATCGGGAAGACGTTTGAAGAATTGGCACAAATCATTGATGGGGTCACACACAACGACCGCTTGTCGATTTGCCTCGATACGTGTCACGTCCATGATGCAGGATATGACATCGTCCACGATTTAGACGGGGTACTCGAACGGTTTGACCGGGTCGTCGGTCTCGATCGCCTTGGTGTCATCCACGTTAATGACTCGAAAAACGTCCGTGGTGCGAAAAAAGACCGTCATGAAAACATCGGTTTTGGTGAAATTGGATTTGACACATTACATCGGATCGTCCATCATCAAGCGCTTGCTCATTTACCAAAAATTTTAGAGACACCGTATATCGGGCTTGATCCGAAAAAGAAAGTGGCACCCTATAAAGAAGAAATCGCGATGTTGCGGTCAGGGAACTTTGATGCAGAGTGGCGATTACCGCTCATCGGAACATCCATTTAAACGAGAGAGGTGTAAGGACGTGTGCCATCTACTAGTCGTTGATGAATCAGATTTTGCTTTACGGCAGGCGGTCGTTCATTATTATGAAACGAAGGAACCCTTTTATTTACCAGCAGATTTAGAAGCGGGTGAAGAAGTTTTTTTAGCGACAAAAATGGGGATAATCGCTTATGCGGAAACGTTGTTCAGTGAATATACGACACGCCCATCTGATCCTCACTGGCGAGTAGAGGCAGACGGAGTCGAGCGGACATACGCGTGTCTTGATTTAATTAGCGTCGACTTACATCATCCGTTACTTGGCACACCACTGACAGATTTGAAGGTTGAATCGGGGATGGTTCAGGTGAGTGTTCGTCAACGCCTTGTCGAAGCGTGGCAGTACGGGTATTTCGAAACCGACGTTACGACGATTGAGGAAGCGAAGCAACGCAGGCAGGAGAAATTTCATGAGCGGAATCATATCGGTCAGTTAGCGGAAGCTTGCGAACATTGTGGACAAAAAAACCAGTCCATTTTAGAGTGGCATCAGGAAAACAATCAGTTCCTGACGCTCTGTCCTTCATGCCATCGTTTAGCTCATCAAAGGTCTGAGTCCTTGATCGATGTTGCGGCAACCTCAGATGAACCGTAAGAAAGTTGATAGTGACAAGATGTTCACACATCGAATCACTACCAGCTTTTTTTTATTATAGAAAAACGTGTTATAATCAACAATGATAATTGTTATCAATGAAAAATGTATCAGATGGGGGAACCATAATGATTGATTTAGCAACGATTCCAATCAACAAACCCGTTGTTATGACCAACTTAAATAAAATCGAGGATCGATTACGAAGACGCTTACTCGCGCTTGGTTTTTATGAAGGTTGTCCAGTCGTCGTCAAGAGACGGGCGAGCTTTCAAGGTCCTTTGACAATAGAACAAAGAGATCATCATCAAATGATTGCGATTCGGCGCAGCGATGCAAAAAAGATTGAGGTGTATTCACCATGACGCAACGGATTGCTTTACTCGGTAACCCGAACACGGGGAAGACGTCATTATTTAACCGCTTGACCGGATCATATGCCCATGTCGGCAACTGGTCGGGGGTAACGGTTGATAAAAAAATCGGGAAATTACACGGTGGGCGGGGACAGCTAGTCGATTTGCCCGGCGTCTACGATTTGGACCCGCTATCGGCCGATGAAGCGGTCGTCGCCCGTTTTTTAATGGAAGAACAATTCGACGCCATGATTAATATCATCGATGCATCGCAGTTAGAGCGGAACTTGCAATTGACGGCACAGCTGCTTGAGATTGGAAAACCACTTCAAATTGGATTGAATATGATTGACGTCGCGACTAATCGGGGAACACAGATTGATGCGAGGGCACTCGCGACGGCACTTGGGGTAGAAATATTTCCGATTGTCGCTCGGACTGGAGACGGCTGTGATGTCTTATTAACATCACTCAAGACAGAAGCCGTTACTCCACTGCATATTGACTACGGAGAGGCAACGGAACAGGCGATTACAGAAATTATGGAACAAGCAACGCTGCAATTGAACGAACGCTGGATGGCTGTTCAATACTTGGCTGGGAATCGTGTTTTTGTCGAACACCTGGAGCGACGTTCGTCTTCAATTATCGAAATTCGAAAACAACTCGAAGCTCAACTCGGTCGTTTCATTCATGCCCACATTACAGAGTGTCGCCGAAACTGGGCAATCGCGATGCGAGCGAGTGCTGTCGTCGAGGAGAAGACGGATCAAAAAACGTGGACCGACCGGATTGATGCAGTCGTTACGCATCCGATTTTCGGGTTACCAATCTTTTTCGCCGTACTGTATGGATTATTTCATATCACGTTTAATTGGGTCGGCTCTCCGTTATCGGACCTCTTATCGGCCTTCATCGAAGGACCGCTCTCAGCAGGTGTTGTATGGATACTAAGTGCAATCGGGGCATCTGGATTCATTCAAGATTTATTAATTGATGGCGTCATTGCAGGGGTCGGTGGTGTATTAGTGTTTGTCCCGCAAATCTTCGTCTTGTTTTTCTTCATCTCGTTTCTCGAAGATTCAGGGTACATGGCCCGCGTCGCGATCGTCATGGACCGTTTCATGCAAATGGTTGGCTTGAACGGGAAAAGTTTTATTCCGATGATCATCGGCTTCGGCTGTAACGTTCCTGGTATCATGGCAGCACGTTCGGTCGAAGAAGAGCGGGAACGACTGGTGACGATTTTCATCTCACCGTTCATGTCTTGCTCGGCCCGACTGCCGATTTATGCCGTATTCGCCGGTAGCTTTTTTGCGAGTAATCAAGCATTGATTGTCTTATCACTTTATATTTTAGGAATCGTACTTGCGCTGATTGCGGCAAAAGTATTTTCAAAAATCCTAGCGGCCGAAGATGCGACAAGTCTCTTCATGGTCGAACAACCACCATACCGGGTACCGCAATGGTTGACGTTATGGCGGAGTACATGGCAAAAAGGAAAAGGGTTTGTTCGAAAAGCCGGTACGTTCATCTTTGGGGGATCAGTCGTCATTTGGTTGCTCGCTTATACGGGACCAGCTGGATTCGATGTCAATATGAATGATAGTTTTCTCGCGATGATTGGTGGAGTGATTGCAATGCTCCTCGTTCCAATCGGCTTTGGGACATGGCAGGCAGGTGCTGCCTTAATTACCGGATTTTTGGCGAAGGAAGTCGTTGTTTCAACGATGGCAATCATCTATGCCGTCAATGAATCAGAACTCGGTCGTCAGTTGTCAGGGCAGTTCACGCCACTCAGTGCCTATAGTTTCATGGCATTCGTATTACTGTATGTTCCGTGTCTCGCGACCGTCGCCGTCATTCGACGTGAAGTCGGAAGCGCGAAGCTGACGTGGGTTGCAAGTCTCTATGGATTGTTCGTCGCCTATGGTGTCTCCTTCGTCATTTATCAAACAGGGCTACTACTCGGTTTTTCATAAGCTTGGAGGGAATTACATGCATCTTGTCGATATTTTGATTGGATTGATAATCTTTGGATACGCAGGTTATTCTTTAGTTCGTTTTACGAAAAAGGCGAAAAAGGGAAAATGTGCGACGTGTGAAGTAGAACCAACGTGTAAAACAGCTTGTGATGATGTGAACTGGGATCATGTCATCGCCGAAGCATTGAAGAAATAAAAAAACGTTCGTCTCGTCCTAAAAAAGGGATGAGGCGAACGTTTTTTTGTTTCATTAAAACGGCCAACGATCGGCAACGAATAGAAATACTTTCATTCCGAGGAAGACACCAAAAATTCCGACGATTGCGGGGAAGACAGGTGGTGCCGGGATTGGTAATTTAAGAGCGGTAAAGACGACACCACAAATGATGCCGGCAAGTAGTGATAATAAAATTTGTTGTAGCATGAGTTCCAGTCCTTTCTTCATATAAAAAAACGCTTACACTTTCATTATATGAAGATGTCTGACGTTAAACAACATTTATTTTTGAGGTGATTGTGGCTCGAACGAGATTTTATCTTCCTTTCGTTCAATGGCAATCCATTTGTGTTCGAGTGGGTTTTCGAATGATGGTTTTGATTTTAATTTGTCGTTCGTATAATGTTGAATCAAGATTTGCGATTCACATGCTTGTTTACCACGCGTGACGTAAGCGTATTCTCCATCCGCCCCTTGTTCCCGTGCTTTGATATTGTCCGCCAGTGTCATCGCGAGGCAATCCTTCAAATACTCTTTATGATCTTCATCGATGATCGGAAATAAGATTTCAATGCGTTTGCGCATATTTCGTGTCATCCAGTCGGCACTCGAACAGTAAATCAGTTCTTCTCCGTTATGGTGGAAATAAAAGATTCGTGAGTGCTCCAAGTATCGATCGACGACAGACGTGACTCTGATGTTTTCTGAAACACCTTTTATTTGTGGACGGAGACAACAGACGCCACGGACAATCAGTTCGATGCGGACGCCGGCACGTGATGCTTGATAGAGCTTCGTGATGATTTCTTTTTCCGTCAAACTGTTCATCTTCGCGACGATTCGACCGTTGCCATGTTTTTTATGAAATTTGATTTCGTCATCAATCAATGATAAGAATTTTTCAAGCATCGAATTAGGGGACGTGTGGATCGCATTCCATTTCGGCTGTTCCCCGTATCCGGATAACCAGTTGAAGAAGTTTGTCGCATCTTCCGCTAATTGTTCGCGGACGGTCAATAGACCGATGTCGGTATAGAGTTTCGCCGTTGAATCGTTATAATTCCCCGTCCCGAGATGGACGAAGCGTTGAATTCGTCCTTCTTGAAGGCGGACGATCAAGGTGATCTTTGAGTGCGTCTTTAAGTCACTATACCCATAGATGACGTGAGCACCGACTTTTTCAAGTTGTTTTGCCCACTCGATGTTCTTCGCTTCGTCAAACCGGGCTTTCAGCTCGACGAGAACGGTAACCTGTTTCCCATTTTCGACGGCTGTCTTTAAAGCTTTAATGATAGGGGAGTCTCCTGAGACACGGTAAAGTGTTTGTTTGATTGCGAGTACGTTCGGATCATTAGCTGCCTGACCAATCAGACGGACGATTGGATCGAACGTATGGTACGGGTGATGTAACAAATAATCGCGTTGTAAAATCTGATCGAATAAGTTTTTCGATTGTTCGAGCGCAGGTGGTTCGACTGGCATGATCGTTTGATAGATCAAGTGGTCGTACTCGACACCGATTTGACTATAAAAGGCGAAAGCGAACGTTAAATCGATTGGACCGTCGACGGCGAAAATATCGCGATCTTGTAAGTCGAGCACGTCGCGCAACATGTTGAGTAGTTCTGTATTGATGGCATTTTTTTGAATCTCGAGACGAATCCCTACCCCCCACCGGCGTTTTTTTAATTCCTTTTCAATCAGTTTTAAAATGTCATGTGTCCCTTCTTCATGAAACGGGAGGTCGGCATTTCGCGTGATGCGAAATGGCATCGCAGACAGGACACGATAACCTTTAAAGAGCGAATCGATGAAGGAGATAATGACATCTTCGAGTAAGATGACGGCCGTCGTCTCTTCATCGTCGACCGGTAAATCGACGAAACGCGGTAAGACGGCAGGGACTTGGACGAGCGCTAAGTTCCGCTTTGAACCATCCTCTGCTTCGAGTGCAGTCGCGATATTGAGCGACTTCGATGATAACATCGGAAAGGGGCGATAGGCATCGACTGCGACCGGTGTCAGTACAGGGAAAACTTGATCACGGAAAAACGCTTTCACATATTCGGACTGAACTTCGTTTAATTCCTCGTGCTTTAAAAAGAAAATCGACTCTTTCTTTAAAGCAGTACTAATTTCCTTGAATGCCTCATATTGCTGTTCGACGAGCTCTTTTGTTTTCGCGGCAATTGCGCGCAGTTGTTGCTTCGGCGTCAACTGCTGTTTGTTTTCCGGCTTGTTGAACCCGGCCAGGACCTCATCCTTTAATCCACCGACACGTACCATATAAAATTCGTCCAAGTTGGAGCTGAAGATTCCTAAAAACTTCAATCGTTCCATCAACGGATTTCGTGTATCTAAGACTTCTCCGAGCACACGTTCATTAAACTGGAGCCAACTGATTTCGCGATTATTAAAGTAGTCTGGAGAATCGAATTTCATGAAGTAAGACTTCCTTTCGTTTGCAGTTCAATCGACTGGTCGATGACGCGTTCGAGATGTTTCTTTTGTTTTTCGGCTTTTTCGACTTCAAATCCATAATCATGATCACCCGTATCGAGCGTCAGGAGCAGGGCCTCGTTTTCAATGTGCAGTTCGACACTGTCGACGGCGCGACGCTCCGTCACGTCGAGTGCATCGGCAAGCTTAAGAAGTGATCCAAGCAAATCGAACCGCTCGATTGATTTATCGGAAAACCAATCTTTAAATGGTTTCAAGAGTTGTTGCATCCGTTTTGACGATGAATAAGAGCTGACGAGCGCGAGCGCAAGCCGATCTTTATGCGTCATGCCTTTCAAGTCCGTATTCGTCAATAAATAAAAGGTCTGGTTCGACCGCGTATCTGGATTGATATACTGTCCGCAGTAAAGCAGACGACTCGCTGAATCAAGTAATCGTAAATCGGCGGCGCGTTCCGGAATGATGTCGAGTGAGACGAGTTGACGATATAGTGATTTAGCGAGCGTGCCGAGGTAATTCATCCGGTCGCGATTGACTTTATAATCACTTTCGAGTTGAAACAGACTTTCTTCGCGGACGTTTTCAACACGGCGTTGGTTACCTTCGTGTAAGTCGTACTCATAGACGAGTCCTTCGCGCAAACCGTAGTTACTCATCACGAATTGGTCGGCCTCGATATGTAACGCGAGTTCGTGAATCGCAATCAGGGCAGGTAGGAAGATATCGACTCGATCTTTTGATAACCCTTCAATTTTCCCAAGGTGTTTTGGTGACTTGTCTTCAAGCTCGTCAACGAGTTTTCCGAGTTCTTTTGTCCGGACTTGATATTGATGGATCCCGTGAAGTGGATAATCGAGAGTCGACTGATGGATGCGGACGAAGTTTCGGGCAGAACCACCAACACCGATCAACGGCAATTTTTTTTCTTTAAGCCAAGGAATTTCAGCGAACTGCTCTTTTAAGAATTTAATCAATTTCTTTTGTTCACTTGAGGTCATCGTCTCACCGGAGATGAACTGGCGTGTCAACGTGACGGCTCCGAACGGAAAACTGTGATAGGCGACCATCTCGCGATTTTCGATCAACGTCACTTCCATCGAACCGCCGCCGATATCGACGGAATAACCATCTGTCAAGAAGGTCGAGTTAATGATGGCGAAATAGCCATAGTAGGCTTCTTGCTCGTCGGATAGGATACGCATCAAAAATGGAGTCGTCTGGTCAACGGTCTCAACGATCTCCTGGCGATTCGTGGCATTTCGAATGGCAGCTGTCGCGACGCAGAACGTTTCTTCGACGTTGTGCGTCAAACCGATTTCATGAAACCGTTGGAGTGTGTCAGATAAGATGTCGATGCCCGCTTGATCGAGTGCTCCGTCTTGATCGATATGAGCGGATAGTCGAGCGACCACCTTAACGTTAATTTTTTCGATATAGCGACCTGAATCGATCGGGTGAAAGATGACGTAACGGATCGAGTTCGATCCGATGTCGATGACTGCTAATTCGTTTTTCAAAGATATCCCGACTCCTTTCACATATAGTAAACTGTTCCCGAAACGATACGGTGAGAAACGGGAGTGTATCTTTCTTTATTGTACCTTGTGACTAACTGAAAAAACGATAACGTTTAAAAAAGTTACATCAGTTGCGTCAGTCAGGGAGCGGGGCTATAATGGAAAAGTTGATAAGACGTAATTATTCCGTTTTAAAAAACGGAAGGAGTGAAGACAAATGAATGAACCGATTATTGAGATTAATCAAGTAACGTACGATTACCCGGATCGCCGTGTATTGAACAATGTGTCATTCACAGTTGAGCAAGGACAATTTCTCGCCATTGTTGGCGAAAATGGATCCGGGAAGTCGACGTTAATTAAATGTATGCTTGGGCTGTTGAACCCGAAAGGATCGATTCGCCTGTTCGGACAAAATCAGTCGAATTTCAATGACTGGTGGCGGATCAGTTATGTCTCGCAAAAGGCGGCTTCGTTTAACTCCGGTTTTCCTGTGACGGTCGCTGAAGTCGTCGAAATGGGGCTGTACGCGAAAAAAGGGTTATTTCGCCGTGTAACGAAACAAGATCGTGAAAAAGTGAAAACGGCGCTTGAGACAGTCGGCATGTGGGAGCGGCGCGACTCGAAGGTCGGTGATTTATCGGGGGGACAACAACAACGCGTCTTTATCGCGCGTGCACTCGTCAATGATCCGGACTTGATGATTCTCGATGAACCGACAGTCGGTGTCGACCAGCGGTATGTCAAAGAATTTTATGAAATTTTAGAAGAACTACGACGTGATAAGAAGCGGACGTTTGTCCTCGTCACCCATGATATTCATTTTGTCAGTAAGCTCGTCACGGACGTCATTCATCTCGTGGACGGACGTCTTGGTTGCAACTGTGGTATTAAGGAATACTGGGAACTTGATGAGCAGACGATTCGTTCGCTTTACCCGGTACCGGGACGCGTGCTTATCCATGAAGGGGAGGGCGTCCAGTGATTGAAGCCTTTATGACATTAAAATTTTTACAGTACGCACTCGTCGCAGCAGTCTTGATTGGGTTTACGGCCCCGTTGATTGGGTCGTTCGTCGTCGTACGCCGGATGAGTCTCATCGCCGATGCCTTGTCTCACGTCACACTTGCTGGAATTGCACTCAGTCTGTTGATTTCAGGAATGGTCGCAAGTTTATCCGGTTTGAACCCTCTTTACTTAGGGATTGTGACGGCCGTCATCGCGGCGTTGACGATTGACTGGTTGCGCGCGAAATATAAACATTTTCAAGAACTTGCGATTCCGATCATCATGGCGACCGGGATGGGACTTGGGGCAATTTTTATCAGCTTGGCGAATGGATTTTCAATGGACTTAGTGTCCTTTTTGTTCGGAACGGTCTCGGCTGTCACATTGACGGATGTCTATACCATTTTAATCGTGACGGGAATCGTTATCTTGTTCGTCATCGCTTTTTATAAGGAATTACTTTTTTTATCCTTTGATGAAGAACAGGCGCGTGTCTCGGGTATTCGTTTACGTCTTGTGCATATCTTATTTATGATTGTCGTAGCGCTCGTCATTGCAATCAGTATGCGCGTCGTCGGCATTTTACTCGTCTCTAGTTTAATCACATTACCCGTCGCAGCGGCGCTTCGTTTTGCAAAAAGTTTCAAGACGACGATTTTGTTTGCGATCATCTTTGGTGAAGTCGCGACGGTCGCCGGGTTGATTCTTGCCTATCAATTCGATTTAGCACCTGGCGGAATGATTGTCATGCTTGCTGTTGCTGAACTCATCATCGTGATGTTAGTGGAACGGTTTTGGATTGGAGGAAAAACGCATGCAGAAACAGATCGAACAAGCGCGTGAACAAATGAAAGCTTCCGGATTTAAAGCAACGCCGAAGCGGCTTGATTTACTGGCGTATCTCTTTGAAGCGAACCGGTATGTCAGTGCTCGAGAAATCGCGGAAGAATTACGGACCTCTCATCCGTCGCTAAGTTACGATACGATTTACCGTAACTTAAACGACTTTGCGGAAATCAATATTTTAGAAACGACGGAACTCGACGGTGAAATGAAATATCGTGCTGCTTGTCAGTCGGGACAACATCATCATCATTTAATTTGTCGCGCTTGTGGAAAGACGCAAACGCTGAACGTGTGCCCGATGGAATTAATGTCACCAATCAAAGCGTCTGGTTTTGAGGTCGAAGATCATAAGTTTGAAATCTATGGTCGGTGTGCCGATTGCCAATCTGTCTGACTCAGAATAACTTCTTCTAGAGGATCATATGAGGATGAAGGGGAACAAGTTGATTTTGAACAAAACAATCAAGAAAAAGGGATTGCCATACTTAAGTGGGCAATCCCTTTTTTGGTTTCAGGATCGACTGCCTTTGTTGCATAGTTCGGTGGAAAACGGGAATAGGACGAACAGAGGTGATTGGAATGATCTATGATGCAAATGAAGCAAGACAAATTGATGAATGGGCACGGACGTCGGGGTTGCCGGTCGAAGTGCTGATGGAACGGGCCGGGCAACATGTCGCGGCCGAGATGAAGCAACGGCATACCAAGACGGACAGAATTTTAATCATTTGTGGGACAGGCAACAATGGAGGGGATGGATACGTCATCGCCCGTGAGCTGATTCGAGACGACTATGACGTGACGGTCCAAGCTCCGCTTGGTCCAACCAAGACGGAGACGGCACGGCTCCATGAAACGTATGCTGAAAAATTTGGTGTCGTCGCAGAGCCACCTTGTGGACAATATGATGTAATTATCGATGCGCTCTTCGGAACAGGGTTTGATCCGAAACGAATCAATGAGGTGACGGAAAAAACCTTTGACTTGGTGAAAGAACAGCGTCAGCAAGGAGCAATCGTTTATGCGATCGATGTACCAAGCGGAGTACCGTCTGATGCGGCAACCGATTTTTCTTTGGAAGCGGTTCAAGCGATGCAGACGTTTTGCCTCCACGCCTATAAACGGTCCGCCTTTTTACTGAAGACCGCACCGTTTTATGGAGATGTCGAGCTCGTCGATATCGGATTACCGAACGCAGCGGAATGGGAACTGTTCGAGGAACCGATCGACAGTTTGTTTGAACGGCAACACGATGGACATAAAGGGACCTATGGCACGGCACTTTTGATTGGCGGAAGCGAGACGATGCCGGGTTCGATTCAACTCGCGGCGCGGGCGGCTTTACGAACCGGTGTCGGAAAGTTACAGGTCGCAACAGTCGATTCAGCAAAAATTGGATTATTAATCAACGCGCCGGAAGCGATGGTGCTCAATCAGACGACGGAAACGATTCAAGCGATGCTTGATCAAGTGACGGCTGTCGGAATCGGACCGGGACTGACTTCGGATAAAGTAGCGGACTGGATTGAACTGGCTTTTACTAAAGATATTCCCGTTGTCCTCGATGCGGCGGCACTGATTCGCGAAGATTATCCAGAACGGCGAGCCCCAATCGTTGTAACCCCACATATCGGTGAGTTTGCCCGAATGACGAACAAAGCGGTCGCAGACATTCAAGATGATTTATTTGGAGCAGCGTCGGACTATGCGATGCTCCATCAAGTGACGGTTGTTTTGAAATCGCATGTCATTTTGGTCGCTAAACCGGACGGGGGAGGATACGTCATTTCCGGGGCATCGAGTGGACTTGCAAAAGGCGGCAGCGGCGATACGCTATTTGGCTTGATAACCAGTCTGCTCGCCCAACGTGACTACCACGATCAAGGATCGGTTGAGCATTTAATCGCCATGGGAGTCGCTTGGTATGCACGGGCTTCTAAGCGGATCGAACAACGCATCCATCCAAGTAGTATCGTTGCGACGGATTTGATTGATGAATTGGCACGACGAACCTAACCTTTTCTTAGCGTAGACAAAGTAATAGCGGGAGATAAAAGCGTCTATCTTTTTCGTTGCGTTCCTCGAGCGAGGTGGACAAAAACGTACTTTTCCCATAGGAGTCAACGAAAACGAAGCCTTTCAAACTGTGACGCAGTGAAAGACAAGTCATGCAAAGATTTAGAGCGCGTAGCGTCTGAATCGATTCCAAAGCGGAATGTTGCCGCTTTGAATACGAGTCAAGACAGGGAAGCGCGACATGCCTTCATACCCATCCGACTCCTCAAGTTTGTTTACACCCTAAAATCACTTCGAAAAAGAAGTGATTTTTTTTATTGACCCGTGACTGTATTACAAGTATCATACAGTCATAAGGTGTATTAGTGTTTTAATACAGTATAACGATGGAGGTGGCAACATGCCGATGCAATTCGATCAACGGAGTCCTGTCTACCTACAAGTCATCCGGTGGTTTAAAGAACGAATCGCGACGGAAGAGTTGAAACGTGGTCAGGAGATTCCTTCACGACGCGAAATCGCTGCTCAACTAGGAATCAATCCGAACACCGCTCAAAAAGCATATAAGGAAATGGAGGAACAACACTTGATTACGACTGAACGAAATGTCCCGAGTAAAATTACGATGGATCCGGAAGTTGTCTCGAAGGTCCGGGCGGAATTGTTAAATGAAGCAGTCGAACAGTTTGTGCATTCAATCCAGGCGATTCAAGTCCCGCTTGATGAAGTCGTCATGAAAATCGAACACCTATACGAAACGAAAGAACGGGGGAAAATCGATGCTTGAGGTACATGGTCTAAAAAAACGCTTTGGACGAAAACGTCCCGTTTTGAACGGTGTATCGTTTTCTGTCAAACCGGATACGTTAACGTGTTTAATCGGTTTAAACGGGGAAGGGAAATCGACGATTCTTAAAGGCATCGTCGGTCTGATTCCGATGGACGCCGGCAGTATCATCGTCGACGGGACGACGTCGCGCGAAAAAATCGCTTTTGTGCCGGACGTCCAGACGATGCCGAGCTATATGACCATCGGGGATGCGCTTACATACATGAACGATTATTATCCGGACTGGAACGAGCAGACGGCAGATGAATTGATGGCGACGTTCAAACTGCTGTCGACGGATAAAATTAATGAGCTCTCAAAAGGAAATCAGGCAAAGGTCAATTTATTACTCGGTTTTGCCCTCGATCGGCCGTATCTGTTGCTGGACGAACCGTTTGCCGGGATTGATTTGTTTACGAAAGAACAGATTGCCTGGATTTTTTCGAGTCATTATATGGAAGGGCGCGGCATCTTGATGACGACGCATGAAATCGTCGAAGTCGAGCATTTGATTGACCGTGTGATTTTTTTACAGGACGGACAAATCATTGATGAACACGATACGGAAGAAATGCGGGAAATTCACGGGAAATCCGTCCAAGACCGGATGCGGGAGGTGTATCAGCGATGAAAAAGTATTTGATGTTAACGAATGAAGAAATCAAACGGAGCAGTAAATTGTATTTAATCGTAGTCGGTGCATTAATCGTGCTTGAACTACTGTCAGTCGTCGTCAAGACGATGTTATACGAACGAAGCATCGAGACGTTCATGCGGATGAACCAAGCCTCCGAACTCGAAGCGGTCAATTCGTATGGAAAATTTTCTTTTGCGGCAGCGACCTCGATTTTTGATTACATCATGATGATTGGTGTCGCATATATCTTAGTACTCGCCTTGCAAATTTGGTACCGTGAATGGATTGGGGAATCAAAACATATCTATCGACTCTTACTTTTACCGGGCAGTCGGGTGTCAATCTACTTTGCGAAGCTGACGACGGTCCTGCTCGTGACGGTGAGTTTAATCGGTTTGCAGTGGCTGACGGTTATCGCAAGTTACGGTCTGTTTGATTGGTTGTTACCAGAATCACATAAATTACCAACCGGTCTGATTAAAGATGGGAGTCTGTTGCAAATGTTTTATTCGATGAATATCGAGGATGTCTTCATCTTATTGATGATGTCCTGTGCCGTCATCAATCTGTTGTTTTTCATCGTCCTGATTGAGCGGTCGTTCCGAAAATCACGGGCGATGATCCAGCTGATAGCTGAAGCGATGATTTTAATCCTGCCATTCGGACTCGTGATGTATATCATGGAAGGTCCACTGTCCGGTTTATTGTTAAGAGTAGAATACGTGACGTTGTATCTTGTCTTATTATCGATCGGCTTCTTCTATATCGGCTTTAGAAGCATTCGCTTAGTCCAAAACAAACTATCCGTTTAAGGGGGGAACATGATGCGACGCTTTCAATACTTAGTGGTGTTACTCGTTATCTGTCTAGTGAGTTTGACGAGTTACTATGGTTACACGGCAACGATTCAAACGGCGGATTACACCGTCAAGCACATAGAAGGAGACGTAAAGGGGACGAAGCTTGCGAAACTGCATCTGATTCTGCAGTCGACAGCGAAAGGTAAAAACGTCTATTCCGATGTATCGTTAGATGGGACAGTCAAAAAAAATGGCGACAATTATCTTGAAGGAATACTTGGAAACAGAGAGTTTAACCCGATTCTAAAAACAGACGCCAAGGATTTTTTTCGGGCAGATGAAACACTCAGTGAAGATGCCGACTATCTGTATGGCATCCGTACGGCCGAAAAGGAACTGGAATTAAAGATGTGGGATAAACAGACGAAACGGCTGACAGAAATGACACTCCCGTTTCCGTCTACCGTCAAGACGGGATACGGGACAGGTAGCGTACGCGTCATCAACCGAATGGATAAGACACTTTATATCCAAGTCGATGCGTACAGAAAAAATCACGAGACCAATCAATTGATGCAAGTGGACTATCAACAGAAAAAAATCAAGCCGGTCCGACTCGCTTCACCGGCAATCAAAAAGAACGAATTCAGAAACTACTTAACGGCCGGGCCGGATCGCGTCATCTATGTGCAACAATTCATTGATGAAAATAACGATTCGGAAATTCAGGAAACGTATCTTGAAGATGACGGGAAACACGTCCGACCAATCGAGAAGTTAAATAAAACGAATCAATCCTTCGTTGCGATGGGCAACGGCGAACGATTGATCGCTTATAATGAAAATGAAGAAACAAACGAACTGCAATGGACCGTCTATGACACTGCAACGAAGCAAGTGACAAAGGATGCAATCAGGCTTGAAGCGGCGGAGAAAAAGATGGAATCGATTAACGAAGCATTTGCAGACAACCAGTTTTATTTCGTCTCCAAGATGAACGACTATGATTATCAAGTCCGTGTCGTCGATATCTTGTCAGGGGACGTCATCTATGTCGGACAGATTCGCGATAAAAATCAAGTGAAGTCAAGCGCCATCATCACCAGCTTTTTTGGATATTAAATCAAATCAGACATGTTCAGCTGTGTAAAAACAGAAGAACATGTCTTTTTAAGTAAAAAATTGACACATAACGTAAGACAGGAGTATCATCAAGCGATGTCGAATAAAAAAATGACTACCTCAATGACAATCGGAAATGAAAGGAGGAGACGTATGCCGCTTAGCACGACGACTGATACCACTATCGCACAACAACACTGGATGGGAAATTTTGCGTTGTTCATGATGACAGC
Source organism: Exiguobacterium sp. N4-1P (assembly GCF_002214325.1). Classification (NCBI taxonomy): domain Bacteria; kingdom Bacillati; phylum Bacillota; class Bacilli; order Caryophanales; genus Exiguobacterium; species Exiguobacterium sp. N4-1P. The sequence goes on from NZ_CP022236.1 coordinate 848,409, forward strand.
AGGAGCTTTGATTTTTTTAGGGACGACGGATGATGTATTACAAAATGCGTATCTTAATCGATCAACGATCATCATACTGCTTTTAGTGATCGGGATAACGACGTTTATCATTAGTCGAAGTCATATCGCGTCAAAATATCAATCGCATCTCCTCTCCATCATGTTACTGATTGTGCCGATCATCTCGATTAATTTGTTACCATATGCTGCCGTCACAGCTTGGGCAAGTTGTTTTTTATTTTTAATGATTGCCTTGATCTCGTACAACCGGATTGTGATGTGGTATACGATTGTCGTCGTACTAGCGACGAATCTGTTTATCATGTTCAATACAACGACGACTCTGGTGGAAATCGACTCTTCAGATCATGTCGCACGGCTCGGGATGGTTACGATTGGAATTTGCATTGCGCTAATCATCAATCATTTACATATACGAAATTTAAGTCAATTGCACTCGCTTGCTAATCAACTTGATGAGGCCGCAAAACGTGATCCGCAAACAGAATTATTGAATATGCGTGGATTAGAAGATTTTTTTGATGATGCTAACCGTCAACATTTACTGCTCATCGGTATTCACCTTGAGAATTATTATGAATTGGCACGCTATTTTGGAGAAGACATACAAGCTCGTGTCTTGTTTGAATGTATCGAACGACTCCAATCATTACTTCCACCTTACTTAGCACTTGTGCGGATTGAAGGAGGGACGCTTGCTGTCGTCATGGAAAAACCTGAAGGTGTTTCCTGTCATGATGAGATGGAGTTACTTAGTCAAAAAATGTCTGCGCCCTATCAGATAGACCTCCATCAAATTTATGTCAATCTGTATATCGTAATTGATGACGGCGATACGTTGCAAAAAAGTTGGATGAAACGAGTTCAACAAGTGAATTCTGCGCTACAAGAATCCGTTCAAAATGATAAAAAAGTCATGTGTATCGATCAAACATGGCGCTGTGAACAAACATTACGTGTCGAAGCTGCGCGCGCCTTATCACTTGCTGAAGTCAATCGAGATTTTTATTTAGTCTATCAGCTACAGTACGATTCGAATCAACAGACCTTTGTTGGACTTGAAGCACTCGTTCGCTGGAAAACGGAGTTGTCTAAAGCGAATCAACCATCCGTCTTCATCCCGATTGCTGAAAAAAGTGACTTAATCATTCGTCTAGGCGAATGGATTTTTGAAGAAGGCTGTAAGACAAGAAAACGATTGATCGGTCTTGTGCCAGAGAATTTTACGGTATCAGTGAATGTGTCACCACGCCAATTGACGAACGAATCGTTCATGCCCTTTATTGAACGGATGCTACTTAAGTATTCGCTTAAACCGCAACAAATCAAAATCGAGATTACGGAAAGTCAGTCGCTCGATTTTGAGAGCCAGCCGATTCTTCGGGCATTACGGCGGATAAAAACACTTGATTTTCCAGTGTCGTTAGATGACTTTGGAACAGGTCATGCTTCTTACCATGTATTGGAACGGTTGTTACCTTTGCGCCAATTAAAAATACCGAAACAGTTCATTGAACAAATTGAAGAATCAGCAAAACGCCAGTCCATCCTTGAATCGATTTTCCAATTGACACGTTCGATGAATGTCGAGTGTATCGTCGAAGGGGTAGAGACAGGAGAAGAAGTTCAAATTGCCAAAGATATTGGGATTCATCTTTTTCAAGGTTACTTTTTTGCAAAACCAGTTTCGCTAACAGATATCATTCTTTTATTAGAAAGCAAAAATAAGGAAGCGATGGATTAAGTCCATGCTTCCTTATTTATCGTATAACATGACCTGGTTACGGCCGTTGTCTTTTGCAGCATAGAGCGCGGTATCCGCTTGTTTAAAAACGATTCCGGCTGCCTGATTTTTCGCGTAGGCGACACCGGCGGAAACAGTAATCGTCAAGGCGTGGTCTTGCATGACGAACGGTGTATCGGTGACGGATTGAACGAGTTGTCTTGCGAGTCGCGTCGGTGAAACCGTAAATGTATTCGGAATGACGACGATAAACTCTTCGCCACCGTAGCGACCGACCGTGATACTATCCGGGCACTCCTGTGTGAGTAAAACGGAAAAATGACGTAATACAGCATCTCCGACAGCATGACCATATTGATCATTGACTGACTTAAAGTGGTCAAGATCGAAGATGATCACACCCCAAGGTGCCTTCGCTTCTACAAGAGCCTGTACTTTTTCCATGATAACGTGACGGTTCGCGAGGCGCGTCAGTTCATCGGTCGAAGCCAAATAGGACTGGTACGCGTAAAGAACGAAGTGTCCTTGTAACATATATGAAAGATGATAAAAAAGAATCGAGGCGCCAATTGTGATTAAGAAATACGGCAAAAAAATCGTCTGCCATGCATGAGGTTGTGAAGGGCCGAGCAACATGCGTAAGAGAACCAAGGTAGAGCCTATCGTTACAATTACAGTGAAGAGTCGCCCTTTATGTTTGATGAGTTGAGCACAGAGGATGATAAGCACGGTAAATCCGGTCAGCATCACTAGAGAATTTTGTAAGGCACTAACGGATTCACCCCCACTGATGAGGACACGATACAGCAGTAAAATAATTCCTGTCGTCACAATGCTGACTGGCCCCCCGTATAGAGCGGATAGAGCGAGCGGCAGCAGTCGTAAATCAATCAATGATCCATTGATTGAGATGGAGTTATGCATCAGTAAAATGCCGGTTAAACCATTTGCTAAACCAAAATACAAGCGCGTTGAACGCTTGGAGTCATACTGGATCGGGAGTCGATTTCGCATCAAATAAAATGTGACAGATAGTATTAAAAATATAATGCATATGTTCGTGAAAAAAATATTCAACGTCGATAACATAAAAAAATCCTTTCAGCTAATAGAAGATGACTCGAGACAAAACGTAACGAATTCATGATAATTGTACGATAACGTAGACGGATTATGTATAAAAAATGGAAAAAAAACAGCCGGATAAGGCTGTTTTTTAACGGATTGGAGCGAATTTATAAATCGTTTGAACGGCTTCATCCCAAGAAGAAACACGAATGATGTTCTCTGGAAGTGCTTTTCGATTGTAAGGAGCATCGAACAAAATAACTGGAATTGACGTATCTTCCGCAATTTGTAACGCATTCTCTAATCGATCCTCCATGAATAAATCGAGTGATAGATCACGTACAACTTGAACCTTGTCATGCGACCCGGTCATGATGAGCGAGTCGAGTGGTAACTCATGGCGCGCAATCCATTCTTCCGTAACCGGTCGAACGATTTCTGAGCGTGCCGTTACGTAGTGCAAATCAAAATGTTGACGTAATTCCCATAAATGTTTTTGGACAAATGCCTGAGGCGTAGATTCTCGATAAATACCGAGCTCATGACCAGACTTGACCATGAATTCCCAAAACTCGATTTGTCCCATATCCGTATACGTATGCAATTCATATTCGGATGCCATTTCGAAGTCAATCGAAGTTCCTAAATACTTGTTCATATAGTTAAAACATGAAGACGGGTGCGTAATCGTCCCATCGATATCGATGCCGATTTTCAATTGGATCACCTGCGTTCCTTAAATTTCTGTCATTAGTATAACATAGTCGAAAAACGGATATGAAAAGAACCCTCTTCAATTAAAAAGAGGGCTCTTCAACAATTAAACTTGGTTGGCTTTCGCCGCTTCTTTTTCAGCTTCTTTTTCAAGAACGATTGCATCGATTTCTTTTTTCAATTCTTCGACCATCGTCGCTTCAGGTACTTTACGGATAATTTCTCCGTGGCGGAATAGAAGCCCTTCGTTACGTGCTCCGGCAATTCCGATATCCGCTTCACGTGCTTCACCAGGACCGTTGACGGCACAGCCGAGTACAGCAACTTTGATGTTGACTTGAATCTTATCGATATAATCCTCGATTTCTGCCGCAATCGCCATCAAGTCGATTTCAATCCGACCGCATGTTGGGCAAGAAATCAATGTTGCTGCGTTTGCTGCGAGACCAAATGATTTCAAGACTTCTTTTGCGACTTTCACTTCTTCGACCGGATCAGCTGATAGTGAGACACGGACCGTGTTCCCGATACCGCGTGAAAGAATCGCACCAAGACCAGCAGCGGATTTTAATGAACCAGTACGTAAAGGACCTGACTCTGTAATACCGACATGAAGTGGGTAGTCAAATGATTCAGATGCTAACTGATAAGCTTCAAGCGCAAGCTGAACGTCAGATGCTTTAAGCGAAACAATGATGTCATGGAAGTCAAGGTCTTCAAGAATCTTAATGTGGTGTAAGGCACTTTCGACCATACCACGTGCTGTTGGGTATCCGTATTTCTCAAGAATGTGTTTCTCGAGTGAACCAGCGTTGACACCAATCCGGATTGGAATATTTTTAGCTTTTGCAGCTGTGACGACCGCTTCAACTTTTTCGCGACGACCGATGTTACCCGGGTTGATCCGGATTTTGTCGACGCCTGCTTCGATTGCCATGAGCGCAAGTTTATAGTTGAAATGAATGTCGACGACAAGCGGAATGTTGATTCGGCTTTTGATTTCAGCGAGCGCAAGTGCGTCACGTTCTTCTGGACAAGCAACGCGGACGATTTGGCATCCGGCTTCTTCAAGTCGTAAGATTTCAGCGACAGTCGCTTCGACGTCGTGTGTTTTTGTTGTTGTCATACTTTGAATGATGACTTCATTATTTCCACCAATGACAAGGTCCCCAACACGAACGGGACGAGTCTTAGAGCGATGGACCATTTTCGGCATATCGAAAATCTCCTTTTGTGGCATAGCGCCATATTGTGTAAGTTTACCTTCTCTATCATATCGAACTATTCCCTAAAAATCGAGAAACAAGAACGAAATTCGAACATTTACAATTCTTTAATAGAAATAAGCAACTGTCAATCCGCCGGTAGACGGAGCTGAGACGAAGAAGTAAGGCAGAATCACGACTTTGGACGAGTATTTTTTTTTCGCTTCCGCGCTGAGAAAACGGGCAGTAAAGAATAAATGAAGTGACCGACTAATAGGAGCGTCACCCCAAGTGCTGTGAATCCGAGCTGATAACAGAGGACACCGACTGGAAAGCTCCATAAGTTAGCAGCAACCGTATACGGAAAAACTTGCCGGTACGCCCATGGTCTTTTGAGTATCCAATCAATCAACCAACGATTCAAATACGACATCAATAGAAGAAACAGTAAAAGCGCGATGGCGACGAAAATGAAATGGAGCATAAACCAGACGATGAATGGAACCGTTTTGATGATAAATATACTATCGATGACTGTCGTCCAAAATGAAATCCACGCTAATCCACAAAAATAAAGGGAGACATCGGCAAGGCGAGTCTTTAAAAAAGATCGGTTTGGAACTAAGGTGGTTTGTAAATAATTAATAAATTGTCTTAAAAAAATCATGATAACACTCTTTTCTCTGTTTCATAACAGTGGTGTAGTGAGCGTAGGAACGCTTGTAATAAAGGGTTTTCTCTGTTTTGGTACAGGTTAATAAAACCTTAACATTCAAATGTTGATAAAACTATTTACAAGTTCAACGGACCTTTACATAATAGGAGAGGTTGAAACAATAAAATCTTAACAAAAAATCAATCCCACTTTTTTAGATATGAGGAGATGAAACGATGAATTATGATTTGCAGGAAATGATTTTCACTTTTATTGGTGGACTCGGTATTTTCCTATTCGGTATTAAGTATATGGGAGATGGGCTCCAAAAAACAGCAGGGGACCGACTTCGTTACATTTTAGACAAATACACATCGAACCCGTTACTCGGAATTCTTGCCGGTATTGTCGTCACGGTCTTGATTCAATCATCGTCAGGTACGACCGTTATCGTCGTTGGACTCGTCAGCGCGGGTCTGATGAATTTACGTCAAGCAATCGGTGTCGTCATGGGGGCGAATATCGGAACGACGATCACGGCCTTCATCATCGGCTTTAACGTCAAGGAAGCAGCCCTTCCTGCAATCGCGCTTGGTGCGTTTCTCATCTTCTTCTTCAATAAAGAACGGATTCAATACATCGGACAAATCTTCTTCGGTTTCGGTGCCTTGTTCTATGGTTTGACATTGATGGGTGACGGCATGAAACCACTTCAATCAAGTGAGTGGTTCCGTGAACTGACGATTTCGATGTCAGATAATCCGTTACTCGGTGTGTTCGTTGGGACGGTCTTTACGTTCCTTGTCCAGTCGTCCTCTGCGACGATTGGTATTTTGCAGGAGCTATACTCTGGTGGCATGATTGATATCAAAGCAGCCCTCCCGATTTTATTCGGGGATAATATCGGAACAACGATCACGGCAGTACTCGCAGCACTCGGTGCATCGATTGCCGCAAAACGGACAGCAGCAGCACACGTCATCTTCAATATCGTCGGTACGATTATTTTCTTAGTCGCCTTACCTTTGTTCTCGACGTTCATCGCTTGGATCACAGGTGTACTCAATCTTGAACCGAAAATGCAAATTGCCTTTGCACACGGTACGTTCAATGTCGTCAACACATTGATTCAATGTTGGTTCATCGCACAAATCGCATGGCTTGTTAAAAAGGTCGTTCCGGGAACAGACACGACAGTCGATTCAAAACCACGTCATTTGGATCAAAACATCTTGAATCAATCGTCTTCACTTGCGCTTAACCAAGCAAAAATGGAAGTCTTACGGATGGGTGAGTTCTCGAAAGAAGCACTCGGTAAAGCACATCGCTACACGCAATCCCATGATAAAAAAGATGTTTCTGACGCTGGTCAGATTGAATATGCAATCAACCATTTGAACACGGAAGTCACGAACTACCTTGTCAAAGTGGCGGCGAACGATCTTTCTGAACGTGAATCGAATGACCATTCGCTCTTAATGCATGCGGTCAATGACTTCGAACGGATTGGTGATCATGTCGAAAACGTAATCGAACTCGTTGACTTCCAAATCGTCAACCGGATTGAATTTACGCCAAAAGCGAAAAAAGAGTTGGATGAAATGTACGTTCTAACACAAAAAATCGTCGATACGGCAATCAAAGCAGTTGAACGTGATGATGTTTCGTTAGCACGCCAAGTCCTTGAATTAGAAGGGAAACTCGATTCACTCGAGCGTTCATTCCGTAAACACCACGTCTTACGCGTCAATGCCGGGGAGTGTACAGGTCAAGCGGGTATGATTTTTGTTGATCTGTTATCGAACCTCGAACGGATTGGCGATCACGCCGTCAATATTACAGATTTAGTACTCGAACAACGTTCGGGAACGGCTTGAATGAAATGAATATAAGCGGGAGGGACTTCTGTAAAGAAGTCTCTCTTTATTTTTGTGAAATAATTTATTGACATTTTAGATGCTTTCCATTAATCTAATTGTAGTTGTTTTAATTCATTATGGCGGTGTAGCTCAGCTGGCTAGAGCGTACGGTTCATACCCGTGAGGTCGTGGGTTCGACTCCCTCCGCCGCTACTATTTATTTAAGGACCCTTAGCTCAGCTGGTTAGAGCTGACGGCTCATAACCGTCCGGTCGCAGGTTCGAGTCCTGCAGGGTCCATTTAATAAACGCACACTCCTGTTTAGGGGTGTGCGTTTATTTTTGTTCGCTTGGGGAATATTAAAGATATTGTAATAATATTCATACTATAGTAATTGAGGGAGAGCGAAGAGAGATGGAACGTAACCATACAATGATGCAGTTTTTCGAGTGGCATGTAGAAAATGATGGGAAGCATTGGCAACGTTTAAAAGAGAGAGCGCCGGAGCTTCGTGCTGCAGGCATCACATCTGTTTGGATTCCACCAGCTTCTAAGGGGCAATCAGATGAAGACACAGGGTATGGGATATACGATGTTTATGATTTAGGTGAGTTCGATCAAAAAGGAACGGTTCGGACGAAATACGGGACGAAAGACGAACTACTTGAAGCAATTCAAGTGGCACATGAAAATGATATCGCTGTTTATGCCGATGTCGTCATGAACCATAAGGCGGCAGCAGATGAACTGGAGACGATTAATGTCGTCGAAGTTAACCCAGAAGATCGGTCGAAAGAAATTTCAGAAGAATTCGAAATCGATGCATGGACAAAATTTACTTTCCCAGGACGTGACGGGAAGTATTCTGATTTTGTTTGGAATCATGAATTCTTTAACGGAACGGATTTTGATGCGCGAGAAGAAAGAACCGGCGTCTTCAAAATTTCCGGAAAAAATAAAGACTGGAACAACCAAGTCGATAGCGAATTCGGGAACTATGATTACTTGATGTTTGCGAACATCGATTACAATCATCCTGAAGTCCGCAAGGAAATGATCGACTGGGGGCACTGGTTCAAGGATACACTCGATTGCCAAGGATTCCGACTCGATGCAATCAAGCATATCAATTACGAATTCGTCAATGAATTCGCGAAATCAATGATGGGTGAAAATCCAGAAGATTTTTATATGGTCGGTGAATTTTGGAAATCTGACTTAGATGATTGTCGTCACTTCTTAGATAGCGTCGACTATACAATTGATTTATTCGATGTTCCGCTTCATTATAAGTTCCACGAAGCATCAGAACAGGGGAAAAAATTTGATTTGACGATGCTCTTCGCAGATACACTTGTTGAGTCGCATCCGACGAATGCTGTTACATTCGTTGACAACCATGATTCGCAACCAGGCGAATCGCTTGAGTCGTGGGTCGATGATTGGTTTAAACAACATGCTTACGCATCCGTTCTCCTTCGTAAAGACGGTTATCCGTGTGTCTTTTACGGCGATTATTACGGTGTACAAGGACCACATCCAGTCGAAGGTAAAAAAGAGATGATCGATGCATTGCTGTACGCCCGCTACCATAAAGCATACGGGAAACAAGAAGATTATCTCGATGATCCACACTGTGTCGGTTGGGTCCGTCACGGAGTCGAAGAGTTCCCGAACTCGGGTTGTGCCGTACTATTGTCAAATGCAGACATGTGTGAAAAACGGATGTTCGTCGGAGAAGATCGTGCTGGTGAAGAATGGTTCGATTACACAAATCACCAAGATGAGCCTGTCGTCATCGATGAAGAAGGATTTGGTGTTTTCCCTGTTCCGGGTGGTGGTGTCTCTGTATTCGCACCACGCGATGAACAATAAAATGTAAGGGTCATTACTTGCGTTATACCCGTCATTTTTGCTAGTCTTAAAAGGTATTGAAGTTCCGAAAATAGGATAAAGGGGGACATGAAAATGTCAAAATTTGAATTACCAGAACTCGGCTACGCTTATGATGCGCTTGAGCCACATATCGATGCTCGTACGATGGAGATTCACCACTCGAAACACCATAATGCTTACGTCACGAACGTCAACGCGGCGCTCGAAGGCTCGGAACACGAAGGGAAATCATTAGAAGAGTTGCTTCAAAACCTTGATGCGCTTCCTGCTGACATTCAAACAGCAGTTCGCAACAACGGTGGCGGTCATTGGAACCACTCATTCTTCTGGAAATTGCTTAAAAAGAACGACGGTGCTGCACCATCAGGCGAACTCGCTTCAGCAATCGATGAAGCATTCGGTTCATTCGATGCATTCAAAGATGCTTTCGCTAAAGCAGCTACAACACGCTTTGGATCTGGTTGGGCATGGCTCATCGTCGAAGGTGGCAAACTTGCTGTCGTTTCGACACCGAACCAAGATACACCAGTCATGGAAGGTAAAACGCCAATTCTCGGACTTGATGTTTGGGAGCATGCATATTACCTGAACTACCAAAACCGTCGTCCGGATTACATCAATGCATTCTTCAATGTCATTGATTGGGATCACGTTGCCAAGCTTTACGCTGACGCAAAATAATCGTTTTTAAATGCTAGAACCGTGTCCCCGGTAAGAGGGCACGGTTCTTTTTTTAATGCGGAAAATGATGGGATAGGTTGTTATGGATTGTTTCCTTCTATATAATGAACAAAGATGACTTTTTGAACGATAGGGGAGTACGCCATGGCGAAACGAATCACGGTAAGAGGAAGACGGCGTAACCACTTGCCGCTTCGATTAAATTTAATGTTCTTTGTTGTTTTTTTATTATTTGCGATTTTGATTTTCCGACTTGGTGTCGTCCAAATTGTCAATGGTGAAAAAATCTCACGAGAAGTTCAAAAAACAGAGATGATCGCTTCCAAGTATGAAGTACCACGCGGGAAAATTTATGACCGCGATGGACGATTGCTCGTCGATACGATTTCAAAATATTCAATTGTCTACCGACGCTCGCAAAATACAAAGGTCGATGAGCGGATTGAAACAGCTTCACGTCTCGCTGCCATCATCAATTTACCGAAAGATGATTGGAAGGTAACGGAACGTGACTTAAAAGATTACTGGATCGCGACCAATACAGAAGAGTCGAAACGTCGTTTTGATGCTGTCATGAAAGAAAAGTATCCGACATTGGAAGAACGAAAAAAGTTATCGATTGCTGAAGAGAATCAAGTCATGCTCGATACAATTACAGAGAAAGATATTGATTATGATGATAAAACAATGGAAATCGTCGCAATCAAACACAATATGGAAGTCGGGTATGCGCTTGATCCACAACTCGTCAAGCTTGGTGCGACGGCAAAAGAGATGGCGATCATTGACGAAAATCTCGAAGACCTAAAAGGTGTTTCTGTGGAACCGTTCTATGAACGATCTTATCCATATGAAGGAACGCTCCGGAACATTTTCGGAAAGTACTCGAAGATTCCTGCTGAGCAACAAGCGGAATACAAGGCAAAAGGGTACAGTTTAAACGATCGGGTCGGAACATCGTTTTTAGAACAACAATATGAAGATTTACTACGCGGTAAACCGGCATATGATGTGTATGAGACGTTTAACGGCGAACCAGTCGGTGAGCCGAACCGCGAAGAAGGAGAGTCTGGAAAAGACCTCGTTCTGACGGTTGACGCGGAATACAACAAACAGGTCGATCAAATCCTCCAACAAGCGATCAAGATGGGTCGCGGCATGGGAAGCGGCTATCTTAAAGAAGGTTATGCGGTCGTGATGAACCCGCAAACGGGTGAAGTTTTAGCGATGTCGGGACAAAAACTCGATACGGCGACGAATAAATTCAGTGACGTCGCAATCAATAATGTTCTGACCTCACTCCAAATCGGATCGACGATTAAAGGGGCGACGGTTGCAATGGGACTTGAAGAAGGCGTCATTCGTCAAAATGAAGTCATCAATGATGCGCCGATTACAATCGGTGGGACGAAGAAGGCTTCTTACGTCAACATGGGGCCGATTACGGATTTGACGGCGCTCGAACGCTCGTCAAACGTATATATGTTCAACATCGCAATGCGGATGGCAAATTATCCGAGTAATGGGATTGCAGGGGCGAGCGTCGATGCTGCTGCAGCCATCATGCAAAACTATTACAGCCAGTTCGGGCTCGGCGTGACGACTGGGATTGATTTACCGTACGAAGCGAAAGGTGTGCAAGGGACACCGGACCGCGTCACGCTCTTGATGGACCGTGTCATCGGGCAATATGACGCGTTCACTCCGTTACAAGTCGCGCAGTATATCTCAACACTCGCGAACGGCGGTTATCGTGTTCAACCACATTTTTTAAAAGAAGTGCTCGCATCGAATTCAATTGAAGAAGATACAAAACAAGTCGAGTATAGCTTCGAAACAAATTACTTGAACCGAATCGAAGTCAGCCAAGACAACATTGATCACGTCCGTGAAGGATTACATCGAGTCGTCAAAGGAGAGCGCGGGACTTCTAAAGTAATTGCGCTGACAGGAATCGATGCGGCGGCTAAGACAGGTACGGCACAGGTAAGCGTATATGGTGAAGACGGGATTGCGTTACGTGACAGCAGTGGTCAGCCGGTTCGTTCATTAAACTCGAACCTTGTCGGTTGGGCGCCGTATGATAATCCAGAGATTGCTTGGGCCGTGTTCCTTCCATATATGGAGCAAGAAACGGTCAACTCGAAAATTGGGCATGATTTAGTGAAGGCGTACTTCAATGTAAAAGATATTCCGTGGCAGACTAAGCCAAATTAACTAGAAGAGCGAAGGTGAGGAAACTCATCTTCGTTTTTTTTATTTGGATTGACCTTTTTTTATAATGTATTTTGAATTGTAAACTGCAAAAAACAAGCCTTTACAATTCTTTTACGTTGGATTCATTTCGTTTTAATAGTTCATCCGTATTATAAGTCTTGTAAGGGAAACGGATAAAAAGTCGTATTGGTATAAGCGACATACTTCGAGGAGGAAATTTAATCATGTCTTGGATGAAAAAAACAGCACTTATCACAACAGTAGCTTCAATCGCAGTAGTCGGTGCAGCATGCGGAAATGACGAAGGAAGCTCTTCGAGTTCGTCGGATCTTTCAGGAAAGATTGCAATTGATGGATCGTCAACAGTTTTTCCAATCATGGAAGCAGTCGGAGAAGAATATTCGATTGAACAGCCAGATGTAAACGTAACGGTCGGTGTGTCTGGGACAGGTGGCGGATTTAAACGCTTCGTCGTCGGTGAAACAGATCTTTCGAACGCTTCACGTGAAATCAAAGAAGAAGAAGCAGCAGAAGCAGAAAAAAATGGAATTGAATATACACGAATGGCACTAGCGCTTGACGGATTAACAGTTGCAGTAAGTAAAGAAAACACATGGGTCAAGGAATTGACGATTGACCAGCTCAATAAAATGTGGCAGGATCCGAACGTCAAAACATGGAAAGATGTCGATTCATCTTACCCAGCAGAACCAATCAAATTCTTCAGCCCTGGTAAAGACTCAGGTACATTCGATTACTTCAATGAGGAAGTAATGGATGAAAAAGATATGCGTAAAGACGTCCAGCTTTCTGAAGATGATAACGTCCTCGTTAAAGGTGTCGAAGGAACAAAAGGCGCAATCGGCTACTTTGGTTATGCGTACTATGCTGAAAACAAAGATAAGTTAAAAGAAGTACCGTTATCGGCTGAAGGAAAAGATGCTGTTGATCCAACACCAGAAACAATCAACGATCTTTCATATCCGTTATCACGTGAAATCTACACGTATGTAAACAACAAATCACTCACTGATAAAAAACAAGTCGCTGACTTCGTGAAATTTACGAATGAAAATGCCGGTGATTTAGCGGAAGAAGTCGGTTACGTCAAAATGAAGCAAGAGCGTTATGACGAAAATGCAAAAGCAATCGAAGATGCAATGAAATAAACATCCGAATAGGAGGGTGACTTAAAAAGGGGGGAATCTCTCCCTTTTTAAGTCCCGTTCTTATGTAGGAATGATGAAGTAGGGAGCGAAGAAGGATGAATTCATCATCAAAAAACTCGGTTCGCGAGCTGATTCAACAGAACCGAAAACAAAAATTCAGTATGAAAAACATCATGGAACGAATTATGCCAATCATCTTATTTTTATGTGCGTTTGCTTCGGTCGTTACGACCATTGGCATCATTCTCACGTTAGTCATCGAAACGGAACATTTCTTTGAAGTCGTCTCAATCAAAGAATTTTTCGGTAGTACGAGCTGGTACCCGTTGAACTCGGTTCCAGAGTACGGAATCTGGCCGCTCGTCGTCGGAACACTTGAGATTACCGTGATTGCGATGCTAGTTGCCGTGCCGATCGGACTCACATCTGCTATTTATTTAAGTGAGTATGCGTCAGAGCGCGCACGTCGTGTGTTAAAACCAATTCTTGAAGTCTTAGCAGGTGTCCCGACAATCGTCTTCGGTTTCTTCGCGTTGACGTTCGTTACACCTCTACTCGTAAAGTTAATTCCCGGTCTTGCGATTTACAACGCACTCAGCCCAGGGATTGTCGTCGGAATCATGATCATCCCGATGATTGCCTCGATTTCTGAGGATGCGATGAGTTCTGTCCCGAAAAAAATCCGTGACGGTGCACTCGCACTTGGTTCGACACGCCTTGAAGTGGCTTTAAAAGTCGTAGTTCCGGCAGCACTTTCAGGTATCATCGCGTCGATCGTCCTAGGGATGTCTCGTGCGATTGGTGAAACAATGATTGTGACGATTGCCGGGGGATCAAATCCTACTGCAACCGTCAATCCGCTTGAACCTGTCCAAACGATGACAGCTTATATCGTTCAAGTCGCGCTTGGTGATGCGGGATATGGAACCGTTGAATATTATAGTATCTACGCTGTCGGTACGCTGTTGTTCGTCTTTACACTTGTGATGAACCTCCTCGCGAACTGGATTACGCGTCGTTTCAGAGAGGAGTATTAAGATGGCCTTACCAGAAAAACAACCTGTACAAAAAAAGTTCATTGATCCAGTTGCAGTAAAAAAATCAATCAGTCAGCGTCTTGTCGTCAACAATGTGACGAAAGTGATTTTCTTGATTGGTCTCCTATTTGGTCTCGTCGTTCTTGGTATTCTTCTTGTCGGCGTACTCCGTGATGGTGCTGCATGGTTATCGCTTGATTTCCTTCAGAATGGCCCATCACGACGTCCAGAACGCGCTGGAATCTATCCTGCACTGATGGGTACGATCTTCTTAATGCTTTTAATCGTTCCAATGATTTTCATCATGGGTGTCGGAGCTGCGATTTATTTAGAGGAATACGCGAAAAAAGGGCGGATGACATCGTTCATCGAAGTCAACATCTCGAACTTGGCAGGCGTACCTTCAATCGTTTTCGGTTTGCTCGGTTTAACATTCTTCGTCCGGAATATGGGCTTCGGTTCAACATTGATTGCTGGAGCGTTGACGCTCGCGTTAATGAGCTTACCGGTCGTCATCGTATCGTCGCAAGAGGCGATTCGTTCCGTGCCGCAAGCGATGCGTCATGCTTCACTGGCACTTGGTGCCTCGAAATGGCAGACGACGTTCAAAGTCGTTTTACCGGCGTCACTTCCAGGTGTCATTACGGGAATCATCTTAGCTGTCTCACGTGCGATTGGTGAAACAGCACCGCTTATCATGGTCGGAGCAGCCATCTTCATCGCCCGTGCACCAGAAGGGATCTTTTCAGAGTTTACGGCGTTGCCGATTCAAATTTATAACTGGACAAGCCGTCCGCAAGCTGATTTCCAAGGTCTTGCTGCAGCAGGAATCATTGTCTTGATGGTGATTTTATTGACAATGAACTCACTTGCAATCTGGATTCGAAATCGTTTTTCTAAACGTTATTAATCGTAGGAGTGTGCTGAATCGTTTTTAAGGAGGAACACAGATGATGGATACGAAGCTGACGACAAAAACAGCCGAGAAAGAAGGGGCAACAACTATGAATCAACCAGTAGCTGCGCAAGACAGTGTATACCGTGTCGACAATTTAAACTTATGGTACGGCG
The DNA here is from genome assembly GCF_002214325.1 of Exiguobacterium sp. N4-1P. Classification (NCBI taxonomy): domain Bacteria; kingdom Bacillati; phylum Bacillota; class Bacilli; order Caryophanales; genus Exiguobacterium; species Exiguobacterium sp. N4-1P. The sequence continues at coordinate 863,746 of NZ_CP022236.1, forward strand.
ATGACCACGCCTTAAAAGATGTCAACTTAGATATTAAACAAAACGAAGTCACGGCAATCATCGGACCGTCTGGGTGCGGGAAATCGACATTCATCAAAACCTTGAACCGGATGGTCGAGCTCGTGCCAATCGTACGGACGAACGGTGTCATCGAATATAACGGCCGGAACATCTTCGATAAAGAATATGAAGTGGAAGAATTACGGACGTCCGTCGGAATGGTTTTTCAGCAACCGAACCCGTTCCCGAAATCGATTTACGATAACATCGCGTACGGACCACGTGTCCACGGTGTCAAAAACAAAAAGATTTTAGATGAAATCGTGGAACGTAGCTTGCGAGGTGCGGCGATTTGGGATGAAGTCAAAGATCGTCTGAATGAAAATGCCTACGGATTATCAGGTGGGCAACAACAACGTCTTTGTATCGCGCGGTGCCTTGCAATCGAACCGGATGTCATCTTAATGGATGAGCCAACTTCAGCACTCGACCCGATTTCGACACTCAAAGTCGAGGAACTCGTCCAGGAGTTGAAAAAAGAGTACTCGATCATCATCGTGACGCATAATATGCAACAGGCAGCACGTGTCTCAGATAAGACGGCATTCTTCTTGAACGGAGAAGTAGTGGAGTTTGATCAAACGGATCGTATCTTCTCGAATCCGAGTGATAAGCGGACAGAGGATTATATTTCAGGACGATTCGGATAATTAGGAGGAACTTTCAATGGCAGCTCACCGTACGATTTTTGGAGAAAATCTAGCAGTACTCGATCAAAAAGTCTTTCTTCTTGCCCGCAAGACGATGCAACAGATTGCGACGACAGCAGAAGCACTTGAAAAATACGATCTCGACATCGCGCGTACAGTGATTGAAAATGATAACGAACTCGATGCGCTGGAACTTGAAATCAATGATGATGCGATTCTTTTGATTGCGAAACAACAACCAGTGGCAACGGATTTACGTCGACTCGTGACAGCGATGAAAATCGCAACAGACTTAGAGCGGATTGCCGATTATGCCGGAAACATCTCGAAAGCGGTTTTACGTGTCGAAACATTTCCTTATGTCATCGACATCTCGCTTCTAAAAGAAGCGTTTGAAACATTGCTTGATATGACGGAAACAGCCATCGTCGCCTATCGCGATGGTGATATCGAAAAAGCAAAAGCGTTATCCGATCTCGACAACATCATTGATGAGACGACATATAAAGCGCTTCGCCAATACATGCGCCATATGTCATTGCAACCGATTGTTGTCGATGAAATCATGCAGTTTACGAACATCTGTCGCTACATCGAACGGATGGGCGACCATTTGACGAACGTCGGGGAGCACCTCATCTATCTCGAAAAAGGGAAACACTACGACTTAAATAACTAACTTGAGTAGGTACGAGGAAAATCCTCGACCTACTTTTTTTCGTAAAGGAATTTGAAACAAGTTTGTAGAATAGGAAAGAAGTGAATAAAGATAAAGAGGTGATAGGTAATGCTTGATAAAATCATAAAATTAAAAGAACAAGGACTGACGACAAAACAAATCGCTGAGAAATTAGAGTCGACGGAAGGGAAAGTGAAATATGCGTGGAGTAAGTACCGAAAATCACTTTCAGAACCAACGGACAAAAAAACAGCAGCTCCTAAAAAACAACAGAAAGCCACTCCATCGATGAAAGTGGCTGCGAATGAAATCGTTCCTGCTGTCATCGCCATACCATCGCTTGAACGGGATGCATTCGGGATGGCGACGCACTATGAAGATGACATCATGCATGCCATCGTTCAATCGCCGACGGCATTGTACGTGTACTGGGAGCTCTCGGAGTTATCTCGTAAAATGTTAGAGACGCATTACCATGCAGCGTTCGATTCATTCCGTAAAGAACTTCGAATCATTGATGTGACGTTAGTCGAGTATGAAAAAGGTGAAGCGAACCGGACGTATCAATTTGAACTGCCGGAAATGACGAACTCTTGGTTCGTTCGTCCGTTATCCCCAAACACTACATACATCATCGAATGGGGAATTCAAACGATTGATGGTGACTTTGTTCCGGTACTACGTTCGAAGCCGGTCGAGACGCCGCGTGACGAACCTGTCGTTGAAGGGCGATTCGCTGAAGTCGTCGCTCGTTGGCAAAATGGAGAAGTCGAGCAACCGGAATGGGTAGAAGTTTTACGACCGTATTCTTATTTCGACCGAATTCGTTGAGCTAAAAGATAGAAAGAAGGAGAGGAAGAGAAAACATGCGCAAAGGCTATTTTTCACTCGTTTTACATGCCCATTTACCTTATATTCGTCATCAGGAAGCTCATCGTCTAGAAGAGCGTTGGATGTACGAAGCGATTTCAGAAACGTATATTCCGTTATTATGGGAAATTGATCGTCTGGAGCGTCCGCTCGGATGGACGATTAGTATTTCTCCACCCGTCATTGAAATGCTTGCGGATTCACTGATTCAAGAACGTTATGTAGAGCATTTAGATGATACATTACGCTTAATTGATCAAGAACTTGACCGCGATTTAGTGGCGGAAGAACGGGATGCCCTGCTTTTCTACAAAGAACGGTACCGTGACTTAAAAAATACATTCGAACATTGGGGTCGCGATTTAAACCATGCCTTCCGTCATTATAAAGAAGCGGGTTACCTTGAATTGATGACCTGTACGGCAACGCATGGTTTCAGTCCGCATATGTTATCAGAGCAAGCTGCCCGGTCAGAGATTCAAACTGGATTAAACTGTTTCGAACGTCATTATGGATTCCGTCCGACGGGGCTATGGATGCCGGAATGTGCCTACACACCAGGTCTTGATAAAATCATGTGCGAAGAGGGGATTCGTTATACATTCGTAGACGAACATTCCATCTTAAACGCTGATCCTGCTCCGAAACACGGCATCGGCGCACCGGTCTATTCGCCACATGGTGTTGCACTGTTTCCGCGCGATCAAATCATTTCTGGACGCATTTGGAGTTCTGTCATTGGTTATCCGGGACACCCGAACTATCGTGAATTTTACCGCGATCTTGCCTATGATCGGGAGTGGGACCAAATTGCAGAATTCATGCATCCTGAAGGACTCCGCTACGATACGGGCTTAAAATTACATCGTGTTACAGGAGAGTCCGATCAAAAGGCTTTTTATGTCCGCGACTGGGCTTGGAAACAAACGGATGAGCATGCAGCTGACTTTGCGGAAGCATTGGCGGAGCATCTTGACCAGCACAGTGGACAAGATTTCCCACCCTTCCTCGTCACGGCGCCATTCGATGCAGAACTGTTTGGACATTGGTGGTTTGAGGGACCGGACTTCCTTGGTAAAGCCATGGAACGACTTGAAGATGTTGGGGTCGAATCGATTTCACCTACAATGTTCCTCGAGCGTCATTTTGGCGACATCGAGACGGTGCACGTCGCAATGGGGACATGGGGCCGGAAAGGGTATGCGGATGTGTGGATCAATGAACGGAACGACTGGATGATTCGTCACTTGCATCAACTTGAAAAACGATTAGCCGGTGTCATGGCGCGTAATCGTCATCAAGATGGTTTGACGGTCAAAGCAAAACGTCAATTGATTCGTGAATACTTGCTCGCGGTTTCGAGCGACTGGCCGTTCATTCTCGATGGACAGACGACTGCACAATATGCGGCGAATCGATTCCGTGAACATATTAAGCGATTTGAAGAAACGGAGCGGTTACTTGACGCTGGAGAATTAACGACCGACTGGCTTGAAACGCGTTATGCCGAATATCCCTTCTTAGCGGATACAGACATCGAACCAGACGTCTATTTGACGACGCATGACTACTATGTTGCGGTGCAACGTGAAACGTCATGGAACGATGCTGCGATTTTACTCGTCGCAAAAGATTACCAAGATTCGAACCGACCAATTGCTGAGTTTGCGAAGCGATTGGCAGGAGCGGGAGAAAATGTCTATGTCATCACAGAAAATGAGACGGCTTATCGATTTGAAGATGGCGTTCATATTTACGGCGTCCGCATGACGGGCCTACCGCTCGTTCAGACTTACAATCAGTTGGCCGGATTAAATCTTGCCGTGTTGCGTCAAGCGCAAGCCCTGCATAAAATCGTAGAATTCCGCCTTGTCCATAACTTTACGATGGAGACGGCGTCGGCTGCTCAATCGTTTGCTGAGATCAATCAGTTGCCGCTTGTCAGCAATGTGTACAATCTTGAGAGTGAACGTTCTCCAGCGAGTAGCGGTGGTTTAGTTGTTGCGATTAAACGATTAGAGGGCGAAGCACTTCGTCATTCACAATTGATTTATTTAGAACGTGAAGAAGCGAGACAAGGAATCGAAAATGATTATCATGTTGCTCAAAAACCGCTTGAATTCCAAGTGAACCTTGAAAAACCATACGAACAATTGGCGATTCAGAAAAAGAACGGATGAACAGTTGCAATTCCGTTCCTTTCTTGGTACGATACTTGAGTATGCTTAACCTTATGTAAAGCAAAAACACTTGATACATTGAGAGCTAGATAGGAGGGAATCCCATGCGCGTTAAAATTACTTTGGCTTGCACTGAAACTGGTGACCGTACTTATATCACTAAAAAGAACAAGCGTAACAACCCAGAGCGTCTTGAGTTGAAGAAATACAACCCACGTCTCCGTAAGCACACACTTCACCGTGAAGTAAAATAATTGAGATGGAAGCCGTCACCTTGTGTGATGGCTTTTTTTGTGAATGGGGGAATACTATATGAATAAAAAAGCAGCGCGACGGGTAATCGGTGAGCGACTGAACGAGTTGGAAAACCGGCAGGAGCGGGAACGACGAATTGCAGAGCAGTTATTTGTATTGCCAGAATGGATGAGTGCGACATCAATTGCGGTGACCCTCTCGTTTCGAAACGAATGTTCAACGGATCGAGTCATTCAACAAGCATGGGCGGATGGAAAACGTGTCGTCATTCCGAAGGTCATCGGTCAAGAAATGAGATTTTTTGAACATTCGCCAAGCAGTCGACTGATTGAGAATTCGATGGGGATTTTTGAACCGGATGCAACTGCTTTTGAAATTGCATTGCCGACGATTGATCTTTGTATCGTACCGGGTCGTGCCTATATGCGTAATGGCTATCGCTTAGGATGGGGTGGTGGGTTTTATGATCGTGCGTTGATTGATTTTTCAGGTCCGACGCTTTCGATTGCATTTGCCGTTCAAGTCGTGGAACGATTCGAAGTAGAATCATTTGATCGCCCGGTTGATACAATTGTCACTGAAGATGAGGTCATTCAATGTCATTAACTGTTCTTCTATTCATCTGCTTAGCCCTCGGATATGCTGGCTATCAATTCGGATTATTAACGAAAAGCGGTGCATTCTTGACGATACTTGTCGGCAGCACGGTCGTCTATGCGCTCGATTCCGAAGGATTAGTCCTGTTACTGTTATTCTTCGGTAGCTCTAGCCTGTTATCAAAACTCGGTAAGGCACGCAAGCAGTCCGTCGATCAAATCGTCGAGAAAGATGGTGCACGAGATGGTTGGCAAGTACTTGCCAACGGTGGAACCGCTATGCTTGCTTCGATAGGCGTTGTACTGACAAATGAATTTGATTTTTTATTAGTTTTCTTGATTGTCATTGCTGCTTCGAATGCAGATACATGGGCATCCGAGATTGGTCCGCTTTCTAAAAAAGAACCGATTTCAATCCGGACGTTTAAACCGGTCTTACGAGGAACGAGCGGCGGGGTATCCTTACTCGGGACACTCGCGACAATCATCGGTGCATTATTTATCGCGACAGCGGGTGATATTCTATTCGATTTGTCCGTAAAGCAATGGTTGATCGTCGCGGCCGGAGGTGTCCTTGGCAGTATTCTCGATACGGTGTTAGGCGCTACCGTCCAACGAAAGTATCGTTGTCAGATTTGTGGCAAAGAAACCGAGAAAAAAATCCATCATGGTACTACGACACAATATGTCCGAGGGTGGAAGTGGCTAGGGAATGACGCCGTTAATTATTTGTCCAGTACGCTAGCGGGGCTGATTGGTTTCATGTTGTATCGATTGTGGTAATGGAAGGTGAAGTACCTGACTTCCTTATGTTAGGATATTGTTGACACAAATTAGACAAAATGTGACCGTTTACACAGTCTTTTATAGTTTGTGAAAGATGTTACAATCTAATTGTGATATAGTTAACAAACTTTTAGTTTGTTTGGAAGGGTGGACATATCGGATGGAATTACATGCTAAAGTTACACGCGTTGCGTTAATTGGTGCGGGGGCAGTAGGATCAAGTTTTGCGTATCAAATGACGACAGCTGGACTTTGTGAAGAACTTGTCATCATTGATGTGAATAAAGCAAAAGCTGAAGGGGAAGCGATGGATTTAAATCACGGGACGCCATTCAGTTCTTCGCCGATGCGGATATGGGCAGGGGATTACGTGGATTGTAAAGATGCCGAAGTCATCGTGATCACGGCCGGTGCACCACAAAAACCGGGTGAGACACGACTTGACCTCGTTGCGAAAAATGCTTTAATCATGAAAGAAATGATGCGCCAAATCATGGAATCAGGATTTGACGGCATCATCGTCGTTGCATCAAATCCCGTTGACATCATGGCACATTTAGCATGGAAATATTCTGGTTTACCAAAGTCACGCGTCTTCGGATCAGGAACGGTACTCGATACGGCACGCTTGCGCCAAATGTTAGGAGAATACTTTAATATCGATTCACGAAACGCCCACGCCTATATTTTAGGTGAGCATGGCGACACGGAATTCGCTGCCTGGAGCAACTCAAGAATCTATGGAAAAACGATTGATGAACTGCTTGCAGAAGACGATCGTTATTCTCAAAAAGATTTAGATCAAATCTATATCAATGTACGCGATGCAGCCTATCATATCATTGAACGAAAAGGTGCAACATACTATGCGATTGGACTTGGTCTCGTTCGGATCGTCCGTGCGATTCTCGGGAACGAGAACTGTTTGTTGACTGTAGGAGCGCACGTTGACGGACAGTACGGGATTTCTGGTATTCATATCGGTGTACCTGCCGTGATTAACCGACAAGGTGTGCGCGAAGTCATCGAGGTGTCGCTGACGGATGAGGAATTAAAAAAATTCCATCATTCGGCGGAAGTTTTACGTCAAACGATGGAACCTGTCTTACGTTAAATCGGAAGCGTCAATCGTACCCACTGAACTCGGGCAAACGGAGTTTCAGTGGGTACGATTTTTTGATTAGAAAAAAGAACGCGATAAAAAATCTGAAAACTAGGTTTTATTTTACTAGAAAAAGGTTATGTTAGGGATAGAAGAGTTTTTCATGTCTTAAGAAACATTAGAAAACTCACAAAGGGGAGAAACGATAGTCATGTATACATTTCGAACGTTAACAAAGGAAGATGCAGAACAGTATTGGCGCTTACGCCTCGAAGGGCTAAAAAATCATCCGGATGCATTTGGTCATTCTTTTGACGATGAGCAACAAACGCCGCTCGAAGAAGTTCAAGAGGGGCTAGAAGGAGATCCGGAGTCGGATGAAGTTTGGATCGGGATATTCGATGAAGATACATTGTTTGGATTTGGTCAGGTCAAACCGTACGAACTGTCACGGGAATCACATAAGGCGATGATTTCTGGTGTCTATATCTCACCGGATTATCGTGGGGGCACGGGGCGCGCCCTGATGGAGGCCTTGATTGAAGAGGCGAAACAAATTCCGGAAGTCGAACAAGTCATTCTAGCCGTCTTGTCAGGAAATGAAGCTGCTCAAAAACTCTATGAATCACTTGGTTTCGAAGTATATGCAGAAGACCCTGATTCGGTCAAACTAGAGGATGGGACGTATCGAGATGACATTTGGATGAAAAAATACGTCTAAATGAAAGAGTTAAGAAGTCATTTAAAGGATGAAAGTCGTAGCGCAACTGTTGCTATGGCTTTTTTTCATAGTAGGCGGTCGCTTTTTTTGATTGTGCATTCTTTTTCGACTGGAGAGAGATATTTGGTATCATAAGAAGGAAACGATTTCATTAAAATAAGCCGTCCTTCCTTAAAAAGGACGTCAAACGAGGAGCGAACAAGATGAAAGCTGTGATTGAGACGATTCGTGAATTAGTAGAAATCCCAAGTCCGACTGGATTTACCGCGCATGCTCTTACATATGTAGAAAATCGATTTAAAGCAGAAGGAATTACGTATAAAAAGTTAGAAAAAGGAGCATTGATCGCTACGTTGCCCGGACAGTCTTCACGGATTCGTTTGTTGACAGCACACGTCGATACGCTCGGGGCGATGGTCAAAGAAATTTTGCCGACAGGTCGACTGACGTTATCACAACTTGGCGGTTATGCGTGGACGGCAATCGAAGGTGAAAATTGTCTCGTCCATAAAATGGACGGACAGACCGTCTCAGGAACGATTTTGTTCCATCACTCAAGCGTCCATACGTCACGCGTGACGAACACGGAAGAGCGAAATGCGACGAACATCGAAGTGAGACTCGACATCCGGTCAACGACGGCAGAGGAAACACGGGTAGCAGGGATCGAAGTCGGTGACATCGTGACGTTCGATCCGCGATTTATTCATACCGAAACAGGTTTCGTCAAATCACGTCATCTGGACGATAAAGCATCCGTCGCCCTGTTGCTTGAACTGATCAAGGAGTGGAAAAACGAGACATTACCGCATACGACGCAAATTCTGATTTCGAATTATGAAGAAGTCGGATTTGGTGGGAATGCCGGTTTTTCTGAAGACGTCGCAGAATACATCGCTGTCGATATGGGCGCATTAGGAGAAGGACAACACTCGGATGAATATACGGTATCAATCTGTGCGAAAGATAGCTCAGGACCGTATGACCTTGCATTACGTCATCAGTTCACACGTCTTGCCCAAAGCCATTCGATTCCGTATAAGGTCGATATCTATCCATATTACGGTTCTGACGCTTCAGCAGCCGTCAGTGCGGGGCACGACGTCCGTCATGGACTGCTTGGTCCAGGAATCGAATCGAGTCACTCGTATGAACGGACGCATGAAGCGTCACTTCAAGCGACGTATGATTTACTGAATGTGTTCGTGAAGGAGAAAATGAATGATGAAAACACTTTATGATGTGCAACAGTTATTGAAAACGTACGGGACGATTGTCTATTTAGGCGATCGCGAGTCGGATATAGCAATGATGATGCTCGAACTCGATGAGCTTGAACAAGCCGGTGTGTTAGAAAAAAAGCAATATGATTCAGCGAAAGTGATTTTGGCACATGAATTCAAAAAATCACGACATTCGTAAGAAAAAAATCTTGTGCAACCCTTTGCACAAGATTGCCGTTCAGCTAAACTAATAGAGATGAAATCATTTACGAATAAGGGAGCTATGCAGATGAAATGGTTACTCGGGATTGATATTGGTGGAACGACAGTCAAGATGGCAATTCTTGATTTACAAGGCATCATCGTTGAGAAATGGGAGATTGAGACGGTTATCCTGAATGATGGGGAACAGATTCCAGGCGACATCGCGACATCTTTTTTTGAGAAATGTAAAGAGAGTAATAAACGTCCGGAAGACTTCGTTGGTGCCGGAATCGGTGCACCAGGCTTCATCGACTTTAATACCGGTGTCGTCGAACGTGCCGTAAACATCGGTTGGAATAACTTTGAGTTGATTGGTGAATTTGAACGATTGACGGGTTTACCGGCTGTTATTGAAAATGATGCGAATGCAGCGGCAATTGGTGAGATGTGGAAAGGTGCCGGTAGTGGAGCGACGGAGTTACTTGCTGTGACACTCGGGACAGGCGTCGGTGGTGGATTGATTACGAACGGTCAAATCGTTCACGGGACAGTCGGGATGGCAGGAGAAATCGGGCATATCACGATGTTAGCAGAAGGCGGCGTCCTGTGCGGTTGTGGACGAAAAGGATGTCTTGAAACGATCGCCTCTGCGACAGGTGTGGCACGTCTCGGGCTCGAAAAACGAAAAGGACAGCAAACGGTCCTGAACGATATTCAAGCCGTGACGGCGAAGGATGTCTTCGATGCCTATACGAAAGGCGACCGGATTGCGACGGAAGTCGTCGAGGAAGTGACGTTCCATCTCGGATTAGCAATCTCGAATCTCGCGAACAGCATCAATCCGGAAATGATCGTTATCGGTGGTGGGGTTTCAAAAGCAGGGGATGCTTTGATGGTACCGCTCAAAAAACAATTTGAACGCTTCGCGTTACCGCGTGTGTTTGAGTCGACGACTTTCAAAATTGCTGAACTTGAGAATGACGCAGGTGTCATCGGTTGTGCATGGCTTGCGAAACAAATGTTCTTGAAAAAATGATTTCATTAAATTTCAGAAAAAGGTTCGCTTTTGCGAATCTTTTTTTTGTTTACAAACGTAAGGAAAGTATGTGATTGTTAAGTATCTGCTTTGTTCAGGTTGCATTTTTGTAAAAGTAAGCGTAAAATTTTCACGTGATACGGGTATAAATAGAATATGGATTGACGTGTAAAAGTTCCAGGTCAAGAACACACGTATATTAGGAGGCAGGTTTTTATGCAGCAAGACTCTGGCATTTGGTCGCGCATGCGACTAAAGGTAGGCCAAGGTGTGAAAAGCACCTACACAGAACATAAACTTTTTTGGATTGCGACATTGTTGATTTGGTTAAAAACGTATGTAGCATACACGCTGTTTTTCGATGTTCCGATTACGAATTCAGCACAAGCATTCATCTTACTGATTAATCCAATCAGTTCGGCGCTCTTCATGTTTGGATTTAGTTTCTTCTTCCGTGGTAACGTTCAAAAATGGTTCATCTACGGAATACTCGTCCTGGCGACGCTCGTTCTTTATGCGGACATCATTTTCTTCCGCTTTTTCAATGACTACTTGACGTTACCGGTCTTGTTCCAAACATCAAATGCTGAGACGGTCTCAGCATCGCTTACATCATTGTTGACATGGGCAGACTTATTGATTGTCGGCGATCTATTGATTCTTCCATTCTTCTTACGGAAAATGGACATGTCTAAAAATGTCGCGTCACGAGGACGCGCGATTTTAGCGTTCGTCGCAGCAACTGCTGTCTTCCTTGGAAACTTGGCACTTGCTGAAACGGAACGTCCGGAACTATTGACACGGGCATTTGACCGCGAACTACTCGTCAAAAATATCGGAACGTTTAACTTCCATATGTATGACGCGTTGATTCAATCAAAAACATCAGCACAAAAAGCTCTTGCGGACAGTTCTGAATTGTCGGAAGTTCAAAACTTCGTCGCGTCGAAGTATGCTGAGCCGAACCCGGTCATGTTCGGTAAGTACGAAGGTAAAAACGTCATCGTGATGTCATTCGAATCGGCCCAATCATTTGCGGTTGGTCTGAAAGCGCCGAATGGTCAAGAAATCACACCGAACTTAAACAAATTAATTAAAGAGTCACATTCATGGGATAACTTCTACCATAATACGGGACAAGGGAAGACATCGGATGCTGAATTCATCTTAGAGAATTCAATCTATCCACTTGGTCGTGGTTCTGCGTTCTTTACGAATGGGGAAAATGAATTCCGGGCAACACCAGAGATGTTAAAAGAAGACGGCTATTATTCTGCCGTGTTCCATGCGAACAATAAATCGTTCTGGAATCGTGACATCGTCTACAATAGTTTTGGTGTCGATCGTTTCTTCTCGGAGACCGATTATGATCTCGGTAACCCGGATGATTTAACGGAGTGGGGTTTACTCGACGACAAGTTCTTTGAACAGTCGTTACCAATGTTAAAAGATCTTCCACGTCCGTTTTATTCGAAGTTCATCACATTGACGAACCACTATCCGTTCGAAATGCCGAAACCGGAAGATGAACTCGTCCCACCGCTTGAGACGAGCTCGACGACATTGAATCATTATGTCCAAGCCCTCGCATACCAAGACATGGCACTCGGTAAGTTCATCGATGGTCTGAAAGAGGATGGTACATGGGACGATACAATCTTCATGTTGTATGGAGACCATTACGGAATCTCGACGAACCATAACGCGGCGATGGCGGAACTCCTCGAAAAAGATGAGTTGACGGCATATGACGTCGCTCAGTTGCAACGTGTTCCGTTCGTCATTCACTTACCAGGACAAACTAAAGGTGTGAAGCACGAAGAAGTGGCGAGTCAAATCGACATGAAACCAACGTTGCTCCACCTATTAGGAAAAGACTTTAAGGATGAAGTCTTATTCGGAACAGACTTGTTCTCAAAAGAACATAAAGATTACGCCTTGTTCCGTGATGGGTCTATCATCACCGATAAAACCGTTTATACACAAGAAACGTGTTATGACCGGAAAACAGGTGAAGAAGTGACGGATGAAGAAAATGGAGCCATCTGTAAAGAGGCAGTCAAACAGTCTGAAAAAGAACTCGGTCTGTCGGACAAAGTCATTTACGGTGACTTGCTACGTTTCTTACAAAAGTCTAAATAAGTCGTGATAAACACTAAAATAGCCGAAATCCCTCTACGTCTTAAGGGATTTCGGCTTTCTTTTGTTCGTACGATCCGTTTCGCAAGACTTATGACGACAAAAAAAGGTGAGCCTTCTCGACGAGAAAGCTCACCTTTTTAATGTTTATCCAACGATTACGATGGGATTCCACCGAAAATCAGCGTCGCAATACCGAACCAGCCGAATAGTACAACAGTCAGTCCAGCAAATACGAGTGGAAACATTTGGCGTTTCTTAAGTGAACGGACGACGGCCCAAACACCGACGAGTGCTACGATGAAGAAAAGCCAACCGATTGGTTGATCCAAATGCATGACGTACTCCCCCTTAAAAATCACGTTATGAAGTTCACGAAGATTTCACTTAAATCTCACTTTTTAGTTTAGCTGACTATCCGCCTAAAGTCGAGAGGGGGAAGAGGGAAGTTTCGACAATTTCGTGTATAGTAGAAAAGAATGATGTTTAAAAGGAGTCTGATCATATGGAAATCGTAAGTATTACTTCAGGTATCGCCTCGGAAAACGGATACCTTCTTTTTCGAGATGGGAAATGTCTCGTCATTGATCCGGGAACGGAAGATATGCGTTTCTTTGACGAAATCGAGCAGCGGAACGCGCAAGTCGAAGCAATCCTCTTAACACACGCTCATTTTGATCACATCGGTGGCGTTGACATGTTGAGACGATTCACATCGGCTCCAGTCTATCTTCATCAAAAAGAAGCAAAATGGTTGGCGAATCCCGATTTAAATGGATCGTCGAAGTTTGGTGTGCCGCCGGTCAAAGTCAAACCGGCTGAGCATCGGTTAGAGCCTGGACCACTCTCAATCGGTAGTTTTAACATGCATGTTCTCGAGACGCCTGGGCATTCGCCTGGTAGCGTTACGTTCTACTTCAAAAATGAACGGGTTGCCTTTGCCGGCGATTTGTTGTTTAAGCAGAGTGTTGGGCGGACGGACTTACATGGTGGCGACCAAGACACGTTGATGCGCTCGATTGATCGAATCATCGCTGAGTTGCCGCATGACACGACGTTTTACCCTGGACATGGTCCGACGACAACATTGCGTCAAGAAGTTAAGAACAACCCGTTCTTTTGATTACGTGTAAAAAAACGCCTTCTCTTCGATTGAAGAGAAGGCGTTTTTTTATTTTACATCTGGAAGTTGGACCAATACGTGAAGACGATAAAGAATACTGTTAAGTAAGCTGCAAAGATGTAGACATACGTTTTTTCAGTTAGGCGAAGATAGCCTAATGCTGCAAAGAAGACAGTTTGTGCCAAGAAGACAAAGCCCATAACTAAAAATGAATCCGTATGCTCACTTGAGCTCGCGTCGCCGCCGAGTGCGCCGATAAATGCCATGACTGCAATGATTCCAGTCCAAAATCCGAGTACGCGGTACATTCTCCCCATTCATATAACCCCCTAAATCCGACAGATAGTCAATATACGTACTTATTTTACCAAGCAAACAATCATCCGTCCATCATGTTCTAGTGTTTGTTAAGGAATAACTGTGAACAAAAGATGAAGTTTAATAAAAAGTTGTACAATAGTTGTACAAAAGGTGTACAAAGTAAAAAAACCGTGGTATAGTTTCTGTAATGAGAAGCGCATATTTTGAGAGGAGGAGCAACAATGGCAAATGAGTTGATATTTTTCACGTATCCGAGCTGTACATCTTGTCGTAAAACGAAATCATGGTTAAAAGAGGAACATGTTGATGTAGAAGAACGCCATCTGTTCAGAAATGCTCCGACAGTGGACGAATTGATGGAATTGTTGAAATTATCGACAGACGGCATCGAAAGTTTACTCGCAACACGTAGCCAAGCTTTCAAAGATCTTGGGATTGATGTAGAGGATATGAAATTAAGCGAACTACTCCGATTGATGAGCGATAATCCGAAACTGTTACGTCGTCCAATCATTACTGATGGCAAACAACTCGTAATCGGGTATGATAAACCAGGTCTTGAAACACTAGCGAAGCGCAAAGCACGCTTAATCGCTCAAGTATCTTAAAGAAGCCGAGTTGTCCGGGCTTCTTTTTTTTTGTACTTTTTTAAGTAAGGAGGTGTCATGTTGAGAGAACTTGTCAGTCAATTGATTCAGCGATTTGCAAAAGGTGGTGTCACCGATGTGCATTTTGTTCCAGATGAACAAATGGCGCGTGTCATTTGTAGGACGGCCGACGGATTAAAGGAACAAGAAGCAATCCCTTTTAGTCAATACAGTTCAATCGTTAGTCATATTCGGTATGAATCCAACTTGAAAGAACAAAATGAACGGATTCCGCAAAGTGGTGTCTATCCGGTTGACCAAAGCGGGATGCGGGTCTCGATTTTACCAAGTCGTCACGGGGACGCGATGTCATGGCGCTTCTATCGGGCGGTTGTCTCGAGTGAGATTGCATCGACGCTTCTCAATCCGATTGAGGATTTAGAATGGCTTCAACAACAAAGTCACGGTTGTATCATCATTTCTGGGACGACGGGGGCAGGTAAGACGACGATGCTCTATTCCTTGATGGCATCGATGGAAGGCAAGCGGATCATCTCTGTCGAGGACCCCGTCGAATGTACGGTGCCTGGTGTCTTACAGCTTGAGTTAAATGAAAAGGCCGGTTTTGACGCGACACGTTGTTTTGAGGAAATTCTTCGGGCAGACCCGGATTGGATTGCTTTTGGGGAAGTTCGAACTGCTGAAGCGGCACGACTCTCGATCAATGCTGCTCTTAGTGGGCACGTCGTCGTATTTACTTTACATGCCGGAACAGTCAATGAAGTGTTGTTACGCTTAAAATCGCTAGGGATTTCAGGGGAGGAGTTAGCGGTCTGTAAAAAAATCATTCATCTTTACCGGGAGGAGGGGGATGTCCACTGTACAGTAGAAAACTTAACACGAACAGCAAATGTCGCTTTTTAAACCGATTTCATCGACTATTGTCAAAAGGCATTTCGACGAAAGAAACGTTAGAAATCTTACAACGATTCGAAGAGCCGATCCTTCTGCCGGTCATTGAAGAAATCAAACGTCGGTTAGAGAGCGGAAATCCGTTATCCATCGCATTAGAACCACTCGCCTTGTCCCCTTCGCTCCAGCGTCTGCTTCAGGTGGGTGATCAAACGGAACGCCCCTTGATGATTTTACATCAGGTCATTCGCTTGCTGGAGTTAGAAAATCAAATGAAAAAGAAATTTTGGAAAATGGCGCGGTATCCACTTGTCCTCGCCTCAAGCTTGATGTTACTTTTCATGTTTTATGCCCTCTACGTGTTTCCTTCCCTACTCGAGATGTCGAGTCCAGAAAGTCTTCCGCGCTTTTTAGTCTTGATTTTACACCCTTCAGCCAAGTACGTCCTTGCAGCGACTCCGATTCTGTTACTTTCAATCCTCCTTCTCACCTTTCGTCTGATTCCGGTCAAACGGCTATTACAGTTTAAAATCATTCAGAAACTCCTTCAGTTGTATTACAGTTACTTGTTTACGATTGAGATTGGTTCCTTTATTGACGCAGGTTTCTCGTTAGAAGAGGCTTTCCGCTCGCTTGAACAGGGGCAGACGGGAAAGAAACAACAAATGTACGCGATGCTTCACCAACATCAACAAGCGGGCACCTCGTTATCTGAAGCCATCTTACAAGAACAAATCATTGATGTTGAAACCGTTGGGCTCGTTCACCTTGCTCGAGAAAGTGGTGACTTAGGTCCATTATTGCTAGCACAAGCCAGTTTGTTGCATGAATCGATTGAAGAAGAGTTAGAGAAAAAACTGCTGTTGATTGAACCGGTCTTGTATGGAGGCTTGACGATCATGACAGGCAGCTTATTTTTTATTTTGTACTACCCGATCCAACTGGCGATTCAACAACTTCCATTTTGAAGAAAGAAGGAGTTTTGATTATGAGACGATTCTTGAAAAACGAACGTGGATTCACTTTACTTGAAATGGCTGCTGTCTTATTAATTATTTCGCTACTGCTGCTCGTATTAATTCCGACGATGACGAGCGGGAAAGATCAAGCGAAAGGTGTTAGTTGTGAAGCGAACATCCGTGTCATTCGTTCCGAGGTCAACCTTTATTATGCGAAAGAAAAAAAATATCCGGAAACATTGCAGACGATTAACCGTGGTACTGCTGAAAAACCAAATGAACTGCTCTGCGATCAGGAGACGTATACCTATGATTCAAAAACAGGCGAACTTACGAAGTGATGGGTTTACATTGATTGAAATGAGTGGAGTCTTAATGATTACAGGTCTGCTGTGCTTATTGTTATTGCCGACTGTTATTGATCGGCGCCCGGCAATTTATTTACTCGAACAAGATATTGCGATGATGCGGCAAGATTTTCAGACGTTACGGTTACTGCAATACTCCAAAACGGATAATCAAAATACCATTCAATTTCGATGGCGTGCAGACGGAACGGGATATTTTATCATGGTGAACGATCGAATCCTGTGGCAGAGAACGTTTCAACCTGGTCATAGTTGTATCATCCCGACGACCGGGCGAGTGATTTACTTTAAAAGTTATCATTCGACCTATGCCTCGACCTGGTACTGCCGTTCAGCAAAACAAGAATATGAAATAAAATTCCTCCTCGGAAATTATCAAATGTTGATTCAACAAATGAGGTGAAATGGCATGCGGTCAAAGGTAAAAAGAGTTGTTTGCTCGGAGGAAGAGCGTGGATTCACTCTCCTTGAAGTGACACTTTCGCTTGTCGCCATCAGTTTGTTCTTAGTATTAGCGATTGATCCTTACTTGAATTTCGAAAAACAAAAAACACAGTTAATTGTTGAGACACGGCGCTTGGACGAGATGGCATCGAAGCAAGTGGCGGGTGATTCGACGGGGTATCGTGTCGAGGAAGGGAAGTGGTGTCTTGAAACGTTATGCCTTGCGAGCCGAATCCGGAACGACCCTTCTCGAAATTTCAATGGTCCTTTGGTTGAGTCCTCTATTACTCCTTGGATTATTGACGATGACACAACTCGTTAGCAACGCCAACCAAACAGAATGGATGGAAGAGGACCTGTTTTTTCATACCGTTGAACGATTGATGTGGCGCAGCATTGAGTGTGGATTAGTAGGAGAAGAGCTGAGGGGGCGGGATGTCGATCCAGGAGAGGAGCCGATTAAATGGCGGCTCGTTCGTGTACAAAATCAAATACGGCTCAAAAAAGAGTTTGGAGGCGAACTGACGTATGCCCACGACGTGACGCATTATCGAATCAAAGAAGACGGTGCCCGAATCGTAATCGAACTCAATCAGCGGTCTCGAACTTACGCCTGCAAGAAACCGGCTTCATCCTGATTCAAACCTTATTGATTCTGATAGGAATTGGTGCCATGATGCTACTAGGTTGTATGCGGATGGATGAGACCATCAAACAGTATAAGCTAGAGCAAGAGGCGCTTCAACTCGAGTCCCTTGTCAGAGCGGCATCACATGACTGTCGCCAAGATGAGACGATCCGTTATCCGATTGGACGAGTTACTTGTATCCGAACGGATAAAGGCTTTAAAATGGAAGCAATCTTAGATAATGGACAAAGAATCGAGGCGGTCGTTTCGGATGGATAAGGTTTATGTAATTGGTTTTATGGGAACTGGTAAAACAGCGATTGGTCGGAAGTTGAGCGAACGATATGACGTAGATGAACTGGATGAACGTTTTGTTCAAGAGTATGGTCAATCAATTGCTGATTTTTTTGCAGCACATGGTGAGGCAGGGTTTCGAGCGCGCGAAAGCGAATTGTTACGAAACAGTCAATCACAAATTGTCATCACGGGTGGTGGAATCATTGAACGACCCGAAAATCGTACATGGATGAAGGAAACGGGTACGGTAATCTGGATTGATACACCATTCGATTCGATTTGGAGACGAATTGAGTCGGACCGAAATCGTCCCTTAGTAGGGAAGTACGAGACTGTGAAGTCTTTGTATATGCGCAGACGTCCTATCTATGCAGACGGTGCGGATCTTCGTTTAGAGGGAATGAAATCGATTCGGGAGCTAACGGCAGAAATAGAATCGGTATTGGAGGAAAAGTCATGATTTGGATTAACATTGGAATCATTGTAGTAGCGATCCTCGGCTTAGTTGCTTATGGATTTGTGCTTTATAAAAAGAAGATTTCACAAGACTTACGGCTTGTGAAACAGTTGTTGGAGCGATTTACGATCCGCCAGCAAACGTTGCAGGCAGGCGTCGACCATACGACGAATCGGATTGATCAAATTAAAGGAAATGTCGATCATCTTGTGAGTGAAGGGAAGCGTGTTGAGCAAGGGGCGCGTCAACTAATGGTTGAAGGGCAACGACTTTCAACAGAAGTTCAACATACAGCTGGACTCAAGCAATTTTGAAATGGCTTTCATTGAGCGAATGTGAAACAATAGGAGAGAAGGGACTTTGTCCTTTCTCTCTTTAGTTTTGTTCAATTTCCGAATAAACCTAGAAAAATAGGTTTGAAGTTGATAGAATGTAAATGAAAGTTGAACATTAAAGAGAAAAGGAACATAAAATGTTCGTAAATAGGGGGATATGTATGAGTCAGACGACATTGAAGAGAACGCCATTGTTTGAAACGATCGCACCGATGGGGAAAATGGTCGATTTTGCAGGGTTTGAAATGCCGGTTCTGTTTTCATCAATCAAGGAAGAACACATTGCAGTACGTGAACAAGTAGGGATGTTCGATGTATCTCATATGGGAGAATTGTTAGTGACAGGTCCTGAAGCATTAGCGTTTCTTCAAAAGACGCTGTCGAATGATATCTCTAAGATCGCCATTGGACAGGCTCAATACAATGTTTTATGTCAAGAAGATGGTGGGACGGTCGATGACTTGCTCGTATATCGACTGGAAGAGGAAAAATATTTACTAGTCGTCAACGCCTCGAATATCGAGAAAGATGAAGCGCATCTTCGTTCGTATCTGGAAGGAAACGTGTTACTTGAAAACCAATCGGATGCGTATGGGCAGATTGCCGTCCAAGGTCCTAAAGCAGAAGAAGTCCTGTCGTCGATGACGGAGCTCGCATTAAATGAAATTAAATTTTTCCGGTTCGTTTACGGGAAAGTGGCAGGCATCGACATGTTAGTTTCGCGCAGTGGTTATACGGGAGAAGACGGATTCGAGTTATATATGCCGGCAGCAGATACAGAACATGTCTTTAAGACACTACTTGAAGCAGGTGTCGTTCCATGTGGTCTTGGCGCGCGTGATACTTTACGTTTTGAAGCGTGTTTACCACTCTATGGTCATGAGTTATCGGCGACGATTTCACCAATCGAAGCAGGGATGGGGTTTGCCGTCAAACTACAAGCGAAAAAATTCATCGGGTCAGATGTGCTCGCACAACAAAAAGAACAAGGCGCACCACGCCGTTTGATTGGACTTGAACTCGTCGATAAAGGGATTGTCCGTCAGGATGCTCCGGTTTTACTGAATGGAGAGACTGTTGGTTTTGTGACGACAGGGACGTTGCCGCCGACAATCGGTAAAGCCATTGCCTTGGCGCTCGTACCAGCAGAATATGCGACAGAGGACCAGTTCGAAGTGGAAGTACGTGGAAAGAAACTAGCCGCAAAACGTGTGAACACACCGTTTTATCGTCGAGCCAACTAAGGGGGACTTATAGATGGATTTTCGTTATTTACCGATGACGCAAGAAGATGAAAAAGAGATGTTACAGACGATTGGTGCAAATTCGATTGAAGATTTACTAGCAGACATTCCAGCCGCTGTCCGCGACCAAGGGACGTTAGAAGAAGTCGGGATTCCGCTACCGGAAACAGATTTGATTCGGACACTCTCGAAGCTTGCTGACCAAAATATGAATACGAAGCAATATCCATCGTTCCTCGGTGCAGGCATTTACGATCACTATGCACCGGCTGTCGTCAATCATATGTTGTTGCGTTCAGAATTCTATACGGCGTATACACCCTATCAACCTGAAATCTCACAAGGGGAACTGCAAGCGATTTTCGAGTTTCAGACGATGATTTGTGAATTGACAGGAATGGATGTCGCGAACTCATCGATGTACGACGGCATTACAGCACTAGCGGAAGCGGCAATGCTTGCCTGTGCCCATAAAAAGAAAAAGACGATCGTCTTGTCGGATGGGGTTCATCCGGAAGCACATGATGTCGTTCGGACGTATGCGAAAGGGCCGGGGCTCGATGTCGAGACGCTTGCGTTACGGGACGGCGAGACGGCAATCGAACAATTAGACGGACTTGATGATATCGCATGTGTCATCGTCCAATACCCGAACTTTTATGGACGCGTCGAAGATTTACAAGCGTTAGCAGATGCAACACATGCAAAAGGCGGTTTATTTATCGTCTCAGCCAATCCGCTTGCCCTCGGACTGCTTGAAGCACCTGGGAAACTCGGTGCGGATATTACGATTGGCGATTGCCAACCGTTCGGGATTCCCCAAAGTTTTGGTGGACCGACGTGTGGCTACTTCACGACGACAAAAGCCTTAATGCGTAAAATTCCAGGACGCCTGGTCGGTCAGACAGTGGATGAGGATGGCAAACGCGGTTTCGTCTTGACGCTCCAAGCTCGCGAACAGCACATTCGTCGTGATAAAGCGACATCAAATATTTGTTCCAACCAAGCATTGAACGCATTGGCGGCATCGATTGCGATGAGCGCGTTCGGAAAACAAGGGATTCGTGATTTAGCGGTCCGCAACTTGCAAACGGCACATGCCTTGAAAAAATCATTGAAAGCAGCCGGCTTCCGCATCGTCGATGATGGACCGAGCTTTAATGAATTCGTCGTCGAATTACCAATCGATGCGGAAGAAGCAAGTCGTCAATTGCTTAAAGCGGGAATTATCGGTGGATTGCCGCTCGGCACATACGACGCAAAACGAAGTCGTGAAATGCTTGTCTGTGCAACAGAATTACGGACGAAAGAAGAGCTCGATCAATTCGTGTCAGCGTTAGGGGGATTAACTCATGCATAAATCAAGTGAACAAACATTGATTTTTGAAATCTCAAAACCCGGTCGTGTCGCATATGCGTTACCACTCGCGACGGTCGAAGAAGAAGCAATCGAAGACATGTTGCCAGCTTCTTTTGTCCGAAAAGAAGACGTCGCGTTACCGGAAGTTTCGGAACTGGATCTCGTACGTCACTACACGGCACTTTCAAACCGAAACCACGGTGTCGATTCCGGGTTCTATCCGCTCGGTTCATGCACGATGAAATACAATCCTAAAATCAATGAAGATATGGCACGACTTCCCGGGTTTGCCCACATTCATCCGCTTCAACCGGTTGAGAGCATTCAAGGAGCGCTCGGTTTGATGTATGACTTACAAGAAAAGTTAGCAGTCATCACGGGAATGGATGAAGTGACGCTTCAACCAGCAGCAGGGGCACACGGAGAGTGGACTGGATTGATGTTGATCAAAGCCTATCATCATGCGCGCGGCGACTTCAAACGGACGAAAGTACTCGTTCCAGACTCGGCACACGGCACGAACCCGGCATCGGCGTCTGTCGCAGGATTTGATACCGTGACGGTCTTGTCAGATGAACGAGGTCTTGTTGACTTAGAAGACTTAAAGAGCAAAGTGGGAGACGATACAGCGGCTTTAATGTTGACGAACCCGAACACGCTCGGATTGTTTGAATCGGATATCGTCGAGATCGCAAAAGCAGTCCATGAAGCAGGCGGGAAATTGTATTACGATGGAGCAAACTCGAATGCCATCATGGGGATTGCACGTCCCGGCGATATGGGCTTCGATGTTGTTCACTTGAACCTCCACAAAACGTTTACCGGCCCTCACGGTGGTGGTGGTCCTGGTTCAGGTCCGGTCGGTGTCAAACAAGACTTGATCCCTTATTTACCGAAACCGATCGTCGCAAAAACAGACGAAGGATTCATCCTTGATTATGATCGCAAAGATGCAATCGGACGTGTCAAACCATTCTACGGAAACTTCGGGATTAATGTCCGCGCCTACAGCTACATTCGGACGATGGGCGGAGAAGGTCTCGCCCGTGTCTCGAAAGAAGCTGTCTTGAACGCAAACTATATGTTAGCACGCCTCAAAGGCGCATATGACGCACCGTATGATGTCTATTGTAAACATGAGTTCGTCTTGTCGGGTCGTCGCCAAAAGGCACTTGGCGTGCGGACGCTTGATATCGCAAAACGACTGCTTGATTTCGGTTACCATCCACCGACAATCTATTTCCCGTTAAATGTCGAAGAGTGTATCATGATTGAGCCGACGGAAACGGAATCGAAAGAAACACTCGATGCGTTCTGTGACGCGATGCTCCAAATCGCACGTGAAGTCGAAGAAACGCCAGATGTCGTCCTGAACGCACCGCATACGACGGTCGTCAAACGGATGGACGAGACGTTGGCAGCGCGTAAACCGGTGTTGCGTTATGAGCCGAAACAGGAAGTCCATGCATAACGGTTACTGAAAACGAACTGACTCGTAAGTCAGACTAAGATCGATTCCTATGACGGACGTTTCCAGTCGACATTAATTAAATGACCGATGATTCTATTTTTACTGGATCATCGGTCATTTCTATGCCTATTTTTGTCGTTCACGACCTTTTTAATCAGAGCGTCTCGTCAATGAGTCGACAAGCGAAAAACCCTTCCTGAGCCTGAGGCGTAGGAAGGGTTTTTCGCTTGAATAGTGAATTAGCTACGTTTGACTTTTCCAGTCCACTGTTTGAAACCGCCTTTAAGCTGGTACAAGTTCGTGTAGCCGGCTTTTTTCAAGACTTTAGCTGCTTGTGAAGATCGCATGCTGCCTTGGCAATACAAGTAGATCGGCATATCTTTACGAAGCTCTTTCGAACGCATCTTCATTTGGCTAACCGGAATGTTACGCGCGCCAACGATATGACCGCCTTTAAATTCTTGTGTTTCCCGGACGTCGACGATTTGTGCCTTACGGTAGTTCGCGCGGAATTCCTCTTGCGAGAGTTTTGTGATGCCTTTGACTGGCATGAAACGCCAGACGACATAAGCAATCAATGCCACCCATAAGACGATTGTGATGATTGTGCCTGTTTCCATATTCAACTTCCAACCCCTTCGTTCATATAACATCTCTATCATTATAGTAAACGAAATCGATTTCGGCAATCGACTCGTCGTTGCGCAGGATAGAAAGGGTCTGATACAC
Organism: Exiguobacterium sp. N4-1P; assembly: GCF_002214325.1. Taxonomy (NCBI): domain Bacteria; kingdom Bacillati; phylum Bacillota; class Bacilli; order Caryophanales; genus Exiguobacterium; species Exiguobacterium sp. N4-1P. The sequence continues at coordinate 887,482 of NZ_CP022236.1, forward strand.
TTATACGGAAACGTTTTGGGGGTGTTCGCTTGGTAAAGAAATGGCAAGTATTGACGACCGAAGCATTAGAGCCGGCAATGAACATGGCAATTGATGAAGCATTGATTGCTTTTGTCGGGCGAGGAGAGATTGCGCCTACGCTTCGTTTTTACTCATGGGAACCACGCGGACTCAGTGTCGGTCATTTCCAGCGTGCGACACGTGATATCGATCGAAAGCGAATTGAAGAACTCGGTATCCCAATCGTTCGACGGATGACTGGTGGTCGAGCGGTTTTACATGCGGATGAACTCACATATAGTGTCGTCATTCAAGAGGCGACAGAAGGACTACCACGAACTGTAATCGAAAGTTATCGCCTGTTGACGGAAGGAATCCGGAAAGGCTATCATCACCTCGGTATTCCCGTTGAATTTTCAGTTCCGATGACGGAAGAAGAAAAGGAAGAGTTACGAAAGCCGAAATCGGCCGTTTGTTTTGATGCAGCCTCTTACTATGAATTGGCAGTCGGAAAACGGAAAGTCGCGGGGAGTGCTCAAGTTCGTCATCAAGGCGTTGTGCTTCAGCATGGATCAGTGCCTCTATCGGTTGATGAAGGTGAATTGTTTGACTGCTTCCTTTATGAAGATGAAACGATGCGTCAACGGATGAAGTCACGCTTTGCAGGGAAAGCGGTTGCCTTGAATGAACTCGCGGGCCGGAAAGTGTCATTCGAGGAAGTTCGTGATGCGTTTACACGTGGTTTTGAGGATGCGCTTCAATTGGAATTCGTTCCGCTTGAATTCAATGAGCGGCAATGGCAGGAAATTGAACAGTTAGCCGAGAAGTATCGTAGTGATGAATGGAACTGGAAACGTTAAAGCGAAAGATTGGAAGGTGATGTCGTGCCGACTCCGAGTATGGAAGATTATTTAGAGCAAATTTATATCTTGATCGAAGAAAAAGGATATGCCCGTGTATCGGATATCGCAGAACTATTAGGCGTACACCCTTCTTCTGTAACGAAGATGGTGCAAAAGTTAGACCGTGAAGAGTACCTCGTCTACGAAAAGTATCGTGGTCTCATGTTGACTGCAAAAGGTAGAAAGATTGGGAAACGACTTGTCGAACGGCATGCGCTGTTAGAAGATTTCTTGCGCCTTGTCGGCGTAGAAGAGTCACTAATCTATAAAGATGTCGAGGGAATTGAACATCACTTGAGTATCGAAGCACTTGATAAAATCAATGGGATGATTCAATTTTTCGCTGAACGCCCGGCTTTACAGGAAGAACTTCATAATTATCAACAAGCACACCCAGAAGACTGAGTGGGCTTGTTTTTTTACGTTAAACGCCTTATAAACGAACATTTGGTTATAAAATAATAAAAAAGTACGTGAATTGAACGGATTATGCTATACTGACGATGAAAATGACCGAAGGGGGTGACGGGTGGAAATTCACCCGGATACTATGGAAATCGTCATCAAAGAAAAATTGGTTTCAGAAACTGATTTAGCTAAAAAAGTGAGTGAACTCGCAATCGAGATTGAACGGGATGCGGCCGGGCGTCAAATTGTCCTTGTCGTCGTGTTGAAAGGGTCGATGGTTTTTGCAGCGGACTTGATGCGGCAAATTAAAGGAAGTGTTCAAATCGATACCGTTGCCTGTTCATCATATGGTGCGAAGACGGTCTCTTCTGGACGCGTTCAATTGAAAAAAGATTTAGACCTGGATGTCGAAGGGAAGTATGTTGTTGTTGTCGAGGACATTATTGATACGGGACATACACTGAGCTTTTTGTGCGAGCATATGAAATTGCATAAGCCGGGTGTTTTGAAGATTTGTACGTTACTTGATAAACCTGCGCGTCGTGAAGTCGAGTTGACGGCAGATTATGTTGGATTTGAGATTCCGGATTACTTCGTCGTCGGCTATGGCATCGATTGTGCAGAAGAGTATCGCAATTTGCCGTACATTGGTTGGGTCGAGACAGAATAAAAAACCGTCAGCAGACACGAGTCGCTGACGGTCGAACGATAGAAGGGGGCTGTGTTTTAGCAGCTCTCTCTTTTTAATATTAAAAAGCACGTTTTTTCTTTTTGCCTTTTTTACCTTCGATGACGGTCAAATTAGGACCTTTCGACCGATCGCGAAGTGGGCGTACTTTGTTCGAAGTCGAGGATTTCGTCGCCGTTTTGATTTGTTTTTTCTTAAAGTCTGTTCGACGCGGACCTTGATCTCGTTTACCGTGCAATTTTTTCGATTGCGCGACTGATTTTCGATATTGTGCGTTTCCGCCGCTTGCAGCACCGCTATTGCGCGTCATGAACTTAAAGATCAAGAAAATGATTCCCGCCACAACTGCAACGAACAGTAATTGTGAAAACAGACCGCCAGGATCATTGATAAGCTTATATCCAAAGCCGACGAAAGCAAACAGTAACACGATAAGTGCGAATGTAGAGCCGATCCGTTGTCTAATCATATTATCACCCCTGTTATCGATTAACCCAGTGCATTCTCATGTATGTTATCTTCCTGTTTTTCGAGTGCTTCAAACGCATAAATCGCAACCTCAATCTGTGAATCGTCTGGTTCTTTTGTCGTCAAGTACTGTAACCATAGGCCTGGCAAGGCGATGACACGTAATCCCTTGATATTTTGGGCTTTATTTGTTAATTGAAGAACTTCAAAAGACAGACCGATGACAACGGGAAGTAAAGCGATTCGGAAGGCGAGTCGAACCCATAATGGATCGGTCGGGACGATTAAATAAACGAAGAAACCGACGATGACTGTGAAGATCAGGAAGCTTGAACCGCAACGATAATGGAGGCGGCTGCTTCTTCTGACGTTTTCGACGGTCAGTGGATGACCGGATTCGACACAATTGATGACTTTATGTTCCGCCCCGTGGTATTGAAACAATCGTTTGACGAGTGGTGTCAATGAAATCAAGTACAAATATCCAAACAGTAGGGTCAGCTTAATCAACGCCTCGATGACGTTTTGGACGAAGTGGCCGGATAATGCTGGGAAAGAACTGAATAGTGAGGCTAAGAATGCCGGCAACAGCGTAAACAGTAACTTTCCGAAAAAGAATGATAAAACACCAAGTAAAGCGACACCGAGCCATTTTGTCAATTGTCCTTGATTCGTTTCTTCGGGTTCTTCCTCTCCGGGATTAACGCCGTAACGATCACTTGCGAAGTTCATGTGGCTTGCTCCATTCGCAGATGATTCGACAAGAGCGAACAGTCCGCGGAGAAGCGGGATTCGTTTACCAATCGCAATCCGTGGACGAATCGGCTTTTTCTGTTCAAATGTCTCAATCGTCGCATCATTTCGACGAATTGCAGAAACAGCATGTGTCGCATTTTGGAACATTACGCCTTCGACGATGGCTTGTCCACCGACGGGAGCTTTTGCGGTTTTCATATTTAAACGCATCCTATCTCAAATAAAATATCGTGTATCGTCAGTTTACTAGATTCTATTCAAAAAAACTATGGGGGACTGCTTGATGACGGGTGAATCTTTAGGAGACGGAAAACGTCTTATGATACAATCAGAAGGACGAATGGAGGTGATGATGTGCGCGTATTGGTTTTAAATGGACCGAATTTGAATTTACTTGGAACGCGTGAGCCGGAAACATACGGTGCAAAGACGTTGAATGATTTAGAAACGTTGATGATGGAACGTTTTCCGGAAGTTGAGTTTACGTTTGAACAATCGAACCATGAAGGAACGTTGATTGATTCTCTACATGCAGCGCGGGGGTATGATGGCATTGTGTTGAATGCAGCTGCATACACACATACGAGTATCGCCTTACGTGACGCGATCGCAGCGATTGAAGTGCCGACAATCGAAGTGCACCTATCGAATGTTCATGCGCGAGAAGAGTTTCGACATCGCTCACTCATCGCACCGGTCTGTCGTGGTGTCATCAGTGGACTTGGGATGACGGGGTATATACTCGCTACTGAAGCGTTACTTCATCCGGACGCTACATAACTTAAAGGGGGAAACAGACATGCAACATCGTATTGAAGCATTACAATCCGCTTTAAAAGAACGTGACTTACCAGGACTTATCGTGACGAAGGCAGAAAATATTCGCTACATTTCAGGATTCACCGGTTCAAGTGGCGCGTGTCTCGTTACGGCAGAACATGCTTATTTCGTGACGGATTTCCGCTATACGGAGCAAGCTGCTGATCAAGTCAAAGGAATGGAAATCGTTCAAATCGATCGGTCGATTCCGGCGACGATGGGTGAACTCATCGCAGGCGCACGCGTGCGAGCGGTTGGGGTCGAAAAAGATACGATGACACTTGGTTTATTCGAAGCATATGATGAAGCTTCTGCAATCGAACTGATTCCAACGACCGGAATCGTCGAAAACCTACGCTTGATTAAGGATTCATCAGAGATTAAGATGGTTAAGGAAGCGGTAAAACTAGCAGACGCTACCTTTGAACACATTTTGACGTACATCCAGCCGGGGAAAACAGAACTCGAAGTGTCGAACGAACTCGAATTCTTCATGCGTAAGCATGGAGCGACGTCGTCTTCATTCGATACGATTGTCGCATCTGGTTACCGCTCAGCGTTACCGCACGGTGTCGCGAGCCAAAAAGTGATTGAAACGGGTGAGCTCGTAACACTTGACTTTGGTGCATTGTTGAACGGTTACGTCTCTGACATTACGCGAACGATTGCGGTCGGTCCAATTAATTCCGAGTTACAAAAAATCTACGATACGGTCTTACAAGCACAACTTGCGGGCGTAGACGGACTTCGTCCAGGGATTACTGGAATCGAAGCAGACGCGTTAACACGTGACATCATCAAAGAAGCTGGTTATGGCGAATACTTCGGTCACTCGACTGGTCACGGCATTGGTCTTGAGGTGCATGAAGGACCGGGACTTTCGTTCCGTTCGGAAACGAAGCTCGAACCAGGGATGATCGTGACAGTCGAACCAGGAATCTATGTGCCACAAGTTGGTGGATGCCGAATTGAGGATGATGTCTTGATTACCGAATCAGGGCGCGAAATTCTTTCGTCTTCATCGAAAGAACTCATTACACTCTAAGTAAGATGAACATTTAGGAGGAACCAGTATGGTATCAGTAAACGATTTAAAAACAGGCTTGACGATTAAAACTTCAGACGGAATGATTTGGCAAGTCCTTGAGTTCCAACACGTAAAACCTGGTAAAGGTGCAGCATTCGTGCGGACAAAAATGCGTAACATCCGTAACGGGAACATCCAAGAGATGACATTCCGTGGTGGCGAGCGCGTCGAACGTGCCCACATCGAGCGTAACAAAATGCAATACCTCTACCCAATGGGTGAAACGTATGTCTTCATGGACACGGAGTCGTATGAGCAGCTTGAATTGACGACAGCACAAGTTGAAGCAGCACTTCCATATCTCCTTGAGAACATGGAAGTTCAAATCGCAGTCTACAACGGCGAAATCCTCGGACTCGAACTTCCGAACACGATCGTTATGACGATTGTTGAAGCAGAGCCAGGCGTCAAAGGCGATACAGCTTCTAACGTCAAGAAAAATGCGACAGTTGAAACGGGTCACATCATCCATGTGCCGCTTTTCATCGAAGCAGGAGAAAAAGTAACAGTTGATACGCGGACAGGTGATTTCACAGGACGCTACAACGGATAATACAGATATGCCAATGCCCCTTCGTACTCGTTTCCGAGTCAAGGGGTATTTTTTCACTCGCCGGCACTTGCATCCTCTGGTATGACCAGTTAAACTTAATATTTGAGTAGGCATTAGCACCTGGTATAATATTATGAATGAATGTTTAGATGGGGGATGGAAAGAAGATGAAAATCGATCAGTTGAAACAAGTGTTAGAAATGCTTGATCAATCAAACGTAAATGAACTTTCTCTAGAAACAGACACGTATAAATTAAAGCTTAAAAAACAAGGGGACGGTGTCGTAGTATCTCAGCACGACGCGGTCGCAGCGGCACCTGTCCAGCAAAAAGTAGTGGAAACGGCACAAAAGCCGGCCGTTGTACCTGAAGTCATGGAAGAGAAGGATGATACGGTCACAATTAACGCGCTAATGGTCGGTACGTTTTATTCACGTGCAAATCCTGAAAAACCTGCTTTCGTCAAAGTCGGCGATCAAATCGAAGTGGGTCAAGTCGTCTGCATTTTAGAAGCGATGAAACTATTCAATAACTTAAATTCGGAAATTGCCGGAACTGTCGTCGAAATTCTCGTCGCAGATGGAGACCTTGTTGAATTTGGTCAGCCACTCTTCCGGATTCGTCCTTGAGCGGGGTGATGGGAATGGAAAAACTACTAATCGCGAACCGTGGAGAAATCGCCGTTCGGATTATTCGTGCGGCTAAGGAACTTGGGATCCAGACGGTTGCTGTCTATTCGACAGCGGATCGAGAAGCACTTCATGTCCGAATGGCAGACGAAGCATATTGCATCGGCGATGTCAGTTCGACGTCTTCTTATTTGAATGTGACGAATATTCTCGCCGTTGCGACAAATCGAAACGTAACGATGATTCACCCGGGATACGGATTCCTGGCTGAAAACGTTGACTTCGCGGAGATGTGTGAAGCGTGTGGTATTCAATTCGTCGGTCCGACGTCGCAAGCGATTCGCCAGATGGGCATTAAAGATGTCGCGAAAAAAACGATGATTGAATGTGGTGTCCCCGTCGTGCCGGGCTCTGACGGAACGGTGACGGATCAAGAAGCAATTGGTCTCGCTGAAGAAATCGGTTATCCGGTCATCATTAAAGCGACGGCAGGTGGCGGAGGGCGCGGGATTCGTGTTGCCCGGACAAAACAAGAACTGATTGATGGACTGGAAGAAACACGTCGCGAGGCAAAACAAGCATTTGGCAACAGCGATGTTTATTTAGAGCGTTTCATCGAAGAATTCCGTCACGTCGAAGTTCAAGTGCTTGCCGATCGACATGGGAACGTCATTCACCTCGGAGAACGAGATTGTACGGTGCAACGGCGGATGCAGAAGTTGATTGAAGAAGCTCCTTCGCCAGCCGTCAGCGCAGCGACACGGTTGAAAATGGGAGAAGCAGCTGTCAAAGCGGCAAAAGCCATCAACTATACGGGTGCCGGAACAATCGAATTCATTTTTGTCGAAGAAACAGAAGAATTTTTCTTTATGGAAATGAATACTCGGATTCAAGTCGAGCATCCGGTGACAGAAATGATTACAGGATTTGATCTTGTTCAAGCACAACTTCAAGTCGCGCTCGACCACCCGTTAGCAGTTCAACAAGAAGATATCGAGTTCCGTGGGCATTCAATCGAGTGCCGGATTAACGCAGAAGATCCAGATCACGATTTCCGACCACATGCGGGTCGCGTCACACAATACGTCGCGCCAGGTGGTATGGGTGTCCGAATCGATAGTGCCGTTTATCCAGGTTACATGATTCCTCCGTACTATGACTCGATGGTTGCGAAATTGATTGTCCATGCAGAGACGCGCGAGGAAGCTTGTGCGAAAATGGAGCGTGCTTTGGCTGAATTTTGGATTGAGGGTGTCAAAACGACAATTCCGTTCCATCAAAAGGTCTTACAGCATCCTGTATTCCGCCGGGGAACCTTCACGACGAAGTTTGCGGAACGTGAGTTAAAAGCAGCAATCGTAAAATGAACGATGACGGGAGTCGATGGATTTTACTCCCGTCTTTTTGGCGTTCACTATGTTTTTTAAAAGGGGAATGTGCTAAACTAATTGATTGAGAACGACAAAAAAAGGAGCACGTGAAATCATGATGAAACGACACATGGCACGCGAACTCGCAGTACAATCTTTGTTCCAAATGGAACTTTCTGACTTGTCTGCACAAGAGGCCATTGAATTCGCAGTAGAAGGCAAAGAATATGATACATTTGTAGAGCAATTAGTAGTTGGTGTAGAGACGAACAAGGATGAGATTGATCAACATTTACGGGCAGCGCTCGTCAACTGGTCATTTGAGCGTCTTGGTAACATCGAACGGACGATTCTTCGTCTTGCCGTCTATGAATTGATGTTCGAACCGAAAATTCCAATCCGCGTTACAATCAACGAAGCAATCGAATTAACAAAAGCGTTCGCAGACGAAGAAGCAACGAAAATCGTCAATGGTGTGCTTGGTAAGGTCGCACAACAAGCAGTCAAAGAAAATTCATAAGTAGATAAAGATAACCTTTTTCAAGGTGCAGAGTGAAACGAATTTTTTGGGGGAGTGGACAAATCATGGCAGTAGTAATCGATGGGAAAGAAATCGCAAAATCGTATCGTTTGAAGCTGAAAGAAGAAGTCGCACGTCTGAAAGAACAACGTATTCAACCGAAATTGACCGTTGTATTAATCGGTGAAGACCCAGCAAGCCAATCGTATGTCCGCGGGAAAGAAAAAGCGGCACAAGAAATTGGCATGGAGTCGGATTTGATTCGTTTACCGGCAGAGACATCAGAATCGGAGTTACTCCAGTTGATTGAACGACTAAACGCAGACGCGAGTGTCCACGGAATTCTCGTTCAACTGCCGCTGCCGGAACAAATCGACGAGAGTAAAGTCATCTTCGCTATTTCACCGGACAAAGACGTCGATGGGTTCCATCCGGTCTCGGTCGGGAAAATGATGATCGGTGAACCAACGTTCTTACCATGTACCCCAAATGGAATTCTGCACCTCGTCAAAGAAATGAATGTTCCGATCCAAGGCAGCCACGTCGTCGTCGTCGGTCGGAGTCAAATCGTCGGCAAACCGGTCGGGATGTTATTTTTAAATGAATCCGCGACAGTCAGCTACTGCCACTCGAAGACGGCAAACCTTTCTGAGATGACGCGTCAAGCGGATATCTTGATTGTCGCTGTTGGTGTCCCAAAATTGATTACGGCAGATATGGTCAAGCCGGATGCTGTCGTCATCGATGTCGGTGTCAACCGTGTTGACGGTAAACTTGTCGGGGACGTCGAATTTGATTCGGTCAAAGAGGTCGCCTCGATGATCACACCCGTTCCTGGCGGTGTCGGTCCGATGACGATCACGATGTTGCTCCATAATACAATCGAGGCAGCACGATGAATGACCCACTTCAAGTTTCCGAGCTCGTTGGGTATGTGAAACGTGAACTTGAAAGTGATTCGCTGTTACAGCAAGTGCAGGTGGTGGGAGAAGTGTCGAACTTTAAACGACACTCTTCCGGTCACCTTTATTTTACGTTGAAGGACGACCAGTCACGGATGAAGGCGGTCATGTTCGCACGTGACGCAAGTCGCCTGAAATCACCGATCAAAGACGGGATGCGTGTCGTCATGACGGCGCGGTTATCCGTGTATCTCGCTTCCGGCGAGATGCAACTCTACGTCGAGCGGATGACGGAAGATGGCGTCGGCGCCCTGTATGAAGCTTTCGTCCGTTTGAAAGAACAACTCGAAGAACGTGGGTGGTTCGATCCAGCGTTAAAAAAAGTGCTCCCGGCGTTTCCGCAACGTGTCGGAATCATCACATCACCAAAAGGTGCGGCACTTCACGATATCGCGACGACACTACGGAGACGCTATCCGCAAGCGGCAATCGTCTTCGCGCCAGTGCTCGTTCAAGGGAAAGAGGCGGCACCGCAAATTACTCGTGCCATCGAACAGATGAATGCGCGTCAGGCGTGTGACGTGTTAATCATTGGTCGCGGTGGCGGCTCGATCGAAGAACTTTGGGCGTTCAATGAAATGAACGTCGTTACGGCGATTTATGAGTCGCAGATCCCGATTGTTTCTGCAGTCGGTCATGAAACGGACTTTACTATCAGTGACTTCGTCGCGGATGTCCGGGCAGCGACACCGACTGCTGCAGCCGAACTCGTAACACCAGAGGCGGCCGAACTGGAAAAACGAGTCGGTGAACTGAGTCGACGTTTGACACGAAACTATGACTATTTCGTCAAGAGCCGACGGGAACAAGTAACCCGGCTTGCAATGAGTTATGGATTAAAGTCTCCCCGCGTTTTGCTTGGATTAAAACAGGAGCGCCTTGACCGGGCCGATATGAACTTGAATCGGATCGGAAAACAACTCATTTTAACGAAACAGCAAGGCGTGTTAAACCTATCGAACCGTTTAGCACGGATTCCGGTTCGGGAGCGTCTTGAAGAGCAGTCGCGTGAAGTTGAGCGGATGCGTAAACAGTTGGAACGGATTCGCCCGTACATGAAGATGAAGCATGAGCGATTGCACCAAATGGTGGCACGCCTTGACTCGGTTAGTCCGACCCGTGTCTTATTACGTGGTTATACGTATGTCGAACAAAACGGAGAGGTCGTTCGATCGGTAAAACAAGTGACGGATGACGCCTTCCGGATTCAGTTTCATGACGGAAGTATTCTAGCGAAACGAGAGGATGAGTGAGATGGACACGGAACAATCATTTGAAGCGGCGTTAGAACGCTTAGAAGAAATCGTCGAATTGCTTGAAGAAGGGGAAGCCCCACTTGAGCAAGCGATGACGTTGTATGAGGAAGGTGTAAAACTGACTGCTCTTTGCCAGGGGAAACTATCGACAGCTGAAAAGAAACTCGATTTAATCTTGGAACAAGATGGAACGTTACGTGAAAAAGGGGGAGCACAATGATTGCCTTGATGGAATGGAAAGCTCAAGTCGAGCGTGCGCTCGAATCATTTATGACCCGACTCGATGCACCAGAACAATTACGTGCTTCGATGCGCTATTCACTCGATGCTGGAGGGAAGCGTGTCCGCCCGGCGTTGATTTATGCTGTCCTTGATGCATACGGTGTCTCGCGGACAACAGGGGACGCGACGGCAGCAGCGCTTGAGATGATTCATACATATTCTTTAATCCATGACGATTTACCAGCAATGGACGATGATGACATGCGTCGTGGGCGTAAGACGAACCATATCGAGTTTGACGAAGCAACAGCGATTTTAGCAGGCGATGCGTTGTTGACGAATGCCTTTACCTGTTTACTCGAGACGGACGCGTCGGCAGACGTCAAGATTCAATTGCTCGAGCGTCTCGCCATGGCAGCTGGAGCGGCCGGGATGGTCGGTGGACAGCTTGACGATATGCTCGGTGAACGTGGTGGCATTGATGACGTCGAGGCTCTTGAATCGATTCATCGGCGCAAGACGGGGGCATTACTCGTGTTTGCTGTTGAGGCAGGAGGAATTCTTGCTGGAGCAAACGAAGATGATGTAGTCCACTTACAACGTTACGGACGTCATCTTGGAATCGCCTTCCAAATTCAAGATGATATTTTAGATGTAACGGGAGATGCTGAAAAGATTGGTAAGCCGGTCGGGAGTGACGAAGGAAACGACAAAGCGACCTATCCGAAACTACTTGGTCTAGAGGGTGCGAAGACGGCTCTTGCGGCACAAGTACAAGCTGCTGAGGAAGCGATTGATGCGTTATCGGTCGAAGCGACGACACTTAAGGACTTGCTCGACTTCGTCGTCAAGCGTGACCATTGAGATCGACGACGCCTGGCGTCGTCTTTTTTATGTGCCAGTTATGTGGCGTTCATTAGATTGTTCTAGTACAATGTAGGGTACAAACGATATAAGAATGTAAGGAAAAGAGGCGGTAAGGTATGAAGTTGACAGAAATACAGGATCCGTCATTTTTAAAGCGTATGTCAGTCTCAGAACTCGATGTGTTCGCAGGCGACATCCGACGCTTTTTGATTGAAGAATTGGCTACGACGGGTGGTCACTTAGCACCGAATCTAGGTGTCGTCGAATTGACATTAGCACTTCACCGAGAATTTGATAGTCCGAACGATAAATTTGTTTGGGATGTCGGTCACCAGGCATACGTGCATAAAATCTTGACGGGACGTGCGGGACAGTTTGATACGTTACGCAAACACAAAGGATTATGCGGATTCCCGAAACGAAATGAAAGCATTCATGACGTCTGGGAAACTGGGCATAGTTCGACCTCGTTGTCGGCAGCGATGGGTATTGCCGTCTCAAACGAGTTAAAAGGAAATGACGACCGCGCGATTGCGATCATCGGAGATGGTGCATTGACTGGTGGAATGGCACTTGAAGCTTTAAACCACATCGGTGCGGAACAACAAAATGTCATCGTCATCCTTAATGATAACGAGATGTCGATTGCACCGAACGTCGGTGCGATGCATCAGATGTTAGGTCGTATTCGTTCTTCACGTAAAGTCCGTTATGCGCAAGATGAACTTGAGACATTAATCAAGAAAATCCCGCTGATCGGTGGAAGTCTTGAAAAAGGTAGTGAAAAACTAAAAGAAGCCGTCAAAGGCGCACTTGTTCCAGGAATGTTCTTTGAAGAACTCGGTTTTAACTACTACGGTCCAGTCGATGGACATGACTTGACGGATTTGATTGAACAGTTGAATTACGTCAAAAAAGAGCAAGGTCCGGTCCTGCTTCATGTCATCACGAAAAAAGGAAAAGGGTATCGCCCAGCTGAATATGATGGAGTTGGAACCTGGCACGGTCTCGGACCATACAAGATGGAGTCTGGTGAAGTCATCAAAGGTAAATCGAAAGCGCCGAGTTATTCATTCACGGTCGCGAATACGTTGACGAAGATGGCACGAGATGATGAAAAATTAACATTGATTACACCGGCAATGAGCGTCGGTTCAAAACTCGATTGCTTTGAGAAGGAGTTCCCAAACCGAATGTTTGATGTCGGGATTGCGGAACAACATGCCGTCACGTTCGCGGCGGGTCAAGCGACGCAAGGGATGAAACCCGTCGTTTCCATTTATTCGACCTTCTTCCAGCGAGCTTACGATCAACTCGTCCACGATGTCGCGCGTCAAAATCTTGACGTGACGTTTACGATTGACCGGTCAGGTCTTGTCGGAGCAGACGGAGAAACACACCAAGGCGTCTTCGATATCGCGTTCATGCGCCACGTTCCGAATATCCGGATCGTCATGGCGAAAGACGAGAACGAACTGCAACATTTACTTTATTCGGCTGTGAAGTATGAAGGACCAATTGCTGTCCGTTTCCCAAGAGGGGAAGGAATCGGTGTAACGATGGATGAGACGTTACACGAAATTTCGCTCGATACATGGGAAGTCGAACGTGAAGGAACGGATGTTGCAATCATGGCATTCGGACCACAAGTCCAAGATGCGTTGAAAATCGCAGATCTGCTCGAGGGAGAACTGTCTGTTCGTGTCATCAATGCGCGGACAATCAAGCCACTCGACGGGAAGATGTTGGATGCACTGTATGCGGAAGGTATTCCACTCGTCACGCTGGAGGAAGCAGTCTTAAAAGGCGGCTTCGGTTCTGCAGTTCTTGAACATGCGAATGAGCAGGAAGCGTTCCCGCGCGTCAAACGATTCGGTATTCCAGATTGGTATATCGAGCACGGTGGCGTCAACGAGCTACTTGAAGAAATCGGATTATTGCCTGGACAAATCGCGGAAGAAGTACGTGCTTTTGTCAATCAAGGAAAGAAACAGAGTGTGTAACGATTAATGGAAAATGTTAAAAAAATCCGCCTCGACGTGTTACTCGTCGAGCGCGGTTTATGCGAAACACGTGAAAAAGCGAAGCGGACGATCATGGCCGGGCTCGTCTTCAGTGGAACGGAACGATTAGAGAAGGCAGGAGAAAAAGTGAAGTCCGACATCGACTTGGCCGTTAAAGGACAAGTGATGCCATACGTCGGGCGCGGTGGTTTTAAGATGGAGAAGGCACTTGAGGTCTTTGACATCGACGTGACGGACCGGACAGGGCTCGATATCGGTTCATCAACAGGTGGTTTTACGGACTGTGCCCTTCAAAATGGTGCGGCACATATGTACGCCCTCGATGTTGGATCAAATCAACTCGATTGGAAACTTCGGTCAGATCCTCGTGTGACGGCGATGGAGAAAACGAATTTCCGTCATGCGACACGAGACATGTTTCCCGTTCAGCCAAGTTTCGCGACAATCGATGTCTCCTTTATTTCACTTCGTCTCATCATTCCACCACTGAAAACGATTTTAGCTGAGGAGGGCGACGTCATTGCCCTCGTCAAACCACAGTTTGAAGCGGGACGGGACGATGTCGGGAAAAAAGGAATCGTTCGGGATGAACGTGTTCACGGACGAGTTCTTGAGGAGATGGTCGAATTCTTCATTCGTGAAGGGTTCCATGTGAAGCAACTTGATTTTTCACCGATTACAGGTGGTGAAGGAAATATCGAGTTTCTCTTACATGCGCAGCTGACAACACCCGGCATGGAAACAATCGTTGACCCAGCGGATACGGTTCGTCTGGCACATCAAGCGTTGTAAAAAAAGAAAACTATCATGGAAGCAGACTTCGTCATGTTGGAGTCTGCTTCTTTTTTCGACCCGTACGAAAAATGGCAAACGTGGACTTTTCATGATTTATTGGATTACAATAGTAACAGCGAAGAATATAGCGAGGTGCAAGGATGACAAAGGGGCAACGGTTGATTAAGATTCGGGAAATCATTACGCAATCTGAAATCGAGACTCAAGATGAATTGGTCGAAGAACTTCGGAATGCTGGATACAAAGTGACGCAAGCGACTGTATCGCGAGACATTAAGGAGCTACATCTTGTAAAGGTGCCGTTAAACGATGGCCGTTATAAGTATAGTTTGCCTGCCGATCAGCGTTTTAATCCATTAGGGAAATTACGCCGTTTACTAGGTGATAGCTTTATTTCGATTGATTTTGCTCAAAATTTGATTGTCATGCATGTCTTACCGGGTAACGCCAATGCAATCGGTGTCCTACTCGATCACTTAGGCTGGTCGGAACTGCTCGGGACGGTTTGTGGCGATGATACGATTTTAATGATTGCTCGAAGTGAAGATACAGCAAAAGAAGTGACGGAACGAATTTTAGGGATGCTTTAAGGAGTTGACAAGATGTTAGCTGAATTATCGATCAAACAATTCGCGATCATTGACCAGCTGCAGATTCATTTCAAAAAAGGAATGACTGTCTTGACTGGAGAAACGGGTGCTGGTAAATCCATCGTCCTCGATGCAATCGGTTTATTGATTGGCGGACGGGGTTCTGCTGAATTTGTTCGTTACGGCGAAGATAAGGCGGAACTCGAAGGACTGTTCATGATTGAGGACGGGCATATGGTCTACACATTAGCTGAGGAATATGGCATCGACGTCGAAGATGGATCCATCATTTTACGCCGAGACTTATTTGCTTCTGGTAAAAGTGTTTGTCGTGTCAATAATAAGCTCGTCACGCTGACGATTTTACGTGAGTTCGGTCGTGTGCTCGTGGACCTCCATGGTCAACATGAACACCAACACTTGATGGAAAATATGTACCACCAATCGATTCTTGATGATTTTGGTCATGAGACGATTTCCCCGCGTCTGCACGAGTATCAAAAAAAGTTCGGGCTGTACGAGGAAAAACGGATAGCATTACAATCACTGGCACAGAGTGAGCAGGAACTTGCACAACGGATTGATTTATTATCATTTCAGACAGAAGAAATCACGAGTGCGAACCTTCGTCAAGGAGAAGAAGATGAACTGTTGGGTGAACGGAACCGACTCGCGAACTTCGAAAAGCTGCACGATTCGTTAAAAGCCGCCTACGATGCACTTCATGATGAAATGCGCGGGATTGATTCAGTTGGGGATGCGATGCGGGAGCTTCAACAAGCATCGAGCATCGATGATCAGTTCGCGAATCAAAGTGATGCCATCGCGAGCGCTTTTTACGGTCTTGAAGAAGTCGGGTACGCGATTCGTGATCAACTTGAGACATTAGAGTTTGATTCGAACCGGTTAGACGAAATTGAACAGCGTTTATCTGTTTTCCAACAGCTGAAGCGGAAATATGGTGCGACAATCGAGGAAGTCATCGCCTATGGTGAAAAAATTGGGATTGAGCTTGATACGATGACGAATCGTGATGAACGCATTGAAAAGCTAAAGGCAGAAGTCGAGTTGCTTGAAAGTGAGCTGTTTGAGATTGGCAATAAGCTATCGAAGGCACGCCGAAAAGCGGCACAGTTGCTTGGCGAGGCGATTCATTTAGAACTGCGTGAACTCTACATGGAAAAAGCACGGTTCGAAATTCGGTTCATGCAAGATGGAAAAACGCCGGCCTTACGAAAAAATGGAATCGATCAAATTGAATTTTATATCATGACAAATGCGGGTGAACCGTTTAAATCGCTCGGGAAAGTCGCTTCCGGAGGGGAGCTATCTCGGATCATGCTCGGACTCAAGTCAATCTTCTCGCGTTCGCTCGGCGTCGCATCAATTATTTTTGATGAAGTCGATACGGGGGTATCGGGACGGGTCGCGCAAGCAATGGCGGAGAAAATCTATCGTTTATCGATTGAAGGACAAGTGCTCTGTATTACACACTTGCCGCAAGTCGCCTCGATGGCGGATCAGCATCTCTATATTCGTAAAGTCGAAGAGACGGACCGGACGACGACACAGGTCAACGTCTTGACGGAAGCAGACCGTGGAAATGAGCTTGGACGGATGATTTCCGGAACACATATGACGGACTTGACGCTTCGTCATGCGGAAGAATTGATGGACCAAGCAATGAGTATGAAGGAATCGCTTAAAAATGGGGTGTAAGGATTGATTAGAGTCGGGATCGCAGATGACAACCGAGAGATGGTCGAATTGATTCGCCAGCATCTCGCTACTCAAGAGGATATGGAAGTCGTATGTGTCGCATATGATGGGGAGAAGTGTCTTGAGAAATTAAAAGAAGTCGAGACCGATGTGTTGTTGCTAGACATCATCATGCCGCACCTGGATGGATTAGGGGTCCTCGAAGAATTGATGAAACAAAAAAATAATCCGGCTGTCATCATGTTGAGTGCCTTCGGTAAAGATGAGGTATCACAACAGGCAGTGACGTTAGGTGCTGCTTATTTCTTGCTGAAACCGTTCAGCATGAATCAGTTAGTCAACAAAATTCGCCTTGTGACGAACAATAATCCAACGATTCAACCGGAAACGATGGATTCGAAAATAGCGACCGTTTTACGAGAAGTCGGGATTGCGCCGCATATTAAAGGATTTACTTATTTAAAAGATGCGGTTGGGCTCGTTTTAGAACGTGAAGAACTGCTCGGATTAATCACAAAAGAGTTATATCCGACGATTGCCCGCACCCATAAAACGACATCTTCCCGTGTGGAACGGGCGATGCGCCATGCCATCAAATCGGCCTGGAAAGAAGGGATGAGTGATCATACCCTGTTCACAGGACGGATTGAGCAAGAAAAGAGTCCGAAAAACTCGGAGTTCATCTCGTACGTCTCAAATTATATGAAACCGTCTTGAAATTAACCACTCGATCCATGAGATCGAGTGGTTTTTACTGTGAATCAAAATGATTTTTGCTAGAAAGAGTACCTTGTAAAGCTGATAGCTCGTCCGTGAGAACGAAGAGGGGGAGATGTGAGAGGCGCAAGTGACGAAGTAATAAAAGAAATTATTTATATTTGTTAGAATATTCAATAAAAAACATTGCATAAACTGAAATGTTTGTTATAATAAAGGTACCAAATCATTTGGAAAGACGTCAGATGAACGTCGAGTCGAATCGGTTTCCGGAGAACCCATTCCACAAGCCTCATCTCAGGACGCTACCTGTAAATAGCTCAAGAATGATGGACAACATTCTCTTGATAGATGTTTTATCAAGACCTTTCGTATCATTTCTAGATGAGAATCTCGAAGTGATAGGGACTTCCATGATTTCAAAGCAAGGGGAAAGTGGAAGGTAACGTAAATGTCCGAAATACAAGTACAGTTCGTGAAAAGGAGTGTTGTCTAGCAGTGATTGTTAGCAACCGAAAGTGTTACTGCTCGAAGCGGATGACATTAAGCTTCACCTAGGTCCAAGTACAGTCAGATAATGGAGTAGTATCACCATTCTATCGATCGCTCGATAGCCAGATCTGATTTCTTTCAACCTCTTCATTAAGAGGACAACCTATGGTATTGAAGTACACGAATAGTTCTACTATGAGAGGAGTTCATCCGTACGTGAATCCAACTTTATATGAGTAAAAGGTCCCGCGCTTGAAATGAGTTCAAGAGATGGGGACCTTTTTCTGTGTTCACTTTTTTTGATACCGTTCGGAGACTTTTCCACGTTTCTTATCACGATAAAAAACATACCCTGCGACAAAACCAATCCCACCCATCGCTAAGGCGAGTCCGACAAACCCCTGTAAAACATATACATAGGCCGAGTCCCCAAGGTATGCAAATGGGAACTGGGCAATTAAAAAGACACTGTCACGCATAAGTTTGATTCCGATGGCTCCAATGATGCCAGGAATCAATAAAGTTAGTAGTCCGATGATTCGCATAGAAGTGACCCCTTTCCAAGCGTATTGTATCAAAAATCAGGTAAGACTGCGAATCGGGTTTGCCCTCTTGTTTTATTATAGGTAGGATAAAGATGTAAGCAGTTTCAAAGGGGGAATAACGATGCATCATCTTCTGATTGTCGGTGCCGGACAAGGCGGGACGGAAGTGCTACATGCCTTCCAACGTTCACCGCTCTTGACGGTCATCGGAGTCGTTGATTCAAATGAACAAGCACCAGGTCTTCAGCTGGCAAGACGCGGAGAAATTCGTGTTGAGACATCTTGGACGGCCTTTGAAGGAACGACGGTCGACTTCATCATCGATGCGACGGGAAAACGTGGCGTATTCGAACAGTTGATTCAATTCTTTCCCGAAGCAGCCGTTCTGCCGGGGGAATTCGTACGCGTTCTGATTGAACGGCTGACGGAAAAAGAACGAATGCTTGAAGCCATCATCCATTGTACAAGTGAGGCAATTTCGGTTGCCGATCAAGACGGTCAAACGATGTTAATCAACCCGGCCTATACACGAATGACGGGGTATAGTGGACAGGACGTCATCGGCAAACCAGCAAGCGCTGACATCGGGATGCAGGAATCGGTTCACCTGCGTGTCCTTGAGACGGGTGAAAGTGTTCGTGATGCGCGGATGAAGATTGGCCACGATCGACGTGATATCATCGTCAATGCGGAACCGGTCGTCGTGGATGGGCAAGTTCGGGGGTCGGTTGGTGTCATTCGTGATATTTCTGAAATGAAGGCGCTCGCGAAAGAATTGAAGGCGGCGCGTCAAAAAATTCGGACACTCGAGGCGAAATATACGTTTGACGATATCATCGCTGAAAGTGAAGCGATGCGTTTCGTCGTCGATCAAGCAAAGCTTGCTGCAACGATGCCGGTTAATGTCTTGATTCGAGGAGAGTCAGGAACAGGCAAAGAATTGTTTGCGCATGCGATTCACGCTGCGAGTGAGCGGCGATACGAACAGCTTGTCCGTGTTAACTGTGCAGCAATCGCTCCAAGTCTGTTAGAGAGTGAGCTGTTTGGTTATGAAGAAGGAGCGTTCTCGGGAGCGCGCCGTGGTGGAAAGCGTGGTTATTTTGAAGAGGCGCATGGCGGATCACTTTTTCTTGATGAAATTGGAGAACTGCCGCTCGATGTACAAGTGAAGTTATTACGGGTCTTACAAGAAAATGAAGTCGTTCGCGTCGGTGGGACGAAATCGGTACCGGTCGATGTAAGAATCATTGCAGCGACAAATGCGAACCTGGAGCAAAAAATCATTACCGGTGAGTTTCGCGAAGATCTTTACTACCGGATCAATCGACTTCCGATTCACATACCAGCCTTGCGTGAACGCCCGGATGATCTTTTGCCGCTATCAACGCACTTGCTACGGAAGTTAAATCAAAGTTATGGCCGGTCCGTCGCCCGGATTTCGGAAGATGCACTGGAAGTGATTCGAAAGCAGGAGTGGAAAGGAAATGTCCGTGAGCTTGAGAATGTCATCGGTCGTGCGTTGATCTTTACGGACAAGACGGAAGATGTTTTGCGAAAAGGCCACCTTCAGCTCGATCATCCGGTCGCTAAAAAACAAGTTGAACGTCCTAAAAAAGAAATTAAGCATCTGTCTGACGAGATGTCTTATGTCGAGGAACGTTTGATTCGCGAAGCTCTCGAGGCTTTTGATGGCAATAAAACAGAAGCCGCAAAACAACTCGGCATTTCCTTGCGTGCTTTGTATTATAAAGTGGAGCGATTTAATATTTATCAATAATTTGCAGTTTTTTGCGTGCAACATATTGCATTAAATGCAATTAAATGCAAAATTAAGAAAGGGTTCATGCCGAAAAGAGAGCGTTTTCATTATGGCACGAAAATTGCTATTAAATAATTGAATGACAGGTTAGGGGGAAACAAAGTGAAGTTTGATCAAATGCTAAAACAAGCTGCTCAGCTTGAGGATTCAATCGTTGCGATTGCTTCCGCGGATGACGAAGAAGTCATGGATGCCGTCGCACTTGCGATTGAACATGATTTAGCTCGCTTTCATTTATTTGGGGATGCGACCCGGATTCAACAGATGATCCATGCGCGTGGATTGTCGGAGTCGCAATTTGTGATCACACACACTGCGACTGCTCAAGAGGCGGCAGAACGTGCAGCTTACGCTGTACGTAAAGGGGATGCGAGCGTCTTGATGAAAGGACTTGTTCCGACAGCAACGTTCATGAAAGCCGTTCTGAACAAAGAGATGGGATTACGTTCGGGGAACGTCTTATCTCATGTCGCATTGTTTGAAGTAGCAGGTCGCGAATCGGCAATCGGTTTAACGGACGCTGCAATCCATATCGCACCGACGCTTGAAGATAAGGTCCACATCATCGAAAACGGGGTATCGGCACTTCGCGCAATCGGCTATACACTTCCGAAAGTAGCCGTCCTCGCAGCAGTCGAGGTCGTTAATCCGACAATGCAGGCGACGATCGACGCCGCCTTATTGACACAGATGAACCGCCGCGGTCAAATCAAGGATTGCCTTGTCGATGGACCACTCGCGCTTGATAACGCCGTTAATCTAGACGCAGCCAAACAAAAAGGACTGACAGGTGACGTTGCGGGGGCAGCAGATCTTCTTGTCGTGCCACAAATTGAAGTCGGGAACGTCATTTATAAATCACTGATGTATTTTGCACATGCTTCAGTCGCGGCGATTTTAGTTGGAGCGAAAGCACCCGTCGTATTGACAAGTCGGGCAGATACGGCAGAAGCGAAACTCTATTCATTAGCCTTTGCTTTACTTAATGCGCAACAAACGAAAAAAATCAAACAAACAATCTGAGGAGGAACTTAAAATGGTTGAAACAAATGTAGAAACACGCTTTAGTATCTTTGAAACAATGGAAATGGAAGATTATGAACAAGTCGTGTTCTGTCATGATAAAGTTTCGGGGTTAAAAGCCATCATCGCCATCCACGATACGACGCTCGGCCCTGCACTTGGCGGTCTTCGTATGTGGAACTATGCATCTGACGAGGAAGCATTAGTTGATGCTCTTCGTTTATCAAAAGGGATGACGTATAAAAATGCAGCAGCGGGACTAAACCTCGGTGGCGGGAAAGCCGTCATCATCGGTGATGCGAAAACACAAAAATCAGAAGCCTTGTTCCGTGCATTCGGCCGTTATGTCCAGTCATTGAACGGGCGTTACATCACAGCGGAGGATGTCAATACGACGGTCGCTGACATGGATTATATTCACATGGAAACAGATTTCGTGACAGGTGTCAGTCCAGCCTTCGGTTCAAGCGGAAACCCGTCACCGGTCACAGCGTACGGTGTTTACCGTGGGATGAAAGCAGCAGCCAAAGAAGTCTACGGAACAGATTCGCTTGGTGGAAAAACAATTGCCATCCAAGGTGTCGGGAACGTGGCATTCAATCTTTGCCGTCATCTCCATGAAGAAGGAGCAAAATTAATCGTCACGGACATCAATCAAGATGCCTTACGTCGTGCGGAAGAAGCATTCGGTGCTTTAATTGTCGGACCAGATGAAATTTACAGCGTTGACGCCGATATCTTCGCACCATGTGCGCTTGGGGCAACATTGAACGACGAAACGATTCCTCAACTGAAAGTCAAAGTCATCGCCGGTGCTGCAAACAACCAGCTGAAAGAAGATCGCCACGGTGACATGCTCGAAGAACGCGGTATTCTGTACGCGCCAGACTTCGTCATCAATGCAGGTGGTGTCATCAACGTCGCGGACGAACTGGATGGATACAACCGTGACCGGGCAATGAAAAAAGTTGAACTTGTGTATGACGCTGTCGCAAAAGTCATCGAGATTTCAAAACGTGACCACTTGCCGACGTATCGTGCAGCTGAAAAAATGGCAGAAGAGCGAATTGCGACGATGCGCAGTGCACGCAGTCAATTCTTACGTCGTGATAAAAATATCTTAGGGTCACGCGGATAAGAGGAGGATTCAGATGAGCGAACGTATTTTAACGATCAATCCAGGCTCGACTTCGACGAAGATTGGAATCTTCGAAGGAACGGAGCAGTTGTTTGCGAAGACGTTACGCCACCCAGCTGAAGCGGTCGGAGGACCGCTTCACGCTCAGCTGGAAATACGGCGTCAAGTGGTGTTGGATGTATTGGCACAAGAAAAGATTGAATTGAAAGCGCTTACTGCGGTTGTCGGACGCGGTGGTCTGCTTCGTCCGCTCGTCAGTGGGACGTATGCCGTCAACCAGGAAATGCGTGAAGATTTATTGAGTGGCATTTTTGGGGTCCATGCATCGAATCTCGGAGGTCTACTAGCAGACGAAATCGCTCGCACGTTATCGATTCCATCGTTCATCGTCGATCCGGTCGTCGTAGATGAACTTGAGCCGATTGCCCGACTTACGGGATTACCTGAACTTGAACGCAAAAGCATTTTTCATGCCTTGAATCAAAAAGCAGTCGCGAAACGATATGCGAAACAAGCGGAGATGCCGTATGAAGAAATGCGTCTGATCGTTGCACACATGGGAGGCGGGATTACCGTCGGTGCACATCTCGACGGACGGGTCATCGATGTCAATAATGGTCTTGACGGGGAAGGGTCATTTTCGCCGGAACGAAGCGGGTCCCTTCCTGTTGGTCAACTAGTAGAACTATGTTATAGTACCAAGTATAAACTCGAGGAAATGAAGCGTCTGGTCGTAGGGTCAGGCGGACTTGTCGCGCACCTAGGGACATTTGACGCAATCGAAATTGAACGTCGAATCGATGCCGGGGACGAGAAGGCTGCCTTACTGTACGACGCGATGGCTTACCGGATTGCAAAAGAAATTGCTGCCCAAAGTGCAGTCTTATATGGTCAAATCGATGCCATCATTTTAACAGGTGGCTTAGCATACAGCGACCGGTTGACGAGTGCAATCGAAGAACGCGTCGCACACCTCGGACAAGTGATCCGGATTCCGGGTGAAGATGAGTTACGTGCACTTGCGGAAGGTGTAATACGCGTGTTACGTGGAGAAGAAGAAGTTAAGGAATATGGAGGCGAACCAACATGGCTAGAGAATTCGACGTCGTTGTCTTAGGTGGCGGACCGGGCGGTTATGTCGCAGCAATTCGCGCTGCACAAGCCGGCAAGACGGTCGCGATCGTAGAACAAGGAAAACTCGGGGGAACCTGTTTACACCGTGGCTGTATCCCTTCAAAGGCACTCTTGAAATCAGCAGCGGTCTATCAGACAGTCAAACACGCCGCTACATATGGCGTCGACGTACCGGAGTCGTTTTTACGATTCGAACAGGTCAAACAACGGAAACAAGACATCATCGATGGACTGGAATCCGGGATTCAACATTTGATGAAAAAAGGCAAAATCGAAGTCTTCCATGGTCGGGGATCGATTCTTGGGCCAAGCATCTTTTCACCGATGCCGGGGACAATCAGTGTCGAACCGGAAGAAGGGGAAGGGGAATTGATTTTACCGCGTCAATTGATTGTCGCGACAGGATCACGCCCGCGTCCGCTAGCCGGTCTGTCGTTTGATTCCGAATATGTCCTCAGCTCGGATGAAGCACTCGACATGAATGCGTTACCTGCCTCGATCGTCATCATCGGCGGCGGGGTCATCGGAATCGAATGGGCATCGATGTTGACGGACTTTGATGTCAATGTCACGGTCGTCGAGTTCAGCGACCGGATTTTACCGACTGAAGATCAGGCGGTCAGTCGTGAAGTCGCTCGTCAGTTGAAAAAACGCGGAGTCAAGATTTTGACGAGCGCGGCTGCGCAAAGTGACAGCTTCAAGATGACGGAGTCCGGTGTGACGATCGACGTCGATCGAAATGGTGACATCACGACGCTTGCGGCGGACAAGTTGCTTGTCGCGATCGGACGGATGGCGAACGTCGAAGGGATTGGGCTTGAGAATACGAACATCGTCGTCGAAAACGGGTTTATTCAAGTCGATGATGATT
The DNA here is from genome assembly GCF_002214325.1 of Exiguobacterium sp. N4-1P. Classification (NCBI taxonomy): domain Bacteria; kingdom Bacillati; phylum Bacillota; class Bacilli; order Caryophanales; genus Exiguobacterium; species Exiguobacterium sp. N4-1P. Next base: position 911,856 of record NZ_CP022236.1, read on the forward strand.
TCCGGACAAAAGACAATCATATCTATGCGATTGGCGATGTCATCGGACGTCTGCAACTGGCACACGTTGCATCTGCTGAAGGCGCAAAAGCGGTCGAAGCAATCGTCAATGGATCGACGACGCCACTCAATTACGCGTTTGTCCCACGCTGTATCTACAGTGTACCGGAAGCTGCTTCGGTCGGTCTGACGGAAGCTGAAGCAAAAAATGCCGGAATGGACGTCAAAACGGGGATGTTTTCGTTTAACGGACTCGGTAAGGCACGCATCGAAGGTGAAGCCGCCGGGTTCATCAAGCTGGTCTCTGATGCCAAAACGGACGATTTAGTCGGTGTCCATATCGTCGGACCAAAAGCAACGGAACTGATTAGCGAAGGCGGGCTGGCGCTTGTCTTGAATGCGACGGCATGGGAAGTCGGGCAGCTCGTTCACCCGCACCCGGCCCTGTCAGAAGCATTCGGTGAAGCAGCATTAGCAGTTGACGGATTAGCGGTTCACGCATAAGGAGGAATAACAGATGGAAAAAATAGAATTTAAAGAACTCGTTGAGCTCGGACTGACGGAGCAGGATGCAATCCAGATGTTCGAGACGATGGTACGGGCACGAAAAATCGATGAGCGGATGTGGAAATTGAACCGGGCAGGTAAGATTCCGTTCCTCGTTTCTTGCCAGGGGCAAGAGGCGGCGCAAGTCGGGGCGGCATTCGCACTCGAAAAAGGAACGGATTATATTTTACCGTACTACCGTGATTTAGGGGTCGTCCTTCATTTTGGTCAAACATCGCGTGACATCATGTTGTCTGCGTTCGCGAAAGCGGAAGATCCAAACTCAGGTGGACGTCAAATGCCGGGACACTACGGCTCACGTGCTTTAAACATCGTCACGGGATCAAGTCCTGTCACGACACAAGTCCCGCATGCGGTCGGGATCGCCCTGGCTGCGAAAATGCGTAAGGAACCACTTGTCGCGTACGTTTCGTTTGGTGAAGGATCATCGAACCAAGGGGATTTCCACGAAGGAGCAAACTTTGCCGGGATTCATAAATTACCGGTCATTCTATTCTGTGAGAACAATAAATATGCGATTTCAACACCCCTCTCGAAACAATTGTCAGCGAAACATGTCGCAGACCGCGCAATCGGCTATGGCATGCCGGGTGTGACGATTGACGGGATTGATCCACTCGCCGTCTATAAAGCAGTCAAGGAAGCACGTGACCGTGGCATTCGTGGGGAAGGTCCGACGTTAATCGAAGTCGAAGTTGAACGTCTTGTCCCCCACTCGTCAGACGATGATGACAAATCATACCGTTCGGCAGAAGAACTGGCAGAACTGAAAACACGTGACGGCATCAAGATTTTCCGTGCGAAATTGATTGATATGGGTGTCTTGACGGAGGAGTCAGCGACAGAAATCGAGACGACGCTCGAACGTGAAGTCGAAGAAGCGACGGCTTATGCAGAAGCAGCGGCGTATGACTTACCGGAAAACGCACTTCGTTACGTGTACGACGAGGAGGAAACGAAATGACGACATTAAGTTTAATTGAAGCCATCAATAGCGCAATCAAAGAAGAAATGGAACGGGATGATTCCGTCTTTATCTTAGGAGAAGACGTCGGTGTCCGTGGTGGAGTATTCCGGGCGACACAAGGATTGCTCGAGCAGTTCGGGGAAGAACGTGTCATCGATGCACCACTCGCTGAGAGTGCGATTGCAGGTGTTGGAATCGGAGCCGCCATGTATGGCATGCGTCCGATTGCTGAGATGCAGTTCGCCGACTTCATCATGCCGGCCGTCAACCAAATCGTCAGTGAAGCGGCAAAAATCCGGTACCGTTCGAACAATGACTGGATTTGTCCAATCGTCATCCGCGCACCCTTTGGCGGCGGCATTCATGGTGCGTTGTACCATTCACAATCGGTCGAAGCGATGTTCAATTCGACGCCGGGTCTAAAAATCGTCATTCCGTCAAACCCATACGATGCCAAAGGGTTATTGAAGGCTGCGATTCGCTCGAATGATCCTGTGCTGTTCTTTGAACATAAACGGGGCTACCGGTTGTTAAAAGGTGAAGTTCCGGAAGAAGATTACACGGTTGAAATCGGGAAAGCTGATGTCAAACGGGACGGAGAAGACGTCACCGTCATCTCATACGGACTTTGTGTCCAAATGGCGCTTGACGCAGCAGCACGTCTTGAAAAAGACGGCATCGACGTCCATATCCTTGATCTTCGGACCGTCTATCCGATCGACCGGGCGGCAGTCGTCGCAGCGGCACAAAAAACGGGTAAAGTCTTGCTCGTGACGGAAGATAATAAAGAAGGCAGTGTCATGAGTGAAGTCTCGGCGATCATCGCGGAAGAAGCATTGTTCGATCTTGATGCACCAGTCGAACGATTGTGCGGACCCGATGTACCGGCGATGCCATATGCACCGACGATGGAGAAATTCTTTAATATCTCAAGCGAAAAAATTGAAGATAAAATCCGGACGCTCTACGCGTACTGAGGGGGACCCGTCAATGAAGACAGAAACATTAACGATGCCACAACTTGGTGAGAGCGTGACGGAAGGAACGATTTCGTTATGGCTCGTCAAACCAGGAGATACCGTCAAAAAGTATGATCCGATTGCTGAAGTCATCACCGATAAAGTGACAGCCGAAGTACCATCATCGTTTGATGGTGTCATCGACAAGCTGCTCGCTGAAGAAGGGGACACGCTCCAAGTCGGGGAAGCAATCGTCACGTTACAAGTCAGTGGTGGATCGACGGAAGTCGCAGCGACCGAAGAAGAAATCCCGGCTGTAAAAGAGCAGACGGTAGAAACGGTTCAGTCGATGAAAAAACGCTATTCACCAGCTGTGCTGAAGTTATCAGCAGAACACGGCATCAATCTCGATCACGTCAACGGGACGGGAGCGGGCGGCCGGATTACACGCAAAGATTTGCTGAAGCTCGTTGAATCCGGTCAAGTCAATCAGCCGGATGTTGTCGAGGCCCCGACGATTGAGACCGTACCGACAAAAGCGGAAGCGGCAGTCGAGACTCCGGCACCGAAGTCTGCGCCAAAACCGACGATGAGTACGACGGAAGACGGCGATATTGAAATTCCGACGGCAGGTGTCCGTCAAGCGATCGCGAGTAACATGGTGCGCTCGAAACAAGAAGCACCGCACGCCTGGTTGATGGTTGAAGTCGACGTGACGAATCTGGTCGAAGCACGGAATCGTCATAAAGATCAGTTCTTCAAACAAGAAGGCGTCAAATTGACGTTTTTACCGTTCTTCATGAAAGCGACAGTCGAAGGACTGAAGAAACACCCAATCATGAACTCGCAGTGGGCAGGCGATAAAATCATTCAAAAACGGGCAATCAACTTATCACTCGCCGTCGCGACGCAAGAAGCGTTATTCGTCCCGGTCGTCAAACATGCGGATGAACTGAGCATTAAAGGACTCGCTCGGGCAATCGATGACTTCGGTAAACGGGCGCAGGCCGGTAAGTTATCGTCAAGCGAGATGCAAGGTGGTACGTTTACCGTCAATAACACGGGTTCGTTCGGTTCGATCCAATCGGCACCGATCTTGAACTTCCCGCAAGCGGCGATTTTATCCGTCGAATCAATCGTCAAGCGCCCGGTTTGGGTCAACGGCATGTTCGCAGCACGTGACATGGTCAACTTATGTATGTCGATTGATCACCGTGTACTTGACGGGTTAGTGGCCGGTCAATTCCTGCAGACCGTCAAGCAGGCGCTCGAATCGATCGACCCGGATCAACTCGCTTTATACTAAATAGTTGACAGGTCGCCCGAAGCGACGTAATATAATAAACAATTGAACAACATAACGCTACGACGAAGAAGAGTAGCCCGTGAAACGATTGAAGAGAGCTGATGGGTGGTGCGAATCAGTATCGGGAAACAGGTGAATGGGCTTTTGAGCATCAGACCGAACTTGAAGTAGGCTCTGACGGTGACCTCCCGTTATCGAGGACGACGAATCAGGTGCGCCGGTTCGTTCGAGGGGACTATTGGATAGTCAACGAAGGTGGTACCGCGGGTTTTCCCGTCCTTCATGTGAATGATCACATGAATGGACAGGAAGACCCTTTTCGTATACAACAACATAAAAAAATCGATGAATGAGTTAAGTAGTTAAACACATCACTGTTTCAGAGAGCCGGAGAAGGGTGGGACTTCGGCACAGGGAGGTTTAATGAATGGTCTCATGAGAGCATGGCTGAATTTACAGTAGGTCATGACGGAAGCCCCCGTTATCGCAGGCTACGGTGTCCTTGAAATGAGGAAGCACCGGAAAAGTGGGAACGCAACAACCGTTCCAATCGAGGTGGCACCGCGAGTTAATCGTCCTCCATGTAGCAATTGCTATGTGGAGGACTTTTTTTATACCAGGAGGCGAAATCAGGATGATTCAGACAGAAGAATTAGTAATCGAACGACTTGAGATGAACGGGGACGAGCTGACACCAATTTCGATTTTTCGACGGATCGACGGGAATCGAAAGTGTTTACTCGAAAGTTCGACCCAGTCCGGGAATGCACGTTACTCAATCATCGGGGTCGACCCAGTCGCTTTGCTACGGGCAGAGGGGAATCAAGTCACGCGGCATGATTTAAAGACGGACGAATCGGTTACGACGATCGGCGATCCGGTCCATTTACTGCAACACTATATCACACGACCAACAAGTGAACTGGACTTACCCTTTTTAAGTGGGGCGATCGGTTACGTCGGCTATGACACGATTCGCGCCTATGAAAACATCGGAGTGATGCCAAAGATTGACCGGAACCTACCGGATGCGTTACTCGCCGTCTATGATGAAATCATTTTATATGATCATCTTGAACATCGCGTCCACTTAGTCCATACGTCACTCGGTGGTGTGACGGACCGCAGTGAAATGATGGAGCGGTTAGAACAAAGAAAGCAACAACTCGAACGGACAGGGGAGCAAACCTTACTGGAACGTCCCCTTGAAAACATTTCATATCAGCCGCAGATGGAGAAGGAAGATTTTATCCAGCTCGTGGAACAAGCGAAACAACATATTCGGCAAGGAGACGTCTTCCAACTGGTGTTATCGCAACGACTCGATGCGACCTTCGCGGGGGATCCGTTTCACTTCTACCGGAAGTTACGGCAAGACAACCCGAGCCCTTATCTCTTTTATATCGACCTCGGCGAGTTGATTGTCCTTGGGGCATCGCCGGAAAGTCTCGTTCAGGTCAAGGGAAGACGCGTGACGACGAATCCGATCGCCGGGACACGGCGCAGAGGACAAACGAAACAAGAAGACGAACGGTTGGCAGCTGAGCTCGTTGCAGACGAGAAGGAGCGTGCCGAACATCGGATGCTCGTCGATCTTGGCCGCAACGATCTCGGCAAGGTCTGTCAGGTCGGAAGCATTAACGTATCGCGCTACATGGAAATCGAACGTTTCAAAAACGTGATGCATCTTGTCTCCGTCGTCGAAGGGACGTTAGCGAACGGGCAGACAGGAGCCGACGCCTTGATTTCTTGTTTACCCGCTGGAACGGTCTCCGGGGCGCCGAAAATTCGGGCGATGCAATTGATTGAACAGTATGAAACGTTGAAGCGGGAAGTGTATGCGGGCGCCGTCGGTTACTTCGATGTCAGTGGAAATCTTGATTTTGCACTCGCAATCCGGACGATGGTCATCAAGGACGGTACGGCCTATGTCCAAGCCGGTGCCGGAATCGTCTATGACTCGGACCCGACGCTCGAATATGAAGAGACATTGCATAAAGCGAAGTCGTTACTGGAGGTTTGGAAATGATTTTATTGATTGATAACTATGATTCCTTTACCTATAACCTGTATCAATATGCGGCGGAACATACCGCCGTACAAGTCGTCCGTAACGATGCGATGACAATCGAAGGCATTCAAGACTTGCAACCGGACGGAATCATTTTATCGCCGGGACCAGGTAATCCGAATGATGCCGGGATTTGTCTAGATGTCATCAAACAACTGTCCGGTTCGATTCCAATCCTTGGCGTCTGTCTCGGTCACCAAGCAATCGGACAAGCCTTCGGGGGACAAGTCGTCCAGGCAACGGACATCATGCACGGCAAGACATCGATGATTCGACAGAACGGGAACTTATTTAAGGGACTCGCAGAACAATTCGAAGTCATGCGGTATCATTCACTGATTGTCGACCGGCAGACGGCACCCGACGTGTTACGCATTACGGCGGAAACAGTAGACGGGACGATCATGGCATTTGAACATATCGAACACCCGACATACGGGATTCAGTTTCACCCAGAGTCGGTCGGAACGATCGACGGAAAACAAATCGTCAAACGATTCATTGAACTGACAGGGGAGTGACAAGACATGAAAGAGATATTAACGAAACTAGCAGCTGCAAAGCATTTACGATACGAAGAGATGCAACAAGCAGCACGACAACTGTTTGAACCGAACGTGACGGACAGCGAAATCGCCGCCTTCCTCGTCGCCTTAAAAGCAAAAGGCGAAACAGCGGATGAACTGGCGGGACTCGCCTCAATCATGCGGGAAGTCGCACTCGACATTCCCGTCACAGGAACGGACTTCATCGACAACTGTGGGACGGGTGGCGATGGCTCACAGTCATTCAACATCAGTACGACAGCCGCCTTCGTTCTCGCAGGTGCAGGCTCGAAAGTCGCCAAGCACGGTAACCGGAGTATCTCGAGTAAAACGGGCAGTGCCGATGTCCTCGAGGCATTAGGTGTTAAACTGGATGAAACACCCGAGCAACTCGCAAACCGACTCGAAGAAAACGGGATTGCGTTCTTATTCGCTCAGCGGATGCACCCGCGTGTCAAACAAATCATGAAGGTCCGGAGCGATTTACGGATCCCGACGATCTTCAACTTGATTGGTCCGTTAACGAACCCGGTCTCTTTAAAAACACAATTGCTCGGGATTTACCGGGAAGATTTACTCGAGACGATGGCGTTGACGTTACACCGTCTCGGACGCAAACGGGCAATCGTCTTACACGGAGCGAATGGAATGGATGAAGCGTCTCTCGCCGGAACGAACCAACTTGTGTTACTCGACGACGGAGAACTGATTCGCTTCAGTCTTCACCCGGAAGAAGTCGGATTGACCGTCGCCCCACTCGAAGCAATCCGTGGCGGGTCGGCACAAGAGAATGCCGACATCTTACTACGTGTCCTTGACGGGGAAGCGGGACCCTACCGGGATACGGTCTTACTCAACGCCGGCATCGCCCTGTTCGCGGAAGGACGGGTCAAAACGATTCGGGAAGGAATCGATTGTGCGATCGTCAGTATCGATTCCGGACAAGCACGAGAAAAACTGCGACAATTGCAACAGACGAAACGACAGGAGGCAATCGGATGAATATTTTAGACCGCATCATTGAAACGAAGAAACGCGAAGTAGCTGAACTCAAGGTGTCGGGAGTCAAGCAAATCGAACGGTCACCGTTACGCCGTTCGATTCACGAACGACTCGGCCAAGACGACTTGTCGGTCATCGCGGAAATTAAACGGGCATCTCCTTCAAAAGGCGACATCTCGCTCGACGTCGACCCTGTCGCTCAAGCAAAACGGTATGCAGCGAGCGGGGCAACGGTCATCTCGGTTTTGACGGATACGACGTATTTCAAAGGGAGCATGGCAGACCTTGAGGCAGTCGCAAATGTAGTCGATGTGCCCATCCTGTGTAAAGATTTTATGATTGACCGGATTCAAATCGACCTTGCGAAAGCGCATGGAGCGAGCTTGATCCTGTTGATCGTCGCGGCACTTGACGAAGCGACACTGGAAGACTTGTATCACTATGCCTACGCAAACGGTCTCGAAGTTTTAGTGGAAGTCCATGATGAAGCGGAACTGAAGCAAGCAGAACAGCTCGGTGCACGCATCATCGGCATCAACAACCGAAACTTAAAAAAGTTCGCCGTCGACTTAGCGACATCGACACGGCTGTTGCAGACGAAGCGCCCGGGCGTCCGGTATATCAGTGAAAGCGGGATTCAGACGGTCGAGCAGGCACGTCAGCTCCATCAGGACGGGGCAGACGGCATTTTAGTCGGTGAAACGCTGATGCGCGCAGAGGATCCCACCGCCTTCATCCAAGCAGTCAACGGACCGGTCTATGACACGCATTAAATTTTGCGGGTTACGGCGCGCCGATGATGTGGTGGTCGCGAGCCGACTCGCCGACTACATCGGTTTCGTGTTCGCGCCGAGTAAACGTCAGGTCACGCTCGAACAAGCAGCTAAATTGCGGCAATTGGTTCCGGCAACGGTCCAAGTCGTCGGTGTGTTCGTCTCGCCGACCTTACAAGAAGTCGAAGCGGCGATTGAAACGGTTGGACTGGATTTGATTCAAATTCACGGTATGGTGGACGAAGCGATTCGTACACAAACGAAAGTTCCGATCATTCAGGCACTCGTCGCGGGCGCCACTTCAATCGATACGGAAGCGGATTACATTCTCTATGACGCGCCCCAAGCTGGAAGCGGACAACCGTTCGATTGGTCGACGGATTTAACAAGTACACGACCGATGTTCGTCGCAGGTGGTTTGACACCATCGAACGTCGCAGCAGCGATCGCGCGCTATCAACCGTTTGCAGTGGATGTCTCGAGCGGAATCGAAACGGAGTTTCAAAAAGATCAACAAAAAATGCTGGCATTCGCACATGCCGTAAAGGGGAGATGAGCACGATGGGTTATTCACAACCAGATGCACTTGGTCAATATGGAGTTTATGGTGGACGCTACATTCCGGAAACATTGATGCAAGCCGTCCTTGAACTGGAACAGGCCTATGCCGAAGTCAAAGAGGACCCGGCGTTTTATGAACGGATGAACGATCTCTTAAAAAATTACGTCGGGCGTGAGACGCCACTCTACTTCGCGGAACACTTGACGCGGGAAATCGGTGGCGCAAAGATTTACTTGAAACGGGAAGACCTGAACCATACGGGCGCTCATAAAATCAATAATACGATTGGACAAGCTCTACTCGCAGAGCGGATGGGGAAACGGAAAATCGTCGCCGAGACCGGTGCCGGACAACACGGTGTTGCGACGGCGACCGTCTGTGCCTTACTTGATTTAGAATGTGTCATCTTCATGGGGGAAGAGGATGTCCGGCGTCAAGAATTGAACGTCTTCCGGATGGAACTGCTTGGGGCGAAGGTCATCCCGGTCACACAGGGCAGTCGGACCCTGAAGGATGCCGTCAATGAAGCGTTACGTTACTGGGTCAAACATGTTGAGGATACACACTATTTGATGGGATCGGTTCTCGGACCGCATCCGTTCCCGGAGCTCGTCCGTGATTTCCAATCCGTCATCGGGAAAGAGACGCGGGCGCAAATCCTTGAAAAAGAGGGTGTCTTGCCGGATGCAATCGTCGCTTGTGTCGGTGGCGGGAGTAACGCGATTGGTATGTTCCATCCGTTCATCGATGATGAAACGGTTGCGCTGTACGGAATTGAAGCAGCAGGAGACGGAATTGAGACGGACAAACACGCAGCGACGATGACGAAAGGTGAAGTCGGTGTCTTACACGGGTCGATGATGTACTTGCTACAGGATGCACACGGTCAAGTCACGGAAGCCCATTCGATTTCAGCCGGGCTCGATTATCCAGGCGTCGGACCGGAACATAGTCTCTTAAAAGACATCGGTCGTGTCCAGTATGAAGCCGTCACCGATCAAGAAGCACTCGATGCGCTCCAGTTGTTATGCCAAAAAGAAGGCATCATTCCGGCGCTCGAAACAGCACATGCCGTCGCCTATGCGACGAAGCTTGCGAAAGACATGTCGGAAGACGAGATTCTCGTCATCTGTTTATCCGGTCGCGGTGATAAAGATGTCATGACGGTCAGATCGGCCTTAAAGGGGGAAGCGTGATGCGATTAGAACAAGCAATCCGAACAGTCAATGACCGCGGTGAAAAAGCGTTTATCCCGTATGTCATGGGAGGTGACGGCGGAATCGACCGTCTGCCGGACATTTTGGCATTCCTCGAACGGAGTGGGGCCACAGCAATCGAAGTCGGTGTCCCGTTCTCGGACCCTGTTGCGGACGGTCCGGTCATTCAAGAAGCCGGTCTTCGCGCGCTTGCACACGAAGTCAGCTTACACGACGTCCTCGAGGCGATTCGGGTCGCCCGTCAAGAAACGACGGTCCCGATCGTCGTCATGACCTACTTGAATCCGATTTTCCGCTTTGGCATCGATGCCTTTCTTGCGACCTGTCGTGAAGTCGGGGTCGATGGCTTAATCATTCCGGACTTACCACTCGAACAGAGTGCGCAGTTTTTTGCGAAGCATGACAAACAAGACATCGCCCTCGTCCAACTCGTTTCACTGACGAGTCCGATCGAACGGATTCAAAAAATCGCGAATCAAAGTGAAGGGTTCCTCTATGCCGTCACCGTCAACGGGACGACAGGAGGGCAGACGACGTTCGGCGAGTCGCTCGAAGCGCATCTTGCAAATGTCGCGGAACTGAGTCCTGTTCCGGTCCTCGCCGGGTTTGGAATCAGTACGCCGGCACACGTCAAACAGTTAGGGGCTTCGGTCGCAGGTGTCATCGTCGGTAGTAAAATCGTTGAGTTGTTACAACAAGAAGATACATCAGCGATTGAGCAATTGATGGCAGCCCGGTTACCCGATCTTCATGTCTAACTAAAAAAGATCTGACGCATCCATCAGACCGACATCAATCAAATGGCCGATGATTCCACTTTTTACGGAATCATCGGCCATTTTACGTTTCTTCATAAAAAGCGGTGACGGGCGACCCTGCAGCAAACATTAGCTGAAATCGCACCCTTGACCAATCGCTTTACTTGGTCTCTTTCAAGACTTCGGCGACGAGACCGGAAACATACGGACTGCCCCGGTCTTCCTGTTCGACCGATTCAATCATCATCGCGACGAGTAGCGTCGGGTCATCATTATCATAACCAACGAAAAAGCCATTTTCCTTCCCCTTTGTTTCTCCCGCCTGCTTAAGTTCAGCCGTTCCCGTCTTACCGGCAACGGCGACTTCCTGTATGTCGGCAGGTAAGTCATATCCGGCATGGACGACATCATACAAGTCTTTCCGGATCATTGAGGCATCGTCTTTTGAGATTAAATCCTGTTTCCAGATCTGTTTTGTTTTTTCATCCGCCCGTAACGTCGGCTGATAGATGATTCCGTCTGTCAAAAAGATTTCGTACATCGAAGCGAGGTGGACGATGTTCGTCAACATCTGACCTTGTCCGTACGATGTATCCATTAATTGACCGTCAGATGAAATGGTCCCGTCGTTTGAAATCTGTGAAGCCCGCATCGGATAGGCGAACGGAATTTTTTCACCGTAACCGAGTGCCTCCAGTCCATTCGTAAAGGTGTCAGCACCTACTTCAAGTGTCGATTGCGCGAAATAAATATTATCCGAGTAGACTAGCGCATTGTGTAAATCGACAGGGTCCGGTGTCTCGTGGATCCGGGTGACATTGAAGCCATCCTTTTTCCACTTTAAGCCGTCAATCGAATAGGCTTTATCGGGATTTAACTTTCCGGCGTTTAGACCGATGGAAGCCGTCAACGGTTTTTGTGTCGATCCGGGTGCAAAGGCACTCGTAAAACGATTGAGTAACGGTTGATCTGAATCATTCGTCAATGTGTCGAGTCGGTCTTGCGAGATGCCGAGTGTGAACTCACTCGGATCAAAACCGGGGGAGCTGACGAGGGTCCGTGTTTCACCGGTCCTTGGATCAAGTGCAGTTGCGACACCCGGTTCACCGTTCATCGTCTCGTACGTCGATTGTTGGAGCGCACCATCGATCGTCAGCGTAATGTCTTTCCCGTCTTTGACCTTCGTCTCGGCGACGGTTACCGGTTCGTCCTGGTCCGACTTCACGATTTCGATGCTCGTTCCGGACTGGCCACGAAGTTCATCATCGAAAACCTGTTCAAGTCCGCGTTTACCAACCTGTTCACCAGCTTGGATTTTATTGTTCGATTGTTCGACGTCTTCAGCGGTCGCCGATCCAACATAGCCGATTAAGTGGGACGTCGCTTCACCGTATGGGTAAGTCCGCACTTCTGTTTCCTTGGCGCTGACCCCTTTAAGTGCCGTCAAGCGCTTAACGGTTGCTTCGTCAGACGGATCAAATGTTTTTAACGGAACGAACTGACCGTCCTTGACCCAAGATGCCGATAGAGCGTCGTCAATCGAATTCGTCGACCGGTCGAGGAGAGAAGCGACTTTCTTTTTGGTCGTGTCATCCAGCTGGCCAGCTGTCACACCAACTTCAAAGCCTTGACCGGTCGTCGCGAGCGGTTTTTCATTCCGGTCAATTAAATCACCGCGTTTTGCGGTAAGCGTGTTCAATTTGATTTGATCCGCTTGTTCAAAGTCTTCGAACAGGAAGGAAGGATCCCAGTCGACGTACCAATTGTCTGTGTCTTTGTTTGTCTCGTAGACGAGCGGGACCTCTTTCTTGAACGATACAGGTCCCGCGACCGTATCGAATTTGACGGTGACAGGCAATAGTTGTTTCTTCTCATCATCTGTGTCGGGTGCTTTTCCCGGTGTAATGGAAATATTTTTGATTTCAAGCGTATCGTTCAATTTTTTCGTTCGTTCGATGAACTGACTTTCTCCGTACTCTTTTTGTGTCGTTTGACTGACATAATCGGCATACATCTTGTCATAGTCTTGTTTTTCCCAAAGCTTTGAATAGGAAGCGAGTCGTTCTTCGGCTGTCGGCTGATCTTGACAGCCGACAAGAATTCCGATGCTCGCAGCACTTGTTGCGGCAAACAAAAGTGAGCGTGATTTCAAGGTGAATCCCTCCTTAAAAGCATTTATTTAATCACCGTACCATTGTTTTGTCTAACTTTCACCTAAGACACCCTTGACGCACGAGAAACGTAAGGCACAAAAAAACCACTGACGAATTTAAGTCAGTGGTGGTTGAGTTAATTGAAGTAGTTTAATGGATTGATACTGCTTGCAGCAGATGACGCACTGTAGACGTATGAACCACGGTGTAGTTCAAAGTGAAGATGGGCGCCGAAGGCGTTTCCGGTTGCACCGACCGTCCCGATTTTTGCTCCTTTTGCAATCGTTTGACCGGCATATACCGAGCGACTGTTCAAGTGAGCGTAGACCGTCGTGTAAGCAAGTCCATTGATTGTGTGCGTCATCATAACGTAATTGCCATAAGCACCGTAATTACGGGACGTGATGACTTTACCGGCAGCAGAAGCATAGACGGGCGTTCCTGTTGCAGCGCCGATATCGATTCCGTTATGGAACGTATAACCGTAAACGCCGCTCGCTGCACCGTATCCTTGTGTGATTGGACCACTTGTCGGTCGCGAAAAGCCACTCGATGCTTTTGTTGCCGTCGTTGTTGTGACTTTATACTTTTTGACATACTTGGAAGCGACATAACGGGAAGAACCTGAGTATGAAATTTTCGTCCATGATCCGGATACGCCGAGGTACTTGTATGTTTTTCCTTTATTGACGGTTCCGACTGCTTTATAGGCAGTCGAAGGACCCGTTCGAACACGGAGACCGTCAGCCATTACTTTTACTTTATATGTAGTTGCTGCTTCGACTTTTTCGATGCCTGTCGTAGCGAAGCCTGAAACCATTAGTGCTGTCATTGTCATTGTTGTTAACATACGCTTCATATGTGAGTTCCTCCTAATTGGGAAAAGGCGACGGACGTCAGTAAAACTAAGTCTTTCAATATTGTAAGGTGAAGGTTCTATGTAGTTAAGGTAGAAAATGTTTTCTTGATAGAATGATTATAGCATCGGAAATAAAGGGGAAATATTTCAGTTTTGTTTCAAAGTTATCACTCTATAACATATATTGTAATGGTCATTTTTGGTTTATTTTGTCCATGCTAAAAAGCCCACCGATTCTATGCAGCTTGGTGGGCTTATATTCATAAAGGATAGTACTTAGGACGTGGGAGCGATGACGTTTAAGTGCTGACCAAGAACTTGGACCGTAATCGGAAGTTTGCCTGCCGTATCGCCATCAGCATTAATCGGAAGTGTTTCCGAAGATTCGATTTTGACTTCCTTCGTTGTAAAGTACTCGACTTGATCTGCTTCAGATAAATCACCTTTCAATAGTTTAGGTAGCGCTTGTAAGGCGTCTAAAATACCAAGTTGTTTTACAAGAAAAACATGAAGTAATCCGTCATCGACACGCGCCTCTTGCGCAAATGATTCGAAACCGCCGACGGAATTCGTCAACGAAACGATAAGTAACGGTGTTTCGCCGTCGAAAGATTTTTCTCTGGCTGTTAACTGGAGCGGGTAGGGACTATGATCCTTGAAGGCTTTTAATCCTTCAATGAAATATGCGATAGAACCGAGTGATGTCTTCTGTTCGACACTCACTTCTTCGACGGCATCGGCAATCAGCCCAATCGCAATCACGTTCATGAAATAGTGTGATCCATACTTACCGATGTCAAAAGGACGAATCGGAGCATCTTCGAGAACGTTGATCGCGTCGCGGGCATCCGTCGGAATATGGAGCGCACGTGCTAAATCGTTGACCGTCCCGAGTGGAACGATGCCGAGCGTCGGACGGTGGTCTTGTTCTGCGATTCCCGTGATGACTTCATTGACCGTTCCGTCACCGCCCATTGCGATGACGGCGTCATACTGCTCAGTCGAAGCAGTACGTGCAAATTCTGTTGCGTCGAGTTCTTTTTCAGTGAACCGGACATCGACCGTTGCAAAGCGCTGAGCGAGTGTACCTTCTGCAAATTCTGCGTATTTTTTACCTAATTCTTTCCCGGATGAGGGATTAATAATTAACATGGCCTTCGACACATTCAATTCCTCCTTAGTGACTCTCTGTTCCTATTTTCCCAACTCACGACCAAGATAATCCTAGCGCAGCAAAAAAACCTTGGAGGCGATTACACGCGCCTCCAAGGTTTTTAGTAGAAAAGAAATGTTTACCGTCGTGCGACAGGTGGTGCTTCACCAGCAGCTGGACGCGCTTCTTCTTCATCGTCCCAACATTCGGTATTTTCGATACCTAATGCTTTAGCAGAGAAGACAGGATCAAGACCTTGCTTACGTTGGTTTTGGTAGTCATTGATGACTTTGATTGCGACTCCACCTAAGAGCGAGATGGCTGTTAAGTTGATTAATGTCATACCGGCCATGAAGAGGTCGGCGAAACTCCAAACCATTCCGAGGCTGAGGAGCGATCCGATGAAGACGAATGCCATCGTAGCAATTCGGAAGCCAAAGACAGTTGATTTACTTTTCTTGATGAATTCAATGTTCGTTTCACCGTAGTAGTAGCTACCGACAATTGAACTGAAAGCGAACAAGAAGACACTGATTGCGATAAAGGCTGGTGCGACGGCACCGAGTTGCTCAGAAAGCGCATTTTGTAACATGGCGATACCTTCACCATTACCGGCAGCGTAGCTGTCACTGAGTAAGATGATTGTCGCTGTTGCTGTACAGACGATCAACGTATCAAGGAAAACACCAAGTGTTTGTAAGAATCCTTGTTTTGCTGGGTGAGAAACTTCAGCGGCAGCAGCAGCGTTCGGAGCAGAACCCATACCGGCTTCGTTCGAGAAGAGACCACGTTTAACACCGAGCGAGATTGCAGCACCGACAGATCCACCAACAGCCTGGTCGATACCGAATGCACTCTTAAAGATCATTGCGAAAACCCCTGGAAGTTCAGTGATGTTCGTGATGACAACAAAGATGGCAGCAATCAAGTAGAGTGACGCCATGATTGGTACAACGATTGCTGAAACTTTCGCGACACGGTGGACACCACCGAAGATGACGAGACCTGTAAGAACGACTAAGATCCCACCGACGATCATTTTGTCGATTCCAAAGGCGTTGTCAAAAGCAGCGGCAATCGTGTTCGATTGAACCGAGTTAAAAATAAGACCAAATGTGACGGCGATTAAGATTGCAAAAATGATTCCGAGGACGCGGTTGTTCAATCCTTTTGCGATGTAGTAAGCAGGACCACCGCGGTAAGCGTTATTGCCTGTATCACGTACTTTATACACTTGAGCAAGCGTACTTTCAATAAGGGCTGTTGCTCCACCAAGGAGGGCGACCATCCACATCCAGAAGACCGCTCCGGGTCCACCAAGTGTAACAGCGATCGTAACACCGGCCAAATTCCCTGTACCGATTCGAGTCGCGGCACCGATGAAGAATGATTGAAGGGATGTAATACTCTGACCTTCATCATCTGTTGTCTTTTCATTTTTATCGAGTGTGACACGGAACATCTCTTTCAAGTAACGGAATTGGATGAACTTCGTTTTAATGGTGAAGTAGATGCCGACTCCGATTAAAGCGGCGATTAAGATATAAGACCATAAGATGTTGTTGGCGAAATCGACGCCCGATTGTACAGCTTGTTGAAATGCATCCATGTGATAGTTCCTCCCAAAGTGTTTTTGCTAAAAACTGATAATAGCTATAAGTTGAATTATACGAATTTTCAGACAACTTGCAAGCTTTTTTTCGAAACTTTCTTTTAAAATATTTAAAATATATTTTTTCGGGTTCAGAAAAACAGATCGTCATCAAAGCATTTTTAATTTAAAAAACCACCGCATTTAATGAAGCAGCGGTGGTGAAATGATGCGTTTTTTGATTAGTGATCGACTGCCAACAATTTTTCATAGAAGTCATCAATTTGACTAACGAGTTGTTCTCGTTCTGAGAATAATGTCGTGAGGACTTCATAATCATGTGTCGCCGCGAGTGATGTATCGAGTAAAGCCACCTCATCCTCTAGCTGTTGAATCTGCTGTTCGAGTTCGCCTGCATTTAAAGCCGGATGTTTCCCGGCTACCGGCGTCCGGGTAGCGCGGGGCGTGGGTGCCGCTGATTCGACGATTGACCGGGCATGTCGTTTTTCGGCAGCATATTGGTAAGAACCGTGAAAGATTTCTGTCGTGTCATCTAGCCAATAGGTTTTCGAGAAGAGTCGGTTCAAGAAATAACGGTCGTGCGATACGGCAATCAGCGTTCCGTCAAAGTGCTCGAGTGCTTCTTCAAGCGCCTCGCGGGATTCAATGTCGAGGTGATTCGTCGGTTCGTCAAGAATCAGGACATTAAGCGGCGAATGGACAAGAATCGCGAGCATCAAGCGCATCTTTTCCCCGCCGCTTAACGCAGTAATCGGTAAGAAGACACGTGGACCGAAAAAGAGGAAACGGGCCAACAGGGAGCGAGCTGTTCCTTCGTCCGCCGAAACGTGTGAGCGGAAGTAATCGATCAGTCGCTCTTCACCCGGCATATCGACGTGTTGCGATAAAAATCCGACCTGATTTGACGGACCACGCGTGACACGTCCGTTCGTCGGCTGGAGTTGTCCAAGTAAGACACGTAATAACGTCGTTTTCCCACTTCCGTTCGCACCGACGATTCCAATCCGGTCACGTGCCGCGGCTTCGAAATCGAGCGACGCGAACAACTTCCGGCCGGCGACGGAAAGCGTGACATCCTCAAGACGGTAAACGATTTGACTGAGTTGCCCTTGCGACGAAAAGCGGATGTCAGGCACCGCTTTTTCCAGGAGTGGCCGTTTGAGTCGCTCAATCCGTTCGAGTGCCCGTTCCATGGCTTTTGCTTTTCGGAACAGTTTTTCGCTTGGCGGAGAGGATTCATTTGCCCACTGGCGCAAGCGCCGAATCGCATCCTTCATCTGTTTGATTTTCTTTTGTTGTTCCGTGTAGGCGTGGAATTGTTCGAGGAGCAGGCGTTCTTTCGCGACCGTGTACGCCGAATAATTTCCTGGGTAGATTGTCAGTTCACCATCTTCAAGTTCAGCGATCAAGTTGACACTTGCGTCAAGAAACACGCGATCATGCGAGACGATGATGACAGCGCCCGGATAACTGTTTAAAAATTGTTCGAGCCATTCGATTGCTGCGAGATCGAGGTGATTCGTCGGTTCGTCGAGAATCAACAAGTCTGGTTCCACCAGCAGCATCCGGCCGAGGCAGATTTTCGTTTGTTCGCCACCACTTAATTGAGAAAAGGGACGTGTCAGCAAGGCATCGAGGTGGAGTCCGTTAATCATGCGCTGGATTTTCGAGTCGAGCAGGTAACCGTCCTGTTGTTCGAATTGTTCGGTCACACGCGTATACTCATTTAGCACATCGTCCAGGTGGTCAGCACTTGCCATTTGTTGCTCAAGCTGATGCATCGTCGTCCGTAAGGCGACGATTTGGGCAAATGCGGTCCAGAGAACATCAAGGCCCGTCAATTCTTCTGCGAACTGTGGAATTTGAGCCAAATAACCGATGGAAAGTCCTTTTTTAAGATAAAGGGTTCCGCTGTCCGCTGTTTCGAGTTGCGCGATTAAACGCAGTAACGTGGTTTTTCCGGTTCCGTTTCGACCGATCAATCCGATGCGGTCAGCTTGTTTAAGATAGAGCGAGACATCGGTTAAGACGGATGCTCCCCCAAATTGTTTTGTCAGGTGTTGGATGTCGCAAATCATGATCAGTAACTTCCTTTCATGCGCATCAAAAAACGGAGAACGCAAATAGCGCTCTCCGTTTACCGTAAAAGGTGCGCTTTGCTTTATTTTTCAGATGGATGTTCCTAAGAAAAGGGCAGACTCGTCCTTTAGAACGCCATTTCATGAAAAATCGCGCGCAACAGATAAAGTTGTTCCATCAACCATTGCTTACACGCAGCAAAACCCATCTTTTACACCACCTTTTCGTTTCGATAAAGTTAGTTTACCATGTTTTGAACTGAAAATGAAATCGTTTTCAGTTACTTGAACAGTCCGGAAATCGAGTTAAAGAACTTACTTAAGCCGTCAAACAGTTTTGCAAAAAATCCTTTCGTTTCTTCGGAGGTCGCGAACGCGTGGATATCTTGCCCGGCACCCTTTAATCCGGTCTCGATTTGTCCCCAGTTCAAGTCAGCTTTCTCCATTTGACTGAACAATGACGTCAACCGCTCCATTTGGGCGTCCGACAACTGGATGTTGTTATTTTGAATGACTTGGATGATGACATTCTCGATATCGACTTTGGTTTCCGGCTTTTGTTTGGCGATCTCTGCTTTGATTTCATTCATCAGTTCGGCGACTTTGTCCGTCCCGACCGTTTTTCCGACATCGGAAGTGACCGATAACTCTTGTTGGGCTAAATCTTTTCGTTCATCCGTCAATTTAATGCCGGTCTCAGCCGACGTTTGATCGTATGCTTTCATGATCCCCGTCAAAGCAGAGGTCCCGGTGACTTTATAAGGGGAAGTGATTGTGATGTCGGCGTCCGTTACGCCTGCAGTGACGAGCGCGTTCAAGTACATGTCTTTTGTTACCCAGGTAATGTTTTCGGTCGCGACAGATAAACCGTCGCCTTTTTCAGCGAGTTCGATTTTTGCGGAAGAGTACATATTGCCGCCGAGTTGCGATTGGGGAACGTTTTTCCCTAAATATTTTTCTTCATCCGCTGCCGTGGCGATGACGGGCGTAATGCCTTCCGGCGCATTCAATCGGGCGAGTACCCAGGCTTTATCCTTTGCCCCGAGCGATTCACCAAGCGTGATGATTGTTTTATCGACGACTTGCTCTGCTGAAGCAGCAGTCGGTAGAAGTAAACTTGTCGCTAAAAGCGTCGTGGTCATGATTTTTGTTGCTTTATTCATAGTATAAATCCTCCGAGTATAGTAGGTAGTATCAGGTGCTAATTTCATTGTAAGTGACGTCTTCCAGAACGGAATCGGTCTTGAGGCGGAATGAACCGCCCACCTCGTGTCCCTAATCCTATACTACATTTCATTTAAAATCCTGATCATGTGACTGAAAAAATGATATAGTGAAGAGGAATTAAATAATGACCACTAGGGGAGTCGGTAGGCCGACTGAGACGACGAAGACGTTCGGACCCTTTGAACCTGATTAAGTTTGGACTTACGGAGGGAAGTGGCGTGAATATCTCTCTTGTTGTCTCTTCACGTCATGCCCTGTTCGTAGGGTGTGGCGTTTTTTGATTCAACAAAAGGGGGAATTAGGTTGAAATTCAGTCAAGAAATTCGGCAAGCCGCAAAAACATATTGGGACAGCAGTTTTTCCCATCCATTCGTCACAGGCATTGGTGACGGGACGTTACCGCTCGAAAAATTTCGACATTATGTCATGCAGGATGCGTATTACTTAAAACATTTCGCAAAAATTCAAGCCCGGGCCGCCTCAAAGGCAACGGATTTTGCGACGATCGCGGAACTCGCGGAACATGCGACATCGACCTATGCGGCTGAGCTATCACTCCATCAATCGTTTTTTGAACCGCTCGCTATTACGGAAGCGGATTTAGCAGCGTTCGAACCGGCACCGACTGCGTATGCCTATGTCTCACATATGCATCATGCGAGCGAGGGGACACTCGGGGAAACGATTGCAGCGATTTTACCGTGTTACTGGCTTTATTATGAAGTCGGACAACAACTGTTGACGAAGTCACCGGCGTCACCGATTTATCAACAGTGGATTGCAACATACAGCTCGGAATGGTTCGAACGGGTCGTCTTTGAACAGGTCGACCGGCTGGATGCTTTGGCGGCGCAAGCGACTGAAGCAGAACGGGAACGGATGAAACACCATTTCGTCAGAAGCTGTTATTACGAATTGATGTTTTGGGAAATGGGCTGGACGGAAGAAACGTTTGAACGTCTCTTTACACAAGTTACGCGTCAACCAAAAGTAACGAAACGATAAGTACAGCTTTAGCCGCTGTTGATCAGCGCGATCAGACGGCAGACTGCACAAAACCTGAGCAATTTTCAGCTTTCGTAAAGAAAGTCATGGCAATCGCTCAGGTTTTTTTGTTGGTGGATTACAGGCATGATGAAAATTCTGGTAAGGAAATCAGCTGTACCGTTCAATCAAATCGTTTAATTGTTGTTTGACGGCGTTTCGGTCCATCAAATCGTGGTTCGATAAGGATAGCTTCGTCATCGTCTCATCCGCACCCGCCATCTCACTGAAGAGCGAACCTAAGTCGTGGGCACGACGGTCGATTTGCAAGACGATGTCGATGCCGGTACGGTCTTGGAGCATGATGAGTTCGACTTCATCGAGTTTATGGGCGAAGTACGTATTGCGTGCCGAATACTCGAGTTCCTGGGCGATCGGTAAATCCTTCCGGTAACGCCCGGGAAGTTTTTCCGTGTCCGCTTTCTTGAGTCGGAAGCCAAGTTCTTCCATCGCTTCTAAGATAACGGATTGGAGGTCATTGGCTTGGACGATGATGGCGTCCCGGTCTGACGGATCGACCGCCTGGGCGATATCGAGACCCGTTTCAATCCATGACTTCGATTGACTGACCGAGAGCGGCGTATTGAATGGTACTTGAAGCGTAAACGGAATTTCGCGTTCGACACCTGCTTCAATCGTAAAGGCGGCTTCGTTTAGCGAAAAACGATCGAGTGTGAACGTCGTAAATGTCGTGCTGTCCCTGACTTCTTCTTTATATTGTGTATTAAACGCTAAATAAATCCGATCGATTTCTTGGTCGACATTGCCGCCTTTAATATGGACGGTTCCGTGAATCTGTCCGCCTGGCTCACAGCGTTCGCTGTCGAGTCGTGTATCGACTGTGGCGGCACCGATTCCGATTTGTGATAAAAGTTTTTTGAACATCGTTCGTTCCTCCTTTAATGATGAAGCTACCTTACTTGTCGAATAGGGTGGAATTTGCTACAGTTTCGAAAGAACAATCAGAAAAGGACGGGACTACAGTGGAATTACACCAAGTAAAAGAATTACTCACTCAAAAGCTCGAGGCTGCTGCTCTCGTGCATGCAACGATTAGTGGTCCGCGCCAAAAGTCGAATGATCTTCGAAGAATCAAACTAAAACCGATTCTATTGAAAGATACGTATGCAATCCAGTTAGAGTTTCAATATGAACGGATAATTAAACACGAAAATTTGTCGGTTGATGAATTTTTAGAACGACTCGACGGATTGATGGAGGAATTCCGTCAATTTTTATTCCGTTTCGAGACGGAAGAAGTTCAGTTCCAGTTATCCAAAAAAATGAAAGTATCGTTAAAAACAACGCAACAGTCACCCCTGCAAGCAGAACTGTCACATAACCGTAAAAAAAGTCATCTCCTTGAAGATGGTGTCGTCGTTCCGTTTTTAGTCCGACTCGGTGTCATGACGGAAGACGGACAAGTCAAACGGCAAAAGTACGATAAATTTAAACAAATCAATCGGTTCCTAGAGTTCGTCGAAGATAGTATTTCCGCGTTACCGACAGACCGAACGTTACGGATTCTTGATTTCGGTTGTGGAAAATCGTACTTGACGTTTGCCTTGTATCATTATTTAAGTGTCGTCAAAGGCTTCGACTTGAAAGTGACCGGACTTGATCTCAAAAAAGAAGTCATCGAAGAATGTACAGCGATTGCGCGCGATCTCGACTATACGAATCTCGAGTTTCGTGTCGGGGACGTCCATGATTATAACGAAGATACAGAGGTTGACTTAATGGTGACGCTTCATGCCTGTGACGTCGCAACGGATGTTGCACTTGCCCGCGCCGTTGATTGGAATGCGTCTGTCATCTTAAGTGTCCCGTGTTGTCAAAAAGAACTCAATCGTCAACTCGACTGTTCACCACTCGACGTCATGTTGCAACACGGGCTGATTCAAGAGAAGTTCGCTTCGCTTGCGACGGATTCGATCCGTGCCGAAATCTTGACGCTCGTCGGTTACGAGACACAATTGCTTGAATTCATTGATTTAGAGCATACACCAAAAAATGTCTTGATTCGTGCGTATAAAAATGACCGTCAGCCGTCGGAAGAAAAAATTGACCGTTACGTCGCCTTCCGTGATCTACTACATGCGAAACCATATTTGGCGCAAGAATTAAGCGGCAGACTTGGACAGATTTCATCTAAACTCGTACAATAAGGAAGAGAACGAATAAGGGAGGAATTAGACCGATGGATTTCCAAATGTATTTTGAAGACGTCGTCCAGACAGCACGTAAAGAAGCGGCAGCTGCTGGTTTTGAAGAATTAACGACAGCTGAAAGCGTCGATGACGCGATGAAGCGTGAAGGATTGACACTTGTCCTTGTCAACTCAGTATGTGGATGTGCAGGTGGGATTGCTCGCCCGGCAGCTGCTTACGTCAATCGAATGGAAGGCGTGAAGCCAGATCATTTCGTAACGGTGTTTGCGGGACAAGACCGTGAAGCAACGGACCGGGCACGCGAGTACTTTGAAGGGTATCCACCTTCATCACCATCATTCGCTTTGATGCAAGATGGCAACATTCTTTCGATGGTTGAACGTTTCGACATCGAATCGTTTACTGCAGAAGAAGTTGTTGAAAAATTAGAGTCATTGATTGAAATTTACGCATAAGTGAATCAACTGGAGCCGTGTTTCTTAATTGAAACACGGCTCCAGCATGTATACAAACGCTTATGAAGAGTGAACATGCGACATCTAGGTGCGATCCATTCGCTTTTCGCGGTTCTAAAGCGATTCAAGACAGATTGCGCTCTAAACCGTCTGCATGTCTGGATTTCCTTCACGGTATTTCCTAAAGAGCGTCACGTTTCGTTGACTCCTACGGGAAAAAGTGCGTTTTTAACGCACTTTCAGAGGCAGGCAAGACCCTGCTCGTTGTCCATTAGGACCAAGGAGCAACGGCTTGCGCCTCGCCCGAGGAAAGCAACGAAAAAAACGCTTTTATCGCCCAATAGCACTTTGACTACAGTCTAGAGCCGTGTTTCTTAATTGAAACACGGTTTTAATTTGTCGTGAAAGTGAGTGTGCGCGAAAGAGATGTTTTTTTAGCAGTCCCCCTGAAGCAGAGGCCGACTTATTGAAAGAGCAATGAAAAAAGAAAGACGAATCGAATCAATAGCATCCCCTTTTTCGAGTTAGAAAGTACCCATGATTAAAATCCGAGGATAGCAATAAAAAATGTAAGCGGATTCAAAAGTGGTTATTTACTCATGTTTTGTATAAAAAGAATCGATTTATGCATTATTACGAGATAATTATACTTTACAATGAATAAATATTCGTATATCCTAAAAGTAATAAATCGGATCAGAGCTATTTAGTATTGAATTAGAAAAAAACATAAGTCATACTATTGTTAAAGTTCTGACAATTGAGCGTTGGAAGGGGAATTTATTCATGAAAAAATTAGTAGCAACGGCAATGGCAGGCATTCTCGCACTTACGATGGCAGCATGTGGTGCATCAGATGATTCATCAGGCGGTTCAAGTGATGACAGTAAAGTATTAACGATGGGAACGTCAGCAGATTACTTCCCGTTTGAATACATCGATACGGCGAAAGGGGACGACATCGTTGGATTTGATGTCGCAATCGCAAAAGAAGTTACAAAAAACCTCGGTTATGATTTGAAAATTGAAGACATGGAGTTCGGTAGCTTACTCGGAGCACTCAGCTCAGGTCGGGTTGATTTTGTCATGGCAGGAATGACACCGACAGACGAGCGGAAGAAAAACGCTGATTTCACAGATGTTTACTTCGAATCAAAGAACCTCGTCATGACAAAAGACGAAGCGATTAGTTCGGAAGATGAACTGAAAGGTAAAAAAATCGGCGTCCAACTTGGATCGATTCAAGAAGGCATTGCAAAAGATCGTTATAAAGACAGCGAAGCCGTCTCGTTGAATAAAATTCCGGAAATCATTCAAGAACTCAATACGGGTCGGATTGATGCGCTCATCATCGAAGATGCTGTAGCGGTCAAATACATGGATCAAGACGAATCGTTAAAAACGTATGAAATTAAAGAAGACGGACCGACGGGTTCAGCCGCCGCTTTCAAAAAAGGCGACAAGATGCGTGACGAGTTCAACAAAGAGTTGAAAAAGATGATCGATGCGGGTGAAATCGACAAACTTGCAGAAGAATGGTTCCAAAAAGAAGCAAAATAAGAGAAGCACATAGGGGTGGGGGTAAACCCATCCCTTTTGCGCGACGTTAGGAGTTTGGTTATGATAGACTTTACAAAGATTCAAGATTCAATCCCATATATTCTGCAAGGGATTCCAGTTCTGTTCCAAGTCGTGCTCGTCGCTGCCGTCGCAGGGATGTTGATCGGAATCATCGTGGCAGCCCTTAAAATTACGAAAAGCAAATTCATTCGCTTCATTGGACACGCGTATACGGCAGTCTTTCGTGGAACACCCTTGATTTTGCAACTGGCAATCATTCACTTCGGTTTACCGCAACTGACAGGTTACGTCACGACAGGCTATCAATCCGCTGTCATCGCCTTTTCATTAAACTCGGGTGCTTACATCTCGGAAATCATCCGGGCAGGAATTCAAGCAGTCGATCGTGGACAATGGGAAGCAGCGGATGCACTCGGTATCCCATACATGAAACAATTGCGGTCAATCATCTTACCGCAAGCGTTCAAAAACATTTTACCAGCCATCATGAATGAAATGATTACGTTAACAAAAGAGTCGGCACTCGTCTCGACAGTCGGTGTTCTCGATATTATGCGCCGAGCGCAAGTCGTCGGTGGAGAAAAAGCATTGTACTTCGAACCCTTGTTATTTGCGGGACTCGTCTATTTCGTCCTTGTCATGGGATTGTCCTTGATTGGTCAACAAGTCGAAAAAGCTATGAGAAAGAGTGGGTAATCAGATGGAACCTATGATTCAAGTCACCGATCTGTACAAACAGTTCGGAAAGTTAGAAGTATTAAAAGGCATCACGACGACAGTCGGCCGTGGGGAAGTCGTCGCAGTTATCGGACCGTCGGGTTCAGGGAAGTCGACGTTCTTACGTTGTATCAACCTTTTGGAGCAACCGACAGGTGGAATGATTAATGTCGACGGCTTCGAATTGACAAAACCGAAAGCGAATATCGCGAAAGCGCGTCAAAACATCGGGATGGTGTTTCAACAGTTTAACCTGTTCCCTCATAAGTCAGTGCTCGATAACTTAATTTATGCCCCAATCAATGTCCTCGGTTTATCAAAAGAGGACGCAATCAAACGTGGCGAAGTATTACTTGAACGCGTGGGTCTCGCTGAAAAACGGGATAATTTCCCGAACCAGCTATCCGGTGGTCAAAAGCAACGTGTTGCGATCGCGCGTGCCCTCGCGATGGAGCCGAACGTCATGTTGTTCGATGAACCAACATCAGCACTCGACCCGGAAATGGTCAATGAAGTCCTCGATGTCATGAAGCAACTCGCGGAAAGTGGGATGACGATGGTCATCGTCACGCACGAGATGGGCTTCGCAAAAGAAGTCGCCGACCGTGTCCTGTTCCTCGACGAAGGCATTTTGATGGAAGAAGGAACACCGGTCGAGTTGTTTGATCATCCAAAAACGGATCGTGCGAAAAAATTCTTGGAAAAAGTCTTATAACACATAACCGCCATCTCTTTCATCAAAGGGGTGGCGTTTTTTGAGGAGGATGAATGAAGTGAAGTTACTAGAGGGGAAAGGCATCCGGCTGACACGTTTCCAAGCGGCAGATACGGACGTCTATCGGGGCTTTCTTGACGATGCGACGTTTGCACGAAACTTGAGTGCGACACCATATCGCTTCTTGTCAGATGAAAAAATCAACGGGATGCTTGCGAGTGATGCCCATGAGACGTTTCGGTTCGCCGTTCGTCGGACGGATGCCGAGCGTCTGATTGGTATCGTCTCCCTCGAAGATATCTTATGGTCGAACGGGACGGCTTGGTTGATGATTGGAATCGACCCAAGTGAAACCGGGAAAGGGTATGGGCGAAAAGCATTACAGCTATTACTGCGATACGCCTTTTATGAGCTCAACCTCGAGCGGATCCAGTTGACGGTCTTTGCCTATAATGAGCGTGCGATTGCATTATACGAACGACTCGGCTTCGTCCACGAAGGCACGTACCGGCAATTTTTAAAACGGGATGGTAAGCGGCATGACATGTTGCTTTACGGATTGTTGCAGACGGAGTGGGAGGATTTTTATGATTAACGAAACGGAACAGTTCGTCTGTGCCTTTCACGCGACGGATTTTTCAGGACATGACTATGCCCATATCGAACGGGTCCGGAAGATGGCTTTACAGATTGCTGCGACGGAAGGCGGGGATTTGCTGACGATTGAACTGGCGGCACTCCTGCATGATGTCGCGGACGAGAAACTCGGCGGAACACTTTCTTCCGTCGATGCGTTTTTATCCGGGAAAGTCTCAGACACTCGGAAACAGAAAATCCTTCAAATCATTGATGGGATGTCATTTAAAGGGGGGGACCGTCCACCACTTGAGACGCTGGAAGGGAAAATCGTCCAGGACGCAGATCGGTTAGATGCAATCGGTGCCATCGGGGTCGCCCGGACCTTCCAGTATGGAGCATTGACCCAAGCACCGATGCATGTACCCGGTTTAAGACCACGCAAGCCGGGAGACCGGACGAGTCCTTCGAGCACAATCAATCATTTTTATGAGAAGTTACTTTTGTTAAAGGATTTGATGAATACCGAAACGGCAAAAGGCATCGCAGAGGAACGGCATGCGTTCATGGTTGAATTTTTGGAACGTTTTCAGACGGAGTGGGAGTTGTGAAAAACGAACACAAGAGTTGATTCAAGACTCAATCCGTCCGCGCTCTCTGTTCCGATAGTTCCGTCCTGTGCGCAAAAAGTGCCGGTGAATCCGTAAATGATGCGGATTCACCGGCACTTTCTAGCTCGGTCCTTATCGTCAAGCTCTTTTAAAATCACCGAGCTTCAGCTAAGGATGATGGCAGTGATGAGACCGAGTGAGGCGAGTAGTCCGACGATCGTGCCACCTTCCTCATGCGCCTCCGGCATCATCGTCGAAGCGAGCATCGCGATGATGCCACCGCTTGCGAAGGCGCCGATCATCGCAAATTGCATATCGGGTAGGTTAGCAAGCACGGAATAGCCGGCGAGCGAGGCGAGGGCAGAAATCAACCAGACGACACCCCACATGATTAAGATTTTTTTCTTCGAAAATCCGTCTTTTTGAAGTCCGGTCGTACTCGAGAGACCTTCCGGAATATTGCTGACGAAAATCGCCGCAACGAGTGCCGCACTGACATTCCCCGACAATAAGCTTGCCCCAATCATGATCGATTCCGGAATCGCATCTAAAATCGTTCCGAAAAAGATGGCGGTGCCGGTCCCTTCGTTTCCGCCGCCTGAACGTTTCCGTTTACTCGCACCTCGCGAAGAAACAAAAAAATCAAATCCTGTAAAGACGAGAGAACCGACGATGAACGAGATAGCGACGATGAACGTCGTTGATTTATTCAAGGCTTCGTCGAGCAGTTCGAACGTCGCTGCCCCAATCAAGATCCCCGTACCGAATGACATGACATATCCGATGTACCGTTGCTTCATCGGTAAAAATAAACCAATCAATGCTCCGATGACGACTGCGCCCCCGGCGAGTGCGCCCCAACCTAAAGCCATCCACATAACTGATTCCTCCCTTATTCCATTGTTCTTTTTTCCTTTCGATAATGATTTATAAACATAGTTAATTTTTAGAGGAGAAACGAAATGAAAAAATCACCTCCCGCTTTGGAAGGTGATTGTGATAGTCAGAACGGTTGTTTGTTCAGCCAGTGACCGCCGTCCAGTGCGATGCATTCTCCATTTAAGTAGCTTGCTTGATCGGAGACCATCCAGACGGCGAGTCCAGCGATTTCTTCCGGTGTCCCGAACCGTCCGAGTGGTACATTGCGACGAATTCGTTCCGCGTGTTCCGGTGACATCGCCAGTTTATCGGCACCACCCGTCCGTTCGATCGGCCCCGGACTGATCGCATTGATGCGGGCATGATACTTATACCCCCACTCGACGGCAAGCGTCCGCGTCAAATTCAAGACTCCGGCTTTTGCGGCAGCACTCGGAGCGACACCGGCTCCAGCTTGCCACGCGTAAGAAGCGACGATGTTTAAAATCTGTCCACCTTTGACGTCATCTTCTTGCCAGCCTTTGACAAGCGCGTGTGAACAATTGAATGTCCCATTGAGGACAATGTCGATGACCGTCTTCCATCCGTTCGGAGACAGCTCATCCGTCGGACAGATGAAATTTCCGGCCGCATTGTTCACGAGTGCCTCTAAGCGACCGAACGTTTCCCGTGCTTGATTGACAGCCGCGATACAGGCATCGGTATCACGAACATCCATTTGAATGGTCAGATGCTCCCCCTCAATCTGCTTTAGTTCATGATCCGTTTGTTGTAACCGTTCCAAGTCACGTCCTGTGACGACGACGTTCCAGCCGGCTTCTTTTAAGGCGAGTGCCATTGCTTTCCCCATACCGCTCGTACCGCCTGTCACCATGATCGTTTGTGCCATTAACTTCTCCCCCTTTAGTCTGAATGAACAACCATTCATTATTAGTATTCAAAAAAGAAGGAGTGAACTCCTTCTTTTTTGTAGTCGATTATTTTGAACTAACGGCAGTATCTGTCAGGATTGGAACAACTTGTTTCTTCCGTGAAACGACACCTTCGAGGTAAACGAGGTGGTTGGTTGCTTCAATTCCATAAGCTTGTTCGACGAGTGGTGCTTGTTGTCCGAGTACGAGCGCAACTGAATTATTTGTTAAGATGTCAGTCACGAGGAACACGAACAGATCGAGTTCTTTTTCGAGAATGATCGTATTGATTTGCTCTTCAAGCTCAGCTTGACGAAGTAACACTTCAGCTGTATCGACCGTATTGACCTGAGCAATCTCGACTTTGTGTGCGCCCATCGAAAACTCTTTTGCGTCAAGTGAAATCAATTCTGTGATTGATTTTTTCGATAAGTCAGCACCTGCTTTGAGCATGTTCAAACCGTAGACGTTTGCATCGACACCGGCGATTTCTGCAAGTTCACGTGCAGCGACGATGTCTTCTTCCGTACATGTCGGTGACTTGAACAACAATGAATCGGAAACGATTGCCGATAACATCAAACCTGCGATTTCCGGTTTGATCGCGACACCATGTTCTTTATAAAGTTTGTTCAAAATCGTTGCCGTACAACCGACGGGCTCAGCGCGGTAGTAGATCGGATCTGATGTCTCAAAGTTCGCAATCCGGTGGTGATCGATGACTTCTGTGACCGTGACGTCAGCGATGTCGTCGGCACTTTGTTGACGTTCGTTGTGGTCGACGAGAATGACGTGTGATGCTTCGGCAGCGACTGCCGTAACAAGACGCGGTGCAGCGATTTTAAATTGATCGAGTGCGAATTGTGTTTCATCATTGATTTCGCCTAAACGTATCGCTTCGGCATTCACACCTAATGCTTTCTTCAGTTCAGCGTACGCGATTGCTGACGTAATCGTATCCGTATCCGGATTTTTATGACCAAAAATCAATACTTTTTCCATGCTGAATCACTCCTCAATGGTTAATGTCTCGCCCATTAGTGTATCATATCTCGGAATTAGAAGGCGTCCATTTTGTACAGGATACCAGCGATTTTTTCGCTCCAGTAAGGATCCGATGCATAAAAAACGTTCATTCCTTTTGCTTTATTTCCGAGGAACGGTCCACGGTGGTACTTACCATCCGTCGCGAGGTAGTCGCGGGCGATAAACTGACCCGTTTTTCGAATCGAGTCGTCAAGCGATTTATAAGCCGTTGCATTTTGACCAGGTGCAATATCCGTCGCATTGACGCCAAACAGATTGAATTTTTCACGGGCAATCGTCGACCGACCGTAATTTGATTCATGAATCGCATGAGCGAGGAGATAGGCGGCATTGATATCAAAATCACGCTCGACTTTTTTGAACGTCTTCCCAGTACCGATCAACGGACTATCGGGCGCATTGTTTTTGATGAAGGCATCAAGCTCTTTTGCGGACAAAGGAGTCGGTTTCCGTAAATCTTTCGTCAATGTCGTCACTTCGACATAGTCGGTCGTCCGCTTCGAAATGTCTTTTGGGGCACGTCCGACGGTAATCCAGCCGCCGAGTCCGGCGTTCGCGACGATGTAGTGACGTAACGTATCACCCGTTCGTTCGTAAAACGATCGGTTCGTCGATCGTTCAAGGGGATACAAGGTCAACCGATCCGACGCAACGAAGCCGCGGACACCGGCAATTTCAATCCGACTGACGTCTGGACCGAAGTCGCGCAGTGTTAAACGGCTACCGGACGCGACATATGTCAACCGTTTTTTTAACGATTCGTCTTGATAGATGTTGAGCGTACCACCTTCGTCGACGATCCCGATACCGGGACCAGTCAAGTAGAGATAACGGTCATCCTCGGTTCGTTTAACGGCACCACGGTCGTCACCAAGGTAGGTTTTCGCTTCGCTGAACGTATCGAATTCTTGTTCCGTCGCGACTTGACCTTCTTGATATTTTTCAGCGATGTACGGAGCAGCCGGTTTTAAGACGGACGGTGGATCGTCCTTCAACAAATAGAATAGAACGATCCCGAGCAAAAAGAAAAATAACAGTCCTTTCAGGGATCCCGCTTTTTTTGCGGGACGGCCGGGACGAATCGTGCGTGTACTCAAAAAATCACGTCCTTCAAAAAATCGATAGACAACTTGGGTAAAGGATAGGTAGTCTAACAAAGAATAGGGGGGAACTCGATGTTCATTGGATATCGGACTTTAAAAACGGCCGTCGCAGCCGCACTTGCGATGTGGATTGCAGAGCAGATGCAACTCGACTACTATGTTTTCGCCGCCATCATCGCCATCTTGAGTATTCAAGCGACGCGGAAAAAATCAATTCGTTCATCGTACGAACGCATCATGGCGTCGATTCTTGCCATCGGAATCGGTTTTCTGATTTTCGAAATCATCGGTTATCGGCCAGTTGCTTTAGCACTTTATTTCATTATATTCCTTCCGTTGACGCAACGCCTCCGTCTACAGGACGGTTTTATTACGAGTGTCGTCATCTTGACGCATCTTTACACGGCACGACAACTCAACCTTGCGATTTTTTTAAATGAAGTCTACTTGATTTTGATTGGCGTCGGTGTCGGATTACTCGTCAATATGTATATGCCGAGCCTTGACCGTGTCATCACGGAGCGCCGTCAGCAAATCGATAAACGGATTGCTGCTTTGTTCTTTGAAGTCGCCGCGGCGATCGAGACGGGGCGGATCAATCATCATTCGCTGACGCTCGAAGAAACGGAACGCTTGTTGCGGGAAGGAAAGGACGCTTCGTTAAAACGGATGGGCAATGCCATCGGTCGTCGAAATGATGACGAGGACTACAGCTATTTCCGGATGCGGGAGCAACAGTTCGAACTGCTCCGCGGAATCGTCCGTAATGTTGATGATTTGGTGTTAATCGTCGAAGAAGGCAAAAAAGTCGCCGACCTGTTTCGGACGATTGGTGACAATGTCCGTCCGGAGGCCGACGCAAGTTTATTTTTACAAGAACTGGCGGACTTACTCGCGACCTTCCGTGCTTCGCCGTTACCGACGACACGTGAAGAGTTCGAAGTCCGGTCCGCGCTGTTGCACATGTTGCAAGAAACGGAGCAATATTTACAATTAAAGCAGCGTTTCGTCGCGA
The DNA here is from genome assembly GCF_002214325.1 of Exiguobacterium sp. N4-1P. NCBI lineage: Bacteria > Bacillati > Bacillota > Bacilli > Caryophanales > Exiguobacterium > Exiguobacterium sp. N4-1P. Next base: position 944,489 of record NZ_CP022236.1, read on the forward strand.
GATCAGAAGAAATAAAACATCGTCGAGGCAAAAGTACCAAGTAAGAAGATTGCTAAGATCGCAATCGTCGTCCACTTGATGAGACGTTGTTGTTTGGATGGGCGTGACATGACAGGTGCAACTCCTTTCTAAAATGCAAACGTAATTACTGTTATTGTACAAACAACCCTTCTGAAGTGCAAATCAGTCAGTTGATGGTATACTGAAAAAGCGCTAGTCGAATAGTACTTACATGAGGAGGAATCTAGCATGGTCAATGAGAAACGTGTACTTGATACATTTTTAGAGTTAGTCCAAATCGATTCAGAATCAAAAGAAGAGGCACAAATTTGTGCCCATTTGAAAAAAACGTTCACAGAACTCGGATGTGACGTCTTTGAAGATGATGCATCATCGAAAACGGAACATAAAGGAAATAACTTAATCGTCACACTTCCAGCAACAAAAGACGGGGTCGATAAAATTTATTTCACGTCACATATGGATACGGTATTCCCGGGACAAGGGATTAAACCGATCATCGAGGATGGGTATGTCAAAACGGATGGTACGACAATCCTCGGGGCAGATGATAAAGCGGGTCTTGCATCAATCATCGAGCTGGTCCACGTCTTGAATGAAACGAAGCAACCGCACGGACAGATTCAATTCGTCATCACAGTTGGCGAAGAATCAGGTCTTGTCGGGGCGATGGTCCTCGATCCATCAAAAATCGATGCAGACTATGGGTTTGCCCTTGATTCAGACGGTAAAGTGGGCGATATCATCACGGCTGCCCCGACACAAGCGAAAGTGAATGCTAAAATCTATGGCAAAACGGCACATGCTGGGGTTGCGCCTGAAAAAGGTGTTTCTGCCATTACGATTGCTGCAAAAGCCATCGCGAAAATGCCGCTTGGTCGAATTGATGAAGAGACGACAGCAAATGTCGGCCGATTCAGTGGTGGTGGTCCATCGACGAACATCGTCTGCGATTATGTAGAAATCTTCGCAGAAGCACGTTCACTCGTTGCACCGAAGATGGAAGCCCAGACAGAAAAAATGAAAGCTGCCTTTGAAGAAGCAGCCGCTGAACTCGGCGGACGTGCTGAAGTCGAAGTCAAAGTCATGTATCCTGGCTTCAAGTTCGAAGACGGAGATCAAGTCGTCGAAGTTGCGAAAGCTGCAATTGCGCAACTTGGGCGGACACCACGTTTACTTCATTCAGGTGGCGGTTCAGATGCGAACGTCATCGCTGGTTTCGGTATTCCGACAGTCAACTTAGCAGTCGGATACGAAGACATCCATACGACGAATGAAAGAATGCCGATCGAAGAACTCGTCAAGACGGCAGAACTATGTGTTACGCTCGTCGATTACATCACAAATAAGTGAGAAGATAATGAAAAGAGTGTACCGCTATATTGCGGTACACTCTTTGTTCGTTTACGATTAAGTTAATTGAGGACGTTCGACGAACTCCATTGACTCAAGAACAAATTCTTCAGTACATAATAAGGTCGTCGCGATTTCTTGAATCTGAATCGACTTGCCGTACTTTTGCCGATAGTTCTCGTTCAGCATCCGGGCTTCGTGTACGATTCGTGCATAGGTCCGTTCGATTTTGGTCATGGAAAAAACCACCTTTCGAATCAGTATGGGTACAGTTTACCATGATTCATTGTGTGAAAGATGTATTTTGTGTATGAAAAATGCTAATTTTACGAAAAGGGGAAAAAGATGGAATTTTATTTTTTAGGTACAGGAGCAGGTATGCCTTCAAAACAACGCAACGTGTCGTCAATCGCCTTGATGCACCCGAAGATGACGTGGTTGTTTGATTGTGGTGAGGCGACGCAACACCAAATCTTATACAGTCCGATTAAACCACGAAAAGTCAGCACGATTTTCATCACTCATCTTCACGGGGATCATATTTTTGGTTTGCCCGGTTTCATCAGTACGCGGGCAGCGCTTGAAGGAACGACACGATTGACGATTTATGGACCGAAGGGGTTACAGGAATGGCTCGATGCGACACTTCGTGTCACAGGGACATATTTACGCTATCCGCTAGACGTGATTGAAGTCGAAGCGGGTCAAACGTACGAACATGAAGGTTTTACGATTACGGTCGCCGCACTTGAGCATCGTTTTTTAGCGTATGGGTACCGGATCGAAGGGCATCAAGAAAAAGGGATGTTGCTCGTCGATCGCTTAAAGGAGCACGGTATTCCGTCCGGTCCACTCTATAAACAAATTAAACAAAGCGATTCGTTCGAGTTTGAGGGAACGCTTTACGAGTCAGCAGATTTTTTAGGGCAACCGAAACCAGGCGTGAAGTTGGCCGTCTTAGGCGATACGACACCTTGCGAAGCGAGCATCCGCTTAGCGCGGGGAGTCGATGTGTTGATTCATGAGGCGACGTTCGCCGATACCGAAACAGAACATGCGGGACGTTTCGGACACTCGACAGCACGTCAGGCGGCGGGAATTGCAAAACAAGCGGAAGCGAAAAAATTATTATTGACACATGTCTCAGCCCGTTATGTCGAGCAAGAGGATCACTTAGAACGTGAAGCACGGGAAGTATTCCCTGAATCGTATCTCATGGTGGATCATCAATCCGTCCAAGTGAAGGCGTAAGTGATGGACGTATTGATTCGGTGGGCACTCTTTTTATTAGCAGCCGTCCTACTCGCATTCTTACTAGAAAAAAGGACGGAAAAAGAACGTTATCTCTACATGAAACTTGTCTTTTATGCCTGCTTAGGTTCCGTTTCATTTCCAGTCTATGATATTCAGTTACCACTTGGAATCATTCTATTTTTAATCGTGCTTCATCCGCAAAAAAACTCACGCTACAAACGGTATATGGCCTTGTTCGGATTTTTATTTTTTTTATTGCAATTATTCGCCGGTCCGTTTGATACGTTTACAGTCCGTGAAGAAACACAACAGATTGGGCGAGTGATGATTACGGATCAGTCGTTCAATCACTTGTTGAACCAAATTGAGAAGCGGGTCGGAGATGAGTCGTTACGGCTCGAGCAAAGCGAACTATTATTTGACCAGGGTGGCAATTTGCGGAATGCGACGTTCGAAGTGATTGCTAAAAGCCCGAAGCGGTTCGTCCGCTATGACATTTCATATCAAGAAATCACAGGCACAATCACGTATCGACCACGTGAAGAAGTGCTGGAACGATCGCTCGAATCGTATTACCAGAAACTGATTGATGCGTCTCGTTCGTTTGATACGTTACGCCAGCTGTCGATTAAACAAATATTACATGAATCAAAGACACCGTATGTCGAGATGGATATGGATGGTCTTTATGAAACGTTTAGTCTACAAGATGCGACCGTGTTATTAATTGATGATCAAGGGGAGTTGATCCCTTATGTCAATACAGGAGAAGACGTCCTCGCGAACGCAATTCGCTTGACCTATTTGCGGGCGGACGGACAATCCCTTCGTGAGAAAAAGATTTTGTTGTACAATTACAGCTTTGAGACATCAAGGCGAAAGGGAGTCGTTCGATGAAACAGTGGATATTAGCGGGAAGTTTACTTATCTTAGCAGGGTGTTCTGAGGAAGCGGAGCCTAAGAGTTCGAAAACAGAGGCCTGCGACGTGAAGGTTGACGTCTCGGTCGTCAACCATGCAAAGGACAAGACGTTGTTTGAGGAAGCAATGTGTTTTGATCAAGAAGAGACGGCGCTGGATGCGCTCGAAGAAACGAAGTTAGATGTCGTCAAAACAGGAAAAGGTGAGATGGTTTATGTCACAGCCGTCGAGGGAGTTCGAGAAAAGTCAGCTGGAGCAAGCAGCGGCTGGGTATTCGGCGTCAATGAAAAACCGGGTGAGGTCGGAGCGGGAAGTTACGAACTTCAAGACGGAGATCGCCTTGAATGGCGATTTGAAAAAGATGCAATGGCTTATTTTCAGTAAGACAGAACGGGAGCGACTTCATCCATTGAATGTTGCTCTTTTTTTGATGGTGATGCTATCGGTCCCGTTCGTCTTGCAGGATCATATAGGAATGCTCGCGCTCGTCCATCTCATCTTTTTCATTACCATTCGTCAGTTCGAGGTCTTTCGTTATCTCATGTTACCGCTACTCTATACATTGATGATGATGGTTCCATTTCTCTATGGCGCATCGATTGATGTGATTGGGATTCTGGCGGTCAGCGTACAAATCACCTTATTTCTCACGTCAAGTCAACTCGTGTTCACGCTTGTTCGTCTCGAACAGATGGGACCTTTGTTTCGGATGTTACCACGACTGACGCGACTAACCGGGCTCGTGCTTGCACTAATTCCGTCTTTGCTCCGGACATGGCCGGAAGTGAAGATGAGCCATCGGCATCATTCATTATCGGAGCAGTTAGAACGAATGGCGATGTATCATTTATTACCGATTGACGCCGTACCGAGCAGACTTCGAAAACTAACGCTGCGTGACATTCGGACGGGTGTGATTTTGCTTAGTGTCAGCAGTCTGTTGTTGACCTCGTATGCTTATGTTGGTGCAGTCGTATTGCCGATGATTTTACTCTGTTCGAAAGGAGCTTTTCGTGATGCCAACGATTATTTCAAACGACAGCAAAGCGACCGGACAGCTTGAGCGTCTCGCGGCCGAAGCGGGACAGCCCATCATCTATCCGGAACGACTGCTACATGGGCGAGTCCGTGATTTACTAGCGACAACAAGTCTGTTTGTCGCGGGAGAACTTACGACACTCCTCGGACTAGAACCGTTCTTTGAGCGAGAGGTAAGTGAGTTATCATCCGGAGAGCAGCAACTCGTTTCAGTTGGATATGCGCTCGCTTCGTTACCGCCAAGTCTTTTCTTAGACAATCCCTTCCTGTTTTTAGATCACGTGCGAAAACGGCGATTGGTCGATTTGCTGAGTGAGATGGAACGTCGTTTTACATGTCGTATCTATTATTCAGTCACCGATCAAGCGGATTTAGAACAGATTGTGTTCGAGCAAGCAACTCAAGGAGACATCTATGATGAGATGCGGGCCGTCGAACATCGTTATCCGATGCAGACGCGCTATGCGTTAGACGTATCCCGCCTCAGTTTAGCGGCAGGGGAACGAGTGGTGCTCGTCGGTGCCAACGGGAGTGGGAAGTCGACGTTGCTACGGCTCTTACTCGGCGTTGAGCGTCCCTTGTATGGAAAAGTGAAACGACGCGGGCGAAAGAATTACTTGCCTGCGCATCCGGCCCTTGCGCCTCAAGTTGACAGTCGATCGGGCACGTTCGCTTCACAAAAACAGCAATTGTTGGAACGGCTTGACTGGAGCGACGATGCTTATTATTTTGACGAACCGACAGCAGGATTAACGGACGCACAACGGCAGCGATTCGTCGAAACACTCGTCGAACAACCAATGAAGTTAGTCGTGATGGCGACGCATGACGACTTTTTAATCCGTCACGCGACACGTGTCCTTTATCTCGTTCAAGGTGAAATTGCGTTTGATGGTCCGGCGGCTACTTTTTTAGAACAAAGTAGGTTATATGGATGGGACTGATTCTCCTCGCTTCTCTGTCCATTTTGATTCTGTTTATCCGTTTTGAGCGTCGATCGCTGTCAGAAGCGATGTTACGCTTCATCGCGCTCGTCACTGCGGCGGCGATTGTCGGACGGATTCTTTTTTCGAGTCTGCCGAACATTCAACCGGCCACGGCACTCGTTCTGTTACTTGCCGTCTACGTCAGTCCGGTCGTCGGTGCAGTCGCGGGTTTGTTGGTCGTCGTCCTGTCGAGTTTATTCTTAGGGAGCGGACCGTTCGTTTTATTTCAAGCGCTTGCTTACATGGCAATCAGTCTCGTCGGACTCGTACCGCTATTGAAATCGAAATGGCTGTTAGCCTGTTACGGGCTTCTCGCCGGATTTTTGTATGGCTGGATCAGCAACCTCGGCTTTTTAATTTTTACAGCATTTTCACGAGAAGCTTTTTTGACACTTGTCGTCACAGGCGGGGTATTTGATTTAGTACATGGAATCGGAAATGTTTGCTTTATTTTATTACTTCATCCGACTTTTTTACGGATTTTGCACTCAATCGACCGAAAGGCGGGTAAAGAACATTAACCTGATTCGATTGGAGTGAAAAAAGATGCTTAGTTCATCCGTGTCACTACCATATGTCGTCTTATTGTTACTTATGTCGAGTTGTTGTTTACTGTTTGGCAGTATTCTATTGTTAAAACACACTGTTCGTGGACGCTATGCGGGCTTTTATTTACTGGCTGCAGCAATTTTTCCGGCAGCGATGCTCATCACGTCCGCTGAAGGGGCATTGATGTCACAACTTTACTTTGAAGCGGGTCTCTTTTTAGGATGTGTTGCGTGGTTACTCGTATTAGCGACGGGGTATATGCTCATGGTGACGAGTGCCGTCACGTTTCGTTATCTGTATCGCTATACTTCGTTACCGAAGACGCTCCGGACACAATTTGTGAATCGGTTTGAGCGAAAAAAACAAATACATTAAACCTTTAAAAAAAGTCTCCTCTATAAAACAAGTCCCGCTAGCCGAGCTAGCGGGACTTGTTTTAAGAAAGCGTCGATTAATTGGAGTACGCGAGATCTTCTTCCGTTGTGTCTTGATCTTGACGAGCAGGATCTTGGATGCGACCTGTTAATTCTGTCAAAAGACGGCGAGGTAAGAATTTAGCCAGTGAAACCATTGCCCGATTGCTCGCGCCTGGAACGATTACACGTTTCCCTTTAAGCGTACCGCGGTAACCTGCGAAGGCGACGAGGTGTGACGGCATGCTTTGGAAAGGCAATGTGATGTTCGCCCGATTAAAGAAGTTTGTATCCGTCGGTCCCGGGCAGAGGCATGAGACCGTAACACCTGAACCATCAAGTTCAGAAGCGAGTGCTTCAGAGAAGGACAGGACGTAGGCTTTTGTTGCGTAATAGACGCTCATGTATGGACCCGGCATGAAAGCGGCGACGGAAGCGACGTTCAAGATACGTCCGAAGCCACGATCGACCATACCTGGTAACAAACGTTTCGTCAGTTCCGTTAAAGCGACGACATTCACATGAATCGAGTCGATGTCTTCCGATGGATCGATTTCCGCGAAACGGCCGGATGTCGCAAAACCAGCGTTGTTGAATAACAAATCAACAGTCAATTCTTGTTCATCGAGGTACGTCAGAACACGTGAGACGCTGTCTGCCTGTGAGAGATCGGCTGCGAACGTATAGGCTTTGATTTGATAACGTTTTTCAAGAACATTTTTAAGTTCCGTTAATTTTTTTTCGTTTCGGGCGATTAAGACACAATCAAACCCGTCGCGCGCTGCGAGCACGGCAAGATCAAGTCCGATTCCGCCAGAAGCCCCTGTAATTAAAGCAGTTTTTCGTAACATAACAAAATCCTCCATTCACATAATTGAATCATTTTCTAATTGTACCATTCCCTATTGTTCCCTTGAATCCTGCCGAGTAAGCATTTACTTTCGAAACAAGGGGCAGAACCGGTATGATAAGAAAGAGAAAGGAAGTGCGGAAGCATGAGAAAAAATGTCACGATTGCGCTGTTGTTAGCAACTTTTTTAGCGGCAATCGAAGGAACGATTGTCGCGACGGCAACACCCGTCATGGCAAGTGAATTAAATGGGGCGAAGCTCGTCAGTTGGATTTTTGCAGGATTTCTCTTATTTATGGCAGTATCGACGCCGATTTACGGGAAGATGGCTGATTTATACGGTCGGAAACGCGTCTTGTTATTTGGAATTGGCGTTTTTACACTCGCTTCGTTAGCGTGTGGGCTTGCGCAGTCGATGGAGACACTAATCATTTTCCGCGCGGTCCAAGGAATCGGAGCAGGAGCGGTTCTGCCGATTGCCATGACGATCATCGGCGATTTATATACATATGAAGAACGTGGAAAAATTCAGGGAATCTTGAGTGCCGTTTGGGGGATATCCGGCGTTGCTGGACCACTCCTCGGTGGATTTTTAGTCGAATCGTTATCCTGGCGGTATATTTTCCTGTTGAACGTTCCGTTTGCGCTTGTGTCGTTCATCATGATTGTCGTCTTCTACAAGGAAACCGTGAAGGAGACGTCGCGAAAAATCGATTATCGGGGAGCGCTCTTGTTTGCGGTCGGGATGAGTGCGTTACTATACGGTCTGTTATCAGGAAGTGAAGCGGAACAATTTTTACGTCCGACGGTCATCGGTAGTTTTTTGATCAGTGCGGTTTTATTATTCTTTTTCTATCAAGCCGAGAAAAAAGCGAGTGATCCACTCTTACCGCCGGCTGTTATCAAACATCCGGTCATTGCCGTGATCAATCTGGCAGTGTTCTTCTCCGCCTGGGTGCTTGTCTCGATGTCAGCCTATATCCCGATTTTCGCACAGGGCGTCCTCGGAAAAAGTCCGACTGAAGCCGGCTTCATGTTGATGCCGCTCTCGTTATTTTGGACGATTACGGCAATCATCGGTGGCCGATCGATTGGGACGGCGTCACCCCGTTATCGAACGATGACCGGAATGGGGTTACTCGTCGTCGGGATGCTGATTTTAGTCTTCATCTCACGTGAGACGAGTGATGTGTTCCTCTATCTTGCGGTTTCCTTGATTGGAATCGGGTTCGGTTTATCGCAACCGGTCTTCATCGTTGTCTTGCAAACATCAGTCGGTCGCTCGCTCCGTGGTTCAGCGACGGCCGTCAACTCCTTTTTGAGTACGACGGGACAAACGCTTGGTGTCGCCATCTTCGGGACGATTTTTAATCTATCAATCATTCAAGCGTTTAACGATTCGAAAATATTATCCGGTTATTCAATTGATCCATTTTTCCAAGCGACGACGGCGAACCGGTATGGAGATGCCGTCCATACGGCGGCGGAACTGGCCTTAGCAGACGGGTTACGGCTCGTCTTCATCGGCGGTGTATTGTGTGCGCTCGTCGCGTTCGCGATGACGTTCCGCTTACCAAAAGTTCGTCCGGACGATAAACCAAACTAAAAAAACCGCTGAACGTCCGACTCGCAGGTGAGAGGAGGACATTCAGCGGTTTGCTTATTCAGTAACAGAAGTCGCCGTTTCACGTGCGACGAGTTGCGCCCGGATGTCTTTTTCATTCCGGCGTAAGAACAGACCGATGCCGACAAGGAGTAGCGCGGCACCCGTGATTTGAATCCAAGTCAGCGATTCCTGGAATAAGAAGTACCCGAAAATCATTCCCCAGACCGCTTCACCGAGAATCGTGATGCTGACGATGCTCGCACTGACACGGGACAGCGCCCAGTTGAACAAGTTATGCCCGAGCAACGTCGGGAAGATGGCGAGCAATACATAAATCAACCAATCCGTTTGAAACGCCGAGACGAGATCGACGGACTGAATCAGTGAGAACAGCAGCAAAACGACGGACGCGACGGCATAGACGGCAAAGGAATATGTATTCGTCGAGACACTTGTCCGGACGTGTTGCCCGAGCAACCAGTATCCGGCGACTAAAATCGTCGCGAGTAGGGCCAGCCCGTCACCAATCAAGGCACGTGTTCCGACGGCGATATCACCGTATGCGACCAGTCCGCCGCCAATCAGGGCGACGCCGACGAAAAACAACGCTTTTCGCGACGGGTGTTGCTTAAAGAAGACGGCGTTCCCGACTAAGACGAAGATGGGACTGGCGGTTACGAAGAGCGTTGAGCTGGCAACTGTCGTATAATCAAGAGAGAGAAACCATAACCAAAAGTGCCCGGCTAACAGGACGCCACTTAAAATCATGTGGCGGATCGTTGAGGAACTGAGGCTGAACAATTCTTTAACTTGAATGAGCGGCAGTAAAAGAAACGTCGAGAATAACATTCGGAAAAAAGCGACGGCCTCGATTGGCGTGTCTGCCCATTTCACGAAAATAGCCGATGTCGAAATAAAGAATAACGCCATGAACAAAGTAAAATACGGCATGAGTACCTCCACGTGTCTGTAGTTAGGAAATGAGGGTGTAACAATGCAATTGATCATTGCGGAAAAACCAAAACAGGCTGAAAAGCTCGCAGCGCCGTATCCATCGGTCAAGCGGGACGGATACATCGAAATCAAACCGTGTGAGCGTTTCCCGAGTGGGGCGAAACTGGCTTACGCCGTCGGTCACCTTTGTGAATTACAGGAACCGGCCCATTATGATGCTAAATGGAAACGCTGGAACTATGACCATCTGCCAATCATTCCGGAACGGTTCGATTACCGGCTCGCTAAAGGGAAAAGCAAAGCGTTTCAAGTCATAAAAAAACTGTTGAACGAGCGGACGACGACTTCCATCATTATAGCATCTGATGCCGAGCGAGAGGGAGAGGCAATCGTCCGATTAATTCTTCGCCTGGCTAACAATGCAAAACCGATCGAGCGACTGTGGATTTCAAGTTTGACGCCGCAAGCCGTCGATCATGGATTTGCGAATCTACTGGACGGAAAAGCAACGGAAAATATTTTTCATGAGGCGATGAGCCGCGCTTGCGCCGATTGGCTGATCGGGATGAATGCATCGCGTGCCTATACGACGTTACTGAAGAAAAAAGGCATTGCCGATGTCTTTTCGCTTGGGCGTGTCCAGACACCGACACTTGCCTTGATCGTCGAACGTGAGAAACAAATCGAACAGTTCAAGCCGGAAACCTATTTTGAAGTCGAGGCTGACTTTTCGCTGTATAAAGGAAAATACATCGATCAAAAAAAACAGACGAAGCTGACCGATCGGGCACTCGCGGAAGCAATCAAGGCACGGACGAAGGGGGAAGGAATCGTTGCGTCCATCACGAAGACGGAACAAATCGAGAAACCGCCGTTCTGGTTCAGTTTATCGTTGTTGCAAACGGAAGCGAGTCGACGGTTCGGACTTGGCGCAAAAGAAACACTTGATATCGCTCAAAAACTCTACATTCGCGGTTGGATCAGTTATCCCCGGACGGATTCATCGTTCGTCTCAAAGGAAGAAGCGGGTCAGTTCCCGACGATTTTGAATCGACTGTTGAAGCAACCGGAATACGGTGGACTGAAGGCAATTTTGACGAAAGATCCCACACACGATAAACGGTATGTCAATTCTGCGAAAGTCAGTGATCACTATGCAATCATTCCGACAGAAGAAGCGGGAGCGGTCGCGAAATTATCGGGGCGTGATGCACAAGTGTACGATTTAATCGTCCGGCGGTTTTTAGCAGCTTTTGCACCCCCCGCGCGCGCTGAAAAAACAGACATCATCACGACAAGGGAGCAAGATCGTTTCCTGACGAAAGGCAGCCGGACGATTGCGCGCGGTTTTAAAGAAGTCTTGCAAATTGAGGCGAAGGAAGTCGAACTGCCGGCAGTCGAACACGGACAACACGTCCCGATTAAAGGGGCAAAGTTACTTGAAAAACAAACGGAGCCACCGAAACGCTATACGGAAGGAACATTAATCCTCGGCATGAAGACAGCGGGGAAAGTCCTTGAAAATGAATTACAGGCGATCATGAAAGAAATCGAGGGACTTGGTACGGAGGCGACGCGTGCCGGAATCATCGACGGATTAAAGCGACGCGATTACATCCAGCTGAAGAAAAAAGAGATCCATCCGACAGCAAAAGGTCGGATTTTAATCGAGGCGGTCAGCGGGAGCATCTTGGCATCACCTGAGATGACGGCAAAGTGGGAAAGTCGGCTTGACCAAATCGGTAAAGGGGAAGCATCCGCTGCCCAGTTCGTCGAACAAGCGAAAAAACTGTCGCAACACCTCGTCGATGATGCGAAGTCGCGTGTCGAGCAACTGCACGTCGATCCGTCGCAAGTTAAATCAAAAACGCGTCACGCCGCCGCAACGAACCGCCCGGTCGGACCATGTCCGCTCTGTCAGGCGGAAGTGCTTGATCGTGGGAAGTTTTATGGCTGCAGCGGGTATCAAAAAACGAACTGCGGTTTTACATTACCGAAAACAATCCTCGGAGCGCGCGTGACACAGGCGGAAGTCAAAAAAATCTTAACGACTCAAAAAACAAAACCGCTCGAGATGAAGAAAAATGGCCGGACATTCAAGGCGATGTTGTATCTAGAGCGCGATCAATTAAAATTCGAGTTTATGAAAGGAGAGTCATGATGCATTACGATTTAATGGAGAACAGGGCGTTCATTCCGATATTCGAACGGTTTTTGAAGGAAGGAGTAAAATTGACGGTTTGGTTTCCCGATGAAGTGACGATCGGACAAGCCGATGATTTGATTTTTGAAGCGGAAGAACTATTCGGTGTAGTGGCTGAAGTCATCGATGACCCCCAATCATTTGGCAAAGCACTGTTGTTGCCATATTTGAAAGAACAGCAAACGCGGGAAGACGGATTTGTTCAGTATGAGACGAGGATGACAGAAGAAGTCAAAGCGGTCTTACGGGAACTGACCTTACCGATGATGACAGAAGGCGATTTTTCCGTTTTGTATTCCTATCAGATTGATGGACCGGCCGGGTCATTGTTTGTCGAAGACTGGTTTAATGCGGAAGTTTTACTTGGAGATGGAAAGAACTAGAAACCTTTTGTGCGTCGTTTGCGTATGAACAGATATCAAACGAAATAGGGGGAAATCTTCATGTCAGGTAGTATTTCGGGTCCGTTCCTGTCGCTGCTGAAAGCGGGAGGAACGATGGCTTACGTCGAAGGAGAAAGTTTCTTTTCAGACATGCCGGTCTTCATGGTCATCTTTTTTATCGTAATCTTGTCTTTTATGGCTTTTGCCTTGATCAGTGCCGTCACGAAAGGCGTCTCGACAAGCAGTTTGACGAATCATTTGCGCCATCACGCTTCTGAGCTCGTTACACCGACGGAAGAAGGGGCACAAGCCTACGTCGCCTATCTCCGCTCCTTGTCGACGTTTCCGGTCGAGAAAACAAATTTAGAACCGGTCCGGTTGGTGAAAGGAATCTCAACGTTGATCAGCACGACAGATCAAATCACCGAGATGACGAAACAAGACATCACGGCACAGTATGCAAGGCTTGGTCTGTTCGACGGCGAAATCTTGGCAGATGAAGCACCTATCCATCATCATTCGACACACCATTCGCATCATGCATGAACAAGAATGTCCGGTCACGAGTATGTGGCGGGGCATTTTTTCTGACGAAAAAGGAGTGAATCCGAACCTTTTTGTCATGTTTTTGTAACATACAACTATTTTTATTAAAATTAGATGAAAAGTAAAAAAAAATGAGCATATTTAATGGAAAAGTATAAAAAACCTTTACAATAGAAAGGACAGGTATCTCCTATACGTATTATTCAACTAGAGGAGAAGGGGGAGGATCGATCGTTTATGAGAACATGGCTTAATCGAACAATCGGACGCCAAATCATGTCCGCTTTCTATATTATTTTAGCAATGTTATTGCTGACATCAGCAGGTGTATATTTCTATACGAAACAGCAGGTGCAAGAAGCTAAACAAGAACTAGCGACGTTAAACGAACACCGGACCAATGCGACGAATTTATATGAATCGTGGCAAAGTCTTCAATATGAGATGCGGGGATTCGTCTTACTTGGAGACGATGAAATGTTAGAGGAAATTAAAACGAAACAACAAAATATCGATCAACAAACGACGTGGTTCGAAAAAAATGCGGCATTTGCAGAAGAAGAGCAATACGCGAATGATGCACGGGAGCTGTATGACGCCTACACGACGCGCGTCATGCCGAGCCTGATTAATTATGTTGATGCTAAAAAAGACGGTGAAGTCGAAGAACCGTTCTTACAAATGGCGACGCTCGGTAAAGTCACGCAAACACCGAACCTGGATGAGGATCGGAAATTTAACATCGATACGAAAAGTGCTGCGGACATGAGTTCGAGTATCGTTGACATGGAGACCGTCTTTACGGATTATCGTAATTCATTAAATGAGAAGGAACTCGCTGCCCAAAATCGACTAGGGACACAAGTTAACTCATCTCAAGTTCTCGGCTTAATTAACTTAGCGGTTCTTTTATTCATCATCGTGTTATTCGTTCGACCATTTGTCGCGAAAATTACACGTCAATTGCGTCAATTGAACCGAGAGAGCAGTCGATTAGCAAAAGGTGAAGATGCTTCACCCATTGAGGTCTTAAATGCAAAAGACGAGATTGGCGAGTTGACGACGACATTTAATTTAATGGCTGCGTCGATTTCAAATCAAAAATCGCAACTCGTCTCAAGTAACGATGAATTACAAAGTCAACAAGAAGAGTTAGTTGCCCAACAAGAGGAGCTTCAAACACAACAAGAAGAACTCGAAGAAGCGCTTGATGTGACGTTACGCAATGAGACGCATCTGCGGTACCGGAATGAATTGACAGAAACGCTCGCTTCACGCGAGACGTTAACAGCTTATCCTGCCATCATCGAAAAATTAATCTCGATTACAGATGCCGAGTTCGGAGCGATTGTTTTTCTTGACGAGGACGAGTATACGGATATCGTCTCTTACGGCATGACGGTCGATCAAGAACGGAAACTTTTGACGTCATCACTTTCTCTACTTGAGCGAGCGCGCATGCATAAAAAAGCCGTACGTTCAACGAAACAAGTGACGAGTGATCATCCGTTGCCGTACCCTTATAGCATGTATGAAACGGTCGTACCCGTCATGGACCCATCGACGAACATGATGATTGCAAGCATCTATCTTGTCCGTTACCGTGATCAATTCAATGAAGACCAAACGGCTGAAATTTGGTCGTTCTCTCGTCAGCTCGCCTTGTCCTTACTACGGATGCGTGTGTTCGATGAAATTGAGCGGGAACGTGAAAAAACATCGAAACTGCTACACTCGATTCGTGAGGCAGTCATGTATATCGAAGAAGACCGGATTTTTGCCAATCGTCCATTGCTTGCGTTGTTCCATCATCCAGCGCACGATCAGTTCAATGACGAGGGTTTGATGACGCTCGATGTCAAAATTGAAGAATTGGCGGTTCAAGTCGATCAACACGAGGCATTCCTTGAATACATGAATCAAGTCTGCAGTCATCAAGTACCGACGGAAAGTCTTTCGCTATCACTTAATAAAGAGGAGCGTTTCGTCACGCTCTATGCAGAAGGAATTCATTACGGTGGACGTTTCCGTGGGACGATGCTCGTCTTGCGTGACGTCACGGTCGAAACAGAAGTCGACCGGATGAAGTCGGAATTCGTCTCGACGGTGTCGCATGAGTTGCGGACACCACTCGCTTCGATTTTTGGCTACACGGAACTGATGTTAGCAAAAGAGTTGACACCTAACCGCCAACAACGCTATCTCGAAACGATTCATGCCGAGACTGAGCGATTGACGGGACTCGTCAATGACTTCCTCGACGTACAACGGATGGAATCCAGTCAGCAACACTATCATTTTAAAGAGCTTGACGTCGTAGCGATGATTCGTGAAATCGCTGAGTTCCAAGTCGGTTCGTCTCAAACTCATACTGTCTTGCTCGAGACGGATGACGCAGCAGTCGAAATGATTCAAGCCGATGAACAAAAAATGCGACAACTGTTCGGTAATTTAATCAACAACGCCATCAAGTATTCACCGGATGGCGGCGCGATTACGATTGGAATCGAACCTGCCGATGACTTATTGCGGATTCGGATTCAAGATGAAGGAATCGGTATTCCCCGTCACGCCTTGCCAGAGTTATTCAGCAAGTTTTACCGGGTCGATAATTCCGATAGCCGAAAAATTGGTGGAACAGGACTTGGACTTGCAATCTGTCAAGAAATCGTTCGTGCCCATGAAGGCATGATTCACGTCGATTCGACAGAAGGCGCCGGCTCAAGCTTTACAGTCGAATTGCCCATCATTCAAGAAAATCCGACAGCACTCTCACCAACACTGGAAATAACTGATTTTGAATGAAGGAAACCCTCTGCGTCTATACGGCGTAGGGGGTTTGTCTATCTACGATATAATCACGGACATGGGATTAACTTGCTTGAAATCGGGAAATGGAAACTAACGGTTTTTTTAAAAAAATAAGAGAGGATGTTGACTGATGCGTATAATCCGCCCTCCTTGTTAAACGGCGATTCAAGCGAACGTCCGTAAATTATATATGATGCGTTTTGCAACAGCTTTCGTACCTGCTTATGTGATTGAGCGGTTGTTTTGGGAAGCGCGTGGAATGAGTGTTCTCGATGTGATTTACGCAGAAATTGTCTTCGCTTTGACTCGATTGTCGCTTGAGTTGCCGTTCGGACGAGCCACCGATCGCTTCGGGCGAAAGTGGTTTCTCGTCTTCGGGATGATGGCAGAATGTCTATCCTTCGCGATTCTATTAAACGCGTATACGTTGACTGCTTTTTTAGGTGCGATGGTACTCGCAGGGGTCGGGGCTGCTGCGATCAGCGGGACAGAAGAAGCCTTCTTATTTGAGACGCTTGAACAAGTCGGTCGAGTCGAGCGATTCGAACGGACAGTTGGTCGACTGAATGCAGTCAGCCTCATGACAGCTGGACTTGCTGCCCTCACCGGCAGTTGGTTGACGCAGTCCACTGCGTTTGAATTTCATTACAAGATTTCGCTCATCAGTTTAATGAGTGCGACACTGGTTAGCCTGACGTTACATGAAACGCGACTCGTGGTTGAAGAATCGACAGCCCGTCCACTTCGTCTCGTTTGGCGAGAACTGAGAACACGCCCCATGTTGATCCGGATTTTTCTATTTAGTGTCCTATTCGGGACGACGATTAATTTCATCGAAGAATTTTGGCAATTGTCAATGCGTGATCGTGGCATTCCCATGACTGGATTTGGTCTCGTGTTCATTTTAATTATGGTAGCGCAAGGCGTTGGCAACCTGTTGCCCGCATTGAAGAAGGGTTCGTTGAAGGTAAAGTTGAACGGGATATTAGTCGTCTTTTTCGTAAGTGTCATCAGCTTTTCCTTCACGGAAGCGGTGAGTCTCATCTTCCTGTTCGTGATGTTTCTGTTATACGGTCTGTCGGAGCCGATGACGAGCAGTCTCTTGCAAACTTATGCGTCAGCAAAAGAGCGGGCAACAATCGTTTCCATTGCTTCCTGGCTAGAGAGCGTGCTGATCATCATCGTCGGTCTCGGGTTCGGATTCATCAGTAAGCGGGCGAGTTTGGACATAGCGTATGTGTATCTGTGTCTCGTGTCGTTCGTCCTTTGGTTATACGTTGCGCGGTTAAGCAAACGATGGGAATGACGCCATCGTCGATTTGACGGCTACATGGGAAGGCCTGCTTAAAACATGATGTTCGTCGTCATGGAAGATATCGAAAACGCCGCTGATTCCGTATGAAAAACGGAATCAGCGGCGTTTCATTGTGTGCAGAAAAACGTTTGGGAAAAACCAAGGAATCTCCAACACATCCCTTCAGCTCCACTTCTGTATAACGAACCGTTGCTTAAGAAATCTGTTGCGTCCGTTCGGTTGCTACTTGCTTGCGTAATTGCCGGGCCGGACGAATCATTAACAACGCGATTATACTCGCGATGAGATAGACGACTTCGATACTCAGCCAATCGGCGAGAAGACCGAACAGGAGACTCCCGAGACAAAAGCTAATCGTATAGACGGTCTGTTGAACACTGTAAACGTAAGGTAACCGTGCGATTGGGGTATCTGCTTGAAGCCGTGTATTTAATTCTATCGCCCGGAGTTGACTGGCGTAGCCCTGGACGACGCAAGCAATCAAGGCGACTACAACATGCGGAGCGAGACCAAACAGAAGCGTCGCGGCAATCGAGAGCAACACACTGAACTGTAGCAGTGAACGTTGCTTTCGGCGTCGGAGCATCTGGTAACTCCCGACAATCATGCTGAGAAGATAAAATGCATTCAAGATGCCCCACCAACTGTCCGATACATGCAGGTGCGTAGCGATGTAGACGAGGAATAACGCAGAAATCCAGGCGGTACTCGCGAAAGCATCGATGCCAAGCAATGACGTATTCAAACGGGCCGGTATGTTAGTCCGGGTATACTGCAAACTTGAACGAAACGTCGGTTCCTCGTCCGCTTCTTCCACAGACCCTTGAAGGGAGCGCACTTGATAACGAAATAACGCCGTTCCGATACTTGCAACAAGAAAAAGCAGCAATGAGACGAATAAGACGGACTGGGGCGACCCTGTACTGACTAAAATCGCGCCGAGCGGCCACATGATCAGTTGGACGACTTGATTCGTTCCTTGGACGATGCTGTTTGCTTTTTGGAAATTGGTCGTGATTTGCGGAATAAAGGCACTTTCAATCGGTCGGGCAAAGCCGTCGAGAAAGGCAATCCAAACCACGAGAAGGAGCAACGCCACGAGTGGTAAATCAAGCAGGACGATCAAGACGAGCGAGAGGGTCTTCATGAGCTGGCTGAGCAACAAAAGCGTTGCATGGGGCATCTGCTTCGCAAGGCGGGCGAAAAAGAAGCCGCTGACCGTCATGCCTGCCGTTACGGCAATCGGAAAGAGCGCAGCTGTGCTCGCCTGTCCTGTTTGTTGATACAAGGTAGCGATGAGGGCGACGATGTAGAGCGCGTCCCCCGCATTCGCCATCCACTGGCTGACCAGTAAAGTCGTAAAACGGTTCATCTAAAAAACCTCCACATCAATCATATTTAGTTAGTGGTTAGGAGTTTAGATGAATTTACATTGGACGGCCTCATTTCGGTCAATTTTGACTAAAGTATATAAGGAAAATAATGGATTGTCAATTCCCTTTGTACGAAGTGCCCTTACACCGGCCGCTGTTTCCGTAAGGCACGCATGTTCAGGAGGACGAAGACAAGCATAAATCCGGCAAGGACCACAAGGTCGAGCCAAATTTCACGGAAACCGTACCCGCGAATCATGATGTTTTGCAGGGCATCGGCGGCATAGGTCAACGGCATCAGCCGATTGATGACTTCGACCCAGGTCGGGGCATCCGTCAAATCAAATAGACCGCTGAAAAAGATTTGCGGGACGATTGCGAGCGGGATGAACTGAATCAATTGGAATTCCGTCCGTGCGAAACTCGACAGCAGGAGTCCGAGTGACAGGGCGACGCTTGCCGTCAATAAATTGACGAAGAGTAACAGAAAATAGTTGCCTTGTTGTGTCACGTTCAAGATATTAACGATGAATAGTTGAATAAGGACAGTTTGAATCGTGACGAACAAGAAAAAGCCAACGAAGTATCCGAAGACGATGCTCGACCGTTTGAGCGGAGTAGCGAGTGTCCGTTCGAGTGTCCCGCTGGACCGCTCACGGAGAAAGCTGACCCCGGCGATGATGAAGACAAATAAAAAGATGAAAAATCCCATCAAGGCAGGTGCAATTTGATCAAACAGTTCTGCATCTTTATCTCCATATAAAAAGCGGATATCTGGTTCCATCATTGATTGTGAGGCGATAGGGGGAACGGTCAATTTTTGATTCGTCAATTGTTCGAGCCGTTGTTGCAGTTGATTAACGGTTTCGCGTAACTGTGCATTCGCTGTCGTCGCCTGCTTCATCTCGATTGCCGTTAACGTTTCGCGGATGACCTGGATGGCGTGGGCATTTTTAGAGACGTCGCCGCCTTCAATCAAAATCTCCGGGGCATCATCCCGGTACGTGATCAATGCCTCGATGTGTTGATCTTCCATCGCCTGTTTTCCGTCCGCATAACTCGGATAGGTCGTCGTCGCCGTTTTCGATGCGAGAACCTCGTCAAACGTTTCGGGTAGGTCGACGGTGCCGATCGTGACTTCATCCGAACTCGAACCGAGGATTGATGATAATAAAAAGAGAACGAATAGGGGGGCGAGGAACATCATCGCAATGGTCCGTTTGTCGCGAAAAATTTGCGAGATGACACGTTCTGCTACGGTCAGTGTCTGCATCAGACTTGCTCCTTTCGGATGAAAGCTTCATCGATTGAGCCGAATCGTTGAATTAATTCCGCGGGCGTACCGGCGTCGATCAATCGCCCATGTTGAATCAATAATAAACGATCGCACCGCTCGGCTTCATCCATGACGTGTGTCGTGACGAGGATTGTGACGCCAGACTTCCGCAGTTGGTCGAACTCGTGCCAGAACGTTTTCTTGAGGGCGGGATCAATTCCGACGGTCGGTTCATCAAGCAGAAGCAAAGTCGGTTCATGAATCAAGGCGATCGCAAGACTGAGGCGGCGCTTCATCCCACCGGAAAATTGATGGGTCGGGCGGTCGGCATCCTGCTTTAAGTCGACGAACTGGAGGACGGATTCGATCCGGGCGCGGAGGCGGTCTTTTTTTAAGCCGTACAGCTTGCCGAAATAGCGTAAATTGCCACGTGCCGTCAAATCCTCATACAAAGCATCGGCTTGCGCCATATAGCCGATTTTTTCTGCCTGACGTAACGACGGCTGCTGTGACCCGAGTACAGTGACGGTTCCGCTTGACGGGGTTTGGAGGCCAATCAG
Source organism: Exiguobacterium sp. N4-1P (assembly GCF_002214325.1). Classification (NCBI taxonomy): domain Bacteria; kingdom Bacillati; phylum Bacillota; class Bacilli; order Caryophanales; genus Exiguobacterium; species Exiguobacterium sp. N4-1P. The sequence continues at coordinate 964,900 of NZ_CP022236.1, forward strand.
CGACTTGATTAATGTTGTTTTACCGGAACCGCTTGGTCCAATCAGCCCGACGATTTCACTTTGACCAATTAAAAAATTGACATCTGTCAACACGTCGGTTTTTCCGAAGCGTTGAGAGTAGTTCTTGACTTCAATCATCATTTTCACGTCCCTTCTCTCTTTCTATACCCGCAAAAGACCAAACGCTTGTTTTTTAGAGGGATTAAGTAGTTTAAAAGAAATTAAGACATACTTAGCGCCGTCATATAAAAGAATACGACGGCGCTAAGTATATTTTACATAATTATTTCGTAATTGATGGTGAGACAGAATCAAACGGATTCGTCAAACGTGTCGTAGCGGCTTCTGCCTGTGCGACCGGTTCCGTGAAGATTAGCTGTTCACGTCGTAAGCGATAGGCACGCTCGAGACGACTCGTCAGCAAGTTCCCGAGGAAGACGAGCGCAGCGATGCTGATTGCCGGGATCAGGAACAGGTGATTGATCCAGGAAACGGCTGAAAACTGAAGGAAGTAGAAACCGAACTGGGAAGACCATTCAAAAATCGTCGGTGAAACATCGTTCGCAAAGCGTGAAAGTGTCCCGCCGAAAAATAACCCGAACAAGGACAGGTGAATCAAGACCATCAACGTTTGGACGAACTGTTGCATGAAAACAATGGCAAGCGTCGGTAAAAGATGCGGCCAAATGTGCTTTCTAAATTGGTAATGGGGACTGCCACCGAGTGTTCGGGCGACGACCATGAACTCTTGCGTCAACAAGTGACGCGTTTCACTGACTAAATACATCAGTAAGGCAGGTAACCCGAGTAAAATCAGTACGCCTGTCTCAAAGAGGACACGGGAAGACAAGGACGGAATGTCTTCTGGACTTGCAAAAAATAAGCCTGTCAACAAAATGAAATAGGCCAGTAAGGAAATCGGTAAAATTAAAAAGCCGTCAAGAACGGTACGAATTGCCGTATTTAATCTTTTACCCCTAAAGGCGAGCGGCACGCCGATCAACAGAGCGAGCAGGATGCGTCCGAAGGCGACGGCAAAGCAAATCCCGATCGTCCACTTGGCACCGGCAATCATGATTTGGAATAAATCGTTGCCCGCCCGGTCCGTTCCGAACCACTGCTCACGCGATGGTTCAAGTGGAGATGTCGCGAGGAACGTCCCATCCGCCGCGTACCGGTTCGAGATTTGGTCGACTTGTCCGTCACGAAATAGAGTATGTCCGACACTAAGTAGGAGGAGCGTCGCAAAAATCAGGATACAGCCCCAAAAGAACGGATCACGCAATAAGACACGTCTCATACAGCACCACCTTTCCAAGCTTTTGGAATACAAAGCTCAGCAATCAAGTCAATCAAAAAGAACGGTAAGTAAATCAAGAGGAGCGTCACGAGCAGGACAGGAAGTTGCGGATTCATGATTACGAACCGAAACAGACCTTGGACATTGAATGTGTATTCGATGACGACGAGACTCGATAAAATCGTGATGACGTTGGCGCGGAAAAACAGATAGAACCGATAAAACAAGTTCGGAATCAAGTGTGACCAAAATAAATGATTCGCGTGTGTCCCTTTGGCGCGGGCAAGTTCGATATAGCTGGCTCCTTCCTCTTCTTGGATCTGCCCCGTCAACCATTTGATGAAGAAGAAGAGGGTCGTCAGCGACAGCGTCAGAATCGGAAGGAAACGGATCGAATCAGCAAAACCGCCGGCGACTTCGATTTGATCGAAACCGGTCGTCTTAAAAAGAACGATGATGATGTACTGTGAAAAAATCACCCAAAATAAATCCGGCACCATCTCGAGTACACGCGTCGTCTGCTTCAACAGGTTACGTGTCCGCAGACGCGCGCGATAAAAGAAAAACGCGTAGACAAGTGCGGCGATAAACGAACAGACAAGGGCACTACTGAAGATCAGCAGCGTCTCCTGGATGAACGGTTGTAAGTCCGGCAACAACGGACGAAGCTGTTGTGCGGTCACATTGTAATAAAGAATCGGTTCGACACCAGTCAAAAACAGGACTTGTTGTTTGAGCGCATCGGTGTAATTCGAAAAGTTCGGACGTAACTGGACGATCAATGCCGGTAAGGCGCTGATGCACAGTAAAACGACCAACGATACGATGAACTGAAGCGACTTTCGAATGACTAGGGAAACCATAATAAAACCTCCTTCTTTGATCGTCAGCCAATCGCCTGGATCCGGTCGTTCCCAACCAGGATCAGCTGACTGTTAAGATGTTTTCGACGCACGACATACCGTTCGAACTGTTTTGTTGCGATATAGGAATCCCGGTCGGATAACGTCGACAGGTGGACAAGGACGTGCTTCAAGTGCGGTTGTCCTTCACCTAACGCCAAGTGGGTCATGTGGTTCGCTTCGTTGAGACGGTTCAGGAACAATTCAACTTTACAGCCCTCCTTAATCAACTCACTGATTAAGAACGAAGCTTGTTCGATGAAGCGTTCCGATTGATTATGTAAGCCGTATCCACTTGGACCCGACAAATTGAGGGCGATGGTGAATGTGTCCTGATTACTCGTCTCATAGACTTTTGCTTGCAGACGGCCGGTTTTTGCTGTCGCGTACCAATCGATGTCCTTCGACGGTTCCGTCGTATACGCTTTTGATCCAAGCTGGACCAATTTGTTTTTTAATGGTGAATAGCGGTCCGGACGATCACCAATCCGTAAGCGGTTCAGCAGGAAAGGTGTCGCTTGTGCCGTTAACGAAGGCAGCACCGTGAACTGCGGATAACTGTCGAATGAAAATAAGTAAACGCCCATCCGCCAGGGCAGACGAATCGTTAAGATGATTTCGTCGAGTGCCGTCGGACCACGTTTGACGGTCTGGATTGGGATCGTAAACAATTCTTCCGTCAACACCAGTTCGGTATCATACGTGTGGGGATGGAGCGCGTCACTCGTCGTGAAAACAATCCCGTCAGCAGCATGGAGACGGAAGGAGGCCTTAAGGCCGAGTGACGAAAAAAGTTCGAGTCCGAAAAGTTGCAGCTGGAGGTCCGTTTGTTCTTGGTTGAACATCAATCGTTCATAGTGTTTCCATTCTAAAGCGACTTCCCGGCGGAGTTGCCGTTCCGTCCGGTTGACGACGACATGAATCGTCGCGAGTGCGGCAAAGAGAAACCCGAGTCCCGAGACGACGGGGAGGAATAAGAATAAAAATGTCAATATGCAATAGACGGGAAATAATTTTTGTTCGAGCCAAAAGGGGACGGAACGTTCGATTTTCATCCGCGTCACCCAATCTCGACAGGAACTGGAATGGCATCAAGGAGATGGTACAAGACTTGGGCCTTTGTCGTCTTGATGCCCCCTTCAAGTGTCAATGTCAGGCGGTGGGCCAAGACATGTTTTGCAAGGTGTTTGATGTCCTCCGGAATGATGAAGTCGCGTTGATTCAAGAAAGCATAGCTTTGGGACGCGCGAAGCAGGGCAATCGCACCACGTGGACTGACACCGACTTCAACGAGTTCATGATTCCGTGTCGCCTGAACGATATGCAGCAGATAATCGAGCACGTCTTGCGACGCATGGACACGTCGTGCTTCTTCCTGCCATGAAATCAAGTCCCCTCCTGACGCAATCCCGACGGCTGATCGGCGGACGTTCGTCAAAATCTCAGACAGCAAGCGGCGTTCGTTCTCAAAATCCGGATAACCGACTTCGATCGCGACCATGAACCGGTCGAGTTGGGCGTCCGGTAGCGGGAATGTTCCTGCTGACTCGATCGGATTTTGAGTTGCGATGACGAAGAATGGTGCCGGCATCTGATACGTTGTTCCGCCAATCGAGACTTGACGTTCTTCCATCGCTTCAAGCAATGCCGATTGTGTCCGCGGGACGGCGCGGTTGATCTCATCGATCAAGACGACGTTTGCAAACAACGGTCCGCGTTTATTCTCGAACTCCTGCGTCTTTAAGTTGAAGAAGTCTGAACCGATGACGTCGGACGGAAGCAAATCCGCCGTGAACTGAATCCGGGAGAAGGCACTCTCGAAGCTTTGGGCGAGTGCTTTCGCAAGCATCGTTTTCCCGGTCCCCGGTACATCTTCAAGCAGGATGTGACCTTCGGCGATGAGTGCCGTCAGACAGAGATCGATGACGTCCGGTTTGCCGAGATAAATCGAATTGAGTTGGTCTTTTAACTGTTGTAGCTTCATAGGAAATCCCTCCAAGGTTAAGGTGATGAGTAGCGTGATAATTGTTGTTCGAAGCGTAGAACCTCATCGTCCGTATTGAGATAGTGGAACATCATCCGTCACACCTCCAAAAGAAGGGCGCCGTTTTTTCACGCGACGTGACTGTACGAGTTTTCAAAGCATAAAGCAGAATAGACTGACTTCCTGTCTTTATCGAAGAAAAAAGATGGTCGTTCTTTTAATTAAGGAAAAAATATCCATATGTACTTAGGGAGATTTTAGCATACACTGTTAATAAATAAAAATAATTTTCTGAAAATAAGGGTGAGGGAAGACGATTCATTTTCAAGCGGTAAGGGTATCATTCAAACAGTGGATCTTGAAAGGGAAAGGATGTTATGCATGAAATTGATTATTTTTGGGGCTACGGGTCAAACCGGACAAGAACTCGTCAAACAGGCGATTGCGCATGACCATGAGGTGACGGCGTTCGTCCGTAATCCGGATAAGTTGGAACTAAAAGATGAACGACTTCATGTCGTCACGGGGGACGTCTTGAACCAAGAGGATGTCAATGCGGCGCTTGTCGGACAAGATGCTGTCTTGACGGCGTTAGGGACAGAAAGCCTTGCCTACAGTGGATTTTTAGAACGAAGTCTCGTCCGGATCATCAATGCGATGAAAGTCAGTGGTGTAACGCGGATTGGTTACGTCGCATCAGCAGGTGTTGATAAGGAATTACCGGGTGCACAAGGATTACTCGCACAGCAAATCTTAAAGAATCCATTACGTGATCACCGGCAAGCAATTGACTTGTTGAAACAGGCAGACGTCGACTATACGGTCGCACGACCACTCCGTTTGATGAATGGTCCGTTAACCGGGATGTACCGCCAAACAGCTGACGGTGTACCCGACCAAGCGAAACAAATCAATCGGGCCGATGTCGCCCATTTCCTGCTTGAAGCGATTGAACAGGAAGAATCGATTCGCGAAAGTGTCGGTCTCGCTGAATGAAAAGAAGCCCCCATCCACGAACCTTCCTGAAAAGGAAACGGTACCGGATGGGGGCTTTTAAATAGGACGAATTATTGTTGGCGGTAGATCGAGACAGAACCACCATTGACGAAAAATTGACCATACCCGTCTGCATTGATCGTGACGGAAGCTGAATTGTTACCGGTGATGTCTGTCCAGACTTCTCCTTTGTTCTGAAGCCCGACGTACATCCACTTGCTACCGCCAGGACCATCCGAAAGGATTGTCGCAAGACCTGATTTTGCCCGGTCTGAGACACCTTCCCGTGTCCAACCGATGATGTCTTGGTTATCGAGGTAATCATTTTGTTTCCCGAACGCGAAGTCCTTCCGTGCTTTTAGAATCGGATCGATTTTTGACGCGAGGGCAGGGATTTCACGGTTCGACGAGCCTTTTGTTCCGTAGTAGTCCCCGTAAAAGACAGATGGATACCCTTGTTCCCGCGTCAAAATCATCGCGTAAGCAAGGGGCTTGAACCAGGATTGAACGGTCGATTCGAGCGATTGACCAGGTTGAGAATCATGGTTTTCAACGAGTGTGACGGCAAGCGTCGGATTATCTTGGACGAGTGTGCCGTTAAAAATTGTGCGCATGTCATAAAAGCCGCCGCCTTTACTCGCTTGTTCGAATTTGTAATGAAGTGGAGCGTCAAAGACCGATTGTTTATAGTTCGTCTGACTTAAATAGTTTTTAAGTGTCCCGAGATCGTTCTGCCAGTACTCGGCGACTGTGAATAATTCCTTACCCGTCGTCTGACGAACATTCGTCAACCAATCTGCGAGATACGTATGTTTGATGTGTTTGACGGCATCAAGACGGAATCCATCGAGCCCGAGTTCATTGACGTACCATTTCCCCCAGTTTTTCATTTCCTGCTGCACTTCCGGGTGATCGAAATCAATGTCTGCATACATCAAGTAATCATAGTTTCCATTTTCAGAAGATACATTCGAGTCCCACGACTTACCTGTTCCTCGGAATTTATAGATGGCACTTTTTGAGCGGGATTGATCCCAATCCGTTCCGTCGAAGTGATACCATTTCCATTTGAAGTTTGAATAGGCGTTGCTCCGCGCCGCGAAGTTGAACCCGGTCCAGGCCTGGATTTGATAGTCGCCAGAGACTTCTTGATTACGGTTACCCGGATTGACTTCGACGGCCGTGACGGATTCCGTAAAGTCAGCACCACCCTTGTGGTTCATGACGACATCACCATACACATCGATTCCAGCCGTGTGCAATTGCCCGATGGCGGATTTCAATTGCGTTTTCGTGCCGTACTTCGTCCGGACTGTTCCTTTTTGATTAAACTCACCGAGGTCATATAGATCGTAGGCACCGTAGCCGACATCATTTTGAGTCGTTCCTTTGTAGGCAGGAGGAATCCAAACAGATGTAATTCCGAGTTGATCAAGCTTAGAAGCGTCGTTTCCTAGACGGTTCCAGTGGTTCCCGTCGTTTGGTAAATACCATTCAAAGTATTGCATCATCGTCCCGTTGTCTGCTGTTGCCCCTACTGCAATCGGTTGCGCAAGTGGCACTAAAAACGTCACGCTTGCAAGAGATGCGACAATCAAGCTTTTATGTTTCATCAAAAAGCCTCCTCTATCAAATTATGAAAACGCTTGCATTAATTATTATAGCAAGTTGAAACGTGGGGAGTATCATCCTCATACCTTATTTATGTATCCTTTATAATCATGACTTTTGCCTCTAGAATAGTTCTTCTAAATAATAATTCATCGTTTATTGATTCGTGATTCACTAAAAAACAGGACCTTCTAACCGTTGAACAATTGTGCTAACTTTGATTTCTGGATTCCTCTAAAAAGAAGAGGTCTTTCGTCCATCTTCCATAAGAAAGACAAGTGATGTGAAAATGGGAGTGTAATACGGTTTGACATTGCATGTCCATACTTAACCTGAGGGGGAAAAAGCATGAACTGGAAGTCGAAAATCAGTGGGGCACTTGTTGCGACACTCGCGTTAGGATCACTTGCCTTCACGCCGGTCATCGCCAAAACAGATTCAACAAAGATAGTAGCGGGACCACAGGCGGTAACGTCACAATCAACAATCGATGCCTATTATCAGCCGGCAGCGGGGAAAACGGGTGCGGCATTAAAAGCATCACTGCATGACATCATCGATAATCATACGGAAGTCTCGTATGACACGGTTTGGACGGCATTAAAAGAAACCGATCAAGATCCAGGTAATGTGAACAACGTGATCGAATTGTACACGGGGAAGTCCATTTCAAAAAATAGCAACGGTGGGAATGTCGGTCAATGGAACCGAGAGCATGTCTGGGCAAAATCGCATGGAGACTTCGGAACAAGCATGGGACCAGGGACAGACTTGCATCACTTACGTCCGTCAGACGTCGTCGTCAATAGTGCTCGTGGGAACCTTGATTTTGACAATGGCGGAACGAAATATAGCGGATGCGATTGTAACCGAGATGGTGATTCATGGGAACCACCGACTCGCGTCAAAGGTGATATCGCGCGGATGATTTTCTATATGGCGGTTCGTTATGAAGGTGGCGGCGAAATCGACTTAGAGACGTCAGAAAACGTCAACAATGGCTCAAACCCACTTCACGGAAAATTATCGACGTTAAAAGCGTGGAACAAACTTGACCCGGTCGATGCATTTGAAAAGAAACGCAATGACATCATTTTTGAAAAATGGCAAAAAAACCGCAATCCATTCATTGATCATCCAGAATATGCGACAGCAATTTGGGGAAATTAATCTAGCAAAAGGGGTCTGAATCAGAAGTCGGACCAACATCAATCCGTGTGACGGACGTTTCCGTCCTCCATTTAATCAAATGACCGTTGCTCCCGCGATTCACGGGACCATCGGTCATTTCTATTGTTCAAGATAGTTTAGTGCTTGCCGGAGGTATGCATGAAAAAGTCCGGATTCCTTTTAATCGGGAGACATCCCCATTTTTGAGTCGCCCCTGTTTTGTGATTGAAACTTTTCTTAGAAAAACATCGTAGAAACGGATGTAATCGAAAATAGCAGTCTGAAAGGAATCATATGACTCATGGAACGGATCAAACAAGTTTTGAAAAGATATCGGCTTGTAGTGGCCGGAATCGTAGGTGGACTCGTCATTTTCTGGTTTAGTATCGGTTTATTTGTCGCAGAAGGAAAACGTCCCGCAGCGAACGGGAAACACTCGTTTGTCATCGTCCTCGGTGCAGGTGTCAGAGGGGAAACACCGTCACTGATATTGGAAAACCGGATTCAGGCTGCAGCTGCATACGGAAAAAAATATCCGCGAACGACTTTTATCTTGAGCGGTGGGCAGGGGCAGGGTGAAGCGATTTCAGAAGCAGAAGCGATGCGCCGTGGCATGATTGACGAAGGAATCTCTGAAAAACGTCTTGTGCTCGAAGACAAATCGACGTCGACCACTGAAAATTTACGTTTTTCAAAATCGTTATTACCAAAAGGTGAAAATCAAGTCTCGATCGTGACGTCAGATTTTCATTTGTATCGTGCTCGTACCGAAGCGAAGAAAGTAGGATTGAATAGTGATGCGATTCCTGCAAAAACACCGTTATCTGGTGTATTACGATATGGTATGCGTGAACGTGTCGCAATCATCGTGAAATTTTTTGAGTAATGGATTGTTGTGACAACGTTAAAGAAACCACCATGCCAGAAGCATGATGGTTTTTGATAAAACGGTTTATTTATTTTGCTGTGAATTGTCTGATTGATTGTTTTGTGGGGCTTCTTCTTTTCCAAGCGCCACGTCTTTTGCTTCGACCACTTTTTCACTAATTGAAGACAGGTCACCCTTAGCTTCCGTTGCAGTATCTTTTACAGAAGAAGCATCCGATTTGACGGTATCAAGTTCATTGTTAACCTTGTCATACACATTTTGGACGTCACCAGCGACTTCTTGAATGATTCCTGAAGCGCTTTTTACTTGTTCGATGACTTGTGAAGCTTTTCCTGACGGATCTTCTTTAATAGTAGATGCTAATGATGAAACGGAATCTTTTGCGCCGCTAAGTCCTTGTTTTGTGTTTTGTCGATTCGTTGAGCTCAGCATTGTAAGCAATCCGCCGACGACAGCTCCTAGCAACATCCCCGTAAGTAAATTGACACGACGACCTGACGAAGCTTCTTGATCGAATTGACGATTTGGATGTTCTTGTTGAGCAGCATGTGGATCATTTTGTAGATTAGGTTCCATGAATAGACACTCCCTTAAGGTAATAGTTGACCATGATAGATATGTACCCTCGTCATAAAAAAGGAAAACATGCACTTTTCATGCAACAAAAAAAGACCACCGATGTTAAAATGGTCTCAGACGGTCAAAGTTGTTTAGTTTTGCTTCTCTTCATCCTGCTTTTCAGTCAGTTTACGGTTGATTTCATCGTAGTCAATTTCGATATCGTCTTGATTGCCTTTATATCCGTAGCCTTTTGAAATGACGATGATTGAAGCAACTAAGACAAACACGATGATTAGAATGGAAACAACATAGAGCCACATGATCCATTCCTCCTTTCATTCTTCTCTTTTAGTATGACGGAAAACTGTCCGTTCGTCTAAACGAAAGTGGTCATGATGTGATAAACTATGTTCAGATTAACATGTTTAGGAACGAGGTGACGGTATGAGTATATTAGTCGTAGATGACGAATTTACGAATTTAATGATTTTGGAGCGACTGCTTGAAAATGAAGGATACGATGTCGTAAAAGCGATGAGTGGGGAAGAAGCGATTGAATTGATGGAGGACCCGGCCTTTATCGACAACTTAGATGTCGTATTACTGGATGTAGAGATGCCCGGCATTAGTGGGATTGATACAACACGGTTGATCCGAAAACGATTTGGTTTAGATGAACTGCCAATCGTCATCGTGTCCGGTCGTTCCAATGAAGAGGACATCGCGGATGGACTGGATGCGGGAGCATCAGACTATACGACAAAGCCAATTCGAAAAACGGAATTGCTTGCTCGTGTTCGAAATGCGATGTCATTAAAACAAGCGATAGATGCACGGAAACGATATGAAAAAGTCTTACAAGAAGATTTTGATCTTGCTCAAAAGCTCCAGCAAAGTGTTTTGAGTGCAAATATCGAAGATGAAGACATTCGAATCATGGCAACCTATATTCCTTCTAAAAAACTAGCGGGAGATATGTATGCCTGGTACCGCATCTCGCAAAATAAATATGGCATCATCTTGTTTGACGTCATGGGCCATGGTGTCTCGTCAGCGTTGATTACGATGGGGATGAGCTCGATCTTGTTTGAACTCGTGCATCGCATCGGTGATCCGGCAAAAGTACTTGAAGAACTGAACCGTCAGATGAGCCGCCTTTTCCCAGGGGATGAAACGGAAATTTATTTTACTGCCGTTTATTTGTACATCGACTTGGATGAGATGAAACTTAGTTATGCGAATGCGGGACACCCACCTGGTTTGTTACGGATGGGGGATCAAATCATCGCCCTCGAGAACACAGGATTGCCAGTCGGGATGTTTGAGGACTCACAATATACGAGTCGGACAATCGACTTGACGTCTCCTGGATGTATCTACCTCTATACGGATGGTTTCATGGAGCTGTATAGCAAAGGGATTGACGAAGGGATCAGTGCGATCCGTCAGTTGATCGAACAACAAGGACCAAACATTCACCACTTGATTCAGCCCGATCAAAGTGATGAGGCCGATGATTTATGTCTCGTCACGGTCGAAATCAATTAAAAAAGCCACTCGCTTTTGTACATGCTACGTCTTCAGCATGTAAAAGCGAGTGGTTTTTTTGTGCTAGAAAAAGCGTCTCCGCCACAGAATAAAGGCAGCGAGTCCGGAGAAGAAAATCATCATCCCAAAGACAATCCAAAAGCCGATGACTTCACCTTCCCACGGCACATGGACGTTCATCCCGAACATTCCGGAAATCATTGTCGGGATTGAAATAACAATCGTGATTGAGGCTAAAAACTTCATGACGAAGTTTACATTGTTCGAGATGACGGAACCAAACGTATCCATCGTCGAACTGATGATATCTTTATAGATTTGTGCCATCTCCATTGCCTGGCGGTGCTCGACGAAAACATCTTCTAGTAAATCTTCATCGTCTTCATGTTTCTCGAGACTCGGTGTTTTAATGATGCGATCAAGAACACCATCGTTTGATTTAAGTGACGTCATGAAATAGACGAGGGATTTTTGTAAGTTCATCAGTTGAAAAATTTCTTGATTTCGCATCGAACGTTGAAGTTCATCTTCGAGTTCGTCCATTCGGCGATCGATTTGACGAAGGAAACGAAGGTAAGAAGAGCTGACTTTATAAAGAATTTGAAATACAAAGCGTGAACGATAATTCGTCCGGAATGTCCGTAATTTACCGTTCGAGAACAAGGTCAACACGTCGAGTTGTTGCGAACAGACGGTGATGAAATGCCTCGACGTCACGATGATACCGAGCGGGATCGTGTTGTAGCGTCGTCCCGATGACTCTTCTTCGATGTACGGAACATCGACAATCATCAAGAGCCCTTCATCATCTTTTTCAAAACGAGGTTTTTCCTCAACGTCCAGTGGGTCATAGATAAAATCCTCAGGAATCTTTGTGGCAGCAATGACTTGGTCGGCTTCGTCTTTTGTCGGATTGACAAGATGAATCCAAGAACCTTTCGTGAATTCTTGAATTTCGTTGACTGCCCCGGTCACATCACTTCGATAAATCGTCAACATATGTCTATCCCTCCTGCTCTTCACTTGCTTATTATAGGGACAGAAGATAGGGCGTGTAAATGATTCTCAGATTTTTTTTTACGACATTTAATGTTAAAATGAAACCAGAGGGGGGAACCAGATGCCTTTTTTTAATCAAAAGAAGTTAGAGGAATTACGTTCAATCGCCGGTGGGGACCACGTATTTTTACAAAAGATTGGTGAAACATACATTGCGCAGTTTGATCGTAAATTTCCTGAACTAGAGCAAGCGATCAATAACAATGATCCGGGACAGACAGAAAAAATCGCACATTTACTTAAAGGTGCCTCCTATTCGGTCGCGGCGGACGATTTGGCAGATGAGTTCGAACAACTTGAAAAAGAAGCAGAAACGGGTTCGCTTGAAAATGCGAATCAGGTTTTGCAAAACATTGATCAATCTATGGTGGAGTTCAGAAAAGTCTGGTTGGATGCTTTTATTGGAAAGAATTCGGACTCGATCAAGTAATTGATGAAAAAAGTAAACCGGCGTTCACGATTTCGTGGACGCTTCTTTTTTTTTTGTGAATTGAAAAATCGGAGCCCACTGGAAAGTGAGCTCCGATATAACCGTCAACAACGTCTTACAAGACGTATGAATCGACCGTTTCGATCAAACGACCGATTTCTGGTTTTGTAATTTGTGCATTGACCCCAACAGATTCACCTTTATGGCGAAGATCATCTGAAATCAAGGAAGAGAAGACGATGATTGGCAGTTCGGCATACCGGTCGTCTTCACGAAGGCGTTTCGATAAATGAAGTCCGTCCATTTTCGGCATCTCGATATCTGTGATCAACAAGTCACAATCGCTACCTGCTTCGAAGGCGTCAAATGCATCTTTTCCGTTGATGAACCATTTTAAGCCGTGATATCCTGCTTCTTCAAGCGTCTCAATGATGAGTGTCCGGAGCATTTCTGAATCTTCGGCAATCCAAATCGTTTTGTTCGATCTGTCACGCGGTTGGACGCGACGTCCTTCTTCACGTGCGAAGATGTCTTTACGAGACAGTTCGAGTGCGATTTTTTCATAATCGAGTAAGATGATCATCTTATCGCCTGTCTTGACGACGCCGTTCGTCAATCCTTCGATTCCACGTGCGAGTTCGTTCGGTGTATCAATTTGTTCCCACGAGATACGTCTGATCTCCGTGACAGAATCGACGCGAAGGACACTTTTCTCGCCATTGAACTCACAGATGATCAACCGATCTTCCGTCGCTTCGTCATGGGCTACACCGATGACAGTCGGCAAATCGATGACCGTCATGACTTCACCGCGTAGTTCGATTAATCCTTTGACGGCATCTGGTGTTCCTGGGAGTGGTGTCATCGGTAACGGAACGATGATTTCACGCACTTTCATGACGTTGATCCCAAATGTATAAGGACCACAATGGAAAATGACGATTTCTAATTCATTCGTACCCGCTTCTAACAAAATATCGTGTTGATTGTACACGTGATTTATCCCCTTTCGTTCCTGCACATTCACTTCTGCCTAGTTATCGGCACATTTCGTAAAACATTCCATATCAAATTCAATAAAAAAACTATTGTAATCGCTTTCATAATATGTTAAGCAAAATGTTTGGCATTTGTCTGACCAATTGTTTACAATAGCTATGCAGCCACACACTGAAGTGACAGAGAGAAAAAACATATGGAGGTAGAGTGGAATGAATACAACAAAAACAACGTATACATTTTTATTGGATGGACAATGGTATGAGAGTGAATCAAAAGAGACAATCGAAATCTCTTCACCATATAAAGAAGAACTCGTTGGTCGTGTACAAGCGATGACGAAACCAGAAGTCGACCGTGCGATTGCTTCAGCAAAAGCGGCACAAACGACTTGGGCGAAACAACCAGCAAACAAACGTGCTGAACTATTACATGCATGGGCAACAGAACTTGAAAAACGCGCTGACGAAATCGGCGAAGTCATCATGCGTGAAGTGGGTAAAGGACGTGCAGATGGCGTTAAAGAAGTGAAGCGGACTGCGGAAATCATTCGGTATACAGCAGAAGAAGGTCTTCGTTTTGACGGTCAAATGATGCAAGGCGATTCATTCCCAGGTGGGAGTGCCAAAAAACTTGCAGTCATCAAAAAAGCGCCACTCGGCGTCGTCCTTGCGATTTCACCATTTAACTACCCGGTCAATTTAGCGGCAGCAAAACTTGCACCGGCGTTGATGACAGGAAACGCGGTTGTCTTCAAACCGGCAACACAAGGTTCAATCAGTGGAATCTTGATGATTGAAGCACTCGTCGCAGCAGGTCTTCCGTCAGGTCTCGTTAACGTCGTGACAGGTCGGGGATCAGTCATCGGTGACTATTTAACAGCACATCCAGGAATTGATATGATTACTTTCACGGGTGGTACAGGGACGGGACGTCACTTGTCTCGCCAATCAGCGATGATCCCACTTGTACTTGAACTCGGTGGAAAAGACCCGGCACTCGTCTTAGAAGACGCGGACCTTTCATTAGCAGCGGATCACATCATCAGTGGAGCGTTCTCTTATTCTGGACAACGCTGCACAGCGATCAAACGTGTATTCGTCTTAGATCATCAAGCGGATGCGCTCGTTGACGAATTAACAACACGGATCGCGAAGTTAACGGTCGGTTCACCTGAAGACGACAGTGTCGTAGTTCCATTGATCGATACAAAATCAGCGGATTACGTGGAGGGCTTGATTACGGATGCGAAAGATCAAGGTGCAACAATCGTTACTGGTGGAAACCGGACGAACAACTTGATTGAACCAACACTAATCGACAACGTGACACGTGACATGCGTGTTGCTTGGGAAGAACCGTTCGGACCCGTCTTACCAATCATTCGTGTCAGCTCAGTCGAAGAGATGATTGCGTACTCGAACGAATCGGAATACGGTCTTCAAGCAAGTGTCTTTACGGAAAACATTGATTCAGCTTTTGCTGTAGCGGATGCCCTTGAAACAGGTTCTGTTCAAATTAATGGTCGGACTGAACGTGGCCCAGACCACTTCCCATTCATCGGCGTTAAATCATCTGGACTTGGTGTGCAGGGTGTCGGACGAAGTCTTGCTTCGATGACGCGTGATAAACTGACTGTCCTTAATTTAAAATAAGATTTGCAATAAACGAGCGACCTTTCATTCTGCGAAAGGTCGCTTTTTTTGCATCCAATTCCAGACGGTTTACGTATGCTTTAGTGAAGGGATGCAAGAGAGTGACAGACAAAGTTTGCGGCTCGGGTTCATTTTTCTCTATAATGAAGGAAACTAGTGAGAGAAATGAGGGGATTCCAAGTGAACAGCAAAGATGAAATCTTCACGCTACCGATCCCAACGCCGTTTCCAGTCGGTGATATCAATTGTTACGTCCTCAAAACGGACAATGAAAATATTTTGATTGATTGTGGACCGGATACGGCAGAAGCTTGGCACGCCATGCAAGAGGGTTTGCAGAAAATCGGCTTGTCTGTCGAAGAACTCGATAAAGTAATCGTGACGCATCACCACGCCGATCATGCCGGAATGGCTTATCGTTTTTCTGAAAAAGGAATTGCGATTTACGGGCACGCACGACTTCGTCCCTATTTAGAACAGGATACGGACTTCTTGAATAGTGGCGATGCCTTTTTGCAACGCTTAGCGATGTCGTTCGGGGTGCCAAAAGAAATACGAGCGTTGCTACCGAGTTATCTGTCGGCCCTCAAATGGCTCGGAAAAGGACAACTCGACTATGTCCTAAAAGAAGGGGATTCCATCACGGCGGCAAGTACATACCGCGTGATTGAGCTACCGGGACACGCAAGCGACCAGATCGGGATTCTCGGTCAAGACGGGACATTGTTTGCAGCCGACCATTTACTGGCACGGATTGAGCCGAACCCGTTACTTGAACAGCCGCAAGCAGGAGATGCGTCTGATATAAAACGCCCTGTCCTTGCATATATGCGCTCGCTCGAAAAGCTTCAAGGTGAACGAATCACGATCGCCTATACCGGTCATGGCGAAACAATCCGTGACGTTCCATCCTTGATTGAAGAACGATTGCTCCAACGTAAGGCCCGCGGTGAGCAACTTTTGAAACATCTGACGGGAGAGCAGACGTTATTTGAGTTAGCGCAGTTGACGTACGGCAATCGTTTAAAAAAATCGTTTCCGCTCGTGATGAGTGAAATGAAAGCACGACTCGATTATTTAGTCGCAAGCGGTCAAATTACAGTCGAAAAACGAGATACGGTTCTTTATTATTCGAAAGCGGGAGTTAGCGGATGAATCTAATGAATAAAACGGTTGTCTTGACTGGAGCATCAAGCGGTCTCGGTGAAGCGTTAGCGCGCGTCTTGAACCGGCAAGGAGCGAATTTGATTTTGATTGCCCGCCGTGCCGATCGGCTCGAACGCTTAGCAAGAGAGCTGCATGCTGACTATATCGTCTATGACTTAGAACATTCACCGGAGCATTTAGCCGAACGAATCCAGGTCGACTATGGCATGATTGATGTATTGATCAATAATGCCGGATTCGGAGAATTCAGTTTCTTGCAGGATACCTCGATTGAGACGATTGAATCTATGCACCGGATCAATGTCCTGACGCCCGTTCGGTTGACAAAAGCGTGTCTACCTTTCCTGCGTCCGAATGGAATGATTGTCAATATCGCCAGTCAGGCAGGAAAGCTGCCGACTCCGAAATCGACCATCTACTGCATGACAAAAGCAAGCCTGCTTCAGTTCTCAAATGCATTGCGACTTGAATTACGACCAAAAGGAATTCATGTGATGACGGTTAATCCGGGACCGATTGCGACTGAATTTTTCATTCGCGCCGATCTCAGTCGCAAATATGAAAAGAATGTCGCCTCGATTTTGTTATCGAAAGAGTCGCTTGCAAAAACGGTGGTCCGAGCGATCGAGCGTCAAAAACGAGAGGTCAATGCACCGTGGTGGATGGAACTTTCAGCGAAAGCATATGCCGTTTGTCCCCGATTGATTGAATGGCTCGGTAAGTCCGGATTTGACAAAAAATGATGGGGTGGAATGAAAATGTTAAAAAAAGTAATCGGTATCGCTGTCGGTGGGTTGTTGCTTGCCGGGTGTGGCGCAACTTCTGACTTGCCGGCAAAGGACGAAGTGCTAGGTTCATCCTATAAAATGATTGAACAGGAAGCAGCGAAAACGACGGTCCGGATGTACATGTGGGGTGGAGATGACGGAATCAATGCCTATATCGACGAGTACGTCGCACCCAAGTTGAAAAAAGAGCAGCAAATCACATTGAAGCGTGTGCCGATTGAAACAGCGGATATCATTCAGAAATTGCGTGCTGAAAAAACAGCCGGTAAGGACACAGGCGTGATTGATGTCGTCTGGATCAACGGCGATAATTTCCGAAGTGCGAAAAAAGACGGTCTGTTATATGGTGACATCGCGCGCGTCTTACCGAACATCAAGCAAGTCGACGCCGCGGCGCAAGCTTCAGATAGTGGGACGAAGACGGAAGGGCTCGAAGCGGCCTGGGGAAAAGTCCAGTTTGCGTTCCATTATGATCAAGCCAGTGTTGCCAAACCACCGGTGGACTTAAACGAGTTAAAAGACTGGGTCAAAGCAAACCCAGGAAAATTCACTTATCCGGAAGTGACGGATTTCACGGGAAATACGTTTGTCCGTCACGTCATGTACGGGGTCGAATCTAATGAAACGTTGAAGAACCCGAAAAGCGATTTTAAAAAGACATGGGCTTATTTAAACGATTTAAAGCCGTACCTTTGGAAAGAAGGGAAAACCTATCCGAAGACGCTCGCTCAGCTCGATCAATTGTATGCGAAGGGGGATGTCGCATTCACGATGGGCTTCAATGAACGCCGGGCCGAACAGGAAGTAGCGTCCGGGACCTTCCCGGAAGAAACGCGTCCGCTCATCTTAGAAGAAGGTTCGATTGCGTCGACCCACTTCTTATCGGTTCCATTTAACGCACCAAACCCAAAAGGGGCGCTCGTTGCAATCAACGAATTGTTATCGGCAGATGCGCAGTTGAAGAAATATGACGCGACCTACTGGGGAGATGGGACAAGTCTTGATTTAAGTACGTTGACGTCAGTAGAACAACAAGCGTTTAAGGATGTTCCGGCAGCAAAATCGACACCGACACCAGATGCATTTGAAGGAAAAGTCCGAGCGGAGCTCGACCCGGAATTCTTCGAGATCATTCGAAAGGATTGGCCGGAACGTGTGGCGCGGTAATCCTTACCCCGCTGTCTTCTTGATTGCTGGAATGGTTCTTTATGGACTGTTCATCAGTGTATCGATGACGACAGTCGCCGATTATCGTGCATTGTTAAGCGATACCGTGTTTCTTGAAAGCATTGTGTTAAGTCTGTACGTCGCACTGAGTAGCACGTTACTTTCGTTAGGGGTCGGTTTCGGCTTAGCTCAATTTTTCTCAAGGCGAGGGGGGATGGCGGAACAAATCCTCGCACTTCCGCTGTTTATCCCGCATCTTGGTGCAGCATATCTTGCGATTCTCTACTTCAGTAATGTACCGATGATTGGTCCGCATGAGACGAATCATTTCAGTATCATCTTGACTTACGTATATAAAGAAACACCGTTCATCTTTTTTTATCTCATTCCTGTTTTTCGACGGCTTGATCACCGGTATGAGGAATTGGGGCAACTGCTTGGATTATCTAGGATTCGCCGATTTTGGCATGGAAAAGGTGTTTTTATTTTGTTTCCGGCACTTGAAGCTAGCTTCATCGTTTTTGCATTTGTTCTATTTGCCTACGAAGTGCCGGCATTGCTTGGTGTGACGTATCCGAAAATGATTGGTGTATATGTATTTGATTTATATACGCAAGGAGACCTGTCGCAACAACCAACGGCTTTTGCCATCAGTGTCGTCTTGACGACGTTGCTCTTCATGATGTTAGCCGTCTTCACGTGGTGGATTCGACCGATCACAGAGCGAATCAGTAAGGGGCGGATTGAATGAAGCAACGAATCGTTACGCTATTGATCGCTTGTCTCGTCGTTGCACCGCTGCTGGGAATCATTCCGAAATCATTTTCTCTAAATCCGCGAATCGTCGAGACGTTGACGACGACGCTCTTCATGATTGCAGCAGTGACGTTTTTGAACCACGTAATTGGTTATGCGGCAGGGAAAGCCATTGCCTTTCAGACGGGACGAATCATTCAACTGGCTGAGTTGTTGATTAGTCTGCCACTGTTTTTACCTGTATTATTGCTCTCATTCGGTCTTTATTTGACGTGGATCCGTTTAGGTTTGGCTGATCAATTCCTTGGCGTGTTACTCGTCCTTTTGTTACCGACACTTCCGTACACGGTCCGCCTTTATACGAACGGATTTCAGGCGCTCGGTGAACAACTACTCGAACAGACGGTCCTTGTTGAGGCAAACCGCTTGAAGCGATTTTTCTTTTTAGTCGGACCGTTGCTTCGTCCGACATTACAATCGGTGACATTGCTCGTCACCGTCATCACACTTAGTCAGTATGCACTCGTCGTGCTCATCGGCGGTGGCGTCGTTCGGATGCTCGCACTTGAAGTCTTCCCCCTTTACTCTGGGAATGCGGTTGATGCGGCTAAAGAAGCGACGATTTGGTTGATCGGGTTACCATTTTTGATTTATCTAGGGCAAATGTTGTTCTTTACCTTATGGATAGAAGGGGTTCGGAGGTTATTAGATGGACGTAAAAATTAATAAAGTGATGAAGCGTTTCGGTAAAACGACCGTCTTGCAAGACATCGATCTAACCATCGCCTCGGGACAATGCGTTGCGCTTGTCGGACCGAGTGGAAGCGGGAAGACGACGTTACTGCGCTTGATTGCCGGATTAGAAAAGGTCTCAGGTGGAACGATTCACTTCGGAGAGCGTGACGTTACGAAAACAGTCCCGAGTAAACGCGGAGTGACGATGCTGTTTCAACGACCGCTACTGTTTCCCCATCTCACGATCGGGCAGAATATCCGCCTTGGCATGCGAGGGGACGCCCGACAAGTCTCGGAGTGGCTCGACCGCGTCGGGTTACCGGGACGTGAAGCGGACTTTGTCCATCAACTGTCGGGAGGCGAGCAACAACGTGCGAGCTTAGCACGTGCCCTTGCGAGTCAACCGAACTTTTTATTATTAGACGAGCCGTTTTCAAGCCTCGATTTGCCGCGGAGGCGTGAATTACGGACGTTGATTCGTCGCCTGACGGAGCAACAAGGCGTGACGACGTTGCTTGTCACACATGATCGCGAAGAAGCGATGGCAATGGCGGACTATGTGTATGTCATGCAGGCAGGACGCATTATCGAGCAAGGGCGACCTGTTGCTTTAAGCGAGACGAGTCCGTTTTTTGGAGATGGTCTTGCCTTAGACGGGACATGGTATCCGCTGTCTGCGATCGAGTTGGTCTTAAGACCGACGAATCAAACAAATGAACGTGTTACGATTACGAAAGAATTAATCCAATATGGTGTTCGGTTCTATGAAGTCGAACGGGCAACCGGCGAGCGACTCGTCATTCAGACAAGAAGAGCGTTCGACGAAGCGACGACTGTTTATGTCGTCAGAAAGGAGGACTAATATGTTAGATACACGAGCACGAAAGATGGTCCAACCTGTGTTCGACCAAGCGGCGACCGGTTTGAAAAAGCTTGGTCTGTCGGCGAATCAAGTCACAATCATTTCCGGCATCATCGGAGGGGCAACAGGATTCTTCGTCTACAATGACATGATGGGAATTGCGATTCTCTTATTGTGGATTTCTGGAATGCTTGATGTCGTCGATGGGACGATGGCACGTCGCGAAAAACCGACAGCGATTGGAACGATTCTTGATCTTGTACTAGATCGAATCGTCGAGTTGTCCGTGCTGATCGGGATTGCGCTTCGTTTTCCGGAAACACAAATCGTCATGCTCTTTTTAATTGCGTCCTTTGTCATCGGTATGACGATGTTTCTCGCGATTGGGGCAGTCAGTGAAAATTATGGCATCAAGTCCTTCCAATACCAGCCGGGTCTCGTTGAACGGACAGAGGGGTTCTTGTTTTTAACGGCAATGCTGTTATTCCCAAGTGCAATCATCTGGATTGCGATCGTCTTCTTGATTGCAGAGCTGTATACGGTAGGCGAGCGCTTCTATCAAGCCTCTAAGGTGCTGGGATGAGTGAACAGGAGTTAATCATGGTCACGGATCAGGCCGGGCATCCATTATTCACGGCGTCACGAAACCGGGTACATGCTGAAGGGTTATGGCATGAGACGTTCCACTGCTTCGTCGTGAATCGAGAGCAACGAATCGTTCTTCTTCAAGAACGGGCGACTGGAAAAAAGGATTTTCCAAATTGTCTCGATATTACAGCGGCAGGACATTTACTTGCCGGTGAAACCGTTGCTGATGGTGTTCGTGAACTCGAAGAAGAGCTCGGACTCGTCCGGGCGATGGATCAGTTGGAGCACGTTGGTATTTTTCTAGAAGAACTGACGTTGCCGGGATTCATTGATCGCGAGCGGACTCAGGTCTTTTTGACGGAATCGAACCAAGCCATTTCTGACTATCATTTACAAGCGACTGAAGTCAAACGGCTGGTCGCTTTTTCATTCGACGCATTTGCTACGTTAGGTGACGAAACGACAACGGAAGTCGTCAGCATCGAGGGTGAAC
The DNA here is from genome assembly GCF_002214325.1 of Exiguobacterium sp. N4-1P. Taxonomy (NCBI): domain Bacteria; kingdom Bacillati; phylum Bacillota; class Bacilli; order Caryophanales; genus Exiguobacterium; species Exiguobacterium sp. N4-1P. Next base: position 986,560 of record NZ_CP022236.1, read on the forward strand.
GTTTCGGGCGGAACCGCTTCGTCCCGCACCCGCCGGAGTACTGGGCGATGGTCGAACGAAGCATTGAACAATCTAGCATGTGACAGGAGGAACTGTAGATGAGACAGCGATCTACAGTTTTTTTTTGCTTAAAAAAGTACAAAGTGGCGTAATGCAACGTAATTTGAGATAATTAACAATATATATTATTGATGAAAGAAGGTGCAGCCAGTGGGATTACGATTCGCACTGCTCGGACTGCTAACCCAGGGAGAAGCGACAGGCTATGATTTAAGTACGACGTTCAAAAAACAGATGACGCATTTTTGGACAGCACACCATACGCAAATTTATCGAGAATTATTAAAAATGGAAGAAGCATCACTCGTGACGAGTGTTCATATCGTCCAGGAGGATCTTCCAGATAAAAAAGTCTATTCGATTACAGATAAAGGCCAAACAGAGCTCGTCGCCTGGCTGCGGGCACCGAGTGAATTTAAGCCGAAAATGAAAGATGAGAACTTAATGCGCGTGTCGTTGTTACACCTCTTGCCGCTCGAGGAAGCGATCGCTTACCTTGAAGAATCAAAACGGCATCATCAATTTGCGGTCGACATGATGCAAGTGTGGCGAAAAGATCATTTAGAGAACGGGGCGACACTCGGGGAGACATTGACGAGTGAATACGGTCTACGGATGATGCTGAATTACCTCGATTGGTGTGACTGGGCAATCGAAGAAATCAAGAGAAGTCAAACGAGTGTTTGATTGTGATGGGATAGGGAGTAGAGAACGTGAGTGTATTTAAAGATTATCAAGACTGGCTGGACGAAGAGACGGATGACATCATCAAACGACATGCAACATATGCCGCCGCTGAATTGAAATTAGGTGGAGAAGTCGGAGACTACTATGTTGATGCGGGGCTAATCGATCAATTCGTCATGCGACATGTCTCGTGGTTGTCGATCAGTGAAATCGAAGACATTCTGACAGAGTCTGAAAACAGCGACCGTGTGGAACTTCTCGAACCAACAGATCACGAAGAAGATATGCAACGTCAGCAAGCAGAACACGTGTTACGAATGGATGTAAAAGAAATGTTGGCGTCAAAAACACGCCCCTTCGTCGACGAACGATTACAGGCGTTCACTCAACAGATTCGTCCGCTTCAAGACCGTCAGGCAGAAGTGCAGGCGGCATTCGATGAAATCGAACGGACGATTGAGACAGGACCAGCACCAAAAATCATTCCGAAGCGTTGGTATCGACGGGAACGTGTGGTTGAACAGTCGTTTACCGATGAAGAGCGTACGAACCTTGACGAGCAGCTTGAAGCACGACAGCAGCAGCTCGTTATTGAAGACCGCACGGTTGCGGCAGCCGAACGTGAAATACTGATGCTTCAGCGGGCGATTAACGAAGGGAAATGACCCGAAGCGAAAACAGCACCTCCACCTTTGTTCAGTGGAGGTGCTGTTTTGCATGTAGACAACGTCACGTGGGGGGAGAAAAGCACGCAAAGACGCATTTTTTCCCGTAGAAGTCGACGAAAAGGGACGCCTTTCAGGTGGACCGTCTTGAATCGTTTCCAAAACGACAGAGTATCTTCACTGATCTTAAAGAAAGCTAAAAAAATCTCGCTTTCTAATCTAATCGCTTCCTAGTGGAAAGCAAACAGGAGCGACCCTGCAGCTTTGCTGTAGCGGCGCGATGTTTGCCACAGGAAGACAATTAGGAAGGAAAGAGAGAGCAAAAAAAAAGATGGGAAATCACATTCAAGTGACCTTCCATCTAGTTTGTCTACACGCTGAGCACTTCCACTGATGTTCAGTGGAAGTGCTTAGCATCAACTAAAATTTTAGACAGTCGCGAGTTTAGCGACGATCAATTTAGCGACAGCTTCACTTGAAGCTGGGTTTTGACCTGTGATGACGTTGCCATCGATGACTGCGAATTCTTTACCTGCGTCTGAAGTCAAGAACGTTGCACCTTCATTACGCAACGTTGTTTCGAGTAAGAATGGAACTTTCTCTTCAAGACCTGTTGATTTTTCTTCTTCATCTGTAAAGCCGTTGATTTGACGACCTTCGACGAATGGTTTGCCATCAATCATGACGTGAGCGAAAGCGGCAGGTCCGTGACAAACAGATGCGACGATTCCGTCTTTCTTGACCATTGCTTCGATTGCACCGGCAACTTGTGGATTGTTCGGGAAGTCAACGACCGCACCGTGTCCACCCGGGAAATAAACAGCGTCGAACGATGAAGGATCGACTGTTGAGAGTGAAGCTGTATCTTTTAGTGCTTTACGTGCGTCTTGGAACTTCGGCAGAATTTCTTTGACGAGTGATGCTTTATCGATTGGGACGTCGCCACCTTTAACAGAAACAACAGTGACGTCATGTCCTGCTTCATTAAATAAGTTAAACGGTGCAGCAAACTCTTCGAACCAAAGTCCTGTTGCGTGTCCGTTCATGTCATCCGCGCTTGTTGAAACGATTAAAATACGTGCCATAATAAAATTCCTCCTCTAGGGTTAACGTTACAAATAAGAGGATTCCCCGGCTTGCTAAAACTCAAACCTTATTGATGTGCTGTATAAGGATGGACCGGCAATGTCTTCAGGACGTGATTGATTTGTTCAAGCGTGACGGGTTCCCGCATCGCCTTGAGATTGGCCTGTAATTGCGACACGCTCGACGCACCAGGCAGTACGATTGCGGCTTGTTGATCGATTGCTTGGAGAGCGAGCGCGGGTAGTGGGTAGTCTTGCAAGAAATTCAATGTTTCTTCGAGTTGTTCTTTATTAAATTGCTCGAACTGGTCAACGGATTGGAGGCGCGACGTACTCTCAGTCGTCAATAATCCTTTTGCGAGCGGACCACGAGCGACTACCTTGACATTTTTTTCATTGAGTAAAGGCAAGAGTGCTTCGATGCGCCGATCGAGTAACGAGTAAGGTGTCATCAAATAATCGAGATCACTATGCTCGAGCCAATACTTAATGACGTTCGGCCGTAAAGAAGAAAGACCATAGGCCTTAATCTTACCGTCTGCTTTTAAATCCTTCACGGCTTGAATCGATGCATCGAGGTCGTCTTCCATCGTTCCGCCGTGGACATAATAGAGATCGAGGTAAGGTGTTTCGAGTCGGTTCAGACTTTCAAGACATGCTTGTTTTAAGTACTCGTAACTCGGATCCCACGTCCAACCCGTTCCCGTTGCATTCATTCGGTTCCCGCCTTTAGAGGCGAGGAAAATCCGGCTGCGGTCTTCTTGCGAAAATGTCTGTCCAATCAACGATTCGACGGCTCCGTTCGCGTAGACGTCCGCTGTGTCAAAATGAATGACCCCTTCGTCGAGCGCTGTACGGAGGATTTCTGTTGCTTCTTCTTGTCCGCGTTTTAATATTGTCATTGTGCCTAATCCGAGTCCCATGACTAATCCCTCATTTCTTTCGATATGTGCTACTACAGAACAGTTTATCATATTTATTTCTCCGTCCCCCTGTTGAGGAACTGTTTCATATTTTGAGTTTGAAAAAACAAACTTGCATCAGGAATCAGATAACAGGCATACTGAATAAGAAGAATAAATTACGGCGCGGATAGTTATAGAAGGAAGAGGTGTTCGGAATGGAAGAAAAAACAATCGAACGAGAAGTCATTTATGAAGGAAAAGTCTTTAATGTCGAAAAGCATGTCGTCAGCTTACCAAACGGTAATACATCAGTGCGCGAGCTCGTTTATCATAACGGAGCCGTCGCCATCATCGCCTTTGATGAAAAAGGTGATTTGATTGTCGTCGAGCAGTACCGCAAAGCATTCGAACAGCTATCGATTGAAATTCCTGCGGGAAAACTTGAGGCGGGTGAGAATCCAATTGATTGTGCCGGAAGAGAATTGAAAGAAGAAACAGGTTACGCGGCAGAAGAATTGAAACATGTCTTCGATTTTTACGGGGCACCGGGATTTTGCAGCGAACGCGTACATATATATGAAGCAATCGGTTTGACGGCTGGTGAACGTCAGCTGGATGCAGATGAATTCCTTGAAAACCAGACATTGTCACTTGACCGGGCCTTAGAACTGATTGCAAATGGCACGATTGTCGATGCAAAAACAATCATGGCGATTCAACATTGGCACATCCGTACATTAAAATGATTCTAATTTGGTTGATTTTCAGTTGATAATCATTTTAATTTGAAAATTGATTGAGAATCAGCTATGATAAAAGCATCAGTTTCGACCTAAGGGGGCGCTATGATGGAAAGTCGTGTTGAACGCATTAAAAAACAGCTGAGCGGTAAAGGATATAAGCTGACTCCCCAACGTGAAGCGACTGTGCGTATCCTGCTAGAACATGAGTCGGATCACCTCAGTGCTGAAAATGTCTTTTTATTAGTGAAAGAAAAAAACTCTGATATTGGACTCGCGACCGTGTACCGGACGCTCGAATTATTGACGGAGCTTGAAGTCGTCGATAAGGTCAACTTCGGAGATGGCGTATCTCGATTCGATTTACGACAAGAAGGGGCGAGTCACTCGCATCACCACCTTGTATGTATCGAATGTGGTTCCGTCGAAGAAATTTTAGATGATATGTTAGAAGATGTCGAAAAAGAAATCGTCTCGCGGTTTCACTTTAAAATTAAAGATCATCGCTTGACCTTCCACGGAGTTTGCCGTGTTTGTCAGGAGCGTCATGCACGTGAAGCGCTTGAACAAACGCAAACACAAACTGTCTAACCGTCCTTCCACACACAGGGCGGTTTTTTCTTTTTGAAAATATAGGTCAGACCTCTTCACAACGGTTTACACCTTTGATATGATGGGAAAGTAAGCGATTTCTTAAGCCAAGAGGATGAATTCAGTGAGACAACAACTGGAAGCATTTATCAACTATCTCGTCATTGAACGGCAAATGTCAGGAAATACGGCAGCAGCCTATCGAAATGATTTAAACCAGTATCTTCATTCGCTCGAACAAGCAGGGGTGACTTCGCTTGAATTCGTGACACGACATCATATCGTGCTCCATATCGAGAGCTTGTTGAACGCTCAAAAGTCACGGTCGACGGTCAGACGGGCGACGAGTTCGATCCGTTCGTTCCATCAATATTTGGTCGAAGAGCGTCAAGTGGAGAGTGATCCGTCACGTCATTTGGATTTACCGAAACCAGAAAAAAAGCTCCCGGTCGTCTGGAGTCAAACGGACGTCGTTAAGTTGCTTGATTCCGTGGTCGGAAACGATCCGCTCGTCAGACGGGATGCGGCGATGCTTGAACTGTTATACGGTACCGGTATGCGGGTCAGTGAACTGCTACAGTTGACGTTAAACGATCTGCAGCTCGAACTCGGTTACTTATCGTGTCTTGGGAAAGGGAACAAAACGCGAATCATTCCAATCAGCACGACAGCGATTGAGAGCGTCACGACCTATCTCGAATTAGCACGAAACAGTTTAGGGGGCCAGCAAACGGATTATGTCTTCTTGAATAGTCGGGGAAGCCGGTTATCGCGACAAGGTTTTTGGAAGATGATTAAACGACGTGCAAGAGAAGCGGGTATTGAAAAAGAGATTACGCCACATGTACTCCGTCATTCATTCGCTACTCATCTACTTGAAAATGGTGCAGATTTACGGGTTGTCCAAGAGATGCTCGGTCATGCCGACTTGTCGACGACGCAAATGTACACGCATGTCAACAAAGGTCGGTTACATGAAGTCTATAAGAATCATCATCCACGTGCATGATGTTCCTTATAAAACAAAGGTCTGACTTCAGACAAATGAAGCGTTTTGTCTAGTCGGTTTGTGGGAAAATCATTAGGGCAGTCGTTCATTACAGTACGTATTAGGAGGAAATACAAATGGCACAACAATTCAAACGTGTATTTTTAGTCGTCATGGATTCTGTTGGTATCGGTGAAGCACCCGATGCGGAACAATTTGGAGATTTAGGAGCACATACGCTTGGTCACATCGGAGAGCATATGAATGGCTTGAATATCCCGAACCTGGAAAAGCTTGGTCTCGCGCATATTGAAGCCGTTCAAGGTGTTTCGGCTGATGCCGCACCAATCGCATCATACGGTAAAATGGAAGAAGTATCGGCGGGGAAAGATACGATGACGGGACACTGGGAGATCATGGGTCTTCGCATCGATACACCATTCCGTGTCTTTGAAAAATTCCCGGCTGACTTGATTGACCGTCTTGAAGCATTCTCTGGTCGGAAAATCATCGGTAACAAACCAGCTTCTGGTACGGAAATCTTAGATGAACTCGGTCAAGAACACGTCGAAACGGGCGCATTGATCGTCTATACATCTGCTGACTCTGTCTTACAGATTGCAGCCCACGAAGAAGTCGTCCCACTCGAAGAACTTTACCGAATTTGTGAATATGCACGTGATATCACGCGCGACGATCCATACATGCTCGGTCGCATCATCGCACGTCCATTCCTTGGGGAGCAAGGCGCATGGGTTCGGACATCGAACCGTCACGACTATGCCTTAAAACCGTTTGACCGGACTGTCATGAATGAGCTTGAGACAGCTGGATTCGATGTCATTTCGCTCGGAAAAATCGCTGACATCTTTGACGGTGAAGGTGTGACGGATGCAATTCGTACGAAATCGAACATGGACGGAATGGACCAACTCGTTGGTCAACTCGAACGTGACTTCACAGGGCTTTGCTTCTTGAACCTTGTTGACTTCGATGCCTTGTTCGGACATCGTCGTGACCCGCAAGGTTACGGGGATGCACTTGAAGAATTTGATGCACGTCTCCCGGAAGTATTCGAGCGGATGCAAGAAGATGATCTCTTAATCATTACAGCTGACCACGGAAACGATCCGATTCACGCTGGAACAGATCACACGCGTGAGTATGTCCCGCTTCTTGCGTACCAAAAATCTGGTGTCGCAAACGATTTAGGAACGCGTGCAACATTTGCTGATCTTGGAGCGACGGTTGCTGCAAACTTCGGTGTTAAAATGCCGGCACACGGAAAAAGCTTTTTAACAGAACTTTAATTTCAAAGGAGCGATTTTGGATGACAGTCAACTGGAATGAAACACGTTCATATTTAGAAAGTAAAATGCAGGCAAAGCCGGAAATCGGTTTGATTCTCGGATCAGGTCTCGGCGTACTGGCTGATGAAATTGAAAATCCAATCGCGATTCCGTATGGCGATATTCCGAACTTCCCTGTTTCGACAGTGGAAGGACATGCGGGACAACTCGTCTTCGGGACGCTCGAAGGCAAACAAGTCGTCGCGATGCAAGGACGATTCCACTTCTATGAAGGCTACTCGATGGAAATGGTCACATTCCCAGTTCGTGTCATGAAAGCAATCGGCGTCGAAACATTAATCGTGACGAATGCAGCGGGTGCTTGTAACGAAGCATTTGAACCGGGAGATCTCATGTTGATCACAGATCACATCAATTTCTTCGGAACGAATCCGTTGATCGGTAAGAACGTCGATGAGATGGGACCACGTTTCCCGGACATGTCGAAGCCGTATGATAAAGAATTACTGGAACTTGCCCAAGCGACGGCAGATGAGCTCGGAATCAATGTTCGTCAAGGCGTTTACTTCGGCAACACCGGTCCGACATATGAAACGCCGGCTGAAGTCAAAATGGCACGGATGCTTGGTGGAGATGTCGTCGGCATGTCGACGGTTCCTGAAGTCATCGTCGCACGTCACTCAGACATGCGCGTACTCGGAATCTCATGTGTATCAAACATGGCAGCAGGTATCTTAGATCAGCCGCTCCATCACGATGAAGTCATCGAAACGACGGAACGGGTCCGGGCACACTTCCTGTCGCTCGTTCGTGGTTCGATCAAAAAAATGTAACAACACCTTAGAGGAGGAAATAGATTATGCGTATGGTAGATTTGATTGCAACGAAACGAGACGGCGGCGAGTTACCAACAGCCGATATTAAAGCAATGGTCGAAGGATTCACGAACGGGGACGTTCCGGATTATCAAATGTCAGCGATGTCGATGGCCATTTTTTATCAAGGGATGTCAGATCGTGAAATCGCAGATTTGACGATGGCGATGGTCGAATCAGGTGACGTCATCGACTTATCACGGATTCACGGCAAAAAAGTCGACAAACACTCAACAGGCGGCGTCGGCGATAAAATCAGTCTGATTGTTGCACCACTCGTCGCGTCAATCGGAATTCCGGTTGCGAAGATGAGCGGACGCGGTCTTGGTCATACAGGTGGAACAATCGATAAATTGGAAGCCTTCCCTGGTTTCGATGTTGAATTATCGGAAGAAGCCTTCGTCAGCCAAGTCAACGACATCAAGATGGCAATCATCGGTCAGACCGGGAACTTAACACCTGCTGACAAAAAACTTTACGCATTACGTGACGTGACAGCAACAGTCAATTCGATTCCGTTGATTGCAAGTTCAATCATGTCGAAAAAAATTGCGGCCGGCGCTGATAGCATCGTTCTTGATGTTAAAACGGGTTCAGGTGCTTTCATGAAGTCGTTTGAGGACGCGAAAGCACTTGCGACAGAGATGGTTTCAATCGGGAAAAGTGTCAACCGGAAAACGATTGCCGTCATCACGGACATGGATCAGCCACTCGGAAACGAAATCGGGAACGCAAACGAAGTCAAAGAAGCAATCGAAGTCTTACAAGGTAAAGATGTGCGTGACTTGAAAGTCATCGCCTTGACGATTGCCTCACATATGGCAGTCCTTGGTGAGTTCTACCCGACGTTCGACGAAGCGTATGCCGATCTCGAGACACGCCTCGCGAACGGTGCAGCACTCGACGTCTTTAAAAAGTTCATCGCAGCGCAAGGTGGCGACGCGTCACTCGTTGACGATATGTCAAAAGCACTTGAAACGAAATACCAAAAAGACTTCGTGGCATCAAAAGCAGGTTATGTCTCTGAAATCATCGCCGATGAAGTCGGTGTCGCAGCGATGATTCTTGGAGCGGGCCGAGCGACGAAAACAGACGTCATCGATCATGCAGCAAGCGTCACGTTATTGAAAAAAGTCGGCGATCGTGTTGAAGTCGGCGATGTCATCGCGACACTTCGTTCGAATAAAGAAACGCTTGATCAAGCAATTGAGAAAATGGATCATGCGTATCATATCAGTGAAACGAAACCGGAAGAACGTCCGCTCGTTCACGCTGTCATCGATTAAATCATGTAAAGTAGCAAGTTGGGTCTTCTTCCCAATTTGCTACTTTTTTTGTTATGATGAAAGTCAGGTTTTTCCAAAAGAAGAAGGAGGAAAAAAGATGAAACCAGCTCGATTAAAAGAAGGCGATACAATCGCGATCGTGTCACCCGCATCAGCGATTGCAGCCTACGTGCCGCGCCGATTGCAACGCGGCATTGAAACATTGGAACGGATGGGCTTTCAGGTCCTTGTGATGCCGAATGCGACGGCAGTCCATAGTCATACGGCAGGAACGATTGGCGAACGGGTGCAAGACTTACATATGGCGTTTCGCGATCCGGAAGTCAAAGCGATCATCGCGACGATCGGCGGCTTCAACTCGCATCAGCTGTTAGATGAGCTCGATTATGACTTGATTCGGGAAAACCCGAAAATTTTACTCGGCTATAGTGACATCACGGCACTGCATGCTGCGATTTATGCAAAAACAGGTTTGACGACGTTTTTAGGGCCGGCGATTTTGCCGCAGTTCGGTCTACTGGACGGTCTTGACGACTATACTGAACAGTCGTTCAAGCGAACGTTGATGCAGACGGAACCGATTGGGAAAATCGTCGCCTCATCCGAGTGGACGGATGAAGTACTCCGCTGGGACGTACATGACGACCGTCCGAAAAAACGACAACCGAATGCGGGGATGTTGATTGGTCGTACAGGCGAGGGGACAGGACCGATTCTTGCCGGAAACTGTGGCACACTCTTGTTACTTGCAGGTACATCGTATATGCCGTCTTTCGAAGATGTTGTCTTGATGCTCGAAGATGACGGAAGCGAAACACCGGAAACGATCGACCGTTATTTTACACAGTTGCGGCATCTTGGTGTGTATGATGAGATTTCAGCACTCGTTATCGGCCGGTTCGAGAGTCAGGTCGATTTTGATCCGGACTTTACATTGAAAGACATCATTTTACGGGCAACACGCGGCTACGACTTCCCGATTGTCCTCGACGCTGACTTCGGTCATACGGATCCGGTTCTGACATTGCCACTCGGTGTAACAGCTTCCGTTCGTGTCGGTGATGAAATTGAAATTGAAATAGTAGATTCTGCCGTCAACTGAGTAAAAAACCTGCGTTTTCCGAAAAAATTTGGTACACTGTTCCATGGAGTCACAAGTTGCTTGTGACGAACACCATTAGCTGAAAAGCGCGAAAGGTTGGTATACAATGCAAAAAACTGGATATATCTTATTAGAAGACGGAAATAAAATTGATTTTGAACTCTTTAACGACGATGCACCGATTACAACAGAAAACTTCGAGAGCCTTGCGAACTCGAACTTCTACGATGGATTGAACTTCCACCGTGTCATCCCGGGCTTCGTCTCACAAGGCGGCTGCCCAATCGGGAACGGTACAGGCGGTTCTGGGAAAACAATCCCATGTGAAACGTCAACTTCGTACCCGCACAAACACAAAGCAGGTTCACTCTCGATGGCGCACGCTGGTCGCGACACAGGTTCGAGTCAGTTCTTCGTCGTCCACGAGCCGCAACCGCACCTTGACGGTGTGCATACAGTCTTCGGACAAGTCACTTCAGGACTTGAGCATGCTCAAAAAATGAAGCAAGGCGCAGGCATTAAAGAAATTCGCGTAGAAGCATAAGTGTCTGACTCCTCTTCAACTAGAAGGGGAGTTTTTGTTTTTTAGACTAAGGGAACAGATAATAAGGCACAAATAGAATTTCAGGAGGCGTTTCATGATGCGTTTACAAGGTAAAAAAGTGATTCAACTCGTCAGTAATGATTTTGAGGATTTAGAGTTATGGTACCCGGTCCACCGGTTACGTGAAGAAGGGGCAACGGTCGACATCGTGGGTGAGAAAGCAAATGAAAAGTATATCGGGAAATACGGTGTTCCAATCGTCTCCGACATCGCGTTTGCTGACATTAATCCAGCAGACTACGACGCGATTCTCGTTCCGGGTGGTTGGTCACCGGATTTATTACGGCGGTTTGATTCGGTCTTGAAAATGGTCCGACACTTCGACGAACAAAAACAGCCGATTGGTCAAATCTGTCATGCGGGATGGGTTTTAATTTCAGCAGATGTACTCAAAGGTGTCAACGTCACGAGTACGCCGGGGATTAAAGACGACATGACGAATGCGGGCGCAGTGTGGCACGATGAGCCGGTCGTCGTCGACGGACACATCGTCTCAAGTCGGAGACCGCCCGATCTACCTGACTATATGCGTGAATTCATCGCCGTGTTAGAAAAGTCGAAGTCATAATTCGGAAAAGGTGGGGTGAAGTGATTCACTCCTTCTTTTTGTCCTTCTCGACAAAAAAATGAAGTAATTCTAGCCGATAAGGTGTAGAATAAATGAGTCTCAGTCGTTCATGGTCCTGAGAGTTGTTGAAATTAGGAAGGTGTAGAATCAGATGCTAGTAAAATATAAGAAGCTGAATGAACGGACCGCGATGGGGTTAATCGCCTTTTCGTGTGAAGTGAAGGATCCGAAGTATTTGCTTGAAACGGTTCAAGCCTATGAACAAGAAGAAGATCGTCAATTGTATCTTTACAAACAGGATGAAGACTTCGTAGGAGTGATCGGTTTTCAATTAGTGGATGGCCACGCTGAATTGAGCCACATCGCATTGTCTCCATCGTTCCGCGGGGAGCGGATGTCGTACACATTACTCGACGCTGCGGCGAAGATGATGCGTCTCGATATCATCGGCTCGACTGAAGAAACAAGTCGTCTTGTTGAAAAGTGGAAAAATCAATGAAAAAAACCGGTCCGTTTATTTCAGGGCCGGTTTTTCCATTTCCCGCGATTTTTAAGTGCGGCTTGCCTTGCGTCGATGACGTCTTGCCGGTTTCGTAACCGGTGTTTGTCGATTAAAAAGGTTCGATCAAGCGGTTCGAGTGATTGGGTCTTCATTCGTTGTTCGAGTCTTTCGTCTACTGGTAAATGGATTCTCCGGTATTCCGGCTCCATAAAAGCGGACTTTAACGTAAGCAGTTGCGTGGCATCGATGCCGAGTTGGGTAATTGACGCTGCATGCCGTTCGATTTTTTGAAAGGCTTTCGGATAGGTCCGCATCGCGCCGGTCACATTACCGCGCCGGTGATGATACCGGGCGACGGCTAATTGAATCAAAGCGACGAGTGATTCGTCCGTCCGATTGCCGGCTTGCCAAAGTTCTTCTAATACTTCATGGCATTCGAAGTAATCTTCTTGTATATTGAATTCGAAAGTAAATTGTTCGATCGGGTGCATGAGAGCACCTCCTTTCCTTTTAATATAGCATAGTCGAACAGTAACGATGTATGGTATACTAAGGCGCAAAAAACGTTGATGGGCAGGGAGAATCATGGAATCATATAGTGTGAAGATGGATGCGTTTGAAGGCCCTTTGGATTTACTGTTACACTTGATTGGGAAACTAGAAATCGACATTTACGATATTTCCGTCTCAATCGTGACGGATCAATATGTGTCCTATATTCGAGCTATGCAGCATCTTGAACTCGATGTTGCTAGTGAATATCTTGTCATGGCTGCGACGCTCTTGCAACTGAAAAGTAAACAGCTGTTACCGATTGAACAATCGGAGTTCGAGGAGGTTCCTGATTTTGATGAGGAGCCGACGCGAGAAGGTTTGATTCAACAATTGATTGAGTACAAAGCGTATAAGGAAGCAGCGGTTGTGTTGAAGGAAAAGGAAGAAGCACGACTCGAGCTTTTTTCAAAACAACCGGAAGACCTGTTGCGTTATCTGGATACAGAAACAAATGACTATAACGGAACGTTATCATTTAGTGATTTGTTGCGTGCCTATGAAAAAATGCGACAACGTGTTGCCTGGAAAGTGAGACGGTCGAAGACGGTCAAACGTGAGGAACGGACACTGGAGCAACAGATGGTTCATGTATCAGAATATGTACTGTCGCGAGAACGGACGACCTTTTTTGGCTTCTTTACGGAACAACCGACAGTCGAAGAACTCGTCGTCAGTTTTCTTGCTGTCCTTGAACTCGTCAAACAACGGGTCATTGCTTGCGAGCAGATGAACGACGATATTTTATTACGGACCTTGGCGAAGGAGGAGAATCCGATTGGCGTATGATCGAATCATTGAAAGTCTATTGTTTGTCGTCGGAGATGATGGCATCGATCCACGTGGCCTGAGCCAAGTGCTTGAAATCAGTGAAGCAGCAGCGCGCGAACAACTGCATGCGGTCCAGCAATTGTTTGAGTCGGAAGGACGTGTCCTTCAAATTGTTGAGTCCGGTGGCGTCTTTAAGATGGTGACACGAAAAGAGATGTCACCGTACGTTCAAGCCTACGCGGGATCACTCGCGGAAGACAGTTTGTCTCGTGCTGCAATGGAGACGCTCGTCATCATCGCCTACAAGCAGCCTGTCACGCGTGCAGACATCGAAGTCATTCGCGGCGTCAAGACAGAGCGTGTCATTCATACGCTCAGTGCAAAAGGATTAATTGAAGAAGCTGGGCGTGCGAAAGGCGTCGGGCGAGCTAAATTGTATAAAACGACCGATCATTTCTTGGACCATTTTGGTCTCAATAGTATCGAGGAGTTACCTCCGCTCGAATTCGAAGAAACGTTCGAAGCGGATGGCGATCTATTTTTCAGGAATGAACCGTCACTAGAGGAGAGAATAAATTAATGGAACGTCTACAAAAAATTATCGCACAAGCTGGTGTCGCATCACGACGCAAAGCAGAAGAATTAATTACAGAAGGTCGCGTTAAGGTCAACGGAAAAGTCATCACAGAGCTTGGAACGAAAGTCGGCGGACGTGCTGAAGTCGAAGTCGACGGCGTCAAGCTCGAACGGGAAGAGCATGTCTACTATATGCTGTATAAGCCGACAGGTGTCGTCTCGACGGTTGAAGATGATAAGGGACGTAAAACGGTTGTTGATCTTGTGCCGCCGGGCCATCGTGTTTTCCCGGTCGGTCGTCTTGACTACAATACGAGCGGCTTACTTTTATTGACGAATGACGGTGAATTTTCAAACCTCTTACTGCACCCGAAATACAAAGTACCGAAGCGTTACATCGTTAAAATCAAAGGCGTGCCGGATTATTACCACGTCAAAGGTCTGGAAAAGGGTGTCGTCTTACCAGACGGATTCAAGACAGGCAAAGCACGCGTCGAAATGCGTGATGTCGACAAGAAAAAGAATACGGCAATCCTCGAGATGGTCATCTACGAAGGACATAACCGTCAAGTCCGTCAGATGGTCGAAACACTCGGCGCAGAAGTCATCAAGTTGAAGCGGGAGCAGTTCGGATTCTTGACGTTAGCTGGACTCACTTCAGGGGACTGGCGTGAACTTTCAAAAAAAGAAGTCAATCAATTGCGTGAGCTAGCGGATCCCGTCGCGCCACCTACGAAAAGACGTAAGAACACAAAAAAACGTTAATTTGTAAAGCGGAAAGCTCATCCTATAGGTTGAGTTTTCTTTTTTTGTGACAAAACAATTAACGTATTTCACATTGTCTCAACATTTAAGCGATTTCAAGTACAATATGGGTGGAGGCGGTATAACATGAAAAAAACGAAGCAAAACCCGGAAGAGCGGCTCGAAGCCGCTAAACAAAAAAAGAAGAAACGCTCATTCTGGCGACTGATGATCATGACGATCGTCTTGTTTGCTGGTGCGGTCGTCATCATGCAGTTCGTCGATCAAGCGACACGCGATAAAAATGGTCGTGTCATGGCGGGAGACGATGCACCTGGCTTTACGCTCGTCGACTTGTATGGTGAGAAACAACACTCGATGGATGAGTATGCTGGAAAAGGACTCTTGCTTAATTTTTGGGGAACGTTTTGTGAACCGTGTAAAAAAGAGATGCCATTGATTAACGACAACTACAGCATGATGCAAGATGAAAATGTCAATTTTGTAGCCGTCAATGTCGGCGAAACACCGGTTCGCGTCTCGAGCTTCATCAAGGAAATTGGTGGAACGGACTATCCGATTTTGATGGATACGAACAGTTCCGTCGAGAAAGCGTACGGCATTTATAACTTACCGGTCACATTCATCATCAATAAAGAAGGCGAAGTCGTCGAAAAGTATGAGGGTGAAATTGATCAGGCGAAGTTGGAAGAAATGATTAAAAAAGCAAACGAGTAACGCATCGAGGGGGAATTGATGATGCAGGAATATAAGCAACTGGACATGCGTTATGAAGAAGCAGAGCTTCGTTCAAAACGAAAAAAACAGTCGTGGATTGACCGAACATGGACATTCTTCTCTTCCGTTAAAGTCGGACTGTGGTTGATTGGCTTAATCATTCTCGCAAGTGGTGTCGGGACGATTTTCCCGCAGGAAATGTATATCCCGCAAGCGACACCGCCAGAAGAATTTTATGGTAAGGAATACGGTACGGCAGGCGATATCTACTATGCATTAGGATTTCATAATCTCTTTGAATCGTGGTGGTACATCGGACTGATCACCTTATTACTTTTATCTATCATCATCGTATCGATCGACCGCTTCTTCCCGCTCTATCGAGCGTTGAAGAAACAACCGGTCATCCAGTCTGACCGTTTTATGGGCGGTCAGCGATTTGGCGCTGAGACGGCTGGAACGGTAAAACAAATTGACGCGATTGAGCCGTTGTTAAAAAAGAAAGGCTATAAAATCCGTCGACAGGACGGCGCTTTATTAGCAGAAAAACAACGGTTTGGACGTTGGGGTCCATACATCAATCACATCGGACTCGTCTTATTCTTTGGTGGCGCGATGTTACGGATTGTACCAGGGATGCATGAAGATGAGTTGCTGTGGCTTCGTGAAGGTGAAACGTTGCCGATCGAAGCGACGGACAACGAGTATTACCTCGAAAACAATGCCTTCAATATCGAATTTTATGACCCGGAAAAGGTCGACGCGAAATTCAGTGAAGCGCTGAAACGAGCGGGTGGTAGTGTTCCGAAAAACTACGATACGAAAATGACGTTGTATAAAAAGACGGGCATGACGGATGATTTTAAACCGGAACTTGAAAAAGTAAAATCTGGTGAAACGGCCGTTAACCAACCGTTTGAATTCGAAAACTATCAAGTCTTCCAGGAACAATATGCGGCAGATCCTGAATTCAAGACGATGTCGTTTAATATCGAAAATCAAAAAACCGGAAAAGTTGTCGATACGATTGAAGTCGATTTACGCAACCCGGACTCGACGTATGAATTGAAGGATGGCTACGAAGTCGAGTTAAAAGACTTTTTACCGGACTTCGTCGTCAAAGACGGAAAACCGACGACAAATTCTTCACGGCCGGTCAATCCGGCATTCGTCTTTAACATCAAGTCACCGGAGCACCCGGAAGGCGAACGGAGTCTGATCGGGATTAAGCTCAATGTCGGCGGGGACGAAAATCAATACAAGATGGGCTTTGCCGGGACTGAACTGTCGAATATCTCGGGAGTGCGGATTAAAAAAGATTTGACGCTGCCGTTCCTGTTCATCGGTGGAGTAATCTTTATGGCGGGTCTGCTCATCGGCATGTACTGGCCGCATCGTCGCCTTTGGATTAGAGAAACAAACGGTCGGATTAACATTGCCGGCTTTACGAACAAGAACGCGTTAGGGCTTCAAAAAGAAGCCAATCTCGCCTTGACAGAAGTAGGTCTTCCTCAACTAGAAGACCGGCAGAAGTTGCGGGAAGAGGGGGAATCAGAATGAATTTGCTTAATTTGAGTGGGAATTTACTGCTGACATCGTTTATCTTGTATCTCATCAGTACCGGATTTTTTGCGGTTGCGACGAGTGGGAAAAAGGGACCGAGCCGGTCAGGTAAGATTGCCTTTACGCTCGCGATTATTGGATTTGCGACACAACTTGGTTATTTCTTTACACGCTGGGCAGGAGCGGGGCACGTTCCTGTGTCGAACTTATATGAATATACGACATTCTTCGGGATGATGATGGTTCTTGGTTTCCTGATTGTCTACGGGATTTACCGGAACAACGTTTTAGGATTAGTCGCGATGCCGATTGCTTTGCTCGTCATCGCCTATGCATCGATGTTCCCGGATGAGGTCCAACCACTCATTCCGGCACTTCAAAGTGTCTGGTTGAAAATTCACGTCACGACAGCTGCACTTGGCGAAGGAATCCTCGCGGTCAGCTTCGCGACAGGATTACTTTACCTGATTCACGCAACAGATTTCAGAAAAGAATCAAAAACACGGACGTGGCTTGAAGTCGTCATGTTTTCGTTAACATGCGTGGTCGGTTATATTCTTGTCGGATTGTTATTTAACGCACTTTCGACGAATGCGACGATTGAATATGTTGCGAAAAACGGCGCGACGATGCAACACGACTATACGATGCCCGTGTTGACTGGTCCGGAAGGCGGAAAAGTCATTTCGGGATCGGGCGCAGTCGTCGAACTGCCGAACTTCTTGAACGCGAACAAAGTCAATACAGTTCTTTGGTCACTGATCGGTGGTCTCGTCTTGTACGTACTCCTTCGATTTGTCATCTTACGGAAGCGTCTTGCGGAAAGCTTAAAACCGATCGCCCGTAAAATCGACTTAGAAACAGCAGATGAAATCAGCTATCGTGCAATTGCGATCGGCTTACCGGTCTTCATCCTGGGCGGTTTGATTTTTGCGATGATTTGGGCCCAGATGGCATGGAGCCGCTATTGGGGCTGGGACCCGAAAGAGGTTTGGGCATTGATTACGGCGTTATTTTACGTCTTCTACCTGCACATGCGCATTCAGCGTGGCTGGATCGGTAAAAAATCAGCCTGGTTGTGTGTCGGTGGGTTTGGGGTCATCATGTTCAACCTGGTGTTCGTCAACCTCGTTGTCGCAGGTCTTCATTCTTACGCCTGACTAAAAAATGAAACAGGGAGTCACCGATCGATGAATGACATCGATTGGTGACTCCCTTTCTTCGTCCAAGCATCAAATATTTGATTTTAAAGGAAACATGAAATGAATCAATCACCCTTTTCTGTCTAACCGGTTAGGGAAGTTTTTTCTTTTTGTTTCATAGTATACTAAAAGAGTAGTAGGATAGAGAAGAGAGACTAGTTTATGGGAGGAATCAACCGATGTCAGAAGAAGCTCGTATTTTAGTCGTCGATGATGAAGAACGGATTCGACGCTTATTAAAAATGTACCTCGAACGGGAGAACTTTACGATTGAGGAAGCAGACAACGGCGAGATGGCGCTCGAAATGGCGCTTGAAACGGAATATGATGTCATTCTACTTGATTTGATGATGCCGAAGCTCGATGGTATGCAGGTCTGTGAAGAGTTGCGCAAAACAAAAGCGACGCCGATCGTCATGTTGACGGCAAAAGGGGAAGAAACGAATCGTGTTCATGGTTTTGAAATGGGAGCGGACGATTATATCGTTAAACCGTTCAGTCCACGCGAAGTCGTGCTTCGGGTCAAGGCCATTCTGCGACGTGCCAGCGCAACGAAGTTCTTGCATACGGATGCGAAAACAAAAGATGTTATCGTCTTCCCACATCTGACGATTGATAATGATGCGCACCGCGTGACGGTCGAAGGGCAAGAAGTCAACTTGACGCCAAAAGAATACGAATTGCTCTACTTCCTCGCGAAGCAGACGGATAAAGTCTTTTCACGGGAACAGTTATTAAAAGAGGTCTGGAATTATGAATTCTTTGGTGATTTGCGGACGGTCGACACACACGTTAAGCGATTGCGGGAAAAACTAAACCGCTTGTCACCGAGCGCGGCTCAGATGATCACGACAGTCTGGGGTGTCGGTTACAAATTCGAGAATAGTCCTGCTTGACGATGAAGTGGTTACAGAGTGTCGTCATCAAATTATGGGGAACGATTTTACTGCTCGTTTCTGTCGTTTTAATTGCTTTGACGATTTTGTTGCTCGAATTTTTTAACTCGTTTCACATTGAACAAGAACGAGGACATCTCGCGAAGCTAGGTCAACAAGTCGAGACCGTTTTCCAAGCGCACGATGGGCTAGAGGAAGGGTCGGCGACCGCCGTCGAAATTACGGATATTTACGGGGCGACGTTGATTGCGACAACGAAGGACGAAACGATTCAAACGAATATTTCAGAGGAAAAGGCACGACGTATGATTAAGGAGCTCGAGCGTCAGAACTGGAAAGCAGTTGACGGTGAAGAGGGCGAGACGGCGATTGGGAACTATGAAGTATTCAATGGCAAGGCAGCACTCGCCTATCGTGCCCCGCTCGTCACATCAAGTGAGGCGGGAACGACGTATTTGATTGAAGAACTGACGAACATCGAACAGGCGAATGAAGGCGCGAGGCAGATCATTCAACTCTGTGTCCTGCTTGCGATCATCGGGACAACCGTATTCGCCTTCTTCCTCTCGACGCGCATTACGGCGCCGCTGCGGACGATTCGTCAAGCTGTCGTCGAAGCCGGAGAAGGAAAGTTCGACCAAAGTCTGACGCAACGTTCACGCGATGAAATCGGGGACTTGGCGTTGGCATTCAATGAAATGAGCAGCCAATTGAATCAATATGTCACGGATCTCGATAAAGAACGACATCTGTTGTCATCCATTTTACGCTGTATGGCAGATGGCGTCTTGACGTTCTCTGATTCCGGGGAGTTGCTCGCGACAAATCCGCCGGCAGAAGATTTTTTGGCAGGGGCACCGGTTCCGGAAGAACTGATTGATTTGTTCAAGACCGTCATGCGGACAGAGACAGAAATGACTGTTTCCTTTGAACGGGAAGGTCGTTATTACATCATTATCGTCAGTCCGTTACTTGAGCACGAAGAGCAGATTGGTGCTGTTGCCGTTTTACGGGACATGACAGAAGCGCAGCAGCTCGAGAAGATGCGCGCCGACTTCGTTGCGAACGTCAGTCATGAATTGCGGACACCGCTCGTCATGCTCCAAGGGTACTCGGAAGCGATCGTCGACGGGATGACGGAAAGCGATGAAGCGACAAAAGAATTTGCTTCAATCATTTATGATGAGTCGCAACGTCTATCGCGTCTCGTCAATGATTTACTCGATCTTGCCCGAATGGAGGCAGGTCATCAAGAGTTACGGATTGAACCGATGGAAGCAGTCCCGTTTGCAAAACGGATGATTAAAAAATTCAAGCAAATGGGACGCGACAAACGTGTATCGTTTGACGTCGTCGGACCGAACGTCGAGTTCGAGGCGGATCCCGATCAAATGGAGCAAGTGTTGACGAACTTACTCGGCAATGCGCTTCGTTACACCGAGGATGGTCAAATCGAGATTAACATTACGGAAGATAGGGAAAACATATTCCTATCCGTAATTGATTCCGGTACAGGAATTCCGGAAGAAGATGTCCCGTTCGTTTTTGATCGTTTCTATAAGGCGGACAAAGCAAGGACGCGTGGCAAGACGGGGACAGGGATCGGTCTCGCGATTGTCGTGAACGTCGTCCGATCGCATGAAGGGGAGGTCGAAGTCGAGAGCCAGCTCGGCGAAGGCTCGACATTCCGAATTCGATTACCGAAAAAACAAAGGAAGCGAACTCTCTGATTCGCTTCCTTTCGCTATAGGAGTGAGAAAAATGAAGATTTATACAAAAACCGGGGATTCAGGGGAAACATCGCTCGTCGGTGGCCGCGTTAAAAAAAATGATGTGCAAATCGATTTGATGGGTGAACTGGATGAACTGAACAGCTTCGTCGGCCTCGCACGGACAAAAGCAACTTCGATTGAAGTAAAAGAACAATTGATTGTCATTCAACATGCCTTGTTTGATTGTGGAAGTGACTTAATGTACGTCGAACAAAAAGAATCCCGCTTGAGTCAAACTGCGACAGAAAATCTTGAGAGTTGGATTGATAGTTTAACGGAATTATCTCCCCCGCTCGATAAGTTTATCTTGCCAGGCGGAACGGAAGCAGCGGCAAGCCTGCATGTTGCGCGAACGATTTGTCGACGGATTGAACGTTCGATGGTCGATGTCGCACAAGCCCGTCACCTCTTGCCATTCATCAACCGACTGAGTGACTTTTTCTTTGCCGCAGCGCGTTATGAGAATGCAGTCAATCAAACAGCAGATATTGAATACCTTCGCAGTGCACATGTGTTTAAACGAAAGGATGGAGAGTAAATGAGTCAGTCATTCGAAACGTGGAAAAAAGAGGGGACGACGTACCATCTCGTCCCGACCGATAAATTCAAGACAACGACCGTACTCGTCACATTTTCTGCACCACTTGAAGAAAAAACGCTGACGAGCCGGGCGATCTTACCGTACATCATGGAAAAATCGACAGCGGCCTATCCATCGATGAAGGCGCTACGTGAACCACTCGAAACCTTATATGATGCGGGACTTTATGCAGATGCTTCGAAATTCGGCGAAGAGCATGTTATTTCATTCCAGCTCGACGTCGTCCGAGGTGATCTCGTACGGCATGAGACGTTGCTTGAAGAGGCGCTTGATTTGCTCGAACAAATGATTTTCTATCCTGACTTAACCGAAGGCGGCTTCCGTGAACAGTTCGTCAAACAGGAAAAACGTCTCCATGCGTTACGGATCAGCTCACTTTATGATGATAAAATGCGTTTTGCCCAGCAGCGTCTTCTTGAGTTAATGGCCCCTGGAGAAGCCGTTTCACTGTCGTCACTCGGTACGCTCGAAGGATTAGAGGCAATTACAACATCCTCCTTGCGCGATACATATCGGTCGATGATTGAAAACGACCGGATCGATGTTTTCGTCGTCGGTCATGTGACACGTGACGAAATGGAAGAGGCATTATCCTTCTTGCCTTCGCACAGTGAAAAAACGAGTCATTATATTCCGGCCTTGAAACAAGTCGCCGGTGTGAAGCGTTCATCAGAGACACAACCAATCAAACAAGGAAAGTTACATTTAGGCTACCGTGTTGCAGTCGATCCGACATCTGCTGATTCGATCCGGATGCAAATCGTCAACGGTCTTTTTGGTGGATTTCCCCATTCGAAATTGTTCATGAATGTCCGGGAAAAAGAAAGTCTCGCGTATTATGCAGCATCGCGTTATGCGGCGTTGAATGGTGCATTATATGTCTACTCCGGTGTCGAAACTCAAAAAGCGGAACGGGCAGAAACAATCATCAAGGAACAGCTTGTCGATTTGAAAGCCGGGAACTTTACGGCTGAAGAGTTGACGCAAACGAAAGCGATGCTCATCAATGCGCGTCGTCAAATTCTCGATCAACCCGGACAATTGATTGGCTGGTTGAACGGATCGAAAATGCGTGGATTGACGCTAGAAGATGAAATTCATATCATCGAGACGGCGACGCGTGAAGATGTCGTCCGTCTAGCCGCTAAAATCGAATTAGAGGCAGTCTATTTATTGCGAGGTGAAGAATAATGGAACAGTTAACGTATCATGATACAGACGAAACGGTATTTTTCGAACAATTAGACAATGGCTTGTCTGTTTATTTACTTCAGAAAAAAGGTTATGAAAAAACGTATGCGACGTTTACGACCCGCTATGGTTCAATCGACAATCGTTTCAAAAAAGGTGAGGACTGGGTGAGCGTACCGGACGGGATTGCCCACTTCCTCGAGCATAAAATGTTTGAGTCGTTGCAAGGGGACGTCTTCCAAGAATTTGGTCGTCTCGGTGCATCAGCGAACGCCTTTACATCATTCTCACGGACAGCGTATTTGTTCTCTGCGACATCGCTGATCGAGCAAAATCTCGAAACATTGATTGATTTCGTTCAAGATCCTTACTTTACACCGGAGAGTGTCGAGAAGGAAAAAGGCATCATTACGCAAGAAATTCAGATGTACCAAGATAATCCCGGATGGCGTCTATTTTTTGGACTCATCGAATCGATGTACGCGAATCACCCGGTTCGGATTGACATCGCAGGTACACCGGAGTCGATTGACAAGATTACAGCCGATGATTTGTATACGTGTTACCGGACATTCTATCATCCGTCAAACATGGTTTTGTTTGTCGTCGGAAACATCAATCCTACGGAAACGCTTGAGTTGATCAAACAAAATCAAGCGAAAAAAGATTATACAGACCGTCCGGCAATCGAACGCGATTACGGCGTTGAACCAAAAGAAGTCGCACGTCCGCGATTCGAACTCGAGCTCGACGTCAAGACACCGAAAGTCTTGATTGGATATAAGGATGAATCACTTCGCGGCGAAGAACAAGTCCGCCGAGAAATGACGAGTGAGTTACTCCTACATCTCCTGTTTGATCAAACCTCGTCGACGTATCTCGACTTGTATGAAGAAGGATTGATTGACGATACATTCAGTTTTGATTATTCGAGCGAAGAAGAATTTGCTTTTGCGACATTCGGGATGGAAACGGAAGATCCGGAACGTTTCATCGCAGCGTATGAGGAGCTTCTTACAAAGCGTCCCTCGTTCAGCGAGACGGAAGTCGTCCGGAAGCGGAATATGATGCAAGGGAAATTCTTACGGGCATTGAATTCGCCGGAATTTATCGCCAATCAGTTTTCACGTCATGCTTTAGCGGACACGAACATGTTTGCATTGCCGACACTGATTGCTTCGATTACGAAAGAGGAAATTGAAGCACGTTTTGACGAATTGTTTGCGCTTGAGAACCGAGCGATTTCAATCGTCAAACCATATGTCTAACCGATGCGGATTTTTATTACAGGTGCCAGTGGTGCCATCGGTCTAGCGACAGCGAGACGCCTGGCAGCAGCCGGACATGAACTTGTCTTGCATACACATCAACGCCGAAACGAGCTTGAGCAATTTGTACAGGAGTTGCCTGTGACGACTGAAATCGTCGCAGGCGATTTGTCGAATCGGGAAAAGATTGCCTCTCTTTGTGAGGGTTTGCCACCAGTCGATGGTTTCGTCCATATCGCCGGGACGAGCTTTAGTGGACTGTTAATCGATCAATCGACGAACTCAATTGAATCGATGATGACCTTGCACGTCGAATCGCTCATTCGCATCAGTCAGTTCTTGACACATAAGAAACCATTCTCCGCACCGTTGTCGATCGTTGTCGTCAGCAGTGTCTTAGGCGAGTTCGGCGTAGCCGGAGAAGTCGTTTATTCGAGCTGTAAGGCGGCACAACTTGGTTTCGTAAAAGCCTATAGCAAAGAACTAGGCGCAATGAACGGACGAATCAATGCTGTCACGCCTGGTTGGATTGATACGCCGATGAATGCTGTTTTTTCGAAGGAAGATCGCGAACAAGCCTTAGCGGAGATTCCGGCTGGTCGGTTCGGGACGGAAGAAGAAGTAGCCTCGGCTATCACATTTTTAATGGGGGAAGAGGCTGGATATATCTCGGGAGCCACTTTAAAAATTGATGGCGCGTGGATGTGATCGCTTGAAAATTGAACGAGGAATGCTTTTCATTTTTCAAAAAATCATTTAACATGGGGAATGGATAACCGTATAGACGAGGAGGGCTAGCGAGTGGGTGAATTCGAACAGTGGTATCTTGAGTACGAATTGAATGTCGATCGTCCGGGGGTGCTAGGAGATATTGCCTCACTTATGGGGATGCTGCATATCTCGATTGTCACGATCAATGGTGTTGATCGTGAGCGCCGCGGCATGTTACTTCAAACGAAACAGCCTGATCAAATACCGCGACTCGCAGCCATCTTAAAGACGATGCCGACGATTGAGATCGTCAAACTCCGGAAGCCGAAGTTGCGTGACCGGATTGCGATTCGTCATGGTCGTTATATCGACCATAGTAGTGATGAATTAAAAACATTCCGTTTTGTTCGAGAAGACTTAGGGATTCTCGTCGATTTCATGGCTGAATTATGTAAGCAGGATGGGCATCTGCTGATTGGTGTCCGTGGCATGCCGCGGGTCGGGAAAACAGAATCGATCGTCGCAGCAAGTGTCAGTGCAAATAAGAAATGGTTGTTCTTATCGTCGACTTTAATCAAACAAACGGTCAGAACTTCGTTATTTGACGATGAACGGACGGGCGACTACGTCTACATCATCGATGCCCTTGTGTCCCAACGGCACTTCGATGAGCGCCATTGGCAAATTTTACGTGAAGTCATGCGTTTGCCAGCGACGAAAATCGTCGAACATCCGGATGCGTTCGTTAAGTCGAGTGAATACACGTGGGATGATTTCGATTACATCATTGAATTACGCAACACGACCGAAGAAATCATCGTGACCGAACCTCCACGTGCACTTGGCGGAAATGAATGGTTCAATTTTTAAATAAGTAATGAAAATGGAAGGTGTGTTACCGATGACCGAGCTCGGAACCTACTTAAAAGAACAACGTGAGACATTAGGCGTTTCGCTAGAACAAATTCAAAGCACGACTAAAATTCAAAAGCGCTATATCGTCGCGATTGAAGAAGGTGCCTACGATCAATTGCCCGGTGCTTTTTATGCACGTGCTTTCATCAAAACGTATGCCGAAGCACTCGGTCTGGACGTAGACGAAGTGTTTGAGACGTATAAACGAGACTTGCCGGAACCTGAAGCACAACCGGTCGTCGAGTTGTCACGACGCGCAACCTATTCGAAGTCGACGGCTCCGAAAAAGAGTGTTGCCAAACGGTGGATTCCAAACATCATTATCATCCTGTTAATCTTTGCGATTGGTGTCGCACTTTACTATGCGTTGCAAAATTTCCTCGATTCGAGTGATAAAGCCAATACGACAGCACCGAAACAGAGTGATGTGACGATTGATGAAGGAGACGCTCCGAGTCAGGAGACGGATGTTCCGGCAACGGAAGAGCCGAAAGAAGAACCAAAAGAAGAAGTGACAGAAGAACCGAAAGAGGAAGTCAAGAAGCCATTAGTGGCGAAAACGACCTCTGGGCAAGATATCACATATGAAGTACCGGCGGATAAAACGATGGATGTCTCGATCAGCATCAAAAAAGATGCATCGCCGTCACCGTTTGTCGGAGTACGTGATACATCGCTTGAAGGAGAGGCGCTCGCGCCAGAACATATCAATGCGTCCGATCCGAACCCGGTCGTCGTCAAAGATGCGAAAACAGATTTGATTCGGATTCGCATCGGTTCAATTAAAGGCATCGATAAAATCGTCGTCAATGACCAGGAGCTCAAACTTAACCGTTCGCTCCTCGTTCAAAATATTTACTTGAAGAAAGTAGCTACGCCGTAAGACGGCATAGCTACTGATCTTACATAAAAAGGAGGAGGATACCAGAATGAACTTGCCTAATCAATTGACGGTATTACGTGTCTTGTTAATTCCTGTCTTTGTCGCAGTACTCGCCATCGACCCAAACTGGGGTCAATGGGACGTTCTCGGTGCCGAACTTCCGGTTTCTCACTTTGTTGCGGCGATGATTTTTTCAGTTGCTGCCATCACGGACTGGTTGGATGGTTACTTGGCACGTAAAAATAAGTTAGTCACGAATTTCGGAAAGTTTATGGATCCACTCGCTGATAAGATGTTAGTCGCAGCTGCACTCGTTTACCTTGTAGAGCTCGATTTCGTTGCAGCTTGGGTCGTCGTCATCATTCTCTGCCGTGAGTTTGCCGTGACAGGGCTTCGTCTCGTCGCATCAGACGAAGGAATCGTCTTAGCAGCCGGAAACTCAGGTAAGGCGAAGACATGGGTTCAACTGACGTCAATCATCGCTTTCTTGCTTCACGATATCGGATTTGCATTACTCAATATCCCGTTTGCTGAAATTACGATGTGGCTGGCGTTAATCTTAACGATTTACTCAGGCGTTGAGTATTTCTCAAAAAACATTAAATTAATCACGAAATCGATGTAACTTATCTCAAACAAGGCTGTTCGCTAAATCGGACAGTCTTTTTATATACTTTTGAAAGCGGGGAATGAAGATGAAAGCAGAAATCATAGCAGTCGGAAGTGAACTATTATTAGGAGAAATCGCCAATACGAATGCACAGTACCTCTCGGAATGGCTCGCGAGTTGCGGCATCGATGTCCATTATCATAGTGTCGTCGGCGATAATGAGGCGCGGATGACGGACGTCTTCAAACAGGCGCAAGCACGTGCCGACCTCCTCGTCATCACGGGGGGACTTGGGCCGACGGAAGATGATTTGACGAAAGAAGTGCTCGCTAAGCTGCTCGGACGTCGTTTGCAAGTTGACGAAGTCGCGTACAGCCGGATTGAAGGTTTTTTGAAAACACGTGGTCGCATGATGACGGATAATGAAAAAAAACAGGCGCTGGTCATTGAAGGGGCGGATGTCCTTTCGAACGGTGCGGGTCTCGCGCCAGGGATGTCGCTGAAGACGGCTGACCACCAATATATCTTATTACCAGGTGTCCCGCGGGAAATGAAGCAAATCATCGCCGATCATTTTGATCATTTGTTTGGACAGGAAACCATCAAATCGAGAACACTTCGCTTTTTCGGAATCGGGGAATCGGCACTGAACGACCGATTGACCGATTTGATTCGTTCCTCACAAAATCCATCGATCGCACCGTATGCGGAACTTGCTGAAGTACGGTTACGTTTGACGGCGAAAGCGGCGCAGGAACAAGTTGCCATCGAGATGCTTGACGAACTCGAACAACTTGTCCTTGCGGAAGTCGAGGAGTACTTTTATGGCTATGGTGAAACGAGTTTACCGGAAGTCGTCTTACGGACTTGTGAAGAGGCAGGCGTGACGTTTGCGGCAGCGGAATCTTTAACAGGAGGAGCTTTTGCGAGCGGTTTGACTGACATTGCGGGAGCAAGCAACAGCTTTCGTGGAGGTGCCGTCGTCTATGACGATGCAGCGAAGCGTAACCTGTTAAGCGTTAGCGAAACCTTGCTGCGCGAACAAACGGCCGTCAGCGCTGACGTCGCGATTGCGATGGCTGAAGGAGCGAGACGTCTCTATCAATCGAATCTTGCTATTGCGTTGACAGGGGAAGCGGGACCGACGAGTAATAGTGGAAAAGCAGTCGGAACGGTCTATTGCGCCCTAGCAACACCGGACGGAACGGAGGTCGTTGAATTTACCTACCCAGCATTCGACCGTGGTATGATTAGATTACGTTCTGTAAAAGATGCGTACTTCCTTCTGTTGAAATACCTTAAGAAAATTGCCGTTCAACCGAAATAAGAATAATTCCAAGTATGCGAATAAATGTTCGTAAAAAGCTTGTCATTCGGTCTCAAAAGAAGTACAATAATCTCAGTAAGATAAATAGAAGGAGGCCTGCTACGTGAGTGATCGTAAAGCAGCACTTGAAATGGCATTACGCCAGATAGAGAAGCAATTTGGTAAAGGTTCAATCATGAAACTAGGTGAAAATGCAGACCAGAAAGTATCTGTTATTTCTTCTGGATCAATCACATTAGATATAGCTCTCGGTGCAGGTGGATATCCACGTGGACGGGTAATCGAAGTATACGGTCCAGAATCTTCTGGTAAAACGACTGTTGCGCTCCACGCGATTGCAGCAGTACAAAAACAAGGCGGTCAGGCAGCGTTCATCGACGCAGAGCATGCGTTAGATCCAGCCTACGCAAATAAACTTGGTGTCGACATTGATGAGTTATTGTTATCACAACCGGATACAGGGGAACAGGCACTTGAAATCGCTGAAGCCCTCGTCCGTTCAGGTGCAGTAGACGTGCTCGTCGTCGACTCGGTTGCAGCGCTCGTACCAAAAGCTGAAATCGAAGGCGAAATGGGTGATTCCCACGTAGGTCTTCAAGCACGTTTGATGAGTCAGGCATTACGTAAGTTGTCTGGTGCAACAAACAAATCGAAGACGATTGTCATCTTCATCAACCAAATCCGTGAAAAAATCGGTGTCATGTTCGGGAACCCAGAAACGACTCCAGGTGGACGTGCCTTGAAATTCTACTCGTCTGTCCGTCTTGAAGTTCGTCGTGCGGAAGCATTGAAGAATGGAACGGATATCGTCGGGAATAAAACAAAAATCAAAGTCGTTAAAAATAAAATTGCACCACCATTCAAACAAGCAGAAGTTGATATCATGTATGGTCTCGGGATTTCTAAAGTCGGTGAGTTAATCGACATCGGGACGGATCTCGATATCGTTCAAAAAAGTGGTGCATGGTACTCTTATAATTCAGAACGTCTCGGTCAAGGACGTGAAAACGCGAAACAATACATGGTCGAGCATCCGGAGGTCGCTGAGGAAGTCGAACGCTTGATTCGTGAGCACCACGGTCTTGTTGAACGTGCACTTGATGCGGAAGTAGAAGAAGAAACAGAAGATCTATTCGCAGAATAATATAGAGGCGGTTCCTTCTTGAAGGTGAATCGAACAATCGATAACGTTTACTCGCTGGAGTGAACGTTATCTTTTTTTAGATTTTTCATTGAAGTTACCTCGATTCAAGGTGTTTTTTGTTGAAAAGAGGAAAACAAAGGAATTCTTTCCCGCCCGTTCGTTGACAATGAACGAGTGCTATCCTTACAATATAGATGTACGTTTTTTAGACAGCTTCGATGAAAAACCGAAATGAACTAAGAAACACCTTGCAAAGGGGAGGTGAACCCATGGATACAATAACTTGGATTATCATACTTCTCCTCACTTTGCTCATCGCATTCATCGTAGGCTACTTCTTGCGGAAATCGATTGCTGAAGCAAAGATTCAAGGCGCGGAAACCGAAGCGACAAAAATCGTCGAACGGGCACAAGTGTCAGCGGAAGCAACGAAAAAAGAAGCATTACTCGAAGCGAAAGACGAAGCCTTTAAACTTCGCAATGAAGTAGAAAAAGAACTTCGTGAACGTCGTCAAGAGCTAACAAAACAAGAAGCCCGCTTGCTCCAAAAAGAAGAGACTCTCGATCGCCGTGTCGACTCAATCGACCGAAAGGAAGATCAAATCAACACACGAGACGCTGAGATCGCGAAGCGGAAGCAACAAGCTGAAGCGTTAGAACGCAAAGTTGAGGATCTGTATGAAGAAGGTCGCCAAGAGCTCGTACGTGTTGCGAATCTTTCGCAAGACGAAGCGCGCGCTATCATCATGGATGAGACAAAACAAGCTGCGCTGCATGATGCGGCAATGCTACAAAAAGAAATCGAACAAAAAGCAAAAGAAGAAGCCGACAAGAAAGCACGTAACATCTTGTCCCTCGCGATTCAACGGTTCGCCGCTGAACATATCGCTGAGACGACGGTATCTGTCGTCAACCTACCGAATGATGAGATGAAGGGTCGAATCATCGGTCGTGAAGGTCGTAACATTCGGACACTTGAAACGTTAACGGGAATCGATTTAATCATCGATGATACACCGGAAGCTGTTATCTTGTCTGGATTTGATCCAATTCGTCGTGAAGTGGCGAAGATGGCGCTTGAAAAGCTTGTCCAAGACGGTCGAATTCATCCGGCACGGATTGAAGAGATGGTCGACAAATCACGTCGCGAAGTCGATGAGCGAATTCGCGAAATCGGAGAAGAAGCGACATATGATGTCGGGATTCATGGAATCCACCCGGATCTCGTCAAGATTCTCGGTCGCTTGAAATACCGGACGAGTTACGGACAAAACGTCTTGTTCCACTCACTTGAAGTCGCGCATCTTGCGGGAATGATGGCAGCGGAACTTGGCGAAGATGTCACGCTTGCGAAACGGGCAGGTCTCCTGCACGATATCGGAAAAGCGATTGACCATGAAGTGGAAGGAAGTCATGTTGAGATTGGTGTCGAGCTCGGTACGAAGTACAAAGAGCATCCGACAGTCATCAATGCGATTGCTTCTCACCATGGTGATACGGAAGCGACTTCGGTCATCTCCGTCCTTGTCGCGGCAGCAGACGCACTTTCAGCAGCACGTCCAGGTGCACGACAAGAAACGCTTGAAAGTTACATTCGACGCCTCGAACGTTTGGAAGAAATTTCAGAATCATTCGATGGTGTTGAAAAATCGTTTGCGATTCAAGCCGGTCGTGAAGTTCGGATTATCGTCCGTCCTGACGTTGTCGATGATGTCTTAGCACACAAGATGGCGAGTGATATCCGGAAGAAAATCGAAGAAGAACTCGATTATCCGGGTCATATCAAGGTCACGGTCATTCGGGAAACACGAGCAGTCGAATACGCAAAATAAGCAAAGTGGCGGGCGACCGCCACTTTTTTAATGTATTGGAGGAATTAGCATGAAGATTTTATTTATCGGAGACGTCGTTGGCGCACCAGGTCGACACATCTTACAACAATTTACGGCACGTCTGAAGTCGAAGTACAATCCAACCGTCATGCTCGTCAACGGTGAAAATGCAGCACACGGTCGTGGCATCACGAAATCGATTTATCACCAATTACTCGAACTTGGTTTCCACGGCGTCACGATGGGAAATCATACGTTTGACAATCGGGACATTTTCGACTGGATTGATGACGCTGACCGGATTGTCCGTCCAGCAAACTATCCGGAAGGAACACCAGGTCGTGGCATGATGGTCTTAAAGGTCGGGAATAAAAAGATTGCCGTCATCAACGTCCAAGGAACGGTCTTCTTACCAGCACTCGGAGATCCCTTCCGGACTGTTGACGCGTTGATTGCGGAAGTCGAAGGGGAAGTCGATGCGATTTTCGTTGACGTCCATGCGGAAGCAACGAGTGAAAAAATCGCGATGGGTTATCACCTCGACGGACGTGTCCAAGCGGTCGTCGGAACCCACACGCACGTCCAAACTGCCGACGAACGTGTGCTTGACGGTGGAACAGCTTACATCACGGATGTCGGCATGACAGGTCCACTGGACGGTGTCCTCGGGATGCGTAAAGATGATGTCTTACGAAAATTTAAGACACAGCTTCCAACTCGGTTTGAAGTTGCGGAAGGACGGGAACAACTAAATGGAGTCTTGATTCATATCGATGATGCGACGAAAAAAGCAACGAAGATTGAACGGATTCATTTGACGGATCAATCGATATTCTTTGATTAAGTGTCATTTTTGATTGGGAGGTACATTGCATGGACGCCCTGAAAGTATCAGCTAAATCGAATCCGAACGCCGTCGCAGGAGCGATTGCGGGCGTGCTTCGAGAGAAAGGTTCTGTCGAGATTCAGGCAATCGGTGCGGGTGCACTCAATCAATCCATTAAGGCGGTCGCGATTGCGCGAGGATTCGTTGCGCCGGCTGGCATGGATTTAATCTGTATCCCAGCCTTTACCGACATCATGATTGATGGCGAAGAACGGACTGCAATTAAACTCATCGTTGAACCACGCTAAGATCGTTCGGACATAGGTCCTAAATACACGTGATCATCTACTCGGCTAGAGTAGATGGTCTTTTTGTCGTGACGAAAATCAAAAAAACGAACGGATTTCCGGGGGAGGATTGTACAAGTATCTGTAAATCGGTATCATGAGGGAGGATAGTAAAGTAAGACGCTTCCATCATTTCAGGGGACAGAGAAGGAGCGAACGTCGATGTACAATCAATTATCATGGAAAGTAGGCGGACAGCAGGGAGAGGGAATCGAATCGACAGGTGAGATTTTTGCGATTGCCCTCAACCGTCTTGGTTATTATTTATATGGATATCGTCACTTTTCTTCACGCATCAAAGGTGGACATACAAACAATAAGATTCGTGTGGCGACACATGAAGTTCGGACCGTCGCGGACGATCTCGATATTTTAGTGGCATTTGATCAAGAGACGATCGATGTCAATTTCCACGAGTTACGCCAGGGGGCAATCATCATTGCCGACGCAAAGTTCAAGCCGACGAATCCGGATGCTTCGCGTGCCGATCTCTATCCGATTGCGTTTACGGAAATCGCAGCGGGTCTTGGAACCGCACTGATGAAAAACATGGTCGCGATCGGTGCTTCAAGTGCGATTCTCGGAATTGATCCAGAACGGTTTGAAGCCGTCGTCGAACAAATTTTTGGTCGCAAAGGTCCGGAGATGGTCGCAAAGAACTTATCGGCGATTCGGGAAGGAGCAGCTGCTTTTGAAGAGATGGCACTCGATGCCGAGCGGTTCATCCTGGAACCGGCCGACGGGAAGCAACGCATGTTCATGATTGGCAACGATGCGATTGCCCTCGGTGCCGTGACAGGGGGAGCCCGCTTGATGGCCGCTTACCCGATTACACCATCGTCAGAAATCATGGAGTACTTAATCAAGAAATTACCACAGTTCGGGGGAACGGTCGTTCAGACAGAGGATGAACTGGCAGCTGTCACGATGGCGATCGGCGCGAACTATGCCGGTGTCCGTGCCTTGACGGCGTCAGCTGGACCAGGACTGTCGTTGATGGCGGAAGCCATCGGGTTATCCGGGATGACGGAAACACCACTCGTCATCATCGATACACAACGGGGAGGACCGTCAACGGGACTCCCGACGAAACAAGAACAATCGGACTTGATGGCGATGATTTACAGTACGCATGGCGAGATTCCGAAAGTCGTCCTTGCACCGTCGACGGTCGAAGAAGCGTTTTATGATGCGGCAGAAGCCTTTAATATCGCAGAAGAATACCAATGTCCGGTCATCCTTTTGACCGACTTGATGTTATCGCTTGGAAAACAATCGGTCGAACCGCTCGACTTAGAACGTGTCGAAATCCGACGCGGAAAATTACTGCAAGGCGACTTACCGGAACTTGCCGGGAAAGACTACTTCAAACGGTATGAAGTGACGGAAGACGGGATCAGCCCGCGTGTCGTCCCGGGAATGAAACACGGGATTCATCACGTGACGGGCGTCGAACATAACGAAGAAGGACGTCCCTCGGAAGCAACGAAGAACCGGGTCGATCAAATGACGAAACGTTTACGCAAACTCAATCAATTCCGTCTAGCAGACGCTGTCCTTGTGACGGAACAGCATCAGACACCAGACATCCTGTTCGTCGGCTTCAATTCGACGCGCGGGACGATTGAAGAAGTGATGCCACGTCTAGAGCATGCAGGGATGAAAGTCGATCACTTGCATATTCGTCAAATGCACCCGTTCCCGAGTGAACTCGTCCGTCCACATCTTGAGCGGGCGAAAAAAGTCGTCGTCGTCGAATACAATGCGACCGGTCAACTCGCGAAACTGATTCAGATGAACTGTGGGTTCGCAGACAAGATTGAACACATCTTGAAATTCAACGGTGATCCGTTCTATCCGGCAGAAGTCGTAGAACAGGTAGTAGCAGGAGGCGTTTTTAATGGCAACCTTTAAAGATTTTCGAAATGATGTCAAACCGAACTGGTGTCCGGGATGTGGTGACTTCTCAATTCAAGCAGCGATTCAACGTGCCGTCGCGAACGTCGGTCTTGAGCCGGAAGAACTGGCTTTGATTTCTGGAATCGGCTGTTCCGGTCGCATTTCTGGTTACATCAATACTTATGGGTTTCATGGTGTCCACGGCCGTTCGCTCCCGATTGCCCAAGGCGTCAAGATGGCGAACCGGGAATTGACAGTCATCGCGTCCGGCGGGGACGGGGACGGTTTTGCAATCGGGATGGGGCATACGGTCCATGCCTTCAAACGAAATGTCGACATGACGTACATCGTCATGGACAATCAAATCTACGGCTTGACGAAGGGGCAAACATCACCGACGTCAGCTCCCGGATTCAAAACGAAGTCGACACCGAAAGGCTCGATTGAGAAGAGCATTTCACCGGTCGAGCTTGCTTTGACTGCCGGTGCGACGTTCGTCGCCCAAAGTTTCTCGAACGACTTGAAAGGATTGACACGGCTGATCGAACAAGCGACGGAACATAAAGGGTTCGCCTTCATTAATGTCTTCAGTCCCTGTGTGACGTTTAACAAGGTCAACACGTACGATTGGTTCAAACAAAATTTGACGAAGCTGGACGAGATTGAGGGGTATGATGCAACAAATCTCGATACAGCGAAACGCGTCGTCCATGAGCACGACGGACTCGTCATGGGTCTGATTTATCAAGATGATTCGCGGCTCGACTATCAGTCACAAATCGATGGGTATGATGAGACGGGACTGACGTTTGCCGATCTTGAAATGAATGAAGAAACATTTAACCAACTCGCTGCGGAATTCATGTAAAATAGAGTCGAATGATGGTTTGGTTTTTGGGGATGCTAAACATTTGGTCATTACCGATTAGAGAAACAGGTAAGACCCATGAAGGAGTCGGGGAAATATGACAAAATTAGTGACGATGGAAGAACAGACGACGCAAACAAAAACGATGCGGGCACTCGTCAAACAAGAGCGTGGTTTTGGAGCGGTCTTGAAAGAAGTCGAGGTTCCTGTCCCGGGACGCGGTGAAGTATTGATTCGCGTTGAAGCGACTTCGATTTGCGGGACAGACGTCCACATTTACGGATGGGATGCCTGGGCCGCGTCTCGTGTCAATCCGCCATACGTGTTCGGACATGAGTTTTCGGGAGAAGTCGTCGAACTCGGCGAAGGGACAAAACGTCTGAAGCTTGGGGATCATGTTTCAGCTGAGACACACATCGTCTGTCATCAATGTAAACAGTGTTTACGGGGACAGTATCATATTTGTAAAAACACGAAAATCATCGGTGTCGATACGCAAGGCTGTTTTGCCGAGTACGTCGTCATGCCGGAAGAAAACCTCTGGGTCAATCCGGAAGAAATGCCGGCAAGCATCGCGTCGATTCAAGAACCGATGGGAAATGCCGTCCACACGGTACTTGCAAGCGACGTCAGTGCCAAGACGGTCGCCATCGTCGGCTGTGGTCCAATCGGTTTGATGGCCGTTTCGGTCGCGAAAGCGGCAGGGGCAGCGGAAGTCGTCGCGATTGATGTCAATCCGTATCGGTTAGAGCTTGCGAAGACGATGGGCGCAGATGTCGTTCTTGATTCACGCCATGATGATGTCATCGAACGGATCATGATGATGACGGACGGCGACGGAATCGATGTCGTCTGCGAGATGAGTGGTCATCCGGTCGCGATCAGTCAAGCCTTTGAAATGGTGACGGCAGGCGGAGATGTCAACATCTTAAGTCTGCCCGTCAAACCGGTTGAAATCGACTTGACGAACCATGTCGTCTTTAAAGGGGTCCGCGTCCAAGGAATCACGGGGCGGAAGATGTACGAGACATGGAGCCAAGTATCAGCCTTTCTTTCGAGCGGCAAGGTCGATGTCAAACCGTTAATCACACATACATTACCGCTCGAACGATTTGAAGAAGGCTTCGAATTGATGCGCCAAGGGAAATGTGGCAAAGTTGTACTACAACCAAGGGGGACGAATTAATGGGTTTCGAACACTTACGGACAGAATTAGAGGAAATGAAAGCGGCGGGGACGTTCCGCAAGCTCGTACCACTCGAAAGTGCACAACACAATCGTGTGACGATTGATGGAAAAGAACTGATTCAACTATCTTCAAACAATTATCTCGGACTCGCAGCGCACCCGCGTCTCGCAAAACGGGCAGCGGATGCAGCGCTTGAATTCGGTGCCGGGACAGGATCGGTCCGGACGATCGCGGGAACACTCGAAATGCATGAAGCGTTCGAACAAGAACTCGCGACCTTTAAACATACAGAAGCAGCACTTGTCTTCCAGTCGGGATTCGCAACGAACCTCGGTGTCTTGTCGGCACTGCTCGGACCAGAGGATGTCGTCATTTCCGATGCCCTTAATCATGCTTCGATCATCGATGGGATTCGCTTGACGAAAGCGAAACGCCGCATTTACAAACACGTCGACTTAGCTGATCTTGAAGCAGCGCTCCAAGAGACTCAAGACGCACGGACACGACTCGTCGTCACGGACGGCGTCTTCTCAATGGACGGTAACATCGCACCACTTCCGGAAATCGTCGAACTCGCAGAAAAGTACGATGCGCTTGTCATGGTCGATGACGCACATGCCTCAGGCGTTTTAGGAAAAAGTGGTCGCGGGACGGTCAACCACTTTGGGCTTGACGGTCGTGTCGCCCTCCAAGTCGGTACCTTGTCGAAAGCAATTGGTGTCCTTGGCGGGTATGTCGCGTGTGAACAGCATGTTAAAGATTACTTAATCCATAAAGGGCGCCCGTTCCTCTTCTCGACGTCACATCCGCCGGCAGTCGTCGAAGCAAATCGGGAAGCACTGCGGGTAATGGAAGAAGAGACGGAACTGTTCGATCGTCTTTGGGAAAACACAGAGTTCTTTAAACAAGGACTACGTGATCTTGGCTTTAACATCGGGACATCGACGACGCCGATCACACCGGTCATCGTCGGGGACGAAGCGCTTTGTCATAAGTTGTCCGATCAACTGCGTGCTCACGGCGTCTTCGCGCAAGGAATTGCCTTCCCGACCGTTGCCAAAGGGAAAGCACGTGTCCGGACAATCGTTACGGCAGAGCATACGCGTGACGATTTAGAACAAGCAATCGAAGCCTTCAAACAAGTCGGACAAGAATTAAACTTGATTTAACAGGATAGAAAAACAGCCGATGATTGATTCGGCTGTTTTTTCGATTGTATGATAGGGAAAAGAGAACTTCAGAAAGGAAGTGCACGTGCTTTATGACGATTCAAAAAAAGCTGTTGCTGGCGTCTTTATTGATGCTGACGTTTTTGCTCGGTGGCTGCATTCGCATTCAGTATGATGCGACTGTCCATCTGGATCAAAGTGTCACCTTGAAGACGACGTATGCAGCAAAAGAACATCCGGTCGCACGATTATTGAACTTTAATCCAGACTGGGAGATGTATGCGAAGCAGGCTGAAAAAAACGGCTATGCAGCGTCGACTTTTAAAACGAAGGACGACTATGAAGGACTTCGTATGGAAAAAACCTTCGCGAACCTTGAAGATTTGGCCTCGATTAAAGATGAATGGAAGACAGGTGTCGGAGGAATCTTGATTCCGCCGGATACGACGTATGATGTGGACAAGCATGAAGGTTTTTGGTTTAATACGTACCGTTTAAATACAAACATCGACTTAAGTATCGATCGCTTAAATATCAAGGGCTATCATCCTACAGGTCAAGTTAAAAAGTTAGCCGATCGTTACATCCGTCAAGCGGACATCGAGATTAAACTGCACGTCCCGGAAGTCGTCGCTTTGCAAAATGCGGAGAAAATCGACTGGGCGAACTACAATGACGTCTCGTGGAAATTATACGGGACGAAAGACAATCAATTGCAACTCGTGGCATACGTCCCGAATCCGACGGGCTGGGTTATCACAGGGATCGTCTTATTGATTGGACTCGGTCTCTTGACGTTTTGGATCATCCACCACGTGCGGAAATTACGCCGCAAACAACTTCAAACAATCAGTATCTCGCTACTCGTTTGTCTGTTACTCGGAGGGGGTGCATGGTTAATCTTTGCTGAGGAGACGGCCAGTGCTCCGCCACCGACAACGCAAATCGTGACGGAATCGAAGGGGGAGATTGTCCCGACGTTCATGGTGCATGGCTTGTTCGGGACGGAACGGACCTTCTTACCGATGATTGAAAACTTTACGGAAAAAAAGTTAGCGGATGACGGAGGGCGATGTGATGTTGATCGGACCGGGAAGGTAAGTTGTAAAATCAATGACTCGTCGACCGGCTTCCCACTCGTTCGTATCACCTTCGAAGACGATGAAGCAAGCCTTGCGCAGCAACAGACGTGGCTTGAAGCCGCGATCGCTCAGTATGACAAGCAACAAAAGGCGACGTTTACCAACATCCAACTTGTTGGTCACAGTATGGGTGGAGTCGACGTCGTCGAATATACGTTGAATGAAAATCTTCCGTATACGATTCGAAAAGTCGTCACGCTTGATGCACCGATTGGTGGATCAAATTATGCGACGCTCGGCTTGACGCTTGCTCCGTTCGGGACGAATACGAACAGTCCGGCGATTCAGGATTTAGCAGAGAACTCAAAGGCGATCGAGCGATTGAAAGCGCGGCTCGAGACATGGCCGCGTGATGTCCTTGTTTATTCCTTCGGTGCCAAAGGAGGCGACTTCAATCTGATTCCGTTAGACAGTTCGTTCACGCTCGAAGATTATACTGACAACATCGAGACGAAGTCATATAAGTATGATCACTTCACGATTCACCGGCGCGAACCGGTTTTCCGCGAAGTACGCGATTTCTTATTTAAAGAAAATCTAGTCGTGGAAGAGGAGGATAATCAATGAAACGGGTCGCGATTATTGGTGGTGGGATTGCCGGCGTGACAGCAGCGGCGCTCCTCGCTCGAGAAGGGCATGACGTGACATTGCTTGAAGGAAGTCGCGAATGGGGCGGTTCCGCCGGCAAATTCACCCGAAAAGATTTGACGTATCCGGTCGGGGCGACACTCGGGATGGGCTTTCAACGAGGCGGCATTCATGACCGGATTTTGCAACACTTGGGGTTAAATGTCGAAACGGAATTACTTGATCTTGTGATGACGATTAAAATCGACGGGCACGATATTGCCTATTACCGTGACCGTGCTCGATTCATCGGAGAACTACAAGATGTATTCCCACAACAGGCGCAGCAAATCGGCACATTTTTTGAAGAAATCGATAAGATTCAACGTCATGTCGCTCCGTTGATGGAGTCACTCCCGGCACTACCTGTACGAACATTGCACGATGCACAGTTGATTCTAAAAGAAGCACAATCGAGCCTGCCCTTACTTCCATACGTCACACAGACCGTCGGACAAGTGTTACGGCGCCATGGGTTGGAAGGATCGGTTTTCGCTCGGCTGGTGGACGGGATTTTATTAGACAGTATGCAGACCGGTCAGGAAGCGTCCGCGTTACTCGGTGCCGTTGCCTTATCGATTTATCACGACGGTGCGTACTATGTGCCGGGCGGTCTTTATCGAGTCGCAGAAATCTTGAAAGAATCGGCAGAACATGACGGGGCGACGATGTTGCTTGGTCGTAAAATCACGTCGGTCAAGCAAACGGCAGATGGCTTTTTACTAGAAGATCGTCGCGGTCGTCTCGTGTTAGCAGATGTCGTCATCGGTGCGCTCCCACTCGAAGCGATGCAACGTCTCGTCAGTCCACCTCTTTTACGGACGCTTAAACGGACGTACGCAAGACAAAGGAAACTGGCGCAATGGGCCACATTCACGTATTATGCTGCCTTTCCGGAAAAATTGGTTACATCCGATAGTGCCTTTCGACAAATTCATGATGAACGGTTACCGTCGGGTCATGCCTTTTTGTCATTATCACGTTCGGGTGATATAAAACGGGCTCCGGAGGGCGTACGGACATTGACGATGTCCTGTCACGTCCCGATTGGTTACTTTGATGCTACGGACAACGTACATTACGGGCATCAGATTGAAAGAATGCAGGATGTATTCGAAACGATTGTCGAACAAGAGTTTCCCAGCTTTCGCGAGCAGGCAATCGAACGTCATCCTGGTGGACCGGGCGCCTGGGTGCGTTACACGTCACGACCGGACGGTGGCGTCGGCGGTTATCCGCAATTGCGTTCAACGAGTTTGTTCCGCGCGGCATCATTTCGGACCGGTGTCCCGAATCTCTATGTCATTGGCGATACCGTCTTTCCGGGGGCAGGGACAATCGGTGCGTCGACGTCAGCGATTCATGTTGCCCGACAGTTAGGTGTCAAGATTTGAATGACTTTGTGAAATCATGAAAGAAGCGGCCGAATGGTCGCTTTTTTTTCAGAACAGGATTATGATGAGGGAGAGACGGGAAGTAAGTAGTCATGACCATAAAAAGAGAGAAGGAGTGAATCGCGTGAATCCCTTTGAGGAAAAATGTCAACTCTTCATCCAGGAGCGTCGTCCGGAAGTCGGGCCAATTGTTTTTGCAACGGCACGAACGTTCATCAATGCCCGAGGACTGAGTGTCTATGAACGAATTTATCAAGGCAAGGAAGAGGTTCGGTTAGCATTTGTCGAACAAACGAACGGACAACAGCTTGTTTCTTTAATGGAGAACACATTCGGAAACGGATTAGTCTATTTCGTATCAACGGCAACGGCGACGTGGGACGGCAAAAAATTCGGAGAATACACGTTTTAATTACATAACGAGTCCCAGTCAGGTGAGGCTGGGGCTCTTTCTTGTCGAAACTTATCAGAATGGGGTAACGTATAATCAACTATACGCTCAATCAATCCCTTTCTATGAAAAGGAGGAAGTGTTTTGCAACACGAGGTGAACACACCAAAATCTTCGACACGACGCCTCGCGACCGTCTCGTTGATTTTTATGGCAGTCGGTTTTGTCGCGTCGCTACCGTTTAAAGAAAATGCTTGGATTTTTTGGCTTCAAAGTGGTTTTGAGGCCGGTCTCGTCGGTGGAATCGCCGATTGGTTCGCGATTACAGCCCTGTTCCGTCATCCGCTCGGTTTAAAGATTCCACATACGAACTTGCTGCCGAAAAATCGGGAACGGGTCATCGAATCGATTGTCCAGATGCTCGAAAAAGATTTATTGAACAAAGAAAGCATCGTCGAAAAGCTACGCCACATGACGCTTGCAGATCGCTTCATCAAATTATTACGTTCACTTGTGTTAGTCCCGGCGTTTCGATCGACCGTGACGGAACTATTGATCGGGATTTTACGAAAGCTTCCACGGGCATCAATCATCAAGGCGGCCGATGAGCGAATCGTTGAAACGATTCGTGCTTACCCGGCGAAGAAATTAGCCGATCGCTTAATCGATTTGAACGATGAGCGCCGACTCGATGAGTTGGCGATTGATCAACTGCTCGGTTACGGACAAAAACTCTTGCAAGACCCCGTCATCCGCGATCAAATCGGACGACTTGCCTATCAGGCAATGATTGATCAAGAAAAAAATACCTTCTTACGGGTGACAGCGAAGACGGTCCAAAAAGTCTATTCGGAGGAACGCCTCAGCCTTGTCATCCAAAGTGTCCTCTTGAGTGTGATTCAAGACATGAAACACGTCCATCATCCAAATCGGTTGGCGATCATCGATCACATCCGTCGGAATTTGGCACAGCTCGCACAAGATGATGTCCGATTAGAGAAAATCGATGCGTGGAAGATGCAAGAAATCGAACGGATTGATTTAGAGCCGATCCTCGATCGTGCCTACACGTCAGGCATCGCAGAGCTAGAGACGTACTTTATATCAGATGCATTTTGGGAACAACGGGCACTGCCTTTAATGAACCAGGCGCTTGATGAGTGGGAACACCATCCGACGTTCAAAGACGAGAGCGACCGCTGGATGAAAGACCAACTCGTCCGGTTCGTCGACCAAAACCATGCGCGGATCGGCGGACTCGTCCGTGAGAACTTGAACCGGTTCGATACGGAAACGTTGATTCATATGATTGAGGACAAAGTCGGAAACGACTTACAATGGATTCGGGTCAACGGAGCGATTTGTGGATTTTTCATCGGTTTAATTTTAGGTGGAGTCAAACTATTTTTTGCGTAAAAGGAGACTTCTGATGTGGCAACAAGAAGTAAAATTGACGTCTGATTATGATTTTGAGGGTGTCCGGACCCGCCTGTTGAATGATTCGCTACAGCAACAATCGGCAGATGCCTTACGGATTCCAATTCGTATCGATGAAGCGCCGTGGATTGGTCAAATCCGGGCGGACGATCGTCGAACGATCGTGTTGGCGGGGGATGGACCAAAACAACCGATGGTCGACGCGATGCGTCGACGGTTTCGCTTAGATGAACCGAACCCGTCGCACGAACTAAAGCAGACGACGCTTGCTTCGATCGTTGAAACGTTTGGCGCGGAACGGCTTGT
Organism: Exiguobacterium sp. N4-1P; assembly: GCF_002214325.1. Taxonomy (NCBI): domain Bacteria; kingdom Bacillati; phylum Bacillota; class Bacilli; order Caryophanales; genus Exiguobacterium; species Exiguobacterium sp. N4-1P. Next base: position 1,029,419 of record NZ_CP022236.1, read on the forward strand.
GCTCGATGTTGATCCGTTTACAGCATTGATTCGCTCCATCATCCATCAGCAAATCAATCTGTCGTTCGCACGCGTCTTGACGGACCGGGTTTTTCGAACATTCGGAACGACAATCGACGGCGTCGTTTTTCCGCCGACGCAAGCTGAACTGGCGGGTGCTTCGGTGGATGACTTACGGGCGTTGCAACTATCGGGTCGTAAAGTCGATTATTTGTTACGGGCAGCGACCGCCAATCTTGACTTTGAACAACTCCGACAGGCGGAAGATGCGGTCATCGCTGAACAATTGATTGCTTTAAAAGGCGTCGGTCCCTGGACAGTCCAAAATGTGTTGATGTTCGGCTATGGGCGGAGTGATCTATTTCCGGCGTCCGACATCGGGATTTTACGGGCGTTTGAACGCTTGAATGGCGTTCGTCCGACTGTCAATGAAGCGATTGTTCTCGCTGAACAATTTGCCCCGTACCGCAGTCACGCTGCTTACTTATTGTGGCGTTCGATTGAATAAGGAACTATTCTTGTCACCCTCTAGTGAGAACGGTATAATGAATGCGACAGAACGAGTCATCGTTCGTAGAAACGACGAGTAGCGGTCTAACCGCTCGACATAGAGGGGACGAATGTGTATGTATACAGATGAACAAATCATCGAAAAAGCAAACGAAATCGCTAAAATGATTTCTGAAACGTCAGAAGTCGAACGATTTAAAGCGGCAGAGGCAAACATCAATGGCAACGAAAAAGTCCAAAAGATGATGAAACAAATCAAGTTCCTCCAAAAAGAGGCAGTCAACTGCCAGCACTACGGAAAAACAGAGGCACTCGCGCGTGTTGAAGCAAAACTGGATAAATTATTTGCTGAGCTCGATGAGATGCCGGTCGTCCAACAGTTCCAAGAGTCGCAAGAAGAAGTCAACGGCTTACTTCAGTACATCACGGTGACGATTTCGAACGGGATTACGGATCAAATCATCGAAGCAACGGATGGCGATGTCTTAGCTGGAAAAACCGGCAGTGGGATGGAAGCTGAAAACAAAAGCGGCGGTTGCGGCTATTAATCAATGAAATGAATGGGGAAGCCGACGGAAATCCGTCGGCTTTTTCTACGAATGAGGTGGAAAGATGGAAGCAGTACACAACACACCAATGATGAAACAATATTTTTCAATTAAGGCGGATTATCCGGATGCCTTTTTATTTTACCGATTGGGTGATTTTTACGAATTGTTTTTTGACGACGCAAAACAAGTTGCCCATGAACTGGAGCTGACGTTGACGGCGAAGAATGGTAAGAATGCGGAACATCCGATTCCGATGTGCGGGGTTCCGCATCATGCGGCGAACGGGTACATCGAACAATTGATTGAACGGGGATATAAAGTCGCGTTGTGTGATCAAGTCGAAGATCCGAAGTTGACGAAAGGACTCGTGAAGCGGGAAGTCATTCAAGTCATCACGCCGGGTACGTTGATGTCGTCCTTGACGGAAAAGGAAAACCGTTACCTCGTCGCAATCGCTGAACAAGAAGGACGGTTCGGAATTGCCCGCGGGGACGTCTCGACAGGCGAGAGTGCCTTGACGAGTGTTACTTCGCTCGACGCTGTCATCAAGGAACTGAGTATCATCTTGCCCCGGGAAATCGTCGTGACGAATCCGGAGCATGCGGCAGCATTACAGTCGTTACGGATCCCGTTGACGGAAAGCACGCGTCGCGAAAGTCATCCGCATGGTGACCGGGCGATCGACGCGGCACAAGCGGATGCGTTCGCTGTCCTCTATGCCTACATGCATGATACACAAAAACGTGCCTTGTCGCACCTGCAACCGGCGCTCGTCTATGAAGCGACAGATTTCATGCAGCTCGAGCCGAATACGGTCAAAAACCTTGAACTCGTCCGGTCAGCACGAACAGGCGACAAAAAGGGTTCGTTGCTTGGATTACTCGACATTACGGGAACCGCGATGGGGGGCCGGATGCTTAAGCGTTGGCTTGAAAAACCACTCTTGTCGGAACAGACGATTACGGAGCGGCTTGATGCGGTCGAAGAACTGCTGGGACACTACTTTGAGCGTCAACAGTTGAAAGATACGTTAAAGGAAGTCTACGACCTCGAGCGACTCGTCGCGAAAGTCGGCTACGGAACAGCTTCTGCCCGTGATCTCGTCCAGCTGAAAACGACATTACGGTTAATTCCACGGATACAGGCAGCGCTCGAAGAACTGCTCAGCCAGCGTCTCGGTCAATTGGCGCTTGGACTAGATCCGCATGACGAGTTAACGGCGTTACTTGATGCGGCATTTGTCGAAGCCCCACCAATTTCAACGAAGGACGGCGGTATGATCCGGACCGGCTTTAACGCCGAGCTCGATGAATTGCTGACCGCTTCAAAAGACGGGAAGACGTGGCTTGCGACACTCGAAGCGAGTGAACGGCAGGCGACGGGTATTAAAACGTTAAAAATCGGCTACAACCGTGTGTTCGGTTATTACATTGAAGTATCACGCGCCAACGCCAAGCTGCTCCCGGAAGGACGCTATGAACGAAAACAGACGCTTGCGAATGCCGAGCGTTACATTACGCCGGAACTGAAAGAAAAAGAGGCCTTGATTCTCGGCGCGGAAGAAAAAAGTATCACGATGGAATATGAACTCTTCTGTGGTGTCCGTGACCAAGTCAAAACACACATTGAGAGTTTGCAACGGGTCAGCCGCCGGATTGCGGAACTCGATGTCCTCGTCGCGCTCGCGGAAATCGCCGAAACGCACGATTACGTCCGTCCGGTGACGACGAATGGTCGAAGCGTAGCGATTGAAGACGGCCGTCACCCGGTAATCGAAACGGTCTTACCGCGTGGTGAATACGTCGCAAACGGGATTGCATTAGACGAAGCGCGGGAAATGTTATTGATCACGGGACCGAACATGTCTGGTAAATCAACCTACATGCGTCAGTTCGCCTTGATTGCCTTACTCCACCAAATCGGTTCGTTCGTTCCGGCGTCGCGGGCAGAACTTCCCGTCTTCGATCAAATCTTCACCCGGATCGGGGCAGCAGATGATTTAGTCAGTGGACAATCGACGTTCATGGTCGAGATGGTCGAGACACAAGAGGCATTGGCACGAGCGACGGATCGGTCACTCATCTTGCTGGATGAAATTGGTCGGGGCACGTCAACGTATGACGGAATGGCCCTCGCCCAAGCGATTGTCGAGCACATTGCCGATTCGGTCGGCGCAAAAACGCTTTTCTCGACCCACTACCATGAGTTGACGGTGCTCGAGGAAACGATTGCGAAGCTTGCGAACGTCCACGTCCGCGCCGTCGAACAAAACGGGCGGGTAGTATTCCTGCATGAAGTCCGGGACGGGAAAGCTGATCAATCCTACGGGATTCATGTTGCCCGTCTCGCAGATTTACCGGAAACCTTGATTTCGCGGGCAGAAGTGCTATTGTCTGAGTTCGAACAAGCTGATCAAAGCGTCAAACCACCGGTCGACGTCACGCCGCCAGTACTCGAGGCACCAATCGATCAGATGAGCCTGTTCGCAGAACCGGACCCTGTCAAGGAAACGATTGCGACACTCGACTTAATTAACATGACACCGCTCGATGCACTCAATACGTTGTATCGGTTGCAAGCAGAAGCCAGAAAGTGAGGAGATAAGGGATGGGCATCATTCGTGAATTATCGGATTCGTTAGCAAACCGGATCGCGGCGGGAGAAGTCGTCGAGCGACCGGCTTCCGTCGTCAAGGAGCTCGTCGAAAATGCACTCGATGCCGGAGCGACACAAGTCGATGTCGAACTTGAAGAAGCAGGGATGAAACGGATGACGATTCGCGATAACGGACACGGGTTTTATCCGGAAGATGCGGAACTCGCTTTCGTTCGTCACGCGACGAGTAAGATTAAGGATGAACACGATTTGTTCCGGATCAAGACACTCGGTTTTCGGGGCGAGGCATTGGCCTCGATTGCGTCCGTCAGTAAAGTCACGCTGAAGACGAAACGAGCCGATCAAGAAGGGGTCCAATTGATTCTCGAATACGGAAAGTTACTCGATCGTTCGGCTAGCGCGATGAACCGCGGAACAGAACTGACCGTTGAACACTTATTCTTCAATACACCAGCCCGCCTGAAGTATTTGAAGACGACACATACGGAGCTTGCGGCAATCACCGATGTCTTGAACCGGATGGCGTTCGCCCACCCGGAGGTCAAGTTCCGTGCCGTCCATGAAGGGAAAGTGTTGATCCAGACGAATGGCTCCGGAGACGTCCGGCAAGCTTTAGCGAGCGTCTACGGGCATCAGACGATTCAAGGGACACTTGTTGCGACAGCATCGAATGCGGACTATCAATTGACGTGTCATCTCGTTAAACCCGAAGTCACACGGGCATCGAAAAACTACATCACCTTGATTTTAAATGGGCGGTCGGTCAAAAACTTTGCTTTGTCGCAAGCTGTCCTGAATGGTTATCATACGTTACTGCCGATCGGTCGTTTTCCGATTGCCGTCATCGAGGTGACGATGGACCCGCTATTGATTGATGTCAACGTCCACCCGGCAAAACGGGAGGTCCGTTTGTCGAAGGAAGCGGAGCTATGTCAATTGATTCAAGAGACGATTCGAATGACACTCAGTCGCGAGACGTTGATTCCGCAAGTGACGAAACCAAAACCTAAAAAAGACCCGAGTGCTCAGGAACGACTCGACTTCTCGTATAGCGTCGATTCGGTTGAAGATACGTCGTCGCGTGCAGTCTGGAATTACCCGATTCCAAAACGCGAAGCGGTTCATGAGACAGAAGGGCAACAATCTGAACAAGCAGTCAGTTTCGGAGGGGAGCAACGGGAAGAAGTAATAGAGAACGCTGGCCAAACGGAGGACACTCGACCGAAGTTTCCCCATCTCGATGTCATCGGTCAACTGCACTCGTCCTATATCGTCTGTTCCGGCGAGGACGGGATGTATTTGATTGATCAACATGCTGCCCAGGAGCGCATCAAGTATGAAACGTACAAAGTGATGTTTGGTCGTCCGCTCGAGCAACAACAGCAACTGTTATTGCCGTACACGTTCGAAGTTTCATCTGACGACATGAAGCGGATGGAAGAAGCATTACCGTTACTGCTGGAAGTCGGAATTGAGCTGGAGGCGTTTGGACCACAAAGCTTTATCGTCCGTGAAGTGCCGACCTGGTTTCCCTCGCACCGGCAGGAAGAGACGATTCAAGAACTGATGGATGAAGCGTTGGTAAAACAAAAAGTCGATATCGAACAGTACCGGGAAGATGCGGCGATCATGATGGCCTGCAAAAAATCCATCAAAGCCAATCATCCGTTGAATGAAGAGATGATGCGACGGTTAATCGTCGACCTGTCACAAACCGAGATGCCGTTCACGTGTCCACACGGCCGACCGGTCATCATCGAATGGACGACATATGAACTGGAGAAATTGTTTAAACGCGTGATGTGAGAAGAGTATTTACCTCTCGCAAACGAAAAGAATACGCCTAAAAAACGCCGATGATTCCGTATGAAAAACGGGATTATCGGCGTTTCGTGTGTCATGGTCCATCCACTTACGCACAGTCTCAAAGTATAGGAAACGTAGTCTTTGACAATCATAGCTTCTGTTTTTCGTTGCTTGCCCGCCTCTTATCAGCGCGTAAAAACGCGCTTTTTCCCGTAGGAGTCAACGCAAAAGCAAAGCTTTTTGGGATTACACCGAAAAAAAGACATTTTAGAGCGTGTTTCGTCTTGAATCGCTTCATACACGTTCGTCTGTTCAACAACAGTTCTTGATGCTTAAAGCTGTACTGTATCAAGAAGTATCCTTTCAATTCGTGTGAGAACGATTACATCAAACAAATTGACTCATTTCATTGATTGTTCACAAACAGAAGCGGATAATGAACAGTGAATTCGGTTTATACAAGGGGAAAAGGAATTATGTCTACAAAAATGCGCACACTTCTTTCATTGATTGGGCAAGTGATCCTGATCACTTGTTTTGCGACAATCGGTGAACTGATCAGTAAAAGCTTTGACTTAGCGTTACCGGGGAATATCGTCGGACTTTTGTTGCTCTATTTAGCGCTCAAGGCAAAGGTCGTCCAAGTCAAACACGTTGAACGGGGCGGCCGGCTGTTGCTGCTCATCATGCCGTTGTTCTTCGTTCCGGCATTGTCGGGAATCATGGACTATGCGGTATTCTTACGCCAGAACGGCTTACAGATCGTATTGATCGTCATCATGAGTAGCTTGCTGACGCTCGTCGGTTCTGCCTACATCGTCGATCGGCTTGCTCATCGAAAAGATGGGGTGACGCCACGTGATTAAGGCACTATTTTGGTTGATTCTGACGATTGTTATCTTTTTGATTGGATTTGCCGGGTATCGGCGGTATCCACGAGTCTGGACGTTACCGATTTTGACCGTGACGGCAACAATGATTTTGATTTTATCATTGACGGGTGTATCCCACGCGACCTATATGACTGGCGGACAGTATTTGACGAAAATGCTCGGTCCTGCCATCACCGCCTTCGCAATTCCACTCTACACGGTCCGTCACCACGTTCGGCGTTTCTTGCCGGAAATCGGGCTAGGGGTCGTCATCGGGACGAGCATCGCCTTGACGTCAGATATCCTGTTCGGACTGTTGTTACATCTCGGACGAACGACGAATCTGGCACTGCTCCCGAAATCCGTCACGTTGCCCGTCGCCTTGTCGATTTCTGAGCGTTCGGGTGGAACGGCGACCTTAACCGCGACGTTCGTCCTGATGACAGGGCTCGTCGGTTCACTTGTCGGTCCACGCTTGATGACGGGATTAAAGATTCGTCACTTCGTCAGTCGGGGTGTCGGACTGGCTTCGATTGCCCATGTCATGGGTGCAACAAAATCGATGACACTCGACCAGCGGGAGGGTGCGGTCGGATTGCTGACGATGGTCTTGACAGCGATTTTTGCGAGTGTCCTGGCACCTTTCATCATTCAGTTTATTTATTAATATTTCTGTAAAGCTGTCCGACGGTTGAAACCGGCGGGACGGCTTTTTCGTATGTACATCATGCAAGGAAAAGGGGAGACGGGGAAATCATGATTATCTGGATTAACGGGACATTTGGAGTAGGAAAAATGACGGCGGCTAAGGGATTACAAAAAAGAATACCGGGATCTGATATCTTCGATCCGGAATCAGTCGGTCAGTTGTTGAGAGAACAATTACCGTCGACACGCACGTATAGCGATTTTCAAGATGAACCGTTGTGGCGGGAACTGACGCGGGTGATTCTCGAACGAAGCAATCAATCCGGCAATCGGACGGTCATTGTACCGATGACGGTGACGAACCCGACATATTTTGATGAGATCGTTGGTGAATTAAGACGCCGGGGGCACCTGGTCCATCATGTTTCGTTAATGGCCTCTAGCTCTACCGTGAAACGACGTTTACTTCGACGATTTGAACGACCGGATTCCTGGGGAGGGCAGCAAGCAGATGCCCGCATTCAAGCATTGACTGATCCGCTTTTCAATCAACACATCCAGACTGATCGACTGACGAAGCAAGGGGTAGTTGATGCGATTGCGCTAAGTTGTGACCTGCATGTAGCACCGCCATGTCGTAAACGTCTCTTTTGATGATTGATTCACCCGAATTCAGGGAATTAACAGGGAGGTACGAGATGGGTTAAAGACATCCCTGTATTTTTTGAAGATAAGTAGGGGGATTTTTTTATGAGAAACTGGATGACCGAAAAGATAGGAAGACAACTGATGGCGATTTTTTATGGGGTATTCGCGATTGGGGCATTGACGTCATTTGCGAGCTACCTATATATCGACGGCGCAGCAAGTCAGACGAAACGTCAAGTACTCGACCAATTAGAGAAAACACAATGGTTCTGGTTTTTGAACTTACTGATTTTCATTTTGTGTCTTGTGTTCATCGTCAGACCGATCATCAATCGGTTGACGGAACAGTTGCAAGAGCTGACGAAGAAAAGTCACCGTCTTGCAGAAGGGAAGTCGATTTCCTTAGAATATGACCGCCAATCGAATAACGAAGTCGGTCAATTAACTGACTCCTTTTACGAAATGGCCGATTCAATTTCGTCCCAACATACCGATCTATCACGACAAAATCAGGAGCTCGAACAAAAACAAGATGATTTGACCGGTAAGCAAAGAGAACTCGAACAGTCTTTGACGGCAACACGATCGAATGAATTGCACTTGAAAGATCGGAATGAATTGATTGAGACATTGGCTTCCAAAGAAAGTTTATTTGATTTTTCTTCCGTCATCAGTACGATTGTCCGTTTGACGAAAACGGAGTTCGGGGCATTACTGTTCATCAAGAATAATGAGATTACGTCGGTTGTACCAAAAGAGATGACCGATGAGCAGCAAGAGAGCTTAAAAACGGAATCGTTACTGTTGAAACGGGTCATGGTCTCAAAAGAAAGTGCACAATCGACGAAGCAAGTGACCGAAGATCGGTTGCTAGGTTACCCGTACTACATTCATGAAGCGGTCATTCCAATCATGGACCCGGCAAAAGATGAATTGATTGCTTGCCTTTATTTAGCACGATTTGATGAAGCGTTCACGGAACATGACATCACCGAACTGGCATCGTTCGCAAAACAGATTGCGATTTCACGGATGCGGATGACGTTATATGAACAGATGGACTATGAGCGGGCTGAAACGGCGCAACTGTTAAATTCTGTCCGAGAAGCGATATTATACGTCAAATATGAAGAACGAGTGATACTCGGTAACCGAGCATTGTTTGAAATCTTCCAGTCGCTTCAGATTGAGGAAGAAACAGATATGACGACGTTTCTTGAAGTGAATCCCGAGACGATGTTCGAACAGATGGATCAACGAGAGGCATTCGCAATGTATTTCGAGAAGGTCCTCGCTGGTCAGATTCCGACAGACATGTTTTCTTTATCGATTGACGACGGCACATACTTTATTCAAGTCTATGCTGAAGGAATCGTTCATGAGGGACAACCAATCGGGACAATCCTCGTCTTCCGGGATGTAACGCCTGAAACAGAAGTCGACCGAATGAAGTCCGAACTCGTTTCAACGGTCTCGCATGAACTACGGACACCCTTATCGTCCATTTATGGTTTTACCGAGCTGATGTTAAAACGGGATTTAGGTCCGGATCGGAGTAAACGGTATTTACAGACAATTCATGACGAATCAAAACGCCTGACTGATCTCGTCAGTGATTTCTTGAATGTACAACGAATGGAATCAGGCAAGCAGTCATACGAGAAAGAGGTATTTAATCTCCTCGATGTCGTCAAAGAGCAAATTCAGTTTCATCAGGCGACGACGGAACGGCACAACCTTCAACTCGATGCGGATCAAGGGCAGACATTCCTAGTAGAAGCCGATCGCAACAGCATGAAGCAACTCCTCGGTAATTTATTAAACAATGCCGTGAAGTACTCGCCGGACGGCGGTGATATCATCATTGGTTTACTCGAGCATGATGCAAACATCGAACTGAGTGTCCGTGATTTTGGTGTCGGGATTCCTGTCAGTTCGACGCCGCACCTGTTTAGTAAGTTTTATCGCGTCGACAACTCGGATAGTCGTAAAATTGGCGGAACGGGACTCGGATTGTCGATTTGTAAAGAAATCGTCCGCGAGCATGACGGAACGATTGAAGTCGAGTCCGTCTTAGGCGACGGGGCACTCTTTAAAGTCATGTTACCGAACGCAACTAAAAAGTAAGCAGGCTACCTGTCTCTTCAACAATTCATTTTGTTGGAGCGGCAGTTTTTTTGTAGGGGATGTTTAAGGTCATCGCGAATGACTAAACAGAAACGAGTAGCTGAAAGGGGATTAAACGATGCGAGAATGGTACGGTGCAGCAGCAGTTTGTGTCAATGAGGAAAATCAAGTATTGATGGTCAAAAGTTATGGTTCTGAGGCGTGGGCCGTCCCGTCCGGTGGAATCGAGCCGGGAGAGACGGCAGGCGAATGCTGTGTGCGGGAAGTCATGGAAGAGACCGGGTATCCCGTAAAGGTTAAACAGAACCTATTTATCTAAATTAGGCGATGAATCGCCACCCTCTCTTTCGGGTATACTCTTTGTAAGGAGGTGAACATCATGCTGACACACAAGGCCTACAAATTCAGAATATACCCGACAAAAGAGCAGGAAATCCTGATTGCGAAGACAATCGGTTGTTCGCGCTTCGTCTTCAATCACTTCTTGGCGAAGTGGGATGAGACGTATAAAGCGACAGGGAAAGGACTGTCCTACGCGTCTTGCTCGAAAGAAATTCCGATGTTGAAGCAGGCGTTCGACTGGCTGAAGGAAGTCGATAGCACGTCTGTTCAGACGAGCGTCAAACATCTTGCTGATGCCTTTGACCGCTTCTTCAAGAAGCAGAACGAACGACCCCGCTTCAAGTCAAAGCGCAACCCTGTTCAATCGTATAAGACGAACATTCAGGGCAAGTCTCAACTTCCAGAAGTCTCGATCGTCGGCGCCAAAATCAAAATTCCAAAGCTGAAGTGGGTGCGTTTCGCCAACTCGAGGCAGGTCGTAGGACGCATCTTGAACGCGACCATCCGGCGGAACGCTTCAGGTAAATACTTTGTCTCCCTGCTCGTCGAGCAGGAGAGCAACGAAATGCCGAAGACGGACTCATCCGTCGGCGTCGATGTCGGATTGAAGCACTTCGCCATCCTGTCGGATGGCACGGTATACAAGAACGACCGTTACTTCCGTTCGCTTGAGAAAAAGCTGACACGTGAACAACGTAAACTCTCTCGTCGTCAACGGTTGGCCTTGGACAAGAAAGTAACACTTTCCGAGGCGAAGAACTATCAGAAGCAGAAGCGGAAGGTCGCCCGCATCCACGAGAAGATCGCAAACAAGCGATCCGATTTCCTGCACAAGGTATCGACCGAGATCGTCAAAAAACACGACGTCATCGGCATCGAGACCTTGCAAGTGAAAAACTTACAGAAGAACCGCAAATTGAGCAAGTCCATCTCTGATGTCAGTTGGTCGGAGTTCTTCCGCATGCTCGAATACAAGGCGGAATGGTACGGAAAGACCGTCGTGAAAGTCGGAAAGACCTTCGCCTCTAGTCAACTGTGCTCCCGTTGCGGACATCAACACAAAGACGTGAAACATCTTGGTTTGCGTGAATGGACATGCCCGAGTTGCGGGATCCACCACGACCGTGATGTGAACGCAGGACTGAACCTCAAACAAGAAGCTGAACGCCTCTTAGCTTCTTCAACCGTCGGGACGACGGGGTTAGCCTGATCAATTTTCGACCGTTAGGTCGGATAACTCAGGAATCCTCCACCTCTGAGCGAAGCCTAGGTGGAGGTAGTTCAAGAAACAGACCGTCATCCAAACGATTCAAGTTGAAACGACATATTTTGAAGTCATCCGAATCGGTGACAGTCAAGGAATCAACGACCCGGACGAAACGATTGAACAGGTGGCGTGGATGCCGCGTGCTGAACTCGAGACAATCGAACACATGTATTCGGAAGATGTTCTTTTTTTGACGGAGTGGCTCGACGGTCGTGAGAATCATCATAGCGCTCTGGAAGTTCGAAAAGCGTGCCTGGAGCTGAAGAATACTTAAATTCTACAACCATTTCGTGAAAAATGAGTCCGTTTCCTTGCAAAAAATCAAAAGTATGCAGGGATTGCTGATGAAGATTCTTCCTAGATATAGTAGTCGTACAGACAGAAAAAAAGCGACATTTAGGGAGTGATGGTAATGGAAGTGAACACCTTATACCAACAAGTGATTGAGGAACCGACGACTAATCATGTCCAAGAAAATGCCAACATCGATGGGAAAGTACCACTTGCGAAGTTGAACCGGATTGCGAGTGCGGCAGCGCGGGCGATGATGGAAGACTTGCTCGTGACGCCGATCGTCAAACAAGCGTTAGCGGACAACATCCTCTATATCCATGACGCTGACTACTATGTCACGGGAACGACGACCTGCGCGCAAATTCCATTAGGACGCTTGCTGACGAACGGGTTTCAGATGAGTCATGGGTCGATTCGTCCGGCGAAAGATATCCGCTCCGCCCTTGCCCTCGCTGCAATCATCATGCAGGCCAATCAAAACATGCAACATGGTGGGCAAGCCTTTCCGACGTTTGACTTTGACTTAGCGCCGTTCGTCGAAAAAACATACGAACGTCAAATGAAGAAAATTAATCAGATTGCTCCGAGCTGGTCGAAGGCACGTCGTGCGAGATATGCGCGCCAAGAAGCATACGAAATCACCTATCAAGCATGCGAAGCCTTTATTCATAATACGAATTCAATGCATTCACGCGGTGGCGGACAAGTCCCATTCATCTCGATTAATTACGGGACGGATACGTCGTTTTACGGTCGAATGCTAACAAAAGCCTTACTTGAAGCGACACTGGCAGGTCTCGGAAAAGGGGAAACGCCCATCTTTCCGATTCAGATTTTTAAAGTCAAAGCAGGTGTGACGTTAAATCCGGGTGATCCGAATTACGATTTATTTCAGCTTGCGACAAAAGTCACGGGAAAACGGTTGTTTCCGAACTTTGCATTTTTAGATGCCCCGTTCAACGTCAGCAAGACAACAGAAGAAGTTGCCTACATGGGTTGCCGGACGCGTGTTTTCGAAAATCGTCAAGGAGAAGCTTCCGTGACGGGGCGGGGAAATCTGTCGTTTACGAGTGTGAACCTCGTTCGTCTCGCCTTGACGAGTCAAACGGTCGATCATATGTTTGCGACATTGACTGATTATACGAAACTTGCTTGCGAACAGCTGCTCGAGCGTTATCAGTACCAAGCGAATCGACGGGCGGAAGAATTTCAGTTTCTTTATCAACACGTCTGGCGCGACGGGGAGACGCTTCAACCGACCGATCGCGTTGAGCCGGTCCTGCGTCACGGGACGCTTTCGGTCGGATTCATTGGTCTCGCGGAAGCGCTCGTCGTTTTGACGGGACATGATCACGGCGATTCAGCGATTGCCCATAACATCGGCCGGGCGTTGATTCAGACGATGCGTAACGTTGTCGATCAATTCGGGGATGAGACGGGATTGAATTTTTCACTGATTGCGACACCGGCGGAAGGATTGTCTGGAAAATTCACGGCGCATGATGTCGCAAAGTTTGGTTTGATTGCCGGTGTGACGGATAAAACCTACTATACGAACTCGTTCCATCTTCCAGTGACGGCAGCTGTAACGATGCGTCAAAAGATTCGCCTCGAAGCGCCGTTTCATGCCCTTTGTAACGGAGGACATATCACCTATGTCGAGACGGATGGAGCGCTCGCAGAAAATCCGCAAGCCGTCGAGGATATCGTCCGGATGATGGTGGCAGAAGGCATTGGCTATGGCTCAATCAATCATCCAATCGATCGTTGTTTGACCTGTCGGACGGAACAGACAATCGAGCAGACGTGTCCGGTCTGTGGCGGAGAAGACATTGAACGGATTCGGCGGATTACGGGATATCTCGTCGGGACGATGGCACGCTGGAATGAAGCCAAACGGGCGGAAGAACAGGACCGGGTCTACCATGGTACGACTGCTATCCATCGTCGCTGATTCGGTCGTCGATGGTCCCGGCTTACGGACGGTCATCTTTTTCGCCGGTTGTCCACATCGGTGCCGAGGCTGTCATAATCCATCGTCGTGGTCGCTTGCAGCAGGTGCAACCTACTCGACTCCTGACGTCATCAAGCGGGTCGAGGAAATCGGATCAAAACGGATTACGCTGTCGGGGGGTGAACCGTTCGCTCAAATCGAAGCACTTGAACAGCTCGTCCTGGTATTGCGACCGGACTATGAGATTTATTTGTTCACCGGGTATCGGATTGAAGACTTAGTTAAAGATGAACGCGCGTGTCGAATCTTACGGCAGGTGGATTGTTTGATTGACGGACCCTACATGGAGCAGCTCCATGATACGAGCCTTGCCATCCGTGGCAGTACGAACCAGCGGATTCTCTTCGCCAAACAGATTGAGGAGTATATCAAGAACAGATAGCGGACGGACTGCAGACAACAAAAAAACGCCGATGCTCCCATGTTTCATCCGGAGTCATCGGCGTTTTCATGTCTATTCTTTTCATTCATAACGGAAGGAAGCGAAAGCTACCGTTACGCATATTTTTTTTCGGCGACCGTTTCGACGACCGTTAATGTTTCCGATGGACGCTTTTTAATGAAGAACGAAAGGATTAAGGCGAACAAGGCGAGCAATGTCGCGATGAAAAACGTATCATTAATCCCTTCGACCATTGCTTGCGTCATGATCGTTTTCGGTGCTGTCGTCGGCGTTGCGTTCGCAGCAAGATCCGTTGCGTAACTCGCTGTCCGTGATGTCATGACGGAAATGAGTAAGCCGGAACCGATTGCTCCTGATACTTGCGATAACGTATTGTTGAGTGCCGTACCATGTGGTGTCAAATGTTGTGGAATATGATTGAGACCGTTCGTCATGACGGGCATCATCACCATTGAGATTCCGAGGAAACGTAATGTGTACATGATGACGAGGAACGAATACGCTGTATCTGCCGTCAAACGACTGAAGAAGAACGTTGTTAAGACTGTCAACGACAATCCGATGATGGCAAGCACCCGGGCACCGAACCGGTCAAACAAACGACCTGTGATCGGAGACATAAACGCCATGACGAGTGCACCGGGTAACATCAAGAGTCCAGAGTGGAACGGGGAAATCCCGCGAATCGTTTGGACATAAATCGGCATCAAGATCATCGCCGAGAACATCGACATGTTAAGGACCATCGAAATCCCTTGTGATAAAGCAAACATCGGATATTTAAAAATCCGGAATTCAAGCATCGGTTCGTCGAGACGTAATTGTCGTATAATGAATGAGACGAGACTGATGACGCCGACTGTTAAGGAGCCGATGACAGCGAATGATCCCCAACCGGCTGAACCGGCTGAACTGAATCCATACAACAACCCACCGAATCCAAAACTGGACAACACGAGTGACAGGCGATCGATGCGTAAACTGCTTGTGACGACTTCTTTTTTTAGTAAGAAGAAACCAAGAACAAGAACAAGTGCAGCAATCGGTGTCACGATGTGGAACAGCATCGGCCATTCGTAATGCTCAAGGACCCAACCGGACAGGGTCGGACCGATTGCCGGTGCAAATGTGATGACGAGTCCGAAAATCCCCATCGCTTGTCCGCGTTTCTCGATTGGGAAGCCGGTGATCAAGACGTTCATTAATAATGGCATCATGATAGCAGAACCAGATGCTTGTAACATCCGTGAACCGAGTAAGACGGGGAAGAGCTCCGTTTGACCCGCAACGATGGTTCCAATCGTAAATAAGCTCATCGCCGTTAGAAACAGCTGGCGGGTTGAGAACTTTTGGACGAGAAAGGCAGACGTCGGAATCATGATGCCGTTGACGAGCATATAGCCCGTTGTCAGCCACTGGGCCGTACTGGTTTGAATATCGAGCGAAACCATAATGGAAGGTAAGGCGATATTTAATAGCGTCGAGTTGAGGACGGCAACGAACGCGCCTGCCATGAGGACAGCTAAAATAAGATAAAGTCGAGATGATTGCTTGGTTGATTGCATTTCGTTATGCTCCTTTTATACTACGTGTCTAATTTGTTATACTTCAATTCTACAACTTAGCTATCTTACCGCCTGAAGCAAAACATTACAAATTATTTGCTTTATACACTAAAATAAAAAAGATTGAGGTAAAATCGAATGTACTCAAAAAGATCTTTTACTAGAAGAGGGATTAGAAAATGAACCCAAAAAAGAAACAACTCCTGGATGCTGCATATCGTCTGTTCGTTGAAAAGGGATACCAGTCCACATCGATTCAAGATATTCTCGAGCATAGTAATGTCTCGAAAGGGACGTTCTATAACTACTTTTCATCGAAAAACGAATTGTTCATCGACGTATTTAACGTCGTCTTTGAAAAAATGCGTAATGTTCGAAAAGACATTTTGGTCGGACGCGACGTGTCGGATTATGAGACATTCATCCAACAAGGTAACTGTTACCTTGAACTGATGCAAAAATATAAGCTCTATACCTTGTTTGAAGAAGCTGTCGCTTCGAACGAAAAAGAACTGAAGGCGTTCATGGAAAAGAACCGATTACTTGAAATCGAATGGACCTATCACCGGATGCGTGATTTGTTTGGCGAGGAAAAAGCACCATACTTGCTTGACTTCGCCGTCCTTTATACAGGGATGCTCCAATACGCGATGTATTTTTTCCGTCAATCGGAAAAAAATACACAACCGGAGCGGGTCGTCCGTTACGTCTTTAATCGGTTGACACATTTCGTCGACGACGTCAGTCGAACGGAAGAACAATTGATTCCACCACGTTTCCTCTCCGTTTGGCTCGATCGTCCGCAAGATGAGGTCGTCATCCGGAAAGAACTGTTCGTAAAAACAAATGAACACATGAAACGGTTGATTGGCTTGTCGGCGATTTCAGACGCTTCAAGGGAAGCACATAACGAAGTGCTTGATTTTGTCTATGAAGAACTGCTCGAACGAAAAAAACCAAAAATTCATCTCCTCCGTCGTGCCCTCGATACGCTCGACGAGGATCCAATCTTCTGTGGACAGGACATCATGGCGACGTATAAAGAAATGGTCGATGAAATCGTGATGATCCGGACAAAATCACAATGAGTCTTGTTTGCGTCCCAAAAAGGTACTATGATAGGAAATAGACAAAAAAAGAAATGAGGAATTATATGTTTTCACAATGGAGAAAGGAATGGCTGCTGCAACCTAAAACAGACATTCTATCTGGAATCGTCGTCGCCTTGGCACTCGTTCCGGAAGCAATCGCCTTTTCCTTGATTGCTGGCGTTAACCCGATGGTCGGGCTGTATGCTTCCGTCATTATTGCGATCATCATCTCAATCGCCGGTGGTCGACCGGGAATGATTTCAGCTGCGACAGGTGCGATGGCACTCGTCGTCGTCCAACTCGTCAAAGATCATGGCGTCGACTATTTACTCGCTGCCGGGATTCTCGCCGGGGTCATTCAAATCGTGCTCGGTTTTTTAGGCGTTGCGAAATTACTTCGCTTCATTCCGCGTTCCGTCATGGTTGGTTTCGTTAACGCGTTAGCGATTTTAATTTTTTCGGCACAACTGCCGCAGTTCGAAGGACAAAACTGGATCATGTACGCAATGGTCGCAGCGTCGCTCGCCATCATCTTAATTTTCCCGCGCTTTACAAAAGTACTGCCGGCACCACTCGTCGCGATCACGATTATGACGATTTTGACGGTCGTCTTTTCACTTGATACGCGCGTCATCGGTGATATGGGACAAATTTCTGCGTCACTACCGAGCTTTTTCTTACCGAACGTTCCGTTTTCACTCGAGACGTTACAAATCATTTTCCCGTATGCCTTATCACTCGCTTTCGTTGGTTTGATCGAGTCACTCTTGACGGCACGAATCGTTGATGAGATGACGGATACGACATCAAACAAGGCGACGGAATCACGTGGACAAGGAATCGCAAACATCGTTGCTGGATTCTTTGGCGGGATGCCGGGCTGTGCGATGATCGGTCAATCGGTCATCAATGTCACATCAGGTGGACGTGGTCGTCTATCGACCTTTACAGCAGGAGCATTCTTGATGCTGCTGATGGTCACGATGAATGACTTATTAATGACGATTCCGATGGGGGCACTCGTCGGTGTCATGTTCTTTGTATCGTATGCGACCTTTGATTGGGGTTCATTCAAAATGTTGAAGAATTCACCGAAAAGTGACTCTGCTGTCATGCTCGCGACAGTCATCGTGACGGTCTTGACGGATGATTTATCGATGGGGGTACTCGTCGGAATCTTGCTTGCAGCGATTCTCTTTGCGTCAAAAATTTCGCGCATCAACATGACACGTCGTGTTGAAAACGATCAAGTCACGTATCAAATCAATGGACCGATTTTCTTTGCCTCGACGACGACATTTACTGAACAGTTTGATATCGTAGCCGATGCACAAATGAAACAAGTCGTCATTGACTTTACGAACGCCCATTTATTTGATGATTCCGCGACGGAAGCAATTGAAACGGTTGTCTTGAAATATCAGGCAGCAGGGACGAAAGTAGAACTCGTTGCATTAAATGAAGAATCACAAGCATTAATCGATCGGTTAGCGCACCGGATTGCATAATGAAGGACCGTCAGGATGAAAATCTTGACGGTTTTTTTGTATACATGACCGGGTGAACGGTATACTAAGAAAAAAGGGGGAGTTTTCATGAAATGGTTTCGATTTGAACAAGAAGGACGGGAACGGATTGGTGTGGAGTCGGACGGACACCGGTATGACGTGACGACACAAGCCTATACGGATTCATTGCTCGAAGTCATCACACGGGGGTTTGAGATGGATGTTGATTTAGACATCGCACCATTGATTACAGAAGATGTCCGCTTGCTCGCGCCGTACGTTCCGATGCGTAACGTCATTTGTGTCGGTAAAAATTATGCCGACCATATTAAAGAAATGGATACGGCAGGGGCAGGGAAATTTGTATTGTTCACGAAGGCGCCGAGTGCAATCGTCGGGCCGTTCGATTCCATTGAACGCCATGCTGATTTAACGGATCAGCTGGACTATGAAGGCGAACTCGCCATCATCATCGGGACGACGGGGCGTGATTTGACACCTGAAAATGCACTGGACCACGTTTTTGGCTACAGCATCGTCAATGATGTGACGGCGCGTGACCTTCAAAAAGAACACGTCCAGTTTTTCCGCGGGAAGTCGCTTGATGGTTTTTGTCCATTCGGTCCCGTTATCGTCACGAAGGATACGTTTGATCCGACTGACGTCTTGGTCGAGACGCGTGTCAACGGGCAAGTGCGTCAATCCGGTTCGACGAAGTTGATGATTCGTGACATCGTGACGATTTTGACGGAAGTCTCGCGCGGGATGACACTCGAAGCAGGAGATATCATTGCGACAGGGACACCAGCTGGCGTCGGTCATGGGATGAAACCCCCAGTATACTTACAGACAGGGGATATCGTCGATGTTTCGATTGAAGGAATCGGTCACCTTCGCAATGAAGTCAAGGCATAAAGCACAAACCTAACTGAAGTTGAAAGGCTGATTTACCTGTCTTTATAAACCGTTCACTCGTTGAACGGTTTTTTTGTGTAAACCGTCATATTGTGACCGTTTTTGATGTATAATTAGTATTAAATCGACATTACTGTCGAATAAAGTCGTAAAATGAATGTTTTTTAGAGAAATAAATAAAAAAATGAACGTTTTTGGTTGATTTTTAAATGTAAACGCTTTATATTAAAGATGCGGAGGGAAACCAATGTTAACGAAAAAACGCCATCAGCTGATTCTTGAGCTACTCGCTCGAGAAGAAGTCGTCAAAATGCAGACGATCGTCGAACGGACGGGAGCTAGTGAATCGACCATCCGTCGCGATTTATCACAACTGGAAACTGCTGGTCACTTACGCCGTGTTCACGGGGGAGCGACGGCAAACCATCTGCAGATTGATGAGCCGAGTTATGTCGAGAAAACAGATCGTTTCGTCGATGAGAAAAATCAAATTGCCCGAGCGGCGGCTGATTTAATCGAAGACGGCATGTATGTCTATCTCGATGCTGGAACGACGACGCTTGCCATCGTTCCTTATCTCGAACAGAAGGCGATTACGGTCGTGACGAACAGTCTTCCTCTTGCGAATACGTTACTCTACCACCGTATCCCGACGTTCGTCGTCGGAGGGCAACTCAAGCATTCGACGCAAGCACTGGTCGGCTACAATGCACGTGAAGGAATGTTGATTTACCACTTTGATGTCGCATTTCTTGGGATGAACGGCGTTCATCCGACGCAAGGGTTTACGACACCAGATCCGGAAGAGGCACTCGTAAAGAAGACAGCGATTGAGTTAGCGAAAAAATCGTATGTGTTGGTCGACGAAACCAAGTTGGATGAAATCAGTTTTAGTCGCGTTGCACCACTTCGTGCGGCGACGATTATCACGATGGCATCGAACGAACAAACAGCGAAATACAGTCAATATACAGAGGTGGTGAACGCGAAATGATTTATACACTGACACTCAACCCATCAATCGATTATTACGTATCGTTACCGGTATTTGAGGCAGGACAAGTCAATCGTGTCGAACAAGCAGAAAAAGTAGCAGGTGGAAAAGGAATCAACGTTTCACTCGTCTTAAAAAATTATGACGTCGAGACAGAAGCACTCGGTTTTTTAGGCGGAAGTACGGGACAATTCATTCGAAGTGAACTTGAAAAACAAGGCGTACTGACAGCTTTCACACCAATTGCTGACGAAACCCGGATTAACGTTAAAATTCGTGCCGATCAAGAATCGGAACTAAATGCAGCAGGTCCAGTTATTCAGGATGCAGAACTAGAGACGCTGCTCGCAACATTCGAAACAATGCAGTCAGGTGACATCGTCGTCTTCGCCGGAAGTATCCCAAGCAGTCTTCCACATGATTTATACAAAAAAATTGCACTCTTATTAAATGAACGCGGTGTTAAATTTGCCGTCGATACAACTAAAGAAGCAATGCTCGAAGTGCTGCCGCTCGGTCCATTCATGATTAAACCGAATCATCACGAACTCGGGGAAATCTTTGATGTCGATATCACATCAAAAGAAATGGCCGTCCCGTACGCCCAACAGCTTGTCGAACGAGGAGCGGAAAACGTCATTATTTCCTTTGCAGGTGACGGGGCATTGCTCGTCAACAAGCAAGGGGCTTACACGGCGAATACGCCAAAAGGAAAACTCGTCAACTCGGTCGGAGCAGGGGATTCACTCGTCGCAGGGTTCGTTGCCAGTCATGCACTCGGACGTCCGCCGGAAGAAGCATTCCGGTACGCCGTGACGACAGGAAGTGCTTCCGCGTATTCGTTCGGATTATGTACAAAAGCAGACATCGAACGGTTATTGACCGATGTCGAAGTCGTTGAACTCATTCAATCATAATAAAGGAGTGTGACTACTCATGAAAATTACAGATCTGTTAACACGCGATACGATTAAACTGGATTTACGTTCTGATACAAAAGCAAGCGTCATCGATGAGCTTGTTGAAGTACTTGATCGTGCTGGTAAACTAAACGACCGGGATGCTTACCGTGAGGCGATTTTAGCACGTGAAGCACAAAGTACGACAGGGCTTGGTGAAGGGATTGCGATTCCTCACGCAAAAACGGCTGCCGTTAAATCACCGGCAATCGCGTTCGGTCGTTCGACAGGACTTGATTATGAAGCACTGGACGGACAACCAAGTCGCTTGTTCTTCATGATTGCAGCTGGAGAAAATGCGGACAATGCCCACCTTGAAACACTCTCGAAACTATCAGTCTACTTGATGGACAACAACTTCCGTGACACGATTCTCTCGGCTCGTTCGGAAGATGAAGTCATCGCGGCCATTGAAGCGAAGGAACGGGAAGAAGAAGGTCCTGTTGATGTGACACCGGAAACGGTCGATCAAAACGCACCTTACATCCTCGCTGTAACCGCTTGTCCGACAGGAATCGCCCACACGTATATGGCAGCAGATGCTCTCCGTCAAAAAGCGGAAGAGATGGGTGTCCGGATTAAAGTAGAAACGAACGGTTCGACAGGTGTTAAAAACGGTCTGACGGATGCTGACATCCAAGAAGCGACAGCAATCATCGTCGCTGCAGATAAAGCAGTCGAAATGGACCGCTTCAATGGCAAGCACGTCGTTGAAGTACCAGTCGCACAAGGAATCCGTAAACCAAAGGAACTGATTGATCGCGCCGTCAAACAGGACGCTCCTGTCTATAAAGGCAGCGGGTCAGGAAACAGCGGTACACCAGCACGTGGTGGATTCTACAAACACTTAATGAGTGGGGTTTCAGCGATGTTACCGCTCGTCGTCGCAGGTGGACTCTTAATCGCAATCAGCTTCTTCTGGGGAATCAACTCGTCAAACCCGGATGACCCGACGTATAACCAATTTGCAGGTCAATTGATGTCGATTGGTCAAGCCGCATTCGGTCTTTTAATTCCTGTCCTTGCTGGATTCATCGCGATGTCAATCGCTGATAAACCAGGTCTCGCACCAGGTTTGATTGCCGGTTTCCTCGCAAGCCAAGGGAATGCAGGTTTCCTCGGTGGTCTGATTGCCGGTTTCCTTGCAGGTTACGTAGTTCTAGTTCTTGTTAAAGCTTTGAAAGGTCTTCCGAAAGCTCTTGAAGGAATTAAACCAGTCCTGCTTTATCCATTGTTCGGTTCATTCATTACCGGTATGATCATGTTGCTCGTCATCAACGAACCGGTTGCAGCCTTCATGACATGGTTGACAGATTCACTTAACGGACTTAGTGGCGGTAACGCAATCCTCCTCGGTATGCTCGTCGCAGCGATGATGGCAATCGATATGGGTGGTCCGATCAACAAAACAGCATACGTCTTCGGTACGGCAGCACTTACAGCAGGGAACACGGAAGTCATGGCTGCGGTCATGGCAGGCGGTATGGTGCCACCACTTCTCGTCGCGTTCTCATCAACATTGTTTGCACGTAAGAAATTTACACCGCAGGAACGTGAAGCGGGTATCGCAGCTTACGCAATGGGTGCATCATTCGTTACGGAAGGTGCGATTCCATTCGCGGCAGCAGATCCACTTCGTGTCATCCCGTCAAGTGTCATCGGTTCAGCAATCGCTGGTGCACTTACAATCGTCTTCGGCGTCTTACTTCCGGCACCACACGGCGGCGTATTCGTCTTCCCGTTACTCGACGGCCCTTCAGGCACATTGATGGCAGCACTCAGCTACGCAGGTGCTATCTTAATCGGTGCACTTGTCGGAGCGGCAATTCTCTCGCTTTGGAAGAAACCGCTCGTCGATCAAGAACTCGCGAAAAAAGAAATGACATCTGGAACAGCTACAAAAGCATCGTAATCAAAACGAAATCACCCTCAGTCCGCTGGGGGTGATTTTTTCTGTTAGGAAATCCTTCTATCCAGCGTACAGACAAAGTGGTGTTGGAGGATAAAAGCTTCTTCCATTTCCGTTGCTTGCCTCTTGCCAGTGCGTGGTCACGCACTTTTCCCGTAGGAGTCAACGAAAAAACGAAGCTTTTTAGGCGATACCGCTAGAAAAAGCAAATCAGACAGTCGATTAAGAGCGCGTTCTGTCTTAAATCGTTTTAGGATTGCCACAAAAGGCGATTCAAGGAGCGAAAGGTGGGTAAACATCACGTCAAAACTGCTGTTATAGTAGTTTGTTTATGAGCTAGATTCATTTAAAGTAAATAGAGAAGAGAATGAAGGGGGGAAACGTCTTGAAAAAAATCATGATTACTAGTTTGACTTTATTTTTAATGATAGGCGGTTTTCTTTTTATAAACAGGGGAGTAGATAAAGAGTATGAAGAAGACGTCAGAGAAAAAATTGTAAACTATATAAACAAAAAGTATGGCGAAGAAAATATTGTTTCAGTAAAATCTGCGTACGACGATAAACATAGAGAGAAAGATAAGAGATATAAGATTGCCGTCAAAATTACCGGTGAAGGATTGAAAGACGATGAATATATGGTTTTTCGCTTGAATGATGGAAAGGTAGTCGAGGAAGGCGTGACCACTGCTTTACCAAAGGAAAATTAGTAAAGTTAGGTTAGATTTTTCTTGTTTTCCATTAGACTAAGTTCGGAGCTAGTCCTTTTCTATATTCTTAAGGAAGATTGTGTGTTAAAGATATGAAATCACCCTCAGTCCGCTGGGGGTGATTTTTTTATTGCGTTTTCATGATATTAAAGGAAGAATAGAGGGCATACTTACATTATGAAGGAGGGATCAACTATGGGGGGTCAATCCTTACAAATTGGACCACGTACCATCAAAACAGGACTAGCCGTTATTTTGGCATTAGTTATTAGCAATCTCTTTAACTTAAGCCCGATTTTACCAGGGATTTCGGCAGCAACGACATTGTTGCCTTCTGTTTATCAAACATGGAAACAATTTTTAGAAGAGGCGGAGGCCAACTTGATCGGTGCCTTTTTAACGTTACTCGCCTTATGGATTCTCGGAGCGAATCCTGCGAACCCACTTGCGATCGGCATTGTCATCATGGCAGCCATTTCCATCCTGCTGGCGTTCGGATTCGGTCGGACGATTCCTCACGTCGTCTTGATGATCATCGTTATCTTGGAGAGTGTCGAAGGGGCGACAGAGCCGTTATGGCAAATCGTTTTGATACGGTATTTACTCGTGATGCTCGGGATTGCGTGTGCCCTCGGTGTCAATGCATTGATTTTCCCGCCACGGTACGGGAACGTTTATTATCAAAAAGCCTCAAAACTATTTGAGAAGCTGCTCGTCGTCACGCGGGCAATCGCTTTTGAAGGGAAGGTCGCTCCGTATCGCCCGGCAATCGATAAAATGAGTAAATCCCTACGCGAGACACAACAATTATTTAACTTGCACCGGGAGGAAGTACGAGGGACACGCCAAAAACATGTCCCGTTGCTTCGTAACATCATCATCTTACAACACATGCAGTCGTGCTTGGAACGGAGTGTCGCGACAGCGGAACGTTTCCGTGAGCGGGAACAGGCCCTGTCGAACATCGCCGATGACTTACGCAGTGAATTGTTCTACCACGTCATGCATATCGCCCAGCGGCAGGAGAAAGTCCTGTTGACGTATGATTTATTGTTGACGGAAGAACCGCTCGCGATGGAAGACTTAGTGAAAGAAAATATCGCCTTCGTTAAACATTCTTTTCTCGATCGTGATGAGCTTGAAGAAGAAGAAATCATGGAAATTTTACCGATTGTCGTCGCGATGAATGAATGGATTCAAGAACTTGAAGCTTTTGAAAAACGCCTTCATGGCGCGTTAAAACGGCATGCGACGTCATTATCGATTGAACAGAAATCAGTCCGGGACAAAACATTTAATCGGTTTAAACGTAAAAAAGCCATTGACGAAAGCCAAAAGTAAGCGTATAGTCCTTCTTAACAGCACTTTAGTTACTAAAAGCATAACAGCATAACAGAACGAAAGATATAGACGAGGACGAAACCGAAGTAGAAACAATCTCCCTGTTTCAGAGAGCACGTGGCGCTGCGAACGTGTACACAGATTGAATCGAATTACAGTTTCTGAGTCTCTTGCGAAGCAAGCGGAGAAAACCGTTATCCCGTAATGAAGTGATTCGTGCGAAGCATGGATTATCAGGGTGGTACCGCGGCTTTCGTCGTCCCTGTCGGACTTGATGTCCGACAGGGACTTTTTATTGTTTAATTTAATCCAAGGGGGAACTTCATATGTCTACACCAATCATTCCAAGTCACTTACAACCACACGTCGCACCACAGCATTACGAAGATTACACACCAACGGATCATGCGGTCTGGCGCTACGTCATGCGCTTGAATTTAAATACATTGCAACATACAGCACACCCGGCGTACCTCGAAGGGCTCGCTGCTTCCGGAATCAGCCCGGAACGCATTCCTGATGTCCGCGAAATGACGGCGAACCTCAGTCGCGGTGGTTGGGGAACGGTCGCCGTCGACGGTTTGATTCCGGGTGTCGCTTTCTTCGATTTCCAAGGACACGGTCTCCTGCCGATCGCAACCGACATTCGGAAGGTCGATAACATTCTTTACACGCCGGCACCGGACATTCTGCATGAAGCGGCAGGACACGCACCAATTTTGATGAATCCGACGTATGCTGAATTTGTCCGCCGGTTCGGTGAAATCGGAGCACATGCCTTCAATCATAAAGCAGAACATGATGTCTTTAAGGCGCTGAAAAAATTAACGATTGTCAAAGAAAGTCCATTTTCAACACCGGAAGACATTGAGGAAGCAGAAATCGCACTCGCAGAAACACGGACCCATGTCACAGGGATTTCGGAAGCCAATGAAATTTCACGCCTCTTTTGGTGGACGGTCGAGTTTGGTTTAATCGGTGATCTTAACGACCCGCAAATTTACGGGGCAGGTCTTCTGTCCTCAGTCGGGGAAAGCCGCCACTGCTTGACGGATGCCGTCAAGAAACATCCATTTTCACTTGCGAAGGCACTCGCAACAAAACATGACGTCACGAGCATGCAAAAAGAATTGTTCGTCTGTGAATCATTTGAACAACTGCGTGACGCATTAGAAGAGTTTGCACAGACGATGTCATACGTCCGTGGTGGACGTCACGGCCTCATCAAGGCGGTCGAGTCCGGTAATCTGTCGACGCTCGTCTTTGCATCAGGTCTCTCGCTCGTCGGTGTTCCGGCAGCACAAGAAACGTTTGAAACAATTGATCTCGTTCGATTTACTGGACCGACGGCACTCGCAGCGAATGGCGAAGTATTAGAAGGTCAATCACAGACGGAGCACCCGAACGGCTTTACGCTCTTGCACGGAGAAGGATTGAACGCGGTTCTCGAGCGAGTCGAAGTCGGCGAGCAACTCGAGTGGACGGAAGGGACGTTACAATTGACGGGTCATGTCGCAGCAATCGAGCAAGTGAACGGTAAACGTGCCATCGCCGTCCTGAAAGACGCTCGATTAACGAAAAATGGTGTGACGGAGCAATTCGATCAACTGGATCTCGTGATTGGTGCGATTACGTCAACCTTCCCGGGAACAGAAGTTGAAGCCTTAAAACCGATTCCGGAAACCGTTGAATTTGAACGGATCGAACGTCCATTGACGGCAGCTGATCCGATTTTTGAAGCCGTTCGTGCCATTCGTGAAGGTCAGGCGAGTCAGTCGCGCCTGTCACAGCTGATTGATCAGACACTTGTCCAGTTACCGGATGCCTGGTTACTCCGGCTTGAACTGCTTGAACTGGCAGATGAAGTCGACCAACCGCGTCTCCTTGACGATCTCGAGCGCCTGAAGCAGACGTCACCGGAACGCGACGAGTTGATCACGCGTGGCATCAAGATGCTTGATCTCGTTCATGCATGAAGCGGACGTTCGAGAAATCTGTCCAAACCTGTTAAAATGAATACGGTTCATGGATGAAACGTAAACATAGGGGAGTGGACAGTGTGAAACAACCAAATTATTTTCAAGACGTGAAACAGTTCCATCACACATTTAATCACCCGGGAGCAGAACGACCAACCCCGCTCGGACTCGAGCGTGGCATCAAACGGGCAACTTGGACGACAGAAGAAGCAGCAGTCGAATTTCTGCATCAATCGTCACGGGATGAAGCCGAATTTTTAGCAGCAATCGATTTCCTCAAAGCAGGGATTGACCGGGCTGTTGAAAAATCATTAAAGGAAACGTATCCGACGACGTCCGTCGAACGCCTCGTTGGTCAAGGTGATGCCTTGACGGACGCACTTTACTTCATCATGGGTAGCTTTGTCGAAGCAGGACTCGAACCGGGACCTCTTTTTGAAATCGTTCAACGCGCGAACATGGCGAAACTCGGGCCAGACGGTCAACCGATCTTCCGAGAATCCGATCAAAAAGTCATGAAACCGGACGGTTGGTTGCCACCGGAACCGCAACTCGAGGCCGAAGTGTTACGGCAGATGGATGAAAAAGCATAAGGATGGACTACGATCGAACAAAAAGAACCACTTCCGCTTAGTTAGGGAAGTGGTTCTAGTGTATAGACGAAGTGATAGCGGGAGATAAACGCGTCTTTTTTCGTTGCTTTCCTCGGGCGAGGCGCAAGCCGTTGCTCCTTGCTCCTAGCGGACAACGAGCAGGGTCTTGCATGCCTCTGACAGCGCAAGGACCTTGCACTTTTTCCCGTAGGAGTCAACGAAACGTGACGCTTTTTAGCGGGATCGTGAGAATGCAGACAGTGTAGCGCGCGTTCCGTCTTGAATCGTTTTAAACTTCATAAGTGTAACTTCAGACTGAAACCACTTCCGCTTAGTCAGGGAAGTGGTTCTTTTTTTGAAAGTGAGTAAATATCCGTCCTCTACAATCAGCTTACATTTGATAATCCGGCAGCACGAGCTTGCCGTCCGATTGAAAGACGATTCCTTCCGCTTCGAGGGCCAATTGCTGTTCAATCCCTTGCGAAATTTCACCTTTGGCGTTGACGACGCGATGCCATGGTAAACGTTCCGCCTGACTCATACTATGCAGAATCCGGACGACTTGGCGAGCGGCCCGTGGGTTTCCAGCGAGGCGGGCGATTTGACCGTATGTTGCGACACGTCCTGCAGGAATCGCACGGATGATCGTCACGACGTCCTGCGTGAAGGGGGTCATCGTTCTTCGTTTGTCGAGACGATGTATTGCTGGACTTGATCGTCCTCATCGAAGCCGATCGTGACGTCGGTGATGTCTTGTTGGATCCGGAGTTGCAGTTCGAGTCGGTCTTTAATATCGTCCGCTTGCGCTACGGTCATCGCCGGATCGATTTCAATCTCGACTTCGACGTGGAAGTGGTCACCTTCTTTGATGACTTCAAGTTTACTGATATCACGGACGTCCGGATCTTGCATGATTAAACCACCGAGCCGTGCCGCCATCGTTTCATCGGCTTCACCGAGCGCTCCGGCAGCGTTTTGCAAGAAAACGTTACCGACGACATAAAACATCATCAGACCGATGAGGACAGAGGCGATGCCTTCCGCTTGATGATAAGGCGTCACATGTGAAATGACGACAGCGATCATCGCAACGATGCCACCAGCCGTCGCGACTAAATATTCTAAGAAGACGAGTCGTGTCGCAGGCTTCGCTTGTTTTAATGATCGAAAACTTTCGAGAATCAGACGTGGTCCTTTTGCTGTCAGTTTGGCATCGTGGGCAATTTCTTTCATCGCCTTAAAGAAGACAGCACTTTCAAGGACGACACCGGCAAATAAGACAGATAGGGTGATCCAGAATCCCGTTGACTCCGTTGGGTCGATAATATGTCCAATCCCTTCATGAATCGTTTCGTAAGCCATGATGCCGACGAATAAAATTGCGCCGAGCAGAACGAGGTTGACGAGTCGACCAAAGCCATTCGGAAAGCGTTTTGTCGGTGCTTTTTTACTGAGCGCTGAACCGATGAAGACAAAGAACTGGTTCGCGGCGTCGCCAAGTGAGTGCATCATTTCGGCGAACATCGCAACGTTTCCGGTTAAGGTGTAGGCAATGGTCTTGATGATGGCAATGATGGAGTTGACGATTCCGGCTGTTAATGCCGAACGATTTCCTCGTCGTAATAACGTAATGAATTCTCCCATGAGTGTGCTCCTTTTGTTAACAAACTATAGTAATAGTAGTAGTCTACACTAAATCGATAGGAGAGACTAGAAAAAAACCGCTCCGCACAAGGCGGAACGGCTGGATATCAAGCTATTACGTCAAATCAACGGTTTTGTTGATTTCGTTCGAGTCGTCATTTCCTGTGACTTTCTTGAGGACTTGTTTGACAGACTTAGTCGTGTTTCCCGTTTCCCAGTACTCGGCAGCTTCCGTATCAATCTTGATTAAGACGACTTTCGGATCTTCGTAGCTTGTCCCGAGATACGCTTCGTAACGGGGGCTCCATAGTTCTTTTTTGCGGGCGACATCTTCGACGATTTCTGCTTTCCCGCGAATCGAGACGTATGATTTGTCGACATAGGCGACGTTGACGCTCGGATTTTTTAAGATTTCATTGTATTTCCCGGTTTCTTTAGAAGTGAGGAACCAGAGATCGCCATCGAACTCGATATCCTGTGTTTGCATCGGACGCGAGACAAGACCTTCATCTGACACTGTCGTCAGCATCGCCGTTTCGATTTTATCGACTAATTTTTTGACCGTTTCGACTGCTTCTTGATTCGTTGACATGTATAACACCCCATCTGTTCATTTTTTTTGCTCACTTTAAGAATGTTCCCTGAATTTAAAATTGAAAACGTCATCAATGAATCAAGAAGCAGTTTTATTGCATTCCGTCGTTTCCGAGGCGTACAGTCTAAGTATGAATTTCACTTCAAAGGAGCGTTTTACACGATGAAATTAAGTATATTGGATCAATCTCCTGTCTCAAAAGGGCAAACCCCATCCGAAGCATTACAAGAAACAGTCGATCTTGCAAAAACAGCAGATGAACTTGGCTACACACGCCTGTGGGTTTCGGAACACCACTTCGCGAAGACACTGGCCGGGTCGAGTCCGGAAGTCTTGATTGCCTACATGGCAGCGGTGACGAAACAAATCCGTCTTGGTTCAGGCGGCGTCATGTTACCTCATTATAGTCCTTACAAAGTTGCGGAAAACTTCCGTGTCCTCGAAGGGCTTGCCCCGAACCGGATTGACCTTGGGCTTGGCCGGGCACCGGGCGGCATGCCGCTAGCGACACGTGCCTTACAAGAAGGTTCGTCGCCACGCTTCGGCGGCGCGGACTATGGCGCACAGCTTGACGATCTCGTTGATTACCTAAAAGACGGCGCACCGGCCGATCACCGTTTCGCAGGACTCGTCGCAACACCGGAAGTCGACACGACACCGGAAGCGTGGTTGCTCGGGTCAAGTGGCGGCAGTGCGTTAAATGCAGCACAACGCGGATTCGGTTTTGCATTCGCCCACTTCATCAACGGACAGGGCGGACAAGACGTGATGGATTATTACCGTCATAACTTCATGGCGACATCATTCAACGCGACACCGCAGACACTCGTCTCGATTTTTGTGACGTGTGCCGAAACGACGGAAGAAGCAGAACGGTTGGCATCCAGTCTTGATTTGTCATTACTCTTACTCGAAAAAGGGGTTTCATCAACCGGAACACCGACACCGGAAGAAGCAGCGGCATACCAGTATTCGTTCCAGGATCAATTCCGGATTGCCGAAAACCGGAAACGGATGATCGTCGGAAATCCGGAAGACGTCGCCCGTCAATTGCAAGACCTCGCCGATTCATATGGAACGGACGAAGTCATGATTGCTTCGATGATTGCCGATAAAGAAGCGAAACAACAATCACTCCGTCTCATCATGGACGCGGTCAAAGCAACGGTTTAAATCAATCCGGACGTTCATCTCAGCTTGCTGAGGTGGACGTTTTTTCAGGTTCAGGGAGCTGATCCTTCGCAAGACGTTCTGCCCGGACGTCATGCCGTAAGTGGAAAAATCCGATTCCGACCGTCACGAGTAAACCGGATGAACTGATTGCGAGGATCAGATTGAGCGAGACGTAATCACTTAACAGGCCGAATAACAGCATCCCGATTGGTGTAATACCCATTGCGAGTGATTCGAGGACACCGATGACACGCCCTAAGTAAGCCGGATCGGTTTGCCGTTGCACGAGCAGTTGAATCGGAATGTTTGACCGGAGAATGATGAACCCGACAGTGAAGGAGAAGATGAGAAAATAAGCAAATGTCCAGTTCGGCGGAACAATCCCGAGTAACGGTAATAAAGGGGAAAGGAATAGAAACCCGACTAAAGCAACCGACTGGAACAACGTCATCAATGGACGCTTAATCGTAAAGCGGGGGAGCGCAAGCAACAGCGAACTAAGCAAAAGACCCACACCTAAAGCTGCTTCAATCGTTCCGAACTGAAATGGTGTAACGTTGAGACGATCGAGTAAAATGATGGGATAGATGACTTCTAAGGCGATGAAAAAGAAATTCAACACAAGTGCCATCAAGATGAGTGTCGTCAGGACCCGTTGTTTGAATAAATAACGGTAGCCGGACTGAAAGTCTGCCCAAAACGAAGGCGGGCTTTCTTCATGAACAGCGGGGATGACGCAGAATGTCAGGCGCATGTTCCACAGCGCAGCGAGAGAAAACAAGCTGAGCGGTAAAAGGGTGAAAAGGTGGATTGGTGCAAAGGCTAACAGGAAACCGGCCAGCATCGGAGCAACAATCGACGAAAGGGAACTGATACTTGAAATCAGGGAATTACCACGCTGTAATTCCGTATCGTCAAGCAAGCGGGGCAAGGAACTCATCAAGGTAACGGAGAGGAATGTCGAAAGAGCCGTTAAAAGGGCACTGACGATCATGTAATGAATCGTATGGACCGGGAACAGGGCGGCGTACCCGGCAAAACCGGCGAGTATGACGGCACTCGTCGCCTCGGTCGTGACGATGATTTTTTTCCGGTTCCAGCGGTCGGACAGCACTCCGGCAACGGGCGACAATAGAATCCGTGGCAGTGTCCCGGCGAGTAAGACGAGCGCGAATTGCAGCCCGGATGACGTTTCCCGTAATACGGTCAAACCCGCGACGAACGTAAAGAGACTCGCTGCGAATAACGAACAAAACTTACCAAATAACAACCGTTGTAAATTTTTCGACATCATGATTCCTCCTTTTTGTTCAATTAAATTGAACTTTCCTTTATACTAGATGAACAGGAGATATTTGTAAATATAAAAGTTAAATTTAATTTAACTTAATCAGTAGAATGAGGTGCCGGCCATGCTTGGACAACGAATTAAAAGTTTACGGAAAGCGAAAAAAATGACGCAGTCGGATGTCGCAGACGGCATCATGACGAAATCGATGCTCAGTATGATTGAGAACGATAAGGCGACGCCGTCCTTACCGGCGTTACAAGCAATTGCGCGTCGTCTGCATGTCTCGATCGATGAGTTGTTGATTGATCCCCGGGCGATCGAAATGAAGCAGCTGATTGAAAAAATCAATGCACGAACAAACGACTATTATGCGGAAGAACAGATCGCCGACATGCTTGCACCCTATTTAGAACCGGCGATTGATTCTTACTGGCAAGGTCGAATCTATGAGATGTATGGAAACGCATTACGTTTTTCGAACATGGAACAGGGCTTACATTATTTCGATTTAGCGGAGGAAATTTACAAGCGGCTTGAATTACGGGATGAACAGATGAATGTACAAATCTCGAAAGTCTATTTTTTATTTTTCCTGCGCCGTTATGAAGAGGCGTACCGAAAGGTGGATGCGATGATGATTCATCAGGACGTCCCACTTGCACCTGAAACGTTTCTTGACTACCAAATGTTACAGGCTCTCCGCGTCAGTGTGAACGAAGACAACTGGAGCCAGTCGATTGACTTTTTACGGGAAGGCATCCGTTATATGCGGGAAAAAGGCGTCTACAGTGACGTCAGTAACTATCACCGGTTGCTGGCGTTATTCTTAAGTCTAGACGGAGACTTTGAGGCAGCCGACCACGAACTGGAATTACTGGAACATTTCTTTTTGTTCACGGAAGCAACAGCATTCGAGCGGATTCTTGTCGAGTTGACGAAAGGGTCGATTGCGGTCCACCGAGAGGATTATGAAGGCGTCCGGTATGCGCGGGAACGACTTGTTGAAGTCAATATTGAAGCGTGCATTCATTACATCGGATACTTCGAAGTCAATCTGTGTTTGTGGAAGGACTCAAAAGAGACACTCCCGTTTGACCTCCAGAGCGGTGTCGCTAACATTTGGCGCGGTGCACATTTATGGCAAGTTGGCGGTGAATACGATCACGCGATGATGCTATATGCACTCGCATTAGCGATGCGCGCCGGGGTAGGGGTGGACCGTCGGGCAGAAGTGGAAGAAATGACGAAACAACTGTCACCGGGACGATTCAAACAAGAAATCGAGCAAATCTTAGCGGAATTATCGTAAAAAACAGGGCTGATGCAAAAGTCGCTCCAGACGATTTTTGAGTCCGCGCTTTCCATGGGCGGAAGACCCGGCAGGAAGCGAGGATTGCGCTCCTTTTTCCCATAGGAGTCGAGGATGAACACTCGGCACATCTAAGATGCCTATCGAAAAGAAAAAAAGGAGGCGCTTGCTTCACGCGACGCCTGCAGAAAAAAACGCAAAACTTACGCTGTCAGAGACAAAGAGACCCGACCTCCTGTCCACTAAGGGCAGGAAATCGGATCTTATGTCTCGACTGAAAAAAGGGGGAAAGTGCACTTTTTTAGTCAATCCTGTTGCATCAGAGGGCTTTAAAGCCCAGTAATTTTTGAGTCCAGTACTTTTCCGACAGGCGACTGATGCCGAGTGACGGTGTATTGGCATGGATGAATTGGTCATTGTTCAACATGATTCCGATGTGGGTCGGACCTGCGGCATACGTATTCTCGAAGAAGATGATATCTCCCCGGACCGGCTGACGTAATTTCGACAGCTTCTGACCGAGGTACAGGTCGTTGTTCCAGTAGCCATTGACGTTCGTCCGCCCGACTTTGTAACCGGCCGTATTCAACGTGTAGTTGATAAAACCCGAGCAATCGAATCCGCCGTTGATCGGGCTACTCGACCCCCAGACGTACGGTGTCCCGAGATACTGTTGACCGATTGAAATCGCCCGTTCCATGACACCGGAAGCAGGGACAGTCGAGACAGGAGGCGGTGTTACGGGCGGAGTCGTCGCAACAGTCCCGGTCGTAATGTAGCTTTTCGCGACATAATAGTAACCTGTCCCGATTTTGATTTGGTACCATCCGGCAGCGGAACCCGTCGTTTCACCCATCACCTGAACGCTCGAACCGTGGGCAACTTGGGTGAAGACTTGTGAGGAGGTTGTTGGTGCCGTCCGGACATTCAAACCTGACGGCGCATTGACGGTATACGTTTTGGCTTGGTCGACCGGATTGATCGAGACGCCATTCGTTGCAGGCGGTGTTTCTTTTGCTGATGCAGCAACATAACTCGCGGCGACGTAGAGGACTTTTCCGTCGAGCTTAATTTGATACCAGGCGTCAATCGTACCCGTGACCGTCAAGAGCGTTTTATTCGGAATCGTTTTGTAGATTTGTGCCGACGCCGATGCTGCTAAGCGGGCATTCAGTCCGCCACTTGCGTTGACTGTATATTGTTTGGTCGTATCGACGGCTTTAACGGCTGTTGCGACAGGTGTCGTCACTGGTGGTTTCGATGTCGTTTTGACGGTTGATTTTTTCGCAGTGATGAGACTGGCATGGACGTATGCCGTCTTTTTCTTGTAGACGATTTGGTACCAAGAACCGGTTTTCTTTTTGACGGACACGGCTGCATTTTTAGTAAGTTGTCCGACTTTTTTGGAAGCCGTACTCGCTTTCTCACGAACATTGACACCAGCTGTATTCGTTATGTAAGTCGTTGTTGTCGTCGTTTTAGCTGTCGTCGTTTTTGCAGCAGTAGCTGCTTTCACATAACTCGAAGTGATGAATGCTTTTTTCGATTGATAACGAATTTCGTACCAAGAACCTGACTTCTTAACAGCGGTTACCGTTGTACCTTTTTTTAAGGTCGTAATGATGGGTGCGGAAGTAGTGGCAGCAGTTCGGATGTTGACATTTTCGGTTAACGTTAACTTTGTGGAGGCGGCTTCGACCGCGGTCGCTGAACTGACCAACGCGAGCGTCGTCAAAGCGAGAAGTGTCTTTTTCAAGTTGCGTAACTCCCTTCCAAAATGGTTCGAATAGAATCGTTGTTACCATTTTGTCATATGAGATGTTAATTCCCCTGTTTTTAAAATATATTTTTTATGAAAAAACTTACTTTGATTTTCAAAAATAATGATCTGTGTTTTGAGGCGCGATTAATCTAGAGTCTTCTTGTACACTAGAATTAGCTAGGAGGGGAATTTACAAATGTTAAAACGATTTTATCAATACTACATACCGCATAAACGCTTGTTTTGGCTCGATTTTTCGTCAGCCTTATTCGTCGGTATACTCGAGCTCGCGTTTCCGCTTGCCGTCCAGTGGTTCATCGATTCTTTGTTGCCAGAAGGCGAGCTGAACTGGATCATCTTAGTCAGTGTCGGTCTACTGTTGCTTTATGTCATCAGTACGATGATGCAGTTCGTCGTCAATTACTTCGGACATAAGCTCGGTATCAACATCGAGACCGACATGCGGCGCCAATTATTCGGACACGTTCAAAAACAGTCGTTCCGCTTTTTTGATAACACGAAAACAGGGCACATCATGAGCCGAATCACAAATGACTTGTTCGATATCGGGGAACTGGCTCACCACGGACCGGAAGATGCCTTCATTGCCGTGATGACGTTACTTGGTGCCTTCTCAATCATGCTGACGATTAATGCGCCGCTTGCGCTCGTTACCGTCATTGCTGTTCCGTTCCTGATTTGGTTGATTAGTTTCGCCAACGTCCGGATGAATCGTTCGTGGGACAAGATGTACGGCAATATCGCCGAAGTCAACTCCCGTGTCGAAGATAGCGTCTCAGGAATTCGTGTCGTCCAGTCGTTTACGAACGAAGCCCACGAAGTCGCGCGGTTCGAGCAAGATAATGCAACGTTCCGTCAATCGAAGATTAATGCCTATAAAGTCATGAGTACGAGTCTGTCCGGTATTTACTTGACGACGCGGCTGATGACGCTCGCCGTTCTTGTCTACGGTGCCTATTTAAGTTACAACGGCCGCCTTAGTTACGGCGAACTTGTCGGGTTCATTCTCTACATGAACATTTTGCTGAAACCGATTGATAAAATCACGGCACTTCTCGAACTTTATCCGAAAGGGATGGCAGGTTTTAAGCGATTCGCTGAAATGATTGATCAGGATGATGAGCTGAAGGATGCGCCAGACGCAATCACGGTCGATCGTCTGCATGGTGCAATCGAGTTCGATGATGTTAGTTTCGGCTACGAAGCCGATCGATTGATTTTAAAAAATATCAACCTGTCCGTTGAACCCGGTCAGACAATTGCCTTCGTCGGAACTTCGGGTGCCGGGAAAACGACGATTTGTTCCTTAATCCCTCGCTTTTACGATGTTTTAGAAGGGGCGATTACGATTGACGGCATCGATGTCCGGCAGATGACAAAAGCTTCTCTCCGCCAACAAATCGGTATCGTTCAACAAGACGTCTTTCTCTTTTCAGGGACGATCGCTGAGAACATTGCTTACGGAGATTTAACGGCGAATCGGACGGATGTCATCGCAGCTGCCGAGCGTGCCCATCTCGGACAGATGATCGCTGATTTACCGGAGGGGTATGATACACAGATTGGGGAGCGGGGCTTGAAATTATCCGGGGGACAAAAGCAACGGCTGGCGATTGCCCGGATGTTCTTGAAGAATCCGCCGCTATTGATTCTAGATGAAGCGACATCTGCACTTGATACGGAGACGGAAGCGATTATTCAAGAATCGCTCGCGGAACTCTCGAAAAACCGGACGACTTTAATCATTGCCCATCGTCTCGGGACGATTCGAAATGCGGACCGGATTCTCGTCGTCACGAAAGAGGGC
The DNA here is from genome assembly GCF_002214325.1 of Exiguobacterium sp. N4-1P. Taxonomy (NCBI): domain Bacteria; kingdom Bacillati; phylum Bacillota; class Bacilli; order Caryophanales; genus Exiguobacterium; species Exiguobacterium sp. N4-1P. The sequence continues at coordinate 1,066,682 of NZ_CP022236.1, forward strand.
ATCATTGAAGACGGTACACATGACGAATTGATTAAAAATGGTGGTTATTTCTCCCGGTTACTTGAAAAACAACGGGTCTGACATGCCTTTAAAAACCGGGTACCGGCTGTCTTTTCATTTGAAAGACGAGGTGAACCCGGTTTTTTCTTTTGAGGAACTTCGACGCGTATAGTCAGATTCGGGAATGATTTGTCAGGAAAAGGGGAAAACAGAACCGAAGGGAGGGCGCTTTGATGTACGGATTATTTTGTGAAAACTACAATAAGACCTATGCCATTCTCCGCGAGGAAACGTCCCACGACTTCCGCCGTTTTTTTGCCTTATCGTATACGATTCAAGACGTCGTGTTCGACCGGGCGGCCTACGATCGCTTAGCGCATGCCATTAAACGGAAGACAACACGCTTTTCAGCACTTCAAAGTCGTTATACGCCACTGCTGATTTCGCAACTTCAACTTTATAGCGACCGACCGGAACAGTTAGTCGAGCAAGTGATTGAAGCTGAAAAGCATATTAAACGGCGCTTCATCAAAGACAAAGCCGTCCGCCCGTTTTTTGCCCTTGGAGAGCTCTTGAATCGACAGCGCGGTACGGACGCTTTGCCGGTCGTCGAACACTTTCGAGCAGAACGCCCGGGGTTGAATGTGACGAAACAATACGTCGTCACGGCAGCATTGATGGACCAAAAACAATTGCTCGCATCCTTCGTCGAGGATGTCAAGACGAGTGAAGAATGGCTCAGTAAATGGATGGGACCGTCAAGCGAACGATTGATTGCCGCTCAAATCCTTGCTACGTCAAACAATCAAGCAGAACAAAAAAAACGGATTGAAAATTGGGTGGACATGCTTGAAAAACGGGAAGTTCGCATGTTTGAACGCCTATTCCCGCTACTCGCCCTGTTACGTTCGACTGATCGTGTCGACTTGATATACGTGACACGGGTCGTCGACCGGGAACGGTCGCGGAATCGGTTTTCCGAAGAAGTCAACTGGTTGCTTGCGTTTCATCTATTACTCGCTAAAGCGGGGCATAGCCGGTTGCAGTCAACCTTACTTGTACTCGAAACGCTTGAATTGACGAAAAAACGCTAAAAAGTAGCTCGCCATATATTTGGCGAGCTACTTTTTTGTCAGTCGAACGTCGTAAACGTTGCATGCTGTTCGACAGGATACAACTCTTTCCCGGCGACATCATTTAAAATCAATTGATTTCGTGAGACCGACATACCTAGATTGTCGGCGGCAGGACCGTGCGAAAGCTCTAAGTTCGTCGTCGCGTACAACTGATGATTTGTTGCGATGGAACGAACGACCCGGTAATTCGCATCGACTTTCCAAGCCTGTTCACCTTCGAACTCGATGTTCAATCGGTCAATGAAGCGCGGTAATGCCGGGACGAAACCGGTTGCTGCGACAACGGCATCCGTGTTTGATGTCCGGACTTGGTTGAGTTCCGTATGCCGCATTTTGATTGCAAATGACGTATCGTGCGTAATTTGTTCGACCTCAAGATTTGCGCGAATCTGGACGCGGTCTTTTTGATCCGTCGTCAAATCATAGAGGTGTTCGTAAATGGCCTGTAAGGTTTCCGGACTGATCCCGTTTTGCGACCGCGTGAATTTCGAAACGGCCTCTTGCCGTGTTTCAAGTGGTAATTGATTAAAATACGTGACATAACTCGGTGAAAAGATTTCTTCGCCGAGTTTTCCGGTCTCAAGTGTTTCAAAAATCGTCGAACGTGAAATCCACTCGAGTTCGAGATCCGGCGAGCGGTCGCTCGTCAATAGATCAAGGAAAATTTCTGCTGCACTTTGACCCGATCCGACGATGGAAATTTTATTTTTCGACAGGAGCTGTTCTTTTTCCATGACATATTGCGTGTTGTGAATGACGCTTGAATCAAACGTATCGGGAATTGAAGGTTTAGACCCTGTTCCGATGACGACGTTACGTGTTTCATATGTCTTCCGTTCACCCGTCTTGACGTCTTCGACAAGCACCTCATAGCTATCACCCGTGTCCTGAACATCGATGACGCGGGTCGAAAAACATAAGTCATCGAGTTGGGTTGCGACCCATTTCAAATACGAATTGTATTCTTGGCGCGAAATCAATAATTTTTCATAAAAATAAAATGTATGCAAACGATTGATGGAACGCAAGTAGTTTAAATAAGTAAAAGAAGACGTCGGATCAGCAAGTGTGACTAAGTCAGAGATGAAACTCGTTTGCATCATCGAGTCCTTAATCATCATCCCGGGATGCCATGAAAATTGTTCGCTTTCATCAAAAAAAAGTGTCCGTAATGATGTTGGATGAGCGAGTGCGCTCAACCCTAAATTCATCGGTCCAATCCCGATGCCGATCAAATCATACATAAAGAGAGCCCCCCAAAGATATTGTTCTAAAACAATACCCGATATGGGAGGCAATTGAAACGTCTTGATGTGGAAGATTATAACTGATCGGTTGTCGTCGTCGTTGTTTTAACGGTTGATGTTTTACCATCGCGGATAATCGTCAACGTGATGTCACCGTCCGATTTAATCAGCGCCGTCTTGATGTCGACAAAACTCTCAATCGCCGATCCGTTAATTTTCGTGATGACGTCACCTGTTTTCAGCTTCGCGGAGGCAGCCGGACTGTTCGGTTCAACTGACATGATGACGACACCGGTTTTTTGGGATTCAGGCAACTTGACTTGATCAAGCAAATAACCGGCCGGGAAGGCGGAAACGTCCTGCAAGGCGACACCAAGCGTCGGATGTTTGACTTCACCGGTCGTTTCAAGCTGTTTTAGGATGGGCAGCGCATCGTCGATCGGGATACTGAAACCAACGCCTTCGACGCCCGTTTCAGCAATCTTCATCGAGTTGATTCCGACGAGCTGACCTTGTTCGTTGATTAAGGCACCACCAGAGTTACCGGGGTTGATGGCTGCATCGGTCTGAATGACGGTCGTATTGAAGTCATCTTGCCCATCGCTGTTCGTATCGACAGGAACCGTCCGGTCATTTGAACTGACGATTCCACGTGTGACGGAGTTTTGGAATTCACCGAGCGGGTTTCCGATGGCGAGCACGGTTTGACCGGCTTTTAAGTCAGCCGATTTTCCGACCGTGATGACAGCGGGAACGTCTTTTGCGTCGACCTCGAGAACGGCAAGATCGTATGTTGCGTCGCTACCGAGTAACTTTGCACTCAAAGTGTTACCGTCGTTTAATGTCACTTCGAGTTTCGAGGCACCGTCGACGACGTGGTGGTTCGTAATGATGTAAGCCTTTCCGTCTGCTTTTTTATAGATGACACCGGAACCAGATCCGCTCGCCGCTTCTTCTTGCGTCATGCTGTTACCGGTTTGGTAGTTCGTGACGGTCACGACCGATTTTTGGGCGGATGCGACGGCGTTCGTCACAGGGTCATTTGACGTCGTTGAAACTTGTTTCGGCATCCCGTTTGAAAGAGGTGTGTCGGCGACTTGTTGTTCTTGATCCATCAAAAGTGGAAAGGCGATCGTTGCCGTCAAAACGGCACCGATGATGCCTCCTGTCAGTCCGGGTAAAAGTTGTTTTGTTTTTCCTGCCATATCGACCATTCCTTCCGTATCAATTTCTATTTTTACTGTATCAGATATCCAAACTGAAAATGAAATTGCGGACGTTTTTCCAAAATGACTCATCATTCCCCACAATTGATCGACAGTTTCTTATAGTTGAGCGAAAAGGGTTCGTCCGTTACACTGAGTTTGGTTCTTACTTATATCAACGGGGAGATGGAAGTCATGAAGTATGTTTTACGTTTGTTGTACGGTGGAGGATTATTATTTGCTGGGGTCGGTCATTTTCGAAACGAAAGAGGATTTGTCAGCATCATGCCGTCCTTTATTCCGTTTAAGCGGTTTTTCGTTCAAGTGACGGGTATCATCGAAGTTTTGTACGGCTTCATGTTGTTGACAGGTAAAGGTGTCGATATCGTTCGCAAGACACTACCTGGCTTTTTATATGCCGTCTTACCGGCGAACGTCAACATGGCAGTTAATCCACAACCCATCAACGGTAAAAAATTGCCGGCCTGGGCGTTATGGACACGTTTGCCGCTGCAATGGGTCTTAATCGCCTTAGCCAAACGTCTGAAATGAAATGAAGCCGCCGAGTCGATGTGATTCGGCGGCTTTCTTTGGATTAAAAACGTTTATTTACAGCGAGCAGGGAAGCTTTCGCAATTTGTTCGTACGTTGAATCATTCGGGTGGAACTGATCACTTGAGAGATCGCGTTTGACGTCACGGACTAGGTTGAACGTATCGATGACTTCAATATCATATTCGAGTCCGAGTTGACGCGACTCGGCATTCCAATTTTGGACGATTGCGTCAAATGCCTCCCCATTTTCACTGGCACGGAAAGGATTATACAGTCCGACGTAGAAGATGACGGCATCCGGATTTTCATCTCGGAGGATTTTAAAGGTCTTCTCCAAGTTGGTTTGAGCTGATTTAATCGTATCAGCAGTCTTTTTTGCATCAAAGTTTGCGACACCTTCACCACGGTTGAACAAATCATTCCCGCCAATCGTCACCGAAATGACTTTTGCCTGGCTAAGGGAGCGAAGGACTTCTTTTTGTTCAAGTTGCTTCAGTAGATCTTCCGTCCGGGCTCCGCTGACGGCTAGATTTTGGAAACGTTCGACGGTGTTGTCTTTTGTAAGTTCTTGACCGACGATTGCTGCATAACTGTTTCCGTTCGAAGCACCGACGCCGCGTGTCAACGAGTCACCTAAAGCGACGTAAGTCCCGCCTTTTGCAACGGGTTCTTCTTTCGTTGGTGTCAAGACCGCCCGTTTTGGTGGATTAACGACGTCGTTATAGGCGCTTGCAAATCCGTACCCGAAAAGTGCGGTCAAGATGAGCGAAACGCTTAAAAATAAAGGCCAAGCATATCGTTTCATGAATCGTTCCTCCTTTTACTGTTACGATGATTGTAGCAAAACTTTAGAAAATGTGCGGTTTTGAAGTGCTTAGACGAGTCAAATCATTCATTATTCCGCTAGAATAGACCATAAGAGGTGAGAAACGTGAATCCAACTGTAAAATTAGAATCGGTCACGAAGGTGATTGGAAAGAAAACGATTATCGATAACATTTCGTTTGAAATCTTCCCAGGTGAAGTCTTTGGATTTCTCGGTCCGAACGGGGCAGGGAAAACAACGACGATCCGGATGCTCGTCGGATTGATTAAACCGACGTCGGGTAAAATCACAGTCTGTGATTTTGACGTCCGCAAACAATTTGTTCAAGCGATGGAGCGGATTGGCTCGATCGTTGAAAACCCAGAGCTTTACAAATATTTGAGTGGGCGCGAAAACTTGCGTGTCTTCGCCCGGATGTTACCGAATGTCGATGAAGCTCGGATTCAAGAAGTAATTGACTTGGTCGACTTGACGGCGCGGGTCGACGATCAAGTCCGGACGTATTCCCTCGGGATGCGTCAACGCCTTGGAATCGCCCAAGCCTTGCTCGGTCGTCCAAGTGTTTTGATACTCGATGAACCAACAAACGGACTCGATCCGATGGGGATTCGTGATTTACGGCAATTCATTCGGAAGCTCGTTGATGAGACAGGATTATCAGTTTTAGTCTCGAGCCACATCCTGGCTGAGATTGAGATGCTCGCTGACCGGGTCGCCATCATGAGTTACGGCAAAATCGTTCAAGTCGGGACGGTCAAGGAGCTCGTCGAGTCGCTTGCTCCAGGTGTCGACTGGCGGGTCGATGATGCCTTCAAAGCAAATGAAATTTTATCCGCGTCTGAAGACGTCCAGGTCTCTGAAGTCGTTGACGCGAATACCGTCCATACATTGATGGATTCAAGTAAGACACCGGCACTCAATAAACAGCTGTTTGAAGCCGGCGTCGAAGTCTGGACGATTGAACGAAAAGTCCAGACGCTCGAAGATCTCTTCATCACCTTGACGGGGGGAGATCATATTGCGTAATCCGAACATGCTTGGTCTCGTCCGCAACGAAGTGACGAAAATTGCTTCGAAAAAGCGCTTCGCCGTCGTCGCGATCATTTTAGTCGTTCTTGTGTCGATGTTTACGTATGCACAGTATCGTGACATCCAAGAACAAATTAAGAAACAAGGTACGCTCGATTGGCGTGTCGAACTGCAACAAGACATCGTCGATACACAGAATCGCCTGGCCTCGAGCAGTATTCAAGACGAGTTCCGCCAGTTTTTAGAATTTGATTTAAAACAGAATCAATACTACCTCGATAATGATATCAATCCGAACTATCCGGGTGCGCCGACGTTCATCCGCATTTTCTTCTCACAAGGATTAACGTTAATCTTACCGCTCTTCATCATCGTCATCATGGCGGACATCGTCAGCGGGGAGCAAAACGACGGAACGATCAAGACGCTTCTGTCGCGACCGGTCCGGCGCTGGAAAATTTTGATGGCGAAATGGATCACGGTTTTACTCTATACCTCGATGCTGATGGCATTGACCGCGTTCGTCTGTTACGCGATTTCCGGCATCGTCCTCGGGTATGACGGCTGGACCGCCCCGATTTTGACCGGGTTCCAAGCATCGCCGAGCGGGACGTTCTCGACCGAATTCGTGCATACGATTCCGATGTGGGAATACCTCCTGATGGCAATCGGTCTCGCCTGGATCGTCACAGCCGTCGTCGGAACGATTGCGTTGATGGTCTCTGTCCTCGTCAAGAATACGGCGACCGGGATTGGCATCATGATGGCAGTCTTGATTTCCGGAACATTGTTGACGACACTCGGTTCGAGCTGGACAAGTTCGAAATACCTCGTTAACGTCAACTTTGGACTAATCAATTATCTGGATGGTCAAGCACCACCGATTGAAGGCATGACGTTGCCATTCTCGCTTGCCGTCCTTGGCTGTTGGACAGTCGCGACACTTGGAATCGCCTTTTGGAACTTTACGCAAAAAGATATGTATTAATAAAAAACCCCCTGTCCCGAACTCGGAACAGGGGGTTTTCGCAACGGGCAAGCCCGTCACTTGGAATCGAGAGGCAGAGCCTCTAATGGAAAGCCGATGCAGGTCAACTTCCGCGCTACGTACCAATCGTATCTTAATCATAGCGATTCCATTAATTGGTGTCAAACATGCTCGAATGGGTTTACAGTTGTCGCAAATTGTAAAAAGGTAGATAACAGATAAAAGAGGAGGGGCTATGATGGCAGATTGGGGTATTATGTTGACAGGGTTAGTGATTTGCGGATGGTGTGTATTCAGCGCAATTTATGACGACTTCATTCGTCGTGTCTAATATTTTTTTCGTGACAAATAGGGTACATGTCCTTTTTCTTCAGGATAGGTGCTCTTTTTTTGTCTTAAAACGGCTACGGCAGAATTGTGAATTATGGTACACTGACATCAAAAATGATCAGTGTAGGAATGGTGATGCATAGTGAAACAACCAGTCATCGTCATCGTCGGTCCGACTGCGGTCGGAAAAACGAAGACAGGTATAGAATTAGCGAAGCGCTTGAATGGTGAAATCATCTCCGGTGACTCCGTTCAGGTCTATCAAGGAATGGACATCGGTTCAGCGAAAGTGACAGAAGAAGAAATGGACGGTGTAGCGCATCATATGCTCGACCTTGTCAATCCGGATGATGAGATGAGTGTTGCTCGTTTTCAGACGCTGGCACGTCAGGCGATTGCGGACATTGCAGGTCGAGGGAAATTGCCAATCATCGTCGGCGGGACCGGGTTATACATCCGGGCGATTTTGTATGACTATCAATTTACAGCACAAGCGGAAAATAAAGAATTGCGGCAGGAGCTGGAACAATTTGCAGCGGAGCAAGGCGTAGTCGCACTCCATGAACGCTTGCGTCAACTCGATCCGAATCGGGCAGAGGAAATTCATCCGAACAATGTGCAACGGGTCGTCCGGGCGATTGAAGTCGCCGAGAGTGGACAGACACAAACGTCCGGTAGTGAACCGAGCTTATATGAGAGCTTGCTGTTCGTCTTACATATGGACGACCGGGATCGCTTATATGACCGAATCAATGAGCGGGTCGATTTGATGGTGGGGCAGGGACTCGTCGAGGAAGTCCGGCAGCTTGTTGACGCCGGCTTCGCCGATACGAAAGCGATGCAAGCAATCGGCTACAAGGAAATCGTCCCTGTTTTGAGTGGCGCGCCACTTGAACCGGCGGTCGAACAGTTGAAACGTAACACGCGACGCTTCGCAAAACGGCAGTTAACCTGGTTCCGTCATCAATTTGATGGCGTTTGGGTAGAAATGGGAACGATTTCATTTGAACAAAACTTCAAAATTATCTATGATAGAACAGTAGGGTTTCTGAAAGCGGTTAACTCGGACTGGCCTGAAGACAGAAACAGATAAAATAGAGGGGGCACGGGGTCTTATGAAAGCGACATACAACATTCAAGACTATTTTTTAAATCAATTACGAAAAGATGCGGTTCCAACAACCGTCTTCTTAATCAGTGGGTATCAATTACGGGGATTAATCAAATCATTCGATAACTTCACGGTCATCCTAGAATCAGAAGGAAAACAACAACTGATTTATAAGCATGCCATTTCGACGTTCGCGCCGGCACGTAACGTGACGTTGTACGAACAAGAGGAAACGGAAGAAGTATCGCGTTAAACAAGACGGCCGCGGGGGCCATCTTGTAAGAAATGCAATCCATTTAGATGAAAGGTCACTGCGAAGTGACTCTTCATCTTTTTTTGTGGAGGATGACGAATGGTACAAGAAAAAGATGCCGGCGTCTTGTACCATTTGCCTTTACAGCACATTCATCATAATAACTCTTTTAATTCTTCAAATGCTTCCGCGTATCGTCTTAACGAGACGTCTTTATAGAGACATGTCTTCGTCAGGCGGTCTTCTGTCGTCATCTCGTCGACATACGTTTTCAAGATGAAGCTGTTACGGAGCATCGACGGGGTGATCAATCGTTTGTTATCCGACCGTTCATTGAGTTGCCGCATCATTTTCGTGATCATGACGATCGAGAGCTGCTTCGGCGCATTTTTACTATAGAGCCAGCGGAACGTCATCCGGGCGAAGTCGAAGGCGACGAAAAACGGGTCCGTTGTATGATAACGTGGACGGACGGGTTCCGGAACGGTCTTCAAGTAACGGAGCATGACGTCCTGATCCTCACGCTCGATATGCAATTTGTACGTGTTCCCGAGCCGGTCGTGGACGAGCATCTCTTGCTGGGCAAAATTGAGGTCTTGCATCTTCAGCCCGATGATGTGGTGAACGCGTAGTCCGTACCGGTAGAACAACCGTAAAATCAATTCATTGCGGTCGATCAAGTACGGGCGGGCGACGAGCTGATGATCGGTCAAACCGCGGTCGGACTGATTCGTCCGGATCAACTGGTCATATTCTTTCTGCGACGCGACATGGTGTGGACCGAGCTCATGGGTCGGCTGGGCATACTCAATTAGTTTTGCTTTTGATTGTCGGATTTGATAGTTCAATTGATTGATGACGGTGACGATCCGGGCGACCGTCGCTTGTTTATAGAGTTTTTCTTCGATCAAGTATTCGTTGATGAATGTCTTCCAGGCATCGAGCGAAATTGCTTTGAAATCATCAATCGTCTCGAGCGGTTGGTCGACTTCCGTCATGTACCGGTGAACCTCGATTAAATCATAACGGTAGCGTCGGACGGTCGAGTCCTGTCGACCGCTGACCGTTAAATAGAGGAGATACCGTTCGATGAACTCGGGCAACGTATAATCCAGTCGTTCGCGTGCCATGTTCCGCCTCCTTCAACCTTGTTATTCTTATCATAAACCGAACGAATGTTTCCTGTCCAAAAAAGTTCAGACGGATAGCGGCGTGTGGTATGATTAGGGACGCAGAATGTCTTTATCTTGAAAGGAATGATTTTATGTCAGAACGCGTTATTGTCGTCGGTTGTCAGCTCCCCGATGTGGCAGACCATATTTATGCAGAATCGGTCGCGGAGCTTGAAGCACTCGTCACGACTGCGCACGGGGTCGTCGTTGGACGACTCGATCAAAAACGGCAGGCAGTCGATCGGCGTACATTTATCGGAAAAGGGAAGGTCGAGGAACTGGTCGCGCTAGCGGAAGAACTCGAACCGGATTTAATTATTTTTAATGCAGAAGTCACACCCGGTCAGATGAAGAACATCCGGATTGCACTTGAAGACCCGGAATCGATCAAATTGATTGACCGGACCCAATTGATTCTCGATATCTTCGCCGGGCGTGCTCAGTCACGGGAAGGGAAACTTCAAGTCGAGCTCGCGCAAATGAGTTATTTGTTACCGCGTCTCAGTGGACAAGGAACGCAACTGTCACGTCTTGGTGGCGGAATCGGGACACGTGGTCCGGGTGAATCGAAACTTGAGACGGACCGTCGACACATCCGTCGCCGTGTCGATGAAATCAAGAAACAGCTCGAAACATCGGTCGCACACCGAGCGCGTTACCGGGAACGCCGTAAAGAAAATCAGACGTTCCAAATCGCGCTCGTCGGGTATACGAATGCCGGGAAGTCGACGATTTTCAATCGCTTGACGCATGCTGACACGTATGAAAAAAATGAATTGTTCGCGACGCTCGATCCATTGACACGTCAGTTCGATTTACCGGAAGGCGGACAAATCCTGTTGACGGATACGGTTGGTTTCATCCAGGACCTTCCGACGAAACTGATTGCTGCCTTCCGTTCGACGCTGGAAGAAGTGCTTGAAGCCGATTTAATCCTCCATGTCATTGATGCTTCGAGTGAACATTATCTCAACCAAATGCAGACGACGAACGATGTCCTCGATGAGCTCGGAGCGGGTGATATTCCGCAACTCGAAGTCTTCAATAAAAAAGACCAGTTGACAGACTTGTTCGCCGGCGGAAAATTGCTGATTTCAGCACTCGATCCGACTGATATCGAACGGTTAACGCTCGAAATCGAAAAGTCGATCAGTGAGATTTTGGAATATCTCGAAATCCGGATTCCGGTCGAGGCGTTTGCCCACTACAACCCGGCAAAAGAAGTCATGATGAATTTAAAAGAACAATATGAAGAGGATGGATCGGTCACGCTCAAAGGGTACTTGCGTAAAGACACGCGTCTCTACTCGACATTGAAACAATACGAGGTGTAAGCATGTTTACAGAATTAACGCATTATGAAACGATTCGTCCCTTCATCGAGACGGCGGAGACGCGAATCGCTCCCGGGATCAAACGGACGCAAGAAATCGCGGAATACAATCAGTTTCGCGTCTTGAACGCGTTCCGGAAACACAAAGTCAGCGATTTTCACTTCATGCCGTCGACAGGTTACGGCTATAACGATGAAGGGCGCGATACGCTCGAACGGATTTATGCCGACGTCTTCGGTGCAGAAGCCGGACTTTGCCGTGCGCAAATTATCAGTGGGACCCATGCGATCGGGATTGCGTTGTTCGGGTTACTCTTGCCGGGAGACGAATTACTGTATATCACAGGCAAACCGTACGACACGTTAGAGGAAATCGTCGGCATCCGGGGTGACGGGCGGGGCTCGCTAAAAGAACTCGGTGTCACCTATGATGTCGTCGAGATGAAACAGGCGGAGACGATTGATATCGATGCCGTTCTCGCCCGGATCACAAGCAAGACGAAAGTCGTCGGGATTCAACGGTCGAAAGGTTATGCGACACGGCGCAGCTTACCGGTCGAAGAAATCGGTCACGCGATTGCGACGATTAAAGCCGTCCATCCGGACGTCATCGTCTTTGTTGACAACTGTTACGGCGAGTTCGTCGAGACGATGGAACCGACCCACGTCGGGGCTGACTTGATGGCAGGCTCACTGATTAAAAATCCGGGTGGGGGTCTCGCGAAAACTGGCGGCTACCTCGTCGGACGGACGGACTTGATCGAACGGGCATCGTTCCGAATGACGACTCCGGGCATCGGCGCGGAAGCGGGACCGTCGCTCTACTCGCTCCAAGACATGTATCAAGGCTTCTATATGGCGCCGCACACGGTCAGCCAGGCATTGATGGGGGCAATGTTCACGTCGAGCATGATGGAGCAGTTCGGTTTCGATACGGCACCGCATTACGCAGCAGAGCGGACGGATTTGATTCAATCGGTCTCGTTCCATGCCCCGGAACCGATGATTGCCTTTTGTCAGGCGATTCAAGCGGCGTCACCGGTCAATGCTCATGCTTTACCGATTCCGGACTATATGCCCGGATATGCGGATGATGTCATCATGGCAGCAGGGACATTCATCCAAGGGTCGTCGATCGAATTGTCGGCAGACGGACCGATTCGTGCGCCCTATACGGCTTACGTCCAAGGCGGGTTGACATTTAGTCACGTCAAAATCGCCATCATTTCTGCCGTCGACCATTTGATGGAAAAACAATTGCTTCCGCAAACGCGGGTTTAAAATAATTACAAACTGTGAAAAGACCTTTGATGACAGGTTGTCTGACTTGTGGGAAAGTTGTGTTAACTTTCCTGACATAGCTTGACAACTTGCCTCACAGAGGTTTATTCTCATGGAGTAAGGAAAAAGGAGGAACGACATGGCAGACGTAACACGACAGTCCAAGCCACTGTTTCCGATCGGAGTCGTTCAAGAGTTGACCGCGTTATCTGCCCGGCAGATCCGTTACTATGAAGAACAGGGACTGATCAAACCGGAACGGACAGAGACGAAACGCCGCCTCTACTCGTTCAACGATGTTGATCGTTTACTGTCGATCAAGGAATATTTGGATCAGGGACTGAATATCGCAGGGATTAAAATGATTTTTGACAATGATCTCATCAAACGAGAACGCGTTGCGGAGACGGTCGTCAAGACACGTCCGGAACTATCCGATGGAGAGTTGTATAAACTCCTGAAAAATCAACTGAAGGAAGCAGGTCAACCTGGAAAAACGTCGCTCATCCAAGGTGAGCTCGGGCGTTTCTTCAAGTAAGTACCTGTTACCATATATGAAAAACAGAATCGGAGAGGGGAACTGTTACATGACACGCCGCAACATTACACGAGAAGACATTATGAAAATCGCTAAAGCTGAGGACGTACGGTTTATTCGTCTACAATTCACAGATATCCTCGGTACAATCAAGAACGTTGAAATTCCAGTAAGTCAATTGGAGAAGGCACTTGATAATAAGATGATGTTCGATGGTTCGTCGATTGAAGGATTCGTCCGGATCGAAGAATCAGATATGTATCTCTTCCCAGACTTAAATACATGGGTTGTCTTCCCATGGACTGAAGATGGAACAGGTAAAGTCGCACGTCTCATTTGTGACATTCACAATCCAGATGGCACATCGTTCTCAGGTGATCCACGTGGTCAATTGAAACGCGTACTTAAAGAAATGGAAGAGCTTGGTTTCTCTTCATTCAACGTCGGACCAGAACCGGAATTCTTCCTCTTCAAAAAGGATGAAAACGGTCGCCCGACACTTGAATTAAACGACCAAGGTGGATACTTCGACCTCGCACCTGTCGATCTCGGTGAGAACTGCCGTAAAGAAATCGTCATCGAGCTCGAAAACATGGGCTTTGAAATCGAAGCGTCACACCACGAAGTCGCACCGGGTCAACACGAAATCGACTTTAAATATGCGGATGCGATCACGACTGCCGATAACATCCAAACGTTTAAACTCGTCGTTAAGACGATTGCTGCGAAACATAACTTGCACGCGACATTCATGCCGAAACCGCTCTTCGGTGTCAACGGTTCAGGTATGCATGCGAACATGTCCCTCTTCAAAGGAAACGAAAACGTCTTCTTCGACGAAGAGAACAGCAACATGCAACTCTCTGACGATGCACGCGCCTTCACAGCAGGTATCCTGAAGCACGCTCGTGCCTTCACAGCTGTCTGTAACCCGACAGTCAACTCGTACAAACGTCTTGTTCCTGGTTATGAAGCACCTTGCTACGTCGCATGGTCAGCCCGTAACCGTTCACCGCTCGTCCGAGTTCCTGCTGCACGTGGTCTTTCAACTCGAATCGAAGTTCGTTCAGTTGACCCGGCGGCTAACCCGTACCTTGCACTTGCGACATTGCTTGCGTCAGGTCTTGACGGAATCAAAAACAACTTGCAAGCACCTGCACCAATCGACCGTAACATCTACGTCATGGACAAACCAGAACGTGTTGCGAACGGCATCGATGATTTACCATCAACACTCAGCCATGCACTCGAAGTACTCAAAGCAGATGACGTCGTCATGCACGCACTCGGCGATCACATCGCGGAACACTTCGTTGAGCTCAAAGAAATCGAGTGGGATATGTTCCGGACACAAGTCACGGAATGGGAACGCGATCAGTACATGGTCTTGTTCTAAGTCTACTGGAAACGCCCGAATTTATTTCGGGCGTTTTTTAGCGTGTGGACAAAGCAACATAAAGTGATAAAAGCATCTCTCTTTTCCGTTGCTTTCCTCGGGCGAGGCGCAAGCCGTTGCTCCTTGATCCTCTCGGACAATGAGCAGGGTCTTGCCTGCCTCTGACAGTGCGTTAAAAACGCACTTTTTCCCGTAGGAGTCAACGGAAGAGAGATGCTTTTTAGACCGTCGTGCAGCCGTTTTGAAGATGAGACGAGACAGGAAAGTGCAACACGCAAGCATATCGGTATAAACCTTTCATTAGAGTTTATCTACAGCCTGGAACGTCTGAATTTATTTCGGGCGTTTTTTGTGAGAATTCAATTGATGGATGCTTACATTTTTGTGATTTTATTAATTTTTTGATTTTCGAAAGGTGCATGCGTCTATTTAAGGAATAGAAAAATATACTAAGGAGGCGTTCCATATGAAGAAAGGCTATGAGGGAAAAGACGTGACTGTCTACTTTGATCCAGAAGTGTGCATTCATTCCGGTCACTGCGTCAAGAGCCTGCCTAGCGTGTTCGATGTCAAAAAACGACCATGGATTGAAGCGAACCGTGCGGAAGCAGAAGAAGTCATGCGTGTGATTGATGGCTGTCCAAGTGGTGCTTTATCTTATGAACGGAGGGAAGCAAATGGAACTGAAACGAGCAGAACGTAAAATCGAAGCGCATCAGGAAGGTGCAGTGATTGGAGAAATCACCTACAGCGACACGAACAACGGCATGTGGATCATCGATCATACGTATGTCGATCCCGCGCACCGGAACCAGCAAATCGGCGAACAACTCGTTGCCGAAATCGTCAACTGGGCACGGGAAGTTAACGTCAAGCTACTGCCGTTATGTCCGTTTGCGAAAAAAGAGTTTGAACATCAATCGGATTATCAGGACGTACAAGCAAATACGTGAACACAAAAATCTCCTCCAGTCTCTCAAGACCAGAGGAGATTTTTTCGAGTCATTGTTTGTGAGCCCTGACTTTCATTTTGCGAGAAACAACCATCGCGCCGAAATAGGCGACGACGTACAACGCGACCAGTCCTTGTTTTAGCATATAGGGGATATCCATTTGACTCGCGATCAGAAAAATCGCGCACAGCAATATCAAATAGGATACAAACTGCTTATTCGGCACATCAGGACCTCCTTCACTATCCATTAATTTTTATTTTAAAAATAACACAAGAGATGCATCGAAACATGTTAAAGATGAATGAGGTGCTTACAGATACAATCGTAGAAATGCCATGGTGACGACACCGGTCACGACCGTCCAGGATAGACTTTTGCTGAAAATTGCCACCGCCATCGTCGGTAGTGCTGCGAAGACATGAAGCGTCGAAATCGTCGGAAACGCGTCGTCTTGCGCGATGAGTAGATTTTGAAAAAAGAGGGCACCAAGCAGGCAGACCGGAATGAAGGAGAGCCATTCCGTTACGAGGCGTGGTAACGTCAGTCCATGAAGGACAAGAAACGGTAAGACGCGTGGAATCCAAGTGACGAGTCCACAAGCTAAAAAAAGAGCGATTAATTCTGGACGGATTTCCATCGTGTGATCACGACTCCTATACTTGCACCACCGAGCGTCGCGCAAAGAACGGCGACTTCTGGAGAAAAGTAGCGCATGGTTATGTAAAGCAATAGTAAGACGATCAGTAAGAGGCAACTGTTCACGGCAATGCGGGAACGTTCTCCTTCGAACTGTAAGTACAATAAGCCGATGAACATCGCCGTCAGGGCAAAGTCGAGACCGAAGCGCTCCGGATCAGGGAACCAACTGCCGACGAGTGCTCCGAGAACAGTTGCGACGATCCAGCTGAGATACGCAGTCAGGTTCAAGCCGTGCATGAAAGACGGGGAAAGCGTTCCTTTTTGCGCAGTATTCATCGCGACAGCGAACGACTCATCTGTCAGTAATGTCCCGACGCCGATCCGATCACGGATATGCCGGGTCTCAACATGCGGTGCAAGCGTCAGACTCATCAATAAGTGCCTGAGATTGACGATGAACGTCGTCAGGATGATGGCAGAAGCGGGACTATTCAATAATAAAAGACTTGTGATGATGAACTGGGCGGCACCGGCGTAAATGAAGACGGACATGAATCCGACTTCAAGAGGGGATAAACCGGAGGCACGACCGACGATGCCGGCAGAAAAGCCGATTCCGAGATAACCGAGAACAGTTGGTAAACAGGCTTTGATTCCTGCTTGGAATGAAGAAGACACGATACAATTCCTCCTTTTTTGACATGTAAGATGAGCATAGCATCCGTACTCAAAAATGGACACTAAGTGGTCAATATTTTCATATGTTTTCTTGACATAAGTTTGCTTGAATTGTGGTAAAGACTAAGTGGTAGTGCAAAAATTCGTTAGACGAAGGAGCGTTCAAGATGGATAAATTAATGCAAGATGCCAACCGATTCGTATCAGATATGGTGGAAGGTCTCGTTTTAGCTCATCCGGATTTATATGCGAAAGTCGACGGCGTCAATGTCGTAAAACGAAAAGAACCACTGAACGGAAAAGTTGCCCTCGTTTCGGGTGGCGGCAGTGGGCATGAGCCAGCCCATGCTGGTTTCATTGGTGACGGGATGTTAGCTGCAGCAGTTTGTGGAGAGGTCTTCACCTCGCCGACACCAGATATGGTCCTTGAAGGGATCAAGGCAGCAGACGCTGGTAAAGGCGTACTTCTCGTCGTTAAAAACTATTCCGGGGACGTCATGAACTTTGATATGGCGAAGGAACTGGCAGAACTTGAAGATATCGAAGTCGAGACGGTTGTCGTAAAGGATGACATCGCCATCAAAAAAGAAGAAGATCGCCGCGGTGTCGCGGGTACAGTCTTTGTCCATAAAATTGCTGGTGCGGCAGCGGCGGAAGGCAAGTCGCTTGCTGAAGTCAAAGCAATTGCCGAGAAAGTCATCGGAAGCGTGCGTTCGATTGGGATGGCACTTTCACCGTGTTACATGCCGGAAAGCGGAAAACCTGGTTTCGACTTACATGAAGATGAGATGGAAATCGGAATTGGAATCCATGGTGAAAAAGGAATCGACCGGAAACCGGTTGCGTCCGTTGAAGCAATCGTCACGGAACTGCTCGACCGACTGACAGCAGAAGTAACAGACAAAAAAGTCGCTGTCATGGTCAATGGTATGGGTGGAACGCCGGAATCGGAACTCTACATCACCTACAAGTATGTCGCGGAACAATTACAAGCAAAAGGCTACGACATCGTCCGTCCATACGTTGGAAACTATATGACATCGCTTGAGATGCACGGTTTCTCGATTACGTTACTTCCGGTCGACGATGAGCTCGTCGGTTACCTTGACGCAAAAACGAATGCAATCGGTTTTTAATCAAACTAAAAATTTTTAAAAGAAATAGAAGAGGTGGATTGAAATGAAGTTAACGACAGAACAGTTTCGTGAAAGCTTACTGAAGGCAGCAGCACAGATTGAAGCCCATAAAGATGAACTGACCGATCTTGATCGTGAAATCGGCGACGGTGATCACGGGATTAACATGTCACGTGGTTTTCAAGCCGTCCAAAAAGAACTAGAAGCACATGGTGAGTATGAAGATTTAGGTGATTTGTCAAAACAAGTTGGGATGACGTTAATCAAGACGGTCGGTGGGGCGTCTGGTCCGTTATACGGAACAGCGTTCGTCAAGTTCGCCGGAGCCTTTAAAGGGAAAAAAGAAGTGGAAGGGCAAGAACTGGCACAAGCTTTTGTTGAAGCGACGGAAGGCATCAAGATGCGTGGAAAGTCTGAATTCGGTCAGAAAACAATGGTCGACATTTGGACACCTTTCCATGAGGCCTTGAGCAAAGAGGCGGATTTAAACGCTGCACTCGAACAAGCGCTCCGTGATACAAAAGAACGTGTCGCGACGAAAGGGCGGGCTTCCTACTTTGGAGACGCGACAGTCGGCGTGCAAGATCCAGGTTCTTTATCGAGTGCACTCTTGTTACAAGAAATCGTGGAGGTGCTACATGGTTAATGTAATTCTCGTTTCACACAGTGAAAAACTGGCGACTGGTCTAAAGGAACTGCTTGCCGAAATGGCACCGGATACACCAATCCTGCTAGCGGCCGGTTTAGCGGATGGAAGCATCGGGACAGATGCTTCGCGCATTGAAGAGACGTTGAATGCGCTCGACGATGACGGTGTTATCTTGACGGATATCGGTTCTGCAACAATGAATACGGAGTTGGCCCTTGAACTGTATAGCGGTGATAAAACAGTCCAATTTGTCGAGGCGCCGCTCGTCGAAGGGGCATTCCTCGCGGCTGTTTTAAGTGGTCAATCGAAGTCACTGACTGAAGTCGTTGACGGATTGAAAAATGAATTCGCCTAAATGATTCGCGTAAGACCGATCTCCCTTCTAAGTCAGGTATCTGCCTGTTCGCTTAGAGGGGAGTTCTTTAGTGTGGATTGAGAAGGTGTATGAATTAAGAGGTCAAAGACAAAAAAAAAAGCGATTTCGAGTGATATCGAAATCGCTTCTTTTTAATAGAGTGGTGCAAAAGTCATCGTTGTTCGATTAGACGTTTGCGTTGGCTGCTTTTTTGTTCGGTGTGAATGCCATTGTCGCTTCGACCGCTTTTTGCCATCCGGCATAACGTTTTTCGCGATCGTCTTCTTTCATTTCAGGTGTGAATTGATGGTTGAGTTTCCACTGCTTTTTGATTTCAGCTTTATCTTTCCAATAGCCGACAGCGAGTCCAGCGAGGTAGGCTGCACCGAGTGCCGTCGTCTCATTGATTTCCGGGCGGTCAACTGGAACACCGAGAATATCCGATTGGAATTGCATCAAGAAGTCGTTGGCAACGGCACCACCGTCGACGCGTAACGTTTTCAGTTCGATGCCGGAATCTTGCTGCATCGCTGTCAAGACGTCGCGAGTTTGGTAAGCGAGTGACTCGAGTGTTGCGCGGACAAAGTGCTCTTTTTCCGTCCCGCGTGTCAATCCGAAGATGGCACCGCGAACGTCGCTATCCCAGTACGGTGCACCAAGACCAACGAAAGCAGGAACGACGTAGACACCGTCTGTTGAATCGACTTTCAAAGCGTAGCCTTCTGAGTCTTTTGCATTTTTCAACATTCGGAGACCGTCACGCAACCACTGGATTGCAGAACCGGCAACGAAGATTGAACCTTCGAGTGCGTATTCCACTTTGCCGTCGACGCCCCAAGCGATCGTCGTCAAGAGTCCGTGGTCTGAAGAAACGGCTTTTTCGCCCGTATTCATCAACATGAAGCAACCTGTACCGTATGTGTTTTTCCCTTCGCCCGGTTCAAAGCACGTTTGACCGAACAAGGCAGCTTGTTGGTCACCGGCGATGCCGGCGATTGGAACTTCGAAGCCGAAGAAGTGATACGGGACTGTGTTGTCGTAGACTTCACTTGATTGACGGACTTCTGGCAACATCGATTTAGGGACTGTCAGGATTTCAAGTAACTCGTCATCCCATTGTTGTTCGTAAATGTTGTACATGAGTGTCCGTGAGGCATTCGTGTAGTCTGTGATATGTGTTTTTCCACCTGAGAGCTTCCAGACGAGCCACGTATCGATTGTACCGAAGAGCAGTTCCCCGTTCTCTGCTTGCTCACGTGCACCATCGACGTTATCTAGAATCCATTTGACTTTTGTTCCTGAGAAGTAGGCATCGATGAGTAAGCCAGTTTTATCGCGGAATTTTTGATTGAGTCCTTGTTCTTTTAGCTCATCACAAATGTCGGCCGTTTGACGCGATTGCCAGACAAGGGCATGATAAACTGGTTTTCCCGTTTCCTTGTTCCAGACGACTGTCGTTTCACGTTGGTTCGTAATTCCGATGCTCGCGATTTGACTCGGTTTGATGTCAGCCGTTCCGAGTGCATCCGCCATGACTGCTAAAATCGAACCCCAGATTTCATTTGCATCATGCTCGACCCAGCCTGGTTGTGGGAAGTATTGTTTGAATTCACGTTGAGCAGAGTTGACGATTTGACCATCATGATCGAAAATGATGGCGCGTGAGCTTGTCGTTCCTTGGTCGAGTGCTAAAATATACTTGTTTTCCATCTGTGAGTCCCCCTTGAATAGTTAAGATACCTAATGCTCAATCAAAATAGCAGTTGATAGATGAAGACGGCGATTGCGCCTCCGATGATTGGTCCGACAATCGGAATCCATGAGTAACCCCAGTCTGATGATCCCTTACCCGGAATCGGTAAGATCGCGTGGGCGATACGTGGACCAAGGTCACGGGCAGGGTTGATTGCATAACCCGTCGTACCACCGAGCGAAAGACCGATGACGACTACGAGGAGACCGACGATCAATGGATTGAGTCCGTCTGCAAACGTATTCGCTCCAAGCGCCAAGATACCAAAGACGAGAACGAATGTCCCGATGATCTCAGATACTAAGTTTGATCCCGTATGACGGATTGCTGGACCTGTCGCGAAGACACCGAGTTTTGCGGCTTGATCTTCTGTCGCTTCAAAATGTTTCATGTAATGAAGCCAAACGAGTACTGCGCCAAGGAATGCTCCGACAAGTTGAGCAGCGATATAGATAGGTACATCTGCCCACGGTAAGTCAGAATTGAGCGCGAGCGACAAAGTAACCGCTGGGTTCAAGTGGGCACCACTGGATGCCGCGACGTAAACACCGGTCATAACGGCGAGACCCCAAGCGAGCGTGATGACAATCCAGCCACCATTTTCAGACTTGGTTTTCTTCAGAACGACACCGGCGACGACGCCATCCCCGAGTAGGACGAGAATCAATGTTCCCATCATCTCACTAATAAAATTACTCATGCAAAAACCCTCCCTTTGGATTAAAGCGAATAATGCCTTTCTATTTAAACCTAACCCGAATTGATAACGTTTTCAATACAAATAATTGAAATATAGGAATCGAAATTTTCAATATTTAGGTTTAAAAAAATTAGAATTGGATAATAAAAAGACTTTTTCCATGATTGAATGGAAAAAGTCAGGATCGACGTTTTTTTCGTTTCTTTTTAGGGCGGAACCAACTACTCGTATGATCAAGGATGATATGAATCGTACTTGCGGTCATCACACCGATAATAAAAGCAGGCATGACGTCAATCAATGAGTCGACCGTGCTTGCTTGGATGATTTCACTATAGAAGGCTAAAAAGAGTAGCGGAATCAATAAAGCGGCACTGTAGAGTAGGCGGATGACATCTCCGATGATTAAGCCATGCGACCAGATGGAGCGGTGCGGCATAATTTTAACGTATGGCATCCAAAGGACACGCAAAGGGCCAAAACGATAGTAAGGTTCCGATTTTAAGTCTAAGTCGGGCGAAAGCCATAAGGTCCCGACGGCGATTCCGACAGCGGTCGGGAGCCAATCCGTTTGGTTCGTTGCGACCGAATAAACAACATATCCCGTTAGGGCAACGGAGTTGACCGTATCATGTACATTTCCAGAAGGCATGAAAAAAGACCAGCTTAGCTGGTCCCTCTCTTAGTGAATCGTCCGGTAAACGCCGATGACCTTGCCAAGAATCGACACGTTATCGAAATACATCGGGTCCATCGAGTCATTTTCTGGTTGAAGACGTACCTGTTGATCTTCTAAGAAGAACCGTTTGACTGTCGCTTCACTATCTTCGGTCATCGCAACGACAATCTCCCCGTTTTCTGCTGTGTTTTGTTGACGCACGATAACACGATCGCCATCAAGAATACCTGCATTAATCATCGATTCGCCATCAATCGTCAACATAAAGACGGTTTCATTTCCTACATAATGTGCAGGGAGTGGGAAATGCTCTTCTATGTTTTCAATCGCAGTGATCGGAAGTCCGGCAGTTACCTTGCCGATAACGGGGACATGGACGATCGCTTCGTTGATTTCTTCAGGTTTATCAAGCAATATTTCAATCGCGCGTGGTTTCGTCGGGTCACGGCGAATCAGTCCACGTTTTTCTAGACGATCCAAATGACCGTGTACCGTTGAGCTTGAAGCAAGACCAACAGCTTCACCAATTTCGCGAACTGAAGGTGGATAGCCCTTTAACTTCACTTCAGCGATGATGTAGTCAAGGATTTCTTGTTGACGTTTAGACATTTTCCGCATACGAATTGCCACCTCTTTCCGGATTGGTTTTTTTAGGATTTAGGAATATATGTTTCTAGAATTACTATAACATAGAACAAATGAGCGCACAAACAATTGTTCGATGTTTTTGTGTTGACCGAACACTGGTTCTGTGTTTATTATAGATTATGCGAACAATTGTTCCGAGAACATTTATTCTAATAACCTATTTGGAGGGATTCATGATGATTCATTCTATTCGTACTCATGCCTTTTCAATTCTGTTTTATACGCTCAGTTTTGCTTTCATTCTTTTTCTTTTAACACCACGACCAGATGAAAAGGTACACCAATTACTCACGGCGTCAGTCACGGTTGATGAGAACGTAACGGTCGAACAAGTTGCAGAAGTCTACAATGATGGTTCGATGACGAACCAGGAATACATCGACTGGCTGATCAAGAACAATGAGCTCGAAACAAAACATGTCATTTCGAAAGACAAAATCGTTGTACCAATCGCACAACAATGACAGAATATAAAAGTTGTTGAATGAACGAACAGGGGTGTGAGGTACGATGAAAGTAGTAATCTACTGTCGCGTCTCGACGGAAAAAGAAGCACAAGAGAGCTCACTGGAGCGGCAAAGAGCAGAACTGTCGGGACTCGCTTTAACAAAAGGATTTGAAATCATAGATATCATCGTCGAAAAAGAAAGTGGCTATGATGTAGAGCGAGAAGGGATGTTAACCGTTCTTGATTATGTAACGCGTCATCTGGTGGAAGCGGTGCTCGTGACGGACGATACACGAATCGGACGAGGAAACGCCAAAATCGCGATTTTGCATACGTTCAAAAAACATGATGTCCAGTTGATGACGATGGAGTCAGACGGTGAATACCAACTGGCGGATGCGGAAGCAATGGTCCTCGAGATCGTTTCACTCGTTGAGGAATACCAGCGTAAGCTCCACAATGCAAAAATCGCACGCGGTATGCGACGGGCTGTCGATAATGGTTTTAGACCCGAACAAAATCTTAATCGGCAAGGCGAGAATGCCGGCCGCAGTCGAAAGGAAGTCCCGATTGAAGAAATCGTTCGATTACGTGAACTTGGTTTGACGTTTGCTGACATCGCGACGACCTTACGCGGCATGGGGCATGATATTTCGAAAGCGACGGTCAACCGGCGTTATCTTGAATATAAAGAAGTTGTCCAGTCTTATGAATGAAAGCAGGTGTTGTGTCATCTTGACGCGACAAACTTGCTTTTTTTTTTCGGGTCTTTTACAGTAAGGTTACTATTAAAGTGCTCCGCGTTGAGTCAAAGAGAAAGAGGGATATTATGTTATCACAAGAACAACTCGATCGAATTAATGAACTTGCTAATAAATCAAAAGTCGAACCGTTAACGGAAGCTGAGACGGCGGAACAAAAAGAATTAAGAACGGCCTATTTAGAAGCATTTCGTGGTTCGTTCAAAAATCAAATGATGGGTATCAAAATCGTTGATGAAGAAGGAACGGATGTTACGCCTGAAAAATTGAAGCAAGCACAAGAAGAAGAACGCAATAAACAGTAAGCAAGTTTTGTATGAACGAAAGCTGCGTCGCTCAATCCGTGAGCGAGGTAGCTTTTTTAATGGGAAAATCAGTAATGTGTATCATGAAAGTCGCTTGAAAAGGGCAATAGAGAGCGCATTCATTTTAATGTGACATACTATTTAGAAAAGTTGTATCACATTTCTGTGTGTGCTAAAATGATATAGAATTTGTGAAAAAGAGAGAGGATGATTGTTTTGACGAACATGACAACAGTAGAATTATTAGCAGTAAATACGATTCGTACCTTATCAATTGATGCAGTACAAAAAGCGAACTCGGGCCACCCGGGAATGCCGATGGGTGCAGCACCGATGGCATTTACATTATGGGCGGATCATATGAACCACAACCCTAAAAATCCAGAATGGTTTAACCGTGACCGTTTTGTACTTTCAGCAGGACACGGTTCAATGCTTCTCTACTCACTCCTCCATTTATCAGGATACGACCTCGCGATGGATGACTTGAAGTCATTCCGTCAATGGAACTCAAAAACACCGGGTCACCCGGAATACCGTCACACAGCAGGTGTCGATGCGACGACTGGTCCACTCGGACAAGGCATCGCGATGGCTGTCGGGATGGCGATGGCAGAACGTCACCTCGAAGCCAAATACAACCGTGACGACTTAAACGTCGTCGATCACTTCACGTATGGAATTTGCGGAGACGGTGATTTAATGGAAGGTGTCTCTGCAGAAGCGGCTTCACTCGCAGGACATTTAGGTCTTGGTAAACTCGTCGTCCTGTATGATTCAAACGACATCTCGTTAGATGGTGACTTGGACAAGTCATTCTCTGAAAACGTCCAACAACGTTTTGAAGCATACAACTGGCAAGTCATCCGTGTTGAAGATGGAACGGATATCGATTCGATTTCAAAAGCACTCGACGCGGCGAAAGCGGAAACAACAAAACCGACATTGATCGAAGTCAAAACGGTTATCGGATTCGGTTCGCCGAACAAATCAGGGAAATCGGCTTCACACGGTGCACCACTCGGCGATGCGGAAATCAAGTTGACGAAAGCAAGCTACGTTTGGGATCATGAAGAATTCTATGTACCGGAAGAAGTCAAAGACTTGTTCGAGGAGCGCATCGAAAAACGTGGCGCTGATACAGAAGCAGCATGGACGGAAAAAATGGAGCAATACAAAGCAGCACATCCGGAATTGCACGCTGAGCTTGTTCAAGCGATCAACAATGAATTGCCGAGCAACTGGGAAGCAGATCTTCCGACATATGATCTGACATCGAAAAAAGCAACACGTCAGACGAGTGGGGAAGTCTTAAACGCTCTTGCGAAAAATATTCCATCAATCTTCGGTGGATCAGCTGACTTAGCTGGTTCGAACAACACGATGCTAAAAGGCGAAGCTGACTTCGATATCGATCCAAGCGGCCGTAACATTTGGTTCGGTGTCCGTGAGTTCGCGATGGCAGCAGCTGTCAACGGAATGGCACTTCACGGTGGCGTCATCCCTTACGGTGCGACATTCTTCGTCTTCTCAGATTACTTGCGCCCGGCAGTCCGTCTTGCAGCATTGATGGGGATTCAATCAATCTTCGTCTTGACGCATGACTCGATCGCAGTGGGAGAAGATGGTCCAACACACGAGCCAGTCGAACACTTGATGAGTTTCCGTGCGATGCCGAACTTGACGGTCTATCGTCCGGCAGACGGAAAAGAAACGATTGCCGCTTGGAAAACAGCTGTTCAATCGAAAAACAAACCGACGTTGCTCGTTATGACACGCCAAGGTTTACCTGAACTTGAAGGCACGACAGTCGAAGGTGCTGAAAAGGGTGGTTATGTCATCGCAGGTGACGTAAACACAGCAGATACAATCTTGATGGGAACGGGTTCAGAAGTTCACTTGCTCGTCGAAGCACAAAAACAACTGGGTGAAAAGGTTGCGGTCGTTTCACTTCCATCATGGGAGTTGTTCGAAGCGCAAACAGCTGAGTACAAAGAATCTGTCTTACCAAAACGGATCACGAAACGTCTTGCGATCGAAGCAGGCGCGTCACTCGGTTGGTACAAGTACGTGGGAACAGAAGGACAAGTCATCGGAATCGATCGTTTCGGCGCATCGGCTCCAGGAGACCTTCTATTAAAAGAGTACGGCATGTCTGTCGAAAATATCTTGGAAACAGTCAAGCAACTCGGATAAGTGGAACAGGTGCGCGTTCATGCGCACCTTTTTCATGCATTATCTATGCAAACGGTTAGAATTATAGTATAGTAAAAAGCGACGTTTTAAGTTAGAGGAGGAAGCAACTTGGCTACATGGATTTGGATTTTAATTGCCCTTCTTTGCTTGGTAGCAGGTGTCGCCCTTGGTTTCTATATCGCTCGTCGATACATGATGAACTATTTGGAGCAAAACCCGCCAATCAACGAAGATATGATTAAGACATTGATGATGCAAATGGGTCAAAAGCCATCACAAAAGAAAGTTAACCAAGTGATGCGTTCAATGAGTGGTTCGATGAAATCACCTAAAAAATAAGCAGTTTCAAAAGGAGACCCTTGTGGTCTCCTTTTTGTTTGCTATTTACTGGAAAGATGGCTAATCTAAAATGTGAGACTATTTAAAATACTCAATTGATTTGAAAAAGGGGGGGAGACTTGAATGGGAGTCTTCAAGAAATTGAGTTGGTTTTTCCGACTTGAATGGAAAGCATATAGCATCGGCATCATTTGTTTGATTTTTGTCGCAGGTCTCGAAGTGATTCCACCAAAAGTCATCGGGACGACGGTCAATGGATTAAGTGACGGTACATTGACGAAAGAGCGATTGTTTACACTCGCCGGGGTGCTCGTGTTGATCGGAGTCTCGACCTACGTCATCCGTTACTTTTGGCGTTTTTACATCTTCGGCGCATCGATCCGACTGGGCCGGTTGTTGCGGAGTCAGCTTTATGGTCACTTTTCAGATTTAGACCAATCGTTTTATAAGAAATATCGAAGTGGAGACTTAATGGCGCATGCGACGAATGATGTCCAAGCGGTTTCAATGACGGCAGGGGCAGGGATTTTGACGCTCGTCGATTCTGTGACAATGGGAAGTTTTGTCGTTGTCATGATGGTGACGACAATCAGTTGGAAACTGACGCTCGTTTCCCTTCTGCCGATGCCGTTGATGGTCTACTTGACATCGCGTTACGGAAAGATGCTGCATTCCCGTTTTCATGATGCACAGGAAGCCTTTTCTGACTTGAATGACAAAGTAGCAGAAAGTATCAGTGGCGTCCGTGTTTTAAAAGCAACGGGTGAAGTCGAGTCAGACGTGACGACATTCACGTCGTTATCGGACGATGTCGTTCAAAAAAACCGTCGTGTCGCGAAAATTGATGCGTTGTTTGATCCAACGATCTTTGGACTCGTCGGTTTATCGTATATCATCGCCGTCGGGTACGGAGCATATTTGTTACAACAAGGGGAAATCCGGATCGGTGACATCGTCGCCTTCACTACATACTTAGGTCTCTTGACGTGGCCGATGCTCGCATTCGGCTGGTTATTCAATATCGTCGAACGAGGACGTGCTTCGTATGACCGAATCGAACGGATGCTTGCCGTGGAGCCGGAAATTAAAGATGCGAAGGAAGCGGTGACGACCGTCGATTCACCACGACTCGATATCGCGATTGACCGTTTTATCTATGACACACAGCCGGTTCTCGAACAGATTGATGTCACACTCGAGCCTGGAAAGTCGCTCGGAATCGTCGGGCGGACAGGTGCTGGGAAGTCGACGTTTGTCCGGTTATTAACCCGCGAATATGATGTCAAACAAGGGGCTATTCGAATGGGAGGGCAAGATATTAAACAACTCCTCCGCGAAACGGTCCGGAAGCAGATCGCCGTCGTCCCGCAAGACCATTTCTTGTTCTCAGCATCGATTGCGGACAATATCGCTTTTGCGAAACCGGACGCTTCGATGGAACAAATCATGGAAGCAGCTCGTGTTGCTGCTGTCCATGACGATATTCTTGGTTTTAAAGAAGGCTACGCGACGATGGTTGGAGAACGCGGCGTGACGTTATCCGGTGGACAAAAACAACGGATTTCGATTGCCCGGGCGTTACTCGCCGACTGTCCGATTTTAGTGCTCGATGACGCGTTATCGGCCGTCGATGCGAAGACAGAAGAGGCGATCATCGATCATTTCCGCACGGCTGATAACGAACAGTCGCAAATCATCGTCGCCCATCGTTTGTCGGCCGTTTCCCATACGGACGAAATCATCGTTCTCGACGCGGGACGGATCATCGAACGGGGGACACATGAGCAGTTGTTGCGGCGAAAAGGCTGGTATAAAGAAACGTATGACCATCAACAACTCGAATCATTAGTTGAACAAGGGGGTGGACCGTTTGAATCATGATATCAATGAAAAAGACGTCTTGAAGCGTCTGCTTCGGTTTGTCGGTCCCTTTAAGAAACAAGTCTTTGTGGCGTTCCTTCTCTTATTGGTCACGACGGGTGCGAAACTCGGAGGACCTTATTTAGTTAAAATCTTCATTGACAACTATGTCACGACTGGTAATTATCCAGTCCAGGAAGTCGCCTTATTATTTAGTGCCTACCTCATCTTGCATACGACAGGGATTATCGTCGATTATTTGCAAGCATTTGAATTTCAAAAAATCGCGTTAAAAGTCATTCAGCGCTTACGGATTGATGTGTTTCGTCACGTCATGCACCTGCGACTCGCTTACTTTGACCGGACACCGGCTGGGCTTTTAGTCTCGCGGATCACGAATGATACGGAAGCGATCAAGGAACTCTACATCGGCGTCCTCTCGACGTTTGTCCAAAGTGGTGTCCAATTGATCGGAACTTATATCTTCCTCTATTTCTTGGACCCGACGCTTGCGACAATCGCACTTGTCTTACTGCCTGTATTTTATTTCGTCATCTGGATCTACCGCAAGTACTCGACGAAATATTATGCAGAAGTCCGCGATTTGTTATCGAAAATCAATGCGCAGTTAAATGAATCAATCAACGGGATGGCGATCATTCAGCAATTCCGCCAAGAAAAACGATTAATGGCGGAATTTGAAGAGACGAACGTCGCCCACCAAAATGGTCGTTATAAAAACTTAAAGCTCGACAGTTGGTTACTTCGTCCAATCATTGAACTGATGCTGGCGATTTCAATCGCGACACTCGTCACGTACTTTGGGTTCTTATCATTTACGGAGACGGTTCAAGTCGGTGTCGTCTATGCCTTCATCAGTTATCTTGAACGCATTTTCCAACCCGTTCAACAAATCATGCAACGGTTGTCTGAATTCCAACAGGCGATTGTTTCGGCCGACCGTGTGTTTAAAGTTCTCGATACGGATGAGCCGGAACCGACGAAAGGGTTGCCTGGTGCAGCGAGCGTCACGGATGGACATATCGTCTTTGAAGACGTGCGGTTCAGTTATGATGGAGAGACGGAAGTCTTGAAAGGGATTACCTTTGAAGCGAAAAAAGGACAGACGATTGCCCTTGTCGGTCAGACGGGAAGCGGGAAAAGTTCAATCATCAACATCTTAATGCGGTTTTATGCCTATCAGTCGGGACGAATTTTAATTGATGGAAAGCCGCTCGAACAGTTACCGGAAGATGAATTACGGCGTCACGTCGGACTTGTCCTGCAGGATTCGTTCCTCTTTACGGGAAGTGTCGCTGATAACATTCGGTTGTTTGACGATCGGATTTCGTTCGGAACCGTTGAAGAGGCGGCCCGTTTCGTTCAGGCGGATGGTTTCATTCACCAACTTGACGAGGGATACGATAGCCCGGTCGCCGAGCGCGGGGCAACGTTTTCAGCCGGGGAACGGCAATTGATTTCATTTGCAAGAACGATGGCGCGTGATCCGAAAATCTTAATCTTGGATGAAGCGACAAGTTCAATCGATACGGAGACGGAAGAGAAAGTCCAGACGGCATTGAAACGAATGCGGGAAGGGCGGACGACGATTGCAATCGCTCACCGGTTATCGACGATTCAGGACGCCGACTTGATTCTTGTGTTACATCAAGGGGAAGTCGTCGAACAAGGAAATCACCAAACGTTGATTGCGAAAGACGGACTCTATAAAAAAATGTATCAATTACAGTCGGGTCATGTGACTTCGATTACGTAAATGCACACAAAAAGGCCTGCCAGGCGATCTCGCCCGGCAGGTTTTGCTGTTACTTTTTTTAATTAGTAGACAGTTACTGTGACGTTTTGGCGTCCCCAGTTGATGGCTTCTTGTTGTGAACCAACGAGAAGGTCAAGTTTGTTACCTTGAATTGCGCCACCACGGTCAAGAACGATTGCTTCACCGATACCTGAAATGTGCATCCGTGTGCCGATCGGGTATTGTGAAGAAGCTGCTACGATACGCATACCATTGTACGTGATCGTGTTTGTTACATCATAACCGCTAGCAGTCAATGCACGACCGTTGTAAAGCTGACTACCGTTGCTTGATGGATCGTTCGTGTATGCACTTACGTTCATCGTCACTTTAGTACCAGACTTCGCTGAAGTCGTTTGTTTAGTTGCAGTAGCCGGTTTAGCTGCTGGTTTTGGTGCTGGCTTAGCTGCTGGTTTTGCTTCTGCTTTAGGAGCTGGAGCTGCTGAAGTTGAAGCAGTAGAACCAGAAAGTGTAGTGTAAGCACTATGCACATAGCGCGTTTTACCATCGATTGTTGTTTTAATCCAAGAACCGACTTTACTTTCTACGTTTACTGTTTCACCTTTATACAAGTTACCTACATCTTTCGAGTTCGTAGTAGGTTGTGTCCGAACGTTTAATACTGCCGTAGTGACTGTAGCTTTTTTAAAGTCGAATGATGAGGCAGCAGTAGTATATGCGCCATGTACATAACGTTTTTGGCCATTGATGCTTGTTTTAATCCATGCACCAGAACGTCCTTCGACATTTAATGTTTGCCCTTTATATACGTTACCTACGTCTGCTGATGCTGTTGTAGGTGCTGTGCGAACGTTGAGTACTGCTGTGTCTACTTTTACCGTCTCTGAGGCAGCCTCTGTCTCTTGGGCGAATCCTACTGATAGAGCCGTTGCTGCAAGTCCTGCAGCGAAAACTGCTTTTTTCATTATTGATGTCCTCCTGACATATGCTGTGTTTACTGTTCCTACTCTACACCCCGAAACCGGGTAGTGCGTTTACAGGTCAATGTCATTAAAGTTACAAAAGAGGTCAGTGTGACAAACAGATTGCAAAAAGCGTGTTTTTGTCATTAGTAGGTCATAAAGCATGGTTTTTAATTAGGTTCATAAGTCTTTATGCCTATACAAAGAATAAACGGAAGCAATTGTAATGTACAAAAGTCATGAATCAATCCCTTGTCTAAAAATAAGTTGAACCATCTTCTAATCAAACTGGAGGCGAAGTTTGAGAGAAGAAGGGGAGCATGACAATGAAAAAGCGATTGAACAAAAACAAACCCTCTGAATGGAAAGAGGGTTTGCTTAAAAAGGATTAGTGATCAAACAAGTACACTTAATGGAAGGTGCCACGAAATGACTGCATTGAATTTTCGTTTTATGTGAGGAGCCGCTCATTTGAAGAGCCAACGGCATAAGTTTGCATAATCCGTGTGTACTCGACTAATAACAGATCGAGTTCATGACTGAGCTTCAATACATGTGGGGAGGTGAAACTAGACCGATCTGCTTGAAGATACAGTTCGCTTCGTTTTGCTTCAATTGCTAAGGTCAGTAATTGTTGGCTTGTCATAGCAGTCTCCCTTACATTGGTGTCGTATCCATATTCTAGCAAGTGATTATTCGGAGTGCAACGAAATTTTAGTAAGATAAAGTAAATGTAATTTTTTTGTAATTTGAGAAGTCACGAATCTTTCTTATCTTTTGTGAGATAATAGGTGCTAAATGATGCGGAGTTTGGCAAAATAGAGAAGAACTTCTTCTTATAGAAAGGAGCTGCTGAAATGGAGCTCTCGTTGTGGTTAGCATTTGGGGCAGGGTTACTGTCATTCGTGTCTCCCTGTACGCTACCGTTGTATCCGGTATTTCTTTCGTACATTACCGGAGTATCTGTAACGGATTTAAAAGAAAAAGGTGTCCGGGAAAGACGTTCACTTTTCCATACACTCGCCTTTTTAGTCGGGTTCGCACTCGTATTCGTCGTCCTTGGATTATCGACGTCACTCTTTGCGGACGTCTTCATCACGTATCGCGATACATTACGGATGGTTGGGGCCCTCGTAATTTTCGTCTTCGGGATCGTCTTAGTCGGTTTATGGCAGCCGACGTTCTTGATGCGTGAAAAAAAAATGAATCTTGGTGAACGCAAGGGCGGTTACATCGGTACAGTCCTCGTCGGAATCGGATTTGCGGCAGGCTGGACACCCTGTACAGGTCCAATCCTTGCTGGTGTCATCGGTCTAGCGGCGACGAATCCGAGCCAAGGTATGCTCTACATGCTGTTTTATGTCCTTGGATTTTCGATCCCCTTCTTATTAATGGCCTTTTTTGTTGGACGTTCGAAACTCCTTGTCCAGTACAGTCTCAAAATGACGAAATTCGGTGGCGCCTTGATGATGGTCTTCGGAGTCATGTTGTATTTCAATGGCTTGAGTAAATTTGCGGCCTGGATGAGTGATATCGTTGGATTTACAGGATTTTAATCGAGGAAGTGATGAGATGATTTGGATATCAACAGGGGTTGCGCTCGTGATGGGGTTACTCATCAGCTTCATACGGGTGAAGGCGTCGGCGAAACCGACAAATGCCAAAAAGATTTTAATCCCTCCGTTCGCGATGTCGACCGGGATGTTGCAATTTTTATACCCGGCATCTCGTCTGACATGGACGGAGGTCGCGGAAGCATTGATTGTCGGGATGATTTTCAGTGTCTTCTTGATTAAGACGTCAAATTTTTATGAAGCAGAAGGTCAAATTTATTTGCAACGTTCAAAAGCATTTTTTATCGTCTTATTCGGAATCTTACTCGTACGGACGGTCGCAAAATTTGTGATCGGGGGTCAAATCGATATTTTTGAGACAGGTGGAATTTTCTATCTCGTCGCGTTCGGAATGATCGTCCCGTGGCGAATCGCCATGTATCTGAAGTACAAACAAGTTAAGTCGGGGATTGTTCCCGTCGAACATTTACCACAATCATGAAAAATGACCGTCTTGTCCGATTTAATGGACAAGGCGGTCATTTTTTGAATACATCACATAGAATCTCGTTCACTCAGAGTAGATTGATTCTGCCATCATTAACGTTGGAAGTAGAGTTCGTATTCACGCCAATCGATTGCGTGTTCTTTTAAGGCTTTTTTCAAAAAATTATGATCACGTTTCGGAGTCGCTGAAATATATCCTTTGACGACAAGCTCTGACGTCATGACTGAAGCACGTTCTTCAAGTGCGAACTGACCGATCCGTCCGGCAATTTTCCGCCGTGCGACGTCACGAAACGCCGCCGGAACAGGCATGACGAGGGCATTCAATAACTCCATTGTCTCGTCCGTCCACAAGTGTCGTGTTTGGTCGATGTACTCATCTTCCCAATCCATCATCGATTTGCCGTCTTCTTTCGGGAGTTTTTTTAAGAACTTCCGGAACATGAAGAAGCCGCCAATCGCCATTAGTGTAATCATGATAAAGCCCCAGAGCAAAATTCCGTTCATGAACCATGCCATCCGTGACTCATCCCCCTTTCAACATCATTTATAGATTAGCATAAATGGTTTTCTCATGCTATGATGAATGACGGAGAAAGTGAGGAGAAGAGATGTTACAGCCATATGTACAATTAGATGAATCCGGACGACCGCAAAAGGGGAACTTACCCGAGACAGCAGACGGTCGCGTCGTCGAATTTTATTATGATACGAGTGGAACGGAAATCACGGTCGTATTCGTGACAATTCCTGCTTTTGATGCCAGTCGCAAGCGGGCATTTACCGTCGGGAAGACGTTTAAGACGATCTCGACTCTTGAAGATTTTACATTAGTGAAATATGACCTTATAGATCATCAGATCCTCGCGACACTTGAAATGTTCGCCGATGGATCGAAGCGCCAAATCGACGCTTCGAGATTGCTCGACTATTAAAAAAAGAAGGAGACGCGGATTGCCGCGACTCCTTCTTTTTATTTCGCGTTCAGCGTGATTTGATCATGGTCAAGCTCGGCGATCCCGCCAATCGGGAACGTAAATAAAGGTTCCGTGTGACCGAAATCCGCATTCGCGATGACGGGGATTGTTTTAAGTTGCGGGTAGAGACTGACGAGATAACGTAAATGTTCTTCCGTCATCTTCGTTGTCAGTTGGAACCGGCCGAAGACGATCCCGCGGATTTCGTCAGCGCCCGGTTGTGCCAGTAACGAAGCAAAATCACGGGCAAACGTCGCCGGATGGACTTCGTAGTCGTCTTCTAAGAAAAGGACGGCTTGACGTAAATCGGGGAAAAACGGTGTTCCTTGTAATAAGTTCAACGTACAAAGGTTCCCCCCGAGAATCCGACCACTCGCTTTTCCACTCGCTAAAACGAGGTGCCCGTCGTTCAACGACGTGACGGTCCGGCCGTCAAACCAGTCATGCCAGTTGACGCTCGGACGAACGGAGATCGCTTGGACGTCGAAGAACATTTTTTTGAAGTAGTCGAGCGTATAGGCGTCACGCGAACTGAGTGCGCGTAGCATCGGTCCTGAGTAGGTGACGAGACCTGTTTTTGTGAAAATCGCATTACTGAGCGCCGTAATGTCAGAGAACCCGCAAAGAATCTTCGGGTGGGTCCGAATCAAATCGTAGTCGAGTCCCGCAAGCAATTCGTTTGAACTGAAGCCACCGCGTACGCAAAGAATCGCGTTGACGTCGCTGTCGGCGAAAGCGGCATGTAAATCGTCGATTCGGCAAGCCGGGTCGCTCGAACCGAACGGATTGACGGCGCGGGCATGTTGACTGATTGAGACGCGGAGTCCGAGCGTTTCTAACAGTTCGATGGCGTCATTAATGATTTTTTCATCGACACTCGCTAAGCTCGAAGCAGGCGCAAGGAGACGGACATGCGAACCTGCCTTTAGTTTATCCGGAGTAATCGGCGTCAACTGGCTTTCGATACACTCGATCCGGTTTCCGAACGGATCCTCCGTAAACAATCGCCGGCGCGGTGCAAGCCGATCGTCAAACGTGACCGGGTGACCGGCTTTATTCAAGCGCTCGGCGACACCATCCAAGTCGGGAAACGTAAGGCCGGGATGTGCTTTTTTAGCCGGCTGAAAATTTTGTTCGATGCCAACGTGAATCGCTGCAGCGTGACTTGTAAACCAAACGCCACCCGTCGCACGGACACCGACGGGCTTTTCGACTTCTTTCATATGTAATAGCCCGGCATAAAAAGCCCGGGTCGCATCTTCTGAAGCAGGTGGCGCAGCTAACTGAACATGATCAAGCATGACGACACTTCCTTTCGTGGTGCATCAACCGACAAATTGTGTGACCCGTTTAAGTTCACGTTCGACAAAGTCTAGATAGAAGGAACCGTCAATGCGGTGGTCAAGACTTTGGGCAATTTCATAAATATTCGAACGGAGCAATCCGAGATAACCGGCTTCTTCTTTACGGGCTGATCGGTAAGAGGCTGCGTAATGAGCGAGTAAGAACTGAAGGTAGCCGCGATCTGTCAAAAGCGGAATCAATTGTTTTTTCTCTTCCATCGACCAGACGTAATTCGGGTTGTAATACATTTCGGCATAAAGGTGATACGGTTCGTCACCACCTGTGAAGAGCGGCTTGACGCGGCGTACTTCTTGTGTGAGTTTCTCCATCCAATCGAATCGGTCCTGTTTACGACTGATGAACAATGGCAAGATGTACGGATGTGCCTGGTCCGGCATCCGTGAACAACCGCGCTCGTGTCGGATTGCTGCATACAATAGAAGTGCCCGGTCTTCGAAACCACGTTCAATCGCATACGTCATCCGGCTGAATCCTTCACACGACGGACAATCACTCAGTTCATCGGAAGGGGCATCAATCCATTCTTCCAAGTATTGATCCGCTTGTTCTTCGTCACCAAGTTTACTGTAAATCATGAAACCGATATAATCACGGGTCCGCGCAAATCCGTTGGCGTCACAAAAGTCGCTAAAACGTTCATAATCCGCCTCTAACAAAGCGATCGAGACGTCTTCTTGTTCAGCGGCATAAATCAAATACGATTTATAGTTCCAGTACAGGTCAAGCTCCTGTTTATGTGTCAGTGTCAGTTCGTCCTTACGAATCCAGTCCATCAATAATGAAAACGAGACGAGGAACGAGCGGAAATGTCCGAGATCAAACTGGTTTTGAGAAAAGGTCCATAATGCTAAGGGGCGAAGTGAATCGTCGGTCGTATCTTCAAAAATCGTCCAAAGTGATTCGCCACGTTCGAGTGACGGATTTTCCTCTTTCAATCGAAGATATAGGCTATTGAGTTCTTCATGAGGGTTCATCTGTACCCCTCCTTTCTTATATGAGTATACCACGCAGCGGATGAGAAATCGTTGATGATGCGGGCGCAACAAAAAATGATTCCGCTACGCATCAATTGCGTCTCGGAATCATTTCAAGAATTTGTGGATGCAGTTCATTTGCCGGATGCAATAAATCCTGGATCGTATAACTATTAAGTACCTGATGGAACGCTTCAATCGCTTCATCAAAGGCAGTTCGTGCAGGGTCAAGAGATGGATGTTCCACCATTCCCTCTTGCGGGTCCAAAAAATGAGTCGTTGGTTCGAACAATTGTACGACGTCACCGAGATAAATTTCATCCGGAGGACTTGCTAAGCGAAATCCACCACCACGACCACGGACAGAATGAATCAGACCATTTTGTCCTAAACGATAGACGACTTTCATCAGATGATTTTTAGAAATGTCGTAACAATCCGCTACTTCCTGGATTCGGACAAGTCGATCCGCATGTGTGCCTGCAAATAAAAGCGACCGGATCGCATAGTCCGTATAACGTGTCATGCGCATATATATCACCTACTTATCCTAGATTCTAAAATGGATAGGAAGGAAGAACAAGTTTAAATATGTTGTATAAAACAAGTATTTTTTATACCTTTTTTGAAGATTGTTTTTATCTAGGGGTTCGGGCATAATGAGGGGGGAAAGGTAGGTCATGGTATGCATTTTGATCAAGCATTACACCTCTTACAAAAGATGGGTCCGGAAGTGGATAAACGCGGTTTCCGCATCGCGAGCCGGTTTTATGATCAGTTAGAAAAAAATCATAGCCGACAGCTTGAACAAATGGGACAGCAGGACATGCGTTTACAAAATCGTGAACTTCGGATTTTACGCCTCAGTCGCCTGTTGCATCATGTGACGAACCAACAAGAACCGAGTGAGTTGTTTAAACTCATTTTACTCGAAGAAATCAATCAAACGAAATCGTTCATTCTGTCTTACCCAGAAATCGTCAGTCAGGAGATCCTGCTCGCCGTGCAATGGGAATTTGAGCTTGAAGCGACAGACCCGTTGCTCGAGGCATGGTCTGTCGTCCATCACCAACTCGTTGATACGTGTCGTCACTTTTGCAAATATTCATCAAACGCAGACTGGAGACAACTCGAAGTGTTGTTGATTGCAGAAACACATCATTTAGGTGCTGTCATTGACGAAGCAAGGTATGCTTTGACGAATCATCGGAAAACGACGCTTGTCCATTTTAACGACATGAAGGCGCTCTCGGCTAAGTTGATGATGACACTCGAAGGACTTATTCAAAAGGGACTTGTTTTCCATACTATGCACCAAAATAGTACGGATGAAGGGGCGGTTGAATTTTTAGAGATGATTGCAAGCGACGACCCGATCGTATTCGTCAGTGGATCGAGTCGGTTCATCGCGGATGTGCAAAGGACGCTGGAACCGCTACCGGTTATCTTTGGTCCATTTGTCGCAGATAATGCATTGCCGTCTTAATGAAGGATTGCCTGAATCGAGTTATTTCAGGTACGAGAGCGGATACCCCGATGTTTTCGAGGGATGTCCGCTTTTTTTGTCGAATTAGCGTTGCTCGTGCGTAAGCTGGTTGGAACAGCGGACTTTTTCAGCTGAAAGAGGAGAACTGATCGTTTTTCTTGAAAGGTATTAAAAGTATCAATGCCGGAGTATTCTTTCAAACTTTCAGGAGGGGTGACATGATTAACATCGAGAATCTGACGCAACAGTTTTCAAACGGAAAAGGAATTTTTGATGTCACGATCAATGTGGAGAAAGGCGAAGTATTCGGTTTTCTCGGACCGAACGGTAGCGGAAAATCAACGACGATTCGCCATTTGATGGGATATATGAAGCCGCAACGCGGGCGGGCGACGATAAAAGGGATCGATACGTGGGCAAATCAGGCGCAAGCGCGAAGTCACGTCGGTTATTTACCCGGCGAAATGGCGTTCCTCGACGGAATGACAGGGCTTGCATTCCTCAACATGATGGCCGGTATGCAAGGATCAGACAATCCGGACAGACGTGACGAGTTGATTAAAAAGCTCCAATTCAACCCGAACACACCGATTCGCAAGATGTCAAAAGGAATGAAGCAAAAGATTGGGATCGTCGCGACATTCATGCATGACCCGGAAATCTATATCCTCGACGAACCGACGTCGGGACTCGATCCATTGATGCAGAACTTGTTCATCGAACTCGTCCTTGAAGAAAAAGCACGTGGCAAGACCTTCTTGATGTCGTCTCATAGTTTTGCTGAAATCGAGCGGACATGCGACCGGGCAGCGATTATTCGTGACGGAAAAATCGTCGCGACAAAAAATATTCATGAGTTGCAGACGATGCAACGAAAATCATTTAACGTCACGCTCGATGAAGAAGTGGCTGTAGCCGCTCTGCTTGCTTCCGCCTTGACGACGGAGCGAATCGACGTGCGGACGGTCCGGGTCGAACTCCGTGGGAATTATGATTTACTCATCCAAACGCTCGCCCCGTATCACGTCAAGAACATCAGTGCCGATGACCAAAGCTTGGAACAAATTTTTATGGATTATTATAATCAAAAGGAGTTGGGGAAATGAATCTCGCCCTTTATCGTCATATGATGCAGCTCCATCTGAAGATGTTTTTTGGTTTCGGGGTCGGCTCAGCCATGTATGTCACGTTGATTACCTCCCTTTATCCGTTGCTCGACGACAACATGGAACAGATTGACGACATGATGCAGATCTTACCGGAGGGAATGATGCGGGCATTCGGAATGGAGTCGATCAGCAACTACGGTCAATTCATCTCGGCCGAATACTATGGTCTATTTTATCTTTTAATCCTGGGTGTCTTTAGCGTGATGGTCGCGATTCAACTCGTCGCACGGCTCGTCGACCGCGGTTCGATGGCCTATCTTTTATCGACGCAGGTCTCACGAACGAAAGTCATCGTCACACAAATGCTCGTCTTAATCAGTGGTTTAATTGTGATTCATGTTTTGACATTCGCAGGCGGGGCGCTCGCAGCACGGTTCTTAATCGATACGGACCGAATCGCACTCACTGAGTTTTTCCAAATCAACTACGTCGGGTTTTGCTTATTTTTAGCCGTCAGCGGTTATTCGTTCTTGATTTCCTGTTTGTTCAACGATGAAAAAAATGCTTTTGCGGTCGCGGGTGGGATAACTTTTCTATTTTACGGGATGAACATGATGGGGAAAATTGTCACGAAAATCGACTGGATTCGGCATTTTACGCCGTTTTCGCTTTATGAACCCGGAAAAATCGCCAGTGGGGAAGGAGAGGTCCTCGTCTCAGTAATCATTTTAATCTTGATTGGTCTGCTGAGCTATGGTCTTGCCATCGTCCTTTTCCGGAAACGAAACTTGCCGTTGTGAGGAATGAATCGAAGGGGGGAGACGAAAATCACCTTCGGCTTGCCTGTCTCTTGAGCAGCGTGCGTTTAGTCGCTTTTTCCCGATGAAACTAACGGAAATGGGGAGATTTGAAGACGAGTCGAGGAAGAGCGTTCCGCCCTAAACATAAGAAACAGGGACCTCTTCTTTCTAAAACAGTAAAAGGCGCATTCGACTTTTCGTCAGATGCGCCTTTTTAAAATAAACGTTAACTTACGCCGACTCGGACAACCGTTTCGCACGGCGAATCGAACGATCGAGTGCCAAGTAGACAAGTCCAGATAAACAACACGCGACCCCGATGGCGCCAAGCGCATAGTCGCCGTGACCGGATTCGAGGAACAACGACCCGAGGAGCGGTGCCGTTACGCCACCAATCAACCACTGCACGCTCGCGGCACCATTATACGTTCCCCGTAAGTGAACCGGCGCGATTAAAGCGATGAACGTCATTTGGACCGGTGACATGATCATTTCGCCGATGGTATAAAGGGCATAAATGACGAGTAAGAGAATGACGATGACGATATAATCCGTTCCGAGCGAGAAGAAGTAGGACGGGACGAAGGCGAGTAAAATCATGCCGAGTCCGAAGACGCTTGCGCCGAGTAACATGACTTTCCCGAACGATTTCCCGGATAGCTTCGCAGCAATCGGAAATTGGAACAAGACGACCATGA
This sequence comes from Exiguobacterium sp. N4-1P, assembly GCF_002214325.1. Taxonomy (NCBI): domain Bacteria; kingdom Bacillati; phylum Bacillota; class Bacilli; order Caryophanales; genus Exiguobacterium; species Exiguobacterium sp. N4-1P. The sequence goes on from NZ_CP022236.1 coordinate 1,107,392, forward strand.
TGCCGTTCAGTCCCATCAAGTACGGGAAAGGATTTTTTTCGTCCGGTAATCCCGGTAAGGCTTCTTTTAAGAAGACGGGTAGCATGTTTTCGACGAGCGTGAAGCCCATCGAGATGAAGACACCAGCCGCAATGAAGATTAAAAAGACATGGTCCTTTCGTAAGACAGTCAGTGAAGAAAGTTGTGGTGTATCCACCGGATGCTCAATTTTTTCAGGCTTCGTCTCACCGATGAACAGCAGGAGGACGAGGGCATAAAGTACATAAACAATAGCTGCTCCATAGAAAATCAAGGACCGATCGATGAAGAGGACGGCACTGCCGATCAATGGACCGAACGCAGCCCCGATGTTATGTCCCATCCGTAAGAGACCAAACGATTCGTTTAATCGTTCCGGTGGCGTGACATCAGCGACCATTGCGCTCGCTGCCGGGTGGAACAGAGAATTCGTCAGGCCGAGCGTCGCATTTAAGATAAGCAACGGCCAAAATGTATCGGCAAACGTAAAACCGATTAGGGCGAGCGCATCCCCGACGATGGCGATGACCATCAACGGTTTGCGGCCGTAAATGTCGGCGAGGTGCCCTCCGAGGAAAGAGCCGAATAAAGCGGCAATCGGCCCGATCGCCATGATGACGCCGACGAGGAGGTACGAATCGAGTTGATCGGCGTAATAGAGTACAAGAAATGGTGCAATCATGAACATCATGATACCGGTTAACGTTTCCCCGACGAACCGGATCCAGATGTTACGGTCGAGCAGTTTTAATGAGTTGAACATAAATAAAACCCCTTATTATTCCGTTTTTTGACAATAGAAAAGACGGATACGCACAAATATGGGCATACCCGTCCTGATATAAGGGGGCAGCATGTACGTATACGCATACGCACACCCTGCTTAATTTTTAAAAAAATTAAACGATTGGGTGACGTACAATGATCGCAGATGAGTTTGATACCTGAATCTGTCGCTGTGCTTGTGGCTGTTTCATGTGTACGTCTCCTCCTTCTAGTTAGTTAACTTCCTCGTCATCTTATAGAACATCAGGACGAGTTGTCAACTAAAAATCTGAAAATTGAGTCAATCGTGTGAAATAGACGAATAGCTGAAAATTCGGTATGATAGATTAGTTGCGAAAAATGAGCTGGTTACAAGTATTGAATTTATCGTGAAGGGACTTATTATACATGACAAAATTACAAACTGAAGTCGAGAAACGCCGGATTTTCGGTATCATCTCCCACCCGGATGCCGGGAAAACGACATTAACAGAAAAATTCTTACTCCACGGAGGGGCAATCCGGGAAGCGGGATCGGTCAAAGCCCGGAAAAATTCAAAATTTGCTAAATCCGACTGGATGGAAATCGAGAAACAACGTGGAATCTCGGTCACCTCATCGGTCATGCAATTCGAATACGATAAAAAAATCGTTTCCATCATGGATACACCGGGTCACTCAGACTTCGGTGAAGATACGTACCGGATTTTGACGGCCGTCGACTCGGCAATCATGGTCATCGATGCGGCGAAAGGGATCGAGTCACAAACGAAAAAACTTTTTCAAGTCTGTCGGATGCGCGGTATTCCGATCTTTACATTCATCAACAAGATGGACCGTCAAGCACGCGATCCACTCGAACTGATGGAAGAGCTGGAAGAAGTCCTCGGGATCCCGTCGGTTGCCGTCACGTGGCCGGCAGGTTCAGGACAACAGTTCGAAGGGGTCTATGACCGGGTCAACGAGAAGTTCCACTGCTTCAAACAAGACCGGAAGACGATTGAGCTTGGGGAAGAGGGGCTCGCAAACGACGAACTCGCTAACTCAATCAACAATGAAATGTACGACACGCTCGTCGACGAAGTTGATTTACTCGACGGTGCCGGCAATGCCTATGACGAGGAATTGATTGCAAAAGGTGAGCTGACACCGGTCTTCTTCGGTTCAGCACTCGTCGACTTTGGTGTCACACCACTGCTCGAGCACTATCTCAACTTGTCCCCGTCACCGACACCACGGGAATCGAACAAAGGGAAGATCGAGCCGGCACAAGAATTCTTCAGCGGATTCGTCTTTAAAATCCAGGCGAACATGAACCCGAATCACCGGGACCGGATTGCGTTCATCCGCATCTGTACCGGCAAATTCGACCGTGGGATGGATGTCGTCCTGACGCGGACAGGTAAGAAAATGAAATTGTCGCAATCGACGCAGTTCATGGCAGATGAGCGGGAAACGGTCAACGAAGCCTTTGCTGGAGACGTCATCGGTCTCTATGATTCGGGCAACTATCAAATTGGCGATACAATCACGAATGGTGATCCGTCACTCCAATACGAAGCCTTGCCGACATTCGCACCGGAATTATTCTTGAAGGTCTTTACGAAAAATGCCCTGAAGTCAAAACAGTTCCAAAAAGGGATTGAACAATTGGCACAAGAAGGGGCAATTCAAGTCTATAAGACGGAATACAACGAGGTCATCCTCGGTGCGATCGGTCAACTGCAGTTCGAAGTTTTCGAACACCGCCTTAAAGGCGAGTATGGCGTCGATATCTTAAAAGATGCGGCGAACTTCCAGGTCGCGAAGTGGGTCAAGGTGACAGAAATCAATGAAGTGAAGAAATTGACGGATTCACGGACGGTCCTCGTTTATGACCGTTGGGAAAACCCGGTTCTCCTCTTTGCGAATGATTTCGTCTACGAACGCTTCGTCCAAAAAAATGAAGGTACGATTACATTAGTCGATTCGCCGCAACAGCTGAACGATTAATCGAATCTTGAGAGAGCTTTTCCGCGTCAGCGGAGGAGTTCTTTTTTTACTGCACTGTTTTGCTTCAGAAGAACATGGGTAAAAAAGGGAAGTAGTCCGATTCATACATTTTGTGAGAGGGATGGTGGTAACGATGGCGAAAAAATTCGTAGGCGTTTTTCATGATCAATCCAGCTTGGAGCAAAAGATGCATGCTTTAAAAGAACACGGACATAAGGACTCTGATTTTTCAGTTGTCGGACGGGATGAAGCGGCCGAAGAGACATCGGGTGCGTCTTGGGTCGATGAAATGAAAGCGAAGTTCAGCAAGGAACCACCGTTACGCGAGACGCTGAAACGCGTCGGTCATTCGGACGACGAAGCGGCAAAACATTACGAAGAAGTCGAGCGTGGCGGCATCGCCTTGTTCGTCAAGGAACGGGACGATCACGACCACAATCATGACCATGACCATGATGAAGGACATCGACATGAGGGAAAAGTCGAAAATCCCGGCGTCAATGACTATGAGGCGGAGCAGGATGCGAATCACGAAAAAAGTACGCGGACGAAATGGGACGCAGACGATTTAAATAAATAAGGGACGAACACGGATTGCTTTTTCTAAAAGTAACCCGTGTTTTTTGTTGGAGAAGTGTCTTCGCTACCGCCAGGAAAAAGGCGAGTGCTATACTGGAAGCACTTATTGAAGAGGTGAAAACATGAAAAAAACAGTCGCAACACTTACAGGGCTCGGTTTACTCGGAACGGTCTTTATGACGCGTTATCCATTATTCGGTCGCCGACCGTCTAAAGCCGATCAACAGGATTACAGACGATCCGCCCAGTTCAAAAATGGAAAGTTTCAAAATGAACTGCCGTTTCAACTGAAGATGGAATGGGAGACAACAAAAAGTATCTTAAAAGATTATGGGCGGAAATTGCCGTCTTTAAAACCGGTCAAACCGTTACCGGTCAAACCGTTTGAACAGCGGACGGACGGGACAGAACCGCGTGTGACCTGGTTCGGGCATTCGGCATTCCTGCTCGAACTCGATCACCAGACGATTTTCTTTGATCCGATGCTCGGTCGTGCGCCGTCACCGTTCCCGAAACTCGGAGGCGGACGGTTCCAGACGACGGCACCGGTCGACCTCGATGCCTTGCCGGCAATCGATCTCGTCATTTATTCGCATGACCATTATGACCACTTGGATTACCATTCGGTCCTGGCATTAAAAGACCGGGTCGGACAATTTATCGTTCCGCTTGGTGTCGCGAGCCGCCTGAAAGGCTGGGGCGTCGACGCAAGCCGGATCACGGAACTCGATTGGCACGAATCGATTGAGACGAATGGCCTCCGTCTGACGGCGACGCCGGCCCGGCATTACTCCGGTCGTAACGGGCTTGATCAATTTTCGACGCTTTGGGCATCATGGGTAATTGAGGGATCGAAGAAAGTCTTTTTCAGCGGCGACAGCGGCTACGGTCCACACTTTAAGGCGATCGGTGACCAGTATGGTCCGTTTGACTTGACGATCATGGAGTGCGGTCAATACGATACCCGTTGGTCCAGTTCGCACATGTTACCGGAACAGACACTCGCGGCACATCTTGACGTCAAAGGGGACGTGATGATTCCTGTCCATTGGTCGGCGTTTACACTGGCGTTTCATCCGTGGTACGAACCGGTCGAACGGCTGTTGAAGGAAGCGGCGAAACATGACGTACCGGTCGTGACACCGATGATCGGCGAAAGCGTGACGGTTGCAAGTCAGACCCGTAAATGGTGGCGCGAAGTGCGGTGAAGTTAGGTTAAGTTAAGTGAAACTCTCATCTTTTCCCGTGCTTTCCTCAGGCGAGCAGTTGGATCTCGTTTGTCTCTGACAGCGCGAAAAGCACGCGCTTTTTCCTGTAGGAGTCACGGGAAGAAGCCGAGGTTAATGGACTGCCATCAGATGATGACTCAAAAAACATCCCCGCTCTTTCGCCTGTCGCGAGAGAGCGGGGATGTTGTGTTTTCGGACGAGTTAACTGGCAAGCCGTTCTGATTGAGCATCACGTCGCACGCGCAAACGTTCGATGACTTCAAAACCGAGGACGAGCATCGTCCCGATCAATAAGCCGTTACTGAAGAACGGACGTAACGTCAGTGGCAGAATTTCTGCCAGGACCGTCGATTGCAACAGAATGCTGATCCCGATGACGGCACAAATCGCAAAGGCATGTTTCCGGCGGCTTGTCGTCATGCTGCTTTCAGCCGACTGCCAGGCAATCAGGAACATGTGCGGTAACGTCGCGAGTAACGCTGCACTGGCGACACTACGCGGCAATGTCGCGATGATGCCGATGATGCTCGGGAAAAAACCGACCAAGGCGATGACGAGTGAGGCAATCAAAAACGGTCGGCGGTCCTTACTGCCTGTCTGGGCGATAAAGCCACTCGTGATCGGCAAGGGAACCGGAACGAGCGTCGAGAACGTCGCCGCGATCAAGTGAATGATCCCTTCGATCGTCAGTCCTTGATGCAAGGCGCCTAGTTTCTGAATCGTCGCTTCGACGGCGCTGAGCGCAGCAATCAAGTTGACGATTAAAAGAATTGCAAACGGAATCGCGACGAGAAACGCACTGCCGTCAAATTGCGGCATCCCGAACGGTAAAGCGGTCGGGACGGAAAAGACACCGGATGCTTCCGGCAGTGACGGGCGACTGACCAACCAGCCGACGACAATGCCGATCATCAAAGCGAACGGACGGAGCCGTGCCGGACCAAACTGGCTCAGTCCGAGGACAAGCAGGAATGTCAGAACACCGGCAAGACGTGTCGCTTCGACGGCGAGAACGGCACCCAGCATGACGCCGGTCAGTTGAATACATAATAAAAGCAAAAACGTGCCGCTGACGAGCGGGGTGAAGACCGGTAATAAAAAGCGGGTCCATCCTGTCAACCCGAGGAAAATCAGGACAACACCGGCAATGACGACCGCGGCCATCGCAATCGTGAAGGCCGTCTTTGAATCGACCGGCAGAGCGGCGATGACAACAAAGATACTGACCCATGAACCGGCAGGGCCGGACACGATCGGTAACCGGTGACCGAACACACCATGAAGAAAACAGGCAATCCCGCCGACAAAAAAGGATCGCTGGACAAGTGCGGCCGTTTCGACACTTGAGAGGTCGAACAGACTCGCGACGACGATCGGCAAGGCAATCGTATTGGCTAATAAGAAAATAATCCACTGGACTGTGGACGTCGTACGTTTCACAAAAATCGTCTCCTTTAAAAATCGCTGATTTCAGCATCGTATCATATGATTGATGTTATGATTCATACATATTTATGACTGAAAACATATGAAAGAGATGATGAATATGGATTTACGGCAATATCGCTATTTTTGTGCAGTCGTCGAAGAACAATCGGTCACGCGGGCAGCGGAACGCCTGCGGATGGCTCAGCCTGCCTTGACGCAACAAATTCGGAAGATGGAAGAGTTGCTTGGCGTACGGCTGATTGAACGGGCGGGACGCGGCATCCGGATTACAGCGAGCGGTGAGCGGCTCTATGAACGGGCCGTCTCACTATTGCGCTATGAAGCGGAAACGCGGATCGAAGTCAGTGACATCAAGGAAGGGCGGACCGGCATCTTACGGATCGGCGTCAATACGTTGTCCGCCGGCCGCTTGACAGGCTGGGTGAGAGAAATGAAACGACGGCATCCGCGGATTACGTTACAGATTCATCAGGGCGAGTCTGCTGCTTTGATTGATCGTTTGAAGGATCATGCGATCGACGTGGCACTCGTCCGGCTGCCAATTGAGGCGCAAGGCGTCACGATCGAGTGGATGGAAGAGGAACCGTTTTATCAGATCCATCATCCTGATTTTCCGGATGCCGATATGATTATTCCGAGTCAGGAAGGACTGGGTGTCTTTCAGACGCTCAGCCAACAGTTCGGGGTCGTCTCACAGGAAACGTGTTCCGACGTCTTGACCTTGATTGGCCTCGTCCGGTGTGGACAAGCGGTGACGCTGTTACCGGAAAGTACGCTCCGCGAACTCGACATGACGGGACTGGTGCGGGAACGGTTACCGGACGCGACGAGTACGACGGCTCTTGTCTGGTTGACGGAGGACGGTCAATCGGCGCTGACCCAACAATGGGTCTCGATTGTCCACGAGTAAGAACGAATTGTTAAAAAAGGGATTTTATAGGATACTTGAACAAGAGACAGGAAGGTAAGGGGGAGGATGAAATGAAGACGATTCGCGGAAAGTACGGCGAAGCGAAGATTTTTACACACAATGTCGATGACACGACGATTGAACAGGTGACGGGGATTCTGAACGAAAACATTGCTGTCGACGGCAATGTCCGAATCATGCCCGATTGTCACGCCGGCAAAGGCTCGGTCATCGGAACGACGATGCGGATTCACGATAAGGTGGTTCCGAATCTCGTCGGTGTCGATATTGGCTGCGGCATGTTATGTACACAAATCAACCGTGAAGGAACAGCCGGCGTCGATTATGAGAAGTTGGATGCTGCGATTCAGGCACTGGTTCCGAGCGGCATGTCGGTTCGCAATCAGCCGCACCGGTTGTCGGAACAGATTCCGTTTGAGCAGGTGTTGGCACCGTTTAACGAAACACGGGCCCGGTTATCAATCGGCACGTTAGGCGGCGGGAATCACTTTATCGAGCTGAACGCGGACGACGAGGACAATCTCTATCTCGTGATTCATTCCGGCAGCCGGAACCTCGGGAAAACGATTGCCGAGCATTATCAAAAGCTGGCGGAAAGCTCACAATTCACCGTCGATACGGCGTCGGTCGTCGCCTCACTGAAAGATCAGGGACGGGAGCAGGACATCCAATCGACGTTGGTCGAGCTGAAGAGTCAGTTCAATGAAACGAATAAAGATTTAGCGTACGTGTCCGGTTCCGATATGGACAATTACCTGCATGACTTGAAAATCGCTCAAACGTACGCGGCACTGAACCGTCAAGCGATGACGGAGGTCATCCTGGAAGCGATGGGCTGGTCAGCGACCGATCAATTCGATACGATCCATAACTACATCGATCTCGAGCGGATGATTCTCCGGAAAGGTGCGATTTCCGCACAGGCGGGTGAAGTCGCCATCATTCCGATGAACATGCGTGACGGTTCACTGATTGTCAAAGGAAAAGGTAATCCGGACTGGAACTATTCGGCGCCACACGGAGCAGGACGGATCATGTCCCGTTCGAAAGCCTTTAAATCCGTTGATCTGAGAGAATTTGAAGCGACGATGCAGGACGTCTGGTCGAGTTCGGTCGTCGAATCGACGCGTGATGAGTCACCATTCGTCTATAAACCGATGGAGGAAATCATCCGGAACACAGAAGATACGGTCGAATTACTCAAAGTCATCAAGCCGCTCTATAACTTTAAGGCGAAGTGATCCGGCAGGTGTCTGCGACTTTGAACCAGACCAAATCCCCCGACCTTCTGATTGGAAATGAATCAGTGGTGAGGGGATCGGTTACATAATATTTACTCGTTGTCAGTCTTTACTACTGCCGTACCAAAGTTGGCATTGAAGGCGCGGCACCAAATCACGACGGTATTGTACTTCGTGAAATCGACATCTTGGGGGACAGCATAATTCTGATTGCCGGTATTGCCTTTTAATGCCCCTAAGTTGATACCTTCTTTTGGCTCCATACCCGGTTGAATGAGATAGACGAATAAATCTGGACCATTCGTCGTCTTGAAATCTTCAAACCGGAGATACTGACCGTCATCTGCTTGAATCGTTTTGAGTGTTCCTGAGGTTTTGTAGTTTTTTTCTCCATCGACGAATTTACCGGAGAATGTAAGCTCTTCCTCCTGCGTGCCAGGTGTCGTAGTTTCCGTTTCATCTTCAGTATCCGGTGTCTGTTCTTCCATTTTGACGTCAGATGAAGTCGGGGGAAGTCCTTCGTCAACTGCTTTATCAAAAAGAAGTGGCGAGACTAACCACCAACTGATTGCCAGGATACCGACGATGACGACGCCAAGGAGAATCTTCGTGATTGTTTTCATGTGCATCACTCCACTTCAGAGGTTTTTCAGTGCAGCGTTCGGACATCTGCGTCTTGGTTAAATTTTATCATATGTGGAAGATATCCGTTCATCCGAAGACGCTAGTTACTTAGATATTTGTAAGTCTCCCCATCATCAGCGCTGCGGAGAAAGCCTGCTTTTACAAGTACGGATTGGGAGGCACGATTATCATGTTCTGTATAGGCACAGACCTGTAAAACTTTCATCTCCTGCAGTCCAAACTCGGTAACGGTCTTGACGGCTTCTGTCATATAACCGTGGCCGCGGAAGTCCGGTTTCAGGACATAGCCGATCTCAGCAATGTTGTTTTGGTAGCCGCGGCAAAAACAGCAGTTCCCGATGAATTCGCCGGTCGACTTTAAGTACAGTCCCCACGTGATTCCGTCGCCGTTGAAGTAATCAAGAGCAATCTGACTCAAGATGTTGACTACGTCAAGGCTGTTTTTTGCCTGTTGCCCATCATAGACCGTAATCTCAATCATTTGATTCGCTTCACTTAATTGAATTTCTTTTAATAACAGCCGTTCGCTCGTCAGTTCAGGAAAGACTTCAAAGTAGTATTTTTCTGTCACTCGGCACACCTCGCTTTATCTGTTTCATACGTCAAGTGTACTTCATCTGACACAAACAGGAAGAAGTAATTTGTCGTCATCATAAAAGTAAAATATCCGTTCATTCACAGGAGGAGTTCTTATGCAAAAGAAAGCGTTAGTCGTTATTGATATTCAAAATGACATGACAAAAAATTATAAGGAAGTCATCGGTACGATCAATCAGTCAATCGATTGGGCGATTGAACAGGACATGCATGTGGTCTACATCCGGCATGAGAGTTTATCGGCGGGAACAAGAACGTTTAAAACCGGGACACGTGGTGCCGAGTTAGTACCCGATTTAAAAATCGTTTCCGAAAATATCTTCACGAAATACAAGGGGAATGCTTTAACAAGCGAAGCGTTCGCGGCGTTTATTGAGCAGCACGAGATCACCGACTTTTATCTGACCGGTGGAGACGCGACAGCTTGTGTCAAATCGACCTGCTTTAACTTACGTAAACTGGATTATGACGTGACAGTGATTACGGACGGGATTACCAGCTATGACAAAAAGAAGCTTCCGGAGATGATTGAATACTATGAGAAAAAAGGCAGCAGCATCATCCAGTTCAATGATTTACTTTCGGTTGATTAACGCTGTTGAAGGAGGGGGGTAACATGAAAAATGTAATTAAAGTACTGATTGTTTTGTCCGTCTCAATAGGTCTGATGTTGACAGGTTTTCCGTCAAACGAAGCCGTGGCGAAAAACAAAAAAGAAACACAACATGACACTTTTAAAAAGCTGAAACTGAATACGTCGATGACCAGCGTTGCGGAAGTCATGTATGGCAAGAACTATAAAAAACATCTGTGTGACCGTTCAGAAGATGAAGTGAAAGTTAATCTTTTATGCAGTGGTGAATTGAACGATTCCAATACATACGATAAAAGCGGGAAGCTAAAATATTTGAAGTATGAGTTTTATCTGTACCCAGATTCAAAGGTGCCGAATGAATCGGACAATACGGATGAAGTGACGTTCCAAACCGTCCGGATGTTGCTCGTATTTAAGTCGAAAGAGCACAGCAAGCAGTTAAAGCTTGTCGAAAAACATTGGTTTGACGTATCCGTCGAAAATTCAAAACGTGTCTACAACAATCAAAAAATTGAAAAAGGCATGACGAAAAAGCAGTTGGATGACGTGCTGACTGGAACAGGGCTCGGGAGATACGAAGCCGTCTCGTATATCGACTATTCAAAAGTCGGGAAGCAATCCGGTAAAAAACAGCCTGTTTTTCCAAAGGCGTACAAGACGTATTCGTATTCTGTCTTGAATCAGAAAGAGAATATTCTGTACTTCTTCGAGATGAAGTACAGTCGGACGAAAAAAGAGTACGTCGTTTCGTATGTGGAGTCCTGGAGAGAGAACATTAAATGAAATGGAGAAAAAAATACTTGATTTTGTTATCTAGTGTTTTTTTGATTGCGGGATGCACGGACGATGCTGTGACATCTAAGTCTAAATCAGAAAAGAAAAAAGTCACTGTTTCGAATCAAAAAACAGATGAAAATCAAATCATGAATCATGACCAGTTTGAACAGCTGTTTGCACACATGAACGAACACTTGAAGATTGATCATTTTCAGCTAAAAGCAAGTACGCGGGGTTCAGATTTCACAATCATCGACAAGGAATTAAGCTTTGGTAAAAGAAATTGGTTAACCGTTGATGGAAGTAGTGATAGTGCCTCAACACAAGAAAGCCTATATTTCGAAGATAAAAAACAGACGACTCAGTTGTCGGTCCACTTTGCCTACACCGACCACTACATAGGCGAAGATATGATCCAGTATCCCAGCAGCTCGGGCTATGACAAATTGAATCAAAAACTCGCGAATCAATCTGATTTAATACTTATCAGCTACAAGAATTTAGTGATTTCCGTCCAACAAAACAAACTAAGTAGAGTAGAACTGGGAACGACAAAACTTGCAGTGAAGCGGATTATCAACGAATTAGAACACATGAAGTAAATTCTTACTAAAACGAGAGAACTCACGAATGTATGAGTTCTGTCGTTTTTTGTCTATATTGAAACATTCTTCAGCATCACTAGACGCACAATTGCACATGACTCCATCAATGCTCTAGACGTTTAAGTCGTAACTACTCTCCGAATCGGTACATGGTACATGTTCCTTTCCTTCGAGAACCACAGTATGACAATGTCTTCCTGGTGATAGTTAGAATTTAGCATATTATTCTGTCAATTCAATCGCTATTTGATGTGTCAAAGATGTTACGAACGTCGAATCCTGACAAGAACAGCAGTATCAACGTCTCCGCAGAATTTTTTTCAAAAAATGGATTGTATATGTATTCAAACTGTAAAATACGCCATCCTGAAAGAATAGTGTATTTTATTTGAAATTTAATCCTAAAAATTGGTTTTTGCTTATTATATAGTCCGTATGTTAGTTTTTGTATAGGAATATAGCTATTATCAGTTCGAATGTCCGTATTTCATGATACTCGACGATGCACATAAGATTTCATCAAGGAGGTACATCCATGCAAACATTTAAATACTATGCTGGTCACCCCAGATTTGGAGAATGATTGCTATCTCGTTCGATTTCCAGACCTAAAGAATGTTTTCACTGATGGCGAGACACTCTTGGAAACCGTGAAACACGCCGAAGAGGTGCTCGAGGGAATGTTAGAAGTCATGATCGATTACAATACGAAGTTCAATACACCTAGCCCCGTCTCCGATCTCAAGATTGAGGAAGGGGAGAGTCTGATCGCTGTTGAGGTACACGTTACACCTAAGGGAACGGATGGCGATTTCAAGCAGGAACTCATCGATGGTATCTATGCCGATGAGGATTGAGCGCCAGTGCTTCCTGAACGGCTCTATCGATAAAGTTCAGAGGGTGCGAACCAATGAATATGAAAAGGGGAGAAAATAAGTGAACGACAGATCGATGATACGAGACGCGCTTAAAAATACAATCGTCCCTGTATTACGTTCGCATGGTTTCAGGGGACGCTATCCTCATTTCAGACGTTTGCAAGGAGATCACTGTGAACTTCTTTGTTTATATATCGTTAAGCTTGGCGATGCTTTTTACATCGAGACTTCTAATTTTCCTTTGGAGGGATGTACGACGTATTGAGGAACATATCCCTCCAGATAAAGCTACGGTCGATTACATGCATCCTGACGAGAGAGTGCATGTAGGGAATTTCTTTTTTCACTTCGCTAATCTTCGAACTCTATCCGAACATGAAGAGTTAGCTAGAGAGGCGTTAAATCATCTAGGGTTAGGACAGTCTGAATGGAAGAGTAAATCGCGAGATCAAAAGAAGAAACAGAAGAACGTAGTATTCAAGTAAGGTACTTCCGTCATCGCGATGTGATAGGATCACGTACATGACGTATCGTTCACGTCACCATGAATGATATGGGAGTCGTTATTTTCTCGGTCGATAGTCTGCCAAGATTTCGTTCCACCTCGTGATGAACATATCGAAGTTCATAAAGCACTCGATTATGATAAGCAAGTTGTCTCTCTAGAAGATATGGGATTGATAAAGGTCCGATTGAATCCCCTTAGCGAGCGTTGAAATGTGAAAATTATTATCTACATAAATTTGTGGAGTTCACGAACCCCAGCTTACGACCAAAGTACGTTTACAATGAAGAACGATATCAACAACGATTAAACGGCTTAGCTCAGTTAAAATACAGAGTTAAGCCGATAAAGAGATTTATGTTATTTTCCCTATCTATTTGACGAGGAGCAGTTAAGTCTAACCATCCTCTTTTTATATTCTTAATCATCTGACATTCAAATCACCTAGTTAAACGATTGAACTAATAAAGACTAAACGAGTAGTCAGAAGAAAAAAATTTTTATTATTGCAGATGACATAACGTGTTGGATGAAGAAATCATGTGATTAATAGCACACCGGTTTCGTTAGATTAAACGCTATGTTATGGTTATATCAAGAAAAGGAGGGTTTAAATTGGAAAATAAGAAATATTATAAAAATCTTATTACCATTCGATTGGTAGCGACATTTCTGATACTTCTATCTCTAATTTTACCATACTTTGAGATAATGAAGTACAGTACAGTTCCATTTGTTGTTCTTATAACACTTTTTGTATTTTTTGTTATGGAAAACAGATATGGTAAAAAAATTGTAAGTAAATAGGTTTTACAAAATAATTATCAACTTATTGTTTCTAACACTACTATTAGTAGAATCATATCCCAAATTTTAATAGGAGGTTTTTTTGTTGAAATTTAAAGGATTTTTCCTCTTGTTGTCTATCTTGTTAGTTTTCAGTAGTTTTGCTGCAGGTGGAAACTACGTAAGTGCAGATGATTCACCATCAAATACAAATGAACTAAATCAAAAAACGATTGATTTAGTGGATAATTTTATAGTTTTTAAAGATAATAATTTTGTGATTGAAAATACTGAGATTCTAACCACTAAAATTGGTGAAGAAGAGTTTGCTAAAGTTAATGCAGAGATTGCTGATAAAAATGCCTTGTTAAGTGAACTTACAACAGAAGAACTTGACAGCATAGCTGTAGTTGATAATCATGTTCAGTTTTTAGATCAAAATGTATCGGCAAGAGCTAGCAGTAAAGGTAAAAATGCTCTTGAAGTTCACTGGTGGGGTTATAAGGTATTTTTAAATGACAATTTAACAAATACTACAGCTCAGGCTTTGGCGGGTGGATCTGGTACTGCTGCACTTGTAGCTATTTGGGCGCCTTGGTTCTCAGCTCCTACGGCTATTGTGAAAGCTGTAGCTACAAGTGCGGTAGTTGTTTTGGGTGGTTCCTCTGCGATGTTTTATAAAACAAATAAAGGTAAAGGTATCTATTTAAGATTTACTGGGATTTTACCAGCTAACGTAATTTATACTGGCATGTTTTCTCAATAAGAAAGACATATAAGCCAAATAATTATATTGTTTTTAAAGAAGAATAAATAACATTTTAAATGCCAATCTCTCAGTCAATTCAGATTTTAAACAAGGGGACTGACTCAAAAGAGAGTGCGTCTTTTGATTAAACTGAACGAAGGGAGGCAGATGATTGGATTAAATCCGATTATCTGCCTCCCTTTTCTTTCTTTTTCAATTGATGTATTAGATTAGAAACGGTTTTTTGACCAGTTTTCGGAGATTATGAGCGATAGCTACCAACCCGAATTCCAGTTCTGTTTGATGGACCCAAACACAGACTCGACTTCGATTTTCCGCTTGTTGAAGACGGACTTATCGTTTGGAGATCCGAGATTCTTTTCATATTTTGTTTTAGACCAAGCCATTTGGATGAGCGACATACAATTGTTCATCAACTATCTACATCAAAAACGCCCCCGAAAAAGGGGGGGCGAAGCAAACACCTTAAATTTTTAAATCACACCGTCTCATCCGTAAACGTTTCACCCGTCCGGCGCACGGTCGCTTCGAGTTCGGCCGCAATTGCATTGATCGCTTCTGAATCTTCATTGACTTCACTGATGATGATGACACCGTAGTGATCGGCACTGATTTGGTTCAGCGTCCGGTTAAATAAATCAAACGAATCGCGTTCGTTTTTTTCGTCCCGGTTTGCGCCGATCAAGTATCCGGCAACAGAACCGACGAGCATCCCGAATGGTCCACCGACGACACCGACTGCCATCCCGATCATTGAGCCTTTGAACGATTGATCCTGCTGCGTAAAGTCGATCGCATCGATGAACGAAAACCCGTCCGTCTCATCGCGTTTCGCTAAAACCATCTGCTCCATCTCGATTTCTTTAATCGCTTCGAGGTCCTTGATCATCTCAAAGCCGGTTTTGGCTTTTTCTAAATCGTTGAAAATAATCGTCGTGACGACGTGGGTTGCATCATTTTTATATTCTGCCATAATTTCCGCCTCCAGAAAGTTCTGATGTCGTTCTACAGTTTAGTAGTACCCGGAACGGAAGTATCGAAAACTAGAAACGTGAACTCCGCCTAAGCATATGATTGATATAACTTCTCAATTAGGCGATAAGGAAAACTTATCAAAAGTCTTTTGTTCTTTCAAATTGTAACGAGACCCATATTATACTATGATAGAGCTGTACAAGTAAGCGGTATCAGGGGCTTGATGTCGTCAACACTTAAAGGGGGAATCAGCATGAAACAAACGCAACCAACGCAAGACGTGTTTGGTGCACGCCGTTCGTTTGAAGCGAACGGTAAAAATTACAACTATTACAGCCTGGAAAAATTAGAAGAACTCGGACTAACGGAAGTCAAACGTCTTCCATATTCAATCCGTGTCCTGCTTGAATCGGTTCTTCGTCAACAAGATGGTCGCTCAATCACGAAAGAACACGTCGAAAACTTGGCGAAATGGGGAACTGCCCAAGTTTCGAACGATATCGACGTCCCGTTCAAACCGTCACGCGTCATCTTGCAAGATTTCACAGGTGTTCCGACTGTCGTTGATCTCGCGTCACTCCGTAAAGCGATGCAGGACCTCGGTGGTGATCCATCGGTCATCAACCCGGAAGTTCCAGTTGACCTCGTCGTCGACCACTCGGTTCAAGTCGATGCCTACGGTTTCGCTGGCGCACTCGCTGAAAACATGGATTTAGAGTTTGAACGCAACGAAGAACGTTACAAATTATTACGCTGGGCAACGACGGCATTCGACAACTACCGTGCCGTTCCACCGGCAACAGGAATCGTCCACCAAGTCAACCTCGAGTACTTGGCATCAGTCGTCCTTGAAAAAGAAACGGCAGACGGCACAGTCGACGTCTATCCGGATACACTCGTTGGAACAGACTCACATACGACGATGATCAACGGTCTTGGTGTCCTCGGATGGGGCGTCGGTGGAATCGAAGCGGAAGCCGGCATGCTCGGACAACCGTCATTCTTCCCAGTTCCTGAAGTCATCGGTGTCCGCATCACAGGTGAAATGCACCCGGGAACAACAGCAACGGACGTTGCCCTTCGCGTGACGGAAATGCTCCGTCAACAAAACGTTGTCGGTAAATTCGTTGAGTTCTTCGGTCCATCACTTCACTTGATGTCATTATCTGACCGTGCGACGATCGCTAACATGGCACCAGAATACGGTGCGACATGCGGATTCTTCCCAGTCGATACAGAAACGTTGACGTACCTTCGCTTGACAGGTCGTGAAGAAGAGTTGATCGAGAAAGTTGAAAACTACTCGAAAGCAAACGGCTTGTTCTACACACCACAAAACGAAGATCCAACGTTCACGAAAACAGTTGAACTTGATCTTTCAACAATCGTTCCTGCGCTTGCTGGGCCAAAACGTCCACAAGACCGGATTGATTTGACAGACGTCCACACGTCATTCGAAAAAGCGTTGACAGCGCCGCAAGGCAATGCTGGATTCGGTCTTTCTGAAGACGAAAAAGATAAAGTCGCAGTCGTCCAGTTCGAAGACGAAGCGGTCGAAATGCGTACAGGGGACCTAGCAATCGCAGCCATCACAAGCTGTACGAACACATCAAACCCTTACGTCATGATCGGTGCCGGACTCGTTGCGAAAAAAGCAATCGACCTCGGCTTGACAGTTCCAAAATACGTCAAGACGTCACTTGCTCCGGGATCAAAAGTCGTAACGGATTACCTTGAGAAATCAGGACTTCAACCGTACCTCGATGAGCTCGGATTCAACACGGTCGGTTACGGTTGTACGACATGTATCGGGAACTCGGGTCCACTCGACCGTGCTGTCGAAGATGCAATTCTCGGTTCAGACCTGCTCGTCTCATCTGTCCTCTCGGGTAACCGTAACTTTGAAGGTCGGGTTCACCCGCTCGTCAAAGCCAACTACTTGGCATCACCACCGCTCGTCGTTGCATACGCAATCGCGGGAACAGTTGATGTTGATATCATGAACGCATCACTCGGAACAGGTAAAGACGGACAAGAAGTTTTCTTCGCGG
This sequence comes from Exiguobacterium sp. N4-1P, assembly GCF_002214325.1. Lineage (NCBI taxonomy): Bacteria > Bacillati > Bacillota > Bacilli > Caryophanales > Exiguobacterium > Exiguobacterium sp. N4-1P. The sequence continues at coordinate 1,124,779 of NZ_CP022236.1, forward strand.
ACATCTGGCCGTCACGTGACGAAATTCAGACGATCATCAACACAGTCGTCACACCACAAAGCTTCCGTGCTGAATATGATTCAGTCTTCACAGGAAACGAACGTTGGAACAACCTCGACGTCCCGACAGGCGATCAATATGACTTCGACGAAGCGTCGACATATATCCAAAACCCGCCGTTCTTCGAGAACTTGGCGAAGGAAGCTGGACATGTTGAAGCATTGAATGATCTCCGTGTGTTCGGTAAATTTGCGGATTCTGTTACGACAGACCACATTTCACCAGCCGGATCATTCTCGAAAACGACACCAGCCGGTCAATACCTCGTCAATAAAGGCGTTGCACCAAAAGACTTCAACTCATACGGATCACGTCGTGGTAACCACGAAATCATGATGCGCGGGACATTCGCGAACATCCGGATCCGTAACCAAGTCGCACCGGGAACAGAAGGCGGATTCACGACGTACTGGCCAACTGGTGAAACGATGGCGATGTACGATGCTGCGATGAAGTATAAAGAAGATGGCACAGGTCTCGTCATCCTCGCTGGTAAAGACTATGGTATGGGCTCGTCGCGTGACTGGGCAGCAAAAGGAACGAACTTGCTCGGCGTTAAAGCCGTCATCGCCGAGAGTTTCGAGCGGATTCACCGTTCGAACCTTGTCATGATGGGTGTCCTACCACTTCAATACGTCGCCGGTACGTCTGCTGAGTCACTTGGTTTAACAGGTGAGGAAGCAATCAGTATCGCAATCGACGAATCTGTCCGTCCACGTGACATCATTCAGTTGACAGCGACAGCTGCTGACGGAAAAGTCACGAAGTTTGAAGCGATTGCCCGCTTTGACTCGGAGGTCGACATCGATTACTACCGCCACGGTGGAATCTTACCGATGGTCCTTCGCGAACGTCTTCAAAAATAAGGGATTGTCGTTGATTGAAAAGGTGGGGGGAACCCCGCCTTTTTCTATAGGAGGGAGGCCAGCCGATGAGTCGGTTCAAAAAGTGGTTTCAGCCGAAAGAGGAAGAACCTTTACCGATTCGTGATGTTACGCTCGATGAAGTCAAACAAGCGACCCACGAATTTGAGTTGACGTTACCGAAAGGGACGAACCGGACGGTCTTACTCGACGAAGCACAGAAAATTGATTTAGACCGCCTGGCTGTCCACCTCGGTGTCCGGTCGACACAAAGCTTTTACATGTCGCGGGAGACGTTCGCAATCATGGAAGCAAAAGACCGGGACATCGTCTATGAGATGGATCACGTCCAGCTCGCCGTTGATCGCTATTTTGATAAAGAAGGCAAGTTACCATTGAAAAAGTACACGAAGACATTTCAAGTCGATTGTGCGATGTTGTTTGCGACAGGCTATTTACGCGAATTGCCACAGCATTCGTATTACCTCGTCGACGAATCGATGATCATCGCACGTGAACCAAAAGAAAATTAACCGAAGACGGGATGAATCGCGCGCACGTGATTCATTTCGTCTTTTTTTGTCAATTTGTATGTTCGATGAACGGAATCGTTCAAAAGTCTGCCGTATTTCCTCAGAAATCAGTTGAACTTAGACAAACCCTTTGTATTCTAGGCGTAAAACCGATACCATTAACTATGAATCGAGACTGATTAGGATGGTGTACATGGCATGACGAAACGAACGAGTACATGGATTGCTGTAGCAATCGTGGCAATGGCGATACTCCTTGCCTATAATTTTTATTTACTGAATACGACACAGACCTCTAAAGAGGATGAAGCGACTCCCGTCAAACCGTTCTATACGATGTCCCGCATCCAGTATGTCGAAAAGAAATTATCGACGAAGGAAGATGCACTCGAAGCTCGGACGTACGAAGTCGTATTTGACGATCAGGGTCATTTCCGAACGGAAGTCATTGAAGGACCTTCGACAGGCACGACGGCGATTTGGGACGGTGAAATGTTCCGGGAATACGACGCTGACGGCAAGCTAGTCAATGAGACGGAAGCATCGAAAAGTGTCAGTGCGCCGCGCCCATTCTTATCGCGTGGCTTCAATGAACAAATCCTCGACTTCATCGATAAAGGTGACTTTGGTCAAATCGAGGGCGAGGCGGATATTGCCGGCAATGCAGCAGACGTCTACGTCAAAAAAGAACCGGCAAGCACGGTTCCGGATGAGTGGATTAAACAGTATCCATCGTTCTTCGATAAAGAAGACAATCAAGAAGAAGCGACATATTATGTCGCATCCGACCGTTCGAAAGTCTTAGGGGCGGAGTCACGGAATAACGGTAAGTTATTCTATTCCGTCAAAATGAAAAAAATCGAGTCGTTGGATGAATTTGATCCAGCTTGGTTAAAAATGAAGTAATCGAAAAACCGACTTGAACGTCGCACATCGTGGCGACAAAAGTCGGTTTTTTCGAGAAGTAGGAGGGACTAAAGCGATGGAAGCATTCTCGAAAGAGGAGATGTTCAAACAAATTGAAGCCTGGGAACAGGGTGAAAAAGTCGAGGAGGTCCGCGCCTTACGCTACGCACAAAGTAGTCGGCTGTTAAAAGAGACGGAAGCACTCGTCCGGATTCTCGCGCTACTCGTCGAACACCGGTACATCATGACGGGACGGATTGATGCGCTGGCAGAAAGCTGGATTCAAGAAATCAAACAACACGGTCGCTTACCGGAACGCTTGGAGCAATTGATGATCGAACAACAATTACAAGGCAGTTATCAACTGCTCGTCGCGAACACGTTCCCGACGATTCGTGAGACGGATAATGCCAATGCGAAACGATCGGCGACAAAAGATATGATTCAGCAGGCGAGTCAAATCGTACAAGAAACAGAACAAGTCGTCGAATTGACGGAACGGCTGCGGCGGATCGATGCGACGCGCTGGACGGAATTGTTCGAGGCGGCGAAAGCGCTCCTCTTGTCGAGTGCCCGACTCGAACAGACGGCGACGGACTTTGTCAACAGTTTACAGGAACGGTTTTATTCACGCGAAGCCTTTCGGGAGATGACAGAGCTGAAGGTGACGGCGACGGAAGAATTACGCCGTGTCGTCTCACTGCTCCCGATTGAGATCAAACAAGTCGAACGCTCGGCACTCGAGGAACTCGATGCGATGATTGGACTCGAAGACATCAAGTTACGTGTCCATCAAATGTACCGTTTCTTGAAGTACCAGCAAAAACGGACGGAAGACGGTTACCGGTCGAGTGACCAGCCGTCACTGCACATGATTTTCATGGGTAACCCCGGTACCGGAAAAACGACGCTCGCTCGTCTGATGGCGAAAATCTATCATGAACTCGGATTGCTTGAACGGGCGGAAGTCGTCGAGACGGACCGGTCGTCGCTCGTCGGTGCATTCGTCGGTCAGACAGAAGAACAGGTCATGAGTAAAGTCCGGGAGGCGGTCGGTGGTGTCCTCTTCATCGATGAGGCCTATGCCTTGAAACGGTCCGGTCAAAGCGGGAATGATTACGGACAGGCGGCAATCGATACGCTCGTTGCGGCGATGACGAGCGGGGAATACGCGGGACGTTTCGCCGTTGTCCTCGCCGGTTATCCGGAAGAGATGCGTGACTTCCTAAAAGCGAATCCGGGACTCCGGAGCCGTTTTCCGGAATCGAACCATTATCTGCTCGCCGACTATACGGATCAGGAATTGCTTGAAATCGGTCGGTCGATTGCGACGTCTAACGATTATGTCCTGACGGATCAAGCGGAGCGGACGCTACTTGCGCGACTCGAGCGCGAACGGGTCGACTCGAGTTTCGGAAACGGGCGTGCCGTCCGTAACATCGTCCTCGATGCAATCTTCAAAAAGGGTGCGAGTCTCGGCGAAAGTGCGAGTCATGAAGACTTTGCCCTGCTCGAACAAGCGGATTTCGAACTCGCGGCACCGGAAGACGAGTCGATCGATGCAAGGTTAGCGTCACTCGTCGGTCTGACGGAACTCAAGGCAGAACTCAAACAAATCCAGGCACTGCTCTCGATGCAACAGCGTCGCCAGGAAGCAGGCTTTAAAGTCTTACCGGTCGAACTGCATGCCGTCTTTAGCGGCAACAGCGGAACGGGTAAAACGACGGTCGCCGCCCTTTATGCTGACGTGTTGCGTCAAGCGGGATATTTGAAACGCGGACATTTGAAAGTCGTCAGTCGCGCCGACCTCGTCTCCGGTTATGTCGGACAGACGGCGCAACAGACGCGGGACGTCATCCGTGACGCACTCGGTGGTGTCCTCTTCATCGATGAAGCCTATTCGTTGAACGGCGGGGCAAATGACTTCGGCAAGGAAGCAATCGATACGCTCGTCGATGAGATGACGAAACATAGCGATAATCTCGTCGTCGTTCTCGCCGGTTACGAGCAACCGATGCAAGCATTACTCGCAAGCAATCCCGGTCTGAAGTCACGCTTTAAGAGGGAACTCCACTTCCCGAACTACGCGAAAGACGAGTTGATTGAAATCATCGTCAACTACGCGGAACGCTACGGGTATGTCTTGACGGAAGAAGCGCGTCTGGCGTTAGATGAACAGATTCAGGTCGTGCCGAACGGAAACGCCCGTGCCGCGATTACGATTGTCGAGCGGGCAATCGCGAAACAGTCCGTCCGATTGATTGACAAAGCGAGTGTCAGCGGTTCAGAATGGTCCTATCTTGAAAAAGAGGATTTTTAAGGGGGAAGCTACATGCACACGATTGAAATACCGGTTCGCTATGCGGAAACGGACATGATGGGGATCGTCTATCACTCGAACTATCTCGTTTATCTTGAAATCGCCCGGACGGAGCTGATTAAGTCGCTCGGTCTTGATTATAAGGAAATGGAAGAGGCAGGCTACGTCTCACCGGTTACGAACGTCAATCTCGACTACAAACGGTCATTGACGTATGGCGATACGGCGACAGTCTCGGTCTGGATCAGCCATTACGACGGACTTCGGACGATTTACGGCTATGAAGTCAAAAATGCGGATGGTCAACTTGCCGTCGCTGGAAAAACGACGCATGTCGTCGTCAAAAAAGAAAATTTCCGACCGATTCGTTTACCAAAGGTCTTTCCGAACTGGCATGCCATCTATGAACAGATGAGTGCTGAGGATGCACGACTCGTTTCGAACTAAGCCTAAGCCCTCAGCAGGATTTCTTGCTGGAGGGCTTTTCTATTGCGTCAATTAGAGGTAACATAGAATAGCACGAAGGAAGAGGGGAATACACGATGAAGAAAATCGTAGCAGTCAGCACGTTAGCGCTCCTCCTTGCAGGATGTAATCCTGGGGATCAAGGCGCAGAAGATGCCACTAAAACAGAAGATGCGACAAAAGAAAAAACGGATGACAACGTCGCCCAAGAAGATAAGAAGACAGACGCAGAAGTAGCGAAAGAAAAAGAAGCAGAAGAAGCGGACGCGAAAGCAGCTGCTGACAAGAAGGCTGCGGAAGAAAAAGCAGCAGAAGATAAGGCGGCAGCAGACAAGAAGGCAGCAGAAGAGAAAGCCGCTGCTGATAAAAAAGCCGCAGACGATAAAGCGACGGAAGATAAAGCAACTGAGGATAAAAAGGATGATGGTAAAACAACATCGTCGCAAGATCCTGAGGCGGATAAAAAGTCTGAACCGGAATCAGAGACACCGGACGTCGATAAATCGGATACGAAAGCCGATTTAGGACTCAATGAACTCGTCGTCGTCAACAAGAAATACAGTCTGCCAATCGACTACAAACCGTCTGATCTCGTCGTTCCAGACATCAGTTTCTCTTACTCGGGTGTGCTCGAACAAAGTTACATGCGCGCACCTGCCGCAAAACAAATTGAGAAGATGTTCGCAGCCGCTAAAGCAGACGGCGTGACATTGAATGCGGTCAGTGGTTTCCGGTCCGGTCAACGCCAGACGGTCCTCTACAATAACTATGTCGCACGAGACGGGAAAGCAGCAGCCGATCAATATTCGGCACGTCCTGGTCACAGTGAACACCAGACAGGGCTCGTCTTCGATATTTCAGCACCGAGCGTCGGAAACGGCTTGACAGCTGAACTCGGCAACACAAAAGAAGGTAAGTGGATTGCGAACAATGCGGCGAAGTATGGTTTCATCGTTCGTTATGATAAAGGGTTCCAAGCGCGGACAGGGTATACGTATGAACCATGGCATATTCGTTACGTCGGTGTCGGTCCTGCAACACAAATCAAAAATAATGGACAGACTCTCGAAGAATATATGAAGGTCGGTCATTAATACTTTGGAGGTTGACCATGATTGAAATCATTGGGATTTTGATTCTCGGCTATCTGCTTGGATCGATACCATTTGCGTTACTTGTCGGAAAATGGGGACACGGGATAGATATCCGCCAGCACGGGAGCGGTAACCTAGGAACGACGAATACGTTTCGTGTCTTAGGTAAAAAAGCCGGGATCATCGTCTTGATTGGGGATCTCGGTAAGGGGGCGGTCGCGAGTCTCGCCCCAATTCTGCTCGCGTCAGAACTCCATCCACTCTTTGCCGGTATTGCGGCAGTCATCGGACATATTTATCCGATCTTCGCAAAGTTCAAAGGTGGAAAAGCTGTCGCGACATCAGGTGGGATGTTGCTCGTGACGAGTCCACTCTTATTCTTGATTTTGCTCGTCTCGTTCTTAACGACGCTTCGTTTCAGTCGAATGGTGTCGCTCAGCTCGATTGTCGCGGCAAGCATCGGAATCGTCGCTGCCGTGTCGATCGGCATCGTACAACACGACTGGATCGTTCCGACATTCTTTACCGTGCTTGCTTTGTTCGTCATCTTCAAGCACCGCGATAACATCGGTCGGATTCGTCAAGGGACCGAGTCGAAGATTCCGTTGTTCGATAAAGAAAAGCAATAACAGTCTGACTTTAGTCCACCTTTATTCATGTCATCCGTGAATAAAGGTGGACTTTTTTTGTCTGAGAGACGTGTTAATTCTGAAAAAATGAGGAATTCAACAACAATTCATAGGAAGAACACGTTTTTTTACACCGGATTTACAAGACCTTTACAGACGTTCGGTACACTAGAACTAGTACTCGTTAATGAAGGGGGAAGGTCGTGTGTCGTTACTCGGAGAAGAACGAAAAGGACAAATCATGAAATGGCTTGAAGAAGAAGGGAAAGTCATGACGAAAGATTTAATTGATCGATTGGATGTTTCAGGGGAGACCGTCCGTCGCTACCTGGAGGAACTCGAGCGGGACCGCCAACTCAAACGTGTTTATGGGGGAGCCATCTATCAAGGCGGGAAACCGGAATCGCCGATTTCCCGTCGGACGGATCAATTGTCGCGTCGTCTCGCGCGTTACGCGAAAGGCTGGCTCAGTGAATACTCCTGTATCTTTTTAGGGAAAGGGGAACCCGTTGAGCACTTATTGCCGTACTTAACGGGAACGGCGACGATTGTGACGAACTCGCTGTCGATCGCAAACCATCTGGAACAATGTCGTAAGAATGGACCGTTCAGCGGTGAAATCCGCTTACTTGGCGGAACTGTCGACACCTATGGTCAAACGGTCGGTGTCGAAGTGTTGCAAGCACTTGATTCCTATGCGTTTGATGCCTGTTTCCTTGCATTTGACGGCGCAGAAATCGAACGAGGCTTCGTTAGTGACGACATCGAGTCATCCTTGATTCAAAAAGCCGTCATCGGTTGTACGAAAGACGTCTATGCCTTTTTAGCATGTGACGAGTTTGAGGGAAACCGCAAGTATAAAGTCGCCGAGTTCCGACGGGCTAAAATCGTCCTCAGTCCTTCGACCTATCCACCATCATGGGAGATGAAGTTGTTTAACGAACGGGTGAACTGGACCGTCGTCTCGTGATACACTGATGCGGGAGGGATGTACATGTTAGAAGTAATCGCAGCAACCGTCGAAGAGGCGACGGCTGCAGAACAAGCAGGCGCAGATCGACTCGAGCTCGTATCTGCCTTATCGGAAGGTGGACTGACACCAAGTTACGGATTGATTCGTCAAGTTCTTTCAGCGGTCGAAATCCCGGTCCATGTCCTTGTCCGGCCACATAGTAAGTCATTTGTTTATTCAGAAGCGGATCAGGAAACGATCATCACCGATATCGATCTGATTCGTGAATTAGGGGCTGCCGGCATCGTCGTCGGTTCGTTGACAGCGGATGGACGGATTGATGAAGGATTCCTTGGTCGCGTCATCAAACACAAAGGGGAGCTGTCGCTGACGTTCCACCGGGCCATCGACAGCAGCCGTGATATCCACGAAGCAGCAGAGGTCTTAGCCGACTTCCCGGAAGTCGACCGTATTTTGACGTCGGGTGCCAAAGCAACGGCGCTCGAAGGACAAGCGGTCATCGCGGAACTTGTTGAACGCCACGAGGAATTGACGATTTTACCGGGCTCCGGCATTACCGTCGAAGCAGCAAAAGAGTTATTGGAAACGACGAAAGCGACCGAACTCCACGTCGGCTCAGCAGTTCTCGTCAACGGAAAAGTCGATGCATCAAGAGTGTCGGCTTTGAAATCACTTCTTTAAAGAAACATCGGTTACGAGAGGCGCATCTTCCCTGAATGGGAGGGTGTGCCTCTCCTTTTGTTTGTTGCTGTCGTCCGTCCATCTTTCAGTAGTTTGTCACAACTTTCTCTGAAATCGAAGCACGTCCCTATTTTTTCAAGCGGGACTACGTTAAAATCAAATGGGAAAGTGAAGTGAGAAGGGGTTTATGATGACAAATTCAGCGTACAAAAAAACAGCACTCGCGACATTAAAAGGCAACTGGTTTGTTGGGCTAAGCATTTCAATCGTCTATTTTGCGATTTTTGCCTTAGCGGCCAGTCGAATGTCGTTTGATCAAGAAGACATCGGAAGTATGATGAAGTTCGTTGGCTTGAACATCGTCGTCACGATTATTTTGGCACCGGTCACGGTCGGACGGACGATTTCCTACTTACGGTTCGTTCGAGGAGAAAAAGCCGGCATCGGAACGTTGTTCGAAGGATTCGCTTCGTTGAAATCATATGTCCGGACGATTCTTTCGTACACGGTCGTTACACTGCTCGTCTATGCAGGATCATTTTTGATTTTACCGGCGATCTATTTCTATCTTGTTTACCGACTCGTCCCGTATATTCTCGTCGATCGTCCGGAACTGTCGTTTATTCAAGTATTAGGAGAGAGCCGACGGATGATGCGTGGACAGAAACGACGTTTGATCAAACTCTACATCAGCTTCATCGGTTGGGGAATTCTCGCCTTGTTGAGTACGGTCGGTGTCATCTTCCTGACGCCGTATTTCGATACGACGATGGCGCATTTTTATGAGAAATTAAAAGCAGAACGGCCGACAGCGGCTGAATGATTGGTACGGATGGGTCCTCTGAGAAATCGGAGGACCTTTTGAGTTGGACTGGATTCGGAGTAAACCAACCGTTCGCGCCTTCCTACCTTGCCTCGTCTCACAAAGTGGTACAAATGTACTGCTATTCGCCAGGGAGCAATTCAAGACGGACGGCTCGGTTGAATCGTTCTGTTTTTCAAGAAGGCAAAGATAATATGCTCAGAGGTATGCTGTTTGTGAGTCATGTAATGGTAAATTCGGAGTAAACCGACCGTTCGCGCCTCCTTCCCTTGTCTCGTCTCCCAAGCGGCAGTGATTTGTGCCGCTTCGCTGCGCTGCAGGGTCACAAATGCACTGCTATTCGCTAGGGAGCGATTCAAGACGGACGGCTCGGTTGAATTGTTCTATTTTCAAGAAGCCAAAGATAATATGTTCAGAATCGCTTCGCTTTTCGTGACTCCTACGGGAAAAAGCGCAAGGTCACCTTGCGCTGTCAGAGCCAGGCGAGACCCTGCTCCTTGTTCGTCAGAAGCAAGGAGCAACGGCTTGCGGCTCGCCCGAGGAAAGCACGGGAAGCAAGAAGCGGTTGCCGCAACAAACGGACTTTGCCCTTTATGATTTCTATGTGGAAAGCACGGGAAGCAAGAAGCGGTTGCCGCAACAAACGGACTTTGCCTTTATGATTCCTATGTGAAAAGCACGAGAAGCAAGAAGTAATTGTCACATACGATTTCTCATTAATCGATATCAAGTAATCAAAAAAGGTCCACCCAACTGAATCGGGCGGACCTTTTTGTTACGGTTGCTGCTGCTGTGACTTTTCAGCGAGTAATAAATAGAGTGCTTGTGTACCAGACTCACCGTGCCCCATCGCTGCGAGCTCGTCATACAGTGATTTGACGAGCGCGAGACCCGGTGTCGAAATTCCCATCTCATCCGCCCGTTCAAGTGCCAGACGCATGTCTTTGATGAAATGTTTGACAAAAAATCCTGGTGAATAATTCTCCGCGATGACACGCGGAATCAAGTTCTCGAGTGACCAGCTGCCGGCAGAACCACTTTTAATCGTCTCGACGAACTGCGTCGGGTCGATACCGGAGCGCGTGACAAACAATAACATCTCAGCTGTCCCGATCATTGAACCGGCAATTGCAATCTGGTTTGCGAGTTTCGCCGATTGTCCTTTTCCGGGACCGCCGAATAATGAAATCGAGCGTCCCATCGCCTCAAACAATGGTTTGACGTCAGCGAAAGCCTGTTCTTGACCACCGACAAGAATCGCGAGTGTCCCGTTTTTCGCACCAAGGTCTCCACCTGTGACAGGTGCATCGAGTGAAACGAGCCCGTTTGCTTGTGCCTGCTCCGCGATTTTGACGGCGAGCGCCGGGCTTGATGTCGTCATGTCGATGACGATCGTCCCGGGCGCAGCATTCGCTAAAATTCCGTCTTCACTGAAGTAAATCTGTTCGACGTCTTCCGGGTACCCGACGATTGAAATGACGACGTCTGCGCCGGTGACGGCTTCTTTAATCGTGTCGACGATCGTCGCCCCGTCCTGTTCGAGCGGTAAGCCTTTTTCTTTTGTCCGGTTATAGCCTTTGACGGCAAAACCGGATTTCAGTAAGTTCCGCACCATTCCTTGCCCCATGACACCGAGTCCAATAAATCCTACCGTTTTCGTCATCCGTGATTCCCCCTGATTGCATCGGTCTGACCGATGAATTGTTGCGTTACGAGTTTATTATACAAAACATTCGTCTCGACGAGGGTGTCGTGTGTCCCGATGCCGGAAACCCGTCCGTCCTCAAGAACGATAATTTGATCCGCGTGACGGACTGTCGCCAGGCGGTGAGCGATGACGAACGTCGTCCGTCCGCGCATCAGACGTTCGAGTGCTTCCTGGACGACACGTTCCGATTCTGAGTCAAGGCTTGACGTCGCTTCGTCGAGCAGTAAGAGTTCCGGATCACGCAGCAAGGCACGGGCGATCGCAATTCGTTGCCGTTGTCCACCCGACAGTTTGACCCCGCGTTCGCCGATTTCCGTCATGTAGCCGTGCGGGAACGACTCGATGAAGGCATCGGCATTCGCCATTTCTGCAGCATCGCGGATTTCCTGTTCCGTCACGTCACGGACGAGTCCGTACAGTAAATTATCACGAATCGTTCCCGACAAGACGGGTGAATCCTGGGCGACGTAGCCGATTGCCCGGCGCCAGCTTTCAAGTCGGAACGTCTCGATGCCGTCCGGTCCGAGTGAAATATCTCCTGACGTCGGTTGATAAAACCGCTCGAGCAACGCAAACAACGTCGATTTTCCAGAACCGCTTGGTCCGACGATCGCCGTCGTCTGGCCGTGCGGCAAAGAAAAGGACACGTCATGCAGTAACGTCGTCTCATCATAGCCGAACGAGAGCTGATTGAATTGAACCGCTCCGAACGGACGGGTGACGTCACGCGTTCCTTGTTGCTCCGGCTGTTCTTCGAGCAGTTCCGAAATTCGTTCTGTCGCCCCGCGTGCTTTTTGGAGCTTTGAAATGAATTCGGTCATCGTCACGAGCGGGGTCATGATTTGGAACAAGTAGAGTGAAAAGGCGACGAGCTCACCGGCAGAAATTTGGTTCGTCGAGACCCGGTAAGCACCGAAGCCGATGATGATGATCAGCATCGATGTCAGCGTCACGTTGAACAGCGGTAACAGAATCGCTTGAATCCGACCTTCTTTGACGCCGAAGCCGAAGAGATTCTCAATCTTTTCGTTTCCACGGTCCATTTCGTAAGACTCGGTCGCTTGCGATTTGATGAGCCGGACTTCGCTCAACATCTCGGCGAAGAAGCCGGATAATCCGGCGAGTTCTTTTTGTGTCGCCCGGGAAATCTCATGCAGTTTCCGGACGAGCGGGATGATGATCAGTAACGTCAACGGAACGGCAATCACCATGACAAGCGTCATCTGCCAATCGAGGAAAAATAAAATCGTGATGGCCCCGATGATGGAAACGACGGATGTCAACAGGCGGACGAGCTGCTCCGACAACAACTGTTGTAACGTCGTCGCGTCATTGTTGAGGCGGGAGACGAGCTCCCCTGATTTTGTTTCATCATAAAACGGAACCGGTAGACCGAGGAGATGTTTCCACAGTAATGTCCGCAAGTTGGCGACGATGCGTTGCCCGGCAATCTGGAGCCAGTAAATCGAAAAGGCGTTACTGACGAGTTGGACGAGAAAAACGACGATGAATAAGGAAATCAGTCCGGGTGTCAGCCGATCGACCGAGAAATTATCAATCAGTGATTTCAGAAACCACGGAATCATCAGTGCCGCTAATGCCTGGATGACCGATACGGCGACGGCTGCTGATAGCAGACCGACCGGGGGATTACTTTTTTTGAGAAGATGTAAAAATGATTTGAATGTAGCTTGCTCCATACGGGCACTTCCTTTCCTATCTATTGTCTTGCGAAATCGGACTCGGGTCAACTTATAGCGATTCGCTTGACAGTGTTTCTGTTTCTCGCGGACACTTAGGACAGATAGGTAAACAGAGAGGAAGAGGGAAATGAAAGTATTAGTCGATGCCGATGGGTGTCCGGTCGTTGATTTGACAATCCGGTTAAGCGCCGGGGTGGACGTGTTTTTAGTCTGTGATACAGCGCATGAATTTAACCGGGCGGGGGCGACGACGATTACAATTGGACAAGGTCCGGATGCGGTCGATTATGCAATCGTCAACCGGATTTCACCGGGTGATATCATCGTCACACAAGATTATGGACTGGCGGCACTTGCCTTAGCGCGTAAAGGACGACCGATTGACCAGAATGGACGAATTTTTACAGATGACAATATTGATTTTCTCTTGCATACGCGGCATGTCGGCCAACAAATTCGTCGGGCCGGCGGACGGACGAAGGGACCGAAAAAGCGAACGCGCCTAGAAAACGAGCAATTTGAAGTGTCCTTCCGCTCATTACTGAAGCAAGAAGAATTCAAATGATGTATGCCGGCCTTCTCATACGCGTGGTATAATTTTAGAAACGATTTTTCAGCTAGGAGGAAAAAATTCATTGAAAAAAGTCATGCGGTACCGTCCAACTAAAAAAACACGACCATATCGTTTGAAGAGTGGATCGTTTCCTTCGATCGAGCAAAGTGCGGATGTCACGACGGATCAGCAACAAATCGGTCAGCTGAAACACGACTTGCTCGCAGCCGAAGATAAATTAAGACACCGAAATGAAATCATGGAAACACTCGCGACACAAAACGTCGAGTCTGCGTGCGAGACGCTTCTGTTGAAGCTGCTTCCGCTCATCGGATTGACGCGTGGTGCAATCATTCTCTACCGGCGCGAACAACTCAGTCATGTCGTGACAGAGGCGGTGGAAGAGATGGAGTTGATTGAAAAGGACTTAGATCAATATTCCGTTTTGCGCCGTGCATTCGTGATGCGAAAGTCCGTCCAACTGCCGATTGAAACAGGAGGATATGAGTCCGCGATTCCAATCCAGTCACCGAGTAACAACAGTGTCGTCGGGTTGATTTATTTAAAGCATGAGTTCGAGCAATTTAATTTAGAACAAGTCGGAGACATCTTAGACTTGTCACGCAAGCTCGGGATGACGTTAGAGCGACACCTCTTGTTCCATCAGATGGAGCATGAAAAAATCAAGACGTACCAGTTACTCGATTCGATTCGCGAAGCAGTCCTCTACATCGAGAGTAGTGGCGAACAAATCTATGCCAACCAAGCGTTGCTCGATATGTTCCCGCCAAAACTGTTGAATCAAGCACAAGGATTTCGGCATGCCTACGAGCGGGCGACATCGCTGTTTGAGCACGTCGACCAACCGGATGCGTTGCACGATTATATTGGTCAGCTGATGAACGGTGATATACCGGGTGAAACGATTGAACTGTCAGCCTTTCGAGGCAATCTCTTGCTCAGTGCCTATGCGGAGCGGATTGCGATTGCGAACGTCGAGTGGGGCATGATGCTCGTCTTGCGCGATGTGACGAAAGATAAAGAACTCGACTTGAAGCAAGCTGAATTCGTGTCCATCGTCTCTCATGAACTGCGGACGCCGCTCTCTTCAATCATGGGATTCACAGAATTGTTGATGAAGCGTTCCCTCGACGGACCCCGTCAAAAGAAATACCTTGAGACGATTTATTCCGAGACCGTCCGTTTGTCTGAGCTGATCCACGACATCCTCGAAATTCAAAAGGGTGAAGATTTGACGCAAGGGGCAACGAAAAGAACGATTGATTTAAAGAAACTGCTGATTGAAATGAAAACGATGTTCGAGTTAGCGAGCAGTGAACATACAGTTCGGATGGCGTTCGGTTCAGGGGCGCATCTCTTGATGGCAAGCGAAGAAAAAATGAAGCAATTGTTTACGAACTTAATCATGAATGCGATCAAATACTCACCGAATGGTGGAAACATCGAGATACGTACTGAAGTGACAGCGCAGGACGTCCGAATTGAAGTCGAAGATGAAGGGATCGGTATTCCGGATAAGGCGTTACCGTTCATTTTTGATAAATTCTACCGGGCCGATAACTCGGATACCCGGAAAATTGGCGGGACAGGTCTCGGACTTGCGATTTGTAAAATGATCGTCATGGACCATGGGGGGGCGATTTCTGTTCAGTCAGAAGTTGGTGTCGGAAGTCGCTTCATCGTTGAGTTCCCGATTCATCCGATGTCATGATACGAAAGGAGGCAGCACAATGGATAATTCTCAAAGCCGCTACGAAGCCTTACATCCGCTCGTCGAAGAAATTTTAGAGAAACTCAGTGAAAAAATTGGCGTCAATTCGTTATTTTTCGCACTGAATGATTCAAGTAGCAACTTCATCGTCAAAGCAATCAATCAAGATCAAGAATTGATTGAAGAAGGATCGACGCATGTGTTCAACCACGTCCTTTGTAAACTGGTCATCGATGAGAATGCAGGAAAAATTCAAATCAATGAGTTGTTGACGAGTCCATTGACGGTCGACCATCCCGTCACAAAGGCATTAGGAAACGGGAGCTTTCTTGGCGTCGCAATCAAAAACGCCGACAATGAGAAAATCGGAACGCTTTGTGCTTTTGACGATCGACCATATGACTTCTCAGCGAGCGATTTAGCATTGATTGAACATTACGCTGATATCATCAGCAAATCGATCAGTGTCGAAACATACGTCATTAAAGATGCCTTGACGGATGTGTACAATGAACGGTACATGAACCGTTTGATTTCAAGTGTGACGATTCATCCGGCATTTTTAATGGTCTTGAACCTGGATAACTTTCACGCTGTCAATGCCAAATTCGGATACCGTGTCGGCAACCGGGTTTTACAAGTCCTCGCCGACCGGCTGAAATATGTTCCGATTCCGAATCATGTTGTCGGACGGAAGGACGGCAATGAATTCATCATTCTTGCGCCGCTTGATGAACGAGAGTTTGAACAAACGGGTGCGATGTATGCCGATTACATCATGGCAGCAATCGAGGCGCCGATCGCGGACATCGGATTTGAACCGATTCATTTGACGGCGTCGTCCGGTGTCAGTTTGTTGACGGGGGATTATACGAACCGACAGACGCAAGTCTATGCGGCAGAGGCCTTGATGCAACAAGTGAAGCTCGATGGGAAAAATGGAATGCTGTTCGTCAATCAACAGCGGGAGTTCGAACAGCATCCGTTCGCTTCCGTTCTTGAAGAAGAGTTGACGCATGCGTTAGAACGCGGGCAATTCGAACTGTATTACCAGCGGATTCTTGATATGAAGCGAGGGGTGACCGTTGCGGTCGAGGCCTTATTACGCTGGAATCATCCTGTGCTCGGATTCGTCAGCCCGACTGACTTCATTCCAATTGCAGAACGTATGGGGGTCTTTGGCGACATCGGTCGATTTACGATTCGCCAAGCGATTGCCGATCGCGAACGGTTCGAAGCAGAATTCGACTTACCGGTTTCGGTTGCGGTCAATCTTTCCGCGAGTCAATTCCAGTCGAATCAACTGTTAGAAGAACTCTTGTCCTTTTCGAAGCAAGCAAACTTTAAACAAGATCGTGTCGTCCTCGAGATTCGGGAAGAAGTATTGCAGACGGGACGGAAAAAAGCAATTGAGCGCCTTCAACTGTTACGAAGCGCGGGATACCGCTTGACGGTCGATCATTTCGGTAGCCATTATGCATCGCTCAATTCATTGCTTCATCTACCGGTCCAGGCGGTCAAGCTCGATCCGATCTTCACCCGACGTTTGGCTCAAAATCAGCTCGAACAGTCGATGATTCGTTCGGTCTATGCTTTGACGGAAACATTAAAGATTTCACTTGTCATTCAAGAGGTCGAGACATTATCGCAATACAGGCAGGTAGAAATGCTAGGCGAACGTTTATATGTCCAGGGGCACTATCTGCATCATCCGCAACCGCTCGATAAGTTGATTACGGACTTTGCGAAGAAAATGCAACCTCTTGATGTTTAACGGAAATCGTTCAGGGAATACTCTTAACTGTAGCTTAATTTTGTTAAGGGGGATTTCTCATGAATGAACAACACGATAAAGAAACAGATCCGATTACATCAGGTAATCAGATGACGAACGATGAAATTGCGGGACGTGATAAAGACACGGCACCGGATACTCGCGACAAGCACGATCAAGCAAAAAACCAAAAAGCGGATGCTGAGAAATCAGACGATGCGTCCGAACAACCGGATCTTTCGCATGAAGCAGACGATGACTCTGACGTCGAAGCGAACGAGGAAACGAATCAAGATAACTAAGTGAGCGAACCGTATTCGTTCCACGCACCTAAAAGGCATCCACTCTTTCAGATGAGTCGATGCCTTTTTGAATGCAAATAAAGAGGTAGTCTGGCAAAGACTTCTTTCCGTTCAATCGGGCGGAACGGGACCTCGCTTTTTTACGGCGAGCAGATGGAATGTTGCATTTGCTTCTGCATATTCAGTATATGTGTCAGCGAGCGTTTCCCATTCATGAGGAGAATCAGAAAGAATATTTTTTAATACCTGTTCGCGGTTTGTCCCTTGCAACATGCAATTGACGAAGACTGCGCCTTCGCGCAACTGGTTCAAGATGTTGTTTACGAACGTCGTTTCGTTCTTTAAATCAATTTTATGGAAATGCAGCATCGAGTCTAACAACACGACATCGATCTGTTCGGAAATCGGAAAGGCATAAGCATTGCCGACAATACCTTCGACAACATAGCCCTTTACTGAAGCGTGTTGGTTGAGCTGGGTGATGCCGACGACGGAATGATCGACACCCGTCACGGTATAACCCAACTGTCCGAGTAACAAGGCGTCCCGTCCTTGACCACATCCTAAATCGAGCACGTGTCCCTTCGGTTGATATTCACTGAAAAAAGAGACGAGTCCCGGATAAGGCTGTCCGAAATAATTTTCATCTAAATAATACGTATCGTACGCAACTTTTTTCATGGGAAACCTCCTGTAGGATCATCGTCAAGCATCGCTACTGCTACTCCCCGCATCGCCGTCAAATCCGCCGTCGACCATTCCGCCATCTGTCGCATGCGACGTGTCAGTAATATCGATTGGAAACAGTAAAAAGGGGACTGTTTCCGTCGCCATGTCGTCGATCGTCGGAGCGAGTTGAGCAAACAGTTGTTGCAGTGTCGGATGATTCGCAAGATAGAGCCGGACAGCCGTTAAAAAAAGTAAGTCTTTTCGATGCTTGAAGTGGACATCCGAGCGGAGTTGCTCGACGATTTGGTCGAGTTTTGAAGCATGTTCGGCAGGATCACCGAGTAAGGCGAGCAGACCGTGGAATGCAAGTGGGATGTGAGATTTACGATAACGTGCGCGCGACGCCCGTAATTGGTCGACATACGCCTCGAAATCGTCTGCAGGTAAAAGTGAAAATAGGAGAGCGACGATATAGGTCTGTTGGGCGCGACCAAACGGTTTCTTCAACAGATCGTAAGCATCTTCCACTCGTGCAAGAAGATGCTCGACCTCACCGCGCTTGTAACATTGGAAAAAGAAGAATGATCCGAGTAAAGGGGAGACGATGAAACGGTGTTGTTGTTTGGCGAGTCGGTAAAGGGATAACGTCCGACGTAAGTGAGCATCCGATGGATTAAGCCGGCTGATCAGCAGAGCCGTCGAGAAGGCATTTGCAGGATGCGTCATGCGATGCGTCGCAAAAAAACTTTGAATCGACATCATTTCCGTGATGCGCTCAAACGGGGACGCATCAAAGGCGTGGATTTTCGACGCGAGAAGCAGTGCCTGGGTCTGGTGCGAATGTAAGTGAAGTTCGATGTAATCAGCAGTCTGTTCGAGCGTCGAAAATTCTGTCGCATAATGACCAATCGTTTGATCAAAAGCGAGTTCGATCAAGATAGTGTCTTGGTAGCTAACAAAATACTGTCCTACGTCTTCGAGCTGATGCAAAAAGCGTGTGCTTTCCTCCATCACAGCCCACCCCCATCTCCATTTTCCCTATTTTACCATGAGCACCCGGTAGAAGTTAACCGTCGAGTTGATCAATCATCCGTTCGGCGGCACGTCGATAGAGATTGCTCATATGTGCAAGTGAAAGGATCTGTTGCAACTGATCGATTGGTTCGTTTTCATCAGCCGACGCTTGCTCAGCTTCGAATGTCTCGAGATTTTGTACCGTGTTTTCCAGGTAGCTTGCATAAAAGGCTTCCAGATTGAGCGTCTCGTTTGCGACACCTTGATTCAATTCAGTCAATGTTGCTTTGATGTCATTAATTGAGACGGTTCCTTTCAGTTGATAAATCAAACTGATCAGAATGAGATGATTCTTCGTATACTTTTTATTCGTGACGGGGAAAAAGAGTTTCTTTTTCGCGTAATTGTTAATCATCGTCTTCGTCAAAATCGTTTCGCCTTCTGTCCGCGTCGTTGCTTCAAATGTCCGTTCGAACAATTGAATGACTTGATCCATATATAAGTCGATGTTCGGAATATCGTCTAACTGGAGTTGGCGATCGAGCGGTCGCGATTTGTCGTCATCGTGTGTCATTAAAAAAACCTCCATGAAATTTACAGGTAATGCTTTCTATTTCTCTACTATATGATAAGATATCTATATAACGCCATGTAGTATTGAAAACTACATAACTTTTGGAGGGTAACTTATGAAAACGTATATGCGCGAACCGATTAATGGATTGACTCATCTCGGGGGAGCCGTCTTTGCCTTTGTCGGACTTCTTGCTCTAGTCATCAAGGCCTCACTTGAGCGGGGCGCGGCCATCGCCATCGTCGCAGCCATCATTTTCGGAGTCAGTATGATCGCCCTGTATTCCGTCTCGGCAACTTATCATATGGTACTTGCAAGTGACCGGGCGATCGCGATTTGGCGCCGCCTTGATCACTCGATGATTTATTTATTGATTGCCGGATCCTACGCACCGTTTTGTCTCATCAGTTTGAACGGACCGACCGGTTGGGTATTGTTCTCGATCGTCATGTTGATTGCCGTCTTCGGAATCACATTTAAGTTAGTCTGGTTCAACAGTCCGCGTTGGTTATCGACGACGCTTTATATCGGAATGGGCTGGATCATGGTCTTCGCGATCACGCCGCTTGCCGCAGTTCTGTCGCCAGTCGGAATCGGCTTACTGTTCCTCGGCGGAATCTTTTATACTGTCGGTGGAGTCATTTACGGATTGAAACCAAGCGCATTATCGTTCAAGCACCTTGGTTTCCACGAAATTTTCCACGTCTTTGTCTTACTTGGAAGTCTCGCGCACTTCTGTTGCGTCTATTTCTTCGTCATTTAACGTTCATGAACCGGGTACGACGGAGACGTCGCACCCGGTTTTTTGGTTAAAGGGCGCAGGATTCGGGAAAACTATCAGTGAACTGGAATTAGAGAATGGAGGGTGAACGATGCAAGAACAGGATAAAGCATTGATTGCGCAAGCTGCACTCGCATATGTAAAACCCGGTATGACACTCGGGCTCGGTACGGGTTCGACGACACGCTATTTTATTGATGCTGTAGGAAAAGCAGTGGACGAAGGATTAAAAATCGAAGCGATCGCGACGTCGATTGAGACGGAAGAACAGGGCAAGCGGCTCGGAATACCGATGCGTCAGTTACGTGATGTCGAACAGCTTGATCTCGTCATCGACGGGATTGACCAGATTGATGAACAGTTCCAAGTCATCAAAGGTGGCGGCGGCGCATTGTTCCGGGAAAAGCTCGTCGCGCTGCAAGCACGCGAAGTGTTGTATCTCGCAGACAGCTCGAAGTTCGTCCGTCAGTTGACGGGACCTTTACCGGTCGAAGTCGAACCGTTCGGACGGACACACGTCGAACGACTTCTTGCGGACAAAGGAATTTCCTATACACACCGCGAAACGGCGGGAGAAGCATTCGTGACGGATGGAGGCCATTTGATTTTGGATGTCGCCCTGGATCGTGTCCCGGACGTCGCCCATTTCGTACGGGAATTGAAGTCATGGAGTGGTGTCATCGAAACCGGTTATTTTGAGCGGCAACCGGATCATGTGTTGACTCTAGAATACGGAAATATCAAACTGCTTGCCCACCCAACGCTGCGGAGCGGTGGCGGAATCGTTTGAACTTGACTCAACGTAGTCGGGATAGATAAGTAGTGCATCATTACTCGTTTTTTTAAGGAGGAACAGTCATGAAGCTACGGAAGCGATTTTTATTTGGAGCCGGTGTATTGGCAGGTACAGGACTTGTCATGAAAAAAATAAAATCACGCCGCCCGCCGAGTCATTTGAAGGAGTATTTGGACCACCTCGATCAAGATGAGAGTCAAGATGCGGATAAAGACGAGGATGAAGTAGGATTGACGAAGCTTGATTCGATATACCGATCAGAGTGGCAAGCGAACGGATTCCCGCGTTCGCAACAAGAACTCGATGAATTAGATAAATAAAAAAATGACAGAAGTCCGCTTCCCGGATTTCTGTCATTTTTTTTAGTATGTAAGAGACCCGGCGATGATTAAGCCGATTGATAACGAGAGGAACAATAACAATAAACCAACGGCTTCGTTGTTGGCATCGATTTCCTTCGTCATGCTGAGACGCGGAATGAGCAGATCGGCAAGATAAAACAGGACGATTTGGAAAACGATCGCGAGAGCCCCCCACAAAACCATGTCGAGGATGCTGACAGAGTTTGCGATACTTGAATAAAGCACGATCGCAAGTCCGAGAATCCGTCCGCCGAACGCATAGACGGCTGCTTTTTTACCTTGACGAATCAATTCCATTTCCTTTGATTTCGTCGTCACTTCAAACAGGACAACACCGATTGCGAGCAAGAGCGTCGCTACACCGATATAGGCGAGTGTTGATAAAAACAAGTCACTGAATGCCATACCATTTCCCCCTTAAGAACGTTTCTTGTTGTTGCGGTCTTTTTTTTGCTGAATCGCGACATAGAGTTCAAGTAAGGCACCTACTAAAATCCCGGCGGATACATACAGATAAAAATTATCTCCGATAAATCCAAACAATAAACCGAGGAGAAGACCAATGAAAATGTACGGTCCTTTTGTTAACTTCATATTCTTCACCTGCCTTACTATCAAACGTAGCTGATTTTTTTGATTACGTCCATCCTTAATTGAATCACGTCGTCGTCGCGATCTCTTCTTGTACGGAATGGAGCGTAACTTGGTTTCGACCGGATTGTTTAGAAGCATATAATGCTTGATCGGCATGGCGGACTAAATGATCAATATTTGCAGTCGTCTCTTCAAAGCTTGCGACACCAAAGGATGCCGTCACATGGAGGGTTTGACCGGTCTGTGTCGTGAAAGGAGCAGTTTCAATGCGCACACGCAATTCTTCAGCGAGGGTCAAGACGCGCGTTAAAGCAAGATTTGTGATGATGAGTGAAAATTCTTCACCGCCGTTTCGTGACAGGTAGCCAGTATCTCCGACTCCGTTACGTAACCGTTTTGAGAATTGACGTAACACGTCGTCACCAGCCTCATGCCCGTACGTATCATTGACCGACTTAAAGTGATCGATGTCAATCATGACGAGGGCGACCTGCTGCTCATTGAAGATACTTTGCCGTTTAATGTCCGTTAAGTAATCTGAAAAAGCACGCGAGTTGTGAAGACCCGTCAAAAAGTCGATTTGCGCTTTATGTTGGAACGTCCGTAACGCAAGCTTCGTCATCCGGATGTCTTGGATGATGAGCAAAGTCAACCAGCTACTGACGAAAGACGCAGGGGTGATGACTGACAGGATTTCGACGATTTGACCGGTGTCGCGTAAGACGATTCCTAAAATGACAGCGTGCAGAAGCGTCGCATAAAGCGTCACCGTCATGAAGGTCTTTTTTGAATACAAAGGCATCAGTTTGACAATCAGGGAGATGCCGACAGCGAGACTGATGATGAAAAAACATGCTGCATAAGCTGCAAAATTCGTACTGATGGTAAAGCGGTAAACGATGATGGCGACAGTCACGATGAACGTCGGCAATGGGCCAGCGAAATAGGCGGCGACAATGACCGGGATATGCCGTAAGTCGACTAAAATTCCAGGGGCCGGTTCAATCGTCATCTGCATCAACACAATCGCGAGGACACTCAAACATAGACCATACAAAATACGCAGTGACTGTTTAGAATCCTGTGTAATCGGTTGAGAAGATAATTTTCCGAGTAAGTAAAAACCACTCATTAAAAAAGTGATATTGTGAAGAACATCATAGATGATTGTTTTCATATGTCGCGGACTCCTTTTAAACCAATTATGTCTATTGTACTATAATGCCGACATCGATTTTCAAAAAAATATCATTAGTGCTTCGTCTGATCGTTAAGAAGTGGGCATATGCTCTCATGACTTCAAAAAAATACAGGTGACCTCAACGGTGAACATGAGATGTATGTGTTTATTTGACTAAATGGTTTATTTAATTAGTGAGATAACGCGGGAAAGAAAAAAAGCATTCAGCATGACAAGGAATGGGAGCTTACGATAGAATGGAAAATGGCAAAAGGGGGAGGGCACATGATTACATTACATACGGTCAGTAAAGCATTTTCCAAACAACCCGTTATTCAATCAGTATCCTTAATGATTGAACAGGGTGAGATACATGGCATCATCGGTGCGAGCGGAGCAGGTAAATCGACACTGCTTCGGCTGATGAACCTGCTCGAACGACCGGATGAAGGCGACATTGAGTTTGATGGCATCGATTTGCTTGCTTTACCGCACCATAAATTGCGGGGTGTTCGCCAAGACATCGGGATGATTTTTCAAAACTTTAATTTGATCGCGAATAAGACGGTCGAACAGAATATTTTGGTATCCCTCGAACTCGCGCGCGTGCAGAAGCAGGAGCGTTCCGCGCGGGTTCAGGACTGCCTCCGGTTCGTCGGATTGGAATCCTTTTCTGACAAGTACCCAGCCGAATTGAGCGGCGGTCAGATGCAACGTGTTGCAATTGCCCGTGCGCTTGCCAATCGGCCACGTGTACTTTTATGTGACGAACCAACGTCTTCCCTCGATCCAAGTACGACGTCGGAGATCTTACGGGTTCTTCAAAACATTAATCGGACGCTTGGTGTCACCATCGTGCTCGTCAGCCACGAAATGAACGTGATTCAGAGTATTTGCAATCGCGTCACGATTATGGAGAACGGTCAGATTCGCGATACGGTCGCGACTGAACCTGCAGGTGTTGCCGAAATCACGAGTGATGCGGGTTGGTTCTTAACGCAGTTGACCGAACGGGGGAACGCGGATGCCTGACATATTAATCGAGTACGCAGGGGAAATCAGACTTGCCATCGGACAAACGTTCGTGATGGTAGGGGTCTCGATTTTTGCTGCAGTGCTGATCGGACTGCCGGTCGGAACGTTGCTGTTTTTATCGCGGAAAAATCAGTTACTCGAAAATCGCTTCCTGTTCTCCGGTTTGAATCTGCTAGTCAACACGGTCCGCTCCTTTCCGTTTTTGTTACTTGTCGTCTTTTTGATTCCGTTTACACGGTTGATTATCGGTACAGCCATCGGGACGGCAGCAGCGACCGTTCCACTTGCGATTATCGCGATCGCCCATTATTCCCGGCTCGTCGAACAATCGTTACTTGATGTACCAAAAGGCGTCATCGAAGCAGCGATCTCAATGGGCGCGTCGACACGAGAAGTTGTCGTGAAATTTTTATTCGTTGAGGCCCGGTCCGGACTCGTTCTCGGTCTGACGACATCGATCGTCAGTTTTATCTCCTACTCGACGATCATGGGAGTGGTCGGTGGAGGGGGCATCGGAGATTTTGCCGTACGGTACGGGTATCAGCAATTCCAGACTGAGTTGATGATGTACATGATCCTGATTATGGTCATCCTCGTTCAATTGATTCAATTCATAGGTACGACAGTAGCACGATTGATTGACAAACGTTAAAAGAAAGTAGGAAATGAAATGAAAAAACTGATGATGATGTTGACAATAGTTGTCCTGGCCTTAGCAGGTTGCGGAAATAGTGATGACAGCGATACCGGTTCTACGGAAGAGACAAAAACCTTGAAGGTCGCGTCACTGATTAAACCGATGACGGAAATTCTTGATCTCGTGAAACCACAGTTAAAGGAAGACGGGATTAACCTGGAAGTCGTCGTTCTGAGCGATAACGTTCAGCCAAACAGTGCGCTGGCAGCGAAAGAGGTCGATGCAAACTTCTTCCAACACGTTCCGTATATGGAGGAATTCAATCGGAATAACGATGCGAACCTCGTTCCGATCGAGCCAATCTATTTTGCCAATTACGGTGTCTACTCGAAAGAATATAAATCAATCGATCAACTACCGAAGGGGGCCGTCATCGCGATGGCGAACGACGTCTCGAACATCGACCGTTCGCTGTCGTTACTCGCCCAGCATGACGCGATTAAATTGAAAAAGAAGACAGGATCTTACTATACGATGAAGGACGTCGTTGAGAATAAACAAGATTACAAGTTCAAGGAAGTGGACTTATTGATGCTCGCGCGTCTTTATGATGATGCTGACGCGGTCGTCATGACACCGGCTTATGCAGCACCGCTCGGTCTGACGCCGAAACAGGATGCACTCGTCACGGAAGGCATCGAGAATGACTTTGCGATTACCCTCGTTGCCCGGAAGGACAATCAGGATGCGGAAGCGATTCAGAAGCTTGCGAAAGCGATGACGAGTCCGGAAGTCAAAAAGTTCTTAGAAGAAAATTATGATGAAACGGCGATACCGGCTTTCAACTGATACTCAAACAAAAGTGACTTGTCGGACAATCGCTAGAACTCAGTTAAAAAAATCACCCGCTTCACACGTCCGCTTGGCGTCGTGTAAAGCGGGTGATTTTTTTAAAACGATTGTTGATTAAAGCACAACAGACGGTCTGCCTGATCAACTCAAAACCGCTTCATTGTGCCGTCAATTGTTTTGCATAACCGCTTTGCTCTAAAATATCGCCTGTCGGTAGATGCGTCCATTTTTCAACGGAAGTGTCGGGATTTTTCTGAATGAAGTCGGTCATAATCGTATTTCCGATTGCATAATTCGACCAACCGGGGATCTGCAAATCAGAATTGCCGTTCTGTAAGTCTGAAAATTTGGCGTGATACGTGTTTACTTCATGCAGAACATGCTTAAAGGAATGGTCGAGCAGCGGTTCTGTCCAAGGTGGATTGACATCTGGATAGAGAGCTTTCGCAAATAAGTCCGCTTTTCCTTCCGAAATGATATTATCGGCAATCGATGAAATTCCAAGCTTTTCGAGTAAAACGGTGTGATGGTATTCATGGGCAACTGTATAGGCAAGCATCGATTGATCGACATCACGATCGATATAAAGCACTAACAGATTTTTAGCGAGTGCAATTCCTGTCAGACCACCCATTCGTTTGTTATTCACGGGATTATCTGAATTAATTGGAGCGACTAGAACGACTAAATCGTTTTGGCGGGGTAACTGTTTTGATGCTTGTTGTAACGATTGTTTGATTTGTTGCTGTATCTCGGTTTGATGCTGCTGTAAGTAGGTAACATTTTCTTTTAAGTGTTTGAGATCGTTCATCGGTTGGTCGAGCGGATTATAGACACCAAGCTGTTCCGAAACCTGCTCCTGCTCACGGATACGATCGTTTTCCTTTAAAACGTATTTTTCGAACAGCGCTCCATTTTCAGTCGGAACTTTCAGTGCTGCATCGACATATGACTGATAGGCATCATACAGTGGGATGATCTTAATTGTTTTATCATCTTGCGTGAAGGTAACGTCCGTCGGCTTGGTTTTTTGTGCTTCCGGTTCCTCGGAGCACCCGGCGAGTAAGCTGGCCAAGAAGGCACTCACGATCAATCGTTTCATTCCGATCACATCCTTTCTTTTGGTCTGTGGGAGAACGTTCGAAGAAACCATTTTTTGAAACATTTCTTCTTTTGTTAGCGTATAGTAAGATAATGTAAGAATCAATTTGATTATGGATTTTATTGGATTACACACTAGGAGGGAACCGCGTGCGGAAAAGTTATGAATTCTTTTTGCTTTACAACAAAGAAATGTTCTTCAATAAGTTTGCTTATCTCTATACGCTCGCCGTACCACTCGTCATCATTCTCCTCAATCACTTCGACTGGTTCAAGGATTCCCCGACGTGGACGGTCTTTCAGTCGGCGATGATTCAATTCTTTGCGATCATGATTGTGTTGACTGCAATCAATGGAATTGGCATATCATTACTCAACCAACGGGAGAGCGGCTTTTTGAAGATGTATACGTTTTTGTCCGGGCAAAAATTCCCGGTCATCTTCGGACGTCTCATGTCGCAATGGTTTTTCCTCAGTCTGAACATGTTCGCTGCCAGCCTGATGATGGCGGTTTTGTTTCATCAACCGTTGCTGAAGACCGTGCTGATGACCGGATTGCTTGCGCTCATCATCCCGTTACCGGTCTTTGCCTGTAGCCTGCTGATTGCAGCACTCCCATTGAAGCCGGAGACGATGACACCGCTCGGGACGATTTTAATTTTTGCCGTCTTCATTTTCATCGATGTATTTGAACTGACGGATAATCGATTGCTTGCGTATTTTTCATTCCTGAATCCGGCGAATTTAATCTTGAATGAAGCCCGCTTCCTGACAGGCAGTGTCAGTGACGGGATGATGGGCTTGTCGATTCTGACAGGTATCATGGTTTATTTAGTAGTCGGCTACGTTGCCTATCAGCGGTTGTCGATCACGTCAAAAACAAATCGTTAACGGAAGGGGACGGACAAATGCAACTCGGGACAATCGATTACAGCTATGATGAAAAACGGATGATTTTAGATAAAGCGGATCTTGATCTCGATCCGGAACGGTTGAACGTCGTGATTGGTTTAAACGGATCAGGGAAATCGACGTTGTTTGACGTCGTCGCCGGGGCGCTCCCGGCGGACGGGTTTCATCCGCCGTTTGAACGGGCGGAGATTCTTTATCAGTTGCAGCAGGCACCGCTTCCGCCGATGCTGAAAGGAAAAGATTTAGTCCGGTTGATTTTGAAAAGTGACCGGACGGAGCCGTTCCGTTCGTTATGGGATACATATGTCGCCTCGTTACGCGAACAGGAGCGAAGCCGGTTAGAGCGTCTGCAAGACTTACGGCTCGGTCAGATGTCAGCCGGTGAAAAACGCTGGCTGGTCATCCGGACGGTCTGTCATCTCGATCGTACACTCTACATCTTTGACGAGCCGACGGTCGGGCTCGACCCGGAGTCACGGCGTTTCGTCGTCGAAGCGATCGGTGCGTTACTCGACCGTCAAAAAATCGTATTATTGTCGACGCACATATTGCATGAAGTCGCCCACCTGCCGTGCAAGATGCATTTTCTCCATCATGGAAAAATCGTCTACAGCGGCTCCTATCATGCCTTCGTCGCGCGTTATGAAACCGATAATCCGGATATCGCGTTTGAGCGTTTCTTGTCGGAGCAACCAACCGCCTAAACTAACCTGTTCAAGATGCATTCGAACGCGAGTGTATCTTTTTTTTGCGTTGAATTACTCGAATTTCAAAAAAATGAAATAAAATTTAGTACGGGATTGACAATTTTAAGGAGTATAATGTTATATTGATAGTGAAAATGAGATTCATTATCAATTGAGGAGAGTGAGACATATGTTTATCCAACTGAAAACCATTCGTATTGAGCACGGCTACGCGGAGACAATGATTGAACGATTTGCAGGAGAAGGCATCATCGAACAGCAGCCAGGATTCGTTGATCTGAGCGTTTTGAAAAAAAAGCGGACACGCGGCGATGAGGAAGTCGTGATTTTAATCCGCTGGGAATCCGAAAAGGACTGGAAAGCCTGGGAAACAAGCGATGTCCATCTCGCAGGTCATCGGGAGCGCCGTGGTCAGCCGGCACCGTCCTATATACTCGACAGCAGTCAAGTATATTATGAGATGCTCGGTCAAAAAACGAAAAGTGTGTAACATGTGACCGATTCGTTAAAACCTTGACGAATCGGTCACACTTCATTTACGAAAAAGCAATACGATAAAGTACGGTGCACCGAGAACGGCGATGACGATCCCGACCGGAATATCGGCCGGGGCCAACAGATTTTTTCCGATTAAATCAGCTAACAATACGAGCAGACTACCGACAAGCGCGGCAACCGGAATCAGACTGTAATGGTTCGGACCGACGAGTCGTCTCGCGATATGAGGGGCGAGCAGACCGATAAATGAAATCCCTCCGCCAGCCGCCACGCAGGCTCCAGCAAGAGCCGCAGCCACGAAGAGAATACGTTTACGGGTACGTTCAACCTGAAGTCCTAAGGTTTGTGGCAGTGAACCGCTCAATTGCAATAAGTTCAACGAACGGCTCTGCATAAATGCGAGTGGGATGAAAAGGACGATCCAGGGCGTAAGCATGAAGACGGACGACCAATCTGCCTGCCAGATGCTTCCGGTCAGCCAAACGGTTGCTTGCTGGAAATCTCTTGGATCCATCTTCAACTGAAAAATGATTAAAAGGGCACCGCATAAAGCATTGATTCCGACGCCGACCAACAACAGGCGGGCAGGCTGTAGTGAAGTCGCTCCTGCCAGCCGATAAATCGTCCAGGCGACGAGTATTGCACCGAAAAAAGCGACGAATGGCAAAAGCGGGAGCTGATGTAAAGCGGAGCGAAAATAAAACAGGGTCATGACGACAAACAGCCCGGCACCTGCATTAATCCCGAGAATACCCGGGTCGGCCAAAGCATTGCGTGACATGCCCTGAAGCAGTGTCCCGGAAACAGCAAGACCTGATCCGATCAAGAGAGCCAGCAGCATCCGGGGCAGTCGCAGGTCAATCAAGACTAACCGTTCTGCATCCGTTCCTTGTCCGATTATGGTCCGGCTGATTGAACTGAACGAAACGGGAAGAATGCCGGTTGAGAGGCTGTATAAAAATGTAACGATAAGAAGAACACATAAGCTAAGAAACGTAAAACGTGATTTTTGAAAAGCGCTCCACATATCCATCAGATCGCCAACTCCTTCCGTCGTGCAAGGTAAAGAAAATAAGGAACCCCGATTACGGCCGTAATGGCTCCAAGTGGTGTTTCAAACGGGGGATTGACCATTCGTGCGAGTAAATCGGAGACAATGAGAAGTGTCATTCCGAATAATGCACTGACCGGCAGGAGAAGATAATAATTCGTTCCGACAAGAAAACGACTGATATGTGGAATGACAAGACCGACGAAACCTATGACACCAGCGATGGATACAGCACTCCCGGCAAGCAGGACGATACTGCAAAATCCGAGAACCCGGACTTTCGTTAACGACGATCCAAGACCTGCCGCGACCTCTTCTCCAAGCGAGAGAACGGTCATGCTTCTCGCGATATGTAAGGAAATCGCCATACCGATTAAGACGATGGGAAGAAGAACATGGACATGTTCCCACTTAGAACCGGATAACCCGCCAGCATACCAGAAACTTAAATCTTGGGCAACTTGATGGAACAAAGTGATGCCTGTTGAAAGCGCACCGAAAAATGCACTGAGTGCGGCTCCGGCGACGGTCAACGTGACAGGTGAAAAACGGCCACGTGCAAAAACCGTAATTAGAACGATGAGCCCTGTACCAAGGGCTGCACCGCCAAAAGAGAACATCAGCGAACTGAAGAAGGAATGGGCAGAAACAAAAGCGAGGGAAATCGCGACCCCAAGACCAGCCCCGTGGGTAATGCCGAGCAGGGACGGGTCGGCCAATGCGTTACGGGTCAATCCCTGCATCATCGTTCCTGACAAAGCCAGGGCAATTCCGACAAGTCCTGCGCAGATTAAACGCGGCAGGCGGACTTCTTGAATCAATTGGTGCTGCAGGTTATTGGCATCAAACGAATGGAACGATGCGAGGACTGTATCCGAAGAAACCGGAAAAGCTCCGTAAAAGAGTGATAATCCGCTACATAAGAAAAACAGAAAAAGCGTAATCAAAAGAACGATAGCTGTAGGGTGAGGGCGTGCAGATGCATCCATAATCGTCTCTCCTTTTTAAATGAGAATTATATTCATTATCAACGCGATTAAACTTACATCGAATAGCAAATTTTTGTCAAATGTTTTTTTAGGGAGCAAACACTATGGAAGTGAATTTAAAGCCATTAATCATCCAAAAATACTGGTTGCTGGAAGGGGACCGGCAACCGGTCAATTCGGGCATCATCATTGTTGTTGTCGGCAAGGTGTTTTTATATGACGGCCGCCAACGGCTACAACCGGGTGAAAGCGCCTGGGTCGATCAAACGCAGGAGGTACTGGCAGCTACGAAAGAGAGCAGTCTTGTTTATCATCTTGCCGTAACCGGAGACCGTTGCCCACTTTACCGGCAAAATCCGGAACAACTTCACGCACAGTTGCGAAGAATGAGTACGAGTCCGACGACCGTCAAGGGGATGCTACGCCAACAGCGTCTCGTTTATGAGTTGCTTGAGACATTAAGCCACGAACAGGAAAAACATGTATTCGAACAAGTGACGAAAGAATGGCTAGAACAACTAGGCGATAACCGTCCCGTCAACGAACTGGCAGTAGAGCTCGGGATGTCTGTGCCGACATTTAATCGTCTGTTTAAGGAGCAATATGCCGAAACACCTAAAGCGTACTTAAATCAACTCCGCATTCGAACAGCGAAAGAGTGGATGCTGACGTCGCCGGACATGACGTTGGCACAAATCGCTCAAAAGGTTGGTTTGCAAGATGAATTTTATTTTAGCCGTTTATTTAAAAAGCGGACAGGTTCGTCTCCCACCCATTTTTTGAAGCGTGTTTCACCCCGCATCGGTATCGCCAGCCGTCTTTTATTGCAGGACCACTTGCTGGCGCTTGGTCTGCAACCGATTCTTGCACCAAGTTATCCGACGGAATACGGTGCGAGTGGCCTACCTGTATTTTTAACCGATTTGGAAGGTACACAGTTTTATGACGCCAATCGCCCCGCACCGCGGGAAGTGTTTGAATCGATGCAACTGGATTTGATCATCAAGACACCAGATCTCGATAAACAGCATGATGTCAGCTGGTCGCCGCCAGAACACGTCCTCGAATTGCCCCGCCAGACGTGTTGGAGCGAGTATCTGCGTCTGCTGGCAATCGCAACAGATCGGGAAGAGCGCCTGGAACCGATTATGGAAGAGGTCGACCGGTTGGAACAAACCGTTCGGGAACGGATAGCGTGGCACCGGACGGGGACGTGGGCGGTAGTTTGGGTTCGCCCGGACGAGGTGCGGCTTTATGGAACGGGTCAGCATACGATGCTTGATTTTTTGTTTCACGATGTAGGGATGACAAGTGCGACCGGTTTACCGAAGACGGTTTACCAATCTGTCACATTATCAGAACTGAAAATAATTGAACCGGACAATCTATTGATTTTATGGAGCCAACAGACGGATATCGAACGGATTCAACATGATGCCGCCTGGCAAACGCTCAAAGCAGTCAGCACGCATCGCGTCTTTTGTCCGGACAGTGTTGACTGGGATCCATGGGGACCGCTCGGACGGATTCATATGTTACGCCAATTCCTGATTTACATCGAACAGGACAAACGATTGATTTGTCCATGAAAGTTGACGGGTTCGTCCATGTCGTTTTTAAGTGATAATGATTATCATTACTAATGAAGAACGAGTTTGAGAGGAGAAAAGATAATAATGAAAAAAATCATAGGGGTAACATCAGTCCTTGCGACATGTGCAATTTTAGCTGCATGTGGAGGGGAAGCAAGCGAACAGCCAGCTAAGCAGACAACAGCCGTCCATACGGTCGAACATATTTTCGGGAAAACAGAAGTTCCGGATAATCCGAAGAAGGTCGTCGTCTTATCGCACGTCTCATGGGAAGGCTCACTGGTTTCAGTCGGCGTTAAACCGTATGCGGTCATGGCGTATGACAATGAGTTTCCGCCCCACTTGACGGAAGAACTGCAAGGAACGAAAGCCTTACCATATGCCGACGAAATTAATCCGGAAGAAATCGTTAAGCTCAATCCGGATTTACTGATCATCAGCGACCGTTACAAACCACTTTACGATAAACTGGCAAAAACGATTCCGACTGTCGCAGTCGAAGTCGGCGGGGACTGGAAAGAAGATCATTTGAAAGTTGCGGAAGCTGTCAACAAAAAAGCGGAAGGGCAGGCAGTCATCGATGACTTGTCGGAAGAAGCGAAGAGTATCGGACAACGCATCAAGGATAGTGTCAAAGACGAAACGTTTATGGCCGTATCGGTCAATAAAAAAGATATTCGCGTTTACGGTCTGACAAATCATGCGACAAACTCATTGTTGTTTGACGATATCGGATTAACACCGACGAAAGGTTTACCAAAAGATTTCGGGGAGAACATTTCCATCGAAGGATTGGCGAAATACAATCCGGACCATATCATCGATCTGTCCTACTTCAGCAGCGGTCCTTACTACGATGAAGTAACAAACGGAAAGGTCTGGAAAGGATTAACGGCAGTTAAAAAAGATCAAGTTCATCAGCTATCAACGACATGGGGCTTCTGGGATCCGATTGAACGTGAAAAAGGGTTAAAAGAACTGGAAGACGTCTTACTGAAATAATCAATTACAGAGCAGGAAGAGGAACGGGGAAACCCGTTTTTCTCTTTTCTTACAATGAGAATCGTTATCAATTGATGGAAGGATAGTGGCAGTCATGACAACACGAAAAGAACGTATCGATGAGATTGCAACCCGGGCAACGCTCCAGGCATTTGCGAATAGTTATCTCCGTGAAGTCAAAACAGTTGATTGGTTCATTCCGAAAGAGGAGGAGAGAGAGAAGTGCGGTAAGAGTGGTTGCCGAATTGATGTGACAACAGTCTATATCCTCGAAATCCGTCATCGTTCACGCATTGGACGACATGAAATCGGGCGGATTTATCGCCAGACTTCGAGCGGATGGGTGGAAGAAGCACCTCTTGTCTTCATCATAGCGTGTTGCCAACATCTTCAACGGCTTGTACCGGGATTAACGGATTTACTATACCGGGTCCTCGATAGCCATCGGGTGATGTGTCAAGTCATCACACATCAGTTGGACGAGACGACGCGAGCTCATACATTCCTTGAACATGAACAGACAGTTCGGTTCGGACATTGGTTTCACCCGACGCCGAAAAGTCGGGTGGGAATGCATGACTGGGAACAAATTGCATATGCTCCGGAATTTAAAAACGGTTTCCAACTCGATTATTTTGCCGTCGATCGGACTTTACTGATTGAGGAAAGTGCGACGGATCGGCTGATCAGTGAGCAGATGTGCAAGCAACTCGAATCAACGGTAAAACTTTCAGCTGGGGAAGCGCTTCTGCCGGCACACCCTATGCAAACTCAGTTTTTGTTGACGCAAACGACTGTTAAAGCATTAGTGGCACACGGACGGATTCGCCACCTCGGGCAGCTCGGTCCACTGTATTATGCGACATCTTCAATCCGGACGGTTTTACATACCGACGGCCTGCACATGTTGAAGTTTTCAATTCCCGTCCAGGTAACGAATTCACGACGAGTCAACAAACGACATGAACTAACGGCAGGGATAGTCATGAAACGTCTCGCCGGGCATTTGACGTTGCCCCGAGGATTTTCAATTACGCATGATCCGGCATACGCCACACTTTGGACGGATACGGAAGAATCCGGTTTTGAAGTAATTTACCGGGAAGCACAAGCCGACGCGGTCAATGTCGCTGCACTCGTCCAGGAACCGCTGGAAAATGAACCTTCCGTTTTGATGTCGCTCGTCCTCGAAGCGAAACAAGCGGATCAGTCATTGGAAGAAGCTGCATGGGACTGGTTTGCAACGTATATCGAACTGACACTCGGGGCGTTGCTCGAGTTGTACGACAACTACGGCATCGCGCTTGAGGCACACCAACAAAACAGCCTGATTACTGTTGAACAGGGACGGCCTATCCGTTATCAGTTCCGCGATAACCAAGGGTATTATCTCGCCCTGTCCTGCGAAGAGAAATTATTGTCTTTGGAACCATCATTGGATCAGGCACGAGAACTGTTTTATGACGAGTCGACGATTGAGGAACGGTTAACGTATTACATGGTCTGGAACCATTTGGGCGGACTGCTTCACCGTTTTGACCGAGACGGACTCTTACGGGAACAGGACATGCTCGATTGGCTCGGAACTTGGCTTGATCAACGACAGCAAACATTGTCCGGTCCGGCTCAAGACTGGATTCACTATGTCCGCTCACGTCAGACGCTACCGTACAAGGCGAACTTGCTGACACGTCTGCATGCACTCGACGAGCTGGAAGTCAGCGGGGAGCGGGTCATCTTTATTGAAATCGCTAATCCATTACAACGGGAGGTCCCTCATGAGGCAAACGAGCGAACAACGTGTCTGCAAACAACTTCTTGAAGCACTTTTATTCGAACGGATCGAGCCGTTCAGTGAACATCCGCGACAAGACGGCAATGCGACGTTTCGATTCATCCGTCCCCCGTATGAACTGACGATTAACGGGAGGCGTGGGGCATTTGACCGGATTTGGCTCGAACTTTCTACAGGTGTGCTGACCAAAAACAATCAAGTTCAACCGATGACACTGGCGCAAATCATCGCGTGTTTTCAAATTAAGGATTCGCTCCGGCAAGAGCTCGAGCAAACGGTCGCGCTTGATGAGAGCTGTCCCGTCCCCATCGTTGCACGAACGCAAATGACATACAGTGCTTTAGAGCAGGCGTTAATCGAAGGACATCCGTATCATCCATGCTTCAAGTCCCGCATCGGATTTTCGCGCGCCGATCATTGGCGATATGGACCGGAGTCGGGACAGCGGTTTCGTTTACGGTTCGTCGCACTTCCGGCTACTACTGTCCACATGACACAAATGAATGGCGTGATGGAACAGGCATTCGGTCAAGCGACCCTTGAGTGCTTGAATGCACTTCTAATCCGCGCAACAAATGATTCCGCCGATTATCAAATTGTTCCGGTCCACCCGTGGCAATGGAGATGCGTCGGGATGGACGTCCTCGAGTCGGGCGGCATTGACCTTGGAGAAAGCGGTCCCCTGTTTCAAGCGACTCAATCAATCCGGACTGTTTTCCAACCAGGCGTACCGGATGCTCCGCATATTAAGCTCCCGCTTGATCTCATCCAGACGTCGGCGAGACGGACGTTTGACGTCCCGAGCATTGTTGCGGCACCGGTGTTATCCGATTGGCTGATCAGAAGAGCGGAAAAGCTTCCCGTAACGTTGCTCCGCGAATTCGCCAGTCAGGTCGTCGAGACGAAGGACGGAAAATTATCAGGCCGCATCGGCTGTCTCTATCGCGACAATGTCCTGACGAATGTCACAGCTGAGGAAACAGTCATCCCTTTTACGGCGCTTGCCCTCAACGAAGCGAACGGGGGACTGTTTCTTGACCCGTGGTTCAAGAAATACGGGATGGAACAGTGGGTAAAACAGTTTCTGACCGTTTATTTACAACCGGTCTTCCGTCTCGTCGCCGAAGAAGGGCTTGCTCTCGAAGCACATGCCCAAAATAGTTTACTCGTGTTAAAAGACGGCTGGCCAACGCGACTAATTTTGCGGGATTTTCATGATAGCGTCGAATATGTCGGGAAATTTGTCCGGCATCCGGAGGAGATACCTGATTTTAAGACCATCCATCCCGCTTTTAATTCGCCGGTCGGGACATATTACGAAATGAAAGACGTCGAGGCATTACGCGAGCTCGTCAGCGATACGGTATTTGTATTTCATTTGACGGAATTATCGCATCAGTTGGAGGACAAGTACGGCTTGAAAGAAACAACATTTTTCAAATGGGCTGCCGCGGTACTCGACCGACTCGAGCTGTCGCCGGATCGCTTTGCCGCCTTAGGATTCGGCGAAGCGACCATGTACACGGAGTCCCTCTTCGCGCGTAAATTCGAGACAGGGCAGTGCCGGCATCTTGTTTGCAATACATTATATACAAGGACGCAGAAGGGAAGCGAAACGCATGTTATACATTGAAGAGACGCTTTATACCGAACAAATGCTGACAGATCATCCCGTTTGCCAGTTAAGTTGGCTCGCTGACCCCGGGACTACAGTTGTTGCAGTTTGTACTAAAGACACGGCAGCCTGGATTGCCTTTTGTTTACTTATGAAAAGAACACAAGGAACGGTCGTACCGCTTCATCCGGACTTACCGGAAGCCGGTGCACGCGATATGGCGGAACGAGCAGGGTGTGACTTTTTAATTTATGGTGATTTTCAACAACCGGTTCGATTGACGCAGGCAAAACCTCGTCCGGGAGGTCTGATTCAATTCAGCTCCGGTACGACCGGAGAGGCGAAAGTGATTCACCGGACATGGTTGTCGATTGAACAAGAAGTGACAGCATACAATCAATGTTTTCCGTTACCGCATGCAACAGGAACGATTGTCGCCTGTCCGACATCACATTCATTCGGCTTGATTTGCGGTGTCATGGCGACGCTATATCGGGGGGCAGTACCCGTCATTCTCGAACATACGGCACCGCGACATGTCTTGCGTGTCTGTCGGGCACATCCGGATGCGATTTTGTATGCGGGACCGGGGCTTGTCTATCTGCTCAGTCAATTTAAGCAGCGGCTATTTGCAGTGATGATTTCCGGTATGACGTTGCCGAATAGTTGGTTTGAAGCGATTCAGGACGTGACCGATCATCTTTTACAGCAATACGGATGCTCAGAAACCGGTTGCATCGCATTACACCCTGATCCGAAAACAGCGCAGGCGATTGGCTATCCGTTACCACATCTTCAAACGGAGGCTGGAACTATAAATCAACCGGCTGAATTGCTAGTCGAATCAGATGGAACCTGGACGGGTACGAAGGATTTGGTCGGAGCGTCGGAAAACGGCGAATTGTTCTTCTTCAGCCGGTTGGACGAAATGATAAATGTATCTGGTCTATCCGTTTATCCAGCAGATGTTGAAGATGTATTACTACGTCGCGCCGACGTCAACGAAGCCGTCGTCTTTAAGAAAAGTGATCGTCTGCAAGGCGAACGAGTCTGTGTCCAGATCGTCAGTTCGGCGACCGAGGAGACATTACGTTCGTTTTGCCATGCGCATCTTGCTCCACATCAATGTCCGACTGACTGGACGTTTGTTACGGAAATAAAAAAACTGCCGAACGGAAAAATCAGTCGAATCCGACTGGGGGTGACGTCATGAGTTCCTTCCTCGACCAGCAAAGATTTCATCAAATCGTCGAGGCGCAACTCGATGTCATCTTACCGATCGTAGTGACGGGACAGGAGCGGCTTCGCGATGAACTGCAACTGGATTCGATGCGGTTGTTGCAGTTGCTCGTTCATCTGGAGCTTGAATACGGTCTCGTTCTAGCCGACGAGCAACTCGGACAGCTTCCACAGATGACGGTTGAAATGTTCTTAGCTGCGCTAACAAAAAAGGAGGTGCTTTAATGATAAAAGTTCACTGTCTCGTCAGTTGTGTCTGTGAAACAATCAAACGGTCGCAAGCAGATCATCGTCCGTATTATTTCGGGATTTGGGACGCCGACTTTGGCTTGACGTCCGATTTTGTTTTATCGCATCATGCCCCGGAGATTAATCATGAAGCGATGCTCGAGTGGTACCGGTTACTGTACGGGATCACAGTCCATCAGTGGTATGACCGGACCCTGTCACGGGCTACGAATATCATGAACCTCGAACGACTCATGAAAACGAAACGACCGGAACAATCGATTATCGTCATGCTGGATCTCGCGCAGTTACCGGAGCGGGAAAACAAGTTTCACCATGACGTGTTTCCACATTATGTGATGCTTGAACCAACGGATGACGAAGAGACATGGCGGATGATGGACCCGGATTTTAGATATGAAGGTGAAATGGATCGCGTACGGATCATCCAGGCAATCGATCAGCCGACTGTCGCCGGAGGGTTCTGGTTTGACGGGAGTCACGTCAAACTTCCGGATCGGGAAACGGTCGCAGCTTACTTCATGAGTGGTCTCAAGCGGCACCACCCGTTGACGGAAGCAGTCGGAAAAATTGTCTCGCATCATAAGAAAACACCAAATCGCTTACCTTCTTCGCTAAAACAACTTCCGGTCATCGCGATCCGTAAATATGCCTATGAACATGCTTTTGCTTATTTTTATGAACAGTTAGGTCTCGATTTAGGCTCTTCCGATTTCGACGGGTGGTGTGATCGAATCGAACGACTCGTCAATCAATATACTGTCATCCAGCACCGGACAATTAAATACAGTATGACGTGCGATCCAGCTGTTTTGACTGAGATTCAAGCGTTGCTCGCAGATCAGGCGATCTTAGAAGATACGATCAAACAACAGCTCATCGGATTATTTAACGAATACTGCCGGAAAGAAGGGGAAACAGATGAAAATTGCACTGTGTACCATCAGCTATCGCCATCATCTCCGCTCGTTTGACGACTTATTATCCTACGCATTGGCGGAGCAGTTTGATGCGTTAGATGTTTGGGGGGTTCATGCGAAGCATTTACAAGACGATGAAATATTGCGTTTACGCGAGCATGCTATAGAGGTCAGTATGCTGAGTCATTATCTATCGTTTGACGCACCATTATCGGTGTTGCTTGAACAGACGAAAGCGTTATCCCGTTTAGGACAACGAATCGGAACAAGGCGTATTCGGATTTTTGCGGGCAACAAGTCAAGTCAGCAGTTGACCGAACCGGAACGGGTCCGGCTCGTCTATCAGTTGCAGGGCGTTTGTAAGATTTTAGATCAAAGCAAGCAACTGCTGTTAATTGAAATTCATCCAAATACGGCAGCGGACACGATTGAATCGACGGAACGGTTAGTACGCGAAGTGAACCATCCGGCTTGCCGGCTGAACTTTGATGTGTTGCATGTCGTCGAATCAGGTGCTGATCCGGTCACTGCTTACCGTCGTCTTGAACCAGTCATCGAACATCTTCACTTGAAGTCGATTGCCCGGACGGATCAATTCGAAGTCTTTAATCCGGCAAACGTATATGCGGCAGGTGGAACACGTGACGGTATGGTACCGCT
This sequence comes from Exiguobacterium sp. N4-1P, assembly GCF_002214325.1. NCBI lineage: Bacteria > Bacillati > Bacillota > Bacilli > Caryophanales > Exiguobacterium > Exiguobacterium sp. N4-1P. Next base: position 1,164,722 of record NZ_CP022236.1, read on the forward strand.
GTTTGATGGAATCATTGATTACGAAAGATTTTTCGAAGAACTGAAGCAAGCGTTAACATTGAAAACGGCCAGTCTTGAATGGTTCGGTGATAGTCCGGATGAACAATTAAAAACAGATTGTCGTAAAGTACGCGATGTATTAGAAAAATCACAACTGCAGTTCATGTAATGGTCATACAGATCAGCGTTTAAGAAGCGGCGCGAACAGGGAAACACTATTGTGTACGTCATTGTTTCGTGTTTTCTCGGAAAGGATGTTGATTATGTCAGAACGTGTCTTCATCAGCCCAAGCAAGTACGTCCAAGGAAAAAACGTCATCGACCGGCTCGGTACATACGTGAGCCCGTTCGGAGATAAAGCTCTGTTGATCGCAGACGATGTCGTCTTTAAAATCGTCGGGCAACGGATTCATGACTCCTTTGAAACAGAAAAAATTGGTATCGAACAAGTCGACTTTAGTGGGGAAGCATCGCGCCATGAAGTCGAACGGATCACGAAGCAGGCGAAAGAAGCGGACGTCCGCTTTGTCGTCGGGGTCGGCGGCGGGAAGACGCTGGATACGGCGAAAGCCGTCTCGGACGAACTGACGGTGCCTGTCGTCATCGTGCCGACGATTGCTTCGACCGATGCACCGACGAGCGCGTTATCAGTCATTTATTCAGACGCCGGGATTTTTGAGAGCTATCGCTTCTATAAAAAGAATCCCGATCTTGTCCTCGTCGATACGAAGCTGATCTCGGAAGCACCGGCGCGATTCTTCGCGTCCGGGATTGCCGACGCGCTCGCGACCTGGGTCGAGGTCAGAAGTGTCATCGCATTCGGCGGGAAGACAATGGCCGGTGGTCGGCCGACGATTGCGGCGGAAGCGATCGCGAAACGCTGTGAGGAAGTGTTGTTCGAACATGGTCGACTCGCGTATGAGTCGGTTCAAGCAAAAGTCGTTACGCCGGCTCTTGAAGCAGTCGTCGAAGCGAATACGTTACTGAGTGGACTTGGTTTCGAAAGTGGGGGACTAGCCGCGGCACACGCGATTCATAACGGCTTCACGGCGCTTGACGGTGACATCCACCACTTGACGCACGGGGAAAAAGTTGCATTCGGGACGCTCGTCCAGCTGGCGCTTGAGCAACACAGTCAAGAAGAAATCGAGCGGTATATCGCATTTTATATGGATCTCGGGTTACCGGTCACGCTCGAAGACGTCAAACTCAAAGATGCCTCGCGCGACGACATCTTGAAAGTCGGGGAAGCGGCGACGGCAGATGGTGAGACAATCCATGATGGATTCGATGTGACGGCGGAAGAAGTGGCTGATGCGATCATCGCCGCGGACCGTTACTCGAAAGCCTATCAAGCAAAATTAAAATGAGTCAGAAAACAAACACCCCCGACCGGATGTGGTCGGGGGTGTTGTCTTATAAGTAATCGAGCGGATTGACACTGCTTGCAGCGGAGGTTGCGCTGTAGACATATGTACCACGATGAAGCTCGAAATGAAGGTGTGCTCCGAAAGCATTCCCTGTTTCGCCGACCGTTCCGATCAGTTGTCCTTGCGAGACCGTTTGACCGACGGAGACGCTCCGGCTGTTTAAGTGAGCATAGAGGCTTGTGAAGGAAGATCCGTCAATTGTATGAGTCATCATGATGTAGTTCCCGTACGCGCCGTAGTTTTTAGACGTCGTGACTTTACCGGCAGCTGTCGCATAGACGGGCGTTCCTTTTGCTGCACCATAATCGATGCCGTTATGGAACGTATAACCGTAAACGCCGCTCGCTGCCCCGTAACCTTGTGTAATCGGTCCGCTTGTCGGTGTGACGAAATCTTTTGAGGCTTTACTAGCACCTGAATTCGTTAATTTTAAGACCGCGTATTTTTTTACATAGTCGGCGTGCACATAACGCTTATCGCCATTATAAAGGAACTTAATCCAGTCGCCTTTTTTGCCGAGGTAGCGGTACGTTTCTCCACTATCGACCGAACCGACCTGCTGGCTGCTTGTCGAAGAACTTGTACGGACACGAAGGTTATCCGCCATTACCTTGATTTTATAATAACGTGTGACTGAATATTTTTTGACATAAGACGAAGAAACATACACTTTACTTGATCCGTATAAAATTTTTGTCCAGTTGCCGGTACGCCCGAGATACTTGTAGGTTTCTCCCTTAGCAACACCCGTAATGACGCTTGATGAAGTAGAGGGGCCGGTCCGGACGCGTAAACCGTCATCCATGACTTTAACTTTATAGTAAGTTGTCGCAGCATCGACTTTCGGGACTGCAAATGTTGTCAGTCCAGCTACTGCAATGGCAGATACTGTTAAAGTCGTTAATAATTTGTTCATCTATGTATGTCCTCCTTGAAAATCAACACGATAGGTTAGTTGTTTGTTGAAAATATGTTCTACTAAATTTCATAAATGAGTATAACATTACTTAAAATGTTTAAATATTACATTAACATTTCGGAAATGTTTCAATAGAATATATTTAAGCTATCCAAAAATAACATATGACATTTATTGGTTTTTCTATATATATCAACACATTTTAGATGTTTAAAAAATGTTCATACACTGGGGAATTAATAAAAAAGTGTGACAAGTTGAGGTCGTTTAAGATAAAGTTGAAATGGAAATAATAGTATTTTTTAAAATTTGAATTTTTGTAATTTTGATGTTTAAAAAATTTTTTAAGTTTTCAAAATAGGAATCCAAACAAAAAAGACACCTGATTAGAGGTGCCTTTCTTTGGTTTAAAGTAAGTTGAGTGGGTTGACACTACTTGCGGCTGAAGAGCTGCTGTAGACGTAGCTGCCACGATGAAGTTCGAAGTGAAGGTGAGCACCGAACGCATTACCTGTGCTACCGACTGTTCCGATCTTCGTTCCTTTTGCAATCGTTTGACCCGCATAAACTTTACGTGAATTGAGGTGGGCATAAACACTTGTGTAGGTTAAACCGTTCACCTTATGTGACATCATGATGTAGTTTCCGTACGCGCCTTGATATTTTGAGGAGATGACTTTCCCAGTGGCTGTCGCATAGACAGGAGTTCCTGTCTTCGCTCCGAAGTCGACACCGTTATGGAACGTATATCCGTAGCGGCCGCTTGCATTGCCATAGCGTTGCGTCAGAGTCCCGCTTGTCGGGCGAATAAAGCTAGACGAGACGGATGCTTTTTTTGCAGTGCTAGTTTTAGACTTGAGGCTGTACTTTTTAACGTATCCTGAGTATACGTAGCGTTTTTCTCCACCGTAGATGATTTTCGTCCAGTTTCCTTTACGTCCAAGGTACTTAAACGTTTGGCCCGAGTTGACGCCTCCGATGATCCGGTATTTTGTTGAAGGGCCGGTCCGAACGCGAAGTCCGTCTGCCATGACTTTTACTTTATAAGAAGTACCAGCCGCTTCAACCTTACCTGTACCCGTAGCTGCAAATCCTGAAACGACAAGCGCGCTCATCGTCATAGTTGTCAAAATACGTTTCATGTTGTAAATCCTCCTGATGTGAAAACAAAGTGACGGGTTAATGAAAAATGAAATGACTGAGTCATTAAATAGGATGTGTTGTATATAGAGTAGATTGAGTTAGTAGAGTGAGTGGTGCTTTCGAACAAACTGAGTATAGCATTCGGAATTTACAAATCGATATTTCAATTTTATTTCTAAAATATCTTTAGATAATATATATTGTAATCTTCGTTTTGAGATAATTACGCAATCCCTTGAGACGAGGGTTTGTCTATGTCATCTGTTTGACTTTTTTATTACAAAGTCAATTATGGGAAATTATGATATTGTATCGAAACATAACAAAGGAGTGTGGAACAGTTGGATATTAACTTTAAGTTTGAGAAGCAACGATTCAATCACCGGGCGGCTGCCGTGATCGTCAAGGAAGGGTGTCTCTTAATTCATCGGAATATTCGAGATGCTTTTTGGGCATTACCAGGGGGACGGATTCAACTGATGGAGAGTGGGGAGACAGCGGTTGTCCGTGAAATCAAAGAAGAATTAGGATTAGAAGCACAAGTTAAACGTTTTTTGTGCGTTCACGAAAATTTCTTTACATATGAAGACGTCGCTTTTCATGAAGTCGGTTTTTATTACGAAGTCGAGTTGTTAAATGAGATCAATGTGACGACGGAAGATTTTTACGGTGTCGAGGGCGAGGAACTGATTTACCGGTTCGTCCCGATCGACGAATTGCCATCCATCGAATTCTATCCCCTACAGTTAAAAACGATGCTGAAGACAGGTGAGTGGGACCGTCTAATAAAAGAATGAATTCCTGGAGTAAGACTTGTATGCACCCTTTTTTGAAGGGGATTCTGGCTGTAGACAACGTGCGATTGGGAGATCAAGCGTCTTTTTTCGTTGCTTTCCCCGGGCGAGGCGCAAGTCGTCTCGAATCGCTTAGAACCGCGAAAAGCAATCGGTCGCGACTCTGCAGCTTTGCTGTAGTGGTGCGGAAGATTGCCGCTTTGAAGACGAGGCGAGACAAAGCAGCGCGAACGGATTGCCTCTTTTTATAGCCTGTTCATGTTTCATAAGAGTTTGTCTGTAGTCTGTATCCCCTTTTTGAAGGGGAATTTTTTTATGGAATGACGTTTATTCATACATGGCAAGGGAATGTTAACTAAGGAAGTCAATTATCACAGTAGAGGGGATGAGTGAGATGCGCGAAAAGCAACTGAGGGATATGCATGAAGAAGCAAAAGGGCAAACACAAGATCATCAACCAGGAATCGAGTCCGAAATGAATCCTGAACCGATTTATGACGATCCCGAGTATGTCGGCTCCGGGAAGCTGAAAGGGAAAGTCGCGCTTATCACTGGTGGTGACAGCGGGATTGGTCGCGCCGTCGCGGTCGCTTACGCAAAAGAAGGCGCAAATGTCGCGATCGTTTACTTAAATGAAGGACAGGACGCGGAAAAAACGAAGCAGTTAATTGAAGGGTACGGAGTTAAGGCCCTTGCATTTGCGAAAGACGTCAGCCGTCCGGAAAATGCAAAACCAATCATTGATCAGGTACTTGAGGAATTCGGTCAACTGAATATTCTCGTCAACAACGCAGGAAAACAATTTCCGCAAGATGATTTTTTAGACATCACACCGGAACAGTTGCAGGAGACGTTCGAAACGAACATCTTCTCGATGTTTTATTTGACGCAGGCTGCCGTACCGCATCTTAAAGAAGAAGATACAATCATCAATACGTCGTCCGTGACGGCTTATCGCGGGGCACCGACGTTGATCGATTATTCGGCGACAAAAGGGGCGATTACGACGTTAACACGTTCGCTTGCATCGAGCCTCGTCGAAAAAGGCATTCGTGTCAATGCCGTCGCACCGGGTCCGATTTGGACACCGTTAATTCCGGCGACGTTCTCGAAAGAGAAGGTCGAAGCACATGGGGAAGACACGTTACTGAAGCGTCGGGGACAACCTTCAGAAAATGCTCCAGCTTATGTTTACCTCGCGTCACGCGACTCGAGTTACGTCACGGGACAAACCATCCATATCAATGGCGGCGATTATATTACATCATAAGGAGGTCTTTTTTATGAAGAAGAATCCGAACGAAGTACCGGAGCACGAACCGAATCACGAACCGAATGAAGTGCCGGGAACACCACCGTCGGAAATTCCGGACACGCCGCAAGAAGATCCAATCCGTCAGCCGGAGCCGGATACGTTCCCGGAACCGACAGAAATACCGGATGCACCACAAGAAGATCCGACACCGTATTGATGGTAGCGATGACCTAACTAGCTGATTGACACCGATTGCTTTTACTTATGGGGAGGTAACAGTATGACGAATAAAAAAGAAGAACAAATGAAGGCGCACCAAATCGATAACACGAAAAAAGCGGGACTGACGACGAATCAAGGGTTGAAAATGGCGGAAGATGAATTTTCGCTAAAGGCAGGACTACGGGGACCGACATTGATTGAAGACTTCCACTTTAGAGAGAAGATGACACACTTTGACCATGAACGGATTCCGGAACGAATCGTCCATGCTAGAGGTGTCGGGGCACATGGTGAATTTCAGGTATACGAACCGCTAGCTGAGATTACGAAAGCGGGCTTTTTGAACGATCCCTCGAAAACGACACCGGTCTTCGTCCGTTTTTCGACGGTCCAAGGGTCACGCGGTTCAGGAGATACGGTCCGTGATGTCCGTGGTTTCTCGACGAAGTTTTATACGGATGAAGGCAACTACGATTTAGTCGGGAATAACATTCCGGTATTCTTCATTCAAGATGCCATCAAGTTTCCTGATTTCGTCCATGCCGTCAAACCGGAGCCACATACGGAAGTTCCGCAAGGCGCAAGCGCGCATGATACGTTTTGGGATTTCATCGGTCAAAATCATGAGACTGCACATACGGTCATGTGGGCGATGAGTGACCGTGGAATTCCACGGAGCCTTCGGATGATGGAAGGGTTCGGCGTCCATACATTCCGACTCGTCAACGCACAAGGGAAGGCGCACTTTGTTAAGTTCCACTGGAAACCAAAACTTGGTGTTCATTCGCAAGTCTGGGATGAAGCACAAAAAGCACTTGGTAAAAATCCTGATTTCCACCGCGTTGATTTATATGAAGCAATCGATAAGGGGGATTTCCCGGAATGGGAGCTCGGACTGCAATTGATTGCGGAAGAGGATGAGTTCAAGTTCGATTTTGACATTCTCGATCCGACGAAACTATGGCCGGAGGAAGAAGTACCGGTCCGACTCGTCGGTAAAATGACATTGAACCGCAATGTCGACAATTTCTTTGCGGAAACAGAACAAGTAGCGTTCCACCCAGGACACATCGTTCCGGGAATTGATTTTTCAAATGATCCGTTGTTGCAAGGGCGGTTGTTCTCATATACGGACACACAGTTGTCCCGACTCGGAGGACCGAACTTCCATCAAATCCCGATCAATCAGCCGGTTTGTCCGTACCATAACAATCAGCGGGACGGCATGCATCAGATGGCGGTCCATAAAGGACAGACGAGCTATCACAAAAATGGTTTGAATGAAAATCAGCCTGAGCCTGTCCCGGTCGAAGAAGGCGGTTTTGAACATTACCAGGAAAAAGTCGACGGCCATAAAGTGCGTGGCCGGAGTGAAAGTTTCCTCGACTTTTATTCACAGGCGAAGCTCTTTTACAACAGCATGACTGCTGTTGAACAACAACACATTCGTGATGCCTACAGCTTCGAGCTCGGAAAGTGTGAATCTGATGTTGTCAAAACGAATGCCGTGGATTTGCTGAATCATATCGACCATGCCCTCGCGAAAGAGGTTGCGGAGAACATTGACGTTGCGGTACCGACGACGGATGAAGGGGTTCAATCAGAGAAACGCTCAGATGCCCTCAGTATGGAACATACGATTCGAAAAACGGATACGCGCAGTGTTGCTCTGTTGCTTGCAGGGGACGTGGATGCAAATCAGGTGAAGGCGTGGGTCGAAAAACTGGCGGAGCATAACATCAATTACAGCCTCGTTGGTAAAAAAGCCTATACACTAGGTGAAATGAAAGTAAAAGAAACGTATGATACGGTCGATTCAAGTTTGTTTGACGCCGCATTCTTAATCAGCGCATCTTCAAAAGTAGCGGACGACGTGCTCGAATTTATCGAGAACACGTATAAACATGCTAAACCGCTGGCGTTACATCTCCATGATGACTCAGTACTCGATAAGTGCCGTGTTGAAACGGATCAACCGGGTGTCTTCTTATTCAAAGAACATAACTTGGATCATTTTGATTCGTTCATCGAAGGCATCGCCCAAGCACGTTTTTGGGACCGGAAATAAGAATAGTCAAGGACTTCCAGCGTTGCGGGAGGTCCTTTTGACGTCGTCAAAATAACGTATGACTTCAATCATTATGTAGATAAGGCTCTTTTTTTGATGCAGACGCTTCACCCCTTTATAAAAGAATCGTATAAGCCTTTGGTAAATGACAAAATAATCAAAAAAACAGGAACTTTTTAGGTGGGTATCCGTAGAATAGGTTAAACAAAGGGGGAAGTTCGGATGGAAATCATTTTGGGGATCATTGCAGTCGGGGCAGCATTTTGGTTTTTCTTCAGTTACTTACTTGGCTTCAAAAAGAAAAATATCACGATGACGTTTGACGATCGTTTTTATACGCTCGATGAGCATGTCAAAGCAATTGAGCAGAAATTAAAGCAGGACGGAAAACAGGTCGAGTACTTAGGAAACCGCCGCTTTTTAGTAAGCGGGAAACGTTATCTTTTCGTTGAACGGACGGTTTCGATGTCTGGTGTTCCGATGCAACAAACGATTTTAGAGTTTGAAAAATAATCGAAAAAGCACGATGCCGTCCTGGAAGAAAGGGGCATCGTGCTTTTATTATGGGTATGAATAGAAGCTCAAACGTTAGTTTCCCTTTCGTACTACCAGTTACCAGTTTATAGGATGCGGGTTCATTGGATCATTATGTTCAAGTTACTTGATTATGAGCGCCGGTCGAGTCGGAAGCTGATTGCAGTCAACAACGCGGCAAGCAAAGCGACAAGTCCGCCGACGAGCGCCGTATTCATCATCGGTCCGCTCGCGTAAACGAGTCCACCGAGCGCGGAGCCGAAAGCGATCCCGACGTTACTTGCGACCGGCATCAAGGACGCAGCGAGTCCTTTTGCTTCCGGGTTGAACTTTTCCGCCAAGTCAATCAGATAGATTTGTGTCGATGTCGTCAATAAAATCGACATCAGTGACATCAAAGCGATATTGATCAGTCCGAGCGTGACGGATGACGTCGTGACATATAAGGCCGCCAAGACGAACGCTTGCACGACGAACACAAACCGTAACCGACCGATCGGATTATGACTGGCGATTTTCCCGGCCAGAATGTTACTGAAAATCGAGACGACGCCGTACGCGAGGAGGATTGGACTGATCCAGGCCCGCGGCAGCTCGAGTTCAAGTTCGAGGATCGGCACGAGGTACGTGTAGACGACATAGGTCGCACCAAATCCGAACGACGGGATGAAGAAAGCAATCATGATACGTGGGTTCGCGAGCAGGCGCAGTTGATCCTTAACGGAACTTGACGCCGTCGCCTGTTGCCGCGGGACGACTTTGAAAACGGCGAAAAAAGCAATCAGTCCGAGGGCTGTCGTCAGCCAAAACGTCGCTTCAAAACCGGCATGTTGCCCGATGAACGTGCCGATCGGGACGCCGAAGACGTTCGCGAGCGTGAAGCCGCCGAAGATGAACGACACGGCGACACCGCGTTTCGCGACCGGGACACTGTCACTCGCGACGACCATCGCAAGCGAAATCAAGACACCGGTCAGGACGGCCGTGACGATCCGTGTTGCGAGCAGTAGCGAGTAGGTGTCGGCGATGCTGCTGCAAAAGTTCAAGACGACCCAAACAAAGATCAGGCTGAGCATCAATTTGCGACGTTCGAAGCGTCCCGTGATCGACATCGTGAACGGTGTCCCGATCGCGAAGGCAATCGCAAAGGCGGAGACGAGTGCGCCGGCTTTCGCAATCGTAATTCCGAGGGCCGAAGCGATTTCTGATAAAATCCCGACAATGACGAATTCGCTTGTGCCTAAGACGAACGTCAGTAAGGAGAGGGTGGCGATTAAAAGCCAGTCCGTTTTACTTAAACGGGTAGTAGATGACATATCAATTCCTCAATTCTAGCGCTAAGCAGCGCGAAACTATCGTTTTTCAGAATAGCATGATTCGTGTGTCAGGTGAACGGGAATCGGATGGAAACGGAAAAGAAGAATTATTTTGAATAGCATGTCAATTTTCTTCAGGTGAGACTACGCTATAATGAAGGAGAGCGAAGCGAACCGAACTAAAAATCGAAAGGTAGTGAGAAAAATGCAAGCGACAATTACATGGAATCACAAGATGGGCTTTAGTGGAGTGACGGAGTCCGGACACCAACTGGCAATGGATGCAGCACCTGAAAATAACGGGGAGAACGGAGCACCACGACCAACTGAATTGTTGTTACACGCCGTCGCCGGCTGTACGGGAATGGACATCGTCTCCATTTTAGAAAAAATGCGTTTACCGTTAACCTCGTTTGAGATGGACATTGAGGGAGAACGGGCGACGGAACACCCGCGCCGCTTTACGACGATTTCGATTCATTATCGTCTCGAAGGCGACTTACCGGACGATAAAGTCCGCCGGGCCGTGTCGTTATCAAAAGATAAATACTGTTCTGTCTCGAAATCACTGAATGCTGAAATTGAAGTCTATTATTCAATCAATGGCGTCCGAAACGAGGAACCGCTTTGAAACCGATTTACCTGCTTTTAACGGCTTGCTTTTTGACGGCATGCGCGAGTGAACCAGCAACAGAACCGAAGACGAAACCGGAACCGAAGACGAGTCAGCAACAGCCGGCAGCCGACGAACCGACGGCTGCCGAACAGGCGGAGCAAGACATCAAACGTCAGCTCGCCAAACTCTCGACTGCTGAAAAGGTCGATCAATTGCTGTATATCGGGATCAGCGGGACGACGTTATCGGACGCGGACCGAAGTCTGTTAAACAATCACGCGATAGGCGGTGTCCTGTTACTCGGAGGCAATATCACGTCAGACGCCCAGCTGAAAACCTTGACGGCAGCAATCAAGGACGCACAAGCCGCCGAACCGCTCGCGTTCCTCGGTTTCGATGAAGAAGGAGGACGGGTCAGCCGTGTCCCGGATCAAACGTTTCATTTACCTCCGAGTTTGACGCTCGGTCAGAAAAACGATCCGGCATTGATGCAAAAGACCGGACAGGCATTTGGTGCGATGTCACGGTTTTATGGATTCAATATGGATTTTGCCCCGGTTCTTGATGTCAACAGCAATCCGGCGAACCCGATCATCGGGGACCGGGCACTGAGCGCTGAGCCGGATGATGTCGCCCGGCTCGGTGTCCCGTTAATGCAGGGAATCAAGTCGGAAGATGTCGTGCCGGTCATCAAACATTTTCCCGGACACGGGGATACGACCGTCGATTCGCATGTCGGCTTACCGACCGTGACGAAGACGAAAGCGCAACTCGAGCAACTGGAACTCGTCCCGTTCAAAGCGGCAATCGATGCCGGAGCGGAAATGGTGATGGTCGCACACATTTTATTCCCGGCGCTCGACCCAGACAATCCGTCGTCGTTATCAGAGCCGGTCATGCAACAACTGTTGCGTGACGAGTTGAAGTTCGATGGCGTCATCGTGACGGACGACCTCGTAATGGGTGCGATCACGAAACAATATGGTCTCGCCCAAGCTTCGCGTCTCGCCCTCGAACGTGGTGCCGACATGGCGATGTTCTCGCAAGCCGGTGCTTACACGGATGTTCATGCGGCAATTATGCAGGGGATCAAGGACAAGTCACTATCACGGGCTGACCTCGACGCGAAAGTGACACGTGTCTTACGTCTGAAACAAACGTATGATTTAGCAGACACGAAGCTGATTCCAACGCGTGAACAATTGACGGAACAGGTCAAAACGGTCACGGATTGGCTGAACTGACAAGTCAGACTAGAAATCAAGCGAGCGGTCATGGTAGACTACGAATGAACCAACCAACACTAAATAGTTCTACACTAGGGGAGTCTCGCAGCAGACTGAGACGGAAATATCCGGACCCTTTGAACCTGATCTAGTTCGTACTAGCGGAGGGAAGTGGCTTCTGATTATCATCCTGTCTCAGGTCTTACCTGGACATTTTTCGGACCACTCCATCATGTTCATGGGGTGGTCCTTTTTGTGTAGCAAGGAGGAGAAGGTATGCGTCCGAAGTTACATATTGTGACGACCGGGACAAAAGAGCTGACACATCTTCTAGAAGTCTTGCCGGCTGTTGTGCCTTATGTCGACATGATTCATATCCGGGAACCGGGTTGGTCGGCGGACCGACTCGTCCAATTGATCGAGGAGCTAGTATGCGCCGGTGTTCCACGTGAAAAACTAATCGTCCATGACCGGCTCGATGTCGCCCTCGTGACGAAGTCAAGTGTCCAGTTGACATCGCGCAGTATTCCCGTCGCTGTCGTGCGGCGTCAATTCAGCGAGCTACAAATCGGCCGATCAATCCACTCCTTGACGGAAGCGCTTGAGACGGACAGCGACTTCGTCATGTATGGTCATGTCTTTGCGACGGCGTCAAAACAGGACGTCGCCCCGCGCGGACTAGCGGCACTCGCGCAAATCGTCACGTTTTCAAAAGTCCCCGTCATCGCGATTGGCGGGATTCAGCCGGAGAATGTCGCGGGTGTCCTCGCGACCGGAGTTGCTGGCATCGCTGTGATGTCAGGGATTCTCGGTCAGGCAAATCCGGTCGAAGCAGTCCAGTCGTATCGCGAGGTGATTGATCAATGAAAGCAAAAGAGACGTTAATCGTCGGCGCAGGCGTAATCGGTTTGACACTCGCCTACGAATTGCTCAAACGAGGACAACCGGTACGCGTGCTTGAGCAAAATCGTTCCAGTGAAGGAGCGACGCGGGCAGCAGCCGGCATGCTTGCGACGGATCATGAACTGATTCCTGCCTTACATCAACTGGCAGCAGCGAGTCGACAGCTTTATCCCGACCTCGTCCGTGAGCTGTTTAATGAGACCGGCATTGATAGTGGCTATAAAGAAAACCCGTTTCGACTGATCCGTGCAGACGGGGACATCCGGTTCGCTTCAGTCGGTCAAATCGATCCCGTCCAGTTGACGCGTTCGCTCCGTCACGCGATTAAAGCCCGCGGAGGTGTGATTGAAGAACAGACAATGGTCACGGGACTGCTCCGGGCAGGGGCGACCGTCGTCGGCGTTGCGACAAGTAACGGTAAGCGCGAAGCCGGGAACGTCGTGGTCGCAAGCGGTCGGGGATCAGAAGCGTTACTCGCGACGAGTGGTGTCGAGATCGCGACGGTACCGGTCAAAGGCGAATGCCTCGCCGTCCGGCTTACGGGACATGTCTTGACCGAGACGTTGTTTAGCGACGACGTGTACCTCGTTCCGAAGTTTGACGGACGGATCATCATCGGGGCGACGGAACGGATCGGTGACGAGACGACAGGGGTCAGCGTCAGCGGGATTGAACATCTCCTGCAGGCGGCGGCGCGACTGTTCCCGGCAATCAGAGAAGCGGAAATCGTGGACATCTGGTCCGGGATTCGTCCACAAACAGCGGACGGATTGCCTTATCTCGGGCAGGTCCCGGGAGTCGGGCACCTATTCGTCGCGACCGGGCATCATCGGCACGGGATATTACTCGCCCCGATCACGGCGTCCGTCCTGGCAGACGAGGTAACGGGAATCACGCCGAAATATGAGCTTCGTCCGTTTTCATTACATGAATCGAGGAGGAACACGAATGCAACTCACCATTAATGGTCAACCGTATACGCTTGACGGATCGATTTCGACAATCGACGGATTGATTCATCATCTCAATTTGACGGAAAAAATGGTCATCATCGAACAGAATCGACAGATTGTCGAGCGGACAGCATACCAAAACACACCCATTCAAACAGGCGATTCTTTTGAAATCGTTCACTTCGTAGGAGGCGGTTAATCATGTTAACGATTGGTCAAACGACATTTCAGTCGCGGTTATTACTCGGAACGGGCAAATACCCCGACGTGACGACACAGCAGCAAGCAGTCGAGGCATCAGGAGCAGACATCCTGACCTTTTCCGTTCGCCGGATGGATATCTTTGAAGCGAGTCAACCGAACTTTTTAGAGGCGCTTGATTTGAGTCAGTATCATTTATTACCGAACACGGCGGGGGCGAAGACAGCGGAAGAAGCGGTTCGGCTGGCAAAACTCGCCCGCGCGTCCGGACTGTGCGACATGGTCAAAGTTGAAGTCATCGGCTGTGATAAAACGCTGTTACCGGACCCAATCGAAACGTTGCGGGCATCGGAAGAATTATTAAAAGAAGGATTCACCGTCTTACCGTATACGTCAGACGATCTGTTGTTGGCACGAAGACTGGAAGAACTCGGGTGTCACGCCATCATGCCTGCCGCGTCCCCAATCGGATCCGGACAAGGAATCCTTAATCCACTGGCCTTAAGCTTCATCATCGAACAGATGACGGTCCCAGTCATCGTCGATGCAGGAATCGGTTCACCGACCGATGTCGCCTACGCAATGGAACTCGGTGCAGACGCCGTCTTACTTAATTCGGCCGTCGCCCATGCGAAAGACCCGGTCAAGATGGCGCGAGCGATGAAGCTTGCCGTCGAAGCGGGACGACTTGGCTTTGAAGCGGGACGGATCGAAAAGAAACGGTACGCGACGGCGAGTAGTCCCGAGACAGGGATGAGTCGATGACGGATCGTTATTCACGGCAAACCCGGTTTCGGCCGATCGGTCAGGCGGGACAAGATGAGCTGACAAAAAAACATGTTCTCATCATCGGCATGGGCGCACTCGGAACGGCAAGTGCCGAACAACTCGTCCGTGCCGGAATCGGCAAGCTGACGATCGTCGACCGTGATTACGTCGAGTGGAGCAATCTCCAGCGGCAGCACCTTTACACGGAGGACGATGCCGCGCAGCATGTCCCGAAAGCGATCGCGGCGGAGCGCCGCTTAAATGCCATCAATCAGGAAGTCGAGATTATAGCCCACGTCACCGATGTCACGCGTTACGAATTACCGCAATTGATTCCTGGTGTCGATTTGATTCTTGACGCAACCGATCACTTCGATATCCGGATGCTGATCAATGATGTGGCGGCGCAACACAAGATTCCGTGGATTTACGGCGGCTGCGTCGGGAGTTACGGCATGACCTATACGGTCCTCCCGGACGAGACCCCGTGCCTGCATTGTTTGCTCGAACATTTACCACGCGGGCAAGCGACGTGCGAGACGGCGGGTGTGATTGGTCCGGCGATTCAACTCGTCGCCGCGTATCAAGTCGCGGAAGCCTTGAAGCTCCTCGTCGGTGCGACGGACGCGCTACGGCAGGAATTGCTCGCGTTCGACGTCTGGACGAATGAACAGAGCCGCATCAATGTCGCGTCTTTGAAGAAGGCATCATGCCCGTCCTGCGGCGAGAACCGGACCTATCCGTATTTGACGCACATGCCGGTGCAGTTTACAACATTGTGTGGACGTGACGCCGTCCAGGTCCGTGGAGATGAGGCGCGTGACTTAGAACGTCTTGAACAGAATCTGAGCCCGGTCGTCAGTATCGTCGCGAAAAATCCGTACTTGCTCAGTTTTAAGACGGAGACGCATCGATTCGTCGCCTTTCGTGACGGACGCGTCCTGATTCATGGGGAACAGGAACTCGTCCGTGCAAAACAGCTCTATCACGCCTTTTTTGGTTAAAAAGTCACAAAAAAATCAAACTAACATTCAAAATATATGTTTTAGATGTTTTGAAAAGAGGTAAATAAGACTTCAAGACACAAAATGGCGTTTTAGGTAGACTGAAAGCGAAGAGGAGTGATTAGGATGAAACAAGAATTCGATAAAGTGGTCCAATCATCGGACCAGACGAAGCGGACAGAACAGACAGCTGAACCGGTTCAGCAGGCGAATTGGAATCCAGATCGGTACCGGACGAACTTAAATCCGTTCTATCTGTCACCTTGTAGCGTCGAACGACGGGAAGATGTTGAAGCACATGCGAATCATCTGATCGAAGTTGAACCAGACGCGTCCCCTCTTGCCCAAATTTTCGAACAACAACAAACAGCCCATATACCGAACAAACATCAGAGCTCAAAATTCACGACAGGAATTGTAGTCGGTGCTATCATCGGAGGATCCGTCTCCATCATCACTTCTGTCAAGCGGTTGCGGCACAAACATTAAGGAAATGAATGCATGGAATGTAAAGGATAGTAAGGTCCGGTCGCGTCCGGTCTTTACTGTCTTTTTTTTGATTATAGACGCATGCCGGATCGAAGCCTATGCGCGGACGAGAGTCGTCATTGCCGTTTCAGACGTGTTAAACTGGACTTAATATATTAGTAAAGTGAGGGTGAGGAAACATGAAATGGATTCATACAGCGGATTGGCATTTAGGAAAAATCGTCCACGGCGAATCGATGATTGACAATCAACGCGCCGCGCTCGAAGCATTTTTAGCATTACTCGACCGGGAACGTCCGGACGCGGTGGTCATTGCGGGCGACTTATATGATCGCGCCGTCCCACCGACCGAGGCGGTCGAACTGCTCGATGCGACACTCGCGGACATCGTCCTCGACCGCGGGATTCCGGTCATCGCGATCAGCGGTAACCACGATTCGGCGGAACGGCTCAGTTTCGCGACGACCCTTCTCGAACGGTCAGGTCTACATCTCGCCGGTAAATTAACACCGGTGATTGAGCCGATCGAGATTAAAGGCGTCAAGTTTTATCCGGTCCCGTTCGCAGATCCGGCGATCGTCCGTTACGTCTATCAGGACGACACGATTCGGAATCATGACGAAGCGATGCGAAAAATCATCGAACCCTTAACGATTACAGGACCAAGCGTCCTCGTCGGTCATGCCTTCGTCATCGGTGGACTCGAGACCGACTCGGAGCGTCAACTGTCGGTCGGGACGGCAGGGCAAATCAGTGCCAGTACGTTTGCGCCGTTCACTTATACGGCACTCGGTCACCTACATAACCCGCTCGCGATCCGTTCCGAGACGATCCGGTACAGTGGATCACTTTTAAAGTATTCCTTTTCGGAAGCGAGTCACGTCAAAGGCGTCGATATCCTGACGCTCAATGACGCAGGAACGTTTGAACGTCGCTTTGAGCCGATTGCCCCGCGGCGTGATTTACGGGAGTTGACGGGAACGCTCGCCGAACTGATGGATCCGACGTTCGTCGCGACACAATCGACGGACGACTACATCAAAATCAACTTGACGGATGCGGAAGCGTTGATTGATCCGATGGGTAAGCTGAAAAAAGTTTTTCCGAACATCCTGCATCTCGAGCGGACCGGTTTTACTAGGGAGAGCACACGCTCCGTCCAAGCATCGCGCGACCAGGTCAAGACGGCGACGCTAACCGATTTATTCAGTGAGTTTTATGAAGCAGTCCGGGAAAAACGACCGACGGATGCGATGCAGACCGTCCTAGAGGAGGAAGCGACATGCGGCCAGAACGATTGACCTTACGGGCGTTCGGCCCGTTCGCAGAAGAACAGACGATTGATTTCACGGCACTCGCCGGACGGACGATGTTCGTCATTTCCGGTAATACGGGAGCCGGCAAAACGACGATTTTTGATGCCTTGACGTTTGCCCTTTACGGGGAGACGTCAGGCGGCGAACGGGAGATGACGGATTTACGGAGTCATTTCGCGCGCCCTGATGTCAAAACGGAAGTCGAACTGGAATTTTTACTGAAAGGTGAACGCTATCGTGTGATTCGCCAACCGAGCCAACCACATCCCGTCAACAAAACGGACTATGCGCACGAGGCAGAACTGGCACGGTTCGACGGGATGGCGTGGCAACCGCTCGCCGTCAAAATCCCCGAAGTCAAGCAACGGGTTCAAAGTCTCTTGCAGCTCGACCATAAACAGTTTTCGCAAATTTTGCTGTTGCCGCAAAATAAATTCCGGGAGCTGTTGATGGCGGAGTCAAAAGACAAACTGCAAATCCTGAAGCAACTGTTCAAGACGGAGCAGTACGGTGAGTTCCAGCAACGCTTGCACCGGAAAGCACTCGATCTTGCTGCAGCAATCAAAGAGACAAAAACGAAACAGCTCGCAAAACTGGAGGAATTGCCGTTAGAAGTTGATTGGGTCAATCAAAATGAGACGACGATCCGGAGCGTGACGGATGAATTGTTAGCGTCGCTCGATGAAACGATCACTGCCGCCAAAACAGTCGAACAGCAGGTGCGTCAAGACGTCAATCAGGTTAGCGAACGCTTCCGCCAGGCGGAACAACTCGAACATGCCTTCGTCGAACATGAACGGCTGTCGCGACTCGAGCAAGAACTCGCCGTGACGTTACCCGACATCACGCGACAAGCGAACCGGTATGAGATTGCGACACGTGCCGCGGCCATCACGGGACGATACGATGCCTTCTTGTCAGAGCAGCAGACGGTCGTCCGCCTGGAGACGGCGCAAACGCAATTGACGTCAGAACTGACGACGTTGCAAGGACGTCTTGACCAAATCACCGGTCAAGCGGAACAGTTAGCGAGTCGCGAACAAGAAATTCGTGACGGGGCCCGACGGATCGACCAAATCGAGACGGAATTGAAGCAACTGCGCGAACAGGAACACCTGCAACAAAAACAAAAAAGTTTAGCGGAGGACGTCGCACGCCTGAACCCGCAAGCATTACTGACAGAGCGTGAGACCAAACGTGCGGAACGGACCCGCATCCAAGCAGAACTCGCGGCACTGGCTGACGTCTCGGACACGCAACTGACGTTGCAGGAACGGCGCTTCAGCCTTCAGACTCTCGAACAAAAGCGGCTCGAGTGGCAACGGAGTGAAACGGAACGGCAACAATTGATTGAACGCGGGACCCGTGTCCGGAAAGAAAAAGATGAAGCGGAAGCGGCCTATGCGGAAGGGCGGCGAAAAGAACGGATGCAACTCGCGTCCGAGCTTGCTGAACATCTGCACGACGGGGAAGCGTGTCCCGTTTGCGGGAGCCGTGAGCACCCGGAACCAGCGGTGAAGACACAACTGGATGACGTCGAAGTGTTGCATCAGCTGTATTTAAAAGCGCAGACGGCCCACCAGGAATTACAGGCGACGTACCGGACAATCGTCGAACGGAAACGACAACTCGAGCACGATATCGCAACACTCGGGCAAGAACAGACGCTGCCGACGGAACTCGATCTGATTCGGACGGAAATCAACCGCCTCGTCGCAGCAGAAGCAGAACAAAAACAGCAACAAGATAAAAAACGTCAGCTCGAACAACGCTTGCGGACGCTCGAAACAGAACTTGAGACACTGACGAGTCAAATCGATCAGCAGCTCGCGGCACAAGGGAAACTCGAACTTGAGCTTGCCCGACTTGATGCATTGCTGACGAAAGCAGGCGAGCCGTCAGCGTCGAAAGGGGTTCTCGAACAGGAACAACAGACATTGCAGGCGAAACAGACACAATATGAAACCGACCGGGCGACGGTCGATCAACAAAAAAATCAACTCAATCGGGAAGTCGCAGAACGACAGGGACGCCTTCAACACATTACCGAAGAGGCGACGACACATGTTGCAGCGCGGACGCAAGCGAAGGCTGACTTGGAACAGGCCCTGTCGGAAGAGCATTTTGAGACGTTAGAACAATTCGAACAGGCGCGATTGTCCCGGCAGGAGATGCAACAACTCGCAGCGCTGCTTGAAGCGGATCGTGTCAAGCGCCAGGAAGTCGCGACAGGACTCGAACGCTTGAAACAACAAATCAATGCCGCGGCACGTCCGGATCTCGCGCATTTACGGACGCTTGTCGAAACAGCGGAAGGACGCTTGGCGGAAGCGACAGACCAACGTGTCGGTGCCGAGAAGGAACACATCCATGTCAAACAGCTGATCGATGCCTGGGTGACGCTCCAACAAACGATTGAAGCCGAGGACGCCCGGTACGGGATCATCGGGGAGCTGGCACGGGTTGGAGTCGGTGAAAATGCGCAACGGATGACGTTCGAAACCTACGTCCAGACGGCGTACTTCGATGAGATTCTCCAGGCGGCGAACCGCCATTTGACGGAGATGACGTCAGGTCGCTTCCAGCTCGAGCGGAAGACGGAAGCCGGTAAAGGCTTGAAGAAGTATGGCCTCGACCTGAATGTTTTTGATGCTTATACGTCACAGACACGGCATGTCAAAACATTGTCCGGGGGCGAAAGCTTTAAAGCGTCGCTTGCGCTCGCGCTTGGTCTGTCGGAAGTCGTCCAAGAAGCGAGTGGCGGCGTTTCCCTTGAAACGATGTTCATCGATGAAGGATTCGGGACACTCGACCCCGAGTCGCTCGAACAAGCGATCGAGACGTTACTGTCGATTCAAGCGAGCGGACGGATGGTCGGGATCATCAGCCACGTCCAGGAGCTGAAGTCACGGGTCGATGCTAAAATTGAAGTCACGCAAGGAAAAACAGGCTCGACGATACAGCTTGTCGTTGAATAAGGAGTGAGACGGATGGAAGTCAATCAAATGGTAACGAAGTCGGATTTAATCCGCGACCTGAAACAGCTCGGGGTCGAACCAGGGATGAAAGTGTTCGTGCACAGTGCGATGAAACAGATCGGCTGGGTTCCGGGCGGGGCGCAAGCGGTCATCGAAGCTGTCCAGGAAGTCGTCACCGAGACGGGCTTGATCATGATGGCGACACAAAGTACCGATAACTCGGACCCGAAAAACTGGAGTCGTCCTGCCGTACCGGAGGAATGGTGGGAGACGGTCCGTCAAGAAATGCCGGCGTATGATAAACGGAAGACGCCGACGCGGAGCGTCGGCAAAGTGCCGGAATTGTTCCGGACATTTCCGGATGTCGAGCGCAGCGACCACCCGATGTGGTCGGTCGCAGCCTGGGGGAAAGATGCGGCCGAGTTCGTCGCGGACCACACGTTCGAGAACGGATTCGGTCCCGGCTCACCGATTGAACGGTTCATCGAGGCGGACGGTCAGATTCTGCATATCGGCTCACCGTGGGATGCGACGACGGTCTGGCATTATGCCGAGTATGGGATTGAGCGTCCGGACATCGAGAGCGGGTGTAAAATCAAGCGAGGCGATGACGAAGTATTCGTTCACTATTGGCACCGCTTGATTGATAGTGACCCATTCGGTCCGATTGGCGAAGGGTTCACGGACGAATCGTTCGTGACGAGCGGAAAAATCGGTCGTGCGACGTCGCACCTCGTCTCCGCCAAGGAATCGATTCCCGTCGTCATGTTCCAGCTGAGTGCTTTAAATAGCTGGTTAAGCTGAAACTTTTTCGGGAACGATTCGTAATAAGACACAGAGAAATTAAAAGGAGTGAACGCAAGATGGCATCACGATTTAAAGTTAACCCAGCGCTGCGCCGAGGTTTTGAGACGGCACGGGCTGGCGAACGGTCGATGACGAAAAGTGGGACGATGAGTAAGATTTTCTTAATGCTCGCCCTCGTCACGGCAGCAGCCGGAGGAACATGGTTCTTTTTAGCCGCGAATCCGCAATTTTTATTCCCGGCTTTGATTGGCGGGATTGTTCTTGGACTGATCCTTGCTCTCGTCATCACCTTTAAACCGGCTACGGCACCTGTTCTTTCACCGGTCTATGCGCTGGTCGAAGGGGTCGCAGTCGGTGCGATTTCCTTAATGTTCGAAAGCATGTACCCAGGCATCGTCGGAAAAGCCGTCGTCGCGACGTTCGTCGTCTCGTTCGCGATGTGGTTCGTCTATACGACCGGGATGATTAAAGTGACACAACGGTTCCGTTCCGCTGTCACGGCAGCGATCCTCTCGATTCTCGTCTTGTACGGTGTCAATTTCCTGCTCGCCTTGTTCGGTGTCGACCTCCCGTTCATGACAGGCAGCTCGCCGCTCGCGATCGGGATTCAGTTTGTCATCGTCATCGTCGCCTCGCTGTCACTCGTGATGGACTTCGACTTCATCTCGCGTCAAGTCGAGGCACGGGCACCGAAGTCGATGGAATGGGTCGCCGCGTTCGGTTTGATCGTGACGATCATCTGGCTGTACATCGAGTTACTCGATTTATTGTATCGTTTAGCCGCGCGTGACTAAAACCTGTTTAACACATCGTTTCCGTTTTAACGGAGACGGTTTTTTTTATGAAAAGTTGCTGGGCAAATGCTTTTTTCGATAGAAGTCACGAGTAGCTGAGGGTTTTGGTAAGGTGCTATGACGGTAAAAATATTAGTGGTCATCATATGTATTAGAATTCACTAGGGCGTTTAATTGTAATTTGAGCATCGTTTCCGTTTTGACGGGTACGGTGCTTTTTTGATAAAGCGTTGCTGGGCAAATGCTTTTTTCTTCCCGTGCTTTCCTCGGGCGAGGCGCAAGCCGTTGCTCCTTGTTCCTAACGGACAATGAGCAGGGTCTCGCCAGCCTCTGACAGCGCAAGAAACCTTGCGCTTTTTCCCGTAGGAGTCACGAGAAGCAAAGCATTTAGGGTATCATGCTTCATTTTTAAATAGTACCTTGCATTATAGAGTACATTGTTTTACATTGTATGTAAGAGGTGGTGGGATAAGATGGAAATTGATAAAGAGCTGTTAAAAGGACATATCGACACCTTGATTTTAGCGTTATTAGTCGACAAGGACCGTTACGGCTATGAAATTGCAAAAGAAGTTCGTGAAAAAAGCGCCGATGCATTCGAATTAAAAGAAGGAACACTTTATCTTTCACTGAAGCGACTGGAAAAGAAAACAGCCGTCATCTCGTACTGGAGTGACGAAGCGGCCGGTGGGGCACGCCGTAAGTATTACCACCTGACGGATGAGGGACGGGCGTTAATGCGGACGAAACGGCAGGAATGGCAGGTCGTCAAACGATTGATGGATCAGTTTTTAGGAGGGGACCCCGATGATAGATGAGTATGTAAATCAGCTCTACCGCTCGGCTGATCCGGATTTGCCGGAAACGAAGGAACTGAAAGATGAAACGCGGCAACACTTGGAGGAAACCGTCGCCGAGCTGGTGTTTGACGGGTACTCGGAACAGGCGGCAATGAAAATTGCCATCAATCGATTTGGTGGTGAAGAACAATCGCAGGCATTGATCCATGAATTACAACTGATCCAAAAGTTGTTTGCAAAACGGATTTTACGTGCCGGGATTGTCGTATTGGTGTTGAGTCTGATGTTTGGTTTCAGTGGTTTCATCGTCCGGAGTACATCGGATATTTCGGAAAGCGGTATTCGATATCAACTAGGGGAGGAATGGCAGGCAACTGATTCTGCTCCGCTGAAGACAGTTGTCGAAGAAGAGTGGATGGTCACGGCAGCCCGGATATACAGTACGTCGGCTGAAGGCGGGCGAGTGACGCTTGAACAAAGCTATGGAAAAAGCGTCCCCGCTGTTTTTCAACCGTTCATGTCATCATCTCTTAGCGGTGCACCGGACAAAGGTTGGGAAGTCGAATTTGATGAGATTGATACGGTTATCATTGGATTAGCATTTGCCTTGCTCGGATTGACGGCGGCACATGTCTTGTTTGCAATCTGGATCATCATTCAGCGGCACCGGACGGATCGGCTGTCGCGAACGACGACCGTCTTGTCGATCGTGATTCCCGCCCTCAGCATCTTGTTGTATTTTGTCACGAAAAAACGACCATAACTAAAGGAGGAGAAGCCGTTGCAATCGATTATCTGGACGGAATTAAAACGAAGCATGACACGTCGGACGTTATGTCTGGCTTTGCTGCTCCCGCTGATTATCCTGTTACAGTTTAACCAGGTTCGGACCGGGTACGTATTCTTGACGTGGCAGGGGGTGTTCGAAGAATCTGCCGGAACGATTATCGCCGTCGCGTTTCCGTTACTCTGTTGTGTGCTGTACCTGCCAACGGTCGCCCGTGAAATCGATCATCAGTTCATCCGGTACGCGCGGACCCGTGTTTCGCTAACGGACTATCTCATTGCCAAAGGAGTCGTCAACGCCTTGATCACGTTTATCGTCTTTTTTGTGACGATGCTCGGATGGATGCTGTTTTTACGGTTCGTAGAGCCGAGCTTGAACTGGATGACATATGAACAGGGTCCGGAATCATTGACGACGTTCACCCAAGCCTTTACGACGGATGGGATGTATATGATCGCTTATGCGGGATGGATCGGACTCAATGCGATGGTATATGCGACAATTGCTTACCTGTTGTTAGTGTTGTCCGGGAAATTATTTCTGGCAGTCGGTCTTCCGTTTTTGTTTTATCACCTGTTGAACTTTGCGACCGGTTTGCTCAGTGTCCCGCAATTTTCGCCCGTCAGTACGATTTTCCCGTTTAACATTATCGCGATGCCGTTGTGGACGATATTTGTTCCGTTCAGTGTCCTGGGATTGATGTTGCTCGGACTGATGATCACGGGGATGAAGCGGACGGAGTGGGAACTGTGAGCCGGATCGTCTATGCGGTTTGTTGGCTTCAAGTGACGCTTTTTGCGGGTATCTGGATGTATCAAGATCAACAGGAAGCGCTTGGTAAAGGAATCGAATTTAATCAATGGGATTTAATGACGGCAGTGACGATGAATACCTATTTGTTGATGTACGATATTTTGTTGCTTGTTCTCCTGTTATCGATTGTTCGAATACAAAGGGACTTAACGGATTTCCGGTTGATCCGCTTCCGGAATACACGGAGTGCGTTGATACATAGTACCGGACGGTTCGCTAAATCGTGGGGAATGGGTTTATTAGTGTATGCGATTGTCGGATACCTGTTTGCACTGCAGGCACCGGCTGAAACGAATTGGAGTCTTGCGGCACGGGCCGGACAGGTATTTTATATCCCAAAAGACTCGGTGTTTTTGAACATTTCGCCGCTGCTTTCCCATTGTCTGCAACTTGAATTTTTATTTGTCGGCGGCTTGTTGATTCATTTATTACTGGGTTTTTTCTACCTGTGGACGAAGCAGCGGAAACTCTTGTACCTGCTTTCGGGCCTGCTGTTTCTCGGGACAGGGCTTGCCTTTAAAATCGGACTTCCGAGCCTATTTTTCCTGTTGTCGTTAGCCGCACTGCTTGCGCATCAGGCGTATGAATTTTGGATAGGTTGCGTTTTTGTCCTGGGCATCGGATTTTTGCTTCTTGACCGGCCGATTCGTTTGCCGAACAGCGGCGGTTCATCCGCTCTCTATCTAGTATGTTGTGCATTGATTTTCTTGATGCAGCCGGCGAATCAGACGTATGGTGATTACTTACTGACCGTATTCAGCGGCGTCCGGTCTGATGGTTTCACGCTGCAGGCATATTTGAATCATGCCGTCTTATTTTTTGGCTATACCTACCTGCTGACGCAACGATATGAACGGGACGTCATCGATCAAGGACTTTATCACATCATCCGGCACCGGTCGTTGAATCGATGGTTTTCGAAACAATTGGCGCGGCTTTTAGTGACAGCAACCGGAACGGTTATCGGTCTCGTCGGTTTAGCGACACTTTTTGCATTTTTACGGGGCGTCGAGTGGACGACAAAGGTGAACGGTTTGTCAGTTGATCTCGCGACGATTCTTTACCAGACAATCATCAACGGGACACTCCAACTCATCGTGTACGGATTGATTCTGTTTTTGGTCTTGTACTGGACGCGCGAAGCCGTTCAAGGGATTTACTGGATCGGAGGAGGGATGGTCGCACTGTTACCACTCGTTCAAAACGACTGGATTCCGATTGGACGAAACGGAACAGTTCAATTGCTCGATCATTCCGCTTACACGATCAGTCTCCAACTAGTTGGAGCAAGCCTCTTCGTTTATATCATCATCCAGTTCGTTTTAAAAAAACACGTCCGGACAAATCATTAAGGGGGAAAATATGATGATTACATTAACGAACGTCAGCAAACAATATAAAGGACATGAATTATTTCACGACCTGAACGCCTCGTTCGAACTGGGAAAAATTTATGGGATAACGGGTGTCAACGGGTCCGGTAAGTCCGTGTTATTTAAGATGTTATGCGGGTTTGTCTTTCCGGACGCGGGCACGATTGAAGTCGACGGACAAAGCTTGACGGGGAAACACCGCTTTCCGAAAGACTTCGGCATCTTAATTGAACGACCGGGCTATATCGGTCAACTGGATGGATTCACGAATTTAAAGGAACTCGCCCGGATTCAAAATAAAGTCGATGATGTGACGATTCGCCGGGCGATGGAACAAGTCGGACTGGCACCGAATTTGACCCAAAAGGTCAAACATTATTCGCTCGGAATGAAGCAAAAACTTGGAATCGCGCAAGCCATCATGGAAAATCAACAAGTCTTGTTACTCGATGAGCCGTTTAATGCACTCGATGCAGAAAGTGTCGAGCGGATTCGAACACTGCTCGTGCAGTATAAAGAAGAAGGGCGGACGATTTTCCTGACGAGTCATCATCAACAGGACATCGATTTGTTATGTGACGAAGTCTATAAGATTCAAAATGCACAGTTAAAAAAAGTGAATCAATAATCTGATTGTCTTTTTTGGATATTTTTGTAATGATTAATAAATCGAGAAAATAATCACAGATGTGTTTGACTGACAGATCGAAGAAGGGAAGAATGACATGGATTTAATCTTCATGATGAAGGAACGGCTCGGCTTGTTTACATTTTTATTCGGATTCCTGCTCTTGAACGCCCTGCTCCTCGTGGCAATTTGGAAAGTGAAAGTTCAGCTGCCAAAACCGTTGTTGGTCTTGTTGACGATGTGTTGTACGTTTTTCATCTTTGCGACGATTGGTTTCATCGTCAGCACGTTATCATTTGGGTATAATTCATAATGATGTTTTAAATTATGACAATAATTGAAGGAAAGCAAATAATTTATCCACCGAATTAAACAGGCAAACTTTCCACTCACTTAGGGAAGGTTTGCCTGTCTTTTTAGTTTGATGAATCAAAATGAAGAGAATCGACATACTGCTTAGCTTCGAGTAATGAATAACCAAGTTGATTTCGGACTAGTTTAACAGCTTCCACCATCTGATCCTCTTGAAGAAGGTGTTTAACTTGATGTTGGAGTTTAACCTCATCCGCATCTACTCCCGGCATTCCAAGGTGAATTTGAATACGTTTAATTTCCTTCGTTAATTGCTGTTGCTGGATCCGCTGCTTGGCTAGTTGTTGTGAAATCGATTGCCAGATGATGGCAAGAAACAAGACGGGCAACCATGTGAATAAAGCATCCATCAATGCATCCACCTCCTTTTGTTCACCGTAGCATAGACTGTACCATGTAACAAATAGTGGAAAAGTCATAAGAATACGTTTATTCTTAATTAGTGGTAAATAAAGGTTTTTTAGGTGAAAGGAATGAAAAAAGTGGAAAAAATCATTGTATCGTTAATTCCGTTGTTAGTCCTCATAGGTGGTGTCATGTTCGTTGGTTTCGTCGTGACGCTCTCAAGTCTGTATTACTTACGGCGCCGCTCATTTGAACGTAGTACGTATAAGCAAGTAACACAAGAACGATTCCTCAAAGCGGTCCGTGACAAAGGACTGTGGGGCGAGTACTTGACGACACGCGAACTTGAAAAAATCGACGGATACGGAAAGTTTGTCATCAATACATATGTACCAAAAGCACGGGGGAAAGGCATGACGGAAATCGACGTCACGTTCATTCATGAGAGCGGGATTTACGTCCTCGAATCGAAAAACTACAGCGGCTGGATTTTCGGGAAAGAAGTCGACCGTCAGTGGACACAGATGTTCAAGAATCGGTTTAAACAACGGTTTTACAATCCGATCAAACAAAATGAACAGCACCTGAAGAGTCTTCAAAAGTTTTTGTCAGGAACGGTAGATGAAGCGGTTTACCATTCACTGATCGTCTTCAGTGAACGGTGCGAACTGAAGAAAATCACGGTCGATTCGAGCCATGTCCATGTCATCAAGCGGAATGAGTTACGCCGGACCATCAATAAACTGGCGACGGTTAATCGTTTGACACGAGCACAAGTCGATAACGTTTACGAGGAGCTCAAGCAACGGTCGCAAGTCGATCAAATGATTAAAGACGCGCATATCGAGTCGATAAAATCGTTTACGTCGTAAATGTAACTTCGTTCTTACTATAATGTCGAAGTTAATCGAATAAAATGAGCATTTTTATTAAAGAAAGGACTACCTTTTGCATGCTTGAACTGAACCCTAAATGGTGGACACTTGATAAAAGACCCCATTCGGGGTTTTTTGTGTTCAGAGATATCGATATACTATATCTATTCAATTCATACGGGAGGACTATTTATGAACAGACGTACCTTTAATCCAGATCAAATCAGACAACTTGAAGCGAATCCCCACGTAGCCTCGGTATCGGATCGCACCATCCAATACAAGGGAGAATTCAAGATTTACGTCATACGACGAATAAA
The DNA here is from genome assembly GCF_002214325.1 of Exiguobacterium sp. N4-1P. Classification (NCBI taxonomy): domain Bacteria; kingdom Bacillati; phylum Bacillota; class Bacilli; order Caryophanales; genus Exiguobacterium; species Exiguobacterium sp. N4-1P. The sequence goes on from NZ_CP022236.1 coordinate 1,192,771, forward strand.
CTCGCAGAACGACTTCAAGGGAATACACATCCGGAAGCCATGATACACTCCGATCAAGGTTTCCATTATACGCATCCTGCTTATCAAGCACGGATTCGTGAGATGGGGATGGTTCAATCCATGTCACGTCGAGGAAACTGCCTGGATAATGCCCCGATGGAATCATTCTTTGGGCACTTGAAAGATTATGTCGATTATCAATTAGCATCTGACCTCGATGAGGTCTGCGCTATGGTCGATGTATACATTGACTATTACAATAGCGAACGAAGACAATGGAAACTACAAAAGATGACTCCGGCACAATACCGAAGCCATCTCATAGCAGCTTAAACAATAAAGGTGCTTTTATTAAATTGTCCAAACTATAGGGCGCAGTTCAGCTGACCTTCGAACTTCCTTGTTTTTTGATGATTACGATTTGTTTACTTATTCTTTCTTACCGCGTCACACAAGGTAAAATTTCAGGACGACGCTTTAGTTACTGGATGTTACTTTCCGTTTATCTTGCCGGCGTCGTGTCACTTACGTTATTCCCATTACCCGTTCAACGAAGTTTGATTGATGAAGTAATTCGTGAACAGCATGGGGAACATCATAACTTCCTTCCGTTCAAACTGCTGCTTGATACGGTAAATTCAGGACAAGGCGAAGCTTTTTTGATCCAGGTCATGGGAAATGTTCTTTTGTTTGTACCGTTAGGAATCTTTTTGTTAGTTCTCTATCCGATGATGAAGCGACGGAACGTCATCATGCTGGGCTTTATGATGAGTATAGGCATTGAATCGACTCAAGCGATAATAGGTCTGTTCATCGGCTACAACTACCGTAGTTTTGACGTCGATGATGTGTGGTTGAACACATTAGGAACGGCGTTCGGTGTGCTAATCATATCTGGAATATTGAAAAGGATCCGTGCCGCTAACCAGAAAAATAGAAACACCGACGATTCAAGAAAGGTCATTGACAACTCCTCTTCCTGACCAGTATAGTGAGTAAGTCGAAATAATAAGTAGTGCAACTATTTATCGGAAAGAAGGGGAAGCATGTGAAGGAAGTCGATTGGTCGCTTGGCATGCAGCTGTCGCGCAGCTATCATTCATTTAAACGGGCGGCGACGAAGCGGATGGACGTGCACGGTCTGACACCGGAACAACTCTCTGTCTTAAGTGAATTGCATAAGCAAGAAGGTGTTTCCCAAAAACAGTTAGCGCTCGTGACGGAACGGGATCAAACGACAGTTGGGAAGATTCTTGATAAGCTTGTCAAAAAAGGGTTCGTCATGCGAACGTCTGATCCGAGAGATCGCCGTGCGTTCATTCTTTTGACAACAAAAGAGGGTGTCCACGTGCTTGAATTGCTTGAACCGACGCTTGATGCGTTGCAAGAACAAGCGTTTCAAGGGCTGACGAAAGCGGAGATTGAACAGTTCATTCGGACGCTTGAAACCATTCACAAAAATGTGACGTGAGTGGTTTTCTTTTTTGGTTTAATAGTTGCACATGCTATTATAAGCAATGCACATAAAAAGGGGATACAAAAATGAAGACAATGAAAGACGTATTTGCAATCACACAAACGAAAGTCGGGCTCATGTTCGCCCTCGTCGTACCGGTTCTCTTCCTCGTCGTCTGGATGACAGGGTACCAGGGTGCGACGGAACGACTGGATCAATTACGCGTCGCGGTCGTGGCGGATCAAGGCTCGGCAGATTTCTATCAACAGTTCAAAGCTGAAAGTCCATTTACCGTCTCGCAAGTCAATTCAACAGAAACCGGACTGAAGCAACTTGACCAGGGTGATGTCGAAATGGTCCTCGTCGCGGATTTGACGAATGAACAGCGCTTGACGTTCCATGTCAACCAAGCCAATGCAGAGTTTGCTAATGGAATCTTGAAACAGGGAGCGGGACAAATCGTCAATCAACTGAATGGAGACGTCCCGTTCACATCCGATATCATCATCGAACATCACGTGTCAGAATTCTCGACGTCGATGTTACCGATCATCCTTGGCTTCGTCATTTACATCGCTGTCATGACGATGGGGATTCAGTTTAATCTCGTGACACAAACTCTTCAGAAGCAACATCAAAAGTGGTCGCTCTTTTGGAGTAAACAATTGTTGCATGGCATCGTTCTTGTCGTCGTGCCACTTGTCATGGTGACGATTGCCTTCTTGTTCTCGGATAGTGCAGCATCCTTTTTAAAAGTCTGGGGATTCCAAGTCTTATTAACAGCAGCCTGTATCAGTGTCACGCAAATGAACTTTGCGATATTCGGACCAATCGCACCGCTCGTCAACGTCGCGTTGATTCCGTTCCAGTTGATGACGGCAGGAAATATCGTGCCACCATCGATGCTCGCACCGTTCTATCAGTCGCTCGGTCAGTTTCTTCCCGTCCCGAATGCAGTCGCAGGACTGACACGATTAATTTACTTTGATGGAGATATCTCGCAGTATGCCTTTAACCTGGTAATGATCTTAATTGTGACGTTAGGCGTTACGTTGATTGTAACGGCAATCCGTCGCGAACAAGCACACATCGTTGAAGTGAAACAAGCGTCATGAAAAAACGAGTGACCTCCGGAATCGGGGTCGCTCGTTTTTCGTTTTATGCAAATACGTCAGCGATGGGTGTATCGCCTTCGAGGAGTGTAATTGTTTGACGGGATGCCGTTTCTTGTCCGATTGAAGCAACGATGACGGCTGCGACATCTTCACGGGCAATCGATTTTGTATCCGCATCAGACGGGTCGGTCGTGACGGCACCTGTTCCGGCATCGTCTGATAAACCGCCGGGACGCAAAATCGTATAGTTGAGTTTGCTGTCACGTAACAACCGGTCGGCATAGTGTTTTGCGACATAATACGGTTTCATGCTGTCAGACCAAGTTTCCGGCGAGTCGGCGTTCAAGGCACTGACCATGATGAATTGTTTCGCTTCTTGTTGCTCTGCTGCCGCGATTGATTTAGCGGCACCGTCTAAGTCAATCAACATCGTCTTATCGGCACCGGTGTGTCCGCCGGATCCCGCTGTGAAGATGACGACGTCGCTATCTCCGAGTGCGTCCTGGATCGATGCCATGTTCTGCTCGAGATCAAGCAGGACAGGAGTCAGTCCGAGTGCTTCAAAGTCAGAAAACTGGTCAGGTGACCGCAGACCGACGCGGACTTCATGAGTTGAGTCACTCAATTGTTTGGCGACGTGCCGTCCTACTTTCCCGTTCGCTCCAATAATGAATACTTTACTCATCTTACATTCCTCCATTTCGCTAATCGATTCTTTCCTATTATGAAAGAAACGCATCGTCAAATGCAATCGAGAGGGCTTCGCACGAAAAAACGTTGAAACACGATTTGACGAAATAATCAAAAAAATCTTTTAGAACGGACAGGGATGTGATACTCTTTTGAGTACTATACAAAATAGAACGAGATAGAGAGAGGATGCGAGCTAGGTGAATAAACTGCAGGGAGTCGTGCTTGGAGGAAGTCTTGTTATTTCGAGTTTGTTCGCGGTGACGCGGTTGCGAGAGTTTGTTTCCCCAAAGAAAGAGGAACGGACACGTGATGTCTTTTCCGATAAAAAAATCATCGTCGGGACGACGGGGGATTATAAACCGTTCACCTACTTGAACCGTCAGACGAATGACTATGAAGGGTTCGATATCGAGGTCATCCGCTCGTTTGCAAAAACAGCAGGACTTGAAGTCGAATTCGTCCCGACGACGTGGCCGACGTTGACGCGCGACTTACGTGCCGGTAAATTCGATATGGTTGTCGGCGGCGTGACAAAAAACATCGAACGCGAAATCATTGGTGACTTCACGAAAAGTTACTTGTCTTTCCAAAAGACACCACTCGTCCGCAAAAGTGACTTAAACCGTTTGACATCAATTGCTGCCATCAATCGTCCGGACATTACAATCGGTCTGAATCCGGGGGGAACGAACGAGCAGTTCGTCCGTCAGACGTTCGATCGTGCCCGTATCGTCATGTACACGGATAACTTAGCCATTCCGGCAGCCGTCGCGACGGGTGAAGTCGATGTCATGATTACCGATACGGTCGAGGCTGTTCACTATGCTTCACTCGACGAACGACTCGGGGCACCGAAAATCACGGAAAAATGGATCCCTGCTGAAAAAAGTTATCTCGTCCGGGAACGGCAACCGGACGTTCTCGATGTGATGAACTTGTGGATGAATTCTTATGAAGGCAGCCAGGAAATCGATGCCTTGAAGGAAAAATGGTTAGTCGCATCGTAACTACAATAGAATGATTTTTTCAGACTGCACTGTTCTCTTTTAAAAAGAGCGGTGCAGTTTTTTTCGCTTCATTGTCATCAAAACAGGGGAAATAAATTAAAATCGCTTCTTTTTAGGTGGAGAGGATGGATGACGATGATCGATGTGCAGGATTTGACGAAGGAATACGACGGGAAAAAGGTTGTCGATGCAATTTCCTTTCATGTGGACAAGGGCGAAATCTTTGCTTTTTTAGGACCGAACGGCGCTGGGAAGTCGACGATGGTCCAAATGTTGACGACACTGATTACGGCGAGTTCAGGCAGTGCGACGATTAATCAATTTGACATTAAGCGGGATGAAAAGAAAGTTCGGCTCCAAATCGGTGTTGCACTCCAGGACACAGGGATTGATGAAGATTTGACCGGATACGAATTACTCGTCCTCCAAGGTAAGCTGTTTGGTTTTGAAGCGAAGGAAGCGGAACGGCGTGCGACAGAGCTGCTTGAACTCGTCGGGTTAAGTGGCGACGGCAAGCGACGATCCGGTACTTACTCCGGCGGAATGAAGCGACGGCTCGACTTAGCGTTGACGTTAGTCCATCGTCCACCCGTCCTGTTTCTCGATGAGCCGACGACCGGTCTTGATCCGTCCAGTCGCCTCCAGATTTGGACGGAAGTCCGACGCTTGAATGAAGAATACGGAACGACGATTTTCCTGACGACACAGTATCTCGAAGAAGCCGATCAATTGGCCGACCGGATTGCCATTATCAATGAAGGAAAACTGATCGCAGAAGGGACAGCTGCTGAGCTGAAAGCGACGAGTGGGGAAGAGCGGATCGAAGTCGTCCTCGACGATGAACACGCGATGCGTCGGCTCAGTGAGAACTTCGACGGTCGGGTCGAAAAGGCGACGGTCATCTTACCGTCGAGCGGGACGGAAAGCTTAAAAAATGTCGTCCGTTATTTGGATGAACACCAACTGACGGCGAAATCATTACTCGTCAAGCAACCGTCGCTCGACGACGTCTTCATTCAGTTGACCGGTCAAGTCTATAAGGAGCGTGATTGAGATGTGGCGTGAAACCTTGATTTTGACGAAACGGAGTTTGCTCGTGACACTTCGTAATCCATTCTCCTTCATCCCAAACCTGATCATCAGTGTGTTCTTTTTGCTCGTCTACACGAGTGGTTTATCCGGCATCTCGAGCTTACCTCAGTTCGGGGGCGTCGATTATTTGAACTTCATCTTACCCGTCTCGATCGTTTCTGGTGCCGTCGGTGGAGCAGGGGGCGCGGGACAAGCCCTCGTCAAGGATATCGAAAGTGGATATTTTGCACGACTGCTTTTGACACCGGTCTCGCGGACGGCGATCGTCCTCGGCCCGATGATTGCCGGGATGTTGCAGTTGTTCGTCCAAACACTGTTGATTTTCGGGATGGGCTTTTTACTTGGATTATCGATTCCTGCCGGAGCTGCCGGTTTTTTCCTGACGATTGTCCTTGCGCTTGGCTTCGGACTCGCCTTTGCCGGCTATTCGGTCGGGGTCGCCTTGAAAACACGCAATGCACAGGCGGCACAAGCCGGAACGTTGTTGTTCTTCCCGTTGATTTTCTTATCGACGACATTCGTCCCGAAAGAATTGATTGAGGCGGAATGGTTAAAGATAGCTGCGACGATCAACCCGACGACCTATATCATGGAAGGGATGCGGGCCGTTTTGCTACGTGAGACGATTGACTGGAGTGTCTATACGCAAGGGGTGCTTGTCGCGGCTGTTCTCAGTCTTGCGATGGTTGTGTTTGCGGCACTGAATGCACGGGGAGCGTTAAAAAAATGATTTGATTAGCAAAATATAAATCTCGCCTACATCGAATAAATATTTATTCGATGTAGGCGAGATTTTTTATAAAAATTAACATCAAATGTACGTTTTTAAAAAATTAGTATACTAAACCCATAAATGCCTTTAAAATAAATTAATGTCAGTAATAATTAATTGATAAAAATTTTCAGGCTGGGAGATACCTTATGAAGAAATATGGTTTTTCATTACTTATTTTGATTGCTCTGTTAACTTGCTCTATTTATGTATTGCATGTATCGAATGAAGAATCAAGAATTTCAATTTCAGCTATACTAGTGTTGCCTGTTTTAGTATTAATGACTGCACTAAATGGACGGAAAAATTTTGTGATTCTTGTTACTTATGTATTGTCGCTAGGTTTTGTTTATCTTCTTATTACCTGGTTTGTAAAGTCTTCAAATGAAACTCAGCTTTTTTATATTTTTGAACATCTTTTATCCTCTATAATCGTGTTTTTATATTGGTTATTGCTTCGACAACTGAGAGGGGTCTTCGAAGAAAATCAAGTACTAGAAAACCGTGTTAAAATTCTTGAGGGTTATTCTGAAACACCTCAACTCCTGTCTTATAGTGAATTTTTAGATAGAACGGATTTTTTAATTACTGGAGCAAATCGACGGAATGAACTAAATTATTTAATCCACATCCACCTTAATCCTTCCACTTTAAATAAGAAAACGATTATCCAAACACTAACAGTTGCCGGATTAAATGTATTTCGCGCAAATTATGATGTAATGTCACAACGTAACAAAACAGAGTTTATTATATTTTTGCAAAATACTACGGAAAAAGGTGCTACTATTGCCTGGTCACGTTATTTAGAAAACCTCCGTACCGATTTTACCTCGATCGAATATCCGTTCGAAGCAAAAATTATTCTAGTCGAAGAATCTGTGGAGAGTTCATTGGAAAAAATTGAGGTGGCGCAATGAATCTTTTATTAAACGGGATTATGGCTATTTTTTGGTTGATGCTTATTTATTATTCTTTTTTAACAGTCGCCGGAATTGTTGATAGATTTTCAAAATCGAAAGTTAAAACCATGACAGACTATCCCTCTGTAGCTATCTTAATTCCTGCACACAATGAGGGAATTGTAATGAGACAAACACTAGAAGCGATGATGACAATTGATTATGCAGGTCAACTTGATGTTTTTCTGCTCGATGATCAATCAACTGATGATACGAAGACTATTGCTCTAGAGTTTACTCAAATGTTTAGTCGGATTCATTACATTCCTGTTCCTAAAGGTGAACCGATTGGTAAATCAAGAGTATTAAATTATGGATTAAAAATCACTGACTCGGAATATTTTTTAATTTACGATGCTGATAATCAACCTAAACCAGATGCTGTTACAAAATTAGTAGAGGCTGCCTTTCAAACTGAAGGTGCCTGTGGCTCAGTAGGTGTTGTAAAAACGATTAATGCGAATACGAATATACTTACAAGAATGATTGCCATAGAGTTTCAAGTATTTCAATTAATTATGCAAAGCGGCCGATGGAAAGCTTTTAATACCGGTTCACTAGCCGGGACGAACATGTTATTAAAAAGAAGTGTAATTGAAGAATTAGGTGGATATGATCCGTATGCACTAGCTGAAGATGCAGAATTAACTATGCGGATAACAGCACTTGGTTACAAACTACCTGTCGTATACGAGTCAGAGACATGGGAGCAAGAACCTGAAAACTTGAAAGTGTATATGAAACAACGAACACGTTGGATGTTAGGGAATATATATTTATTGGAAAAAGCATTTGTGACTAAAGAATTTTGGAAGGGACGTACACTTGTCCATTCATTGCAACATATCTTGACCTACCTTTTATTTATTTTCTTACTGCTTATTTCAGACACAGTCTTGATACTAGGGTTGTTTGGCTACGCTTTTGATGAAGTGAGCACCCCATTAATCATGTTTTGGTTTATGACTTATTTAGTCTATACTATTCAAATTTTAGCAGCACAAGAATTAGAAAAAACTGCGACACCACTTAATGTATTGATTGGCCTGATAATGTATTTTACATATGCTCAATTATTTGTCGTACTTTTATTCCGAGGTGTTTTTGCATATGTGAAAAGTAAGCTCAATAATGAAGTGATTGTATGGGATAAAACGAAACGTGTCAAAGTAGAGCAATCATGAAACGAATTATCTTAGGTGTTATCGTAATTATACTGTGTATAGCTGCTGGAGGCGTTTACTTTACTATGAAAAATCAAGATGAAATCGTGAATCAAATTGAAAATTCCTACATGGAAAAAGGTCTGATTCGTGATTATGATAAAGTCGAATCTATGCATCTCGCTGAAAGTATTGGACAGTATATGACTTATTTAGTTGAAATCAATGACGAAAAACGATTCGAGGAACAGGTGAAAGTATTAGAAAACAATTTCTTTGTTAACGAATCAGATAATCTATTTATTAAGTGGGAATTAAATAATACAACTTCAACTAATGCCATCGTAGATGATTTTAGAATAAGTAATGCATTACATTTAGCTGCTAAAGTGTTTGAAAAGCAAAAATATAAAGAAATTGCTACAAAGATTGACGATAGCGTTAAAAAAAATATGATTCGGTCAAACGTTTTGATTGATTTTTACGATTGGAAGTTTCAAGAAAAGGCGAAAACGCTCCATATTAACTATTTGGATAGTCAATCAGTAAAACGATTGGGTCAATTTGATGAAATGAAAAAAATTCTTCTAGAATCTAAAAGAAGTGGACCATTTTTTTCGGAAATATATTTTCCAGATAAACAAATATATCAGTTTGCGAATGATGCTGAAGTTAATATGATTGATCAAGTTTTAATAGCAATTGCTTATAAGGAACTGACTGGTAGGAAGGATAAATCTTTCGATCAATTCATCAGTAACGAATTATTAAAAGGTAAAATCTATACGCGTTATGATTTAAAAACAGGAGCTCCAAAATCTAATGATGAATCGAGCACAGTATATGCAATGTTGCTTTCGTATTTAGACGGTGACTTAAAAAATAAGACTGAGCAACGTCTGAAAACAATCGACTTAACCAATGCTAAAACTACACATGTATTTGATTATTTAAATGCTGCGATTGAATCAAATCGTTAATCAAAAGTACCTCGATGACTTCAAATCATCGAGGTACTTTTTTACGCGTCAAAAATCATATCACTTAATGCGCCTGTATAAAGGCGCGTTTCTGTCGTTAAGACGATTTGGTTTTTGCGCATCTTGATGGTTCCGGACAAGCATTCATCCTGCTCCGACATGAAGGACATCTGTCCTTGCTCGACATACTGTTTTCCTTGTTGCTGTAAGACGTGGGTCTGCGTATTATCCGTCGAGACGAGATAGTCCTTATAAATAGCAAAATCTGTGAACGGCCGTTTCGGTGCGTGGAACGCCTGACTCGTTCCTCCTTGCAGTTGAACGATCCGGTAGTCGGAGTAATAAAAGAACCAGACATCATTCGCAGACGAGACGTTCATTGCATAACAGTTATCGATGGGATAGTCGCGATTTTTAAAGACGACTTTCCCCTGGTCGTTAAAAGCGACGAGGCCGAACGACCCAACTGAATTGGTCGCGGCGTCAGCAAAGACGCCTTCATCGAAATAACTGACCCAAATGTGGTCACGCTCATCGACTTGGACATTTTGAATTCCGTCATCTAGACAATAACTGTCAATCAGATGACCGACTTGATCGTAAATAAAAGCATTCGGTAACCATGATCCGTCGACATCGTCATCACAACGCGAGGCGACGAGCAGGATCCGTCCGTCGGAAAACGATTCGACATAACTGAATTCAACGTCTTCCTGGGCGATGATGATCGTATTGCGCCACTGGTCATGAATCCGATGGACATGCAAGAAAGGACGGTGCCGTTTTTCATCGTAGATTTGTTCGACGAGTAGAATATGACCGGCAATCGTCAGTCCCGTCGCGATATGCGTTCCACGGATATGTGAGGCAGTGACACGATCCAGATGCATGGTTACGGTTTTTGATGTCTCCAATAGAAATCACTCCTTTTAAAAAAAGCCTGTCGCAGTAGGACAGGCTGTAAACGGATTACGTCGTACGTTGGCGTTTCTTGAGGGCGACGTACAAGACGATCATGACGACCGCTGCGATTAAGATGCCGTTCGTATAGGGAGCGGCGACGTCTTTAATCGAGCGCCAGTTCGTTCCGAGTGTCTCACCGAGATAGAGAAATAAAATCGACCACGGGATGATCGCGAGAATCGTGTAGATTGAGAACTTTGTTTGATCCATTTTGGCGAGACCTGCCGGAATGGAGATCGCATGGCGGACGACGGGGATGAATCGTGCCCCGAAAATGACACCTTGTCCGTATTTGACGAACCAACGTTCCGCGAGATCAAGATGGTGTTCCGTGATCAATACATATTTTCCGTACTTCAAGATGAGGGGACGACCGCCGTAGCGGGCGAACCAGTACAAAAACAATTGCGAGAACAATCCACCGATGACGGCGGCGACGATAGCGAGTGGCCAGCCGATCGTCCCTTGAGAAATCATGAACCCACCATAGGATAAGACGATCTCACTCGGGATGATTTCAATCATCAAGCCAAGCGCGATTCCGACATAACCTAAGTCGGCTAAATATAGTAAGACGGTATTGACGACGCTAGATAACACGTTCCACACTCCTTTAATTGCACTTCATCCCTTCATTTTAGAGAAGTCCACGCAAAATGGAAAGAAAAAAATCACCCCGTCGTTAAAACGAGATGATTTCTTCATTAAAGAATGACGGCAGCAATCGTACCGAAAATCAGCAATGGTAAGTTGTAGTGTAAAAATGTCGGAATGACCGTTTCACGCATGTGATCGTGTTGTCCGTCAGCATTCAATCCGCTCGTCGGTCCGAGTGTCGAATCACTTGCCGGACTACCGGCGTCACCGAGTGCACCGGCTGTACCGATGATGGCAATCGTCGCCTCGAGACTGAATCCGTACTGGATGCAAAGCGGCACGAAGATGGCGGCGATGACCGGAATCGTCGAGAAACTTGAACCGATTCCGACAGTGACAAGTAATCCAATCAATAGCATGACGAAGGCAGCGACGAGCTGCGAATCGCCCATTAACGATTTTGAGTTTTCAACGAGTGGTTCGATATCACCTGTCTCACGTAAAACGTTTGAGAAGCCATTCGCTGAAATCATGACGAATCCGATGAACGACATCATCCGCATACCGCGTGTGATGACATCGTCTGCTTCGCTGAAGCGGACGAGTCGTAACACGAGGAAGAGCAGGAGGCCGGTCGTCGCGGCGATGATCATCGATTCCGTCGTCAATTGGACGACGAGCGTCGCGATGACGACAATTGAACTCAGTAATAATTTGGATTTCGTGACGACAGGAATCTCGTAATCGTCCGGTGCGATGTTCCGCATCTCATATTCACGCGGTTTCCGGTAATTGTATAAACCGAGTAACAATCCGAACAACATCCCGAGCGCCGGAATCGCCATCGCTTTGATGACTGATGCGCCAGCGGTGTCCATCCCGTTTTCTTGTAAGTTCGGTAACAGAATCTGATTGAGATAGATATCACCGAAACCGATTGGTAAAAACATATACGGTGTGACGAGACCAAACGTCATGATGATGGCCATCCGGCGCCGGTCAATTTTCAAATCATTAAACAGACCGAGTAACGGCGGGATGATGATCGGAATGAAGGCGATGTGAATCGGCAAGACGTTTTGTGAACTGATTGCGAGTAATAAAATCGCGAACATGATGAACCCTTTTAACTTCTTGACCGACGTCGCATCGGCACTTCCTTTTGAGCGAGCAATCAAGCTATGTGCGAGGGCGTCCGGCAAACCTGTTTTCGACAGGGCGACGGCGAACGCACCAAGCAAGGCATAACTGAGGGCAATTTCTGCGCCGGCTCCAAGACCGCCTGAGAAACTTTCGATCGTTTTCGTTAAACCAAGACCGCCGAGTAAACCACCGGCGAGAGCGCTGATGACCATCGCGAGGACGATGTGGACACGGAAGATGGCTAAGACAAATAAAAGGATAACGGCTAAAACAACAGCATTGAACATAACTATAAAACCACGCTTTCTTTTGGTATCACTGTACTATACTAAAGTATCATACAGACCGTTCTTTTTGCTGTCAAGAAAAAAACATAAAAAGGCACGACCGGTGTCGGTCGTACCTTCTTTCTACTATATAAGGACAAGTTTAGCAATCGACGCGGTCGAGTTTCCCTGTTCCCGGGTCGATGACGAGCCCGTGGACGTTCGTGCCCGGTGGTAATAATGGATGGTTTTTAATCAGACCGACGGAATGACTGACGTTTTCTTCGACTGACGTGAACCCGCGTAACCATTGTTTCAAGTCGACGCCGGATGCTTCGAGTGTCTTTAGGACTTGTTGATTGATGCCGCGTCCTTCCATCTCGGCAATCATGTTTGCCGGGTCGATCGTACTCATGCCGCAGTCATGGTGACCGATGACGATGACTTCTTCCGCCCCGAGTGCGTATAAGGCGACGAGGATCGAGCGCATGACGGAACCGAATGGGTGTGACAGAACGGCCCCGGCATTTTTAATGATTTTTGCATCGCCGTTTTTCAGACCGAGCGCGTGCGGGAGGAGTTCCGTCAAGCGGGCATCCATACATGTTAAGATTACGACCTTTTTATCTGGGAATTTATCCGAGATGAATTGTTCGTATTGTTTTTCTTCGACGAATTGTTCGTTGAACGCAAGCATTTGATTGACGATTGTCATGAAACTTCCTCCTTCAAAACAAATAAATATGTATCTTTTAATAGATTACACGATGTTTTGTCCGTCAGACAAGCAAAGAAAATAGGTGCTGTGAGAAAAGTCACAGGCAAGGGATTCAAAAAGGATGCCTTGTCCGACAACACCTTTTGAGAATGAGAACGTTTTCAATGATGTGAAATAGTTCACAGGATGGTCATGCACAAATCATCAAAAAGGCGGTATGATTGATTTGTGAAGGAAAGCACAAACTATTGAATATCAGCTTGGCATTCCTAACATTTAGTAGGGAAATGCAGACTCAGATTCGTTCCAAAATAGGGAGGAAACCTAACATGGCTGTCAAAGAAAAAATCAAACAAGACGTATCACCTGTCGAACAAACGATCAATAAAATCGTTGCAAAAGGTCAAACTGCATTACAAGAATTATTAACATTTGATCAAGAGAAAATCGATACGATTGTCCGTGACATGGCGCTTGCCGGTCTCGAACGTCACGTTGAACTGGCACGACTCGCCGTTGAAGAAACAGGACGTGGTGTCTTTGAAGATAAAATGATTAAAAATATGTTTGCGACGGAATATATCTATAACAGTCTCCGTGAAGAAAAAACGGTCGGCGTCTTAGAAGAAGATGTTCAAAACGGCATCACCTATATCGCAGAACCGGTCGGTGTCGTCTGTGGCGTCACACCTGTGACGAATCCGACATCAACGACGATGTTCAAAGCGTTGATCGCGATTAAAACACGAAACCCGATTGTGTTCGCCTTCCACCCGTCAGCGCAAAACTGCTCACTCGAAGCAGCGAAAACGTTACGTGACGCGGCTGTCAAAGCCGGCGCACCGCGTGACTGTATCCAGTGGGTCGAACAACCGTCACTCGAAGCAACAAAAGTCTTGATGAACCACACGGATATCGCGATGGTCCTTGCGACCGGCGGAGCCGGCATGGTCAAATCAGCCTATTCAACAGGTAAGCCGGCACTCGGTGTCGGACCGGGGAACGTCCCGTGCTACATCGAAAAAACAGCAAAAATCAAACGTGCCGTCAGTGACCTTGTCCTCTCCAAAACGTTTGATAACGGCATGATTTGTGCATCGGAGCAAGCAGTCATCGTCGATCAGGAAATCTACGCGGAAGTTCGGGCGGAGATGGAAGCACTCGGTTGCTACTTCTGTACAGCAGATGAGAAAAAACGTCTCGAAGCGCTCGTCATCAAAACCGATACATGTGCCGTCAATGCCGACATCGTCGGGAAACCGGCAACCTGGATCGCAGCAAAAGCGGGCATCGACGTTCCGAGCAACACCGTCATGCTCGTCGCAGAACTTGAAAAAGTCGGCTCAGAAGAACCACTCTCACACGAAAAACTAAGCCCTGTCCTTGGTGCGTATAGCGTCCAGTCAACGGAAGATGCGTTCCATGTCGCCGAACGGATGCTTGAAATCGGTGGCCTCGGTCATACGGCAGTCATCCACACGACGAATGACGACTTGATGACGACATTCGGAATGCGGATGAAAGCCTGCCGGATTCTCGTCAACAGCCCGTCAGCACACGGTGGGATTGGTGATCTGTATAACGAATTGACACCATCACTGACACTCGGTTGCGGCTCTTACGGGAAAAACTCCGTCTCTGAAAACGTAACGGCGAAACATCTACTCAATGTCAAGAAGGTGGCGAGACGACGCGTGAACATGCAGTGGTTCAAAGTACCGGAAAAGATTTTCTTTGAAAAAAATTCAGTCCAATACTTGAAATCGATTCAAGATGTCTCACGTGCGTTGATCGTCACCGATCAAGCGATGGTCGAGTTCGGCTACGCGGATAAAGTCATCCGCAACTTACCGGCAGGCGTCAGCTACCGGATCTTCGACCAAGTCGAACCGGATCCATCGGTTGCAACGGTTCAGACAGGAGCGCAAGCGATGCGCGACTTCAAACCGGACTTGATCATCGCCCTCGGTGGCGGATCAGCGATGGATGCAGCGAAAGGCATGTGGCTCTTCTACGAGCAACCGAACGAAACGTTCTCGAACTTACGTCAAAAGTTCCTCGATATCCGGAAACGGGCCTATAAATTCCCGGCGCTCGGTAACAAAGCGAAGTTCGTCGCGATTCCGACGACGTCCGGAACAGGATCTGAAGTCACACCGTTTACCGTCATCACGGACAAAGAGAAAAACGTCAAGTATCCGATTGCTGACTATGCATTAACACCAGATGTCGCAATCATCGATCCGGAATTCGTCATGACGGTCCCGGCATCAATCACGGCGGACACCGGAATGGACGTCTTGACACATGCGACAGAAGCCTTCGTCTCCGTCCTCGCGAACGACTATACGGACGGACTGGCGCTAAAAGCGATCAAGATGATCTTCGACTACTTGCCACGCGCTTATGCGAATGGTGACGATGCCGAAGCACGCGAAAAAGTTCACAATGCGTCAACGATGGCCGGAATGGCGTTTGCCAATGCCTTCCTCGGGATTAACCATTCGATCGCGCACAAAATCGGTGGGGAGTTCCACACGCCACACGGTCGCACGAATGCGATTCTGATGCCACACGTCATCCGCTACAATGCAGCGAAACCGACGAAACTCGCTTCGTTCCCGAAATATGAATCATTCATCGCTGATGAACGGTACGCAGAAATCGCGCGTTATCTCGGACTACCGGCAGCGACGACGGAACAAGGTGTCGAGTCACTAATCCAAGCGATCACAGAACTCGGACAACAGTTGAACATCAAAATGTCATTCAAAGCCCAAGGCATCAAAAAAGCCGACTTTGAAGCAAAACTCGACAAGATGGCCGTCGATGCATTCGAAGATCAATGTACGACAGCGAATCCAAAAATGCCGCTCGTGACGGAACTTCGGAACATCATGGAGCTTGCGTACGAAGGCGTATAACAGAGAAAAAAATCATGGCAATTCAAAAGAGCCTTGCTTCCGGTCGACGGAGGCAAGGCTTTCGTTTGTAATCAGAAGAGACACCGATAAAACTGTCTTGTCATTATTGACAGATATTTCTAAGACCGCTAAAGTGAAGGTAACTTGAATAGAATCACTAGGGGTGTTGCTAAACTGAGATGAGTAGATACTCAAACCCTTTGAACCTGAACTAGTTCGTACTAGCGTAGGGAAGTGTAGACTCTAATAAACCAGCGAAGACCAGTCTGTCGGTTTTTTGCTATGTGATTATTTAGACGTGCGCAACTTTCCTTTTGGAGAGTTGCGCTTTTTTTGTTTACGACTTCGCTATTTAAGTTGCAAAAGACGATGAAGGAGTGGAAGACAGTGAACAGAACGGTAGTAGTGACGGGAAGCAGTCGGGGACTTGGCGCGACGATTGCAAGAGTATTGGTGAACAATGGGTTTAAAGTTGTGATTAATTATTATAAGAGCAAGGATGCGGCAGAGGAACTCGTAAATGAGCTCGGTGCAGAACATGCCATTGCCCTGTATGCGGATGTCACGAAGCGAGAAGACGTCGAGACATTGATGCAGTCAGCGACAGCTCATTACGGACAAATCGATGTCGTGATCAATAATGCCTTAGTCGATTTTAAGTTCGATCCGCGCGCTCAAAAATCATTCATCGATTTGGAATGGGAAGATTATCAAAAACAGTTGGATGGCACGTTGAAAGCAGCGTTCCACGTCGTGCAAAGTGTCCTGCCGCAGTTCATTGAACGAAATAGCGGCACCATCATCAGCATCGGCACGAATCTGTATCAAAACCCGGTAGTTCCCTATCACGAATATACAACGGCAAAAGCAGGGTTGATCGGCTTTACGCGTAATCTTGCATCAGAGCTAGGACAGTACGGCATAAACGTGAATGTCGTCTCCGGCGGCTTGTTAAAAGTGACAGATGCCAGCGCTGTGACGACCGCTGAAGTATTCGATTTAATTGCTCAATCAACTCCGTTAAAAAGAGTGACGACGCCGGAAGAGGTGGCGCAATTGGTCGCCTTTTTAGCGTCAGAAGCCGCCTCTGGCATTACCGGTCAAAATCTAACCGTAGATGGCGGATTGACGATGAACTGATGTCAGCGTTCAGGAGAAAGGAGTCAGGGAACTAGAGATGACGAAAACAAAGCAGTTAAACGTCGGTGTTTTATTGTACGGCTGTGGCCATCATCAAGCGGCATGGTTAATGCCGGATTCTGCGATTGAAGAAATCGGGGAGAGCGGTTATTATCAGCGATTGGCTCAACTAGCGGAAGCGGGTTGCCTGGATGCTGTATTTTTTGCTGACAATCAATCTTTTCCTGCTGCAAACGCAACTGAACTACCTGCCTTTTGGCTCGATCCTGTAATCAATTTAACCGCTATTTCTCAAGTAACCCATCATATCGGGTTAGTTTCAACGATATCGAGTACGTTTTCAAATCCGTATACAGCGGCGAGACAACTGTTAAGCCTTGATCACGTGACGAACGGGCGTGTCGGCTGGAACCTGGTGACGTCGATGACGGACTGGGAAGCGTTAAACCATAGTATGGATAGGCTCCCTGCAAGGGACGAACGGTATCAAAAGGCGGATGAATTTGCATCTGTAATGGAAAAATTATTTTTATCCTGGGATCGAGCTGATTTCCTTTCGAGCCGGACGGACAACCGGTTGATTGATCCTGAAAAGATTCAACCATTCCATCATAGCGGGACCTACTTCAACGTAAAAGGTCCTTCGTCTACACCGCGTAGTCCTCAAGGGAAGCCGGTGGCAATGCAGGCGGGTGCATCTGCCCAAGGGATTGCACTTGCATCGAAGCACGCGGATGCCGTCTATTCGGTGTCGTGGAATGTAAAGCAAGCGAAAGCATTCCGGGAAAGTCTACAGACACAAATCAAAGAAAGTGAGTCACCGGAGCGGCAGATTAAAATCTTTCCAGGATTGGTTACATACGTCGGTCGAACACGGGAAGAGGCGCTGGCGAAGAAAGCCGAACTGGATGAAAAATTACCGGTCGCGAATGCCTTGAAGCAACTGAGTTTCTTTTTGCAACAGGACTGTTCTGATTGGGATCTTGACAAAGCGGTGCCGTCCTTACCGCCTGTCGATGCGTTTTCAGGACCGGTCGGACGCTATAAAACGATTCTTGAAATCATCGATGATACAAAGCCTACACTAAGAGAACTGTTAGGTTATCTGGCAGCTGGTGGGGGACACCTGACACTGATAGGTACACCGGAAGAAATCGTCGATCAGATGGAGCTGTGGTTTGAAATGGGTATCGCAGACGGATTTAATCTGATGCCGCCGTCACTCCCATCAAGCTTAGAGGATTTTGTAGACCTGATCGTTCCTGAACTGCAAAAAAGAGGGTTGTTTAGAGAAGCCTATCAAGGGACTACGCTTCGGGAACATTTTGGTTTAGCTCAGGTGGGGGAGTCGGACGTGAAAAAATTCGTAAACTAAGCGTTCCTGCCAATCAGAGTCGGAGTCAGGGAAGTAGCCCGTTCGTCATGGACGAGCTACTTTTTGTATTTAATGCAGAAGATTCGTTTTCAAATCACCCGGAACAGGAATAACTATACAAACAATCTAGTCAAGGGGAGGCGCTTTTATGGAGCGGAGGCAACAGCGAAAGGAACGCTCGCATATGTTACGCAATATCTTGTTTGGTATAGGACTCGCTTGTATTGGTTTTCTCGTCCTGTTCGGTGTCATGACCGTTCTCGTCCAACAAATCGAGAAATCTGCCGATTACCAGGCGTTCGTGGAACTGATGCAGGACGCGGACGTCTCGTGGACGACACTGGAATTGACCCTCGTGTTCCTCCTGTTTTTCATCAGCGGAATGGCTGTCACGTTGCCGGAAGCCGTCAAAGAGGGATTGACGAATCAACTGATTGGCGCAAATGATACGGGGAACATCTTATCGGTTTTCGGAATCGATCTCAATCAAGTCTTGGAACCCCTGTCCTTCCGCGCCGAATATGGGAGTCCCTTCTTATCGATTTTCGGAATCGGTCTATTCCTAATCTTATTCTTAGTTTTACGGATCGGTGCAACGCGTGTGACCTGGACGATTCGAACAATCAGCTTTTTAGCGGCGAGTTTCGTCTTGTTTGCATTTACGTTCAATACAGGACTCGGGATTGATGTGCTGACAATTGATCAAGCGACCGTCTGGAATGGAATCTTCATTTTACTCTTTTTGACAGGACTGTTTTATCTCGCGTTTTATCCACGACAACTGTCCGGTGTGTCAGCCGCCGCCCGTGCTGCGATCATTATTCTGATGGTCGCAAGTAGTGCACAACTGTTCTTTACGGTGACGGATGAAGCGAAATATGAGGGGGACGCCTCGACCCGGACCTGGTTGACTGTTTCGAGTTTAAACGCAGGCAGTGACGGCTGGTATGATTTGATGCACGGCAGTCAAGTGACCTACAAGGCAAATGTCCTTGGTGCAAGATTAAATGTCCCGGTGACGTTTTTGAACGGGGAAACCGACGTGACGCGGTTGAAACAATCGATGGAGGACGTCGTCAACCGAATCGACGCCGAGCGCGTCACGAATCAATTGTTGACTGTCATCGGGGGAGAACGTCCCGATTTATCGAATACGCGTTTGACGCTTGACGCAGTCGATTACGGGACGGCACGAAATGTCGTCCTTGCGATGGACGCTCGGTCGGCCGGGCAAACGGCGGCCGCTGATCAAGTCGAACAGGACAAGCCGTTCCCGTTTTGGCTGTTTCTGATTGTCCCGTTCGTCGTCTATCTCCTTGTCAGCATCCGGGCCTTTAAGAAAATATACGATCCCGTCGTTTTCGCTGTTGCGACCGGTTTGATTAGCTGGTTCATCTGTTCGCTGACGGGGACATCGTTTGCACTCTTATGGCAGGACGATGCTCTCGTCCGGTTCAGTCAAGAGACGGCGACGGTGACGACGATTCTCTATGCGACGGTACTGGCACTGATTGCCGGTTTCATCGGTTACGCAATCAAACGACAGCATCATGGTGATAGATGAAGGGTGAAAACCGTTTCCCGTAAGTTCGGGGAGCGGTTTTCTTTTTTACAAGTAAATTTGTAAAGGTTCAAGGTTAATGTAAAGCCAATTTGTGGAATTAGTTAAGAAGGTTAAATAAGACGGATGTCCGACCTATTCAAAGAGGCTATAAGCTACAATCAAAGCGTGTTAAATTAATTGAGCAGTCATTTATATCTTAGGGGGAAACCAGATGAAACAGGCTACAAAAATTATTATCGCTACCACGTTGATCGCACCGATGTTAGCACCCGTCATCCAAGTCAAAACACTCGCAGCAGATGACAGTGTCGTCAAACTACGTTTTCTAGAAACAACAGATTTACATACAAACTCGATGAATTATGATTACTTCAAAGACGCGCAAGATGAGTCGATCGGTCTCGTCAAAGCAGCGACAGTCATCAAACAGCAACAAAACGTCGTCGGCGAAACGAACAGCTTCCTGTTCGATAACGGGGACACACTCCAAGGCACGCCGTTCGGGGATTATGTCAAAAATCAGTACGATCAAGGCAACAAAGGCAAACACCCGATGTATGAATTAATGGAATACCTTGGTTACGACGCCGTCACGCTCGGTAACCATGAGTTCAACTTCGGACTCGACTTCCTGAAGTCAGCGATGAGTGCTTCAAGCGGTTCAATCAAGTTCGTCAACTCAAACGTCCTCGACGCCGTGACGAAACAACCAATCGTCGCGGAATACAATGAAGACGGAAAAGACTATCAAATCATTGAACGGCAAGTGATGGATCAAAACAATCAACCGAAAACAATCAAAGTCGGCGTCTTCGGTGTCGTCACACCACAAATCATGGCGTGGGACGCGGGGAACTTGACCGGTAAAGTGACGGCGGAAGCCATCATCCCGGTCGCTAAAGCGACGGCGAAAAAACTAAAAGACGCTGGTGCAGACGTCGTCGTTGCGTTGGCCCACTCCGGAATCGGGGATACGATCGACCAAAAAGACGGCGATGAGAACGTCGGGTATGCTTTATCGAAACTGGCCGACATCGATGTCTTGATGACCGGTCACCAGCACGGAAAATTCCCGGCAGCTGACTCGGCATTCAATAAGTTACCGAACGTCGATGCCGAAAAAGGGCTGATTAACGGAAAACCGGTCGTCATGGCGAACACGCAAGGGAAAAATGTCGGTGTCATCGATCTGCAATTAAAACAAGTCGACGGCAAGTGGACGATCGATACGTCATCTGCGAAACTCGCTGACGTCACGAAAGAGACGGTCGCTGATGCCGGTGCGGTCAAGCTGATCGAGAAGTCGCATCAAGGAACACTCGACTATATCCGTCAGGAAGTCGGAACGATCAACGACGATATCCAAAGTTTCTTTGCACTCGTCCAGGATGATGATTCCGTCCAGTTCGTCACGAACGCTCAAAAATGGTACGTCGAAAAACAGTTAAAAGACAATGCGGAACTCGCGAAATATAAAGATTTGCCACTCTTATCTGCCGGTGCACCATTCAAAACAGGCGGACGGAATCAAGTCAATGCGGCAGACTACACGTTGATTAAAAAAGGCCCGATCGCACTGAAAAACGTCGCTGATCTATATGTCTATCCGAACACGCTTGAAGTCGTCAAGGTGACGGGCAAAGACGTCAAGAACTGGCTCGAGATGTCGGCCGGTCAATTCAATGAAGTATCAGGCGAACAAACCGATTTATTGAACAAGGATTTCCGCAGCTACAACTTCGATATCCTCGACGGATTGACGTATGAAATCGACATTACGAAACCCGCGAAGTATGACTACAACGGCGTCGTCGTCAACGCGGATGCCAGTCGTGTCCAAGACATCAAGTACGAAGGCAAGGAAATCACGGAGGAGCAGGAATTCCTCGTCGCGACAAACAACTACCGTGCAGGCAGTGCGTCGTTCCCGGGTCTTGGTGGCGGAAAAAACATCGTCTACAAGTCAGCGTACGAAACACGGAACGTCATCTCAGACTTCATCCAAGCCAAGCAGCCGGTCGACTATAAGGCCGATGCGAACTGGTCGCTTGTTGCCAGTAAACCGATGACGGTCAACTTCGATTCAGCGGAAGCGGCAGCAGCATATACGAAACGTTACGAAGGGATCACGAATACAGGCGTGACACGTGCCGGTGAAACGGGAACGTTCCTGAAGTTCGAAATGAACGTGCCGATGAAAAACTTTAATGTTAACGTTGCAACCGTCAAACCGGGAGCGAAAGTCGTCACAGGAACAGCTGTTGCCGGAGCGAAGATTACCGTCAAACTCGGATCAACAGTTCTCGGAACGGCGACTGCTGACGAAACAGGAAAGTATGCGGTAACGGTTCGTCCGGTCAAGCTCCGTGACAAACTGACGGTCGTCTCGGAACTCGGATTCATGAAAAAATCAGCAACCGTCACGGTCGGAACAGGCTTCGTCGCGACACCGGCGATCGATAAAAAATCAGCCGTCTACGGTTCGACGGTCTTGACGGGTAAAGCGACAGCAGGACTTGATGTCACGCTGTACAAAGGGTCGACAAAAATTGCCAAAGCAAAAACGACAGCGAGCGGCTTTAAGATTCCAGTCAAAAACGGTTTGACGACAGGGACATACACGGTCAAATCGACGGATATCTCGCACAAAGTCACGAAAAAAGCATCATTCACGATTAAAAACACCTACCCGGTCAAAAAATGGACAGGTAAAAAGACGTTGACGGGCAAAGTCGAAAAACGTCAAATCGTCCGTCTGTTCGAAAAAACGAGCAGCGGCTATCGATTGATTGCTCAAGACGTCGCCGACAACCACGGCAACTACGTCTTGAAAATGCGGACGGGTCTTGCGACAGGTTCGTACAAGATGAATGTCTATACGGCATCGGATCGTCTCGATCAATCCCGTTACTTCATCACGAAAAAATAACCGAACGAAAACGACCTCGCACGCGTGAGGTCGTTTTGTTTTGCTTAAAGAACTGGCATACTAAATAACAAAGGAGAGGATTGGTATGAGACAAGTCATCGTTACACCGTATCAAGAGGTATGGGCAGAAATGTTTGAAACGGAAGCGGCACAACTGCGGGCGATTTTCGGGCAACGGTTGCGTGGCATCCATCATATCGGCAGTACATCGGTCGCGGGACTGTCGGCAAAACCGATCATCGACATCTTACCGGTCGTCGATACGCTGGGTGAGATTGAGTCGTTCGACACGGCGATGGAAGCACTCGGTTACGAAGTCATGGGCGAGTTCGGCATGCCGGGACGGCGTTACTACCGCAAGGGCGGCGATGCGCGGACGCATCACATCCATCTCTATGCGGACGGCAGTCCGGAAATCAGGCGTCATGTCGTCTTTCGCGATTACTTACGGCAGCATCCGCAAGAAGCGACAGCTTACAGCGACATCAAGGAACAACTGGCGAAGCAGCATCCGGTCGACATCAGTGCCTACATCGCCGGTAAGGATGCGTTCGTCAAAGAAATGGAACACCGTGCGCTCGCGTGGTGGTCCCGTGGATGAGTGGCAACAGGCGTTACAACGGCACGTCGCCGTTGGTGTCCGGACGACAAGCCGATTGATGGAACGGATTCGACAGGACGATTGGCAGAAGCGACCGATTGCGGGGAAGCGGTCCGTATATGAAGTCGCCGCCCATCTTGCCGTGTTGCTCGAAGCGGATTTGCGGATTGCGACCGGCGCGACGGCAGAGGAGATGGCGCAGTTTTATGCGATTCCGGTGCCGACCGGTCAGCTTGTCGACCGCTTGGACCAGTCATGGCAGTACTATCAAGACCGGCTGGCGGGTGGTTTTGCGACGGAACCGACCTACTGGGGCGTCAGAGACAGTTCGTCCGGTTGGTTGGTGGAAGCAGCCGTCCACTTGTATCATCACCGGTCACAATTGTTTGATTACTTAAATCTGCTCGGGTACGATATCGAGCTGGCGTTATTTGAATAAGGGGGGATTAAAGTGGAACGGATTGTTGAGACGGTTGACGGACGGTTTGACACCCGCTTGACGGGAACGGGCGAAGTCACATTCATCCTTGATCACGGGATGATGTCGAACCACCACCAGTGGGGCTGGTTGCGCGGCGAGTTATTGCAGCTCGGACGCGTCTTTGAATATTCACGGCTCGGGTATGGCAAGTCCTCGCGCGGCAAAACGAAACGATTTTTTAGTCAACAGGCGGCTGAACTCGGACGCGTCCTGGATGTACTCACAATCGACGGACCGTTTCTGTTCATCGGTCATTCGCTCGGTGCCTATATCTCGCTCGAACTCGGGCGCCGTCGTCCGGACGAGACGGTTGGCATCGTCTTGCTCGATCCGTCACATCCGGAAGTCGATGTTGAACTACCGGACTGGTATGAGCGGATGCAGGAAAAGTGGAACCGTTTTTTGTATGTCCTCAGTCATATCCGTCCTCTCACCTGGTTGATTCCGGACAATCTCGGGGCGCGGATGTTCAAAAGCCTTCCGGAAGCGGACCGTGTCCCGCTGTGGCGACAGTTGAGCCGGACGCATCACTGGCGGGGCACGCTTGACGAGTGGGACACCGTCGCACACAACAATCAGCAGATTCTGCAGCTCGTCCCGCATGTGACGCCGCCGGTTCTTGTATTGTCAGCTTCCGATTGGGCGGGCGGGATGCCTGAAAAATGGCTGAACAAAGATTTGACGAAACGGATCAATGCAGCTCATGAACGGTTTGCCGATAGTTTGCCGGATGCGAGATTCCATCTGATTGCGAATACGAACCATTACACGATTGCCGGTTTTTCAAAAGAGGCTGCCGAAAGAATCGTCCAGTTGATCCGGACGACGTTTTGTGATTGAACGGACTGTCGTTGTCGTGACTTTTTTTATTTTTCGGGACTTGACAGTCTAAATCGGAATCGTTACTATTTAAAACGTAATCATTACGATTTATAAAGGAGACGATTTACATGTCACGCATTCCGATCACGGTCCTGTCCGGTTATCTTGGTGCAGGAAAAACAACAGTCTTGAATCACTTATTACATAATCGGGCAGGGCGGAAGCTCGCCATCATCGTCAACGATATGAGTGAAGTCAATATCGATGCGGCATTGATTGAAAAGGCCGGCTTTTCACGGACGGAGGAGTCGTTCGTGACGTTATCGAACGGTTGCATCTGTTGTACGCTTCGTGATGATCTATTAGTTGAAGTCCGTCGCCTCGTCGACCAAGGCGATCTGGATGGCATCGTCATCGAATCAAGCGGGATCTCGGAACCGATTCCGGTTGCCCAAACGTTTACGTACGTCGATGAAGACAGCCGAATCGATTTGACGGACGCGACGAAAATCAATGCGATGGTGACGGTCATCGACGGGTACAGTTTCCTGAAAGATTTTGAGTCCGGCGAATCACTAATTGAACGGCAACAGGCAGTTGATGAACAGGACGTCCGGGAAGTCGTTGACTTGCTCGTCGACCAGGTCGAGTTTGCGGATATCCTTCTCTTGAACAAAGTGGACCGACTGACGGCGGAAGAACGTATCGAAGTCATTCGTTATTTGAAAGCACTGAACCCGGTGGCGAAACTGATCGAGACGACCTACGGACAAGTCGACCCGGCAGCAATTCTTGACGTCGATTTATTTGATTTTGAGCAGGCGGCAGGAAGTGCCGGTTGGATCCGTGAGCTCAATGCCGAGGAACATGTCCCGGAGACGGAAGAATACGGGATTCAATCCTTTGTTTATCGGCGGGAGGTACCGTTTCATCCGGAGCGCCTGCTTGCGTTGATTGAGACGTGGTCGGAAACAATCGTCCGCGCGAAAGGATTTTTGTTCCTCGCGACACGACCGGAAGTGGCACTCTTGTTTCATCAAGCAGGATATGCGTCGAATATGGAATACGCCGGACGGTTCGAGACGCAAGCGGATCGCCGGACGGAACTCGTCCTGATCGGGATTGGTTTGGATCAAAAACGGCTTGAAGCACAATTCGATGCCTGCCTCGTTCAGCGGGATGAAACTGATTGGGCCTCGCTCGCCGATCCGCTTCCGGGTCGCGCGATGTACGATGACGTTTTTTAAATTCAGGTCAACTTTTGAAGAAATCACATCTGTGGTTTCTTTTTTTGCTATATTTTTAAAGGGAACAGGGAAATGACGATAAGAGAGTATGTTTCATAGAGGGGGAAGTAAAGTGCGCAATCGGGTTTTACAGTTCGCGCTCGTGTTTTTAGTCGCTGGAGGTATCATTTGGACATTGTATCAGTTGGATTACCTCTATTTTGTATTAACGATTTCCGCGGTCGTCGTGCCGCTCGCCGTCATCATGATCATCTTCATCGAAAATCGGACGGCAGAATCGACGATTGCCTGGTTTCTAGTCTTAATCTTTTTACCGATTCTCGGGGTCATCATCTGGATGATGTTCGGTCGGAACCCGCGTCGCCGTCGCCGGAACCGCCGGTCGCATGATGAGCGGATGTTACTCAAACAAGCGACCCGGCCGGTCCGTTCGCTCGCCGTCAGTGAATTGCCGGCAAATCACCTGAAGCTCGCCAACACGATTCGAAACTTCGGTGGCGGTGGGGTCGATGTCCATACGGCAAGTAAAATTTTGACGAACGGAACGGAGACGTTCCCGGCGATTCTTGAGGCGATCCGGAGTGCGAAGCATCACGTCCACATCCAGTATTACATCTACCGCAACGATGAGACGGGGAAGGCGATCCGTGAAGCATTGATTGAACGGCTAGAAGCCGGGGTCGAAGTCCGCTTCATGTACGACGGGCTCGGCAGTTATATGCTCGGGGAAGGCTTTTTACGTCCGCTCCGTGACGCCGGAGCAAAAATCGCCGCTTATGATCCGATTTCGAGTCCCTTGTTCATCTTCACGGCAAACTTCCGGAATCACCGGAAAATCGTCGTCATCGACGGCAAAGTCGGCTTTACCGGTGGATTGAACGTCGGCGATGAATACGATGGTAAAAACAAGAAATTTGGATTTTGGCGCGATACGCACCTTCGACTCGAAGGGCGTGCCGTCAAGGAGTTGCAGGCGACGTTTTTGGATGATTGGATTTATGCGCATCTTGAAGGGACGGATACATGGGAGACGTTCGGTGGCGAGGACGGATTAGCACGCTACTTCCCGAAACATGACGCTGAGACGGACGGGGCGGTACAAGTCGTCACGAGTGGACCGACGTCAAAAGATCCGGCGATCCGTAATGCCCTGATTGCAGCAATCATCTCTGCCCAGCGCTCGATTTGGATTGCGACGCCCTATTTGATTCCGGACAATGAAACGATGACATTGCTGCGGCTTGCAGCACGGGCCGGGCTCGACGTCCGGATTTTGACGCCGGGACGAGGGGACAGCTTCACGTCGTATTACGGGACACGGTCTTATTTCGGACCCTTGCTCAAAGACGGAGTGAAAATTTATACGTATAACCGTCATTTCATCCATGCGAAAATCGTGTTGATTGATGGCAAGATCGGCGTCGTCGGGACGGCGAACATGGATATTCGCAGTTTCGTCCTCAACTACGAAATCATGGCGTTTCTCTATGATACGGAAAGTGCATCGAAGCTTGAGCGGGACTTCATCGATGACTTCGAAGTTTCGATTCAGTTGTCGTCCAATGATTATGTCAAGCGATCGCTTCGTTTTCGTCTGTTCGAATCATTCTCGCGGCTGATTTCCCCCTTATTATAAAAAGCAGAGTTCGTAGTCCCGTCGATAATGCATTGGCGGGACTACTTTTTTTGAATAATGGATTAGTTGGAACTTGAAACGGGAACAAACAGTTTTATACACTTAGGGTGTACATCGGTTGCACTACTTACTTTTTGGAAGGAAGTGAAAAGGACGATTTCGTCCTGATCCCGTATGCGAACAATTGACGAATCCCATTTCTATACGCGAGACATGAAACCACTGGCACGACCGGAAGCGATCATTCAAGGTGATCATTACCGCTTCACGATTTTGACGAGTCGGATGATTCGGATGGAATACGCGGAGGATGGTCGCTTTGAGGACCGGCCGACGCAAACGGTCTGGAACCGCGATTTTCCCGTCCCGTCATTCCGAATCGTTGAAGACGATACGGAATTGCAAATTATCACGGAACATGTGCACCTCCACTATACGAAAGGTCCGTTCGCTGAGAATACGTTATATGTCGACGTGCTCGGGAACTTCAGTACGTACTACAGCCGCTATACATTCGGCGGACCGCTCCGGACGCTCAAAGGGACGGCGCGGACACTCGACCATGCGGACGGGGAGATTCCGCTCGAAGAAGGAATCATCTCCCGCCAAGGGTACGCGGCGATTGACGACTCGGCTTCGTTCGTCCTGACGGAAGATCATTTCGTCGAGCCGCGCCAAGCCGGGGCAAAAGATATTTATTACTTCGGTTATGGTCATGACTATAAACAAGCGTTGAAGGACTTCTATCATTTAACAGGACCGACGCCGATGCTGCCGCGTCAAGTCCTTGGGAACTGGTGGAGCCGTTACTGGCGCTATAACGAAAAAGAGTACAAAGACTTGATGACACGTTTCAAAAAAGAAGACGTCCCGTTTTCCGTCAGCGTCATCGACATGGATTGGCACGTGACCGACATTCCGGAAAAATACGGGAGCGGCTGGACCGGCTATACGTGGAACCGCGACTTGTTCCCCGATCCGCGAGGCTTCCTGAAATGGTTAAAGGATGATGACCGGATGGTGACGCTCAACCTGCACCCGGCGGACGGTGTTCGCGGGTTTGAAGAGGCCTATGAAGCGATGGCTGTCGCGATGGGACTTGATCCGGATACGGAAGACCGGATTCCGTTTGATTTTTCGGACAAGACGTTCATCGAAAACTACTTCACGAAACTGCATCACCCGCATGAGGCGGACGGCGTCGACTTTTGGTGGATCGACTGGCAACAGGGGGCGAACTCGAAGATTAAAGGGCTCGACCCGCTCTGGATGCTCAATCATTACCATGCGCTCGATATCGCCCGTGACGGCAATCGTCCGTTAATCTTCTCACGCTACGCAGGACCCGGCAGTCACCGTTATCCGGTCGGTTTCTCCGGTGACACGATCATCTCCTGGGCATCACTCAAGTTCCAGCCGTACTTCACGGCGACGGCGTCGAACATCGGCTACGGCTGGTGGAGTCACGATATCGGCGGACACCAGCGCGGTGAAAAAGATGATGAATTATCGACGCGCTGGCTCCAATATGGCGTCTTCAGCCCGATCATGCGTTTGCACAGTACGATGAGCATCTTTAACGGGAAGGAACCGTGGCGGTATTCGGTCGAGGCGGAACAAGTCATGAAACGGTATTTACGGTTGCGTCATCAACTCGTCCCGTATATTTACACGATGAATGCCCGCAATCATTTTGACGGATTGCCGCTCGTCTCACCGATGTATTATGAGCATCCGGAAGACGAACTTGCGTATGCCGTCCCGAACCAGTATTATTTCGGAACGGAAATGATGGTCGCACCGATCGTCGAACCGATGAATCAGAAATTACACGTCGCGGCGACGACGGCGTGGTTGCCGGACGGGGAATGGTTCGATTTCTTCTCCGGTCACCGTTATACAGGCGGGAAACAAATGCGTCTGTTCCGAAAGCTTGACGAACAGGCGGTTCTCGCGAAAGCAGGCGCGATCATTCCGCTCGGTCGACATGTCGAGCACTCGAACGCCTTGCATAATCCGGAACACCTCGATGTTCACGTATTCCCTGGCGCCTCGAACCAATTCACGCTGTTTGAGGATGACAGTGTCGGTGTCGCCCACCGGGACGGGGAAAACGTCGAGACATCGTTCGAACTCGACTGGGTCGCCCGGACGATGACGATCGCAGCACCAATCGGAAAACAGGAACTGTTGCCTGAAAAACGGGTCATCACTGTGATTTTACGTGGTGTCAACGAAGGGTATATCGTCCGTGACGGAGAAACGTTACCGGGCGAATATGACCCGAAAAAACAATCGTTGACGGTTTCGCTCGGTGAAGTGACGGAAACGGTCACGTTATCGCTCCAAGTCGAAATGTCAACGAACGATAATCGGATGGAACGCTTATATGAGTTCCTCGATCAGGCGGAAATCGGCTACGACTTGAAGGACCGTCTCTATCGTCTGTTGACGCAACGTCTTGAGCCGATCAATTTGATGCATCAGCTCCAGGCACTGGATCTTGAGAAGGATCTCGTCGACTGTTTACTTGAATTGATGCTGTACTGACGCGAAAATGAACGACAGGATGAATAGTATTCAAATAATTTTAGCGATTTTTCTCAAGTGAGTCATAAGCCTGTATGCATGGATTTTTAAAAAATCTGTGAATGCAGGTTTTTTTTCTTGGATAGGACGGCGTCTCACTTTATAATGTCTACAGTAGCTAATACGACCTGCTCCTTAAAATGTTATAGCCATAAACAAGTTTGATTTAAATCATTATAATGGTTAAATACATTTAAATGGGTTAAGGTTAAAAAAACATCTTAAAGGAGACATGATCATGTTAAATTCAGATTTAGATATTCGTTTAGAACCGCGCATTCAAGAATTATATCGATTACATAAGGAACGCTCTGCACATATCGACTGGAGCTATCACGAATTCATTCCTTGGGACAAGGCGATGTCATTTAAACGGGTTCCTTGGGAGGAAAGTCAAGTCACGCTTCCGGAAGGTGTCATCGTTGCGGTGGAAACGGCCTTGCTGACAGAAGTGAATTTACCTTGGTACACGTCGCATTTGGATTACACCTTTAAAAATTCGATGGAGGTCATCAATGATTTCGTCCGTACGTGGACGGCGGAGGAAGATCAGCATTCGAGCTTACTCGAAACGTATTTACTCGTGACACGAAACGTCAATCCGACCCGGTTGCATCAATTAAGAAGACGCGTCGTTGAAAGTGGTTGGTTCCCGGACTTTACGAATCCTTTAGCAACAATGGCCTATACGTCGTTGCAGGAGCTTGCGACACTCGTTTTCTATAACAACGTCGCGAGAGTGGCAGGGGCGCATGACAAAGACTTGGCGACGCTGCTTCGCCGTTTGGCGAAAGACGAAGCCCTTCACTATGCGTTCTATCGCGATACGGTAAAGGCACACCTTGAGCTCGATCCGAACTTCATCGTGTTCTTTGAAGATGTCATCATTAACTTCTCGATGCCGGGTGCCGTCATGCCGGACTTTACCGAGCGCATGAAAACCATCGCCGTCGATACGAATTACGGACCACTCCAATACTTCGACCAAGTATTAGATGTCGTCGTGAAATACTGGGATATCGAGAACTTGGAACCGACGAGTGAAGAAGCCAAACAATCACAAGCGAACATCATGAAATATCATGGACGTCTAAAACGAATCAAAGAACGCCAATTAGGAAAAAGTAAGCAAGATGTCTGAAAAGGGGAGCGGAATGAACATGACGTGCGAAATATGTGGAAAAGAAACGAATAACCAAGTCAGTTATCTGGAACTGGAGACGTGGGAATTTAAATCTTTGAAGACAGATGAAAAAGACTTTCATGCGGTTTGTTACAGCTGTTTTGATAAGCATACGAACCAGTTCATCGATCAAGAAATGGATCTTGAATTGAGAAAAAAACGTTCGCAGATGGTGAATAAAGAAGTCGAAGCAGAAATCGAAGCTATTCTGGAAGTCGAAGTCGAAAAGTGATTCGAACCGCTTTACCGATGAGACAAGACAGCATCCAGACGTAAATGCTTTAATCGTCCTAAAAAAAGGTGTTCTCCCGTGTGTAAGAACCGGGAAGAACACCTTTTTGTTGACGGATTATTTACGCCGCAGTTTTTTCGCTTTTTGTTGCATCTCACGATACGTGATCATCGGGCTGTCGTCGACGGTCAGACGCAAGTGGTTCGGTTCGCCTTTAGACGTGATGCCGGAGCAGTATAATATGTCGGCATATTCGTTGAATAAATCTTCGAATGCAGGCAAGTGGTGCATCAAGCGACCGGGGGAGCCCCATCCGCATAAGACAACACCATTTTTCGCCCGGACTTGCTGTAACGTCTGTTCGACGAATTGGTAGTTGATTTCGTCATAGCTCGCCTGGGCGAACGGTAAATCTTCACTGACGAGTAAATCAGGCATCAAGCTGATGATATCGTATTGTTTGACGGGAGCACTGACGTGTTTCTTCATCAAGTTATACGCCCGTTGTGTCGTCGTCCCGGACAAGAAGGCGTCCGTCGTCCGCGGTGTATAAATCATCGCGGCGACGTGCGTCCCTTCCTCGATATCGTCAAAGATGTAGCTTCGCAAATAACGTTTCGTCTTGTCTGCATCAAATGTCGTCTTGACGCGGATCGACGATTCCTCGATCTGAAGTGATGAAAGATCGGGTTGTGTCATGGTGGTGCCTCCTTTAATTGAGTAAACGTGAGCTGACGCGAAGAAGTAGGGCGAGTGTCTTTTGTTTGAAGTCGAGGTCGTTCGCATCAATCGTCTCGACTTGCTGTTGGTAATTATCGTATTGTGCGAGGACGTCGACGACATATTGTTCACTGCGATTGTATTCAAACAGTGCGGACTCGAGCGTCTGGCGTTCAGATGTTTTCGTGACGTCATGCTGGTTGAGGTACTTCGCTGCCGTATGGGCGCTATCCGTCAGGTTTGTCGGATCGGCTTTGCCGTCCTGGTCAGCATCGACCCCAAGACCGCCATACTTTTCAATTGCTTCCGGATCCGTTAAATCAATCCCGTCGTGCTCGATGTCACCGAGCGACGTACCACCTTCATATCCCCAACCGACCCATGTTTTCGGCATGAATTGGAATGGACCGATGGCGCCGACGGACGACTGCATCGCGGAAGAGTTCGAAAAAATCGTCTCGACCCGATGGATTGCTGCTAACAGCTTCCAATCGATTTCATAACGGTCACCGGCTTGTTCGTAGATGTCGATGTTCTCGGCAGGGACGCCGTATTGCCCGTAATAGGTACGATACAATTCATTTTGGACACGTTCCCGATTCTGCCAGTAGACGAAGCTGCCGGCGATGAGGACGAACAGTACGAACAAGATGCTAACTCGTAAAAACTTTCGCATAATGTTCTCTCCTCTTTCGATGATTCCACTGAATGGTATCACATTTTTAGTGGGGCTAGTAGCTATTTCTTTACGGGACGGATGGTGTCGCAGGATTCGATCATTTTTTGCCGATTTGCGTCCAAGCGGTTAAAAAAAGCAAGACACGGGGAATGTTGTTAATTACTGACATCGTCAACAGCGGAAAAGTTTGTTAGACTAAACGTCAGACGAAGGCATCGTTCAGTTTCATTAGTTTGTCACTTGCACGAAAGGTCAATCGGCTTGTAGAATAAGAGAGTAAACGCTTACACATCAAAGGAGATGGACGAAACCATGCGAACGATCACTTCCACTGGCGAACGAAAGAAAACGAGTTGGATTTTGAACATCGGTAGTCAGCCAAAGTTAAAGACGGACGGAGTGATTGAAACGTCGATGGATCATGAACGACGCATCCTCTTTCAGCAATGGTCGATTCCGACGACGGAGACGTTAATTTTTCGGTTTAAGCAACAATTCCCGAACCATCTCTGCGAGAACGGGTATGATGTGTATGGAGCGGCTGCTTTTGATGAGCAGGTCGTAGAACTGATTTCGAATTGGTTCGTCGAACTCGTCACGGTCCTGACGGCGATTCAACGGACGAAAGGGATTCATCATGTTCATATTAAAGGCGGCGTCGCGAAACGAACGGACTTTTTACCGACGATCCGCAGAACGTGTCGGGCCCTCGAGTCGACGCTCGACATCACTTAATTTCAAAATGCCGCTACCTCGAAGTAAGTGTTCGACGGTAGCGGCATTTTTTTGTTTCGGAAAATCGGTTTCATTTAATAGGTATTTCATGCGTGAGAGTCGAAAGAGGTTACGTACGCGAATCGAGATTCTTCTCGACGGAGCGGCAGGCACGGAGTAACGCGTCCTTGAAGAAGCGATCTTCCTGTGAAGCCAGTTGGCGTGTCGCATCTTCGTCGCCACGCAATGACTTGCCGAGCATTTGGATGACTTTGACCCAGCGGCGGACATGGTCGAGTTGTGGACGGCCCATTGCGACATAGACCGTGAACCAGTCATTTTGATCGCGGCGGATCATCCGTTGGAACAAGGATTTCGCTAAATCGACTTCTTCTGTCGAAGGCAGCTCGTTCGTTTCGAAAAACTGACGTAAGCCCCGGATTGCTGTCACGTATGCCGCGAGGACTTCAGCCGACGGTTGGTGTTTTCCGTAGTCGGAAGTCGACAAGTGGATCAAGGCCGGTTTTTTCTCGATGCCCGTCACCCAAGCTGCTATCGTTTTACTGCCTTTGAGCGCTTGGCGGTTCGCGACGGGAAGTTTTGCCGTGACTTGTCCGACTTTCCCGACGACGGTCACTTTACTGTTGCGTTCCTGAATCTCCGTGACCTTCATCTCGACGGTGTCACCCATCTCGAACGGGATTGCTTTCGGTTGGAGCTTCTCTCCGGCAGAGAGGGGAGAGCGTTTACGGATCATCCGTAATGCTTCCTGCTCCATCCGGTCGTCGAGCGACCATAAGTGTTCCGGAGGGACGTTACGGAAACGGCGGCGCCGCACCTTGATGTATTGATCAAGCGACTCCGCTGCTTGTTGACGGGTCGCGTCACCGGTCGCGACCGGTCCGATGATGTCTCGGAGCGTGATCGACTCGAGTCGTTCCATAATTCCTTCGAATGGAATCAGTTCCATTACATAGAGACTACAGACGACGAGTTCGCATTCGCGAGGGGTAAGAGGGCGTTTGGCCATAAATTGACTTCCTTTCCAGCTGGTTGATAACACTAGTATACCAAAAAAAAGTCATCATCACCTCAATCGGTGATGATGACAACTGGTGCGTGTTAGAGGACGTAGGCGGATTCCGAGCTGTTTTGCAGTTCGGCTTCACGCAATTTGATGATGCCGTTATAAAACGGATCGTGTGCGACCATCAAGTTGCCGAGGGCTTTGACCTCAGCGACCGTCGTGTCTGCTTTCGCACCGGATAACCGAAGGCGAAACGGTTTGTTCGTCGATGTGTCGAACGTCAATAAAATGGTATGTTCCATGAGAATCCTCCTTTAAGATTAGGCGTTGAGTAGGGCGTAGTCACGACTGATTTCACTGTGTGTGTATGTTCCTGTAATCATTGCGCCGATGGCTTGACCGATTGCAGCGACAGCTTCAGGAGCTAAGTCTGGACGGAGTCCGTTGAAGCGACGACGGGCGATGAGGGCATCTCCGTTCGGTGAAACTTTATCCGCTCGTTCGAAGACGACGACGAGACTCGTTTTGATTTCTTCCGCTTGTGTCATGTGTATCACCTCCTTCGCCCCTATTAACAGGGTGCGAAGAGATATTGTTCGAAAGGAAGTGAAAAAAAGAATGATTTGGTTTCGATTTTTACGAAAGATGTCCTTTTTAAAGATGCGGACGTTAGGCTATGCGTCGTTTTTCTTTGTGTTCGGCGTCGCCTTGCTGATGTATCTCGTCGAACCGGAGACGTTCGGCTCGTATTTCCGTGCCGTCTACTGGACGATGACGACCGTCGTCACGGTCGGATACGGTGATTTCTTCCCGAATACGGATTTCGGGCGGATGATGACGATTTTTGTATTCATTTTCGGGATCGGGATCGTCGGGAGTTTAATTTCGAAGCTCGTCGACGGAGTCCAAGTGATCCGCGATCAAAAAGAGAGAGGGTTGTTGCAAGTGAAAGAGTCAGGCCATACGATTGTCTTCGGCTACAGCCGCCGGTCGAAACATGTCATCGAGGAACTGCTCGAGACGACGGATGTCATCCTCGTCGATGATTTGGAGCGGGAACCATTCAGTCACGAACGGTTCCACTATGTCAACGGGGACCCGGCACTCGCCTCGACGTTACAACGGGCGAACGTCAAACAGGCGGCGCGTGCAATCGTCCTCGCCGATCATTCAATGCCACCGGCGCTGGCGGACGGCCGGACGCTGCTGATTGCTTCAAGTATCGAACGCGCGAATCCGGACATCTATACAATCGTCGAGATGATGCTTGAAGAACATCTCGACAGCTTTGAACAAATCAAGGTCGACGAAGTCATTCTCGGGGACGAAACGATTTCCCGGATGGCGATTCTCGCCTCCCATCACCCGGGTGTGACGAAAGTCGTGACGAACTTATTGACGAAACACGGGGACGGGATGTTCTCGATTCCGGTACGACCGGAGTGGACGACGTACCGTGAAGCGTTCCATGCGATGCTCGAAGAAGGCGTGACGATTTTGTCCGACGGAAAGCGACTTGACCTGAACCGGCGACTCGACGAAACGATTCCGCCCGGCTCATTGTTGATCGTGTTATGTGGAGAAGAAACAGCTAAACGGATTGGTGCTTTTTAAAGAAGAGGATTACATTTATTTCTTTTCGGGTATAGTAAATAAATTTACTATGTAGAGGAGAATTTATTATGACGAACGAACAACCAGAGTGGATTCAAGAATTATTTGAGACTGTCGATCAAGGAGATTTGAAAGATGTCCCGAAATTACTTTATATGGCGCTAACATTAGAACCAAGTTATTTCACAAAAGCAGTCAGTCGACTCAACCAGCGGCTGGAAGTCGAAACGCTCCGTGACATATCGGAGCTGTTGACGGTGTATCGTCAATTCTTCATCTCGGCGAACCCGTCGGAAGAATATTGGACGGTCGCCTGGAATGAATTGATTCAAACGATGCACCACTTCATCGACCGGACGGAAGCACAACAACTCTTTAAAGAGCACGTCGATTTAATCGACTGGTGGTCAAGTGAATCGTTGTTATCGTTACCGAGCTGGTTGACGGTCCTCGATTTAGCGGAACGTATTGATGCGCTCGATCAATTCAGCAGCTATCTGCCGGACATTTTTGAAAGTTACGCTCTTGAGACGGCGAAAGACGAGCCGTTTGCGCGGCTTGCCTGGTACGCTCTCGCAAGTCAGCAACAAGCGTTGCTTGAGCCACACCGGGCGCGCATCGCCGAGTCGGAAGCGACTGAAATCCGCTCGCTCCAAAAGTCTGATTTACTCGATCAAATTGATACGACGCGCGTCCATGTGTTAAAGTCTAAGAACAACGAACCGATTGAATTGATGTTTGATCGAAAATGGACATTATAAGGCAGTGAACAGCAAGTCACATCAAGAAACTACACGAATTTAATCCAAGGGGTGTAGTGATGATACACGTCAATGTACCGAGCGGTGACTACATCGTTCTAGTTGAAATCAATCGCGAAGTATTACTTTGTCAGACGTTAGAAGACGCGGATCAAGCTCAGCGCGACCGCTATGAACTGGTCGGGAGAATGAGTGAACGCCTCCCGGCAGAAGTAATCGGTCCCTCGATTGCGGATTTCGTCAGATTTTCAACGGGTTTCATTGGCGAATCTGTAATATGGAACGAGGACGAAGAAGCGTTTTTTTGTCAGCAGTTTGAGACATTTGACGGTTCTCCGCTCGGAGAAGACTTGACGGGGATTGACGCCGCGCGTTGGCGCGCCGTCCTGGCACGGTACTATGCGTATGTCACGATTGGGAAAATCACTTCATTTGAAGTCAGCGAAGAATCAGGTGGCACTGTTCCTTTTTAAGTCCGTTGAATCAGCAAATCAATCGAATCGGCGTGTGTTAACAGAAGGGCAGGGTCCATATGAAAAAGCAACTTGTATCACTCACTGTCGCGCTTGCGGTCGGTCTACCGACGACGGCATTCGCTAGTTCCCAATATGTCCAGTACGATCCGACGTTCACTGACCAACAAAAACAAACCTGGTTAAAAGACCAAGGCTTAAAAGAAGTACGTCCGCTGAAACAGGACGGATTTTCGCTCGTCGAGCCACTCGCACACCTCGATGCGGATGAAGTCAAAGTTGACTTGATTCCCGTCACGGATGTCGAGAAGGCGACCGATTCGGCACAATTGCAACAAACATATCTTGATCAATCACGCATCCCTACTTACTGGAAGTACAGTCATGGGAAATCAGATATCCGCGTCGCAATCATCGATGACGCGATTGATACGAAACACTCGGAATTCAAGAACGTCATCTATAAGACGACGACGATTTCCGGAATCCGTAAACCGGATGATCACGGGACGCATGTCGCCGGAATCGTCGCAGCTGCAGAAGACGGAAAAGGCATCGTCGGTGTCGCTTCCGGTGTCAAGCTGATCGGCGCGGACGTCTTTGACGGTGATTATGCCAGTTCGATTGATATCGGTGACGGGATTTTATATGCGATCGCGCAAGGCGCGGACGTCATCAATCTGTCGCTCGGTCAATATGAATTTGATCCGTACATGGAAAAAGCGATCAAGAAGGCGGAAGCGAATAACATCATCGTCGTCGGCGCTGCCGGCAACGACGGTCGCAATAAATTGCTCTTCCCGGCGTCGATGTCGTCGGTCGTCGCCGTCGGCTCGGTCGGAACGCTCGGTCGGGCATCGACATTTTCGAACTACGGACGTGGACTGAACATCATGGCACCGGGGGAAGGCGTCTATTCGACGATCGTCGGGAACAAATACGGCTACCTCGACGGAACGTCGATGGCGACACCGATCGTCAGTGGCGTCATGGCGCTTGCGAAGTCAAAGAACCCGTTCATTTCGAACCATACGCTCCGCAGTAAGCTTTATGCGGCCGCATCGAAAAAATCAGGCGATACGTCGCTTCATTACGGGAAAGGCCGTCTGAATGCCGGGATGCTGGCGAAAGTACCGGCTCCGATTTCGAAAATCTCGTTGCCGTCCGTCATTAAACCGAACCAGACGTTTTCGTTCTATTTTAATGAGTATTCGAGTGCGTCGACCCGGACCCGTCTGTATAAGGACGGTGCCGTCGTCAAAACGTTTTCCGACTCGAACTTACGCAACGGGCTTCACAAATTTTCCTACAAGCTAAAGGACAAAGGGACGTACAAACTCGTCTTCACGACGTCTGCCGGCCGCCACACACGAACGGTCGAACGTGTCCTGACGGTCAAATAATCAAATAAAAAAAGCCAATTCCTCATGTGAGGAACTGGCTCGAAGAAAGGACTCAAAGATCTTGCTTTGGGTCTTTTCCTTTTTTATAAACGGGAGTCGGCACAGTGAGTGTCTCACCTGTCCACTCGATTTTAGCTTCCATTTTATACCCGGTATCATCCTCATGGACAAACGAGAGGCGTCCCGAATCAATTAGTTGATACAAACCGAATTCAACCTGTTCCGCCCATGAGCGTAATGTCATCGCTTCATCATAGAGTGGAATTTGTTGTGGGAATCGTTCGTTCATCAAAAGAATATCGTGTTGGTCGAAATGATAGCTTCGTTTTGATAACGCATCCGGTTGTTTGACGTTAAATGGCTCGAACGCATGGATGAGTTCTCCTTTACGATAAAAGGCAAAGATGCCGTTGCGGAGATGCAGCGCCTTGATTTCATCGATTTCGATCAAGAACGTCAGCTTCCGGACGGTACGCTGGTTCGTACCAGAGCGTCGTTTTTTCATAGTACATGCCCCCTTCTGAACCATTGTACTATACCGCGAAATCACGTGAACACGCAACTTTTTCGATTGCCGTTTCTGAAAATAAACCTTGCGGGAAACAGGGGAGTACGCTACACTGTTAAGCAGTGACTATGTTGGTTCGGACAATTGCGGGGCACTTCGGTGCTTTGAGGAAAGTCCATGCTCGCACAACCTGCGATGGTTGTAGTGATCGTGCTACACGAAAAGATAAGTGTAGGCAGCGTCGTGCTGACGGCAGAAGGAACGCCTAAGTCTTCGGATACGGCCGAAACTTCTTGAAAGTGCCACAGTGACGGAGCCTTACTGGAAACAGTAAGGGTGGAACGAGGTAAACCCCACGAGCGAGAAACCCAAATTTGGTAGGGGAATTTCCGGAGCGGAACTGAACGCGAAGGAGAGCGTATGTAAATACGGAGATAGATGATTGTCGCCCACGTGTGAGGGTCAAACCGTTTGCAACACTAGGGAACAGAACATGGCTTACAGGACCACATAGGCTGTTATTTTTACTTTGAACGAGAGTCCAGGTCCAACTGGGCTCTTTTTTTATTGAAATGATTTTGGAAAACTTAAAAACAGGTAGGAGCGTGAACAATCATGGCAAAACGTTTAGTCATCGCGACGGCAGCGATGGGCATTGAGGCATTGGTCGCAAAAGAAGTCCGCGATTTAGGATATGAGTGTACGGTCGAAGACGGAAAAGTTTACATCGACTGTGAGATGGAAGACATTCCACGTTTGAACTTGTGGCTCCGGACGGCAGACCGAGTCAAACTGGTCGTCGCGGAATTTAAGGCGACGTCGTTCGAAAAATTATTTGATCAAGTCAAAGACCTCCCGTGGAGTGAACTGCTCCCGTGGGAAGCGAACTACGTCGTCAACGGCCGCTCGGTCAAATCGAAGTTGTTCTCGATCCGTGACTGTCAGAAAATCACGGAGAAAGCAATCGTCTCGCATATGCAGGAAGCGTACAACAAAGGGGACGAGTGGCTGCCGAAAACAGGAGCGAGCTTCCCGATTGAAGTCGCGCTCTTAAAAGACATCGCGACGCTGACGATCGATACGTCAGGCGACGCCCTCCATAAACGCGGCTACCGCGAGTTCCACTCGGCGGCACCACTGAAAGAGACGATGGCAGCGGCGATGCTGATGCTGACGAACTGGAAGCCGGACATGCCGCTCTATGACGTCTTTACGGGTTCCGGAACACTGGCAATCGAAGCGGCGATGATCGGACGCAATATCGCACCCGGGATCAACCGTGAGTTCGTCTCGCAGGAATGGGCAGCGATTCCGAAAAAAGCCTGGTTCGACGCAATCAAGGAAGCAAACGAAAAAGCCGAGTGGGACAAGCCGCTCAAAATCTATGCCAACGATACCGATCCGGAGATGGTCAAGCTCGCGAAACAAAACGCTGAGCTCGCGGACGTCCGGGACGCGATCAACGTCATGCAACGCGACGCGGCCGACTTCAAGCCGAAGGAAGACTTCGGTGTCATCATCGGCAACCCGCCGTACGGGGAACGTCTCGAGGATGCACGTGAAGTCCATCAGCTGTACCGGAAAGTCGGTAACGCCTTTAAGGAATTCCCGTATTACAGTGTCTATATGATCACGTCATACGTCGAGTTCGAAAAAGCGTTCGGCCGCCCGGCGACAAAACGCCGTAAGCTGTATAACGGGAACATCGAAGTTCAGTTTTATCAGTACTACGGATTGCGCCGGAAACGTCCGCAAGCGTAAG
Source organism: Exiguobacterium sp. N4-1P (assembly GCF_002214325.1). Classification (NCBI taxonomy): domain Bacteria; kingdom Bacillati; phylum Bacillota; class Bacilli; order Caryophanales; genus Exiguobacterium; species Exiguobacterium sp. N4-1P. Next base: position 1,234,082 of record NZ_CP022236.1, read on the forward strand.
TCGCTCCTGTTGTTTTATTGAAATTTGACTGATATAAGTCAGTCTAAAAAATATGTTTGTGACGGACGTTTCCGCCATCCTCGCTTTCCATGGGCGGAAGGTAAGCCGCGACAGCCCGCATTTGGATGCGGTCATGCCGGGTCTTCCCTCTTCCTGACGGAAACGCGAATCACGTTTCCTTTTCCCATAGGAGTCGAGGATGAACGTTTCCGTCCTCCATCAATCAAATGGCCGATAATCCCACTTTTCACGGGAATATCGGCCATTTTGGTACAAATTCGTAGTGTTCATAACGGTTTAGTCTGTGACTGAATCACGCACGAAAAAAACACTGATTCGTTTTAATCGATAGATACCCCACATATGAGTCAGCCTCAAGAATTTCCCCGCGAACTGCTCAACAGAGCGTTTTTTGTGTATTCAGTTAGGTATTGTGTTTAATCATACAATTCGTCATACAAAATAAGCCGTCAAATCGACGGCTGAGATGTTACCATTCATATCCTTCTTCACTATAAGATCCATCCGAATTGAAGAAGCGTTCTTCTGCTTTACCGCTTGACGTATTCGTATAGATGACATATACATCGAGGTCATCGTGCTGATCCGCCATTTTTTTAGCAGCTTTACGAGCATCGGCTTCATTCGTAAACGTTTCCGTCATAGTTGCCTTTTGATGCTTCTCTACACCATTTTCCTCATAACCTTCGACTGTCCAGACTTTTTTTGATGACATAATAACCAACATCCTTTCATTGCAGAGCGAGTTGTGTAACGCTTTGCTGTTTATCATTATGCTTGGTTTCATTAAAATTAGTCAAATCATTATCTTTATACAGATAGAGAACAGCATCCAGAGGGGCTAGAGATTGAAAACGAAAAGCGATTTTTCTCGTTTAAGAGAAGAATCGCTTTTTAGTTTTTCTCCGTTTAGGTATTCACTTACATTTTTGTAATCAACAGAAATATCGAACGATAATCGGGTTTAATATGGTAAATTATTGATGTTAGCAAATGGTTGAAGAAACCAGCCTGTATGTATGAAAAAACTTTTGACGATTGAAGATTTTAAAATATGCTCGATTAGGGGAGGAAGAAGAATGGATATTCTGTTGAAAGGTTTACTTTATGCAGCTGTGCTCGGAGCGCAGTATCTATTATCGAGTCAAAAGAATGTGTACGTAGGGGCAGTTGTCCCGTTGCTTTTTGTAGTGGGAATGACTTGGCGGTATGTTAACGTCGAGTCGGTTAGTACAATGCAATACTTGCTAATCACAGGGCTTGGTTTGCTTTTTTTGGTAGCGGAGTGGGGGAAAGGCCGAGAGGTGTTTCGAAAAAATCAAGAAAAAGAGTTGGAGCGCATGAGCATACAGGATTTGAAGTGACATGCATCATGATTCGAGGTTAGGATTCTTTTTCTATTCTATATTTTCAGCTTGGCTGATTTATTTGCCGTCGTTAAATAAAATACTTGATCTTAAAAATAAAATGTAAAACATTCGATTAATTGTCGAAAGGAAACACGATAAGGAAAGGGGAAAAGGTGTCATGTGGCTACTGTTTGGGATACTTGCCATCTTCGCGACGGCGGTGAATCTGATTTTGTACTTCATCGGCAAGGACTATAAGCTGGCAATGGCTGCCGGGTTATCGCTTACGGCGCTCACGCTGTGTGCGGAAAACAGTCAAATTGCGAACTGGGTCGAAGCGGAGGACTGGGCGGCCTTGGCAGACGTTGTTCCCGGAATGGAACGCGTCTGGTGGTTCTTGACGATTGTGTCGATTGGACTGAATCTGGCACCACTGTTGCTCGAATATCGAAAAAACCGATCTTAATTGAGGCGTGAATGGATTTTAAAAGGGGATCACATGATGACCTATACCTATTTACCACTGACACAACGTCAGGCGGAACAAATTGCGTATGACTGGAAATACGAGGGTGACTTTGCGTTCTACGATATGCCGAACGACCAAGAGGACTTGGCAGAATTTTTGGATCCGGACAAACGGACGGAACATTACTATGCGGTGATGGATGGTACACAACTAATTGGATTTTTTGTGTTCGAACCCGGATAGGACAGCCTTGAATTGGCGTTAGGGATGCGACCCGATTTGACGGGACGGGGAAACGGAACGGCTTTTTTGGAATCCGGTCTTGCCTTTGCGATCAAGCAGTATCAACCGCGCCACATTGAATTAGCCGTCGCAACGTTTAACGAACGGACAATCCGGTTGTACACTAAAAGCGGTTTTGAGCCGATTGAACGGTTTCAGCAAGAAACGAACGGTGGAAGCTTTGAATTCGTCAAAATGCGTCTGCATACAGGAGTGATGAAATGAATATCGAACAGCAGTTATTTGAGGCAGCAAAAGAATTAATCGAAACGAGGTATCCGAGCGGATGGGGCGGAGCGGCAGCGATGGCGACCGATGACGGACGGATCTTGACGAGTGTCGCACCGGAAGTCGTGAATGCGTCGACGGAATTGTGCATCGAGACTGGTGCCATCCTCGAAGCACACAAGTTGAATTGTCGGATCACACATACGATTTGTGTCGTGCGGGACGATGAACAGGCACCGTTCAAGATTTTGAGTCCATGCGGTGTCTGCCAGGAGCGCCTATTTTACTTTGGAGCGGACGTCAAAGCTGCCGTCACAAATCCCGAGCAAGCACTGGTCTTTAAAGCACTCCATGAGTTGCAGCCGTACCATTGGTTAAAAGCCTATTGAAGCTGAGTAACAAGTGAAAGAAGAAGAACTAATGTTAGTATGAAATTGGCACTGATTATAGGTTATCAGGTAAAGAAGGTGAGGTTGAATTTGCTACATTTATCAAGTTTTATAGCCTTAGTGCTAGGTATCGGATGTGGTCTGATTGCTCTTGCTGTCTACGTCCTAAAGAAGAATTTGAAGAACTGAACTTTCGAGTAGTTCTACTTTAATAATGAAAATCAGCTTGATTGATAAAAAGAGGAGTGTACACATAAACTGGTTCCCACTCCTCTTTCGTACGTTATGTGCCGTTAAATAAGATTCGGCTATGTAGAAAATCGTCATCGGTATTTTCCGTTCCTAAATAAAGACAATCAGCGAAAATCCAATCAGGATGTTGATGAAACTGAGGACATCCGTTGTTTTGGTAAAGGACGATCGTCCCGTTTTCTTTGCTCTGTCATTGAAAAACATCAAAATGATGGCAAACAGCGTTGTTAAGCCGAGCGGGGCGTTAAGGAAACTGTCGGAATACGTGAATGAGTTAATCACGAGGTAAAGACTGTTCAGTACGGAAAGATAGAATAATGTTTTTTGCATCCAATCACATTCTGTTGGGTTTATTATATGATTATACATTTTTACATAAAATTGCCAACTTGGGAAAGGGAGTCTTAAATGTTTTTACCTGTAACTATTTAAAACCACGAACTTAAAGTCATAAAAAGAGCCAAATCCCTTCTTTGTTAGAGGTGAAGGCACTTTGCTCCTTTTCATCATACGTATGAATAATGGTTAAGTGATGTTTGCAAAAACAGTCGTTAAAAAGAGAAACGAAGATGTTTACTTATCCGTGGGTCTTAGCTTCCTTATTTATAGATATCCCGACGATGGCCAATCTCAAGAATCAAGATCACGACTTTGTCCTCTTGGATGTCAGCAATCAGACGATAATCACCGATGCGATACCGCCATTCACCCGAACGATTCGAGACCAGACCCCTTCCATGACGACGCGGATCATCCGTCCCGACCAGGTTCTTCTTGATCCAGGACATGATGATCCGCGATTGTTGAGGATCCATCTTCTTAAGGGACTTTTGAGCTCCGCGCTCAAACTCGACTGTATATGCTGTCATTCTAAATCAAGTGCCTTCATCATATCATCAAACGAGATTGCTTCTGATTTTTTGCGGTGTGCTGCCATGGAATCATGATAGAGTTGTAAATCAATCTCATCTTCAATACGATCGAGAACGGCATCGCGAACAAGTGTAGAAATCGTGATGTTTTTTGCTTTCGCATATTCTTTAATCAGTCGCGTATCCTGATCGTCGAGTCGAATAGAAATCGTACTCATCCTTATCATCTCCTTTGTAATACATTGTAATACATATTTAGATGTTAGTATAGATACGAGTTCGTTCTCACTTCAATCTATTTTGATTAAGAGAGCAAACTGACCATCACCGTTCTCCGACCATCTTGCTTGAAGTTCATATGCGTACGTTCCACTCTTTTTTGGTATTACGAGTTGCTTATTTTTTAACGTAACCGGGTTACTTTTTTCAGTCATGTGCAGACCGTCTGCGTAGATTTTGTCGACGCATTGACCTCTAAACATGCCACTCCAGCAAAATTAAAAAAATCAATCATATTTTTAATCAGATAATCTAATATGAGTTAAACTGAAATGTGGCTTAAACTGTATATCAACTTCCGTTTTTCCTGAATCGCCTTTGATTTTTAAACACTCACTTTCATTTCTAATTGATTCTATAAAATATAGTTCAAAATCGAAGATCGTCCACCTGTATTCATCATTACTTAAGCTGACGTCACATTTATGTTCATATTGTGAGATATACAGTAATAGCTGAAATCCGAGTTTGTCGACCTTTTTATACATATAAAAACCGGCACCTTCTTGATAAAGTTCTTCAGGTTCTGATTCGAACAATTCAAGCAGTTCGTACTCATCATAAAACATGTTTTTCTACTCCTTCCTTTTGTATGTGTTGTTTATAGGTAGGTATCGCGGTAATGACTTTCATGAGGATTTCGTCCTTATTGTTTAGAAGTAGGCAGATTTGTGGCTAGTTTTGATAAAACTAATGAATCAAGCAAGGTTTCTTTGCTTGACTCATTCTGGAGGTTCCAAATGACAATCGAAGTAATTAAAAATATAAGGGTGTTGTTTCGCGAAGAAGCGAAACGACCAGTTCCATTGTTGGACTATCTTGAACTAAACGATTTACGAATCGATGAACTTCTGAAAGAGGAAGATCGGAATGGTGAATTTATTATTGAATTCGAGCTGGAACAAGACACCATCACGTTGTCTTACGAAATGCATGAGCGGGAAGAAACATCACAAGTCGAATACATCGTGTATTTCATCTGTAAGTGGAAATGGATTTGGCAATGGTATTCGAAACGATTTTTAGAACACGACATACCATTTGACGTTTATCCGACAATCATCGATTACGCGAAAGCCCGCATACGTCCACTCGAATTAATGGAAGAAACGGTTCAAGAATTAGAGGGATATACAAAAGAAGGCTTACTCTTTTATTATGGGTCGGGACCGTTCGATGACTTTGAGGAGTCCGATGAAAATCTGGATCAAATTTTAGAATATGATGAAATGAACAGCAAAGAAACCATGCGAGAACAGGGACTTTATTTTGACCCGGAGATGGAAAGATGGATTCAGATTCCGGCTTCTCTCGACATCATCGAAAAGACAATTCGGCCATTATCAAACGTAATGTAAGGACGGACTTGACGATTAAGAAAGCATCCTGCAACGATATTTTTTTTGTATTCACCGAACCTGACTCAATTGAATCTTTGCTCTTTTCACTACTATTTTGCTTATTCATCATTTGAGAAGATCCTGATACTTGTAGCCTTTTAAGATGTCATCATTCTCTTCATACGTCCATGCTTTGACGGCGAGATCAGGGTTTGCTTTCAGGTGATGCGTCAAGATATCGCGGCCTAAAGAATAGCGGCTCCATAAAGGGATGTCTTTTTCAGTGTTTCCCATTGTAATCTCCTGATAATCGGCTTCGCCGTTCCCAATCAGACGCGCTACATGTTTCTTCGCTGCCTCATCGATTGGTTTATCCCAGGGCGGCTTGACATCTTTAATGATGCGATCGGCAAAGGCATCGGCTTTCCCTTCGAAGATGACAGAGTCGAGGGACGTATCGATTGAACTTAACTCGGGTGTGTCATTCAGGACCAGGTGATGGTATTCGTGTGCGACCGTATAGGCAAGCACGTCCTGATCGAAGTCGGGATTTAGATTAAAGAGGATGGAATCTTTAAAAGCGGCTCCACCGACTCCTCCTAACGGATCAATCATCGACCAAAATTCCGGATTGGACGGTGCGATGAAAATCGTGCTGTTTTTTTTAGGGAGAACCTTATGGGAAGCGAGGTAGCTGTTCGTAATGATTTCTTTGATTTCGTCATTCCGTTTCGCCAATTCATTCGTACGATCGAGCAGATCCTGCTCATTGATTGTTGATTGCAACAAGAAAAAGCTCTTTAGGCTGTTTGTATTGAAGTTCTCCTGTTCCCCGATCTTGTCAATGTAGCCGAGGACATATTCTGCATAATTTTTTACGTCCATCGCTGAGTCGTCTTTCTTAAGCGATGCCTTCAAATATGTTTGATACGGCGCGTACAGCGGTACGATCGTCAGTTCGCTGTCCTTGCCGATTTTTATAGTTTCTGGTTTGAAAGCTGCAGACTCTTCATGAGTCACTGCTTTTTCTTTTTCATCTGAACATGCCGATAACAGAAGGAACGGGACACAAAGCAAAGGAACGATTACTTTTTTCAAGGGGATGACCTCCATCAGTGTTTATTATTTTGTCAATATGTAGGAATGAATGCTTCAGTGAGCGTAAGTTCAATGTAGTGAAGCGACATCACTTTATACGGGAGACCGTTGCATAAGGTTTCGATAATTCCTTTTATTTACAAAAAATATCACGTATCAAATTGTTTTGAATACTAATCGTATAAGAAATTACCGAAATCGTGAAACCTGCTTTGAGAAGAAGAAGTAGAAGAGAGCAAAGGGGATGATGAGATGGTACGCTGTACAAATTGTGACTACAAGTGGAAGACGAAAGATGTACTCGCTGTCGGTTTTGCGAAGCATGGCAAAGCATGCCCGAATTGTGGCGAGAAGCAGTATCTTTCAAAAGATACGCAGCATTATCTGTCGCTCGGATACGTCAGCCTGTTTTTTTTACTGATCATGCCGTTCGTCATCAAGCTGAGTGATCGGGAAGAATCTGTCTGGTAAGCAGCTCGCCGCGTGTTCAAAAAAGACGGAGTTTTTCTAACGGTGTATACTGACGGAAAAGGGGGCGCGACGGGATGCCATCGCTTTATGAGATTGAAGTACAGGATGCAACCGGACAGACCGTTTCATTACAAGATTATGCGGGAGAGGTACTTCTCATCGTCAATACAGCCAGCAAATGCGGGCTCGCCGGTCAGCTCGGAGACTTGCAACGGTTGTACGACACGTATGCCGAGCAAGGCGTTCAGGTGCTTGGTTTCCCGTGTGATCAGTTCAACCGTCAGGAATTCGCCAATCAAGAGGAAACGATGCAGTTTTGTCAGCGGAACTACGGCGTGACGTTCCCGATGTTTCAGAAGATTGACGTCAACGGCCCGACGGAACACCGGTTGTATACGTACTTGAAACAGCAACAGGGAGGACTGCTTTCGTCAACCATCAAATGGAACTTCACGAAGTTTCTCGTCGACCGTCAAGGGCGGGTCGTTAAGCGGTTTGCCCCGGTCGATTCAATCCAGACGATTGAAAAAACACTGGCGCGCTATGTATAATGAAACCACGTCCTGTCCGGCGCAAGCCGTCGGACAGGCGTATCGTATCACCCTACCTTTGGCGAGGTAGGGCTTTTTTTATGTCAACTCTGCTTTGGCAGATTAAAAGAATGTCTGACGGTAAAATCACTCATCTTGTGACCAAGATCCGTAAAGACCGGCGGACGCGGGGACAGGACATGAAAGTCTTGTTCGAATGCCCGGATGGCGTAGTGGGTCCAGTCGCGCGACGGATCCCGCTTCAAGCCCATCCAGGCCGTCGCAAAGGTCAGAAGTGCCGAGTCCTGATACAGGGTGAGCGGAACCGTACTGAACTCCAGTCCGTCATCCAGTTCATGCAAATCCGACGACCGGAGTAAGACACAATCTGCTTCAAACAACAGTTCAAAATAATTGCAGGAATAGTCACCGATGAGCACCATGATTTCGTCCGTATGGCCGCGAAAATAAAGTGCTAACCGATCGCTGTTTTTCTCATCTATGACTAAGTGATCAAGTGCAATCTGATAGTCTTCCCGGTACAACAGTTTCTCAAATGTAATGTGCATGACTAATCCCCCTTAAGAGTGTTTCTCCTTGGCGAGTTCGAGGATATCCGGCTGTCGCACCCGTCGTGACGACCAGATGAGTAATCCGATGCCGCAAAATAAAAGTAAAATGCCGACCCACGACAACAGACTGAGCGTTTCCCCGAGGACAAAGATTCCAAGTAATGCAGCGGTCAACGGTTCACCAAGCGACAGCGTGACGGCAGTCGAAGACGAGACATACGCGAGCCCTTTTGCGAACAAGAGGTAGGCAAGACCGGTCGCAAAAACTCCGAGATGCAGACTGATACCGGCACCGCGTAGACTGAAGACCCATGACAGGTCGAACAGGAACAGGAGCGGCGACAACAAGAGAGCGCTGAGTGTAAAGACGACGGCGACGACCGACAGCGGCGGATGGGTTTTCACCAGATTCCGGCTGACGAACGTGTAGGCGGCAAAGGAGAGTCCGGCACCAAGAGCGAGCAAAATGCCGAGCGGATTGACCGAGACGGCCGCTTGATTCATGACGAGCAGCAAACAACCAGTAATCGAGAGTAACGTCGACAGCCACCAAATCGTACCGGGACGGTTTTTTAGGACCAACCATTCAAGCACTCCGGAAAAAATCGGCGCACTGCCGATCGCGACGACCGTTCCGACGGCGACACCGGTCATGAGGACCGCAGAAAAAAATAACGGCTGATAGGCGGCCATGCTGAGGGCGGCTAGAAAAACCGTGAGCAGGGGCCAATCTTTTAAGGTCAACTTTCCCGTCAGTAAGACGAGGCACAGTAAAAAGAATCCGCCGACTGCTAAACGGACGGCACCGATCGCAATCGGATGGGCCGTTTCCGGCGCAAAGGCTTGCGACGTGCCGGTCGTGCCCCACAGCATCGCGGCCAGTAAAATCAGCAACATCGACGATTGTTTCTGCATGGTCCACCTCCAAATTAATTGATGACTGATGTGATACAGGCACCGTTATGATTAGAAAAAGAATACCACAGAAACAGGAAAGACGAATCACCCAAATTATTGGTAAAATGGTAGAATCGAGGAGGACGTATCAGTAAGCCTTAGATAGAGATACAAAAAGGATGGAGATCATGAATCAAATCGCAGTTGTCCTAGATGGACTCAAACAGAAAATCAGCATGGATCGACGTTCATTCAACGGAAGTATAACGAAATCGGTCAAGCAAAATTTAATTTGCTCGAACCGATGAACGCCTAGTTATTGGTCATGCTCTTTACCGGGCTGGGAATAAGCAAGAATCACGTTTAAAAAGGAGCATCATGAAATGAAAAAATTACTCATCGTCCCGTTATTGTTCAGTTTAGGCGGATGCATGTCCCTCGATACGAAACCGAGCAGTACAACAGTCGAAAACCGTATTCAAGGCAGTGTCAAAGAGGGATTTACGTTTGAATACAAACTGTCGAATACAGGTGATTATCCTATAAAAGTCGCCTCCCGTGCCGGACGTTTGTTGAACGTGCAAGTGCGCAAGCACGATACGCAAAAAATCGTCTACGATTCGTACCAAGAAGTCGAGCCAAAACGATTGTCAAAAGAAGTTCAACCGCATACAACGGTGACACTGAAGAAAACCGTTGAAGCCGGTGCCATTCCAGCGAGTGTGTACGACATTGACTACATCGTCCGTGACAACATAGGGGAAGCTACAGCCGGTGACGGCGAAATTCGATTAAAATAATTCAATCCAGGAGGAACACCTATTGAAGAATCCGAATTATCGTTACGGTACGTGGGCATTGATTGTCAGCTTTTTCTTGTTTTTCATCGTTCAACTATTCAGTGCCTATATTGAACTTTCACCGGATTATGCAAGTGAGGAACTCGGGGCGTACCATTTGATGTACTTCCCGGTCACTGCCCTTGCTATTGGCAGTTTCCTGTTGATTAACGGCTGGTGGCAAGAAGATGTAAAGCGGCAGGCAAAAAAGCAGGAACAACTGGAATCAAAAAAGACGATGAAGAAAATTTAATTTCTTAGACGGGTGAAATGAATAGATAAGGAATGTCCGATGTTTAGGGAGGATAACAGTGGCTGAAATTGTATGTAAGAGTTTTTTCAAATACTGAAATGATTCCATTTCCAAAAAACATCTTAACACTTGTAGGGCGATGATTGGTCAATTTAGTGAATCCCAATCGTGTGCTGCAGTCTTTTAGAAAAGTAAGCGAGAGGAAAGACACGCAACATTACCGCGAGTTTTCCCTGAATAAAAATTCAACTTAAAGGGTACTTTCTATAAAAGCATTTTTTTGCAAGAGAATTTTTAACGATAGGAAGTGAACTCATGACGAAACAAAATCAGCATGTCACACCACATCCGGATGGTGGATATCAAGTCAAAGCGGCAGGGGCCTCCAAAGCCACAAAACGTTTTTCGACGCAAAAAGAAGCTATTGCCGCAGGTCGTGAAATTGCGAAGAAGCAGCAGGTAGAATTAATAATTCATAACAAAGAAGGTCAAATCCGCGATCGGGATTCGTACGGAAACGATCCTTTTCCGCCACGTGGATGACGAACGTTTGGTAGAACTGCACAATAAAGCACGTCCATACAAACTGGACGTGCTTTATTGTGCAGTATTTTTCGTGTGTGAACTCCTTTGAGTGCGCCACTTAAAGTTAAGAAATACTTCAAAGATGAGAGCTCATGGTGCATGAAAGGAGAATTACTTTGTTAACACGGGTGAAATGACTGTAGACACCGTATCTAGTCCTTCAGCCGTCACCCGAAGTCCTTTGACGTTCGTGACGTTGATTTCAAAATCGACAGGGTCTGCACCAAATATATTCGTATATCGACCAAGTTCTTTACCATTATTATCAGAGAGCACAACGCGTGAAGCTCGAGTGAAAGTGGGAGATGAATCGCCACCCTCTCTTTCGGGTATATACGTTGCAAGGAGAGGAACATCATGTTGACACACAAGGCCTACAACTTCAGAATATACCCGACAAAAGAACAGGAAATCCTGATCGCGAAGACCATTGGTTGTTCGCGCTTCATCTTCAATCACTTCTTATTGAAGTGGGATGAGACATATTGAAGTGGGATGAGACATACAAAATGACAGGAAAAGGACTGTCTTACGGTTCTTGTTCGGAAGAAATTCCGATGTTGAAGCAGGCGTTCGACTGGTTGAAAGAAGTTGATAGCACGTCTATTCAAACGAACGTCAAACATCTTGACGGTGCTTTTGACCGCTTCTTCAAGAAGCTGAACGAACGGCCACGCTTCAAGTCAAAGTGCAACCCTGTTCAATCGTATAGGACGAACATGCAGGGCAAGTCTCAACTTCCCGAAGACGGGCTCATCCGTCGGCGTCGATGTCGGACTCAAGACCTTCGCCATCCTGTCGAACGGCACGGTGTACAAGAATGACCGTTTTTTTTCGTTCGCTTGAGAAAAAGCTGGCGCGTGAGCAACGCAAGCTTTCTCGTCGTCAACGGTTGGTCTTGGACAAGAAAGGAAAACTTTCCGCATGCTCGAATACAAAGCGGAATGGTACGGCAAGACCTTAACCTCTAAGCGAAGCGTAGGTAGAGGTAGTTCAATTTGAGCCTTTCCACGACAGACTGAACTAACGGTTCAGTAGCATGAAATTTTGAAAAGACAGGGGATGACTAAATGTTTTCAATAACAATAGAGAGTTTTATACGCATTACCACTGTAGGATTTTTAGCTTATATCAGTCTAATAATTTTTTTACGAATTTCTGGGAAGCGGACATTAACTAAGTTGAACGCTTTCGATTTAGTGATTACAGTCGCACTTGGTTCTACTTTATCTACTATTTTACTTAGTAAGGATGTCAGTTTATTAGAAGGATTGACTGCACTTACTCTATTAATTTTAATGCAATTCATAATGACATTCATAGCTGTTCGTTTTGAAAAATTCAATAAACTCATTAAGTCAGAACCACGATTGCTATATTTAAGAGGCGAATTTCTTGAAAGGGCTATGAAAAAAGAAAGAATCAGCAAGAACGAGATCTTACAAGCTATGCGTAATAAAGGAATCGGGGGATTAGAGGAGGTGAAAGCTGTGGTTCTTGAAACAGACGGTAGCTTATCAATTATTAAAGGAGAACTAGAGGATACTTTATCAAATGTACAGTCAAATATAGCGAGCCGAAACAAGTCTTGAAATTTAAGTTAAAAACGATTTTTTTACATTCTATATTAAGAAGACACACGTAAAGCCTTTGCTATGCAACTCTTTTTCTTTTGTATGTATTCCTTTTCTTTATCAAGTTCATTGTTGATTTTTTTCAGCTAGATGTAAGGATAGAAGGAATGAAAAGTAAAATATTTCCTCCGTAAATCCTCACTAAAGGAGTGTAATTTCAAAAGAAGCAGTTGTCGTAACTTGTCCAATTCCCCCACTTGGATTCATAAAAAGGGAAAAATAACTGGGAAATTAATATGGAGAAGGTTTCTGTTGAAGCGATGATGCGTGAACTGGTTAAACTGGAGTTGGCCGAGAACTGTCTTTTAGACATCCGGTCGTTTATTGAATCAAAATCAGAATGGACGATTGAGTACTTTAAAGGACTCGAGCAGGACAATCCCGATTTACAACAAGGGTTGGTGGAACTGGACGAGTTGTCGGCTTATCTGGTGCGGCTGGACATTGCAGACATGTGCCGGTTTAATCCGTTCCTTGCACGTGTTCTTGAGGTCTATACGGGAACGATTTACGAAATTTTCTTGGAGGACGGGACGATCCGCTCGAGCATCGGCAGCGGAGGCCGGTATGATAATGCGATCGGTAGACTGTTGAAATCCGGACAGACGTTTTCGACCGTCGGTATCTCGTTTGGTCTGGATGTCATCTTGTATGCTTTTGAACAATCGGGGGGCGTCGGAAAACGAGCTTCAAAACGGGTTCTTTGACATCAAAGACATGGCGAGCGGTGCAACGACACGTGTCAAATATCACGTCCCCTTATGTGATGAGAACGAAAAAACGCAGATGCTTTGTTCTTCCGTGAACAAGATGCTCTGCGTTTTTCACATGAAAGTCTTTCGTTTGTACATTTTCTCTTCGATTCGATTCCAAATACGTGTAGCAACATACACATTTGGAATCGTACTAAGTAAGAGGAGACCGAGCATGATGATGCCATTCTTATCAACAGCGAGGAGCGGTTGGAAGATGGTAAAGACCGCAGTCAACTGTAATGGTACGGTAAGGTTGAGCCAAACAGAAAAAAACAACACGGGTTTCCACATATAATTCATCCTTTCATCATTTATTTCTTCTTTTAGTATATCAAAATGCGTACCGGATACTAGAAAAAATGGAAAGCAAAGGCAAGGTTCGTTATGCTTAAAAGAATAGAACGATACGATGATGGGGTGAAGAGAACAAAATGATAGAAGTCCTTGTTATAGAAGAACCTGTCAGTGAAAATTTCATAGAAGATTTAGTGCATCCCCATCGGTTTGACGGAGGTTTACCTGTTGTGCATCGTTTAAGCGGAGAAGGGCATGTCGAAGAAGGTCGAGAATTTTTAATGGCATTTTTAACACATCAAGCGGTCTTTCCGTTGTATGTGCATTTTGTCGACGAGTATGAACTGTCTGAAGACTTTACAACCTTTTTTCAACAAAATCAGATTGACTATACGGTCGACGACTGTGACGGTAACTTGAAATCTTATGGGTACAGACGGTACAACTACTACTCTTGTCTTACGGTAAAAATTAAAAATCCTGATGATTTACGGCTTGTACTAAACAAAACGTACTGGCTCGCATCTGAAAATGTATTCTACTGCATCAGTCATTCAAATTCTTTAACGTTCGAATGGGGAGACTTCTTAGAGCGAGGAGTCAAAAGAAGACGATCCGTCGCTGTATTTGATTTTAATGCTTCACAGACCTACATCACGACCGATTATGACGGATTAGGATTTTGTATCCTCAGCCAGGATAAGCAGTACACTTCTCTTGCTGGATTGATCGCCAGTTTACCGGATCAGATGGTCGTGACGCAAATCAACGATGAAGTAATAGAAGATGAGATATTACATACAGAGGATCAAGAAGAAGGCATTTAAATCTCGTCTTCTGCATCACCTGCACTTTAAAAAATAAAAAACTGTGTCTCAGTAAGGAGAACAATATAGCAGAAATCATGATTATGGAAGAAAAGATTATCGAAAAGGATGCGATGAACTTAGGATACCCGTTCGAAATGGGTGGAGAGTTGACAACCGCTTATTTCATTGATGTAAGCCGAATTGAAAAAGACGGAGCAGATGAAAACAAAGAATTTTTACTTGAATTCTTAATTCATCAACAGGTGTTTCCGCTCTATGTCAGTTTTGTGGATGAGTACGAGTTACAGGAAGAACATGACGCGTTCTTCAAGCAAAATAAGCTTTCGTATGTCGTATTGGATTTAGATACACAGTTTCGAAGTGGAGATGTGAAAGTCCGTTCTAAGGAATACCATCCGTGTTATACGATTACCGTTCAAAATGCGGAAGACCTGCGTCTTGTCCTGAACAAAACCTACTGGCTGGCATCGGAAAATCTGTTTTATACGATCTCGTACTCAGATAACCTGTCATTTAAGTTGGATGAGATAAAATGGTGGAGATTGAAACTGATTCGTCCGATTGGTGTTTTAACGATGCATACAAACATGACCTGTTTTAAGATTGCCCACGATGGCAACGGTTTTTACCTGCTATCAAACGATGATAGCTATATACCAATCGAACACCTGGTGACCCGGCTTCTGAAAGGGACCGTCATTTCGCAAATCAATGATGACTGGTTACTGGATGACAAAACCGATTGATCCTGGTACACGTAAAAGAAGGATGAAACTGAACATGGAGGAATGAGAGTGGAGCACGTTTTGTATTATATGTGTCTGATTGCCTGTATCGGAACAGTTGTGGCCTTTCTGTTTAATCGGTTGCAACCGGGGAGTCATATTCGGACGATCAGTGTCAGTGTGACCGTCTTGTTTCTGGTTTTGATCAGTATGACCGTGTTGCTTGGATGGAATGCTGCAGAGGAAAAGCTGTACCGATCATTTTATTTTTTAGTCATGAATATCTTTTCGCTCTGGTCTGTACGAATTGAAGGGAACCTTAGGAGAACCATCGTCTGGTCGCTGACGCTGGCCTTGGTCGTGTTGGTGTTCGGAATGGTTTTAGAATGAAATATGGTGTAAATCATACATAGACGTTAAAAAGGAGCTGTTCATATTGAAGAAAAAATGTTAATTCTTTCCATTTTGTTGATGGCAGGTGGGGTACTTGGAAATATTTTATTCGATCGACTCGGTTATTTTCCGAATGCAGATTTTCAGATTATGAGTATTCCGATAGCAGCGGGAGCGCATTACTTTAATCTAGGACTGGTGTTGCTCGCCATGACAATAGTCGGGCTGGTGTTATTGCCATGGTTTCTGGAGAAAAAACAATTTTCGAAAACGGTGCTGTCACTTGTATTAATTATTTGGTTGCCTTACGCCGTCTAAACAAAATGGATAGGAGCGATGCTATCGTGAGCAAACTCATTAAACGTCTCCATCCCGATTCAAGGGCCCCTGGGGTATCAGTTGTTGACCTGAAAAAAGCAGAACGTGCCTTAGGTGTTTTGTTTCCAGATGAATACAAAGACCTTTTCTTGCAGACGAATGGTGCACAGTTTGGTGAATGGAGCCTGTATCCTGTACCAACCAGACAAGCAGTCTTACAGGATATCGTTCGTCACAATGAGAAGCGTCCGGTTGGCTTGCCCGATGACTTGATTTGTATCGGTGAAAATCTAACGGGTGACAAGCTGTGTTACCGGATCCGGAAACGTTTCCTGCAGGAACTCGTCTTTAGATGGAATGAAAAGACGGGAATTGCAAAATACCCGTCGTCTTCTTTGGGAGAGTTCGTCGATTGGCATGTCTCGAAACGAAAAACGAATCAAGCTAACCGAATTGGTCGTTTCACGGTAGAAGGCAACGAGCTAATCGTGACGGATCCTTATTACGGACTAGAAGAAGGCACTGATTTACAGCTGATTTTGTCGAATGTGAAGTCAGGCAGCTGGACCGCAGCTGTCGTTTACACGGAGGACGACTGGGTCAAACAGCTGCTTGTTTTTGAAGGGAATAAAAAGCGAAGCGGCAAATGGCACCGGCAGGAAAAACTGGTCGGCGTCGACTCGGCACTGGCCGGCATTTTTGATTGGACAGCTTATCGTCAGAATCAAGCGATGGAGTTTGAGACAGTTGTTTCTGCCGATGATCAGGCCGGTGTCGTCTCATTTGGTGCTGTCTCAACGTCAGGTTTTGGAGACGGGCTGTATGATGTTGACATCCAGTATGATGTCTCGTGGCAAATCGTCGGAGTACGGGTCAACTTCGCAGAGGACGAATGAACGTCTGGTGGATTGGAAAATGAATGCAATACCTAACAGAAAAGAAGAAAAGTCAAAGGAGGACGTCTCGCAACGAGGGTGTCTTCCTTTTGTATTTATGCAAACGATTGCATCCGTATTCGATTAAAGCAGCAGATTAAATGAATCGTTTCTCTTGCAAAAAACTAGTTTTTATTTCTTAGGTTTTGTGTAAAAATAGAGGACAACAAACTGAGAGAATTTTTAGAAAAATGAACGAATAGATTATCTAATTTTTTGGATAAAAGAGAAAATCGTCGTTTTTCAAATTCTAAATAATTTATTTGCTTTAAGCCTGGAGGGGAAAGTATGAAAGTGTTGAAGATGTGGAACCAAATCAGTTTAGTGAAACAAATTGCAATCGGCTTGATTCTTGGTATTATTTTAGCTGTATCGATTCCTGAAGCCGCAAAATCCTTAACGATTTTTGGGACACTGTTTGTTTCCGCGTTGAAGGGAGTTGCACCGGTCCTGGTCTTCTTCCTCGTCATGGCGTCGATTGCCCAGCATAAAAAAGGACAGCAGACGAACATGAAGTCAATCGTCTTCTTGTATCTTCTCGGTACGTTCTTAGCAGCAATCGTGGCAGTCGTGTTTAGCTTCCTGTTCCCGGTAGATATTACTCTGACTCAAAATACAGAAGAACTGACTGCTCCGGGGAATGCCGTCGAAGTTCTCCGGACGCTCGTCTTGAATGTGGTCGACAATCCAGTCAACGCGTTAATCAATGCGAACTACATCGGTATTCTAGCATGGGCCATCGTCTTAGGGTTAGCGCTTAAAAATGCTTCGGATACGACGAAGACGTTCATCTCGAATTTCTCGGACGCGATCGCTAAAGTGGTCGGATGGATCATCAAGCTCGCTCCGCTCGGTATCATGGGGCTTGTCATCGGAGCGATCACGGAAAATGGTCTCAGCTCTTTGCTTAGTTATCTCAATTTATTACTCGTCTTGATTGGTTCGATGCTCGCTGTTGCACTGATCATCAATCCGCTGATTGTATTCATCAATGTTCGTCAAAATCCTTATCCGCTTGTCTTCAAATGTCTTCGTGAGAGCGGCATTACGGCTTTCTTCACACGGAGCTCGGCAGCAAACATTCCGGTCAACATGGAACTCTGTAAGAAGCTTGGCCTTGATAAAGAAACATACGGGATTTCCATTCCGCTCGGTGCGACAATTAACATGGGCGGCGCGGCAATTACGATTTCCGTCTTAACGCTCGCAGCGGTAAATACGTTAGGCATCCAAGTCGATCTTCCGACAGCGATCATCTTAAGCGTCCTGGCTGCGGTCTGTGCGTGCGGAGCTTCCGGTGTCGCAGGCGGATCACTCCTCCTGATTCCGCTCGCATGTAGTCTATTCGGTATTTCAAATGATATAGCGATGCAGGTTGTAGCGGTCGGTTTCATTATCGGAGTCTTGCAAGATTCGTTTGAGACAGGTCTTAACTCTTCGACAGACGTTCTGTTTACGGCGACAGCTGAATTCAAAAAACGTTTAAGAGAAGGGGAACAACTGTCAATCAACCGATCGGTCATGGCTGCAGAAACAGCTGAAAAAGTCGTCAATAGCTGACTCGATTGTAAATAGTATCGGTGATGCTACAAAAAAAGGTTAAAACCACCCGAATGGGATGTGTTTTAACCTTTTTTGTCTTGAGACGAACTTCCTGGAAATGGGTGCTGACAGGGCCGTTCAACCGTTAGCGTGTGATGTACTAATGGAATCAGTATTTCCATTGAGTGAAAGAAATTTTCTTTGTTTGAGTATCAATCGACTCCACTAAATAAAAATTCCCAGAAATGTTACCTTATTATATAATAAATAAGAAAATTAGAAATTGATTAATTTAGAATAGCAATTTAATCAAAGGCAACATAGTGGAGGTACATATGAATTATATCGAGCATTTGGAAAAACATTGTGGCAAGATGACGGGTCATCTCGAGATTGAAGAATTACAAAAAGAGGCGATTCAATTGGTTCAGTTTCAAAATGCACCGTTTGCGAATGCGGTGACGGTGACGTCACTCGGACTATTGCGCCACCCGTTACAATTCGAGAATGGAAGTATCGTTTATCAAGAAGTGATGCTGTCCGTCATGCAGCGAGATGCAGAGTCGGACTTAATTGAATTGGCTTATCGCTTGACGCTGGAAGCATTAAAGACTGGACATGCTTATGATTTAGGCGAGTACTTACCGATGCCGGATGGGTTGTTATCGAAGTACGGCTTCGCTGCCTTATACGTGACGACACCGTTCTACTTTGAAGAATCGTTTCAAGTCCATAAAGGAGACGCGGCGTCCGGGGAACCGGAAACGGTGTTACCGGTCTGGTTCGTGCCGATCTTTGCTTCAGAAGTCGCATACATCGAACAGTACGGGGTCGATGAATTTAATGACATGTTGTACGAAACTGAGATGCAATTGCTTAATTTAAAGCGACATCCGCTCTTTGGAGACGATGGAGCGATCGAAGCATTAAACGCTAAGAGACAACTCTTCGTTCTCGAGTGTGAGATTACGGATGATTTTTTTGAAGATGACATTCAACGACCGTTAGTGCTAGAAGGACCATTAAATAAGGCGTATGAGATAAATCTTGATTCGGAAGCACGAGGTAATGCGGTCGAAACTCAAACCTTCCTATTTGATTTTCTAAATCATCAAAATCGTTTTCCGATCTATGCGACCTTTTTTGCTCTTAAAAAGGAAGACGACGACAGAGCTTTCTTCACGCAACATCATATGTCGTTCACTTCACATGTCTTGTCTAGACAAAAACAAACAAACGGATGGTTACGCGGAAAACGAACATCGACAAGGGAGAGTCATTACTTTACGGTCAAAATTGAAGATGCTAGGATGCTCGAACTCATCCTTGAGCACGCCTATGAGAACGCATTTATGAACGAACTGTTCATGTTTTCCTATTCCGATCGTTTGTCGATTCAACAAGAGGTCGAAACGACGTACCGAAAAACACGTGTCTTAGACGATCGATTCGTTTATCCGCAAGAGTCGACCGTCGTGATCGTCGGTCATGATGGTGCAATGCTTTATCTGCTCTCGAACGAAGAACACTTCGCTTATGATCTTCGGACGGACTGGGCGAAACGACTACGACAACAGTTACCAAGCGATACGGTGATTCGGCAGCTGAATGGAGAATGGTTCGCAGACCTATAAGAACGGGAGGAACGGCATGCAAGTCATCAAACCAATTAACGGTCAGAATCATTTTTGGCTGTTCGAAAAGGATGGACGGACACTCTACACGTTTCACGGCATCATGGGAGAGCGGTTAGAAGAACCAATGAGCGAGCAAAAATTCTCGCGTTTTTTTAATCTGGATGCCTACATCCGGGAACTTGTAGTAGAGAAAGAAAAAGACGGATACTACGTCGTTCAAGAAGCGGATTACCACGAAGTTGTCGTCGAGATCTTTTGTCAGGATAAGGAATATGATCTCATTAGTGAATATCGTGCGAACATCGAAGAGGACCTCAATGAATTTCTTTTTTCGTCGGGAAACGGTTATTTTTTTGAGGATGATTATGGTCCGGAAGCAATCGAATTCGTCCTCTATGTTCTCGAACCATCTCAGATCGTCGAACCCGTCATTGAATATTTTAAGGCACAGTATGGCGTGACGAAGATCCGGGTGGGGCAGGCAGAGGTTCATTACGGCAGACGCTTGACCGGACTTTATCCCGCAGGCAAGAATTTTAACCGGAAAAATTGAACGATGACGATACAGGTAGGAGGTACAGTATGAACGAGCTGATGATCGACGAATACTCTTTTCAGTCGAAGAGTATACAACGTATGCTTCAGACATCCGAAATCAACGTGCTTGGTCCATTACAAACTATCTACGAAATCATGTGTTATGACCATACAGTAGGTAGCTTTACAAGTGAATTGACGGAGGGGGTATTGTATGACACGCTAGTTCGCTACAATCATTTTCCTTTATATATCACGACTAATTTTGATGAGATTAGAGAAGATGAGATGAACCTCTTAGACCGTTTAAAATCGAGACTATTCGTATGCCACGAACATCCACGGTACGAAGGCGATCATCGGCGTACCAGTTTTTACTGTTGTATCGAAGTGTTGGATGCGAATGCTCTGCGTTTCATCTTAGAAGAGTCCTTTTTTCGAGCTGCTTATAGTGAAACGTTCCTCATCACGTTCGCGCGACCTACGTTTGAGTTGAAGATTTCTGGGAGATGGATCTTTAAAGAAGCGAAATATACCCATGTGATTGATTCACGTGATGGATTACCGTTTATTCTTCCATCGCATGATGCGCTCGGTTTCATGTGGTTTTCGAATGGAGATGCTTTTCAAAGCGTCGATCAGCTAAAAGCGATCCTACCACCGGATTATCAGATTGATCATGTTTTAAATACCTACAAATAATTTATTTTAAGATAAAAGGAGTCATATTGATGGAATACCCAATCGGCTTACCAGGTATCACGGAAGAGAGACTACAAGAGATAGAAGCAGAGCTCGGCTTCAAGCTTCCGAAAGAATTACGAAACATATACAAGCGCGAAAACAAGTTCAGCATCGGCGAATGGGAGTTTCATCCGATCAAGGACGAGCAATATATCAAGCGGACATGGGACGACCTTGTTCGTGTTAACACGACGGATACGGACGACTATCTATCCGGTTTCTTACGAATTGCTAGTGACGGAACAGGTGACGAACTCGGGTATCAGCTTCCGGACACGGAGACGATCGTCTTATGGGATCATGAAGAACAAGAGTTGTTTCCGGTAGCACCGACGTTGAAGGCGTTCATTGAAAAGGAACAACAAATGGAACGGAGTGCGGAACAAGCAGAACTTTTCTTAGAGACGGTTCTTGAAACGGGAGCTGTCTATGGTCTATCGAAGTTTGAACAGTCGGGCTGGGCGTATTGTCCGTCGAACCAAGAGGAAACGGATGTACTGTTATTTTTTTCGACGGAAGCAGCAGCGAAGGCTTTACAGACGAAGGAATGGGCGAACTATCACCTGATTCGCTTAGACCTGAATTTGTTCATGAATGGCTGGTTACCGAACATGATCGACGACGGACTGTATTGTGGCTTGAACTGGGGACCGGAGCTCGTCGGACTTGAGCTTGATCCGGAAGATGTTCTAGCAGATCTGGAGGGTTAACATGATTCAGACACTCAGTAAACAAGTGGGTGGCATCACCTATGTCTGGTTCATATTTCGCGATGGTCGGACGATTCAGATGTATCACGGAGTCACCGAGCAATGGAAGCTCGATCAAGATGTCAGCGATTCAATCGAAGAAAAGTATACATTTCGGCGCCAAGCAAAACGACGGATGGAGGAACTGATTGCCGAGAAGCAGGCGGAAGGATACAAGCAGGAGGATATCTACGGGATGCAGCTCGGACGAAAGGAACGCGAGACGTTTCGACGCTGGACGACATGGCTCGCTTATCTTCTGGTTGGACTCGGTCTGTTCCAGTCAGTGACACCGTTCTCTCTATTAGCGATTGTTGTATTAGGTATCGGTATCGTTCTGATGTTCTTGGCATTCATCAGTAAGGATTGGTTACCATTGTGGCTACGGATTATCTGTTTCGTCGATTACTTCTTGATGCATGTCAGTTTTCGGCAAGAGCCGTATATTCCGCATTTATTTCCGATTCTATCGATTGGAACAGGAACGTTGCTTCTATTATATCTTCGAAGCAAGCACAAACGTAAAATCGAAAGAATCTCCTGAATGTGGAGATTGCTACATAGGAATGAAACAAAGAGATTACGAATCCGTTTAAAGAATCAATTTCTGATATGACTAAAACTTCAAAGCATTGCATAAAGGTAGGGGAAAATGAAAGTATGAAAGTAACCTATTCTCATGAAGATTTATTAGCACTCGAAGATCCCTTTGAATATGAGGTGGGATTACCGATCCGCATCAGAGAACTTCCGGCTTCTGTCATCGAAGAGGAGATTCCGGATAGCCGCGAACAATTGGATCGTCTTCTGAAAGATGGCTATACCTTGGTCATTCAGAAACCGCGAATTCCGAACTCTTCCGTATTTGCGGAGTTACCCGTGATAGCGGAGAATACGATTATGAAATTGTATATCTACGAGGCGAATCTTTGTGAAGATGCGTTATGGGACGCTCTGTCCGAGAACGAATACAATCGGCACTGGGCATACTTTTTATTGAAAAAAATCGAAGGTGTCAGATTCGAATTGCCTTATACGCAACCATCACAGCAATCACTCAGACTCTCTCATCTTGGTACGAACCAACTCGTGTATCTACAGTTTGAAACCAATCAAAGTGTGACATGTCAGTGGTACTAAAAAGGATGTTCTCTATAAATATGTATAAGAAAGAACATATCATTTCGAATGAAGAACAGGAACTACAGTGTTTTCATACGGCAGCTTTCTTATGACAAGGTAGAAAGAGGGGATTCGATGAGTTTGCGTGGTGTGTCATTTGAGATCCCGAATGAATCGGGGCGTATCTTGATTGATATATTAAGTGCGATCGAGTTGAAAGCGTATGATTGGTTTCTTCGTAATTTTGATTTTCCAATCCAAACGATGGACGGGGAGTTGTATGACAGTTTAGAAGAGTTTTCGGTCGATCAGAACGTGACAGGACGTGAACTAGCGAAATGGCTAAGGGGACCTAGCAATTACCTGATCTTTGCTGAATTGTTTGCATTTCAAAGTGGTCAGACTGAAGAAGTCGGAATGACTTATGAATGGTTTCAGGAAAGCAATTGTCACATCGCGATTTTGATTTATGACTGCACGTACGTCGATATCTATTGTAAGGAGCAGCACGTATCGGAAGCGTTTTATGAGAACGCTGTGAAACGTGGATATACCAGAATCGAGTGGGTGACAGATGACAATGATCCACGGACCCGTTTGTCGGTATAGTCAGAGTAAGAAGAAATCCTGGCGAACAGATATAAACGATAAGCGTTTAAGATGAGAGATATAAACTACTGAGTGTTTTCGGATTGGACGGTTCGATCCCATTTCATCATGACCAATGCCGCGCAACTTGAACAATTTCTCGAACATCTTGTCATCGAACAGCAGGAAATGGCGACTGAAGCAGAAGTGACGCTCATCGTCCAAAAACAAGAACAAGGAATCGTCCGGGTCACGAACGATTGTGTCGCGATGTATGGAGTCGCATATGAGGAGCTTGATGAATCAGGTACAGAATATGAGAACTTTTTTGATGCAGTCTTACCGCATGCCACGTTTCCGGTCGAGGTCGTCTTTTGTGGTCGGGATGTTTTAGAAAACCAGGATTCGATTCACGTGATGACGTTGCACGACTCCAATTGGCAAGCTGTTTTTGAAGAACATTTATTGCATTTGCTGAATCGAAAAGAAGTGACGACAGGGAAGTATTCGCGTTCCTCGAAACAAACGCTCGAGGACTTTATGTCTGAATTCTCGTTATTGATGGCGTATAACTTCATCGTGACCCGCGATGCAACGGATCGATTTGGCATGCTCGATCACTTTTGTACGAATGGAAAGATCGCACATTTTGGAAAAATAGACAATGTAGAGACATCTTTCAAGTAACGATAGAAGTATCAAACATAAGGAGGAAGCGTAATGAGCTTAGCGTCATATATCTGTATGGAGAGACAAATTCCTGAAAAGTATCTCAATTTGGATGAAGAAGATGAAACACTTCCCTTATATATAGGACCCAGTTTTGCGGATAAAGACTGTCTGTATGAAGTAAAAACGAGACATTTTCATAAATGGTATGTATATGAAATTTCAAGTGATTGGGGAATCGAGATCGTCGAACCTTTTGATTCTAGCATTTCAAAGGAGTCAAAGGAAAAGCTACGTTATCTATTTACGTTCATGAATGACTTCTTAGACGAAGGTGAATCGTTTGAACTTTATACATGTTGGATTGGGGAAGAGTCCTATCCGCAAGAGAAAAGTATGACACTGTCTTTAGAACTTAATCAGTTAGAAGACATTGAGATTCCTGAAAGAACCCATATTTTGATCACGAAACAGAGTGAAAACTAAAAACCGCTGATCCACAGCGGCTTCGTTTTAGATGATTCACTCTTGTGCATAGACTATATCTGCGATGGCATGGACTTGCGCAAGTGTCATCTCAGAATAGAATTCGATTGATAAAGGGTGATCCGTTGGCTCGAGTTCAAAGAAGGGAAGTTGATCAGGCCCTTCGTCATGGACCATCACTTTCAAGTTGACGGTATCCGGGTAAGCCGGTAGATCGCTTGAGAACCAACCGAACATCGGCTCTTCGATACGAGGACGTTTCTTCTCGTTGAAGCGAGCGAAGTTGTCAGGGCTCAGGCTCACCCATGTGATCCACCAGAAGGGTTCGTCTTGTCCAGCAATCGGGAGTTCAAGAATCCCTTTTACGAAATAATGTGGACCATTCGGTTCTAGCACACACCATAGGTAGTCCATCTCATCGATTGAATGTTGAAAAATATAAGAAATTGGAGTTTTGAAAATTGAAAAAAAAGCTGAAGATAACTGGAATAGTAGTTGGAATAAGTTTGGTTGTATATATTGTATGGATGATCTATCGACTGTTTTTCTTAGTCGATATCAACGTTGTTCCAAAAGAAGAATATATCTCGAAAAGTATTTCGCCCGATCAGGCGTATACGATTCGTTTTTACCGCGCAAATGGTGGGGCGACAGTAGATTTTGCGATGCTTGGCATCATGGAGAACAAGGACGGAGAAAAGCGTAGAATGTACTGGGAATATCCTTGTCGCGAAATAAAAGAAGTGAAGTGGACGAAGGATACGGTGACGATCAATGGCACAAAAATTAAGATATGGAGTCAAGTCTATGACTTCAGAGAGGGGATATACGAAGCAGATTAAGAAGAACATAATGGGTATTCAGCAAATCTTGACGCACAATCATGTGACGTAGTTGTTAGAAACCAAGCATGGATGAAGGACGATGCTTACCGATTGCTTGGTTTCTTCAACAAATAACGAGGTGGCGGACCAAAAGATTGCTCCGCTTCGAAATACGCCAATTCGCCTGGAATACAGGAAATGATTGAGGCAAATCCGAAGCCGATGGCGTGCTCGAGTGCTTCACGGAGAGGCAACGTTTTTCCGCTGATTAGCTCGTTTTCTGATAGACAATAGCACGTATCGGATGCACCGTGCTGTTTCAATAAGTCATATGTATCATCCGGCCATGAATTAGGTGGTTTGATTTCAATCAAATAATCATTCTTCAGCATGCTTAAATATCGGTGGTCTAAACGTTGAAGCGCCATATCCCGTTTCTTTGGTGTGAACAGTTCATGCAGAACGCGCTCTTGAACGCGTTTAACGAAGAATGATTGGACAAGCACTATTTCTTGTTCTTTATCCATACGTTTATCTCCTTTCTACTCAAACTAGCGTATAGAATTCCTTGCATATAATTACTGATCACGATAAGGAGAAAAGTCATGAACTACCTATCTGCAGGAAATTATCTTATTCTGCCTACCCCTCGAAAAGAGTACATGGATAAGACGGTTGTTCCAAAATCCGTGCAATCCGTAAGTGAGTGTAGCTGTACGCACTATCCTGATACCAGTATCTTATGGGGAGAATCGGAAGTAAAGAAAGAGCGTTATATGGAGCAACTTGCTCTTTCACTTAACACCTTTCAGTTACTCGAACAATGGGTAGAAGAACATCGGAAAACAAGAGATGTGTTGTTTCCTCAAGTGTTCTCTAACTTAGATGCTGCGCAAACGTTCGTAAATCGTTTCTTAAATCATCTTCCTGATATACGCATCATCAGCATTGGCTTACCGGAACATTACAAAGTGGATTTTCTTGAAGATGTCGATTTATTTAGTAGTAAAAATCCTGAGCCTTATGGAGTCGAAAAAATGTTATCTCAGCATCTCAGCCCTGACATGGACGGTGCCAAAAAAATTGGCTACGAAGTGTTAGGCTTTGATTCCGGATTGTTTCATTCCTATTTGTGTAATGGACTGGAACGCGATTTCAATCACCCTTTTAATTTTTCACTAAACAGTCGCGGTTTGATCCATACGTTCGAAGAAGCAGATTGTTACTCGAATTACTGCAATGAATTAGGTGAGGCGACAGAATCGGTCTTATGGTTTCCGTGGGCAATTTTTGAATACGAGCGAGCAAAAAACTCTATTAATCTAGCAAAAGCTTTTAGCGTAATGGATCAGGAGGATAAAAAACGATGGAATCGAGCGAACAACTAGAGAAGCATATCAACCAATTAAGAGATGCACTTCATGAATTCGAACAGAAGATGGGGCACGTATTTTTCGATTGAGGAATGGCGATACCTTCTTGAGAACGGATTAAATAGTCTTTTAAGCACGCGTGAAGACGTACAGCAAATGATTTCAAAGGTCTCCATTCGAACGAAAAAAAGACCTGCTCGTTGGAAGCTGTCATCCGGCATTGTCTATGCGATTCCTTTACCTCGACTAGGAGGATACGGATATGCAGAAATGAAAGTTTCTCAAGATGAGAATCATGAGACTGGAAAGCTAGAGTCTATGGATTACATCCAATACTATAATCTTAGAACAGAGAAGATCTTCACGCTTCATGAGTTAGATAAAAAAATCCTGAACCTTGTATAGTCATTAGAACGGGTTACTATGGTATAAAAAATGGGGAATGGATTGTACTTGGAAGACGCCATCGAGAAGAAGGAACATTTTCAACTCCGTTGTTATTTGACACTTTAGAATCGAATGATGAAGAGTATTTCATCACGAAAGGCTTATGGGGAGAGAAAATTTTTGTGGATGAAAAAGAGGCGAAAGCAGTCGTAAATCCATATGGTTCAAGTGGGGATATAGTTGCTGTTTACGAATATGAAGAACGATTAAAAGAAATCAATGACCACTTGCAATGACTTCTTATGTTGTAATTACGGATCATTTTAGAAGTATCAAAACGAGAACAAAACGGAGGTTTATTCAATGAATTATCTTGATCATTTAGAAAAGCATTGTGGAGAATTTACAGAAGCATTTCCAATCGAGGAACTTGAGCAGAAACATGTCCAAATCTTGAAATTTGAAGACGCTCCGTTTAATGAAACCTATACGATTGCCTCACTTGGGCTATTGTTTCAACCTCTTCGATTGGAAGACGGTTCACTGATGCATCAAGAATTAATGATGTCAGCGGAACAACCAGACGTTCAGGATGAGATCATTTTTCTACTCTGGCAATTAGCTGAATACGCGATGAGATCAGGAAATGCGTTTGATGCAGCAGAGTACTATCCACTTCCTGAAGGAATATTTGAAAAGTATCAGTTCACGTCTGTCTATGTCACAAGTCCTGTATATTTTGATGAATCCTTCTGCTTATTTGAAACAGATTCTAATGTTGGGGATGAGCCAGATACCGTATTGCCAGTATGGTTCGTACCAATTTTTGAATCTGAGGAGAAATACATTGAAAAGCACGGAGCGGATCGATTCGAAGATCTTTTGTTTGAGATAGATGAATTAGTAGATTTTAATCGTAAGCCATTAGTGTAGGTAATTTTTGATAGGTATTTGAAAGTAAAATATTGATCTACATGATCTGAGTGGAATTTTTAGGAGTTCTACAAAGTAAAGGAGGATCAAATGAAGACGCCCAACATCAATGACATCATAACGAAATTAGAATTGGTTTTAGAAAATCAACTTTCAAGGGAAGAAGTTTCAGAATGGGCTTATAAATGGATGATGGTTTTAGAAAATAAAGAAGGATGGGAGACGACAGATTACGATATTGCAGTCTTTGATTGCTTAACTACAGTGTATGGAATGGACTTGCTAAATAGTCCTACCGAATATCTTCATTGTGAAGAAGACATCCGTGACTGGGTGAAGGAACTCCAAAATATTGAGAACAAATATCATCAGAAGTGTAGAAAAAAATTCAAATAAAGTTTTGGGTATATCGCACAATCAGAGTAAATCATTTAGTTGGTTTACAAAAGCAAGCAATATAGCATTCGTCCCTTAAAAGAGAAGGATTTTCGCAACTGCATAAAAAAATAGGAGGTATGAATGAAAAAGAATCAACTCATGGACTATGGATGGAATCATCAAAACATATGGCAGGATGTATACTTGCGTCAATCGCTCACGCTATCTTTGTCGCGAATAACCCCGATTTTGCTTATGAGCACTCTTGGGATGATGATCATTACAGCACGAATGATGGTCAAGGCTGTAGAGGAACAGTAACATTTGGACAAGATATTTTTATGGCGGGGTTTCGAAACGAAGAATTTGTTGAAGAGATTATAGAGGCAAGCGATTTGCTAATCGAAGCATCAGAAAAAGTAAAGCAAATGGCTATAAACGATACCTTTCACTATCTACTAGATGATGTTGATGGAGTGGTGATTCCTGTCGTCACTACTATCTTGTGGGGAGATGATAGCCGAGTATTTTCTAGTCACCCATATGAAGAAATGATGGAGCGAGGAGGAAGTCTGTTAGAGATCCAGGCATCGGTTTACAAAATTGGACTTGAATATTGGGAAGAGTATTATGAGCTCACTGAAAGTCAGCTGGCGTTACTGGAAAAACTGTATCACTTAAAAATAAAGAAATCATCACAAGCTATCACGCTATCACATGAGGATATTCAAGTATTAGATACAAGTAATATGGAGGGGATTGAGGAGAGTAAAATCTCGTTTTCTGAAATAGGGATTGATTGGTCAGATAATGATTGTTTTATTTAATTTTCTAGTCATAGTGTAACTATTTATTAATGAAGCAATCACAATGCCAAGTAAAGAGTGTGATAAATTTTTAAATCTACTTAATTGATATGTATCGATTATTAAATTTAAATTGTGAGCCTTAAATCTACAAACGATAAACATGCAAAAACACCTCTGGTATTGTTACTTTTTAATGTACCAATTAGAAGGTGTTTTTTCACATGCATTTAGGTTACGTCAAATTTGAAGTGAAAGAAGTGTATTTATTATTACTGAAGTAACTTTTTATATTTATATCCTTTCAAAAGGTCAGCTTCACCTTTAAAGGACCATTCCTCTATTTTAGAATCTGGATGTAATTTAAAATAATGGTCGAGGATATCGTGTCCTAAATTGTAATTACTCCAGCGGGGAATGTCTTTTTGGGGACTACCGCCCACAAGGTCTTCGTATGTAGCCTCACCAGTCTGAATCAGTTTTGAAACATGTTTGATCGTCGTTTCATCCATCGGTTCATCCCATGGGGCCTTCACATCTTTAAGGATTCGATCAGCAAAAGCATCCGCTTTTCCCTCAATAATGACCGAATCGAGTAATTTATTCATCTGATATTCGGGTCTATCTTGAAGAATTAAATGATGATATTCATGCGCAACCGTATAGGCTAAAGCATCCTTATCGAAATCTTCATCCAGATATAGCACGACGGCATCTTTGTACGTGCCTGCCGCAACACCTCCCATCGGTTCGGTCATCGTCGTATATTCTGAGTTGATTGGTACGATGAAAATCGTGCTTTTTTTCTTTGGAAGCACTTTATGTGCTGCTGTGTAATTTTTTGTGATGATTTTTTTAATCTCGTCTTGTCGTTCCTCCAATGCTTCGATTCGATCAAGTAGCGCTTGCTGATAAGCAGTCGATTGCATCATGAAGAAACCTTTTAAGGAAGTAGTATCAAACTCTTCTTTTTCTCCAATTTTATCGATATCACTAAGTACATAGTTCATGTAATTTTTTTTACTCACTTCAGTATCACCATCAAGTGAAGCTTTTAAGTACTTTTGATAGGGCGAGTAAAGAGGAACGATATTCACTTCACTATCATGATTGATTTTAATGGACTCAGGTTTAAATTTTTCGCTTTGACTTTCTTCCGAACATGCGGTTAAAACGACTAAAGGAACACATAAAAAAGGTGCAAGTATTTTTTTCAAAACATGATCATCCCTTCGATAGATACATGAATAACCTGGAAGATTATTTCAAAAATAAATAATCATTAAAATAAAGATAGCATTCCGTCTCTTTATAGTCAAAATATGTAATTTTAGAGGGGGAAATACATTTGTTACGATTCTATATACATACTAAGTGAAGGGACTAAACTATTACTACTAATCTTAGACAAGGATGGCTATCTCTTCGACCTTCATTTAAGTAAAAAGCCACCGTACTTGGTGGCTCTTTACTTAAATCTACAGTTTTATGAAAGTAGATTCTAAACTCTTCTACTTTTCGTTAAAAAATCTTCATGGATACCTGTAACACCGTTTTGCGCCCAATTTCCTGGGGGCATTTCTCGAATAAGAATCAATACTTTATCTCCCGGTGCATGGGTAAAAAGCGAGAGAACTTCAGTTAACTTATTCACCCAAGCATCTTTTGTTTCTTGATAGAACGTATCCCACACATCGATCGTCAAGATAGCCATTCCTGCGACAGGAGTGGCGGCTGTTCCATAAGAAGCTCGTGTCTGCCAATTCGTTATGCGGCTATCGGAAGAAAAGGTCGGATCGGATGCCATGGCACCTGCTTTTCCAAAGTTTTCTGGTTCTTGTTCGTGAATCAAGATTTGAATCTTGTCAGGAATCATGTTCAATGTCTCGACCGTTGTATTTGTTAGTTGATGGATGAGTTGTCGTTTCGTATCACGTGACATCGCTGGCCAAGTATTTAGAGAAAGTAATGGCATCAGAGCACCTCTCGTTCTTTTAGATAAATACGCATAGAATTTACTACGAGCTCATGGTCTTCTTCAGGAGTTAACCCTGAAACAGTGATCATTCCGACAATCAGCCCACCATCCAGTGTGATCGGGAAAGAACCGCCGAAAGCAGCAAAGCTTGAGTCTAGTCGATGTTCCTCGTTATACGTCACCTCACTACGTGCAGCCCATAACTGCATGAAGTAAGAACTGTGAAGGTGGTAGTTGACGACTCGTTTTTTTCGTTCGATCCATTCGCTGTTGATACGGGTCGTACCCGGCATTTTATAGTGGAACATCGACGTACCATTGACTGTAATATCAACGGCGATGGATACATTGTTTTTCTGTGCTTCTTTAATCAAAGTCAATCCTAACGGAAAGACATCATTGTGTGTAAATCGTTTGAAACGTAAAGTGTGTTCTTCATTTTGTGTCTGTTTTATCAAGTCTTCGATAGACATAGGTAAGCTCCTTTTAAAATGGGGTAGAGTATCCATTCTGATTAAAAGTCAAACGTATCTGGATCCGGTCCACTCCGAAGATTTTCATTCAATTTGTCTAATCGTTCCATATCTTCTGAAAAGAGCTCGAAATCAGTAACGCGTAGATTTTCTTGCATCCGTGAAGGCGTCATAGACTTAGGAATCGTGATGATGCCCTGCTGAATATCCCATCGTAGAATGATTTGAGCAGCTGATTTCTTGTATTGTGTAGCGAGCGTCTGAACGACCTCATTTTCTAGAAGTTCCGCATTCATAAGAGGTGACCAGGCTTCAATTTGAATACCATGTTCGCTACAGAATTGACGTAACTCTGACTGAGTTAGTTTCGGATGGAGTTCGATTTGATTGACGACAGGTGTGATCGTTGCATGTTGCAGTAAGTCCTCGAGATGGTGGATTTGAAAATTACTCACACCAATCGCACGGACCTTGTGCGTTTGATACAATTCTTCAAGTGGTTTCCAAGGAGCTTGATACTTGGCTTTTCCTGGCCAATGGATCAAGTAGAGATCAAGATACTCTAACTGCATTTTTTCTAAGGATTCCTCGTAG
The DNA here is from genome assembly GCF_002214325.1 of Exiguobacterium sp. N4-1P. NCBI lineage: Bacteria > Bacillati > Bacillota > Bacilli > Caryophanales > Exiguobacterium > Exiguobacterium sp. N4-1P. Next base: position 1,266,512 of record NZ_CP022236.1, read on the forward strand.
TCAGCGAGTGTTTCTTCGTATGATCCATGTGCATTCCAGACTTTTGATGTCACGAATAGTTCTTCGCGTGTTACGAGCCCTTCTTCGATAGCCTTCGCAATGCCTTTTCCTACACTTTGTTCGTTACCATAGATGGCTGCAGTATCGATACTGCGATAGCCTTCGCGAATCGCAGTCACGATTGCTTGCTCAAGATCCGCACCGTCCTCGACACGAAATACGCCATATCCGACTTGTGGCATGTCCACACCGTTGTTTAACCGTACTGTAGAGATATTCATATTCATCTAGCTCCTTTATCAAAATTACAGCAAAAAAATCGTGCTGTATGTGTGACATCATCATATCGGGAGCAATCAGAAATAAGAAGACGGCACTTTAAAGTTCCATAGTCACCAAAAAGTGACTTTTCCTAGATTACTGGGACGGGGGAAGGGGAAAAGTTAAAAAAAAATCAAACAGCAAACAGCCCTGCATTCGAAAATGCAGGGCTGTTTATGGAAATACAGAAAAATTAACAGCTATTTTTCAAGTGTTCATTTTGGAGATGCTGCTCTCCCCAGTCACATAAGACATCCATGGTCGATTTTAACGACCGACCATAGTCCGTTAACTCATATTCGACCTTAGGTGGAGCTTGGCGATAGATGACCCGTCGAATGACGCCGTCCTGTTCTAACTCTCTCAACTGTTGAACGAGCATTTTTTGAGAAACGTTCGGCATGCGACGTTTCAACTCACTCGTCCGGTACTTATCTTTAAACAAGTGGCATAAGATGACGACTTTCCACTTCCCGCCGATTACTTTCAAAGCTGCTTCGACAGGAATACTAAATTTACTCAAAACGATGACCCCTTTATCCAATAAAGTTAAATACAATGACAGAGTAGTTCGTAAAAGAATTACCAAAACGAAATATAGCATAATTAGAGTATGATTCATAAAAAGTAAGCTCATATATGCGCATATCATTTGCAGCGTTAATAGGAAATGGCTTAAAAATGAATGGATTTTAATTATAGGGTACATGTACAGCTATTTACTGAATAATACTTAATTGATTTATTGGAAAAAATTAGAAAATGGAACTTAATTAAGGAAAATATCGTATTTATCAAAATCAGGCGAGAATATGCCCACTTCTAAACGATCCGGGTGAAGATCGAGTGAAAGTGGGAGATGAATCGCCAACCTCTCTTTCGGGTATATTCCCTTTGAAGGAGGTGAAAAATGGTGTTAAAGCACAAGGCCTACAAATTCAGAATCTATCCGACAAAAGAGCAGGAAACCCTGATTGCGAAGACGATCGGTTGTTCGCGCTTCGTATTCAACCACTTCTTAGCGAAGTGGGATGAGACGTATAGAGCGACAGGTAAAGGACTGTCCTACGGTTCTTGTTCGAAAGAAATTCCGATGTTGAAGCAGGCGTTCGACTGGCTGAAGGAAGTCGATAGCACGTCTGTCCAAACGAGCGTCAAGCATCTTGCTGATGCCTTTGACCGCTTCTTCAAGAAACAGAACGAATGGCCTCGCTTCAAGTCGAAGAGCAATCTTGTTCAATCGTATAAGACGAACATTCAAGGCAAGTCTCAACTTCCAGAAGTCTCGATCGTCGGCGCCAAAATCAAAATTCCAAAGCTGAAGTGGGTGCGTTTCGCCAACTCGAGGCAGGTCGTCGGTCGCATCTTGAACGCGACCATCCGGCGTAACGCTTCAGGAAAATACTTTGTCTCCCTGCTCGTCGAGCAGGAGAGCAACGAAATGCCGAAGACGGGCTCATCCGTCGGCGTCGATGTCGGGTTGAAGCACTTCGCCATTCTGTCGGACGGCACGGTGTACAAGAATGACCGTTACTTCCGTTCGCTTGAGAAAAAGCTTGCACGTGAACAACGTAAACTCTCTCGTCGTCAACGATTGGCCTTGGACAAGAAAGTAACACTTTCCGAGGCGAAGAACTATCAGAAGCAAAAGCGGAAGGTCGCCCGCATCCACGAGAATATCGCGAACAAGCGAACCGATTTCCTGCACAAGGTATCGACCGAGATCGTCAAAAACCACGACGTCATCGGCATCGAGACCTTGCAAGTGAAGTACATGCAGAAGAATCGCAAGTTGAGCAAGTCCATCTCGGATGTCAGTTGGTCGGAGTTCTTTCGCATGCTCGGATACAAGGCGGAATGGTACGGAAAGACCGTCGTGAAAGTCGGCAAGACCTTCGCCTCTAGTCAACTGTGTTCCCGTTGCGTACATCAACACAAAGACGTGAAACATCTTGGCTTGCGTGAATGGACATGCCCGAGTTGCGGCATCCACCACGACCGTGATGTGAACGCAGGATTGAACCTCAAACAAGAAGCTGAACGCCTCTTAGCTTCTTCAACCGTCGGGACGACGGGGTTAGCCTGATCAATTTTCGACCGTTAGGTCGGATCACTCAGGAATCCTCCACCTCTAAGCGAAGCGTAGGTGGAGGTAGTTCAAGAAGGTATTGAAGAAACAATCAAAGGGTTGCTTATTGCTGTCAATGTAAGCAAACGAGACCACATCTGATTGGTGATGTGGTCCTTTTTGAGGAGTCAACTTACTATTAGCATAGCAATGGGGCTTCTTTTGTGACGGGAAGAATCATCCACCCCGAGTAGGTTTTTTTGGAACTTTTTTCATAAATGAAACTTAATAAAGGGAAATATCGTATTTGTTAGTAGTATAATGTTTTATAAAACACAACGAGCTACTAATAGAACACGATACATATCTTGGAGGGAACGCTTGTGATTTTACCATTCATCGGTCTTGTTGCCGGTCTCTTCTTATTGATAGTAGGAACGTACTTCATCCGGTCGAAGCATGCGAAGAAGATGCCACTAGACGGACATGGGAGTAACGTCGACAATGTTGATTCATTTGTGCTCGGCATCCTACTCTCGATTGGACTATTTATTTTTTGTTCGTTGACCATCAGACAGTACGGTTATATATGTATCGCAGGAGGATTGTTCGTACTGTACAGTGTCAACTCTGTCTGGTAAACGATTGAGATGAGGAATTGACTCATCTTGGAAGTAGTATATAAAGTGGAGTAAAGGGAGAGCACAATGATTCAATTGTTAAAACAAATCGACGATCAAGTGCACCACATCATCTATCATCAGGAAGGACGAACGTTGTTTTACCGGGAAGGGATTGCCCGTAAGGAGAAGCAAGAGGGAAGTGACGAACTAGTCCAGGTCAATGTTGAAACAGCGACCGTGGTAGTCAAATGTCGGCACGTAATAGCAGCATATCGGCAAAAGAAAGAATGGATTCGCCTAAAGAAAGCGGATGGCTACTTCAAGTCAGATTTCCCTTCGTCAAAAACGATGGACAAATGGATTGAACGTCGCAGTAAAAAACGGAAAGTATTTGTCGCACTGTTCACGATGCTTTGTGGACTGTCATCACTGACGGGAGTGTTGCCCGTCCCAGGCTATATTCCGTTATTTTATCTCCCGTGGGTTTGGCCGATGGATGAAGGGAAATCGAGGCGTGCCCGTTTCTATCGCTGGTACGGAGCCATCATGCTGATTCCCTTGGGCGGCACGTCAAAAGACTACTTAAACCCGATTAATCTTTCGATCAGCGGTACGGTGTGCCTTGTCTCCGGTTTTCTCTTACTGTTGCATGTGATCCAAACGCTAAAAGAAGAAGAGACGAAGGAAATTACTCTATGAGGGACAAGGAGAAACAAATGATTTATTTGAAACGGGAAAACGGTCGGCAGGTTGACCACTGGGTCTGTTACCGAATTGGTCGGACGCTGCATCAGGGTTTTATCCAGGAGGACGAAAGCGGTCAATCGAATGACGGCGAAATGACGAAAGAACGGTATCCGCTGTACATCGGCATGCGAAAAAGAATGCGGCACTTGGCGGAAGAAAAGAAAGCACTTGGCTTTCGGTCGTTGACAGCGGAAGAGGAAGCAGCAATCGTCAACGGTGACGAAGAACTCGATTCAACCTTTCTTAAGCAGGCGATTCGTTATGCCTGGTTGATGCTTTTAATGGGCATTTTACTGTTCGTCAGTCCCTATACGATTCCGAACGTCGTGGCATTCAGCTTAAGTTTATATGTCTGGTGGGGGATTTATGGGAAAACCGGTATTCCGAAAATTGTGCGCAAGTATTTCCACCTGACGCTTTTTATCCTGACACTGTTACAAGTTCTGTCAGTCTTCGGACTGGAAAATGTCCTGCTACCGGTTTATGCGACTAGCTGCATTCTGTCGTCAATTGTTCTTCTTTTACTAGTTGTAAAGCATTACTTGTACCCTTCAAAGAAAGCAAATGAAGGTGCACCGACGATTGAAACCAGTCCGTTGCAAGAGTATTCAGAAGAAGATTGGTGATTGCATTCAATTTTTACAATATCTAAAAAGTGGAAATCAGTTTGCCTAAAAAATCATTGCAGGACCATGCTTTTTACGGAAACATCGAAAAAGTAAAAAAGTGTATCGACCGCGGGGACGATCTGGATGAACTGGATGAAGAAGGAAATTCGGCATTGCACTGGGCAATCGAGGAAGGGTATGACGAAATCGTCACGCTTTTGCTTGAGCACCGTGCAGACATCAACCGACGGAGCCGGGACGGGTTAATGCCGTTGCACCTTGCGTTGTATGAAAACCGGTCCGCTATCGCAATGCAACTGATTGACGGTGGTGCCGCTCTTGATTTTGACGGACACGGATTCACGGCGTTGCACTTCATCGCCGCGCGTTCCGGCAACAAACGAGTCTTGTGTCGTTTACTTGAAGATTGCACACGTGTTGATTGGCAGACGGATGACGGAGTAGGTTATACACCTCTGCATTATGCCGCACAGGAAGGAAAAGTAAAGAAGATTGTCATGTTGGCAGCGGCAGGAGCTGATGTCAATCGCATCGAAATGAACGGATTTTCACCGTTGCACCTCGCAGCAGGAGAAGGACATGTCAAAGCGGTATAGGCGTTACTGGCGGCAGGGGCAGACATCGAAATCGAAAATCGATTAGACGATAACAATACAGCTTTGATGCTCGCCAGTCAGTATGGTCTGACGGACATCACGAAAGTGTTGCTGGGACACAATGCAGAGCGGGATCATCAGGATGCAAAAGGGCGAACGGCGCTCGACTTTGCATTGAAACACCGGTATCCGGAAATCATTAAGCTGTTACAAACCATACATAGGGGGAAATAAGATGAAAAAATGGATTGGTCTCATCATTATTGTACAAACGATCTTGTTTGGCATGCTGATTATTCAACTCGACAAAATGACAGACACGATTGCAGAAGCTGGAGCATATATCGCTACGAATGAGGGGGATCTTGCTTGGGGAGGCGGTCTTCCGGTAATGGAATATGTCTTATTCGGCATCTTGATCATTGTCGGCATCTATCTCCTCATCCCGGAAGATAAATTAAAGTGAGAACGGTTAAAAAAGTGTAGGTCGATTTTGATGTTAGGTGATAAAATTAAAGATGGGATATTTATCCTGATATTGACTTAATTTAAAAGGGCGGGTTCATATGAAAAAAGTAACATTTCGGAATGTGGTAGCAAGCGGTGTCGTGACAGCGCTCGTATTGACAGGGGCTTCCTTCCAGGGCGGAGTTGCCGATGCGGCGACAAAAACAAAGACGACCCAAGTCGTGAAGAAGAAGACGGACTATAAAAAGTATCGCGCGAAACAATTGAAAGTTGTTGCTTCATACGATAGCACCCTCTTTCACATAGATCGATTTGGTAGCATCAAAGTGCCGGACTATGTGACTGATCCTGTCTACCGTGCACAAGTCGAACGGTATAATAAAAAGGTCGAGGCGTTTAAAAAAGACCGTGCAGCTGCGGTCAAAGAAGTCAAAGCAATTAAAAAATTCATTCCTGAAGTGAACACGGCGAAGGAGAAAAAGATAACGGATCGACGTGTCGCGGCCTTGAAGAAAGAAACGGCACGCTTGAAGACGAAATCACAAGCGTTGTTGAAACAGGGCCAAGCTTTGTACAAAGTCATCACAAACTATGAGCAACAACAAATCCTCTCGTTTGAAAGCCAGTACGGTTCAATCAGCGAAGCGTTGACGCTGATCAGCTACCGTGACTATTTGACGCGCTTGGACAACTATTTAACAGAAAATCATTACAGCAAGGATGCAAAAGCGGATATTATCGACCTCAACAGTGAACGGATGTTAAACGCGCGGGAAGAATCGTCAGAACGGTTAGGGGACACGCGTGGCAAGATGTTCCTGTTGATTTACGCCGGTAAATTCGAAGAAGCGAACGAACTCTTTACGTATGCGAAAGACACAATCGTCGTCGAGGAAAACGCCCGATTAGACGCGTTGTACACGAAAATCATTGAACGGTATATGAAGAAGTAAATATAAAACAGCATCCTGCCGGGATGCTGTTTTTACGTAAACAAACAGGAAAGGAAGAACCATTCTCCCTTTCCTGTCATCGGTTATTTTCCTGGCTTTGTTTTATAGAAACTGTAGAAGACGCTGATCAGGATGACGAGGACGATCGTACCGAGCGACATCCAGAGTGGCATTTTGTAGACATCACCGAGAATCATCTTCGCTCCGATGAAGACGAGCATGAAGCTGAGACCGTGCTTCAGGTAATAGAAGCGGTCGATCAGGTTCGCGAGGACGAAGTAGAGACTGCGGAGTCCGAGGATTGCCATGATGTTCGCATAGAAGATGATGAACGGGTCACGCGAATAGGCAAAGCTTGCTGCGACCGAGTCGACGGCGAAGACGATATCCGAGATTTCGATGAAAATCAACGCGATCAACAGCGGTGTGAAGAACAATTTGCCGTTGATCCGCTGCGTAAACTTACCGGACGAGATGTCTTGTGTGATTGGTAAACGTTTTTCAAGCCAACGGACCGTCTTGTTCTCTTCAAGCGACGTTTCCTGCCCGATGTTCTTAAACATCATGTAACCGGTGTAGACGAGGAACGCACCGAAGATGTAGTACACCCAAGCGAAGTTATCAAGAAGCGACACCCCGGCGACGATGAAGATGACGCGGAAGAGGATGGCACCGAGAATGCCCCAAAACAGGACTTTGTGCTGATACTTCAACGGAATCGCAAAGTACGCAAAGACGAGTGAGAAGACGAAGACGTTATCAATCGCAAGTGCCTTTTCGATGAAATAGACGCTCGTGTACTCAATGGCAGCGTCGCTGCCTTGCACATAAAATAACCAACCGCCAAAGGCGACGGCGAGTCCGATCCAGACGAACGTCCACGTCCAGGCTTCGCGGAGCGAGACCTCATGGGCTTTCCTGTGAAATACGCCAAGGTCCAATGCGAGCATGATGAAGACGATCGCTAAAAATACAATCAATAGTGTCAACAGCGCTTCCTCCTTTTAAGTGGTGTTCTGTTCATATTTAAATTATAGGTTCAAATGAACTTAAAGTAAAGAAGGGAGTGTGCTGCTTTTGTTTATAAAATCAATCAGACACTTTTTCGTCTTAAAATCAAAAGGGGAGATTGGTATGGAAAAAACAAGTGCCATCAACAAAACCGCCTGGGAATACCGCGCCTATGAATTTTGGAATCAACGCGACGGATCGCCGGCGGACAAGGCGAAAGCAATCCTGGCCGATCCAAAAGCGAATCTGAAGAAGCATCAGCATTATTTTGGGGAAGTGATTGGCAAGCGGATTGCCAACTTGTGCGGCTCGAACGGACGCAAAGCGGTTCCGCTGGCGTTACTCGGTGCTGACGTCACGGTCTTCGACATCTCGGAAGAAAACCGCCGTTATGCACTGGAACTTGCCGCCTGTACCGGGACAGAAATTGAATACATCGTCGGTGATATTTACGAAATGGATTTGAACCGGTATCGCAACCAGTTTGATGTTTTGTATCTTGAAGGCGGGATATTACATTATTTTCATGATCTGGAGGCGTTCGCGGCGATTTTGTTTGCCTTGCTCAAGCCGGGCGGGAAGCTGATTTTAAGCGACTATCACCCGATCAAACATTGTATTGATGAAGACACGTACATCCCGCGTTATTTCGATCAGGATGTGTACGAAGACAAAATCGCCTATCAATCACATTTTGATCCCGCTGAGCAAACGGAGTTTCCGAAGGTGATGCTGCGTCACTATACGATGAGTGAGATCGTAAACACGGTCATCCGGAGCGGCTTCACCCTCGCACAACTGGACGAGCACCGGGGCTGGAACGGCGAAAACATCCCGTGGGAATTCACGCTCGTCGCGACGACATAAAACCCGGCATCCATTTACGGATGCCGGGTTTGTTTTTCGATGGCGTGAAAGATAGGCTGCAAACTCTCGCCGATTGGTGTCAGACGATAGATGGATGCCGGTCGTTCGATGACTCCGCGTTGTTCGAGTTGCGCGAGACAAACGGTCAACTCAGGTGTGGAATGTGCTGATCCGACTGCTGTCAGTTGTTCGAAGGAACAGGGAGCTTGCAACAGCACCCGAATAATCTGCATCTCGAACTTGGTCCCGAGGATCTGGACCGTATGGTCAAGTGCGCGTATATCAGATGTCATGTGATACACCTCCTCAACGTAACGGCGGGAAGTGCGGCAAAACATAGGTTCCGAGTTCATCAATGACCTCTTCCGCCGGTCGTTCACTGTCGAACAGGGCGAAGAAAAGGTGGTTGACACCTAGGTCACGGTAGAGATGGAGCAGTTCAATCAAACGATTGCGTCCGATTCGGAATCCAAGTCGGATCGGTGTCGGTTCTTCATCCGGATCAGCAGATAGATCGAGATGCATTGGCATCGAAAACGGGCGGAACCGGGTTATTCCGGCGTCTTGACTTGTCCGGCGCCAATCCTCAATCGCTTTTGCCTGTTCCAAAGGTCCTTGCGGATAATACATCCAGCCGTCCCCGTTGGTTGCAAGCCAGTCCATGTTTTGTTGGGCAAACCCGGTAATCATCGTCGGAATCCGCTTCTGTGGTCGCGGCACGAGTGTCGCACCGGTGACGTCGCCGTACTCAGACTGAATCGTCGGGTAGTCCGTATACAATGCTTGTTCCATCACGCGTAACGCTTCTTTAAACTGGACACCCCGACTCGGATGATCAATCCCGAGACCATGAAAATCCGCTTGCCGGTCGCCGGACGAAACACCGAGTATCAGCCGTTCCGGGAACAATGCGTCAATCGTCGCGAGTTCTTTGGCAGCCCGTAACGGGTGACGGAGCGGCAGGACCAAAGCAGATGTTCCGAGGGCAATCTGTTTCGTCTGACTGAGTAGGTGAGTACCATAAATCAACATGTCATAAATTTGACCGACGGCAGGATCAAGAAAATAAGGATCTTTCAACAGCACGTCGCGTAACCAAAGGGTTGTAAAACCAAACTGATCGGCTTTTTGTGCCAGCTCGATTTGTTTCGCGAGGGTCGGTGTCTGCATCTTAAAATTCTCCAGTGGAATGTGGAGACCGAGCGTCAGCTCACCTTCCCGGTACATCCGCCGGTAACTGGCATGATTGTCAAGCATGAAATTTCCTCCTTACTGGTGTTCGAGACGACGGGAGACGGCAGTCAAAATGACGGCGAGAATGACCATGATGCCACCGACCCACGGTGTGTGAACGAGTCCAATCGTGTCGGCGACAAGTCCGCCGATCGTTGCACCGAGGGCGATCCCGATGTTAAAGGCGGAGATGTTTAACGCAGACGCGACATCGACGGCAGCCGGGACATATTTTTCAGCGAGCTGAACGATATAGAGTTGCAGTCCCGGGACATTCATGAAGGCTAAAAGTCCCATCAAGATGATGCCGATGATACCGGCGACTTTAAACGGAATCATGAATGACAAGGCGATCATGACGATGGCGTGCAAAATGAACATATAGAACAATGCTTTAATCGGATTGCCGTTGGCGAGTTTTCCACCTACTGCGTTGCCGATCGCGACGGCAATGCCGTAGACGAGCAGGATGATGCTGATCAGGCTCGGACTGATTTTCGTCACGTCCTGCATGATCGGCGTCAAGTAGGTGAAGGCGACAAACGTTCCACCGTAACCAAGCGCAGTGATTAAGAAACCGAGCAGCAGACGCCCGTTCGTCAACAATTTAAACATGTCGGAAAACTTCGCTGGTGGAGATTGTTTCAAGTCTTTTGGAATTAAGAAGAAACTGGCGATGATTGAGACAAGACCTAATGCGGCTACTGCGAAGAACGTCGCGCGCCAACCGAACGCTTGACCGATGAACGTACCAAGCGGGACGCCGGTAACCGTTGCGACAGTCAGTCCGGTGAACATCAAGGCGATGGCACTGGCTTTTTTATCTGCCGGTACGAGCTGAACGGCAATCGTCGCACCAATCGAGAAGAAGACACCGTGCGAGAATGCGGTGATAAAACGGGCGACGATCAACAGTTCAAAACTGGGAGCGACGGCAGAGACGAGATTACCGGCTATAAAGATGACCATCAATGCCATCAGTAACGTTTTCCGGTTCATCCGGTTCGTTAAAGCAGTCAGAATCGGGGCACCGACGGCGACGCCAATCGCGTAACCGGAAATGATCAACCCGGCAAGAGTGATGCCGATATTTAAGTCACCGGCGATGGCAGCAAGCAATCCGACCGGGACGAATTCTGTTGTTCCGATGCCGAAAGCGCTGATTGCAAGGGCAAGCAGGGCGAGGCGACCGTTTTTAGGAACCTGTTCCTGTTCGGAACGGGGGTTTAATTGATTCATGATAATTCCTCCTAAGGTTGAAATGAATAAAAAACAGTTTGTTGCCGGCAGACCGGGCCCAGTCTGCTTGATGAGAAGGAGAAGCTTCTGCATCCCATCATAGAGTGGCAAGTTGAATTAAGAAAGTACGCACTTTCAAGTACCATAGGCACTAAAAAGTACCTTACCTACTTTCATCAAATCAATGGACGAAAGCAACTTGTACTTTCTGTTGACAGTTGTTATCATAAACCCATCAAATGCACTTGAGAAGTACGCACTTTTAAGTACGATAGGCACTAAAAAGTACCTGTCCCGCTGTACTCCAAGAATCGAAAGGAAGAATCAGCATGGCCTATAACATTCCGGTCGAAGCGACGCTGCAAGTCATCGGAGGCAAATGGAAAGTCGTCATCATGTGTCATCTCATCAAAGGGGAACGACGGACGAGTGAGTTGAAGAAGCTGATGCCGAACATCACGCAAAAAATGTTGACGCAACAATTGCGCGAGCTTGAACAGGACGGTGTCATCATCCGGACCGTCTACGAACAAGTCCCACCGAAAGTCATCTATTCCTTGTCCGACTACGGTTGGTCATTGCGTCCGATTCTCGACGCCATGTGTGCGTGGGGCGAAGGACATATCGATTTGACGGGTGAGGAAGTCGTTTCTTCTTAAAGCGGACCATCATACTGCACAGCAAAACGACCGTCCTGATTTCAGGCGGTCGTTTTTGTTAGTACGATTGAAGTGTTTGACCGTGCGAAAGGATTAGAGATTAAAACGGAAAATTCCTTATTAAGGAAATTCATTTCTTAATAGGAGCTGGTCCGTTTATGCTGTCTGTCGATGCATGGTTTTACATTTATTTTGCAATTGGAGCAGTGGTTGTTTTTCTCATCGGTTGCGGGATTGCCAAGAAAACACAAAAGCAGGATAGCGGCTTTTCGTTTATCCTGCTGATGAGTGTGGTGTTATTTGCGGCTCTAGCTTACTGGTTCAACGGTGCGGCTAAAGAAGTGTTCATGGGAACATTACCTTGGCTGATCAATCTCATATTCGGCGGCGTACTTCTGATCATGTTCCTTGCCGGTTCGAAAATGATGTTCAAAAGAATATAAAGGTCAGTTGCAATCGACGGACGGTTTCTTTCATAGGACCATCCGTATGTACGTGGTTAAAGAGGGTGACGACTCCCTCGTCGTTCGATGACGAGAATGTGATCCGTGATTTCTTCCGGTTCGTCGTCGAACGGATCATACGTGATTCGTTCGGACAACCGGATTTGGTATTGCTCCAAACCCTCGATGGTTTGCAAATAGTCGGGCAATCTTTCGGTCGGTTCCGTTAACGTTGAATCGGTAAAAGGAAAATTATCGTCGTTCGAATTATTTGTATGGATAAAAACGGCGTCCAATCCTGCATCCAACTGGGACAGTTCGATCCAGAGCTGGTACGGTTGTCCCCACGTTTGAAGAGCGGTGTCGAGCTCGTTCATCAGATGAAACAAGGCCTTGACATGTGCTGTTCGCATCTTAAGGTGACCGTTTCCGTGTCCGTCAAAATCGAGGTGGACGTGCCAAAAATCGAACCAGCTGTCAGGACTGAAATCGAGCGGATGGGCGCTGAGTTGTTGTTCTTTTTGCAGATTTCGGAAGTAACGGCGTTTGCCTCTGAATTTTTTCATGCCTTTAGTCCTCCTGTACATGAATCGAGTTATTTAATTATCATTTTTACATATCAAACTAGGTTAAATGAAACGAATCGGGTAATTCCTGATTTAATATCGTTAATTTCTGTTTTTACTTGGTGATAAATGGAAAGTCCTATATAATGTGAATTAACATTGGTTCACTTTAAATACATCTTTAGTGAACTATGAAATGAGGAGGTTTTTACATTGGAAAAATTTTCTTCAGATATCCGTTTAGTCTCTCAAAGAATTCAGCAAATTCAACATTCGATTTCTACCGAAGAAGCTACTAAAACTGCTTTAATTATGCCATTTTTTCAAACGTTGGGTTATGACGTATTTAATCCGGCAGAGTTTACTCCTGAGTATATTGCTGACGTCGGAATAAAAAAGGGTGAAAAGGTTGATTATGCAATCATGGATCAGGGACAGCCGACTATTCTTATTGAAGCTAAATCAATCCGAGAACCGCTCACGAAACATGATTCGCAACTGTTTAGGTACTATGGAACGACACAAGCTAAGTTTGCTATTTTAACGAATGGCGACACTTATCGATTCTACACGGATTTAGAAACACCCAACGTAATGGATACTGTTCCATTCTTTGAAATTACACTGTCTACCATTAAGGATAATGAAATCAAAGAGCTGTACAAATTTAAAAAACAAGAATTTAACGTCAACACGATTCTCTCTACAGCAGAGGAACTAAAATATTTAAGTGCGATTAAAGAACAGTTAAAAACACAATCACAGTTACCGAGCGACGAGTTTATTAGATTACTGATTCAAGACTGCTATCAAGGGATTAAAACGCAAACTGTGGTTGATAAGTTTAGACCTATCGTTTCAAAAGCGTTTACGCAGTTCATGAATGAGAATATGAATGAACGAATCAAACATGTAATTTCAGGAGACTCGGAATCATCGACGGTCTCTGTTCCTTCCTCATCAGAGTTAGAAGCAGAAAATACCATCGATGAACCGACTATAGATATTCCATCACAGCCTTCGATTGAAACCACACAAGAAGAAATTGAGGGGTATGCGACCGTAAAGGTGTTACTTGGATCGACAGTCGATAAAAATCGGATTTTTTATCGGGATAACGCGAGCTACTTTAACATTCTCATTGATGATAGTAATCGGAAATGGGTCTGTCGTTTGCACCTTAATTCATTAACAAATAAATATATAACTTTCCGTGATGAACCGAATGTGCGACATAAAATTAATGAAGTATATGAAATCGAACAATATAAAGAGCGCTTATCAGATATCGTCAACGAAATCATTGCTTCAACTTAATTTCCTTATTTAGATGTCTGTCTTCACAGAATTTATGGCTAGGAAGCCCGCTGCTTCAGTGGTTGGAATGTCAGTTCCAATTCTTACTTTTGATAGCGAGGGCATTGACGTGATTTCCGACATGAATCGCTTTTAAGGGAAAGGGTAACCAAAACCAGCCCTGCATCGTAGCGTAGCGGCGTACAAGATTGGCGCTAAGAGGCGATTTGAGAAAAAAATGAAATGAGCGGCTAAACATTCATGAACAGCAGATTTTTAATTGTTCTACAACATGCCTACCTTTAGCGAGGTAGGTTTTTTTATTTTATTTCAGTAATTTTATTTTAATTTGTTGACGCTTTCAATTAAAACATTGTTTCTTAAATGAGGACTTGCTATACTGTTGGTGAACAAGGGGAACTTGCGCACGGATCACAGATCAACGAGCGATGTACAGTCAAAACGATGTTTTATATTACATTGTCTTATAACGGCCAATGATTTCATTAAAGGGGAGCTGAGCACATGGGACAGAAACTCAACTGGACGGCAACACTCGGATTGACGACGGCGCTACTCGCTGCGTCGCTGCCGATGCAAACGGTCGCGGCGGAAACGACACCTTCCGTCACGGAGCGGGTCGACGCACAACTCGATCAGATGACGCTCGAACAGAAAATCGGACAAATGATCATGCCGGATTTCCGGCTGTGGGACGGGGTCGACCATACGCAGCTGGCACCGGAAGTCGGACGGGTCATCGACCGGTTTGATTTAGGCGGCGTCATCTTGTTTGCGGAAAATGTCAATGCAACGGAACAGACGACGAAACTGGTCCATGACTTGCAGGAAGTCGTCAAAAGTGACGCGAGTAACGACATTCCACTGTTCGTGACGATTGACCAGGAAGGTGGCATCGTCACACGCCTCGGGACGGGGACGAATTTACCGGGCAACATGGCACTCGGGGCGACCCGTAGTCCGGTTTACGCGGAAGCGGCAGGAAGCATCATCGGGTCCGAGTTGAACGCCCTCGGAATCAACGTCAACTTTGGTCCGGTCCTAGACGTCAACAACAATCCGGGCAATCCCGTCATCGGTGTTCGCTCGTTTTCAAGTGATCCGCAGCTGGTCGGGAAACTCGGTTCGGCGATGACGCAAGGCATTCAGAAGCAAGGAGTCGCTGCGACGGCGAAACACTTCCCGGGACACGGGGATACGGCAGTCGACTCGCATTACGGCTTACCGGTCGTCGACAAATCACTGGCTGAACTGAAACAGCTGGAACTGATTCCGTTTAAACGGGCGATTGCGGAAGGCATCGACATGATCATGACGGCACATATCGGGATGCCGCAAATTGAAGATGAAGTCGTCGAGTCAAAACAAGGAACGTTCCCGCTGCCGGCGACGTTGTCGGATGACGTCATCACCGGTGTCTTACGGGAAGAGCTCGGCTATGAGGGACTTGTCGTCACCGATGCCTTGAACATGCAAGCGATTGCCGACAACTTTACGGAATCGGAAGCCGTCATCAAGACGTTTAAAGCAGGCGTCGATATCGCCTTGATGCCGACGATTTTAAGATCTGCGAACGATGTAACGAAACTGGAATCGATTTTTGACGATGTGATTGCAGCCGTTGAAGCCGGTCAATTATCGGAAGCAACGATTGACGCATCCGTCGAACGAATTTTGACGTTAAAAGCAACGCGCGGCATTTGGAACGAAACAGTCGACGCGGTGACGCTCGACGAAAAACTCGTACAAGCAAGAACGGTCGTCGGCAGTCCGGAACATAAAGCACTTGAACGAGAAATGACGGAGGCAGCGGTCACGCTCGTCAAAAATGATAAGAAAACACTGCCGTTCAAACCGAAGAAAGGCGAGACGATACTCGTCCTGTCACCGGCAAAAGATCAGACGGACAGTATGGTCAAGACGATCCGGTCGCTTGAAAAAAACGCCGGTAACCTGAAACGCGTCAACATCTTGACGGAAAATTATACAGCGTCGACACCGCACCTGGAGCAAAACCAGGTCTTGCAAGAAAAGCTGGATGCGGCAGACTACATCATCATCGGCTCAAACGTCAACAACAGTGACAAGCTGAAAGCGACGTCGGCGGATCATTATGTACCGGCGGAAGTCTTCCGTCAGGCGAAACGCACAAAAACACCGTCTGTCATGCTCAGTCTCCGGAATCCGTATGATGTCGCCGTGCAACCGGACGCGAAAGCGCAACTGCTTGTGTACGGTTTTAAGGGCGATCCGAATGGTCCCGATTCGGAAGCCGGGAACACGAAATCGGCCGGACCGAATTTACCGGCAGGAATCCGTGCCATCTTTGGTGAAGTGAAACCACAGGGGAAACTGCCGGTCGATGTCCCGAAATTTGAGGATGGTCTCTTTAAAGAGGCGCTTCATCTCGAGTTTGGAGACGGGTTCCGGAATTGGAACCGGTAAGTGTGAAGGGAATAGATGAGCTCAATCAATCGGATTGGGCTTTCCCTATTGACTCTTTTGCAATAAAATTTTAATGGTTTGTTAAGAAGAGTAAACTAAAGTTTTTTAAAAGGTTACATAGTGAGTAGAGAGGGTGTTGACGATGTTAGATAAATTAGCAACAGAACGACGAAACGAACGAACGATGCACCTGGACGACATGGCGGTCGAAGACATGTTGACCGTCATGAACGCGGAAGATCAAACGGTCGCCACTGTCATTCGACAGGAAATCCCGGTCATCAAACAAGTCGTCGAGCGCGTCATTCAGTCGTTTCAAGTAGGTGGGCGCTTGATTTACATCGGAGCCGGCACGAGCGGGCGACTCGGTGTCCTCGACGCGGCGGAATGTGTGCCGACGTTCGGTGTCTCGCCGGACATGGTCGTCGGACTGATTGCGGGTGGGGAACGGGCACTGATTCAAGCCGTCGAAGGGGCGGAAGACAGTCAGACGCTTGCTGTTGAAGATTTACAGGCACTTAAAGTAAACGTAAACGACACCGTCATCGGCATCGCGGCGAGCGGGCGGACACCGTATGTCATCGGCGGACTGGATTATGCACACGAAGTCGGTGCGACGACGGCTGCCCTGTCCTGTAACAAACAAGCGGTCATCAGTAAGCACGCGCAGTACAAGATTGAAGTCGAAACCGGACCGGAAGTCTTGACCGGTTCGACTCGACTCAAGGCGGGCACGGCACAAAAACTTGTCCTGAACATGATTTCGACGGCGGCGATGATCGGCGTCGGAAAGGTGTATCAAAACTTGATGGTCGACGTCCAGTCGACGAACGAAAAGTTAGAAGTCCGTGCGAAACGGATGATTGTCGAAGCGACCGGGGTTGACGGAGAGACGGCAGCGCGTACTTTCACTTCGGCGAACGGTCACGTCAAGACGGCGATCGTGATGATTTTAGCCGACATATCGTATGATGAAGCAGTCGAACGCTTGCACCGCGCAAGCGGATTCGTCCGTGATGCACTTTAAGGGGGGATAAAAGATGAAAAAAGAAGAAATCTTGGCGGAAGCCATCCTCGCACAGGTCGGGGGAACGGATAACATTCGGCAACTCGCCCACTGCATGACACGGGTCCGGTTGTCGCTGAAAGACCCGACGAAAGCAGACATCGAGGCACTTAAACAAATCGACGGTGTCATGGGTGTCATCGATGACGAGACGTTGCAACTCGTCGTCGGACCGGGGACGGTCAACCGGGTCGCGGATTATCTCAGCCGCACGACAGGACTTGCAATCGGTGAGGAATCGGTCGATGAAAACTTGACGTTCGAGGAACGGGCCGCGATCGAACGGCAAAAAGTTAAAGAGAAACAAAAGTCCCCGTTCAAGCGCTTCTTACGCCGGATCGGGAACATCTTCATCCCGCTCATCCCGGGACTGGTCGCATCCGGAATCATCAACGGCGGAGCGAACTTCGCGAAGAATGCCGGAGTCGATGCAACAGTGACCTGGATGCAGATTCTATTGTTACTCGGAAGTACCGTCTTTGCCTACTTAGCGATCCTCGTCGGCTGGAATACGGCGAAGGAGTTTGGCGGCACACCTGTCCTCGGAGCGATTGCCGGCGGGATTTTATTTAATCCGTTACTCGTCGACATCGTCATATACGGGGAACCGCTCGTCGTCGGTCGGGGCGGACTGTTTGGTGTCATCTTTGCCGCCTGGCTAATGACCTATCTTGAAAAACACATCCGCCGCTTCATGCCGGTCTCGATCGATATCATCTTTACACCGCTGTTTACGGTCTTGATTGTCGGCTTTACGGCACTTTATGCAATCATGCCGGTCGCCGGCATCTTGTCCGACGGCATCATGTTAGGCATCAATGCAACGCTTGAAGTCGGTGGACCACTCGCCGGTGCCGTGCTCGCCGGATTCTTCCTGCCGCTCGTCATGGTCGGTCTCCATCATGGCTTGACACCGATTCATTTGGAGCTCCTGAACACGATTGGCGATACGCCACTCTTACCGATTCTCGCGATGGCAGGTGCCGGACAAGTCGGGGCGGCACTGGCGATTTTCGTCAAGACGCGGAATCAGCGTTTACGTAACATCATCAAGGGGGCGATTCCGGTCGGTTTCCTCGGAATCGGTGAACCGCTATTGTACGGGGTCACGTTGCCGCTCGGTCGTCCATTCTTGACGGCTTGTATGGGAGCGGCCGTCGGTGGCGCGTTCCAGGCGACGATGAAGACGACGGCGCTTGGAATCGGTGTATCCGGTCTATCGTTGACACCGTTGATTGATAACGGGATGTACTTGACGTATATCGCCGGTCTTATCATCTCGTACGCGGCAGGATTCCTGTTTACGTATTGGTTTGGCTTTAAGGAGGAAATGGCAGACGGGATTTAACGGGGATAGAGGATTTCAGAAGAAATATAAAGATGGAAGATCACGGTTGAGGTGATGTTCCATCTTTTTTTTGGCTCCCGGCCCATTCAAAATCAATGAGCAAAAAACTGATTCACTGATTTATCGGACTTCAGCTGATTCCGGATCAGCTTTTTCAAGTCCTGTTCCTGTTCGATTGTGCTGAGTTGCGTGTTGTACCACCCGTCAAGCTGTTCCCGCGTCACCTTGAAGGTATAGTCCGGGAACGAAAAGGTGATGTGGTCGACATTGTCGATAAGTGCAAAGAGATAGGTTGCATTATACAAGACCGTTTCTTTGATTTCTTGTTCAACTTCTTCTGTCTCAATTTCTTTATAATCTAAAGTGATTCCGTACGGTGTTTGTTTGGTTTCAAGAGCGATCTGTCGCAACTCTTGATGGTGTGCCAATTGCTTGACGATCGTTCCGACAGCACTGTTATCACCGACATAAGTATGTTTGTAGTGGAACAGGTCCACCTTTGAATCAGCACGTTGGCTGTAGCCGTTCCAAATCAGTACGAGGCAGACAATCGACAACAATGGGATTAAAATTCGTTTCATTGATAATCGCTCCTTTAAGTATCTCCCCCTCATGGTATCATAATTTGTAGAATACCTTCTAAAAAATTCTTATATTGGGACTTTAGTAACAATTCGTCAAGAGTGAACATCTAGTCAATCAAGAGGAGTGAAGCAGATGAAAGGACTCGCCGTTTATTTAAGTGAACCGTTGACTGATGAGGCGAAAGGCAACATCCGGCAGATGCGGACAATTGGTTTTACCTCAATCTTTACCTCATTACATATTCCGGAAGATGACCCGACGCTGTATACGGAGCGCTTGCGGGATCTCGGGGCGTTCGCTCGGGAGCTCGAGATGGAACTCGTCGCGGATATCGCACCGAGTTCGCTTGCCGCACTCGGCAAGACGTGGGACGATGCTGCTACCTTAATCGAATGGGGCGTGACCGGTCTGCGGGTCGATTATGGCATCACGCCGAAGCAGGTCGCGGACTTGTCAAAACAGATGATGGTCGCCTTAAACGCTAGTACATTGACGGCAGAGGAGCTCGCTGCGATGAAAGCGGAGGGGCTTGTCCTTGAGCAGGTCGAAGCGTGGCACAACTTTTATCCGCGACCGGAAACGGGGCTTGACCGAGACTGGTTCCACGATAAAAACCGCTGGCTCCGTGAACAGGGAATCCGTGTCCAGGCGTTCATTCCGGGAGACGGACAACTGCGTGGTCCGCTTCATGCCACGTTACCGACGCTCGAAGACCACCGCAGGAGATCACCGTTTGCCTGTTATCTCGAGCTTCAAGCATCCGTCGACCGGATTCTGATCGGAGACCCGGGTTTGTTGGCGAGCACGATGAAACAGTTTGCTGCCTATCAGGAGGGAATCATTGTCCTCCGGGCGACGGGTCAAAGCGATGATCCGTTGTTGACGCGCGTACAGACGAACCGGTTGGATCCGGCACGCGACGTCATCCGGTCCGTCGAGTCGCGTAGCTCCGGGCACCCAGGCAATGGATGGCTTGAACCCGCGACCGTATCAGACCGGCCTGTCGGCTCGATCACGATCGACAATCTTAAGTACGGACGGTACGCCGGCGAATTGCAAGTCACGAAACGGAATCTTGCGGGCGACGAACGGGTCAATGTCATCGGTCGCGTGATCGAGGCGGATCGGCCGTTGCTGCAACAGATTGGGCCCGGGGGACTTTTTCGGCTTGAGTGGGTAGAGTTGTAAGTAAGCAACTCACTCACCGAAAGGATGAAGCAGCAATACTGAATATAAATGATAGAGGGGGAGGACGATGGAGGACAAACTTTTTTTGAAATTAAAAAACGGGGATGTACATTTTATTGATGATTTTGTTGATTTTAATATGTTCATGGAATCGATTGATGGTTTTTTGGAACACCACGAGACAGCTGCACATTATACGACCCAGTTTTTTAGACTGTCAGTTGATCGGGGAAACGCCTTGGCGTTTCATGTCAACGAGTTGGTATGTGTCTATCTTGAACGAAATACAAAAGTCGATGAATCGTCAAGTGAGCGAACACAGGAAACGAGGAAGGAAACGGAATTAAAAGAATCGTCCTGATTGGCTCCAGGGGCTCCGGCAAGTCGACGTTAGCTAAACAACGCAGCCGTGTCTTGAAACGGAAAATACGCCATGAACCAAGAACAGATATGACAGCAGGGTGTCCAGAAAAAATCGATTTTGCTTTTTTTAAATAGATTTGGAATAATCCAAACGTATAACGACCGGATATCCAATCGAAACTCAATCAAGTGACATCGACGAAAACCAACATCGTATTGAAATCCCGGAACGACGTTTGTCAATTATTGGAGACAGCTACTTAATCGAAATCCAGACAAAATGGACGTCAATCCTCTGAGAATTGCTCAGAGAGGGGACGTCCACTTTGTCTGGCTGAAATCTTTTCTACATTGAACCTGAGACTCGGGTGAAAAGTAATCAATCATTGTCAGGATGAAGTGAAACGCAACAGCATCAAATCAATTACTTACAATTAAGTTGGCAAACAATTTTCGGTACTGAAACGGAGACTCAATTCTCGTAGTTTAGCAACAAGTTGTTCTTCGAGCAAACCGTTTAACGGAATCTGTTCATCTGCATAGGTAGCTAGATCGACATGACTACCGATCATGACCGAATGAACGGCACCTTTAAACATCTCGATGTCGTTTGCATCGTTCCCGAACGCGACATATCCTTCTGTTGTAATGCCCATGATGTGAAGAGCATTTCGTTTATGAATGCCTTTTGGACTGATGTCGAGCACCTGCTCTTCACCATGCGAATGTGAAACGACATCAATCTCGCGTAATGCTTCCGAAAAGTCCGGCATACTCGTTGCACTTAAAATCAGGACTTTTATAATGGTGTCATGTTCTGTCAGACTTACATTTTTTGCAGAGTGTAATGGATCCAGATTCTTGCGAATCGGGTGAGATATAGTCCCTGTGTAGCTGTAGTTCCACAAACCGTCAACTAAGTAGGTGGCATCCATCTGTTGAATCAGTTTTTGGATGTAGATGACGTCAGATTGAGAAAAGTGCTTCGAATAGACGATTTCTCCACGATGAGAAACTAACGATCCGTTTCCACCAATCAGCAGGTGATGATGAAATGTTTCCGGAAGGACCGGTAACAAATCGCGAATCGGTCGGGCTGAAGCGAAGATGACGCGGTGCCCCACTTTTTCAAGCGAATGAAGCGCCTTTGTAATGGGTTGAGACAACGGCAACCCTTGAAAACAGAGAGTTCCGTCCAAATCAAAAACAAAATTCATGATGATTCTCCTTATTTTTTTATGAATGAAGCGATTTTGAAATCGTCCAGTTTTTCCGAATCGCTTCAAGGACAACCTCCGGATCATCCCAGTGCAAGATGTGGGAAGTCGACG
The DNA here is from genome assembly GCF_002214325.1 of Exiguobacterium sp. N4-1P. NCBI lineage: Bacteria > Bacillati > Bacillota > Bacilli > Caryophanales > Exiguobacterium > Exiguobacterium sp. N4-1P. The sequence goes on from NZ_CP022236.1 coordinate 1,288,578, forward strand.
GAGCAGATATTACCGTCCCACCGGTTTTCTCCTGCCAGATGGCAATCGCTTCTTGGCGGAACGGTTCATCCGAGACGGGTAACGTCGCCCGCAGCAACAGTACGTTGTCTCCCGGGACGTCGTCAAGGAAGTCGAGAATTTCGTCCTGATACATTGCCGCCAGGATCGCACGCGCCGTTTTCGCACGGGCATGCCAGTAATACCGTCCGTCCTGCATCCGGACGAAATCTTGTCCGGCCAAGTCAAGTAACGGCGACCGGCGCATCTTCGGTCCATAGACAGCGACGTCTAAAAACGCTTCGAGTGTCGCAACCGATTCTTCGAAGTCGGTCTCGTAAAAGGCCGCTTCCTGTTCGAGCGGTGTGGCCCGCAACCGTTTACTCTGATACCCGCCGTCAATCAAAATCGAGCCGCGGACCCGCTCCGGCTGTTCCTTCTGATAAAAGAGCGCGATGAAACTACCCCAGGAGTGCGAGAGAAAATAGAAGTCTTGGATATGTAGAAGTTCAAACAGTTGGTTCAGCCAATCGGAAAAGCGGGCAAACTGATAATCACGTTCGTCCGTGAACGGTGCCGTTTTTCCGTGACCCGGGGCGTCAATCGAAACAATCCGGTAGTCATGTTTCAAGGCATCAGCCAGTTCAATAAAGCTGAGGCTTGTTCCGCCGAGGCCGTGCAGGCAAAAAATCACCGGACGGTCCGGTTCGCCCCATTCGGTGACCTGTGTAGAGGTACCTGCGCATTCAATGTTATACCGTTTCATTTGACTTCCTCCGTTTCGATAGGTGAGTTCTTACTTTTTAACCATTATTATACATCATTTATTGTATACTGAAGCTAAGAAATTGAATGAAAACACTATGGAGGGAACGTGGAATGAAAATTACAGTGTCGACGCTTTGGACGGATCAGGTAAAACCGATGCAGGACTTTTACACTGGGACACTCAGTTTTCCGCTCGTCGAGGAGACGGAAACATCCTTTACGGTTCAAATCGGGACGAGTCAGCTTCGATTTGAACTGGACACAATGCAGCAAGAGAAACAATATCACTTTGCGTTCAATATTCCGGGGGATGCGTTTCAGCTGGCGAAAAATTGGTTGAGGCAACGTGTCCCGTTATTGGTCGAGAACGGGGAAGACGAAATTTATTTTGAAAACATCGATGCCCATTCTGTCTACTTTTACGATTCGGATGAGAACGTCGTTGAGTTGATTGCCCGGCGTGATGTCAATCCGAACAAGTCGCTAAAAACGTTTACGGTGGACGATATTCTCGATATTGGTGAAATGAACGTGACGACGCAGGACGTCGCCGGTGTCGGGGCAAGATTTGCTGAACTCGGTATCGTTCGGCGGGATCGTCAGCCAATCAAACCGGATTTCCTGAACTTCCTCGGAGAACCGGAAGACGGGACCCATCTGTTGCTCGGGCGCGCCGGACGGCCGTGGTTGTTTTCACCGAAAATAGCGCTGACGAGTCCGCTCGAGTTAGAGATCGATAATCAGATGCATGTCCGACTTGATCGGGAGGGTGTGCTGCATCGTAAATAAGAGGTAGAACTGTGTCTACGCGATTAAAAATGTGTTAATGACGTCTAAAAGAGGAAGGTGAATCATGAAAAGAGTCAATTTGTTCAAACGTTTTCTAGCTGCTGCTTTCCTGTTGTATGGAGGATACTTAGCTGTATTTGAAGGACCGGACACGCTTAGCATCGCTTTAATTTTAGCGGGCATTACCCAGTTAACGGTTGATTTAGTTTTTCCGAAGAACGATTCGGTTGATGAGCGGCAACGGTCCGTCCAGTCGAAGAGTGGAAGTACAACTTATGCTTTAAGTATTGTGTATGCGTTCTCTCTCTTAGCGCTCGTTCACTTTAATCTCATTCAACATGTCATGACGGCGTTATTGATCATGTTTAGCTTGCAAATGCTTACGTACACGGCAATGCTGTTCTTGTATAAACGCGTTATGTAGTAAAGATTAAAAATTGTTAAAAACGACGCTAACAAGCTCCTAATGCCCGAACGCTTGGCGCCCGTTAGCGACGGACGGACGTTTACTGATTGACAACGTATTTGTAATGTATTTAGTGAAGGTACATTGAAAGGAGAAGATGGTTTTGATTGAACTACCTCCACCTACGCTACGTTAAGAGGTGGAAGATTCCTGAGTTATCCGACCTATCGGTCGAAACTTTATCAGGCTAACCCCGTCGTCCCGACGGTTGAGAGTTAATCTTGTCAGTTTCTTTTACGCGGATGCCTACTTTGCTTGGTTTTCGCTACTTCGGTCATCCGCAAGGTGAACGTTGAAGATTTTACGTGACAGACGAACTCCCTGTCACAACCCTATATCTTCAGTTTTCAAAGAACATGACATTGATTTTATTCCTGATTTTGAGTGTTTTTAAACCAAGAATGTCGTGCAATTGACGTGTCTCAAGACACGTCTTGCCCGAAGGCGATTCATCTCCCACCTGCGCTGGGCTTCGCCCTGAGACGCTTAGAGGTGGGAGTATTCTCGCCTGATTTTGATAAATACTATATGGCTGCCATCGTAGCGATCATCATATCGGCTGTATTATTCTTTACGAGTACAAATGAGACAAAAGCAGGTGCAGTAATGCTAGCCATTTGTGTAGGTGCATTTGTAAAATTTACTGCAGATGGTGTATTGTCGACTGCTAAAAAATAAGTCTTAAAATAATTTGAATTGAGGCTGGAACAGAGCACGGTTTCGAGGGTATTTTTCTATGAGGAAAACCGAAGATGAAACGTAAACTAGGCTTCACTCTTGTAGTGGCAAACCTGAGAAAGTGGCCCATTCAGACTATTGCCTGAGGGCCAATCTGATAATATAGAACGAAAAAAGAAGGAATTGCGCATCTATGACGATGGCAATTCCTTCTTTCCATTCTAAGTCAGCTAGTCATATCGCATTCTAATAGTATTCCGACAGCTGCTCTCGTGACGCTTCCGTTAAATAACCGAGCGATAAGAAGCTTTGAACGAAGCGGAAAGAATCCGCAGGTTGATTCGGCGCCAGGTCGTCAGCGAAGTGATGCGGTGTCTTGTGCACCTCGATGCCGGCAGCCTGCAGTTTGACGAAGTCAAAGTCGAGGACGACCGTATCCGTCTCGTCCCAAGGGGGTTCTGAGTTCGAATAGAACTGATGGACGGTCTGTGCGAGTTGATTTGTTGTAGGGTTCAGCTCAAACAGTAAATAACCGCTATGCGGACTTTCCGTGTGAAGGTTTGTAGAGATGCCGCCCCGGGCAACGATTGCCGGTAAAAACTGACGATGGGTGTAGTGTCTGAGAATCATGCCGGCCGGCCTCCTTTTGCTATCAAAATTGACTGTTTTGCATTTTGTTCAACAATTGATCAAACGTTTGATGATCGTTTTTCGTAAAGGACTGGAAGTAACGCTCGTCGATGACTTCGATGACCGGCGCGGATGCCTGGACGAGTGTTTCCCCGTCCGCCGTCAGAACGATCCGTTTTTCACGGTCAATCCGTTTACGGGTTAAGAGTCGGTTTTGCATCAGTTTTTTAAGCGTCTGTGAAATCGATCCGCTCGAGAGCTCGAGTGTCGTCTCAAGCGACTTTTGTGTCGCGCTCTCTAGTTGGTACAACGTATAGAGCATATCGAATTGAGAACGCGAGAGTTCCCATTGTTTTAACGTATCATTGACTTCTTTGACGTAACGATTGTGGATGCGTTGGATCGATTGCCAGTGTCCAATCGATGAAAAGGCAGCATGTGGATTCATCGAACTTCCCCTTCCTGTTGTTGTGTACTATGGAGCTGCATTACAAGTTGATGTAACGCGTGTTGTTGCGATGTGGTCAAGGCATGAAATTGATTCGCTTGAAAACGTTCGTACTTCGGTAAGACTTCGTTTAAAAACCGTTCTCCAGCCGGTGTCAGATGGAAATAGTTGACCTTGCGGTGACGTTGTTTTTCGATCAGTCGCTTGGCGAACAGCTTTTTAATCCCTTGAGAGATCGTCCCGTCCGTGACATGAATCAGGCGGGCGATTTCTTTTTGACTTGTACACGTCGTCGACTTTAAGCAGCGCAAGACCTCGAACATCGTGTGCGAGAGGTCCCACGTCTTTAAGAAGGCATTGACTTGTTTCGTTTGATGATTGTGGTACGTCGTAATCGTGTTCCAGCATGCGATCGATAATGTCTCTGTATTGGGTTGCATATGTAACCTCTTGTTTTAAAGTGATAGTACGATTTGATTAGATACAAAATAACACAAAAAAGGGGGCGGGACTAGCTCTTATTTTTGGAAAAAACACATCGCTGTACAATACTTGTTCCAGTAGCAGGACAGGCGTTGTATAGCGATGTGTTTTTAATCGGCGCTTTGCTTGTTTACATTGTCTGCCGGGTGACGGCCCCAAGCTAAATAAAGGAGAGGGCCGATGTAATTGACACTGAAAATGGTGAGACCCCAAACCCACTTCGGTCCACGTGTCTGCTGACGCTTAAACAAATCGATACAAGCGACGGCGAGTAAACAAAACCCCGTCAAATAAATCGTTTTTTGTAAAAATGATTGAATATGATTCATAGTGTGTCACCGCACTCTCCAAAAATAATTGACGTTGATCATCAGATCGTTACGTCACAAAAAGTTCGGCATTGAAATTTTGAAGGATCAATGCATTTTGATGTAATTGAAAACCGTACCGGGTAAAACAATCTGTCGATACTTGGCCATGATGCGTGACGATTTCAAAGTCACCGCTGATTCGATAATAAAGATGACGTTTTTGTACATCATTAATCAAAGCTTCTAACAGAAGGTTACGTTCGCCGAGTCCTTCTTTGCGGACGTGGACGTCAAGTAACGTAAAGGTTGCAACCTCTTTATGATTACAATGATACGTTTTAGTATATTCAATCGTCATGTGTGACCGGGATGAGATTAGCGACTTGGTCGTTTGCGGATTCTCTAATAGCGTGACGTAATAGATAAAATCTAACTTGTGTACATTGCGCGTAACTTGGACGACTTGATTTTCGTTGTTGTAAGCCAGTCCTATTAAAGATTCCTGTGGATGATCCTGAATCGTAAGGGAGCGGCTCCTGCATACATCCGGCCATTCATTTTCGGGAATCCATTTTAGTGCAGGCCTCCGGGGTGTCCTGATGAATTTCATAATATGCGTGGAACCTCCTTTTTGACTAGTACTTTGAATATACACTTTTTGGAAAAATTATAAAAGGAACGGTATTAATATTATTTAACCAAAATCAAAAAAATGGACAGGGGGAAAGCATCTTTTCATTCCAGGCGGTCATTTTCCTGGAAGATATACGTTTATCACACCTGTAAGAGGGAAAATTCGTGTTGAAGTGTATATCTAAAAAAAGGAAGTGTCCGTTCATGCAGAAAAATCAACAGCGTTATGCGTTGCGCAACCTCGGGTCCGGTTTTTTATTCGGTCTGGGTCTCGTCGCATTTTTAGACGAAGTCATTTTTCACCAATTGTTAGGCTGGCATCATTTTTATGACAAATCAACGACCGCGGTCGGACTGTTTTCCGATGGTCTGTTTCACGCATTCAGTTGGTTCGCGACAGTGGCAGCCCTGTTTTTAGTTGCGGACTTACGGAGACGATCCGCCTTTTGGATGAAGCGGTGGATCAGTGGTGTGATGATCGGCGGAGGTTTTTTCCAATTGTACGATGGTCTGATCAATCATAAAGTCTTCGCAATTCATCAAATTCGTTACGGTGTGGAACTTCTTCCGTATGATATCGCTTGGAATGCAATCGCTGCGCTTATTTTAGCGGGAGGGATTGTGTTATTCCTGCAGACCGGGAAACAACTGCGGACGACAGAGGAGGTGAAATAAGTGATGCATACGCATGAAGGCATGGGAAACGGTTTTGAAACGAGTGTGACGCTCCTCGTGCTCGTCTTACTTCTCGTTTATCCGGTTTCCGCCTGGAAAACGAACAATCACTACCGGCGCTGGCCAATCCATCGGTACGTGTTTTGGGGAAGCGGGATACTGAGTGCCGGTGCTGCGCTCGTCGGTCCGGTTGCAGACTGGGCACACATGAACTTCGCGGGACATATGACGGGGCATCTCTTACTCGGGATGCTCGCACCACTCCTGCTCGTGTTTGCGAAGCCGGTGACGTTATTGTTACGGACGCTACCCGTGCAGGCGGCAAGACGGGTGACGGGCGTCTTGAACAGTCAGCCGCTTCGTCTCTTGACGCACCCGATGACGGCAACGGTTTTAAACATCGGCGGCTTGTACCTGCTTTATACGACAGGACTCTATCCGATGATGCATCAGTCGACTGCACTCTATGCCCTGATCCATCTCCACGTCTTCCTGGCCGGTTACTTGTTTACAAGTGCCCTGATTTATATCGATTTGACGCCGCACCGTTACAGTCACGTCTACCGGGCGGGTATTTTAATACTGGCGTTGGCGGGGCATAAGATTCTTTCGAAATATCTCTACGCTCATCCACCTGGTGGAGTGGGGAAGGCGGAAGCGGAACAAGGCGCCATGCTGATGTATTACGGGGGAGATGTCGTTGATCTCGCGCTCATCATCATTCTTTGTTATCACTGGTACGAGGCGACGGCGCCGCGTTTACAAGCGTCAGAAACATTGGAAATGAGGCAGGAATGAAGAAGATGCTATATTCGTTCGAACATCCACATCATAATAAGAATCAACGGCAACACCAGCCGTAACGAAAACTGGAGAAGAAATTTGCAATAAGCGAATTCTTTCTTCGGTTTATGTCGTAATCTAGATGGAGGAACCACTATGAAATACATGCGTTACCTGATTTACTTCGGATTGATCGTCACGATCAATTATTATTTGTCAATGTACGTTACTGTCGATAAAAAGCTGCTCCATTCCTTGCTGGCGTTCGTCCTCTTAACCGGTGTTGCGTTCCTCTTGATTACGATTGAATATTTCTTTAATCGAAAAGTACATAAATCCCGCGACTAGTCCGTCGGGGCATGCGAAAAGGAGCACAAGCGTCGTCCAAAGTAATCGGACATGCTCGTGCTCCTGTTCTGTCTCAGTCAGGCTTTTCTTTTTTCGTTCAACTCTTCCGTTTCCGGATTACTCCAGCGCCACGCTGTCCGGCGACTGATGAACGATGTCAAAAACATCAGGAATGTCATGACTGGTAACAGAAGCCACCACGATTGCATGAAAAACAACGAGGCAAAGGAATCGATAAAAACAAACGTATGGGCGACGTAAATCCACATGAACAGTGAACTGACGAATAGAATCGCTTCTGCCGTCGTAATGAAATCAAGTTTTTTCTCTTGCATACTTTACCTCCGATCAAGAGCGAACCGTCTCCCGGCTCGCAGTTGCTGCGACATGTTGTTCACTTTCGCTATCCAACAAAATCGTCCGGTTACGCCCTTGCTGCTTAGCGGTATACAACGCTTCGTCGGCGATGACACTCATCCGCTGAATATGAATGTTCTTCCCGTGGGCGACACCGATCGATGTCGTCACATCGATTGCCGGGAATCCATCGATTTGGAAGTGCTCAGCAGCAATTCGTTGACGAATCCGGTTTGCGACTTTGGTCGCTTTTTCCGGTGCTAAATCATAGATTAAGACCATGAACTCCTCGCCGCCAATCCGCGCCGTAAAATCATGCGGACGCGTTTCTTCTTTCAGAATGTTCGCGAACTGTTGTAGGACGAGGTCACCATTGCCATGCCCGTATGTATCATTGACGTGCTTAAAGTGGTCGATATCGAGCGCGAGAATATTGTAAATCCGACCTTCCTGTTCAAGTCCTGCCGTCCGAGTATCCCAAACCCGGCGATTGTAGAGACCGGTCAAATGATCGACTTCGGCTGACTTTTTATAAATGTCGACTTGCCGGTTCAACAGTTGAAAATCGAGCGTCAGCAGACTGGACAGAATACCGACTACCAAACCGATTGTCCATGTCGATAGCAGGAGGGTGAGGGCAGGTTGACCCCAACCTAAATTAATCAAGACGGCGATGGTGATCATTGATAATGCCCAGACGTTCATCGAGACATTTTGAAAAAACGGCCGATTGAGCAGTTTCCGGTGAAGCGCAAGCATCCCGAAACTGATGCAAAGGACGGCGGTGAAGCCGACGATAGCTTGTTCCGTCACCCCGAACAAGAAGCGGGAACAGGCAATGATCAGTGTTGCGATAACGAGCGGGAAGCGCCCCCCGTAAAACGCGAGCAAGACGAGTGGGAGGTGACGCAAATCCATCCGAAGCGTCTCATTGACGGCGATTCCCTTGAACATCAATAAAACACCCAGTGCCCCAGTCAAAAGGCCGACGATGATTGACTTGACGACATAAGATTCAAAATGGGTGGAATGGATAATTTTCGAGATGATATAAAACCCTGTGAAGGCAATGCAGGCATTCACGAGCAGTTCGACGATGAACATGGTTTTCACATCCTTGCACATGATACTTTCACATTACCACTTTGACAAAAGTTGTCAATAAAAGATAACCATTGGATATGTACATTTTTCATACACCAGATAATTTTATTCAATATAATTCAACCTGAAACCTTTTCTTCCTCCTTTTCGTAATACTAGTTGAAAAAGGGGGGAGACAGATGAGTACAACACTTGGTTCACTACTCGCCATATTGATTATGCTCGTCACAATTATTTATGGTGTCGTCTACATACAAAAAAAGAAGCGGAACACGGATCAGGAAGCGACTTACAAAATCGTTTTCACGACAGCGATTGTGCTGCTCGCTTTACCGTTTATCTTAACGATATTTAAGTAACATGGAGGTAGTATCTTGGAACAACTCATCATTCTTATCGGTTCATTTTTAATTGCGGGTGGGATGCTCTTTACGATCATCCGGGCGGGATCAATCGCTTACCGCCGGCAACAAATCTCAAAAGGACTGTTCGTGTTCGCGACCGTCTCATCGTCGATCGGGGCCGTGTTACTCGCGGGACTGCTGCCCTTATTGTTTAGTCTCTGGTTCGAGTGAAGACTAACGAAACGTGTGTCACTGATTTTTTAATCAGCTGACGCACGTTTTTTTTATTTTTTTTCGAACAATTGTCGAAACGGTCCTGTTAATCCTTAAGAGAAAGGAGGCGAACCTCCTTTGCATATCAAAGGAGGAACGAGCGATGCACCCTTATTTACAAGTCGAGCACCGTGTCCTGCGCGACGGACAACAGTTTTCATCGGTTCATGAAAAAATGATTTATTTGATTTTAGCGAGTTATGCCGGAGCATCCGGGAGTGCCTTTCCGTCGCACCAGACGATTGCGGACGCCGTCCCGTGCGGCAAGACGACCGTCAAAGCGTGTCTTGCATCGTTACTTGAAAAAGGGTTGATTGAAAAGGAGGAACGCTTCAATCAACACGGGGGACAAACATCAAATGAATATCACGTCCGATCGGTTCCGGACGCGGTACGACTACCGGGGGAGCAGGAGCCGACTACCGGGGCGGCGCGAGATGACGACGAAGAACCTGTCTTGAAGAAACAGTCTTTAAAAAAAGAACCATCCTCAACGGCGTCATCGGTCTTCACGTTGTTCGAAGCAGAAATTGGCTGCACCTCCCCTTGGATCAAGCAGCAACTGGCGCAAGCCGTGATAAAGACGAGTCATGACGTCGTCGTCCATGCAATTGAGCAAGCGGCAGCGGCGAATGTCCGCAAGTGGCAATACGTCAAAGCCGTCATCGATCAGTTACACGCGCGTCAGATCACGTCAGGTGAACAAATCAACCGTCATGAATCGAGACGGGCGGAACGACCGGCAAGGACGAAGCCGACGAAGCACCGTTCGTCAGCCGTATTACCGGCTTGGGTCGAAATGGAGCGGACGGAGCAGCGGCTGTTCGAAGAAAAGCGACGAGCGGCTTGGACGGCGTCAGTCCCGGAAGAAGCCGAACTGACGGACTTGCTCGCCCAATTGATTTAAAAAATAAAGGAGGATACACAGATGACTATCAGCACAGCATGGTTACTCGAACGCGCCGATCGGAAATTATCCGTCAAGGGAATGGACGCGGATGTCGTCACGATCACGCGGAGCGTCATCAAAGAACTCGCACCGCAACAGATTTACGTCGGCGTCGCGCAAAGCTACCGGACGAAACAGGAACAGGATGCCTTGTATGCTGTAGGACGGACACGCCCCGGAAAAATCGTCACCTACGCGCGCGGGGGACAGTCGAATCATAACTTCGGTGTCGCCGTCGATCTCTTTTGTTATTCATCTGACGGAACACGCGCTGAATTTTTAGCACCACCGGACAAACGGTTGTCACGGATTGTCGCGGCGATGAAGCAGCGACAGATGGAATGGGGCGGGGACTGGACACCATTTCGGGATTATCCGCACTTTCAACTGTTCGACGCCGTCAACGGGAAGAAGAAGCCGCACCTTGCCCCGCTTTATCTAGGACGTGCTCTAGCGAAAGGGAGTCAGGACAAGGAGACGATTCGCTTGATTCAAATGAAGTTACGTCTTCCGGCGAGCGGCCGGTTTGATGACGGTCTGACGCGTGCCGTCAAAGACTTTCAGCGACAGGTGAAAATCACAGTCGACGGAATCGTTGGCCCTGTGACATGGCGTCATTTGTTTCAGGAGGGACGCGGATGACGGAGCGATATGCAGCAGCCTTGCGACTGATCGTCCCCCTCTATTCGATTGTCAATTTGACGCTTCTTGCGAGCGGGTATGATCCGTTACCATTTGCAGAGACAACCGTCGATCTCGCAGTGACGACGCTCGTCGGCATTTTGGGTACACTCGTCGCTTGGTGGAAAAACAATAACGTCACCCGGGCCGCAAAAGAGGCGCAAACGTTGCTTGACGAACTCAAGCGCAGTGTTTCGACGGACTGAATGTGCGATGAAGACTAATACTTTGAAGTCGAGATGCCGATAAAGAGGTGATGAATTGAATCGTTCTCGATTCTTGCGAGAGCGTATAAAGAGAGAGGTCTGACTGGACGTGAAATTTTCCGCATTGCAATGGTTCTTAATGACGGCTTTGTTTTCATTGATGTTTACAAGTATTTGGAGTTACACTGCATTTTCTAATATCGAGCGGGAGAACGACCGGATTCTTGCAGAAGCGATTCCGATTTCGAATACAGCATCCCAATTGTTTCCTTTACTACTCGATCAAGAATTAACGGTGCGGAGCTTTTACCTGGAACGACGTCAGCAAGACTTCGAACAATTCCAGATTGTCTGAAACAGGTCGCGAGTGTCCTGAAGAAACAGGCTGGACTATTCGGACACGTCGCCCGGTACGGCGGTGAGGAATTTGCAGTCGTTCTCTCGGATCAATCGGCACAAGGAGAGCTTGTCGCCGAGCGGATTCGGACAGGGATTCTCGACTTGAAGTTACCCCATGAACGGTATGCGCCCCTGTACCAAGTCAGTGTCAGTTTAGGGATGGCAACCGTTCAGCCGGATGATGCGCTAACGGAGATTCATTTAATTGATCGCGCCGACATGGCACTGTATGCGGCAAAAGCAGCGGGGAAAAATCAGCTCGTCCGTCACGATGCGAGTTGAATATGGATCGTAATCGTAAAAGGCAACAGCTTCCGCAGAAGCTGTTGCCTTTTTTGAATGAATTCAATGTAAAATCACACAGTACGAATTGTCAGAGATTAACGGTGCAGAAACCACAAACACGACGTTGATCGGTGTTCCACCCAGTTTAGCATCGAGTTGATGGAGCTGTGAACGGATTTTACGACTTAGCCCATAACGGATCTCGGTACTCAGTTCATCCATGTCTGCATCATGTACGTGTAACAGGAGTTGAAATGGTTCGAGCGAGAAAATAGAAAAATCGCAGTCGATTCGGGGGTCCTCAAATTGCTCATTCAACCCATTTTTAATAAAGTATGCTTCCTGTGCTGAAATCATCCCGTTTCACCTCGCTCTCTTGCGAAAAAACCTGTCCAAACCTGGATAAAAAAATCGGCTTGCCTTATATAGTAGTTATTACCCAGTTTTATCGGAAAATATCAGAAAAGCGACAGAAAATGAAATTTGATGATCAGTCGAAAAATAAAAAACGAAGCGGCGGAAGTCGTGCTCACGCCCTGCTTCGTTAATGTTAATGTTTAGAGGTGTTGTTTACGTAAAAAATCATCGGTCGCTTGCTTGAAAAACGTAAATTGATGAACTTTGAGTTGGCATTTGTTGCCGTAACGGACCTCGAAATAACCTGGATCGACGGGGGAAGGGAAACCGATTCGTTTGAACCATTCCGTGATTGTTTCATGACCATAACGTTGTAAATGTTTCGGTAGCCGAAAATTAAAAAATTGAATATGTTCGCGAATCAGCTCGGAAGATACATCATGATCCGGCTGGATGATGACGGTGACGTGATGCTCATAATCGAACCCCGCGAGTTGGAACCGGTTTGGTCGGTAAATCTTGATATAATAATAAAAAAAGGCGAGCGTCGCGAAGCTTAGAACGATTAAGATGAGAATATAAGGTGGAGCCGAAATGGAAGAGTCGAAACTCGTCCGAAAGAGCGGTTTTTCCGGCGTGATCGATTCGATGTCGACGACGGCACCACGGTCGACGTTGAACGATTCGATACTGGAAATGATGGACGAATCGCCTTGATTGCCGCAACGCGCTACGCACGAAGAATCAGCTGTTTTATGTAAAAGTGATAAGGCCGAAAAATATACGGACGGGAGGACGGATTGGGCAAATAAAACAAGGAAACACGTCAGACTGATGTACAAAAAAACTTTTAAACGAAATGACTGTGGCACCGGTTTACTCCTTTCTCTCAACCTGAATGGGATGAATCTTTAGGAAGAGTATAGCAAAAGAAGTACAGTCTGTTATTTGTTTTTTCAAAATATAGTCATTATTTACAAAAATAATAGGGGGCTTTTTGTGATGGAAGAATTACGAAGAAGTTTTCAAGCAGCGCGGCAGCAGGTCAGTGGACACGGCAAGCGGAACGTCGGTGTCCTAAAAGAAGCCTTGCTGAACGTCGCTGACGATACGGGAAGTGACATTTACGGGAACGGGGCGGTCATCAACGACTTCGAACAAAAAATCGCGGCGTTGCTCGGGCATGAATCGGCCGTCTTTTTCCCGAGCGGGACGATGGCGCAGCAAATCGCGTTACGGATTTGGTCCGATGACCGGGACAACCGGCACGTCGCCTACCACCCGCTTTGTCACTTAGAGCTGCATGAACAGGATGGCTTACGGCAGCTTCATCCGATCGAGCCGATCCTCGTCGGTGAACGGGACAAGATGATGACGCTAGACGACATCAAAGCCTTACCGGAAATCGCCTGCCTACTACTCGAACTGCCGAACCGCGAACTCGGTGGTGTCGCGCCATCATTCAGCGAGTTAGAAGCGATTGTCGCCTACTGCCGGGAGCAGGGAATCCGTCTTCATCTTGATGGTGCCCGTCTGCTGGAACTGTTGCCGTATTATGACAAATTAGCAAGCGACGTCGCGAGCTTGTTCGACAGCGTCTACTTATCATTTTATAAAGGACTCGGCGGGATTGCCGGTGCGATCCTTGCCGGCCCGAAGGCGTTTACGACAGAAGCACGGATTTGGAAACGGCGCTATGGCGGCGACTTGATCAGTCTCTATCCCTATGTCATTTCGTCCGACTATTATTATGAGCAACGCAAGGACCGGATGGGGCACTATTATGAGCAGGCAAAGTACGCCGCCGAGCGGTTGAACACGATCGACAACATTTTCACGACACCGCGCGTTCCGGTCTTAAACATGTTCCACCTCCACTTTAATGGTGAAGTGGCAGACGTCGCTGCACGATTGGCGCACATCCAGGATGAACTTGGACTTGGCCTCGTCGGATACCTCGTCGAACACGACGGATACTGTTCGACGGAAATCAGTTTCGGTGACGCCTTCGACGCCGTCTCAAACGAGGCGTTCGAACAGTTGATCACCCGCTTGACGGCAGAATTTTCAGCTTAACGGGATTGAGTAGGCTGTTTCCCGGGAATGGACGGATGTAGGCGATGGTAGCTGCTGATTTTTTCAGTGATCATTTGTTCCGTCAGTTGTAATTCGGCAAGCTGCGCCCGGACAAGGGTTTGGTGCTGTTCGAGCAGGGCGAGCCGATCAAGCGTCGTATCGTGATCGTCTGAAGAAGCGCGGAACAACACGACATACTGCCGGATTTGGTCAATCGGCATGTGTGTCGCCCGCAGGCGGAGGACGAACCGGAGCCAGTCGATGTGCTTTTCATCGTACTGCCGGACGCCGCTTGCGGTCCGGTCCGGGAACAGCAGTCCTTCCTTTTCGTAATAACGAATCGTGTGGGCACTCGTATCAGTCAATCGACTGACTTCTGAGATGGAATACATCAACATCACCTTTTCTGCTTGACTTAGAGTTCACTCGAAGGAGTAGACTCTCACTATACCAAAACGAAATGGGGAAAAACAGATGAAGTATACGGTCATTACAGGAGCAAGTTCAGGGATTGGGTTTGAGACGGCGAAAGTTCTCGCTGCAAAAGGAAAGTCGCTTGTCCTCGTCGCCCGGCGGAGCGATCAGCTCGAAGCGTTACGGGACGATTTACTGAAGACCTATCCGGAACTTGATATCATCCTTCATTCAGTCGACTTGACGGAGATGGCGAACGTGCATCAGTTGTATGACGACGTCAAGCACCTTGAAATCGAGACGTGGATCAACAACGCCGGATTCGGAGACTTCGACAACGTCAAAGACATCGAAATCGGAAAAATCGAGAAGATGCTTCGTTTGAACATCGAAGCGTTGACGGTCCTGACGAGTCTGTACGTCCGTGACCACCATGACGTCGAAGGGACAACGGTCCTCAACGTCTCGTCAGGCGGCGGCTACCGGATCGTTCCGAATGCGGTCACGTATTGTGCGACGAAGTTCTATGTCAGTGCCTACACGGAAGGCCTCGCGCAGGAATTGCAACAATCCGGTGCGAAGTTGCGGGCAAAAGTTCTTGCACCGGCAGCGACGGAAACCGAATTCGCCGATCGCTCACGCGGGGAGGCAGGGTTCGACTACAGCAAAAACGTCCCGCAGTATCATACAGCGGCAGAAATGGCGACGTTCCTCGATCAATTGCTCGAAAGTGATGCAATCGTCGGGATCGTCAATGCTGCAGATTATTCCTTCCAGCTACGCGGACCACTCTTTACGTATGTCGGTGGCGCGAACTCGAACTAAACGCGTAAAAAACCAAGCCTTCGCTTTTAATGCGGAGGCTTGGTTTTGCGTTTAATTGTTGAAGCGGGTTCGATTTACACTCGCTTTTGACAGTCAGTCAAATGCCTATGCCTTTTCATGGACTATATTTTCCAGATACCCCATGTTTTCGACTATCGTAATATCCTTCTTGAAGCGTTGAATCGCATGAGAGAAGGTTTTTTTATTCGTTCCTTTAGGATAACCAGAGCACACGTTCAAGATGCTGTTGAGTTTTTCGCAGTCGCCGCCGATAAAGTAATGCGAGATCACATCCTTATCCGTGGAAGCGATCACGACAAATGTTGCAAAATCGAGAACATCTTCCACATGCTGTTCTTCAATTAATTTATCGGCAGTAAATGCCGTTTTAAATTCGTAGCTCTCAAACGACATAATATGACCACGCAATACATCCAGGATGGATCGCCGATAGATGCAGTAAACACCACAAATCGTCTCATAAGGCGGTATAAAAGGGTCGTCCATTACATTGACAATTTTTTCGTCGTCTTTATCGATGGGAATGGCCTGAAACCGGTTGACCATCATCTTGTCGATATAATCGATTCCTTTTGGCATAAGTTCTTTTAGAGTACTTTCATGCAACGGGATGCGCATCCTTTCTTGTGAATCTATCAGTATCTACTGATTGTAATGTCTCAATCTGAAAAAAATCAAAGTGTATTTTCGTCGCTGTAGCGAATTTTTTTTAGATAGAGCTACGCTGCTTTCAAAGCGATGAACGGTTGCAACCATAATATCTTAATGAACAGCTTAAACGCCATCCCTAAAACTAGGAATGGTCAGGCTGTAGACAACGTGCTATCGGAAGACAAAAGCGTTTTTTTCGTTGCTTTCCTCGGGCGAGGCGCAAGCCGTTGCTCCTTGATCCTTACGGACAATGAGCAGGGTCTTGCCTGCCTCTTGCAAGTCGCGTTAAACACGCACTTTTCCCCGTAGGAGTCAACGAAACGTGACGCTTTTTAGGCAGTGGCGCAGGGGGGGACGAGGCGAGACAGGAAAGCGCGACACGCAATCTTCCCCGTATGAATTCCTCGTTTTCCACAGAGATTGTCTACAGTCTGAAAACGCCATTCCTAAAACTAGGAATGGCGTTTTTTTAAAGTTAAATGATTGGAATCGCAAGCGTCGAAAGTAAGCTGACACCTAAGAATAAGGCATAGCTGAAAAACGTCGCTTTTGCGTTTCGATCATGTTTATGTCCGAGAATCGCAAACAACAGAACTGCTAAAAACGTAAGTAGTGATAACGACAACAAGTGGTGTTGATCCGTTGAAGGAACGAGCGATTGAACCAAGTGTGCTAAACCAAGCGGTAAAACAATCAGTAAAAAATAGAAACCAAGCCGCGTTTCTGATGGAACTTCAGTTGCTTCGTCGTTCGGATCGATACGTGTGTACATTTTCATGGATCGTCACCTCCTTCTATTTCAGTATAAAGGAAGGGATGGTGAAACCTCGTTACAGTCCCGTAAGAACTACATAACAATTTGACTTCTAGATGACATCCAGATGTCGCCCCGTCTTGAATTTGTAAAAGTCAAAAAACATTTCGACAGGATATGTAAATAAGTGTAAAATGAAGCATCGAGTTACATCTCATCAAGGAGGAAACGACGTGCCTAAAGTGTTTCGCTATTTTTATCTGTCTGATTTGTTGGCCGTCGTCGGTGCGAGCATTTCCTATATCGCCATCTACTGGACGAGTGCAGAACGGTTGACGGCATTTCAGCTTGCCCTGTTGATTGGCGCCGTCTTTTTGACACGGTTCGTCGTCGCGACCTTTAGTGGTCCGTGGATTGATCGTGTCGACCCGGTCCGCTTACTCAAGGGGACGGTTGCCTTCCGGACGGGATTATTAGTTTTGACAGCAATCGGCTTGCAACTGTTTTCCGGTTCAATCGTCCTGTTGATTGCATTATTGATTGCTCAGACGGTTTTACAGACGATTGGCGGAAATACGGCATTCAAAGTCGTGGTCCGACTTGTCGAAGCAGACCGTCTACCGGTCGCGAATGCCTACTTGAGTACACTCGACCGAATCGGGACGTTAAGCGGACTCTTGATTGGCGGCGTGCTGATTGCGAGCTTTTCCATCGAGACGATTTTACTGATGGAAGCCGTCCTGCATGGCGCAGCGTGGCTGTTGCTCCTGTCCATCAAGCCTGCTGCACCCGGGGGAGAAGGGAAACAGAACCGGTACATCGACGCGTTGACGGAAGGACTGACGTACTTAAAACAAGACCGGCAACTGATGCAAATCTTAGGATTCGCCGTCATCGCCAACTGGATGATTACACCCGCGAATACGTTACTCGCGCCGTTCGCGAAAGACGTCGTAGCTGGCGGAGCAAAAACCTTTTCGGTACTGGAGCTCGCGCTCGTCATCGGTGGCATTCTCATGTCGCTGCTCTATGCCCGGTTCGCGAAACAAGTCGCCCACAGTCGACTGTTCCGGCTGTCCGTGTTGTTACAAGGCCTCTTTATCATCATCCTCAGTTTGACGGATACCGTGTCGCTCGCTTTCATCGCGCTCTTTTTACTGGGTGCTGCCCTCAGTTTATTCGGAATTCCGTTTTCGACGCTGCTCCAGCAAACGACGCCGGATTTACTGCTCGGACGGGTCCGCTCGGCGATGGTCGCCGTCTCGACGCTCTGTTCTGCCGTCTGTTATATCTTGTCCGGTTATATGACGACCTTCCTGTCAATCGAACACGTTTTTCTGCTTTTCGGCGGTTCAGGACTGGTCGGTGCCGTATTCTTGATGCTTACATCACGTCACGCAGCTAGTAATATCAGTCAGGACAAGGCAGGATAAGGAAATCGGTCTTAAGGTGGAGGGCAAGCGCTTTCTTTCGCAGTACACTTAATAAAAGAAGAACAAAAGGGGATAGCGACGATGGATGGTCTGATGATGATAGCATTGTTATTTTTAATTCCGATTAGTGGGATGACGGTGTTGTTGAATCTGTTATGGCGACGAATTGAAGTAGAATAATATGAAGAAATGAACGGACTGCCGTAAGCCGGCAGTCTGTTTTTATGCGAAATTTTAGGGGGAGAATCATGAAGAAAATCATCATCATCGGTTCCGGAGGTTCGGGGAAATCGACGTTCGGACGTCAATTGCATGAACAAACCGGGATTAAGGTGTCACATCTCGATGCGTTGTTCTGGAAACCGAATTGGGTTGCCGTCCCGCGGGACGAGCAAATAGAGGTGCAACGGCAGTTGATGGAACAACCGGAATGGATCCTTGACGGAAACTACGGCGGAACACTCGGGATGCGGCTTGACGCCGCCGATACGGTCATCTTTCTCGACATGCCGCGGACCGTTTGTGCGTACCGGGTCATCAAACGTAATCTGAAGTACCGCAACCGGACACGGCCGGACATGGGGGAAGGCTGCATCGAACAATTCAGCTGGCAGTTCTTGAAGTGGGTCTGGCAGTATCCGAAAGCGCGGCGACCGGGTGTCTTACGCCAGCTTGACGAAGTGCGACATGAGAAAAACGTCGTCATTTTATCATCGAAGCGCGACGTACAGACGTTTTTAGATCAGCTTTGATACGATTTGTTTTGCGATACTCACAAAGCGGACTGTTCTAAATGGCGTTTAGTGACTAACTCCGTACATAGTTAACGAGGAAGCCTTGCAACGTGAGACATCTTTTGTCAAACGGGACAGGGCTTTTTTAAGTTATGGCTCTTACGGCGCGTAGTTTTACTTGAAACAGATTTTTGTAAAGTGTTAAAACAAAAGACAGGCGTAACCGCTTACAAAAAAGAGACGGATTGCCTTTATACTATGTTTGTAGGAGGCCACTACTTATGTTATTAAACGAAAAAAGTAAGCGGATATTACATCTGCTTGTTCACGAAAGGGAAGTCAACATCCCGTTCTTATTGACGATGCTGCCTTATTCTAAACGAACACTGGATTATGAGCTAGAACGTATTCAAGAATGGTTAACGCATCATCGATTCCCCCATGTGGAGATGGATGGGACGACGCTTCGGATTGAACATGCGACCGGACTTCTTGAGAGACTTGAAAAAACAGAATTGATTTTATCGGATGAAGAACGGGAATTGCTCGTCATTTTCTATGCATTGACCCAAGAAGAATTTCTATCATCGGTACATTTTCAACAGCTACTTGGTGTTTCGAAATTTACAGTTCAAGAAAGTCTCAACGCAGTTAAAAAAAACGCCGTGCAATTTGGCTTAGATTTCGCGTACACCCGCAAGGAGGGGTATCGATTTAATGGTCATTTGCAAACAATGTACCTCTATCTCTACCGGTCGATTGAACGCCTAGTGCATCTCTCGACTAAAAATCACCTATTGGACGCCATACTTGATGAGTGGGGGAACCGCTTTCAACAAGCGTATCAACACATTGAAATGTATGAAGCAAGCCGTCAGTTTCGGTTTGTCGAGAGCCATCGTGAAAAATTAGCCTACTTTATTTTATTAGGAGCACATTTTCCGGTCGCGACTAAATTTGACACGCAGGAGACGGCATTTACAAAAAATACGGATTCAACTTTAGGCGAATATTTTGCAGGTGATGCTTCCTTCATGATTACACTCGATCTCTTGATGAAAAGCGGTCCGAAAACGGAAGAAGAACTTGACCAAGAAGTCCAAGAGAAATTGTCTGATGTCATGCGGGAAGTCATCCGTCGATTCGAGTCAATCAGCTGTACCTTCATTATTGAACAGGAAGCTTTATGTGAAAAACTGGTCCTGCATTCAAAAGCGACGATGCAACGTGTCTATACGGGGCTGGAGGCTTCAAAAGAATTAGAACATTACGTCATAAACGAACATCAAGTTTTGAATGTCCTTGTCGAACGATCGCTCGAACCGTTCCGACAATTACTTGGACGAACTTTACCTGACATCGAAGTGATGTATTATACGCTCCACTTTGCTGCACATTTGCATCGGCAAGGTCAAAATTTAGACGAAAAAATGAAAGCAATCGTCGTTTGTCCGAGTGGGATTAGCGTCTCCCATATGCTCGACCATATTTTAAAGAATCAATTTCCAGAGTTTATCTTTCTGCCGCCGACATCGCAACGTGAGATTGATCGGTATGCACCACTCGTCGATTTAATCTTTACGACAGTACCGCTCGAAGACAGGGTTCATCAGCTAGCTGATGTCACACTTGTTCCGACATTACCCACGCGTCTCGAACAAATCACCTTGAAACGGACGATTGAACAACGGTACTTGAACCGCGGTCATCTGTCCAGCATTCAAGCAGAGGACATTCTTGATTTGTTTAAACAACATGGAACGATTCGTAATGAGTCGGTCTTACGTCAAAAATTAAGGATGTTATTGCATCCGATTCAACCAACTAATTTGATTTATGAGGGGGGACAACCGATGCTGAATCAACTGATTAGTGAGAAACGAACGCAACTGCACGAGCGTGTCTCAGACTGGGAAGAAGCAATGCGTCTTGCGGCTCGTCCTTTAGTGAATGATTATTCGATCGATCAATCCTACATTGAGACGATGATTGAGAATGTGCATATACATGGACCGTATATCGTGTTGATGCCGGATGTCGCTATTCCGCATGCTCGACCGGAAGACGGTGTCACCAAACTTGGAATGAGTGTTTTGAAGCTCGAACAACCGGTGCAATTTCCTGGAAACAAGCCGGTTCGATTGTTTTTTGTGCTAGCTGCGATTGATCAGACGACGCATTTGAAGGCACTCGCACAATTGACGGAGTTGCTTAGTAATTCGGCAGATGTCGCTCATATTTTAGCAGCTCAATCGACCGAAGACGTATTAACTATCATTAATAAATATTCAGAGGAGGAAGAACGATGAAAAAGATTTTAGTAGTATGTGGGAATGGGTTAGGGTCAAGCTTCATCATGGAGTTAAACGTTAAGAAAGCACTCGACCAGATGGGGAAAGAGGCAGATGTGTCGCATACGGACTTATCAACAGCACGAACTGAACAAGCCGATATTTATTTAGGCGCAAAAGACATCATTGGAGCGCTCGATGATGGAAACCGGGAAATCGTAGCTCTTGAAAATGTCATGAACATCGAAGATATTAAAGAACAACTTAGCACGAAACTGTAAGCAATCATCAAGGCGAGGGGGGATTTTGACATGCTTGATTTAATTATGCGGGATATACTTGGGACACCTGCCATCTTACTCGGATTGTTTGCTTTGATTGGTTTATTGCTCCAAAAGAAAGATATCGCTACAGTTGTTTCAGGGACATTAAAAACAATCATGGGCTTCGTCATCATCGGAGCAGGGGCGGGTGTCATTATTGCCGCTCTTGGTATCTTCAGTAAAATGTTTGACGAGGCGTTCAGTATTCGCGGTGTCATTCCGAACAATGAAGCCATCGTCGCAGTAGCCCAAGATGCTTTCGGAGTCGAAACGGCAATGATCATGGTCTTCGGGATGGTCATGAATATCGTCTTAGCACGATTTACACCATTCAAATACATTTTTTTGACAGGGCATCATACATTGTTTATGGCAAGCTTACTAGCAGCGATTCTCTCCGTATCAGGTTTGAGTGGAGCAGTTTTAGTTATCGTAGGTTCAATTTTACTCGGGTTATGTATGGTTTTATTTCCGGCGCTCATCCAACCTTACGTCCGTGAAATTACAGGGTCAGATGATTTTGCGGTAGGGCATTTTGGTTCGTTCGGGTACTTTGTCTCAGGGACGATCGGTAAATACTTCGGGAATAAAGAGCATTCGACAGAGCAAATTAAAGTACCGAAGCAACTCGGATTTTTACGGGATACGTCCGTTGCTGTCTCGTTGACAATGACACTATTGTTTGTCGTCGTTGCCTTGTTTGCCGGACCGGCATTCATCGAATCAGAACTGTCTGACGGATCGAACTACATTGTCTTTTCGATTATTCAAGCCATTACCTTTGCAGCGGGAGTTTATATCGTCCTTGCCGGTGTTCGGATGTTGATTTCAGAAATCGTGCCAGCTTTCAAAGGAATTGCGGATAAAATGGTACCGAATGCGAAGCCCGCACTTGATTGTCCGACGGTTTTTCCGTTTGCGCCAAATGCTGTCATTATCGGTTTCTTGATTAGTTTCGCGGCTGGTTTGATCTCAATGTTCTTCCTACCATTATTCGGATTAGCGATCATCGTCCCTGGACTCGTACCACACTTTTTTACTGGGGCAGCAGCAGGTGTCTTCGGAAACGCGACAGGTGGGCGAAGAGGAGCGATGCTCGGTTCGTTTGCGAACGGAATTTTAATCAGTTTTCTCCCAGCGCTTCTTCTTCCGTTGCTCGGTAACTTAGGATTTGAAGGGACGACGTTTGGCGACTCCGATTTTGCGATAGTCGGTATCATCATCAGTTGGATTGTTTCATTGTTTAGTTAAGTTAGGGTGAAGGGTTCATACGATTACTTCAAAAAGCCTTATTTCCAAACGGAAATAAGGCTTTTTGTAATTTAACCAATCATAGCGTTATTTCGCTCCAACCGCTTCCGCCTCAAACGCAAGCACCGGTCCGAAAACTTCGTAATGCAGTTGCTCTGTCGCACCTTGCCAGTTCGACGCGACGAACCGAATCATCGCTTCCGGTCCGCAGACGAAAGCAATCGCGGATTTGTCGACGTTTTGAATGATTTCTTCCGTCAATCGACCGGAAGTCGTCCCTGTTTGTGGATGCCGTTCCGCATAGCGGATGACCGTTGCGCCGGCAGTTTCCAGGCTTGCAAGGTGCGTCAAAAAGGCGCGGTCGCGGTCATCTTGAATCGCGACGTGGAGCGTGACGGACCGACTTGCCGCAAGCGCTGCATCGGCAATCGCGAGCAATGGTGTCAGACCAATCCCGCCAGCGAACAGGACGACGGGTGCTTGACCAGCCGGTAACGCAAAATTGCCAGCCGGTGCACTGAGCAGGACCGTATCGCCGATGTTTGTTGCGTCATGCAATTGCTTCGACACGCTTCCGTCGCGTTTAACGGCAATCGTGTAAAACGCATCACCTGGACGATTGATTAAGCTGTACTGACGGTTTTGCCACAGTCCTGCCGGTGTTTTGATTCGGAGCGTCACGTATTGTCCCGGCGTGAAGGCCGGTAACGTCAACGCATGTGCCGGCTGCAGGGTAAACGACTTGATATCCGAAGCTTCCTGCGTGATTGCCGTCACCGTGAATGTCTGATATCCCGTGAAGCCTTTTGCCTGTTCGTCTTGTGCATAAAGTTCGGCTTCAAGCGTCATAAACATATCAGCGATTTCCTGATAGGCGAGACCCCAGGCATCGATGATTGCCGGGGTTGCTGCGTCGCCTAGGACTTCTTCAATCGCGCGCAACAGTTCTGTCCCGACGATCGGGTACATCTCCGGTTTGATTTGCAGGCTCCGGTGTTTATGTAGGACGGGCAGGAGCGTTGGTTTTAAGACGTCGAGTTGATCGATGTTCGCGGCTGCCGCATAGACGGCGTGAGCGAGGGCTTGCGACTGACGGTTTGTTTTTTGGTTCGTCTGATTAAAGATGTGCGTCATCTCCGGGTGCCGTTCAAACAGGCGTTGATAAAAGACGCGGGTGATGGCTGGTCCGTGTTCTGCAAGAACAGGGACGGTTGACTTGATGAGTTGAATCGTTGCTGCGTTTAACATAAGACCACTTCCTTTTCAGTTCGTTCTCCCACAGTATTGGAGCTTTCGTCCGTAAATACAACATATAAAATAATAGATTAAAAAAAGAAAGTGAACTTTGTCACAAACGTGCCATCGATTCGTCAAGAAACGGACAAAAACCGTTGACTAGTGTCAGCGGTCAAGTCGGAATCCATAGTTTTGAGAAGTCGAGGTAACCGAACGAATCGATGACGAGGTTCTGCAGCTCGATCGGGTAAGGAATCAGCCGCGTGTCATCAAACAACGGGATGAAATAGGAGGCGTCGATGACGTAGCGTTCGAACGACTGGTGGAGCGGCATCCAGTCCTCAAACGTCGTATCGTCGTACTGCTGGATACGCCGGTCCATCTCCGGCATCTGACGGTACAGCTTGGCCGGCGGAGAATATTCATTCGTTAAGAACTGATGGAATGCGACCGTCAAGTTGCGCTCAAACACTTCCGCGTGGATCGCGAGATCGATGTCAGCGAAGGCATGCAGATTGGTAATACTTTCTTTGAACCCGACCGGAACGAATTCATAAGGGATGTGCTGACGGTCGAACATCTCACATAACCAGTAGGTGACGTTTTCCGTGAAGTCCGTCAGTTTAATCCGGATTGGCCGGTCGAACGTGACGGGTGGTCCATCGGGAACGATATATTCTTGACTAAACTCACCGAGAAACCCGCGGACGTTCGGTTGACTGCGTTCATTGCACTGGCTGATGAAGGGGCGGACGGAAGCAATCAGGCGGTGGATGTAGTGCCGCGCCTCCGCGCTTTCGAAGACGCCGCCCGGACGGGGATTCAAGAAAATCAGTCCGAATCCCGATTGGGTGGAGATTGTCCCGGTTTCGCCCGTTTCTGATAATGACGTCCGGTAGACCGGGTCGTAGGCGTCCGGCATCTGGATGAACTCGATTCGGTCGAGCAACGCCCGGACGCCAAAAAAGTTCGCGAACGCCTGTAAAACGGTTTTTTTATCATCCTGTTGCGTCAGCTGAAACGGACCGGTCCCGACGCCTTCTTTATGAATGCTCGTGTGGAGTGTCGCAAGCTTCGGTAAAAGCGAGTTCCGTTGCTGATCAAGAATCAGGTCGACCCGGTACGGTCCGTTCGATTTAATCTGTTCAATGTGGCGATACGACCAGGCGTAAGCAGGGAAGGCGATCAAGGCGCGTAAACTTTTTGTGACATCTTTACTCGTCATCAGTGAACCGTCGTGGAAGCGGACGTCTTTTCGTAAATAAAGCGACAAGGTGTTGCCTTGCCAAGCATAGTGATGGGCAAGTTCCCCTTTAAGCAGACCGTCTTCATCAATCCAAAACAAGCGGTTAAAGACATTTTGGACCAGGTGGGCACTATGGATATCGGCTGCTTCGAGCGGATGAGCCGTCAAGAAGGGCCGTTTCCGCGGAATGAGTAAAGCGTCGGATGCCGTTTGGACATAACCAAATTTTTGTTCGAGCCGCCGCATGAACCGCCCGGTCTGAGCAGGGGACCAGTCCCAACTGAGCTGTTCCGTCACGGCGTCAATCGATTCCCGGTCGATCCGCTCGAGCAGCTGACGGGCCAGTTCGCGCTCGACGTGCCGCAACCAGACGAGCTCCGACAAATGTCCCCGCCCTTGACCACTCGTATAATCAAGCCAACCGTCGTCTTGCCAGCGCTTCAAATAACGTTTGAATTGTTTCGGACTCAAATGAACCGTATCGGCGAGGTGCTGGATCGTATAGTGTCCGTCGCGACAGGTTTTCCATAACGTAAAGAGATAAGTTTCCATCAGTTGCTCCTTCCTTTAAAAGGGGACATTAATTTATGAAGATGTCCATTTTTCAATCAATCTGTCTTGTTTATCATACAGGTAGAGAATGGAAGGTGACAATATGAAATGGAAAGATATACCTAAACCAATTAAAGTCAGACTCGTAACATCTTTTTTTAACCGGACGGTGTCATTCGCCATCATGCCGTTTATGGCCTTATTGTTCGTCGATGCCTTTAATAAAGTCGTTGCCGGATTGTTTTTAATCAGCACTGTTTTTTTAAGTTTCTTCATCGGATTGATTGGCGGTTACCTCGCCGACCGCTTCCCGAGAAAACGGTTGCTCGTCCTCTCGACGACAGCGACCGGCTTGATGTTCCTTGCGATGACGATCAGTCTCGCCGTCAATCAGATGATTGCCTTCACGATTGCCTACGCCATCTTTACCGTCACGAGTAACATCGGGCGACCGGCGATGGGGGCGATCATCATTGACGCGACGACGCCGGACAATCGGCGGGCTGTCTATGCGATTGATTACTGGTTGATCAATCTCTCGATTGCACTCGGGACGGCACTCGGAGGCTGGCTCTACGTCAGCAACAAACTGTTCCTGTTCAGCTTATTGACGTGTACGTCGCTTCTCTTACCGGTCGCGTATCACTTCCTGCTCGACGAATCGAAACACGTCTGGCGGAAGCAGCCGTTCCGGTCCGTCCTGACCGACATCACGAACAGTTACCGGATCGCCTGGCGCGACCGCCCGTTCGTCAAGGTCGTCCTCGGTTCGATGTGTATCCTCGCCGCCGAGTTTTCGATGGGCAGTTACGTCGCCGTCCGGCTGGCGGACGAGTTCAAGACCGTCGAAGTCGGCAATCTCCTCGTCAACGGCGTCCGGATGGTCAGTCTGATCAGCATCGAGAATACGATTCTCGTTGTTTGTCTGACGTTTTTCATCCAACGGCTCGCCAACCGTTTTTCAAGCCGGAAGACGCTTGTCGCCGGACTAACGTTATACCTGATCGGCTACATGACCGTCACGAGTGCGAATTCGATGACCGTCCTGTTGACGTTCATCTTCATCGCGACGATCGGGGAATTGTTGTATTCCCCGACGTTAAACGCTGAAAAAGCGAACATGATGCCGGAAGATAAACGCGGCGCCTATTCGGCCTTTGCCGGCACTTCCCACGCCGGGGCCGACTTGATTTCACGCTCGACGATCATCCTCGGAGCGGTCCTAGCCCCGTTCATGATGAGTATCTATATCGGATTGATTGTCTTCCTCGGATTGGTCTTAGCGTATTCGGGTCTTTACATGAAAGAAGTCGTCGAGACGAAACGAAACGTCTCGTAATCCAAAAGGAGTGGATAAAATGGAGGAATTGACAACGAAGCGGCACCGGTTACGACGCTGGCGCATGAGTGACGCTGAAGATTTATATGCCTATGCGAAAGATCCGCGTGTCGGACCGAACGCCGGCTGGGCACCGCACGCGTCCATCGACGAAAGCCGCGCCGTCATTTCGATGTTTCAGGAAGCGAATGATGGTTATGCAATCGTCGACCGGGCGACGGACCAGGTCATCGGCAGCTTCGGGATGCATACGCGCCGACCAGTCGAGGCGCTGGCTGGCAAAAAACAAGTCGAGTTCGGATTCGTTCTGCACCCTGATTACTGGGGACAGGGACGGATGCCGGAAATCGTCGACGCGGCACTTGCTGTCGCTTTTGTGGAGCTTGAGATGGAGATCGTCTGGTCTGCCCATTTTGATTTTAACGGACAATCGCAACGTGTCATCGAAAAGATGGGCTTCCGCCACGTGCTCGACCGACCGTTCGTCATGGAGCGGATTGACGGGCGGACGGTGACGAGCCGATTGTATCGGTGGACACGGGAGCGGTATGAAGCGGAACGCAAGCGAAGTGTACCGGAGGATCTAACATGCTGACGATTTATCTGACGCGGCATGGCGAAACCGAATGGAACATAGAACAGAAGCTGCAAGGCTGGTCGGATTCACCGTTAACTGAAAAAGGAAAAAGAAATGCCTGTCAGTTAGGTGAAAGGCTGAAGGCTATTGCATTTCAATCGGTCTATTCCAGTCCGAGTGAAAGGAGTTTAAGTACGGCTCGATTGATGATGCAGGGACGGACGTGTCCGCTTGTGATCGATGAGGATTTAAGAGAGATTCATTTTGGGGACTGGGAAGGGCAAAACAGACAGGTGTTAAGTGAGAACTATCCGCAAGCCTATTTCAACTTTTGGAATGCGCCACATCTGTATACATCAGAAACAGGTGAAAACTTTTTTGAGTTAGAACAGCGTCTACTCGCATTTTTTGAGAAACTGAAAAGCCGACATCAAACAGGCGATGTTCTGGTTGTTACGCACACAGTCGTCATTAAAATGTTATTGGCTACTTTAAAAAAGCAACCGCTAGAAAAGTTATGGTCAACACCTCCATTCATAAAGGATACATCCTTGTCGGTTATTGAATGCGTTGAGGATCAGCTTAAAATTGTGCTAGAAGCAGACATAAGCCATATCCAACAGCAGGAACAGGTTATGGAACGTTAATTCGAAAAAATCGGCATTGAAGAAAGTGAATTTTAATAAATAGGGCTGTTTGACGGAGGGGAAGTGGAACTTTTTTCTCCCTGTCAGACAGCCTTCTTTTAATCAATGCTCATGTTTGTTTCATACCTGTAATCGCTCTAACGGTGTCAAGGAAGACGTGATCAACTCTTCGCTTTCGATAACGATTGCAGTCAATCCGCTGTCAGTTCTGGTTTCGTGCCATTCGCCGCTATCCCAAAACACGGCATCACCGCTCTGGACTTTAACGGATGTATCGTCTTCACTTCTAACCCAGCCTTCCCCGCTCACAAGTAAAAGTAACTGGGGAACAACCGCTTGATGATAACCGATTAACCCGGTGACATCTAAATGGACACACCCTATATGAACGGGCTTCTCTGTCTGCGTGATCCGCGACATCACAAAATCAGAGTCGAATTTTGTGATTTTTTTCCCGGTCTCTTTTGTGAATCGATAAAGTTTCATATAATCCCCCCGATGCATTGTTTGCTACCTGATTTAATTTCGCTGTCGTTTAGAAATAATCAGTTGCAGGACGATGCTAATCAGCCCTGCCATGACGCATTTGAATAAGTAGTTATCCGTTAGTCCCACGAGGACATATCCGTTAAACTTTTGAACGACGGTGGCTTCAGGGACCCAGTCGATGACAAGTCCAATCCCGAACAGTGCCGGCAGGCTAAGTGCTAGATAGACAATGAGGAAGACGAGAATCAGCATCTTAATATTCATAAAAGGTAGCCTCGATCCCAGTGTGTTTAATTCATTCTACTTGAAAATGTCATTAAATACCAAATGAAAATCGCTAACTCATAGCAATACTCGTTTGTAGCGGATTCTATGCATTTTTCGAACTAAATCACTTCTGCATCTGTCGTTTCGTAAGCAGCATCGGTAAGAAAAAGTAAAGATTCATACTGATCATCGAAATGAGATAACTGCTCAAAATGACGATTAATCCATTGACTCCAGTCTGATGTAAAACAAATTGCGGTAAAAAATAGGCGGCGAGTCCGATGGCGATGACCCATGTCCCTGACGAAACCGATAACCAGACGATGACGACGAGATAAAGCAACCCGATCGCATAACTGACAGGGAGCGAAAACGTCACGGTCGGTGAATCGATGAAGCGGTCGGCAAGAACGGTCACCAAGATACTGACTGAAAATAAGCCGCCGAACAGTCCGGACAGCACCTTTTGACGGACAGGACTGACCGTATGCGTCGACAGGTACCGCAAAATCAACGCGAGACAGACGATGAGTAATGCAACTGCGCTCGCAAAACTCAATAAGAGAATGGCGTTGTAGGAGACGGAACCATTAAAGAGCTGTTGAAAAAACGAAAAACTGGATCCACCTACTAACACAAGCCCGAAGATTTGCAGCAATCCTTTCCAATCAAAGGCCAGTTCGTTCGAAATCGACTGGATGTAAGCAGCCGGACTACCGCCGGTAATGGATTTGACCGATTTGCCGTCCGTCTCAGCGTCGCGCAAGTGATCCTCGAGTTCGCTGACGATGTCTTGCGTCGCCTGTTCATTTTTTCCGGAAGCTAACAAATAGATTTTTAAGTCCTCTAAAAAACGAGTTGATTCAGTGGATAAGGGATGCATGGTTCATTCCTCCTTTAAAATCTGATTGACGCTTGCTGAAAGACTGTACCAGCGAGCTGAAAAAGCAGTCAGTTCGTCGCGTCCTGCCGAAGTGATGGCATAATACTTTCGTTTCGGTCCGCTCGGGGACTGGCGTTGCGTTGCTTCAATCCAACCGAGCTTTTGCATCCGCATCAATAACGGATAAATCGTTCCTTCGCTGACGTCAGCAAAGCCGTAGGTCGCAAGTTTCGTCGCCAGTTCATAACCGTAGACCTCTTCTTCGGCAATCAAGGCGAGGAGACAACCGTCAAGAATCCCTTTTAACATTTGAGTAGATGACATATGAATTCCTCGTTTCACTATCTTGTATTGCAAGGTAACTATAGCCTATCATTCAATAACATGTAATACAAGGTAGTGAATTAAATTTTCCTGATAATTGAAAAAAACAAGTGCAATCAACATTGATATGCAATATATTAGTTTTATGGATAACTCAAAAAAGACTCTTAAAATCAAACGGACTTCCTTGAGTCAGGAAGTGTATCAACACTTGCAGCAACAAATCATCACCTTGGAACTGGCGCCGGGTGAAAAATTGAATGACCTGGATCTGGCAGAACAGTTCGGTGTCAGCCGGACGCCTGTCCGGGAAGCACTGAAAAAACTGGAAGAGGAGGGACTCGTCGTCTTTAAACCCGGTTCACGGACGAATGTGACGGCACTGGATGTGGTGCAGGCACGCGAGACGTTTCCGATCGTCGCGACGCTCCATGGACTTGCGAGTCAACTGGCGTTTCCGCACATTACGCCGGAGACGTTAGTGACGTTACGCAAGCTGAATAGCGAATTTCGGACGGCGATCGGTCAGGAGGATGCCCTCGAGGCGATGCAATGTGATGATGCGTTTCATCATGTCTTCTTACAGGCAAGTCAGAATCAGCAACTGACTGAAACGTTGAGTCGCTTGACGCCGCTCGTCCGCCGGCTGGAGTTCGCCCAGTTCAGCCGGATCGGCAGTTCGTCGGCAGATGACCACGATGCGATCATTCAAGCGTGCGAACAGCGGGATGTCGATTTACTCGTCCGGTTGACGAGGCAGAACTGGAATGGGCTCGGTCGCCATATCATCGCAGCACTGAAGGAGGAGTGAAAATGCGTCCGCTCGTACTCGGTACCTTGGCGGCATTGTTTTTTGCCGTCACCTTCATCCTGAACCAATCGATGCAAGGAAGTGGGGGGCACTGGATTTACAGTGCGGCACTCCGGTTTTATTTTATGCTGCCGTTGTTGTTTATAATCGTCGCTTTTCGCCGGCGGGTCGGACACGTCTACCGGGCGCTCCGCGAAGACCTGAAATTTTGGCTCATCTACGGGACGATCGGCTTCGGCATTTTTTACAGCGGGATTTGTTTTGCTGCCGATCATGCGCCCGGTTGGTTGATCGCCGGGACGTGGCAACTGACAATCCTTGCTGGTCCGTTGCTTGCGCCGTTGTTTCAGCAGAAGATTCCCTGGACGGCGTTACGGTTTTCCCTTGTCATCGTCGCCGGCGTCATCGTCATGCAACTTGCCGTCGCGGAAAACGTCAGCCTGTCATCGATGCTGTACGGTGTCGTCCCGGTCCTGATTGCAGCGATCGCCTATCCGCTCGGGAACCGGAAGATGCTCATACGGTACGGCGACCAACTCGACGTGTTCGACCGGATTCTCGGGATGACGCTCGCGAGTCTTCCGTTTTGGTTCATCTTGACGGCATTTGCATACCGTTCGAGTGGCTTCCCTTCGATGGCACAAGTATCACAGTCGGCACTCGTCGCAATCTTTTCCGGCGTCGTCGCGACGTCCTTGTTCTTTTACGCGACATCGCTCGTCCATCGTGATCCCGTCCGGCTCGCGACAATCGAGGCGACACAATCGTTCGAAATTTTGTTCACCGTCCTCGGAGAAGCCGTCTTTTTACACGCGGCATTTCCGTCAGGTCTCGGACTGCTCGGTATCATCCTCGTCATGCTTGGGATGACACTCCACAGTTTTCGGCAAGCCAGTCCGACCGTTATCTCGGATTGAATTTATTTCAACTACCTTAATTTAAAAATAACTTAGCAAACGAGGGAACAAGGATGGTACTTACAGGAACACTTGTCAACACAGGACTGATCATCGTCGGGACGTTACTCGGTCTCCTGTTTCACAGAATTCCCGAGCGGACGAAAGAAACGGTCGTCCAGGCAATCGGTCTCGCCGTCGTCGTGCTCGGTGTCCAAATGGGGTTGAAAAGTGAGAACTTTTTAATCGTCATCGGCAGTCTCGTCATCGGTGGGGCGCTTGGCGAATGGTTGCGGATCGATGAAAAGCTCAACCGGCTCGGCGAATGGCTCGAACTGAGAATCGGCCGGGGTCGTCCGTCAAACATCGCTGAAGGATTCGTCACGGCGACGCTGATCTTCGTCATCGGCGCGATGGGTGTGCTCGGGGCGCTTGACGGCGGATTGCGTCAGGATCACGACGTATTATATACGAAAGGACTGATTGACGGCTTTACGGCGCTCGTCCTCAGTTCGACGCTCGGCATCGGCGTCATCTTCTCCGCCATTCCCGTACTTCTGTATCAAGGGGCGATTGCGCTCGGTGCCGTCGCGATTACACAGTTCATTCCCGATGCGATCCTGCAACAGTTCATCGTCGAGATGACGGCGACCGGCGGGGTGATGATTTTGGCGATCGGGTTGAATCTTGCCGGCATCACAAAAATCCGGGTCGCAAATCTCCTGCCCGGTATCGTGATGGTGGCCGTGATCGTGACGGGGCTTCAACTGTTCGGATTCAATTAAAAAACTGCGTCCTTCATTCCGTTGACAACGATTGTCTCCGGGATGAAGGACGCAGTTTTTTTAGTATGTGAGGTGCAACGCGTCCGCAGGTAAGACGGTCGTCGAATAATCGAGTAACTGATGCTGCTTATAGGTGAATGTGTGTTGACGCGGTGGACCGCTTAAGATGTTCGGTAAATAGTGTTTTAAGTTACTGATGATCCCGATATTGTCCGGATCAAGAACCCAGTTTAGCGATTTCCAGTCGAGAATCCCTTCGCGCGTCGCGCGCGGTGTCGCAAGCGTTTGACCATCCGGTAAGTCGGCGAGGTAGAGATAGATGCCGACTGCTTGTTCAGCGCGTAGGACGGCGGTACCGGCGAACTGGACTTGTGACAGCATGATTCTCGTCTCTTCGAACGTCTCCCGGACGACAGCGGCAGTTGGTGTTTCACCGGGTTCGATTTTGCCGCCGACACCATTCCACATTCCCATCGCCGGCTGGTTTTGCCGGTTGAGCAAGAGGAACTGTTCGCCTTGGCGGATCAGGCAAAGCGTATACGGGTAGGGTACGTCCTGCACGATCAGAACAGCTCCTTTTTCCAACTTGCATACTGTTCGTCTGACGGGACGGGTTGGATCGTTTTCTTTCCATCCGCCCAAGTCGTCAAGGCTTGTTCCGTCAAAATCCGGTGGCCGGTTTCAGTCCGGACGGCAAGTAAACTCCGTTTATTGAACGGGGAGGCGGCATGCTGCTGGATGACTTGTTCGATCGCTGCGAGCTGCTCCGGCAAAAGCGTCTGTTGGGTATAAAAATGGTAGCCGATGATGAACGTGTCGTCGAGTCCTATCCGTTGCATTTCAAGCTGGTACCCGGACCCGTTCGGCGCAATCCGGAAGCTGCCGCTTGGTGAAAGGACGGTCTCACCTGTCAATGG
Source organism: Exiguobacterium sp. N4-1P (assembly GCF_002214325.1). Classification (NCBI taxonomy): domain Bacteria; kingdom Bacillati; phylum Bacillota; class Bacilli; order Caryophanales; genus Exiguobacterium; species Exiguobacterium sp. N4-1P. The sequence goes on from NZ_CP022236.1 coordinate 1,322,284, forward strand.
AACAGGGCGTAAGGCGAGATTGATTCCGAACCCACTGTCGACGAGGTACGTCGCGCCTGCATGCTGGAGGAGAATCGCGACATGGGTCGGACCGGTCGCGGACCAGACTTCGTGTTCATTGTCATAGACGGTCGCTTTGACGAGCGCGACATCAAATCCTTTGATCCGCAAAATTTCATAGAGCAGATGATTTAAATCGTAACAGACACCGCCTGCTTGATTGGTGACGAACGTCTGCTCAAGGCGTGCTTCGTTAAAAGGTAACGTCCGTTTCGAGAGGACGGCCTGATTATCAAACGGCAGGTGGTAGGCGAATGCTTCTAATAGAGATGGTAAATCGTCAAACGTAATCGGCCGGTCAAGTGGAAACTGTATCCGGGATGCGATTTTTTTCATGAGAGATGACAACTGAACTCCTCCTTTTTCAATCTCCTTAGTATGGCACAAAATGTCTGAAATTTAATTAAACAGTCTGGATAGTACCGAATCAATTGATTTTTTAAAATGAAATGAATCGATGAAAAAGGGGTTTTCGGGAAATTAAAGCGAATAACGTTCAACTAGTTCCTCATTTAACGAATCACTAGCATCGCACATATCGATAAAGTATGGTGCCTGCCATTTTTGAGTTGCGATGGCTTGTTTACTTGTTGGTGTATCCCAGCTCGGATATACACGCATCGCCATCTTTCCTTTTGTTGCATTAGATGAAAGAACATTTTGTTGAAGAAGTACTTCTTTCGGAAAGATGAATTGTCCGAATGCTGTCTCATTTTTAAAAGTCGTGATGACTAATAAATCAGGGGCTTCGTCGTATCGATAGGGCTGATTCTTATTGTTGTCGTCTTTTTCCCAAAAGACCACAAACTGTCCTAGTTTTGTAGGCGTTACATGTCCTATCCGAAAACGAACGGTTTTGGAAAATATTTTAAAAGTCCCAGCACCATAGTTCGCATTTTGTGGTTCTTCTTGAACCCTCTCTAATGGTAAACGATTGGGTTCATAAATGATTTTATTTACATAATTCAGTACTTCGAAAAAATCATGCACGTTTCAGTTCACCTCTCAACGGATTTAAATGGTCTATAGTTAGTATAAAGCTGTATATCACGAATTCTATTTGAAATAACATTACACGTATAAAGGAGATCATCAATGAGACAGTCTAAAACGAATATAAAAAAAGAGATTCCGATTTTCGGACTGAAGCAGGAAGGGATGCATTATCAACACAAGGCGAGCGTCTATGCTGTTGTCGTTGATAAGGAACAACAAAAATACCTAAGCGTTCGGACCAATTCACAACATTTCTTCCTTCCCGGAGGTGGGAGGGAAGTCGGTGAAACACCGGAGCAAGCACTTCACAGAGAACTGTTAGAAGAGACGGGTTATACGATTCGTATCGAAGTACCGATTGGACGGGCCAAACAGTATCTGAAAGCACGAAACGGGCAAGCAATCCTCAACGATGCGTTTTTTTACACAGTGACGTTACTCGAGTTGACACAAGCGGCAGTCGAAATGGATCATCATCCGGCGTGGCTTAGTCTTCAAGATACGGATAAGTTATTTCATGCGCATCAGAGATGGGCGGTCAGGGAAGCCGTCGATTAATAAAATCATCGATTTAAAAGCAAATGCTGGTTCCGTAAACAAAGGACACCCATCTGGCCAAAAGATTTGGGGCGATGGATGCTCTAATTCGGAGCACTTCATTGTCTATATGCTGTCTTCTCGGAACGGTGAAGTGAAGGGGGCTTCAAAAAGCGACATAAAAGGGTTGTTCCGCTTCGTTTAATATTTTAAGAATCCGTTCACTGAAATTTGACCAGGTCACCATGTCTAGAACTTCTTCTAAACTGAAAAAGCCGACTTCCAGACTTTCGCTGCTCGTTTGCGGTGTCCCACCGACTGCTTTTGCCAGCCAACAGGTCGCGCAAACATGTTGGCTTATGTTTTGATAGATGCCACAAAAGTGAGTCACCTCAATATCGATTCCGGATTCTTCTTTCACTTCACGGATGATTCCGTCCTCGATGGTTTCTCCTAGTTCAATGACCCCACCTGGAAATTCCCAACCTCGCTCTGGCCCTTTAATGAGCAGGATTTTTCCGTGATCATCAAGGACGACGGCACCTGCTGAGAGTGAATGTTTTGGCATCATCTAATCTCCACCTTTATTTAAATATAAGACTTGTAACCGTCACTATATCTTGTTTTATGCTCTGCCAGTCAACGAATACTAGCTGTACAACCAGCTGATGGCATCTTTTAAGTCACTTGCAATGTAGTCAATACGGATGTTATTTGATTCGTCACGATGGTCGCGCAACGACATTTCCCCCGCACCTGTTCGTACTAAAATTTTAATACAACCTGCTTTTGAAGCCGCCAGCATGTCGGTCCAACGATCCCCGATGACGACACAATTTTCTAGAGTTAAATTATGAGCTTTTTGCGCCTTCGATAACATGCCGATACCAGGCTTCCGGCACGTACAACCTTCTTGAGGATTGTGTGGACATATGTAAACATCATCAAAACCAAATCCAGTCAATTCCTGTTGAAAGTCTTCGATTGTTGCTAAGCCTTTAGAAATACCGGGCTGATTTGTAAATGAAAACAATGGAATCTGGTCTTTTTTTAATCGATTGATTTCCAAAGCAGTATACGGAAACAGTTCAAATTCTCTTGGGTAGTGCATGGTGGTACCCCCGCCGATGGTATCATCACGATCCAAAAAGACAGCTTCTATGTTTTTCATCGTTTATATCTCCTGTCACGAATGTAGTCGGTACGTCACTCCATGCCATTAAACATGCTCATTTTTATAACAAATGAATCCGTTTAGAAGAAAAATGAACTCATTAAACATAGTCAAATACGCTAAACATACTCAAAATCATTCAAAATGAGTATGTTTAGCCAAAAATGAGTTAATTTATGATTTGCCGTCCATCTGTTTAGTTATTCCATTACATGCTGGTTGTTACTTTTTTTAATGTTATAAGATTGGCGATAACAGGCGCGAGATACTTTCCTTAAAGCGGATCATCCGCGGACGGGCAGCGTATTTTTCCCGCGTTAACAAACTACTATCGGCGACGTCTGATAAAAAGAGCAGTTCCAGTTCTTCGCCGACCGCCGCATACGTCGCCCAGTAGACGAACGGGTGATCCGGCTGGTTCGGAATCATGATCTTCAGGGTAACGCCGGACGCTAAGGCAATCCGGCAGGCATCCATGAAACTGGCGTCCGGAATAAAGTAGGGTGACTGAATATAGATTGATTTTTCCGCCGTATGAATTATTTGGATCAGCATGTTTTTCAAGTATTCCGTCTCTGACGTTGGACCGGACGTCACGATTTGAGCCGGGACACGGTCTGTCGAATCCGCTAGCGGTGGAATCGGTGCCGTTGACCAATCGGTTCGCTCACGGCTCGCGGCATCCCAGTTCTGTTCAAAATGAAACTCGAGTGCTTCGACGACGGGGCCGAGGACCCGCAGATGTGTGTCACGCCAGTAGCCGAACTGTTCGTCTTCCCCAAGGTACTCCGATCCGACGTTAAAACCGCCGATGTAGCCGATTTGCCGGTCAATCGTACAAAGTTTCCGGTGATTGCGGTTGTTGATCCGCAGGTTGAAGATGCCGAACGGCGAAGCGAAAAACGACCGGACTTCAGCGCCGTCTTGGTTGAAGGCAGCGAAGTCCTTCGCTTTGAGTTTCCAGGAGCCGATCGCATCATAGAGAACGCGCTGACGACGAAACCAAAACAGGTCATTCACAAAAATCTGTCCCACTCATCACAGCAACAGATTCTCAAGCAGGTATTTTAACGTTTAACGTCTAAAGTATAGCTTTAGACATACATAAGGAGTGAAACGACATGTTTACCCATCAGATCACAGAACGACTCGGATTAAAATTGATTGAACGGCAAGATGCCGACGCCCTGTTCGCCTTAGTCGACGCCAACCGGGACCACTTACGGGAGTGGCTCGGCTGGGTCGACGGGGCGACGGGAGCTGAAGTCTACCGTGAGGAAGTGATTCCGATCTGGCTGAAGCAATATGCGGACGGGGACGGTTTCGCCTGCGGGATTTATTATGACGGAGCACTGGTCGGAACGGTCGCCCTGCACGAAATCAATCAAACGTTACGCCAGACATCAATCGGCTATTACGTAACGGGAGCCGGGCGCGGAAAAAACCTGATGACGGAAGTCGTTCGCTTCATTACGGCATACTGCTTCACGACACTCGGCTTGAACCGAGTCGTCATTGAATGTGCGGCCGGCAATACACGGAGTCAACGGATTCCCGAGCGGCTCGGATTCGTCAAAGAAGGGACGTTACGGTCGGCAGAACGTCTTTACGGAGATTTCCATGATGTCATCGTCTACGCGATGCTCGCCGATGACTGGCAATCGAACATGATACAGGTCGAACAAACGGAAGTAGGGGACAACCGATGACGAAAATCCGCTTTGAACCGATGACGGAAACGACGTATCAGACGTATTTACCGACGGCAATTGAAGAGTACGCCGCGGAAAAGGTGAAAGCCGGAACGTGGGTGGAAGCGGAAGCCATCGACCGGTCGACGGAAGAGTTTCGTCAACTCTTACCGGACGGACGCGCGTCAAAAGACAATTATCTTTTCTCGCTAGTCGATGAGGCGACGACTGAGGCGGTCGGCATGATGTGGTTTCATGTCGTGGAAAAAAAACAGGGACGGACGGCATTCATCTATGATTTTTCGGTTGATGCACATCACCAAGGAAAAGGCTACGGGCGACAGGCGATGGTGGCGCTTGAACAGGTCGCACGGCGGATGAACATCAAAATCATCGGACTTCATGTCTTTGCCCACAATACGCGGGCGATCAAGCTGTATGAATCGTCAGGGTACGCGCCGACGGATCTCCATATGGAAAAACGGTTGGATTAAATGAAAGCACGAAAGCAACTGTACCAGCTGCTTTCGTGCTTTTTGTTAGTTGAATGCGTTCAGCGCCACGTCTGTAACGTGTTCGCGAACTGGATGTCGGTCTCAAGTTCTCCTTCGATGCGTTTCAGAGCAAAGTCGTTCCCGGCCAACCAGTCGCGGAAATCGAACTCGACCGGCTCCTGGTCACCACCGAGCGCGAACCAGACCTTCAAGTCCTCCGGAAAGTATGCCGAGGTATGAATCGTTCCGGCCCAGTGGGAGTAGAGCTCGGAAAAGACCCCTTTATCGGTATCGTTGAGCAGACGGAAGGCAGACTCCGCATCTTGAATCAAGTGCTGGTGCGACTTCATTTCCATCATCCGTCGTTTCGAGTCATCGAGATGGAACCGGTTTTCGTGTTGCAGTAAATCAAAATGGTTCGTACAGAGATTCGTCTCCCGGACCTCGATGTCGCGTGCCGTCGCTTCGATGACGAACGAGCGGGCCGACTTATCGTGGACGACGTAGGTGAAAGAACCGCGGTGCGGCAATTCCTTAACGAGCGAAATCGCGTCTTCGACCGATGTACACGTTTCGAGGATGATCCGGCCAATCATGAAACTGACGAAACCGTCTCCGGGGCGTCGCCGGTTGATGAAGTTGTAGCCCATCGCCAGTCCGTGTTCGTTCATCCCGTCCATCCGACCGGTCACGCGTGACGCGGGACCGATGATGGCAGACCCACCGTCCGTCGGTTGGAAAACGGAAAACCGTCCGTCGTAGGTCATCGGATGATAATCATAATTGCGGACTAAAAAATTATCGCCCGTCATGATCGAACAGCCGCTTTTCGGACCTTCGACGCGGTAATGACCAAAGTGAAGCAATGTGTCTTCAAGCGACAGTTCAAGTTCATCTTGGAGTCCGAGGATTTCATCCCACATGTGCGGGACATACCGCAGGAACATTTCTTTTGTTTCGCCCGGGTCGACCTGAAAGCGTGGAACCCGAATCTTCCAGTTGTCTTCCCGGTTATGGAGTAATTCATTTTGTTTGACGTACCGTCCTTGTTCACGGCCGAACTCGTAGTGGGTGCCGCGAAACTGGGTGATTTCATTAGCGACCTGTTGCATGACGACTCATCCTTTCTGCTTCTCGTACTGCCGATTATACCGAACGACTCCACAAAAGTCGTAGCCGACGCTTTGGCGGTAACACATCATGGATTGGAAAAATTCCGTAAAAAGAGTCAAACATCGCTTCATTTTACCGATATAGAAAAGGGAGGGGGAAGATGGATGAAAAATTTGACGGTACGAAGAAAGATTCAAATGTTGATTGCAACGGCAATCGTCGCGATGGTCCTGATTACGAGTGCAAGTATCTACTTTTTAAATCAGATGGCCAATGCATCTGAAGCGATGTACGAAGAAAACTTAATCCCGGTTCAAGAAGTCGGACAGATTCGGATTGATACCCGGGCGCTCGATTCGTTCCTCGCCGAGATGATGTTGACGAAAGATCCGGCACGACTCGAAGAACTGGAGGGACAAATCGATCAACGCCAAGCACAGATCCGGACATCGATTACTAAATTTGAGCGGACGGCGAACATTGGTGCCCGTGAAAGAAAACAACTCGTGGAATTGAATGATCTTGTCATCGCCTACGACAATGGACTCAGTACGATTCAAAGTTTAGCGATTGAAGGGAGTAAAGAAGAGGCTTACGAAACATACGCGACAGGTCTCGAACAAGTTCGTGATCAAGTCGCTGATACGGCAGCAAGCTTGATGAAATCGATGACGAATCAAGCGAAGTCGATCAACGAACAAAATCAGGCAGAGAAACAGACAGCCTTTTACTTAATGGCGGCAATTTTCATCGGATCGTTGCTTCTGTTTGCGATTTTAGCGCTCTACATCATTCGCTTAATCACGCGACCGATCCGTTCACTCCAAGGCTGGATGGAACAGTCGGGTGATGGTGATTTGACGGTACGTGGTGATTACAATTCAAAAGATGAACTTGGTCAATTGACAGCATCGTTCAATACGATGACGGAACAGTTGCATCATGTCATCGTCGAGATGACGGGAACATCGAACCACGTCGCGAAAGCATCGGACGAACTGAGTGCGAACGCGGAAGCGACGACGAAAGCAACGGAACTCGTCGCCGTGACAATGGAAGAAATCGCGAGCGGATCGACACAACAACTAGGTCAAGTCTCGGGCGCGTCACGAACGGTCGAGGAATTGACGTCCGGCATCCGCCAAGTCGCGCGGAATGCGCAACAGATGTCTGACGTGACCGGCGACGCGATGGGGAAAGTCGAGCAAGGCAGTCAAGTCGTCGACAAACTCGGCCGACAAATGGAACAAATCAATACGGACGTCACGGAACTTGGACACGTCATCGTCGGACTCGGTGGTCGCTCAAAAGAAATCGGGCAGATTACGGCGTCGATCACGGGCATCGCCGCGCAAACGAACTTACTTGCCTTAAATGCAGCGATTGAAGCGGCACGTGCCGGGGAGCAAGGGCGCGGATTCGCCGTCGTCGCAGCAGAAGTCAAGGCGCTCGCCGAACAATCGGCGGTTGCGGCGAAGCAAATCGAAGGATTGATTCAAGTCATTCAGCGGGAGACGGAACATTCCGTCGTCTCGATGGAGAAGGTATCAGGCGAGATGACGAGCGGGATTCACGTCGTCGCAGCAGCGAGTGATTCGTTCAAGGAAATCGAGCGCTCGATCGTCGACGTGACCGATCAAGTCGAAGAAGTATCCGGTGCCGTTCAGGAAATGGCAGCGGGCAGCGAACAAATCGCGGCCGTCATGCGGGAAATCCAGGGCGTCACGGAAAGTGCTGCTGCCGGAACGGAGAACATTTCAGCGTCGACGGAAGAACAGATGGCATCGATGCAGGAAATTTCATCGGCCTCGCAGTCGCTTGCGACGATGGCAGAGGATTTAAAAGGACTAGCGGACCGGTTTCAAGTTTGAATCGATTTTGGATCGTGAAATATAAGATCATACAAAAACGACGGATGCGACGCTGTTACAGCGAAAGGCATCCGTCGTTTTATATGGGTTACGAAATCTTAGTGTTGTCCGTTTGCTTAGGGAACTGGTTGAATTTCGTCAGCATGAAGTGGATGACGCTATAGGCGATGAGCATCCCAAGTAAGCCACCGAGTGTATTTAGCAATAAATCATCGACGTTGAAGGTACGGCGGAACAGCAGACCGGCATAACTGAAGACAAATTGCAGCGTTTCAATCACAAAGCTCGTCAGAAAAAGGAACAGCAACCCTGTTGTGAACCGTATTTTGAAAAGGACCACAAGATAGACGCCGAGCGGCAGGAACAAAAGGAAGTTATAAGCAGTCAACTTTACTGAATTCCAAAAGAACCAATTGCTTTGCTGTCCTGCAAGCATCCAATCGTTAATAAAGTGGAAAGGGCGCAACTGAATATCGATTGATCCTGCTTGCGGAGGGAAATAAACGAAACCGATTGTCAAGTGGACGACGACAATCGCGTACACGAGAAAGCTGTACATGATACTTCGTTTGCCTAAGTGATTAAATGCCTGTCTTCTGAAATCAAATCCGGCATACATCAATAATCCGAGTAGTCCGAGCAGGGTGAAAACGGGAAATGAGATGGATGGCATATGATGCTCCTTTACATAGATAAATTGTCGCCCTTAAGATTGGACGCGTTTCGCTTTTTTTTGTTTCCATAACATGAATGCGATGATTCCTGTCGTGATAAGATAAAACACACCATAGAATTGCTGCATCCAATAAGGCAAATCAAACAGATGGATGACGCGAAATTCAGCTACAAGCATGAGGCATAAGATGAATGCTAGTTTTGTATTCAAACACATCTACCTCCTAGACTATTGAATTTGTGAAATGGGAATAAAAGACCAAAAATAGGATAACACAACAAAAACCCATTCGTCTTTCATTATTAGGAATTAACATTGTTTTTGTGGAAAAAGCAGGGATTTTGAGCGGGAGTGCCGTAATATGCTTTTAAGGACAGTAAATGAAAAATCGGAGGAATGAACATGACTTTTCCCGTTTTAAAAACGGAGCGATTACAGCTCGTCGAAGTAACACCCGATCATGCGGAAGCATTATTTGAAATCTTATCGGACGAGGCAGTGACGCGCTTTTACGGGATGGACCCGTTGACGTCCGCCGAACAGGGAACCATGATCGTCAAGTCGTTTGACGACACTTATAAAACAAGACGCGGCATCCGCTGGGGGATGGTCGACAAGGAAACCGGAGCGTTCATCGGGACGATCGGCTTTAATCACTTGAGTGAATACAGCAAGAAAACAGAAATCGGTTTCGAATTAAGTCCCGCTTATTGGGGGAAAGGCTATACATCGGAAGCGGTCCGGGTAATTTTGCGGTATGCGTTTGAAGAACTTGATTTATTCCGTGTCGGAGCCGTCACCTTCCCGGATAATGTCGCGTCAATCCATCTCCTCGAAAAACAAGGGTTCGTTCAAGAAGGCAAACTGCGGGGTTATCTCTATCAAGGTGGACGTTCGCATGATGGGTGTTTGTTTTCGATAATTCAACCGGACTGGGTGGTGCAATCATGAAAACACCACAACGGTATTTCAACATACTTGGACTTTTCCTGATGGGCGGTATTTTTTTAACACTGGTGACGATGCCGGTCGCGATTGATAAAACCGGGCACCTGCACATCGACCGGACATTGTTTTTACATGATGAAAAATTGTTGTCCTTCACCGTATTCTTTTTGATTGCATTCGCGCTTTATTTTTTGGTCGTCAATCTACCGGCGTTCACATCCTTTACACAGAACAAAAAATAATCTTTTAAAAATCATTGAATAACGAGTTAGTTATATAATAGACTGTTTATGTTAGAACACGTGGCATAGGAAAAGAGGAGGAGGCGAGGGGCCATTGATCACAGACGTCGAAACAGTCAGTGCCTATTTGAAATTGCTGAGTGACGGAATCCGGCTTGATATGTTGAATCGCCTGCAAGAGCGTGAACACTGTGTCTGTGATTTCGTCGATGTGTATGGCATATCCCAGCCGGCAATCAGCCGGCATTTGAAATTATTACGGCAAGCGCACATCATCTTAGAACGACGCGATCGTCAGTGGATTCATTTTCGGCTTAATCCGGACCATTCACACTATGCATTGCTCGTGACGATTTTAGCAACACTCGAACGACCGTCCTTGACGGAAGGAAATATGTGCTGACCGGAAAGGTCACTTTTCGGTTGGTCGACAGCGTCCTTATATAACAAGGTTGTTATGTGAAGTTGCTGAAATTAAAATTTTTTATAGAAATGAAGTGACGATTTTGACTGGAACACACGTACTTGCGATTGGAATCTTTTTAATCACGTTATTTTTAATCATCAAACAACCAAAAGGTCTCGGGATCGGTTATTCGGCGATCGGGATGGCCATCATCGCCTTGCTGACCGGCGTCGTCAATCTTGACGATGTCGCGACCGTTTGGGGCATCATCTGGAACGCGACGTTTACCTTCATCGCTCTGATCATCATCTCATTGATTTTAGACGAGATCGGCTTCTTTGAATGGGCCGCCTTACATATGGCACGAATCGCCAAAGGCGGCGGATTGAAATTGTTCATCTACATGACGCTACTTGGGGCAGGGGTCGCTGCCTTGTTCGCAAATGACGGCGCCGCGTTGATTTTGACACCGATCGTCCTCGCGATGGTCCGGCACTTAAAGTTACCGGATTATGTCGTCCTCGCGTATGTCTTCGCGTCCGGCTTCATCGCCGATACGGCAAGTCTGCCGTTCGTCGTTTCGAACCTCGTCAACATCGTCTCGGCCGACTTCTTTGACATCGGCTTTACAGACTATGCGGCACGGATGGTGTTCGTCAACGTCTTTGCAGTTTCCGGGAGTTTACTCGTACTTTATCTTTACTTCCGTAAGAGTATTCCGAAGACTTATGACGTGACACAACTCGTCGCACCACGCGCGGCGATCAAAGATCAGCGAATGTTCAAATTATCATGGGTGGTCCTCGTGCTGCTTGTCGTCGGTTACTTCACGAGTGATCTTATCGGGATTCCCGTCAGTCTCGTTGCCGGCGTCATCGCCTTGTTCTTCTTACTGATGGCCCGCCGTTCACCAAGTGTCCCGACGAAACAAGTCATCGCCGGTGCACCATGGGCAATCGTCTTCTTCTCACTCGGGATGTACATCGTCGTTTACGGTCTGCAAAATGCCGGTCTGACGCAATTTTTAGCGGACATCATCGATGGGTTTGCGACAAATCTCGCCGCTGCGACGTTCGGGATGGGCTTCCTCGCTGCCATTTTGTCATCAATCATGAATAACATGCCGACCGTGATGATTGATGCACTCGCGATCGATCTCAGTCAGGCAACAGGATCGATCCGGGAGGCCTTGATTTATGCCAATGTCATCGGCTCCGACTTAGGTCCGAAAATCACGCCGATCGGGAGTCTTGCGACGTTACTTTGGTTACACGTCTTACGGACAAAAGGTGTTAAAATTGGGTGGGGACAATACGTTAAGATTGGAACGATTTTAACGGTTCCGACGCTTGCGATCACCTTACTCGGTCTTTACATCAGCTTGTTACTTTACTAAGGGGGATTATTCATGAAACTACTCATCATCGGTTCAGTTGCTGCCGGAACATCGGTCGGCGCAAAAGCCCGTCGGAACGACGAATCATTACAAATTACGATTTATGACCGCGATCAAGACATCTCGTACTCGGGTTGCGGCATCCCGTACTTCGTCGGTGGCGAGATCGAAGACATCGATACCTTGACACCACGGGACGCGGCATTCTTTAAAAAACGTTACAATATCGACGTCAAGACCCGACATGAAGTCGAATCAATTAATCATCAGACGAAGACGGCGACCATCTTAAATGGCGTAACGGGTGAACGCTTCGAGGATACGTACGATACGCTGGTCCTCGCGACAGGTGCGTCAAGCATCATTCCTCCATTTCCCGGTGTTGATGCACCAAACGTCTTTTCCGTCCGGAACGTCCAGAACGCCGGAGCGATCCGTACGTACATCGAGCAACACGATCCGAAGACGGTCACGATTGTCGGTGGCGGATTCATCGGACTTGAGATGGCGGAACAGTTGACGTACCGCGGCATTGCCGTCACGCTCGTCGAACGACTACCGCAAGTCATGCCGCCGCTTGATTTTGATATGGCGTCACGTGTCGGCGATCATCTTGAAAGTAAAGGGGTCCGGCTGTTGTTAAATGAATCGGTCACGGCATTGACGGGCGAAGGCAAAGTAGAGCAAGTCGAACTCGCGAGCGGAAAATCAATTGCGACGGATTTCGTCATCCTCTCGGTCGGCGTCAAACCGAACACGGAACTGGCGACACAAATCGGCGTCACACTCGGTCAGACGGGGGCGATTGCCGTCAATCCGCAAATGCAGACGAACGTGAAAGACGTCTATGCCGTCGGTGACGTCTCAGAGAGCTTTTCCGTCATTACGGGCGAAGCGATTTATCGGCCGCTCGGTTCTACAGCGAACAAGATGGGTCGGATTGCCGGGATGGTCATCACCGGGGAAGAGGCGGCACATCGCGGCATTCTCGGGACGGGGATTTTCAAGGCATTCGATTTGACGGTCGCCCAAACCGGCTTGACGGAAAAAGAAGCCCTTGCCGCCGGATTCGATATTGAGATTTTACACAACATTAAACCGGACCGTCCCGAGTATATGGGCGGAAAGGATATGGTCATCAAAGCGATTGCTGACCGAAAAACAGGACGGGTCCTCGGCGCACAGATCGTTGGACCGCAAGGCGTCGACAAACGGATTGATGTCCTCGCGACGGCAATCACGTTCAAGGCGAAGGCGGAAGACTTGTTCCATCTCGATCTTGCCTATGCCCCGCCGTTCTCGACAACAAAAGATCCTGTCCTCTACACAGGGATGGCGCTTGATAACGCGATTAAGAAGACGGCCCGTTTAATGACGCCGGAAACGTTAATCGAGCAGACGGCGACCGGGGAGACGATTCAAATCATCGATACGCGGTCGAAAAAACAGTTCGAGAAGAATCATGTCGACGGCGCGGTTCATATCCCACTCGGCGAACTGCGGACGCGGGCTGCGGAACTCGATCCATCCATCCCGACGGTCGTCTATTGTAATAAAGGCGTCACCGGCAATGCAGCGCAAAACGTGCTCAAGAATCTCGGGTTTACGGATGTCTGTAACTTGTCCGGTGGAAATACGAACTATCAGCACCTGAAGCATTGTTTTTCTAAGAAATAAGCGGAGAACCGGATAAATAAGAATCACGCTCCGCTAGTCGGGGCGTGGCTTTCAATGTATAGGAAAAGTCATGTTCGGTAATACGCGTCGTTGTTTTTCGTTGCTTTCCTCGGGTGAGGCGCAAGCCGTTGCTCCTTGATCCTCACGGACAAGGAGCAGGGTCTTGCCTGCCTCTTAGCAGCGCGTTGATCACGCGCTTTTTCCCGCAGGAGTCACCGAAACACGACGCGATTTATGTGATGATTGAGGAGAGCAGGCATACAGATAGTTTAGAGCACTATCCGATGTAACGTTTTTATTCTCCATAAAATTTGTTTAACGTACAAGAACCACGCTCCGCTAGTCGGAACGTGGTTCTTTGTCTTGTCTATTGATTTAATCGTGTAGCGTCACTGTGAAAGGTTGACCTTTTTTAATGACCTGCTGCTGCGCATCAAGGACGTCACTCGTCAAAAACTCGAGTTTTTCAACGGGACGTTCCGTGATGAAACCAAGGTTGCCGCTGCGCTGTTCCGATGGCTCATATGTCCCGGCCAATGCTTCGAGGTACAGGTCATCATCAATTGTTTTTTCTGTCGATTGATTGATTTTTACATGAGCAACCGGGTTGAACGTGACCGGTTGCTTGCTCGTATTCGTAACCGTGACGCGGGTCTTCACCATATCGAATGCTTCTTCATGGGTGAAGCCGTGAAAGAAATCAATCATCGCGTAACTCGGACGGGTCTGAATAACTTTTACTTCCTCGATCGTCATGTTGATCGGTCCAATCGAGTGAGTTTGTTTGACGGACTGGATCTGTTGTAACGTCAATTCACCTTTATCGTCACGAACCGTCTGATTCCGTTTCGTCAACATCCGGTCGTCCGGCAATTGCGGGTTCGGCACATAGACGTCCGCCTTTTCAAGTGCGACGGAGGTATGTGTGACGGGTGGTGCCGGCACGGCTTGTTGATCAGCTGAAGAATCACTACATCCGGCGAGGATGGTTCCAAGCGTGATCGAGAGCAGGAGTCGCTTCATGATGGACCTCCTTATTTATTCTTTTTCAAGAGATCAAAAATGATTTTGGCGTGATCCGTATTGTCGACTTGTCCGGCAAACCGGTCTTTAGCCGGTCCATAGGCATAGACGGGAACGTCTTCTCCCGTATGTCCGCCCGTCGTCCAACCCGTGTGCGACCGTTGATTGAAGATTTCTTCAATCGCGTTATCGACGTCTGTCACGTTCTTAGAGGCGGCAGCTCGTTCGACCGAAGTGAATTCCTCTTCCGTCAAAGCCAATTTTTGTTGATCGATGTACTTCGTCAAGGTCTTGCGGACATCGGCGCCGGAAACGATTTTTTCAGCCATGAAGTCGGGTGTTTTCTTTGCTGCTTTAATCGGCTCGGCGAACCAGTTATAAATCCCGTCTGCCCCGATTGAATAGCCACCCGTCGAATGATCGGCCGTCGCGACGACGAGCGTATGCTTGTCCTTTTTCGCGAAGGCGATTGCCGCTTTAAACGCCCGTTCGAAATCTTCCATTTCACTCATCGCGCTGACGATGTCATTATCATGTCCGGCCCAGTCGATTTGACTCCCTTCGACCATCAGGAAGAAGCCTTTTTTGTTCGTATCGAGTCGTTTAATCGCCGCATTCGTCATTTGCTCCAATGAGGGAACGCTATTTTCACGGTCGATCCGTTTTGCTAAACCGCCATCGGCAAACAGACCGAGGACTTGTTTGTTGCGGTCGGCATTTAATTCGTCAAGATCCGTCACGTATCCGTAACCGTCTTTTTTGAATGCTTTCGTCAAATCGACATCCGGACGGATGAAGTTGGATTTGCCGCCGCCGAGTAAAACATCAATCTTATGTTTCCCGTTAATCCGTTCCTTAAAGTAATCATCTGCGATCGCGTTCATGTTTTTCCGATTTTCGTCATGAGCGCCGAACGAAGCCGGTGTCGCATGGGTGATTTCTGACGTCGCGACGAGTCCCGTCGACTTACCGCGTTCTTTCGCCGCTTCAAGGACGGTCTTGACTTCAGACTTATCATTGTCGACGGCAATCGCTGCGTTGTACGTCTTGACGCCGGAAGACATTGCGGTTGCGGCAGAGGCAGAGTCGGTGATGTTTTGTGCCGGATCTTCCGGATAGGTCATTTGCTGACCGACGAGATACTGGTCGAAGGCAGTTTTTTCGGCGACGGTCGTCGTCGGATCATTTTTTAAGTAGCGGTGCGCCGACGTATAGGAAACACCCATCCCGTCACCGATTAAAAAGATGACGTTGCGGATTTCCGGCGTCTTCTTGTATTTGCTTTTGGCATCGGCATCCGGTGTCGATACCATCGTGCTGAGCGATAAGGTCGATAGGGCGAGAATCGGGATTAGTCGTTTCAGTTTCATGATAATTCCTCCTTGGTCATTTAAAGAACAGTATGTATTGCCTACATTCATCATCCTACTGAAGGAATATGAACGGAATATGAGAAAAATGTAAACAATTATGAAGAAGTAATGACAAGGAGCTATGAAAAAGGAGTTGGCATGTCTTACGAAACAAAAATATGAAAAAACTAGTCAGCGAAGTCGCCGGCTAGTTAGTGTGAAGCGTGTTAAACGAGGAGTAAGCCCATCAAAATCGTATCATAATACAAGCCGTCCGCAAGCAGTCGGTCGTGCTTGAGTCGTCCTTCGACTTGAAACCCGGTTGTCTGATATAAACGAACGGCCCCTTGATTCGTCTCGACGACGGTCAATTGAATCTTTTGCAGTTCGACCGTCCGTGCCCAGTCAAGTGTCGTCTGTAAGAGAGCCCGCCCGATGCCTTGCCCCCAACAGTCACGGACGACCCCGACGCCGAAGTCGGCTTTATGTGCGAACCGACGCAAGGAGAAACCGACACAGCGGGCATAACCGACGAGTTGACGATCCACTTCAGCGACGAGCAGGGAGTGGGGAATACCGGTCTCATGCTGAATCAATTGCAGAAATCCCTTTTCATCCAGCACGTCTTCGCCCGGGAATCGGTCAAAGTGGTCCGTTTCTGCATCGAGTCTCGCGCGCAGTAAAGCAAGCTGTCGTGCATCCGTAGGCTCTACCGGACGAATCGTGTACGTTACAGATTGAATGTTCGCGTCAATTGGATCCATCATATTCGCCTCCAAACTAGTAAAATCAAAATCGTCCCCCTTAAGAATGCCATAAATAATTTAAAAATGTAAAGTATTTCCATTAAGACAAACGAAGATTGTCTAGATCGACACATGATAGACTAGAAACAGATTGGAAAGGATGGATAGAGATGTTAGAGATACAACAGGGTTCAACGGAGGACCGCGAATACATTCGCGAACAATTGATCGGCTTCAACAAAACGAAAGTTCCGCTAGCGGTTCAACATGAGACGGAACAAATCTGTTTTCTTTTAAAGGAAGGTGGCGAGATTAAAGGCGGATTGACAGGTGAATACAGCTGGAACCACGTCCACGTCTCTTTCTTGTGGCTCGACGAGTCCGTCAAAGGCGGCGGATACGGCAGCAAATTATTGAGCATGGTCGAAGCCTATGCCAACGAACGTGCCTGCAGCAAAGTCATCCTCGACACGTTCAGTTTTCAGGCACCCGGCTTCTATGAAAAAAACGGGTACGTCGAATACGGTCGCTTGGACGATCATCCGGTCGAAGGGATAACACAATACTTCTACAAAAAATTACTTTAAATGAGTTGATTCTTATTTCTTGTAATAATAAATCCAAGCAATCAGATAGGACAGTGTGCCGAGCGATAAGACGGTCGCGATGGCGTAGAAGGGAAAGTTCGGAAAACCTTCAACGAGTTGGACGTAAAATAAAAACGGAATCATCAGGACAGGGAGTGTGGACAAAAATGTTGAATAGGCAACACGTGTCGCCTTACCTGTGATGACTTCCTCGCGCTCGTCCTGATCGGAAAATTCAGTCATCCCGACGGACCATTCGGAAAACGTACTTTTTTTGTTGGTCCGAGTCAGATACCCCATAACGGTTAGTAAAACAGCGATGAGTATCATCGGAAGAACAAGCGGAAGTTCCAATGTGATGTTGAATCCGGTACCGCGGACGGGATCATCGTTAAACACTTCAAGTTGATCGTGTACAGAACTGACGAAAGCAGCTAACAAATAGAACAGACAAATGTTTAAGCTCGATTGAATGATGACACGTTTCAAAGTGATTCCTCCTCCAGATAAAAGATGTCTTCGATTGGTCGGTCAAAGACCCGGGCGATGTGCATCGCCAGTAACAAGGACGGGGTATAGCTTCCTTTTTCGAGTGAGATGACGGTCTGGCGCGTGACGCCGATCAAGTCAGCGAATTGTTCTTGCGTCCAGTCCGTTTGGCGCCGTAATGCTTTGACGCGATTCGAAAGTTTCATCGGGACACTCCTTTCTTACATAAACATATTGTATAGTTTGTTTTACATTTTGTAAAGGTAACTATACTTTTTATTTTTTCGCCTCATTTATCGAAAATTCGTGGAGTCTGACTAAAACAGAATAGTCTGACAACTTTTGGGTAATATGTACTTTATCACTTCGACGGCATCGGGACAGAAAAAGGGGGGGAATTAAATGTTGCCTGAATGTATTCCGGATCAAAGGGAGCTCACACGCCGCATGCGCATCGTCAAAACGTTACGGAAGCTTGGAAAAACGGATGAAGCCATTGCAAAATCATTATATGTCCCGGTCGAGTGGGTCAGATCAGTCGAAGATAATTTATCGAATACTAGTTATCAGCAATCATCTTAATGCATGAAAAAGAAGCGTCTCCCTTAGTTCAGGGGAACGCTTCTTCATGTTCACGATGACAGTTTCGTTGCGCCCGAGTCGACCGACAGTTTCGGTTGACGCCAAAAGAACGTCAAGATGATGCCGACCGTCAGGACGATCGTCGCGAAATAAAACGGGTAGTTGAGATTGACATCAAACAGGAGTCCACCCGCAATCGGTCCGAGGATGTTCCCGACACTCGTAAACATCGAGTTCATTCCGCCGACGAAACCTTGTTCATCGCCGGCAATCTTCGACAGATAGGTCGTGACGGCAGGACGCATCAAGTCGAATCCGACGAAGACGACCATCGTCACAAGGATGATTGCGAAGTAACTCGTCACGTACGTCATGACGAGGACGAGGGCGGACGAGACGATTAAGCTGTAACGGATCAGGCGGATCTCACCGAACCACCGCGTCAAGCGGTCGAACAGGCCGATTTGGACGACGACACCGACAATCGCTCCGAGGGAAATCGCGAGAGCGATGTCCTTCGCCGTGAAGCCGAACTTCCGGTCGACGAACAGGGCGAACAGCGATTCGAACGAGGCGAGACCGAATGACGAAATCAACAGGACCAAAAAAGCGACGAAATAGAGGGGGGAAAAGACTTTTGAGAAGCCGGCCGCTTGTTTGACAGTCGGCGCATCGGCATAATGACGTTCCGGT
The DNA here is from genome assembly GCF_002214325.1 of Exiguobacterium sp. N4-1P. NCBI lineage: Bacteria > Bacillati > Bacillota > Bacilli > Caryophanales > Exiguobacterium > Exiguobacterium sp. N4-1P. Next base: position 1,341,037 of record NZ_CP022236.1, read on the forward strand.
TCACGTAACGTGAAGACGGACAAAATCATCGCAATCATCCCGAACGTCGCGGCAAAGAAAAACGGAACCCGTGTCCCGATGTCAGCGAGAAATCCGCCGATCCCCGGTCCGATGATGAAGCCGGTCGAAATGGCGGCCGACATATAGCCGAGCGCCTTCGGACGCGTCTCATTCGTCGTGATGTCGGCGATGAACGCCGTCACGGCCGGCATGATGAAGGCGGCACTGACTCCCCCTAGGATGCGCGAAGCGAACAGGACTTCGACCGTCTGTCCGAGACCGAATAACAGTTCCGACATGCTGAAGATGAACAGGCCGATGATGATCATCGGCTTCCGTCCATACTTGTCGACGGCGCGTCCGGCAAGCGGCGAGAGAATCAGTTGGGCAAAGGCGAACGCCGACACCATATAGCCGACCGTCGAGCCGGAGATGTTCAATTCATTCATGATCGTCGGGGTGACGGGAATGACGAGTCCGATCCCTAAAAAGGCGATGAACAGATTGAGTAAAAGTGTACCTAAAATGAGTTTGTTGTTTTGCATGATTTGAACCTCAGTTTCTGATTTGACTTCTTAACGGACGAGTCCGCGCCAAAAAATCGGCCAGACGGCAGTGAGTCGTTGTTGGTAGGCGTCAATCCCGTTATAGACGAGTTCTGTCATCGTTCCTTCCGCAACCGTCAAATAGGCGAGTGCGCCGCTCGTATAGTCTTCGGAGTAGAGAATCTGCTCCGTCCGGTCGCGTTCGCGAAATAAGCGTGCAAGGTGACGATGGATCGAATCGAAAAACGGATTGATCAACGCTGTCACTTCATGCTCCAGTTTGACGGGGGGGAAATAAGCGATGCGAAGGATGAACTTCATTTGGTCGTTTTGGTTGCTTTCCTCGATGAACCAGTCGAAAAATCCTTTTAGCGATGCTTCGAGCGGCAACTGCCGTGTCTCGACGAAGTAGGACGCGAGGTGTTTTTTCTGTTCACCTAGCGCGTACGCCATCGTCTTCAAAAAGAGATCGTCTTTCCCGGAATAGTGGGCGTAAATGGATGGTTTCTTGATACCGACTTCCTGGGCGATGTCGTTTAAGGAGGCCCCTTCGTAACCATGAGTCGCGAAGTGACGCAAAGCGGTCGGGATTAATTGTGCAGCTTTCAAATCATTCACCTTCCTAACGGTCGTTAGTTTACAAAAATACTGTAGCATCTGGTTTGCTACTTGAACAGGAAAATGCCTCAAAGAATAACTTGAGTAAAATTAAGGGAATTGCAATAATGGATATTATTAGGAATATTCTTGTGATTTGATTTGTAGAGACATCTGAAATGATGGATGTCATGTTAAACGAGCAATCAGGGGGCTGATCGTATGAATAAAAGAATAATATCTATCATCTTGCTCGCCTTTTTGCTAGGTGGAACGTATTACGGGGTGATATCCCTATTGTTCAAAGAAGGTACATCTGTCAGTTCGTTCCCGATCCCGCGCTTTGCGACGGAGCAAACGGGTGCGAACGGGCAACACTACGCGACGCAACTTGCTTCAGAAACAGACGGACCGGGACTCCTGTATGCAGCACGCTTGAATCGTGACGGCTGGAAGAAAGTGAATCAAGAAGGAGCTAAAATTCTCTATCGCAAAGGCGAGACATTCGTTTCGCTGACGACGTTCGACGAGGAAGTATATGTTAAGCCTGTCCGTTTAGTCGAGTTCGAGCGTTTGGAGGATTGAGTCGGAACAAGGTACACTTGCTACAATAAGTAAGGACAGGAGCAATTCGTCCGTTCGTAGCAAAGGAGAATCAAGATGACACAATCCATCGCAATCATCGGAGCAGGCGTCAGCGGGCTTTATGCAGCATCGCTTTTACAACAGATGGGGCAAGCGGTCACCGTCTATGAAGCACGGGACCGGATCGGCGGACGTATTGTAAGCGTGGCGGGTACGCATGGAGACGAGGCAGACCGCTTTGACCTCGGACCGACATGGTACTGGCCGGATACGGAAACGGTCATCACGGATCTTGTCGCCGAACTCGGCCTGACGGCATTCGCCCAACACACGACGGGCGCGATGGTACTCGAACGGCAAGCAGGAGCCATCGAACATCATCTGCTGGCACCGGACAGTATCGTCCCGTCGAAGCGGTTAGCGGGAGGAATGGAAGCACTCGTGACAGCGATTGCGTCACAACTCCCGGCGGCATCGCTCCGCTTACAGACACGCGTCACGAAACTTGAGCGGACGGGACAGCAAGTAATCGTTACGTCAATCAAAGACGGACGGACGACTTCAGAAACGTATGATAGTGTCGTGGTTGCCCTTCCACCCCGTCTTGTCGAGCGAGTCGCAATCGAACCGCCGTTTTCCGAGACGACGCGGGAGAAACTGCAAACGACCCCGACCTGGATGGCCGGACAAGCAAAAGCACTTGTCGTCTATGACACGCCGTTTTGGCGCGAAGCGGGTCTGTCCGGGTTTGGGATGAGCTGGGTCGGCGCCATGCAGGAAATTCATGATGCATCACCGCAGCGCGGACCGGGTGCCTTGTTCGGTTTCCTACGGCTGACGGCAGAAGAGCGTCAGTCACTCGGGACGGAAGCGGTTAAAGCCTGCATACTCGAGCAACTTATCACGATGTACGGCGAAGCAGCCCGTCATCCGCGGGAAGTGTTCTATTATGACTGGGCGCAAGACCTTGATACGGCGACGCCTGCAGATGCCCGTCCGTTAACGGAATTTCCGCAGTATCGGCCCATCGCAGTCGACGCAAACTGGCAAGGCCGGCTTTATCTTGCCGGAACGGAAACGGATAGTGCGTTTGGTGGCCATGTCGAAGGGGCGCTCCGGTCGGCGAAGCGGGTCGTCGCTGAATGGACGATGCGGCATGGGTGATTTGTGACGCGCACAATGTTAATCATGAACGTCCTCGACGATCGGGGGCGTTTTTAACTGATTTTAAAAGTCGAAGCAGTCATTTGTTCCACCTGTGGTAACTTTCGGAGATTGGGATGGAAGAACCAAACACATGCAATCAACGAAATACCGAGTCCGGCGAACATGAAAATGAAGTGAGGATCGATAAAGGTCGCGACATATCCACCTAGTAACGAACCGATCGGCATCGCGGCAATTCCTAAGCTATACGCGACTGAATTCACGCGCCCGAGTATTTGGTTCGGGATGATGGTTTGCGTAACACCGGCAAACAAAACATTTACGGCACCGATTGGAATCCAGGCGATACCAAATAAAATCGGTGTAACCAGTGGACTTGAGAGCCACCCGGCAAATACCCAGCAGATGGATCCGACTAAAAAGCAAACACTTGTGACGATGCCGACGCGCAGTTTTCCGAGGGTCGAACCGAGGAGTGCACCGAGCAACGAACCCGCTGACATAGCGGCTAACAGAATACCGTATGTTTGTACACCGCCGATTTGATCCGCGAAGACAGGAAGGACGGCAACCGTCATCCCAATCGCAAAATTTGCGACAGACGAACCAATCAGAAAGACCCAAAGTAATGACGTGAAGACGACAACGAAGCCGTCTTTTAAATCATCGATATAGTCCGTGAAGGTGAGTTTTAAGGAGTGTTGCGTTTTTGGTGTTGGCGTTTTTACAAAATCCATGTTGAGGAATGAGAAAAACATCGCGGCGAGTGCGAATGTCACTGAATCGACGAAAAACATCGTGATGGCACCAAAGAAGGCAATTGCTAATCCTGCCAATGAATTGAAGACAAGATCAACGCCTTGATAAGCAAATGCAAAAAGTGAATTTCCTTGCAGCAGTTCTTTTTCTTTTAGAAACAAGGGGAGGGCTTTAGTTTGCGTCGGATAGGCAAACTCTTCGACGCAGGCGAGGAGTGGCATGACGGATAAAATTAAAGCAATGCTTAAAAAATCGAGCAGGTAAGCAAGTGGAATGAGCAAAATCAAAATCGACTGCACGACTTGGGTGACGATTAACGTCGTTTTGATTCTCCAGCGGTCGACCAGCGGACCCGCAAGAAATTGCAGGGCTTTTGGTGATAAAATCAGAAACCCGGCGAGCCCTGTATAAAATGCACTCTGTCCAATGTCATGGACAAGCCACATCGCGGCGATGTAATAAAGATTGTCTCCAATATTCGTCACGAGTCGGCCGGACAGTAAAAATATGAAATTACGGTTTTTCAAAAGTTCAATCATACGTAAAACCTCCGGTTTACTTATTATTTTGACCGGTCAATTTAATTTGACAATGACGGGTAAAGAAAAAGGCTATACGTTCAAGCCTTGTTTTCTTCATCTTCATGTTCAATCGTTTCCATGATGAGTTCATCCACTTCAAACGCCATCGTAGAAAAGAAATAAAGTTTTTGAGCAGTTTCTTCACTCGGTTCTTTTGAGAGGTGTCTAAGCTCCTCCATCAATTCAAAATATTTTTTTGTCCAATCATTAAACTGTTCCTCCGTTGCAGAGATTTGCCACATTGAACCGACGTGATTCCAGTCAGCAGGCGATTCACTGGCTCGTTGAGGGGTAAATGCATGCTCGGGCGCAGATAAAATAACTTGCTTTGTTTTTTCGGCCATCTGAAAAAGCAATTGCCGATTGGATTCATTGACGTCTTCCATATGCGGCAAGAGCTCAAGTGATGGTGTGAACCCCCGTGCCACCGATTGATAAAACTTTTGGATGATTCCGCCTTTTTCTTCCGTTTTGACTAACGTGATTAAGTGATTCTTTTCGAGCTCTTTTAAATGGTAATGTACTTTAGGACGCGATAAGTTAAGTTTTTCAGACAACATTTGACCCGTGAGTGGTTTTTCGATTAACCGCATCATGATTTCAGCTCGGATCGGAACACTCAGCGCCTTTAATTGGCTTAAAGTGGTTAACGTTAAAATGGATTTCATGAGAAGACTCCTTTTTATTTGACCGGTCTAATTTATTTGACAACAGAATAACATAGATTTACTTTTAACAGTTAATATTTTTTGTAAGGCATTACATTCTCTTGGATGAGGTATTACTTGACAGATTGGAAAATCGAGTGAAGGATTTGTTTTAACTAATTATTGAAAAGGTATAAGGGCACATAGAATATTTTAGTGCGACATGTAAGGGAAGGGTGACTGTATGACGTATCAAATTTTGATTCTACTACTTATCGGCTACGTAATTTACACAATCGATTTAAAACAAAAAATGATTCCTGTTCCGATGGTGCTCGTCGTGATTGGACTGGGTCTTTCATTTATCCCCTATTTTTCTTCGCTTCATCTATCAAAGGAAATCGTATTTGAAGTGTTTTTGCCGGTGCTCCTGTTTACGGCAGCGTATCAGTTTCCGATTAAACAGTTGAAAAATAATTGGGGTATCATTACGGCGTTCAGCACGATTGGGTTGATTGTGACGGCCTTATTACTCGGTGTCTCAATTTACTGGATCTCGAATCTGTTCATTTCACTTTCGCTGACGGCTTCGCTGCTCCTTGCCGCCATCTTGATTCCGACCGATCCGGTCTCGGTAACGTCCATCATCAAAAAAAGTACAGGGGACGAACAACTCGCCGATATCGTGGAAGGAGAATCGATGGTCAATGACGGGACGAGTATCGTTTTGTTTACGATCTTATTAACGATGTTTCAAACGGGGGAACGTTTTAATTTCACGACATTTATCGAACAATTTATGCTTGTTTCGTTTGGCGGAATTCTGATTGGTTTCTTGCTCGGATGGATTTTAAGTAAAATTATTCACTTGACGACGCAAAAAGAATATCAAGTGATGTTGAGTATCGTCATGTCGTACGGTGGATTTTATCTTGCAGAAGCGCTTGGTGTCTCAGGTGTTCTCACCACGGTCATTTTGGGGATTTTCTTGTCTTACGAAATCGAAAAAGCGGATGAGGAGAAGGGAATTAAAGCATCATTGGATGGATTTTGGAACATCATCAAACCAACATTTTTATCGATTTTATTCTTACTGATTGGGATTCAAGCAGCTGGATACTTAGTTTTTTCACAATGGGGACTGGCGTTGATCATTTTTGGTCTGACCTTGTTGGCACGGTTCATCATGGTCAGCGGCTTCATTTATGCGGTACCGGCCTGGAAAGGTGAATTTCGCGACGACTTTTCGACGATCTCAATCATTACGGCAGCTGGGATTAAAGGTTCGATGTCTGTCGCGTTGTTACTATGGCTCGAAAAAACGGTATCAGCGCAATATGATGTGTTGATTTCCTTATCGTTTGCTGTCATCGTCCTGTCGTTGATTGTCCAAAGTATCGGTATTTATCCGCTGACGATATTCTTGAGTAAGCGGCATAAACGATGATTAAATAGAAAATCAAAAAGCAGACACTGTCCAAAAAGTACTTGGATCGTGTCTGCTTTTTTGCGTTTACAGATACAACCCGTTCGCCTCAACATTGCGAGTGTTCATAAAGACAAGAAAAACGGATGATCTTAAGTTGTTCCAAAAACGGAAATCATCAAATCCGCAATCATGCAGTTTTCTCTAACATGACCAGTCATTCAGACGAATATAATAACTTGCCCGTTTTGAAATCGTAAATCCGGTAAAAAATTTCAAATGCATGATCTTTTGTCGTTGTCACGTGGCAGGTATACGGGACGTCCGGTCCGTAAGCGCCGAGATCGGCCCGATCGAAGAAACTGAAATAGTCACCTGTTTCATCATAATAAAGATCAATCGTCCGCGGGCTGGATTGATCATCGTATTCCACCGTACACATTCCTTTAGTTGTCGCATAGTCATGATAAAAGACGTACTTCAGGCTTGGAGTCGTATACCAAACCAGTCCCACACCGAATAAACACAGTAAAACGAGTCGGAAAAACAGGGAAAATTCGATGCCGGTATCCTCACGAAACCAGAAATGTAACAGTACACTTAGCACCACACAGACGATACCGCCCGCAAGTAAAGCATAATAAAAAATTACTTCTTCATTCATGTTCCGATTCCCTTCATAAATACAAGCCGTTCGCCTGAACGACGAATTGCGAGTGTTCGTAATGATAGGTGATGACGGAATAATCGAACGGTCGACCGTTCGTCAAGTGGAAAATCGTCTCGACCGTCAATGCCGGATCACCGGCTTCAAGTTTCAAATGTTCCGCAATTGTCTCCGGCAATTTACCGACGTGCATGTACATGTCCGAAAAGCCGATGTTCAGTCCGAGTGCCGTCTCAAGATACTCGAAAATCGACTGTTCGACGATTTCCCGGTTCAAGTATGGGACAAGTGCTTTTACATAATAGGATTCTTCGAGGCAGAGAAGCCGTCCGTCAATGTAGCGGATCCGTTTGACGAAATAGACGTCTGTCCCAGGTGTAATGGAAAGGTTCTTAGCGAGATCCTCCGAGCAGGCAATGACTTCAAGTTCGAGTAAACGCGACGTGATATCATGATCAATCAAGTTTTGCTTGAAGCCTTGTGTCGAGAAGAGATTAAAATACCCTTTCCGATTACTTTTGCGGACAAAAATGCCGCTGCCGCGAACTTGAAAGATGATTCCTTTTCGTTCCAGCAGTTCGAGCGCTTTCGTCATCGTCGTTTTACTGACCTCAAATTGTCGGATCAGTTGATCGAGGACCGGTAATTTATCGCCTTGCTGTAACGCATTCTGTTCGATGTAGGCTTCGATTTCCGTCGCCGTCTGTTGATATTTCAGCATGGTTCACCCTCATTTACATAAAAATTGTTATATCGCAACTATATCATAATAAAAAGACGATATTTGTAGACATGTTTTTTGATATTAAATGTGTATTGATTAATTGTGCATGTACAATTATGATGGTGATAAAGGCATATATCTCGATTACTAGGGAGGACTTGAAGATGAAAACATTACCAAACGACTTTTTATGGGGCGGCGCACTGGCTGCCCATCAATTTGAAGGCGGCTGGAACGCCGGCGGCAAAGGACCGAGTGTCGTCGATGTCATGACAGCAGGCGCGCATGGCGTCGCCCGGCGCATTACCGATACGATTGAAGAAGGGACGTTTTATCCGAATCATGAGGCGATTGATTTTTACCACCGCTATCAAGAAGACATCGCGCTATTCGCCGAGATGGGATTGAAGTGTCTCCGGACATCGATCGGTTGGAGCCGGATTTTCCCGAACGGTGACGAAACGGAACCGAACGAAGCGGGACTGCAGTTTTATGATGATGTCTTTGACGAATTGATTAAGTACGGCATCGAGCCGATCATCACGTTATCGCACTTTGAAATGCCGCTCCACCTCGCGCGCGAATACGGCGGGTTCCGTAACCGCAAAGTCGCCGAGTTCTTCGAACGCTTCGCCGAAGTCTGCTTCACGCGCTACCAAGATAAAGTTACGTACTGGATGACGTTTAATGAAATCAACAACAAGATGGATGTCGAGAATCCGTTGTTCCTCTGGACGAACTCCGGTGTCAAAGTCGAACCGGGCGAAAATGCGATGGAAGTCATGTACCAGACCGGTCACCACGAACTGATTGCCAGCGCCCTTGCTGTCGCGAAAGGGAAAGCAATCAATCCCGATTTCCAAATCGGAGCGATGATTTCCCACGTCCCGGTCTATCCGTATTCCTCACATCCGAAAGACGTCATGCTGGCGGAAAAATCGATGCGTCAACGTTACTTCTTCCCGGATGTTCAGGCACGCGGTTATTATCCGAACTATGCCTTAAAAGAGTTCGAACGGGAAGGCTATCAGATTCCGATCCTCGACGGCGATGACGAGATTCTGAAAAACGGGACGGTCGACTACATCGGCTTCAGTTATTACATGTCGACAACGGTCAAGCATGATGCGACGGTCAACAATACGGGGAACATCGTCAACGGCGGTCTCGCGAACGGCGTCGAGAATCCGTACATCCAGTCGAGCGACTGGGGCTGGGCGATTGATCCGGTCGGACTCCGTTACGTCCTGAACCGGTTGTATGACCGCTACCAACTCCCGCTCTTCATCGTCGAAAACGGCTTTGGGGCTGTCGATACGATTGAGGACGGCAAGATTCACGATGCAGCGCGGATTGATTACTTGAAGACTCACATCGAAGCGTTGACGGAAGCGGTCACGGAAGACGGCGTCGAACTGATGGGCTACACGCCATGGGGCATCATCGACATCGTCTCGTTTACGACGGGTGAGATGAAAAAACGCTACGGGATGATTTACGTCGACCGCGACAATGAAGGCAACGGCTCGATGGAACGGATGAAAAAAGACTCATTCGACTGGTACAAACAGGTCATTGCGACGAACGGACAGGAGTTGTCGTACGACAAAGCGACACAACAGTAAATCGATAAGCCTCCACCTATACCGGGTGGAGGTTGTTTGTTGTCTGCCAAATCACGCTTGCTTGAAATAGGAAAACAAGCGATGATGAGAATGTATATATTATCCAAAAGTGACGAGGGACGTTTAAGGGGATGAATGAATGATTGGTGTCAGTATTGCGACGATATGGGAGTTCGAAGCGACACTCGCATATTTTGATGTAAAAGAATTAGAACGTACTAAGTACCCGTACGGCGAATATTTTTTCCGGACGATTGCCGGAAAACGTGTGTTGTTTTACAGCACCGGTGTCCGGAAAGTAAACGGGGTCGGGGCAAATCAGTACATGATGGCACGGTTCCCGCTTACAAAAATTATCGTTGCCGGGACCTGTGCCGGCATTGACGAGTCGTTTGCGGTCCTCGACATCATCGTGCCAAACCGCGCGGTCCAGTATGATTGTACGGTGAAAGAAGTCGAGCCGTTGATTAAACCGTCCTTCATCGTTGAACTCGCTGTTGCGGCTTACCAAACAGATTGTCACACCGGAACGATTGGTACGGCAGACCGGGCCGTCGTGATGTGGAACGATTACTTGGAGCTGAAAGACAATGCCGTCACGGTCGCCGATACGGAAGCCGGCGCAATCGCCTATATCTGTCAGAAAAACGGGGTCGAATGTATCATCATTAAAGGCATCTCGGATTTTCCGACGGACGAGACGGACCGCGATCCAGTCCAGTCGAACGAAGAACAAATCAACGTCTACATAGCGAATACGCCAAAAGTGATGCGCAAAATATTCAGTGACTATCTGACACGATTCATTTAGAACATCAGGAGGGGCAACGCATGAAAACATTAGTGGTTGGTTGTCTGCTGACCGTCAACGCTAAAAGCTTAATGACACAAAAGACGCAGTCTCGGATGAAATCCCGGAACTGCGTCTTATTTATGATCAGTGCATCGGCTGCTAATTTTGTTCAGACTCATGTTTTTCTGACTGAGCCGCTTTGAAGTTGCGATAAATCGTATAACCGACAGTGACAGGAAGGATGACAATTCCATACCCAAGCGGCAATCCTAAAAAATAATACCAGAAAATCGTAAAAACAATCATGATTAGAAGGAGGCGGATACTAGATATGTGGTATGTACTCACTCAAAAGGTTCCTTTCTTTCAAAGTATTGTTATGTTTTTAGAAAGGCGTTTGGTTGATCGACATATAGTTGGACCAGTCCGCACTTCGGACAAACGGCAGCTTTCGCTTCAGCAGATGCCTTACTGAAAAAACGACCCGGTTTTTTAATCTTTAAGCCGTACATGGCACCTTTGACGTGGACTTCACAGTCTTCGACTAGTCGGGTGTCGCATTGGGTACAGGTTCGGTTCATGTAACTTGTCCTCCTATTTAGCTTGAACTACCTCCACCTGCGCTGGGCTTCGCCCTGAGACACTTAGAGGTGGGAGTATTCTCGCCTGATTTTGATAAATATTCTTCAACTGTCCTTTAATACGTGTCGGAGTTCGCTGACGCCAAGGATCAGCATACAAAGCGAAAGTGGTATGAAGAATACTAAAAACGATAGTGTCGTTATGGCATCCAATAAAAACAAACTGAGCAGGATGATGGTCAAAATGGTCGTCAAGCTGACGAGCGAACTGCGGTTAGACATCGTTCTCCTCCTTTGAGTGGTCGTTCATCCGCAAACGGACATAACGGATGATGGCTGGTACCGCAATCGAAATCGAAAAAGCGCTAACGAGCAACAAATCGGTCTGCTCGAAAAATAAATAATCGATGCCGATCAACAGGAATAATAAAATCTGGATGATCCGAAAACGGAGCCGTGTACTCCGGTGAATGATGTCCTGTTCTTTCGATGGACTGGAGTAGTGCGTATTCTGACTCAGTAATTCAAAATAAAAATAACTGAGGACGCCGAGTTGGACGACCGAAAAGAAGGTAGCGCCTGTCTGTTCAAAGAAGATACTAAATAGGGTCATCCCGAACAGGAGTAAGTAGAGTGCTGATACGATTCGTTTCGTACGTGTAGTCAAAGTAAGTCCTCCTGAAAGTCAGTCGATGCTACTCTGTTCTACGGCACGGCAAGGAAAATGTTTCAAGCTATGAATGCATACAAAAGGAACTTAAGAAACAATGAGGAGGAATCAGGATGAGTTACGGGATTTTTGGGGAATTTACGACGACGGCGGGACAGCAAGAAAAATTGGTGGAGCTGTTACTTGAAGCAGCAGCCTCGTTCGAAGACGAGCCGTCATGTCTCCATTATATCGTCAGCGTATCAGAAGAAGCGGACACGGTCATCGTCCACGAAATTTGGACGAATCAAGCGTCGCACAAGGCGTCACTCGAACTTCCGGCGACGCGGCGCCTGATTGAGCAGGCACGCCCGTTTATCACGGGAATGGAACGCTTGTTGACGTTCGACCCGCAAGGTGGAAAAGGGTTATAAAGGGTAATTTTTGATGTCCCAGCCGAAAGTTTGTAAAAAATTAGAACTTTTTTTGCCGATTGACGTAGAGTATACATAAGGTGAGTATGATGGAAAAACGACGAAGAATTCAACGTATCCGGGAAGAAAAGGAACGCATCGCGTTCGTTCGCATTATTTTTGCTGTAATGCTTGGTTTTAGTATCTTTGCACTTCTTCAATATGAGACAGCAATTTGGCCGAAAATCCTCGTCGGGGTGAGCTTCCTGGCACACGGTGTTTTGCACTGGATTGAAGCGAAACGAATCAGTGTATTTTCAGACAGCCGACCAGCACGCAACATCATCCGACTCCGTTACGCGGTTGATTTTGCTCTAATCGGACTGATTGCTTTTTTCTTCCCGCTATTAATCCGGTTCGAACTACCGCCTTTGCCAAGTTTTATCGGCTACTTTATCGGACTTGCAGCCTTCGTTATCGGTGACATCTATCTCGAGCGAACGCAGACGGTGCTTGACCCAGCCCATCCGACGAAAAAAGAATTACGAAGTAAAACACCTGTCCTGAAAGCCAGGTGACTTTGAGTAGGGGATGAACAAAATGGAAAAACAAACGAAAATTCTAATCATGCAGCAGGAAAGCAAGCAGAATCTTTTTAAACGATTGGCATTGGTAGGAGTCGTCGCGCTAAGTCTGTACGGCTTGGTTCAAACAGGTGCCGACGAATGGATTGTTCCACTGCTCGTCCTCCTCGTCCTCATCCATGGACTGTTACTGCTCGGCGAGGCAAGACGGATTAGTGCCCTATCAAGCATCAAAGCAGCACGGCGGCTGATTCGTTTCCGTTACGCGGTCGAGTTCGGTTTCGTTCCCGTTCCTTTATTGATTGCGCTTCAGGCATGGATCCCTGATTATTGGAGTATATCTGTTTTAATCGTTCTTCTGCTGGCTCTGCTGTTGATTGCCTTTTTGAAACAATATCTGGAATTGCGGATCATGCGGACGGATCCGAGTCACCCGACGAACGACGATCTACGAAAAAAAACACGGATGGCAAACTAAAACAGTACTTCTACTCGCGCATCAACCAACGGGTAGAAGTACTATTTTTTAGTTGAGTTCGATTTTGACGGTAGTCGGTTTTGCGAATGCATCACTTGACGCAAACATGACGAAGACATTTTCCGTTTCCGGTACTTCGTAGACGAGATCGACCCTTGATTGATAGGGAGCAAAGTACTGGTAACTGTTTTTCCAGGCCTTCTCATTACGGTTGACGTAATCGACCGTCTCGTAGACATGCCCATTCCCATCCTGAAGTGTGAACCGGTCCGGTTTATATTGACTGTAGGAGCCGAGTACATCTTCTGTAATATCCGGGTCATGCAAAAACAACGGGAGCGTGATGTAGCGTATACCGGCTTGCTGTGTCAGTTTGAGTTCAGCCGGCGGGCGGTCTAACAGTTTCCCGACACGGAAGGTGGCATCCTTTAATTTCGGGTCACCGGGATACGTTTTGAGCAGCCCCTGATTCATCAGCTTTTCGATTTTTGCCGTTTCCTGTTTCGACGGTTGTATGGCGGTCGATTTTTTGGCGGTCAAATCGGCGAGCTTCGTCCCTGTCGTCGTTTCAGTTGTTTGACTTGTTGGCTCGGCCGCCGGGTGCTCGACTTCACTCGTCGTCGCAAAGAAGAATAGTCCGACGACACCCACGACAAGCGCGGTCCCGACTGTTCCAAGCGCGACTTTGAAGCGGCGTTCCGTCGCCTTGGCATTGACGGCGACGCTCCCGATGGCTGCATTCGGTGTAATTTTAACCGCGCGGTAGGCGGGTAATAAAGCACCGATGATCCCGGTCGTAATCGGAATCAACAGCGTCAGGCTCAGGAATCCGAGCTCGGCCGTCGGGAATTGATTGTACATCTTGTAAATCAACCCGAGCGAGACGGCAAGACCGATCAATCCGGCAATCAGACCGGTCATGACCCCCTCAAGAAAGACGAGTTGACGGATCATCCCGTCGCGCCAGCCGGTCGCTTTCAGCACGGCGAGCTGTGATTTCCGTTCGTTGACGTTCTGCCACATGATTTCCGTCGTCGTCAAGATGGCGATCAGCAGGGCAACCCCCATCGCGACATAATGCATCATGCCGACTTCAAGGGCAACGAATTCGCCGAGCCAGGACGCATACAAGACCCCCTTGAGTCGGAACGTGACGAACAGGAAGAAAATGAACAAACTGGTCGGTAAGGCGATTGCGACAAGCGACAGTAATGTCCGTTGCCAGTACGTCACCAATTGATTGACGCTCATGCCGAGGACGGACTGCGAACGGACGAAACGACGTCCCCGCGAGACTTCTCCCGCCTGGATGCTTTCGTACGGTTGAATCTTCCGGATCAACAGCATCGGGACGAACGTGCCGCCCCAGTAAATCAACAGTCCGGCGAGACCGATCAGAACGATCTGGGCAAGGGCGATCGGATGGTCCGTCGTCAGCCAAAACGTCCCGAGAATCGTCCAGGCAATCAAGGCGACGAGTGAACCGAGTAACGTCGCTTCGAGGAACAGCATCTTCGACAGCTGGCGCGGGCGCCAGCCGAGGGCCAGTAAAATCGCAAATTCTTTTTTCCGGGCGTAAAGCAGGATGATATTTGAGCTGAAGACATAGACGAGCGCCACCAAAATGACGCTTGCAATGACCCCGCTCATCCCGACTTTCGCTTCCTGGAAAATCGCCATCGAGGAACCGAGTTTAATCCAGGGCTGCTGGACCCACCCGAGTGCTGACTGGTCTTTAAGTCCGGGCAGATACGTCAACGCCAGTTGCGGTGACGAACCGAGCGTCACATCCGTGATCAGTCCGGTCTTGTCCTCGATTTCCTGCGCGACGGCCTGTAATTTTTTCTCGCTTTGTTCATTCATCGTATCGATGCCTTTGACATTGACCCGGATGACGGAGATGGCTTTTTTGCCGCGAATCTTGAAAGCAGCGTCTAGCGTCGTCAACATCGAAGGCGGTTTCGTCATGAAGTCGTACGGGTCGTTTGTTGGTTTGACGTCACGCGGCGGGTTGACCGGTGTCTCATTTTTATCCATGACCCACTTTGCCTTCGCCGGGAAATAGGTTTCCATCGGCAGTTCCGTCAACGGATCTTTCGATAAATTCAATTTCTTCGGATCAAATACTCCGATGTAATAGGGGTTGATCCGCGGCCAGTCATCACTCGACGTCCCGAACTCGCGTGCTGCCCGGTACATGCTGCGTTTCGCAAGCAAAGAATCCGGGTTGATCAGCTTCGGTTCGACCTGATAGGTGAACGGCCAGCGTGACGGATAGGGACTCTCGACGGATTGATAGGTGATTGGTGAAGGCTTGAGAATCAGCCATTCCGAGTAGCCGCTGTATTTTTCAGGTAATGAATTATTCAAAATATCATGAATGAATTGTTTTTGGACTTGCGCCGTCGTGATTTTATACGTCTGTGGCTTTTCATCGACGGTAGGGAGCTTGTCTAAGTATGTTTTGCCGCCCTTTTTCGTGACTTCTTGAATCGTCGGTACCATCGAGTCATCAATCAGCGGTAAATCAAGTTTTTCATATTTATAGGTCCGGGACGCATCGATGTAATCCCGTTCGTTCATCAAAACCGGAATCATATCGACGTTCTCGAGCGCCGTCACGACGTCTTCATCCGTGAAATAACGGCTGTGGTCCGACTTTTTCGTCGCTTGATCAAGCCCGACGAGTTGTTCTTCCGCTTCCGGATCAATCCCGGCAATCATCGTATCACTGCCATACTCGTCGAGCGGTTGTTTTCCGAGACCGATCGGTGAGACGCCGGATTGTTTCGTATCGCCGCTCGCGTCCCAGCCGGCGGCTAAATAACGGACCGTCGTCGACTTGTCGACCTGCAGACCGGTATTTTGATAATCGGTGATCGTCAGCTTATAGACGCCGGGGTCATCAAACGTGTGCGTCCCGACGGATGAGCCTGTCGATTTATTTCCGATCATCGCGATCGGCGCTGCGACTTCGACGTCCGTGATGTCTTTGATTGTCTGATACTGTTTCATCGTGATGCCGCCGTCGAGACCGCTCATATAATTCGGCTCGAGTAAATGTAAGTCTTCCGTTACGCTCCGGCTTCCCGGCGGCCGGACGACGATATCATATGACGAGTTCCAGCGTTTTTGCAGTTCGTCAACGACGGTCCCATTGTTCGCTTGGGTCGTCCCGATTAAATAGCTCAGTCCTGTACTGACAATCAGGACACCGACGAGTAACAGGATGAACCGTTCTTTGTTTCGCCACCATGAGTTCCAAATGAAGGACATCATAGGCGTCCACCTCCTTTTACGTGTAGCGATATGAAAGACGGCCTATTCCGAATCGGAACCGGCCGTCGTTTTAACCGATCAGGGTAGAAAAGATCAGCATGTTAATCGATGCTGATTTTGACGGTATACGTCTTCGGGAAAGCATCGCTTGACGCAAACATAACGAACGTATTGGCATTTTTCGGGACGTGGTAGACGACATCCATCACGAGACGGTTCGGAGCGATGTATTGATGTTCGTACTTCCAGGCTTTCTTGTTATGACTGATGTAGTCGACCGGAGCATAGTCATGCCCGTGACCGTCGTTAATCGAGAAAGCATTCGGACGATAGACGCTATAGCCGTCTGACGTACCTTCTTTATTGTGTAAAATGAGCGGAACCGTAATGTAGCGGTACCCGTCTTTTTCTTTCAGCTTCAATTCTTTTGGGGCAGATAAAACGATCGGATCAACACGGAAAGAGTTTTTCTTTAGTGCAGGATCGCCCGGATACGTCTGGACCATCCCGGCACTCATTAATTTTTGGATTGACGGGGTACCCGATACTCGGGAAGTGCTGACTTTTGTGACGGTAGTGTCAGTCGTTGCAACATCGGATACCGTTTCGTCCTGCGTATTGAATCCATCTGTATTCGTAAAAGCAAAGACAGCTCCTCCGGTAAGGACGGTGATTGTAGCGAGTGAAAGCAAGCGTTTTTGAGTCGTCATCATAGAAACACTCCTTCTCCTGTTTAATTTGGAAATAATTATCAGAATACTCAGTCTAAATATACTGTTTATTATTTCCAAACGCAAACGGATTTTTTATAGATGGGAAATGAGAAATAAGAAAACAAGAAATTAGAAAAGTACAAATTATGATTCACGTTTTTATTCATGAAAGGTAAAAAAATTAAAAAATAATTAATCTAGAGGTTCACTTGAATGTGTATTTCCTATTTTTTTATTGCTTAACAATAAAAAAAACAAAACAGCGTTCTATTTACATAAAACATACAGAAGCCCCCGTTCATTTTAGTTTGAATTAGCAAGCATTGTAAAAAATAGTTTTATGTACTCAAGAGTTATATGATCACTTCCAACCGGATTTTTACTTACATCGAAATAGTTCTACTATTAACAGCAAGCAAATATGCTTGTTTAAAAAAGTAACGATTAAGTAAAACAATCTCCTACCGACCAATCATCCGTTAAAAAAGATTTGCTGTTTTTTTGCATTCAAGAGAGGTTTGATGAGGACGTAGCTCACCTTTTAAAACCTATATATGGATAATTAATTACGTATTAGTGAAAAAATACACAAGTTACATTCATAATTTTGACAATATTAATTCGCTAGCTTTTTTTAAAACAGCATTATATAATCATTATGTAGAACGTCGTTTCACAATACGGAACAAAAACTATTTTTTTAATCTTTTTTGTAAACGCCTTCATTTTAAATTAGATTTGTCTTTTCGCGTTTAAAATTCAGAAACTAAAGGAGATGTATTTTTTTATGGAAACAAGATATTCGACTCATCCAAACCAAGTTAAAGATTTTAGTACAGCGGAGTTACGGGAAAATTATTTGATCGAGGAGTTATTTGTATCAAATGAAACTAAACTAGTTTATTCAATGGATGATCGTATAATCATTGGAGGCATTACACCGAAGGATGCTCAGATTTTATTAGAAGGTACGGATCAGATGCAATCAGAATATTTTTTAGATCGGAGAGAAGTCGGAATATTTAATGTTGGGGGCAAAGGAAAGATTGTCGTCGATGGTAAAACTTTCGATATGGAAAACAAGGACTGCCTTTATGTAGGGTTAGGAAAAAAAGAACTAGTATTTTCAAGCGAATCTTCTGGACACGCAGCAAAGTATTACATTTTTTCAGCACCGGCGCATAAAGAATACCCCGTTCAACATGTATCTTTTCGTTCAATTGAGGGAGATCGGTTGGGCACTGTAAATAATGCCAATCAACGTGTGATTCGTCGCTTTATTCACGAGGAAGGCATTCAAAGTTGCCAGATTGTCATGGGCATGACTCAACTCGATAAAGGAAGTGTATGGAATTCCGTTCCTACACACACACATGATCGGAGAACTGAGGTGTATCTGTATATTGATTTGGACGAGGATGCACGGTTATTTCATTTCATGGGGGAATCGCGTAATACAAAACATGTCATTCTGAAAAATGAGCAAGCAGTGATTTCACCTCCATGGTCAATTCATTGCGGTACGGCAACTAGTAATTATGCATTTGTTTGGGGGATGGCAGGCGACAATAAAACAATCAGTGACGCGATTCCAGTAAAATTAGAGGAAATGCGATGAGTGTCTGAACGCTAAAGGTTCATGTGAGACGATGCTAACTTGATTACTGGAAATTAACAAACTTAAAAGTACGGATATTCTAGAAGAGGAATTAAAAACAGTCTTAGCCGATTTAGAAATAACAGGTTTTTCTCCGTATTCAGTTGGTCGTTATGATGAAGAAGATACGCTTTTCTATTTAAATAAATCTGAATTGATGAATGTAGAAGAATTTTTGGAAGCAGATCAAAAATACCTAGGTAGTTATTTCGTTCTTAAAGTTAAAAACGTTGTTGTAGAGAAGGAGTCACATACACCGGATAGATCATGGGTGGTCACTCGCGGCTGAAATTTTAAAAAACATATTTTTGAAAGCGTTATCAATATTGGCGGTAATCTGCATTGTAGTAACCAAATAATCTTTTCAATGAAATTTAGCATTTAAATCAATTATGAAAGGTGTGTAAAAAATGAAAATTATGAAGACACTTAATAAAATTCCCGGTGGTTTAATGTTAGTTCCGTTGTTCCTCGGAGCACTTATTCACACGTTTGCCCCGGGATCCGGTGAATATTTTGGTTCTTTTACGAACGGCTTAATGACGGGGACCGTTCCAATCTTAGCGGTTTGGTTCTTCTGTATGGGAACAGGAATAAATATTAAAGCGACCGGTACAGTATTAAGAAAATCTGGAACTCTTGTACTAACTAAAATTGCCGTAGCGTGGGTAGTTGCTGTTATTGCATCGTCCTTTATTCCGGTTGATGGTATCCAAACAGGCATTTTTGCAGGTTTTTCGGTTTTAGCTTTAATTGCGGCGATGGATATGACAAACGGAGGACTGTACGCATCAATCATGCAACAATACGGTTCTAAAGAAGAAGCCGGTGCATTTGTTTTAATGTCAATCGAGTCGGGTCCATTAGTGACCATGCTAATTTTAGGATCTACAGGAGTAGCTGCTTTTGAACCGCATGTTTTTGTAGGCGCAGTATTGCCTTTCCTGGTTGGTTTTATACTGGGGAATCTGGATAGTGATGTGCGAGACTTCTTCAGTAGAGCATCACACGTAATGATTCCTTTCTTTGGATTCGCATTAGGTAATGCAATCGATTTAAAAGTAATTCTGCAGACAGGACTGGGTGGAGTGATATTAGGGGTTTTAGTCATCATTGTGACTGGTATTCCATTGATGCTGGCAGACAAATTCATTGGGGGAGGTAACGGTACTGCAGGATTGGCAGCTTCTAGTACGGCGGGAGCTGCAGTTGCAAACCCGATGATTATCGCGACGATGAAGCCGGAGTTCCTTCCTATTGCACAATCTGCTACAGCATTAGTTGCAGCTTCAGTTATCGTAACTTCGATTTTAGTACCGATTTTAACTGCCTATTGGGCCAAGTATATGAAAAATAAAAACAAAAATCAGGATCACCAAGACCCTCAAAATCATCCGGAAGAGATGAAAGAAGTCTTACAATCGTAAAATTCAGAGAAAAACCTTTTAAATAATAAGGAGAGATTATGATGAGTAGAATTGTAACTATTGGAGAACCTATGGCATTGTTTGTTGCCGAACAAGAAGGTCCACTTGAAAATGTTGAAAACTTTAGCCGCTTTGTGGCTGGGGCGGAAGTTAACTTTTCAATCGGGATGTCTCGTCTTGAACATGAGATGACATACGTCACGAAACTAGGTCAAGACCCGTTCGGAAGAACGATTGAGAATTTTTTACTCGAGAATGGAATTGATACGAGTCATATAACGTATGACGAAACCTATAAAACAGGAATGCAGTGGAAACAAAAGGTAAGCAAATTTGATCCAGAAGTGTTCTCAGCGAGAAAAAACTCTGCAGCATCACATATGAATGCGGAAACCATCCGACACTTGGATTTGGAAGCAATTGATCACGTTCATGTGACAGGGATTTTACCTGCGTTATCTAAAGACTGCAGAGAAATGGTCTACACCTTGATGCAAAAAGCACGAATGAAAGGTATTCAAGTTTCTTATGATCCAAACTTACGGCCCGGTCTTTGGTCCAGTAAAGAAGAGATGGTTGAAGTCGTCAATGAGTTAGCTTCTTTGGCGGATATCGTACTACCCGGTGTTGGCGAAGGGGAAATATTGACAGGACAAAAGTCAATTGAAGCCATTGCAAGATTTTATCATAATCTCGGGGTTAAAACAGTCGTGATGAAGCTTGGAGCTGATGGAGCCTACACTAGCTCGGAAGGAAATCAATTTTATACAGATGGCTATCCGGTTGATCGAGTGGTGGACACTGTCGGTGCCGGGGATGGTTTTGCAGTAGGTGTGATAAGCGGTATCTTGGAAGGATTATCACTGGAAGAGTCAGTAAGACGGGGAACTGCTATCGGTGCGTTGGCGGTAATGTCACCTGGGGACAATGACGGATTGCCTGATCGTAGACGTTTAGGAGAATTTATGGCAGGCAATGCAATTGATTTGACAATGTAGAAAAAAAGTAAAGATGACCGTGTTCAACGGTTTTCTTTACTTTTATCGTATGAATTATTGAAAACTAGTTAACATCCGTAAAACCAAGTGTTTGCGAAATGTTTAAACTCGTATCTTTCATTTTATCAATCAAAGTATCTTCGATCATATCCATCGTTACCCGGTTACTAGGACCAGATACGCTAAAGCTAGCAATGATCTCACCTTTATGGTTGTAGATCGGGGCAGCGATGCAACGAATACCTTCTTCGTTTTCAATATTATCCAGTGCATATTGCTGCTGTTTTACTTTTTCGATTTCTAGCCGGAATTCTCCTTGTGATGTAATCGTGTTTGGAGTTCGTGGAGCAAAATCAATTTTTTCAACAACTTCCTCAAAATAACTTGGAGTTACTCCGGAAAGCAGGATTTTACCTACGGCTGTACAGTACATTTGGCCACGTGTACCAATCCGTGAAAACATTCGGACTGTGTGGTTACTTTCGATTTTATCAATATAAACAATTTCACCACGATCTTCTATGCATAAATGAACCGTTTCATTTATGTCTTTGGACAGTTTTTCGATGAAAGGTTTTGCAGCACGTATTATTTCGTTGCTGTCCGAAATATTTCTAGAGAGGAAAAGAATTTGTAACCCCAGTTTGTATTTGTTTGTTTCGGCATCCTTAGCGATATAATTCATGCTTCCCAGCGTAGTTAACAACCGGTGAATAGTACTTTTGGATAAGTCCAGTTGTTCAGTTAATTGGGAAATTTTAAGGCCATCAGGATATTCTGACAGTTTGTTTAAAATAGTAAGTGCTCTTTCTAATGATTGAACGTTAGACAAAATCTTCAACCTCTTTATTTTAGTATTTTTGTTTTAGGGACTGTTTAAAATCAGTCTCTTCAAGACTTGTTTAGTTTCTCAAGTATACCAAAGATTGATGAAAATTTGGCTTACTAAATAACAGGAAATGAAACTAAATTTGAAAATTCTTAAGTGGTATGAAAAATTATTGAAAAGTGAGGGAACTTAATGAATAAACTAAAGATTTTAAACAGCATTACGAACTGTGGTGTAGTAGCGGTAATAAGAGCAGACAGTGAAGAAGAAGCTATTAAAATTTCAGAAGCCTGCGTGGAGGGAGGGATTAAAGGCATTGAGATAACATTTACAGTTGATGGAGCAGATAGTGTCATTTCAAAATTAAGATCACTCTTTACTGGCGATGATTCGGTGGTGATTGGAGCAGGGACTGTTCTGGATTCTACTACGGCAAGGATTGCTATTTTAGCAGGTGCACAGTTCGTCGTAAGTCCTTGTTTTGACGAAGCTACAGCAAAGTTGTGCAATCTGTATCAGGTACCGTATATGCCAGGTTGCATGACAATTACAGAGATGAAACAGGCCCTAGAGGCAGGAGTCGATATTGTAAAGCTGTTTCCAGGGAACAATTTTGGACCGGAATTCATTAAAGGGGTCCATGCACCACTGCCCCAAGTAAATATAATGCCGACCGGCGGTGTTAGTTTAGACAATGTAGATCAATGGATAAAAAACGGATGTGTAGCCGTAGGGGTGGGGGGGAATCTTATAACCCCGGCGAAGAGCGGGGATTATAACCTGATTAGTGAATACGCCGCACAATATGTAGAAAAAGTCAGAAGTGTGCGACGGGATGGCGAAGAAGTTGAAAAGGTAAGAGTGTAAAGGGAAGCCGGTCAAATAGTAGAGGACAGTTTATAAGAAAAAGATGCGGTTTTTAAACTGAATATCGTAATAAAGCTTTTGAAATTCCGCGAAATACAAGGGATTTATGTAGATTTTTATTTTAAGAAACGTTATAATTATTTTATGGAACGCCGTTCCGTATTGTGAGACAAAAAGAAGTTGTTACGTTAAAAATCTTTTAAATAAAGGAGATTGAAAATGGATAATTTTAATTGGAATTTCCCTACAGAAATCGTTTATGGTGAAGGTAGAGTCAATGAAATCGGTAAAATCGCTAAGTCGTACGGAAAAAAGGCAATGATTGCGACGTATAAAAGAGGTGGATTTTTAGACCCGATCATTGATAACGTGGAATCCCTGTTAAGAGAAGCGGGAATTGAATTTGTGACGTTTACTGGAATCGAACCAAATCCACGAGCGCAGACAATCGATAAAGCGATTGAGATATTTAAGTCGGAGCAGTGTGACTTCGTCATTGCACTAGGCGGTGGAAGTGTAATCGATGGTTCAAAATATATCGCTGCTACAGGTTTTTCTGGCGGTAAGTCATGGGACTATGTTGTCTTAGGGGACAGAGTTCCGCGTGAGTACACAGGCGCTTATCCAATCATTGCGATTCCGACGATGTCGGCATCGGGTTCAGAGTGTAATGCTGGTGGTGTTTTAACAAATGCTGAAACGAATGAGAAAAGCTTTTCTAGATCAGCATATCGTTACCCGAAAGTTGCCATCGTAGATCCAGGGTTATTGACGTCTGTACCACTTTCGATCACTAAAGACAGCTGTGTCGACATTTTCTCTCATCTGATCGAACATTATTTATCAAGCCAGGCAGAATCGGAATTTGCAGATCGGGCAACAGAAGGAATGATTTTAACACTAAAAGAAAATTTTGATAAAATCATTAAAGATCCGACCGATATCGCTGTCAGAGGGCAAATCGCGTTATGTTCAATCTTTGGATGGTCTGGTTTCCAGGCGCTAGGGAGAATGGGATCAATTCCGATGCACTCAATTGAAATGCCTTTAAGTGCTGTTTATGATTTACCGCATGCAAGAGGGATGACAATCATTATTCCACCATATCTTAAAGTGATGGCAGAAGCGATGCCTGCTAGATGGGCAAAATTAGCTAGAAGATGTTTCGGTGTAACGGAAGAAGATGATTTGAAAGCAGCTAAGTTACTTTCAGTTAAAGTCGTGGAATGGTTGAAAGATACAGAATCTTATCTGACGCTTGAAGATGTTGACATCCCGTCTGACCAATTCGAAAGAATGGCCGAAGATGTAGTACGAATGTTCCCGGGAAGTGAACCGAGTACGACAACTGGACCACGACCGATTACGAAAGAGGAAATCATCAAAATTTACGAGATGTCTCAAAATAGTCATTTGACATATAGTTGAATAATGTACGGAACCCCCGAATGACGGACACTTGATACAAGTTCCGATTCGGGGGGTTTTTGAATGTCTTCATTATACGCTACGGCGATCAAGCGAGTAGAAGTACACATACAGTGCAAGGATTAAACGGTTTTTATCCAATAATTGTACTGTCTCGTTTTTTTGTATATAATGTAAAAAAAGAAACGGAGAATCCTGGATGACTACTGAACAATTTTACAAGACGTTACCAACACTTGAGACGGACCGCTTGCTCTTGCGGCCGATGCGCCAAGAGGACGTAGACGATTTGTTCGCCTATACCCAGGACGAGGAGACGGCGCGTTACGTGACGTGGAATGCAAATCAGACGATTGGTCAGGCGCAGCAGTTCCTGACGCACGTCCTGTCGAACTACGAACAGGGAAAACAGGCACCGTGGGCAATTGAATGGAAGGCGACGGGACAGATGATCGGCACGATTGATTTCATTCATCTGTTGCTTGATGAAAACAAACAGGCCGAGCTCGGGTACGCGTTATCGCGGCAATTCTGGGGCGAAGGCATCGTCACAGAAGCCGTGGAACGGGTGCTGGACTTCGGTTTTAAGGCGTTACAGCTGGAGCGGATTCAGGCGCGGTGCATGGAACCGAACGTCGGTTCAGCACGGGTGATGGAAAAGGTCGGGATGACGTACGAAGGCACGTTACGCCGCTTGATTTTCATCAAAGGGACGTTTCACGATGTCAAGATGTACTCCATTTTACGGGAGGAGTACGTGACGCAACGTCAGGCAGCGGAACAGAACGAAAAACAACATCAATGAACGAATGAAGCCCCCGACCACTTTGAGCGGTCGAGGGCTTTTTGATTATGTTCTGTTCTCAATCAACGAATCGATGACGGTAACCGTGTTCGTGACCGTATCGAGAATCCGTGTCTGTCGATCGTCTTTTGACAGGAAAATCGCTTCGCCGGTCGCGTCATACGCAAACGCCGTCGGAATCGAAAAGCCGCAGTTGCGGTAAGAACCGTCAGCATGACTCGTCCCGATGACGATGGCGGATTGCTGGCGGCTGATGCGTGCTGCTTCGCCGGACCACTCGGCATATTGTTCCGGACTGAACATCCCGACGCCAATTGGATTGAAAATTAACTCAACGGTATCGTTTTTCAGCCCGTCCAGTCCTAAGAAGATTTCGCGACAGAGCAGATACCCGTACCGTTGTCCATCATCGTCGACGGTCGACGGTTGATAGAGCGGACCGGCTTCCGGCGTTTTTGCCCGGTCGAGGATGACTTCCCCGTGTTCGTTAATGATCAAGGCCCGATCTAACCGGTCGGCGTCCCGGTACCCGGTGACGATCATCGTCGTGTACTGTTTTGCTAGTTGACAGAGCGTCGCGAGATCGGTCTGCCGGCAGTAGCCTTCCGGATACAACACGATGTCGATGTCAGGATAGGCGGCAATCTCTCGTCGTAACTGTTGTAAGTCTGTTTCTTGTTTCGGTTGTCCAATCAAAATGTGCATGTGGCATTCACTCCGTTCGTATTATGTCATTGATTATGTAGATGGGTTTAAGTTTAGCATAATTTGTCAATTTCAAAAGGAGAACGTCACGCCGTCTGATTTAGGAAATGTGTTTCGCCGGCAAATCTTCTTTAAAATATAGTTGTTTACCCGGCAGGAGGACAGCGATGCTTTGAAGCAGACTCAGTCCGACCAACAGACAGGCAGCCGTCAACACGGTGAAGCGGAGCGGGAACAGGTCACCCGTAAAACCGACGAATAAAATCAACACGATGTGGAGCATGCTTTGCCCAAGTCCATAAAGGCTCGTTACACGACCCATCAATTCATCGGGCACATTGTTTTGATAAAACGTCATAAAGCCGGTCCCGGAAAAGGCATTAAAAAAGCCGAGCAAGATGAAACCGGTCGCGACGAGTAAAAAAGAGGTGGCCGTCGCATAGATCAAGTAACCGATTGCGACGAACAGATAACCGCTGACGAGCAACGTTTTGAGCGGCAGGCGACGCGAGAAACGGGCAACGGTCAGTCCGCCGAGCACGGAACCGATGCCCGTCAAGCTGATCAACAGTCCATAATCGGTTACCGATAGTCCGACGACAGTCTGCAGAAAAACGACTTCCTGGGCGTCCATCGCCAGCGCAAGGCTCATCGTCAACAATCCGATGACGTAAATCACGATGATAAACCGGTTCGACCGACTGAATCGGGCGACGGTGCGCCAGTCCGCTGCGACGTCGGTGAATCGTAATTTCTCGACATCAGGGGGACGGGGAACGGAGGGCAGGAAAGCTAGTAGAACCCCGGAAACGACAAACGAGCCGGCATTGATCCAAATCGCGACATCGGTGGTCGCGACGAGTAACAGCAGGCCGGCTAACGCCGGACCAATCAAAAAAGCACTCGACGTGATCAGACCACGGTAGGCATTAAACGTTTTCCGACCGGTGTCCGGCACGAGTTGTGTCAGGTAGGTCGTCGCAGCAGGCTCAAAAAACGCTTTGACAAGGGCGAGCGCAAACAGCGTCAGATAAATCAACGGCAGTGTCGACAGGAACGGAATCAGCGCGACGAGCAACGCCCGGATGAAGTCCGTCCCGATCAACCACCTGCGTACATCGACCCGGTCAATCAGACTGCCGGCCCAAAATTTCGTGAACAGGGCGGCAAACGGACCGATGATCCAGAGTCCGGCGACAGCGGTGGCAGAGCCGGTCAATTGATAGAGGTAGACATTGATTGCGACAAGGTAAATAAAGTCACCGAATTGCGAAATGCCGAATGAAGCTAGGAGCGTCGTAGCACGAGACAAGGGGAATCCACCCGCTTTTTGTATACATATATTACCAATAGTATATCGGATGATTCCAGGGTTCACAATGCCTGAACCGTGCAGGTTGTTTGTACCGATCTGTCGTATTACTTAAGTAACAAATAAGCTTGAGGAGGGGTACGATGAGAGCCGTCATTTGTACTGCATATGGTCCGCCGGATGTACTTAAGCTGCGAGAAGTGAAACAGCCTGTCCCGAAAGCATCTGAGTTACTGATAAAAGTCCATGCCTCCGCCGTGCATTCAGGTGATCGTCGTCTGCGGGCACTCGATGTACCGGCAGCAGGGAAACTTCCGATGCGTGTCGTCATCGGGTTTAAAGCACCGAGACAGCCAATTTTAGGGGTTGTCTTAGCCGGTGAAGTCGTCGCGACAGGCAATCGCGTCCAGGATTTTAAAGTCGGCGACCGTGTCTATGCCCTGACCGGGATGCGCTTTAGTGGTTACGCTGAATATGCCTGTATCAAGGAAACGAGCTGTGTCGGGCAGATGCCGCGCAATGCAAGCTTCGCGGAAGCAGCCAGTCTTCCGTTTGGCGGAACGACCGTCCTCCATTTTTTCCGGAAGCTGAACCTTAAGCAGGCGAAAACGATCTTGATTTACGGAGCCTCGGGCGCCGTCGGTTCGCTTGCCGTCCAAATCGCCAAACAATACGGACTTCATGTGACGGCGGTCTGCAGCGGACGGCACGTTGAGTTGGTGGAAGGTCTTGGCGCGGATGGTGTCGTCGACTATACAGCAGAAGGATATGATGCGCACCTGACGACGTATGACGCAGTATTTGACGCGTCCGGAAAGGTGGAGAAACGAACGGCACGTAAGCACGTCGGAGCGAAAGGGGCGTTTCGTTCAGTCGCCGGACACGGCGTGGCGCGGGCGCTGAAAAAAGATTTGATACTACTGAATGAGTGGTTTGAAACTGGGAAGATCAAAGCGGTCATCGATACGGTATATTCGCTCGAAGAGATCGTCGCTGCCCACCGTTACGTCGATTCCGGGCGGAAATACGGCAATGTCATCGTGTCGGTCGTGGAGGATTCCGGTAAAACGGATTAGATGCCACTTCGTCAGGACGGACACCGTCAGACTGACGCAAAAAACACCTTTGCCTGCAGTAATCTGTACCCTATGTAAAGGACATTTGAAAAAAACTTATGCTGCTTCAAGTAGATGATTCCTGTATTGTACGGGAGTCATCTTTTTCATGTTCCATTGGTAACGATGATGATTGTAGTAGTTGATGGTCCTACGGACCTCACTACACAAAGATTCGAACGTTGTGCATTGATCTAACTCAATAATGTCCTTGAAATGTCCGAAAAAAGACTCCTGAACGGCATTGTCCCAACAGTTGCCCCTACGAGACATGGACTGAACTAACTTCATACGTTTTACTTGTTTCTGGTAAGTAGGACTCGTGTAGTGCCCACCTTGGTCTGAGTGGATGAAGGCATCCTTCGCCAAACGAACCCGACGGTTCTTCCGTAACTTCTTCAGTGTATCCAATACGATATCGAGTTTAATGTTTTCAGAAAGTTGGTGCGCTAGTACTTCGTTGGTTGAGCCGTCTATGATGGTTGAAAGATAAGCTCGCTTGCCGTTTCCATAAAATATATAAGTGATATCAGTGAGGAGGACTTTATAGGGCGTCTCCTGCTTGAATTCGCGCCGGAGATGATTCGGCACCACCCGGTGCTCGGATGTCGCCTTGATGAGCCGTTTATATGGTTTCGCCTTACGGATCGGACACACGATGTTGTATTTCCGCATGATACGCCGGATACATTTTAGATTCATGGATACACCAAAGTGACCAGACAGAACCATCTTAATCTGCCTAGCTCCTTTTTTACGTTTTTTGAAGTGGAATGCCTTCAAGACAAGGTCACGGCGAACGATGTCCTTCGTTTCACGCTCCTGTCTCATCTGTATTCTCCGTTTTGAAAAATAGGCGTGGTATCCTTGACGTGATACTCTGACTACTTGACAGAGGTGGCTAACCATCCCTTTCATTTCGTGCTTGATGACGATTCTTTGAATCAGCTCATACTTTTGCGATGCGCTTAAGCCTGCTTTTCTCTCCCTTCTGCCAAACGGATTTCCTTTAATAGTTCGACCTCCGCCTTCAACAGTTTGTTTTCTGCCTCGAGCTTCGCAAAACGTTCTTCCGCAGAGAGTGTTCCATCTTTCTTGTGACCTGAATTGCCTTTACGAGTATCACGTAAGCCCATTACCCCATCCCGTTTATAGGACGCTAACCATCGTTTTTTACAGGATTTTATACGATGTGTCCCTAACGCTTCGATATTAAAACCACAGTCTTGAAAAATTTCCACAGGAAATCTTCCATCAAAAGTCTGTGCTATAAAAAGTTCTTTGAATTCATCGGTATACGTGACCCCTTTCGGGCTTACGGACTTCACATATGGATTGATACGTAAAGCATTTATCTCTTTAGACGTAAATAACTTTGTCGACATCTCGATTCACTCCCGATCTGATTTAATCCAGTGTACACAAAAACCCTGAGCAATAGACTTTTTTTAAGTGTCTATTACTCAGGGTACAGTTTACAGCGTTTCAAAGGTGTTTTTTATCTGCGTAGAACGTCACTTCAAGACATCATACGTCGCCATGATGAACTGACCGGACGGACGACAGCTGGTCAGCCGGAACCGTGTCTCAAGCGTCCCTTCCGGAAACAGTGGAATCCCGCTGCCGAGGACGACCGGCGCGATCGCCAGTTCGAGCTGATCAATCAATTGTAACCGTAAGGCTTCTTGAATCAACTCGCCGCCGCCGACGAGCCAAATCTTGCCGTTGATGGTCGGACTAATCCGGTCAATCAACACATCGAGTGGCTCATTCGTGTAGGTCGCGTATTCGGACTGTTGATCGCTCTGCCGGGTCAACACGTAGTTCTCGAGTCCACTGTACGGATAGTCCTCACTGAGGACCAAGACTTCGTCAAAGGTTTTTCGACCCATGATGACGGCATCGACGTCTTCCATGAACGCCGCGTACCCATTATCACCGTCCCCTTCGACAGCGAACAGCCAATCGAGCGAGTCATTTGATTGGGCAATCTTTCCATCGAGACTACAGGCGATATATAAAACGGTTTTAGTCATCAATAACTCCTCCTTTTGTTCGAGCTATCTCTAGTCTACGCTATAATTATGACAAAAGATGTCGTAATTAGAGAGGGGATTTTGTATGAAAGGTCGCCATTTGAAACTGATGCGTCTGCTTAATCGGCAACAGCTGTTGACGGCGCGGGAACTGGCGGAAGCGTGCGGCGTCTCGTTACGGACGATTCAACGGGACGTACTCGAACTTGAAGCAAATGGATATCCGATTTACAGCGAGCGGGGAGCAGAGGGCGGATACCGGGTCCTGCCGAACCGTTTGCTGCCGCCACTTGCCTTACGGGAACAGGAAGCGATCACTTTATTTTTAATGCTCGACTGGGTCGGTCAAATTCCCGATCTGCCATTCGGTCCGTTACGGGGGGATCTTGCTGAATGGTATCTCCATGAACTGCCGCCGGACCTTGAAGCGAAGATGGACCGCCTGAAAGGACGGGTCCGTTTTGCCCGACCCGATACGCCGCCATCTCCGTTGACGCGAGACGTGTTGCGATTGTTGGAAGCGGAAGTCAAAGGGGAAATCACTTACCGGACGACAAGCGGACGACGGACGATTTTGATGGATCCGATCGGTTTAACGTTTGAACGCAATCGCTGGTATCTGCTCGCCCAGACTGACCGGGGACTGCGGCAGTACCGGGTCGACCGGATGGAGCAGGTCTTACCGACGACCATTTCGTCCGAACAGCTGACGTTCGAGGAGGCAGAACGTCAGGTGAAGTCAGGTGAACAGGTGACGATCCGACTGGAAATGACGTCACTCGGGGAACGGTTGCTTGAAGGGATTTTACCGCTGAACGCACAGCGGACGTGGTCTGTTCCGGTTACCGAGTTACCGTTTCTCGGACGGCAGTTGTTTGGACTGGGCGAAAACGTAAAAGTCCTTGAACCGTCAACACTAAAGGAAGAAATCCTGAAACAGGCAAGGGACCTGCTCGTGTCCTATGATGCCTGAAAAAAGGAGTGATTCTCCTATGCCAGCAAGAAATTATGGTACGATAAAACTAGAGAAAAGTGAAAGAATGGAAGTGATTTACTATGGAAACGTTATCATTGATTTTATTGTTACTGGCCTTAATTTTGTTGACGAACGTCATCGGACATTACATCCGTTTTATTCCGACGGCCCTGATTCAAATCATCGTCGGTACGCTCGTTGCTTTATCAATCAAAGAACTTTCGATTGAAGTCGAATCGGAATGGTTTTTACTGTTGTTCATCGCTCCCTTACTGTACAACGACAGCTCGCATTTTCCGCGGGAACAACTGTGGAAGATGCGCGGGGCGATTCTCGGCAACGCCATCGTGCTCGTCTTATTGACGACCGTGATCGGCGGATACTTCATCCACTGGATGTTGCCGGTCATTCCGCTCGCTGCCGCTTTTGCGTTAGCCGCGATTTTATCACCGACTGACCCGGTCGCGGTCAACGGGATCGCAAAACGTGTCCGGCTTCCGGAACCGATTTTAAATCTTGTCCGGGGAGAATCGTTGATTAACGATGCGTCGGGACTCGTCGCCTTTAGTTATGCCGTCACGGCCGTCATGACAGGCTATTTCTCTTTACGTGAAGCTTCGTTTGAATTCGTTTATATGTTTGCTGTCGGTGCCGTCGTCGGCCTTGTCATCATCGTCGTGATGAACTGGCTGAAGATCCGGCTCCGCCGGTCAGGAATTGATGACGTCGTCTTTTATGCCCTCCTGCAAATCTTGACGCCGTTCATCATCTTTTTCGTCTCGGAAGAACTGCTTCATGCGTCTGGCGTCATCGCCGTCGTCGCCGGTGGCTTACTTCATGCCTTAATTAAGGAACGGACAGAGACGTTCTTTGCCCAGGAACAAGTCTTGACGGATAACATTTGGACGATGATTGCCTATATCTTGAACGGGGTCATTTTCTTATTGCTTGGTTTGACGTTGCCCGGAGCGACGCAGGCCATCTTCATTGATGAC
This sequence comes from Exiguobacterium sp. N4-1P, assembly GCF_002214325.1. Classification (NCBI taxonomy): domain Bacteria; kingdom Bacillati; phylum Bacillota; class Bacilli; order Caryophanales; genus Exiguobacterium; species Exiguobacterium sp. N4-1P. The sequence continues at coordinate 1,373,000 of NZ_CP022236.1, forward strand.
GCCATCAACAACTGGCGCTTACTCGGGTACGTCAGCTTAATCGGTCTTGTCATTCTCGGGATCCGCTTAGTCTGGACACTGTTCTTTAATTGGTTTGATCATCGCTTTCTTCGTAAAGAGGAGCAACGGCCACCTTCGTTCAAGCGCGACTTAATCACGACGCTCGTCGGCGTGCGCGGGACAATCACGATGGTCGGTGTGTTATCGCTGCCGTTTTTGACGGATGCTGGTGTTGCGTTCCCGGAACGGTCGTTGATCATCTTCCTCGCGGCGGGCGTCATCATCTTTACGTTAGTGCTCGCGACGATTGCCTTACCGTTGCTGAGTCAAAAAGAGACGGTCAGTCAAACGGACTTCGGATTGAATGCCCAAAAGCAACGAATGATGTTACGGGCGATTCAGGAAGTCAAACAGGCGACGAATTCCGATAATTCACCGGTCGCGTTTGACCTGCTGAACGAATACCATGTCATGTTGCGGTTGTTGCGTGCAGAAGAGAAGAGCGAACAGGAACTCAACGTCTACAACGAACAGTTGAAGGAACTGCGCCTTGAAGCCGTCGCGTGGGAAACGGAATTCGTCAAAGCGTTCTTTAAGAACCATGACGTGCCGGATTTACTGAAAAAAGAAACGGTTGCCTCGATTGAACACCGGCGCCGGGCGATTCATTCCGAATCGACGGTCCGGCTCTATCAGCCGTTACGGAAGCTGATGCGAAAACGTAAACGGTTCACGTTGTCACCGGATGAATTGATTCGTCTGACGGAGATGGAACATGCCCTCTATGAACATGTCATCGGCGACATCATCGACCGGCTCGAGACGTGCCGTGACAAGTATCCGACGGAAGTCGTCCAAAGCGTCAAAGGACATTACTTCCGCCTCCGCGGTAAACATACGCAGTGGGCGTCACCGGTCGGCAGTAAGGGCGACATCGAACAGCAAAAAGAAGAACTGTGCTTACGGGCGATCGAAGTCCAGCGTCAAGAAATTGCCGAAATGTCGAAGGAAGGGGACCTTTCTTCGGAAAAAGAAAAAGAGTTACGTCGTTTCATCCACTACATCGAAAGCGTCGTGCTCTATGAATATGTCGATTAATTAAAAAAGTCCCGCCTCTGATGGTTCAGAAGCGGGATTTTTTGGTTTAACCGAGTGACAAGTATTTGACTTCGAGGTAATCCTCGATGCCGTAGACGCCGCCTTCACGGCCGAGTCCACTTTCTTTGTAGCCGCCGAATGGTGCTTGGGCAGCAGACGGTGCGCCGTCATTCAAGCCGACGATGCCGTACTCGAGTTTTTTACCGAGTAGGAGCGCTTCATCGATTCGTTCAGAAAACGCATACGCCGCAAGACCGTAGGGTGTGTTGTTCGCCCGTTCGATGACTTCGTCAAGTGTCTCGAAGACCGAGATCGGTGCGAGCGGACCAAATGTTTCTTCCTGCATACAAATCATGTCTTCCGTGACGTTCGCGAGAACTGTCGGTGTAACGAAGTAACCGACCGAGTCATCGATCGTACCGCCTGTTAAGATCGTTGCACCTTTCGCAACCGCGTCGTCGATGTGTGCTTTGACTTTCTCGACGGCTTTTGCGTTAATCAAGGGTCCGATCGTTGAATCGGCGTCAAGACCGTTCCCGACTTTTAGTTTGTTCACTTCCGCGACGAACTTCTCTGTGAACGCGTCGAGCACAGAGGCTTGGACGTAAAAGCGGTTCGTTGCGACGCAGGCCTGGCCGCCGTTGCGGAATTTCGAGCGGATTGCTTGTGTGACGGCTTTGTCGATGTCCGCGTTTTCCGTGACGATGAACGGTGCATGACCCCCGAGTTCAAGTGATAGTTTTTTCATCGTATCGGCTGCCTGGCGCATGATTAATTTACCGACGGCAGTAGAGCCGGTGAACGTGATTTTGCGAACACGGCGTTCGGCTTGCCAGACACCGCTGATTGTTGCGGCGTCACCTGTCAAGACGTTGATGACACCAGCCGGGATGCCTGCTTCTTCAGCAAGTTCGACGAGGCGAAGGGCTGTGAAAGGTGTTTCCTCCGACGGTTTTAAGACGACCGTACAACCGGCTGCAAGAGCCGGGGCGAGTTTTCGTGTGATCATCGCAGCGGGGAAGTTCCACGGCGTGATCGCGGCGACGACGCCGACCGGTTCTTTTTCGACGAACAGGCGTTTACCCGGAACCGATGCCGGAATCGTTTCCCCGTAAATCCGGCGTGCTTCTTCTGCATACCAGCGGACATATTGATTGCCGTAATCGACTTCGCCGAGTGCTTCGACAAACGGTTTTCCTTGTTCGCGTGTCATGATGTCAGCGACTTCGTCGCGGTGTTCATTGATCAAACGGTACCAGGCGTCGATTTTATCGGCACGCGCATCCGCCGTTAAGCTAGACCAGGTGACGAAGGCATCACTCGCTGCGTCGACTGCCCGTAGAGCGTCATCTGCTGAACTGCTTGGGACGTGCCCGAGTAATTCTTTTGTTGCCGGGTTAAAGACCGGAATCGTTTGTTCTGTTTCGTACCATTGTCCGTTCACTACATTTTTTTCAATCATGTGTTGCACCTCCATGTGTTTTCATTACGTCCCTAATTAAACACCTGGAAGGCCCATTTGTGTACTTCCGCTTTGGAGGGTGGACATAACGGAATGGAATGACCTGGGAAAACTACGATTTTCAATAATGGATTGATCCGAGTCAGATTTCGTGAGAAGACACTGAACATTCACTTTAAGCCGATTGCCGAATACCGCTTAAAAAAATCCAATATTGTCAGCCCGTTCCGTTTGTTGTAAAGAAACGAGTCCTGCGACTTGTTTCTTCAGACTGTAGGCAACGTGCTACCTGGGAAATCAAGCGTCTTTTTTCGTTGCTTTCCTCGGGCGAGGCGCAAGCCGTTGCTCCTTGGTCCTCACGGACAAGGAGCAGGGTCTTGCCTGCCTCTGAAAAGTGCGTTATAAACGCACTTTACCCCGTAGGAGTCAACGAAACGTGACGCTTTTTAGGGAATACCATCAGGGGAATCCGGGAACGCAGACAGTTTAGCGCGTAATCCGTCTTGCATCGCTTTGAAGACGAGACAGAGAAGCGAAAACGGATTGCCTCTCGATATCGCATGTTCAAAGTTTGTCTACACACTGAAGAAACAAGTCCTGTGACTTGTTTCTTTTTTAGCTTAGCAGACCGGTCAGTCGCTCACCCCGAAGACGATATGTCTCCAAGTGAAGTTGCAGCGGATTATCCTGTTCCGGATGTTGCCCGGCTTCTTGCAACAAATGTGTCGTCTGTTCGACGAAATGTAAATTGAAGCAGCCCGAGAGCCAAAGCAAGGAAGCCAGTCGCGGATCATCTTCCGGCACGAGAACGGTCTGGGAGTTGTAGTGGGCAAGTAAACTTTTCGCTAAATGACCGGACACATCATGCGACGCGATGCCTTCTGTCCGGGTATACCATTTGATCAGCCAGGCCAATTTTTGCACGCGGTCCGTTGCGCCGATATGTTCATGGTCGACAATTCCGACGATTTGTTGAGTGGTGTCCCATAAGACGTTGAGCGAATTCAAGTCGGTCGAGATGACCGATTGAGAAGAAGAATGATTGGTAGGTCTCGCGGTATCGATCTTTTGTTGGACAAGACTCAGATACTCCTGAAACGAATCCCGGACCGATTCCGGCATCGATGAAAACGAAAGCTCTTGCAAATCATGGAACCAACGCTGATAGGCCACCGTATGGTCGACGAATGGAAAGTGAAACCCTTGATAGTTGCGTGACAAATCATGCACTTGACGGGCTAATGTTCCAATTTGAGCAGCGGAATGCATCGTATTGACAGTCACGTGATGACCGTCAAGCCAGTGAAATAGGCAACATGTCCACTCCTTTCCGGTTGAATCGCGGATTGTCGTGAAAAGTCCCTCATGTATTGGTTGCACGCGTTTCATGAACGGGATGCCATTTGCCCGCAAATAATCGGTATATCGCAACTGTTCTGTAAGTAAATCCGGTGTAGAGTGGGACAGGGCAGATTCGGCATAACGCTGTTCTGGTAACAGACGAATCGAATAGGATTGACCATCAATCAAGATTTTGTAGTGTTTATCGCCATGTTTGCCGTGTGTCGTTAATGTGTTAGGGTGGACTTCCAGTGAGTGAAAAACGAGACCGAAACTTTTGACTGCTTGTTCGATCAAGGGGTAATCGTTTCTTGGATACATACATGCTTAGTCCTTTCTGCGGACAGTTGGTGCAGATGTGGAATGTTCATCTGAAAGCTGAAACGATGCCGGTTGCGTTCCATCCCGATCCGTAAAGCCGTAGTCACGGGCGAGGTCAGACACGATCAAGGCTTGCCCGGTCCGGTGCATCAAGGTCGAATCACTCATGAGTGCGGCGACGGCCCGGCCGACGTACGTGGTGGTCTCGGTTGCATCGTTGCCGAATCCTGCGTCCACGACCCGTTCCGTCCGCATGAAACCGGGACACAGTGCAATAGCAGCGATGTGACTCTCCCGAAGTTCCTGCCCCATGACACACGTCATTCGGTTGATCGACTGCATCGCCAAATCATAATACAGGTTGCCGGCGGCTTGATTCGGACTGAACGACGTCAAGTTGACAATCAATGCTGCCGGACTTTGCTGAAGCAACGGAACAGCGGCCCGCGTCGTCAGCAAATAGGCTTTTGGTCCAGCGACCATCATCGCGTCCCAGTGTTCCGGCGGACGTTCCCAAAACCGTTTGCCCTCTCCGGGAGGAAGCGAAGCTTCCGAACCGCCGAACACACTGTTGACGAGCAAATCAATCCGTCCGTGTCGCGCTTGGATATGTTGAAACAATCGGGCAACATCATCCGGATCCGTATGGTCACAGCGGACCGCAATTCCGTGGCCACCGCGAGCCGTGACACCGGCGGCCGTCTCTTCAATCGTTTCCGGACGATTGTCGGTCGTCCCGTTCTGTGTACTGCGCCCGGTCACATAAACTGTTGCCCCGGTTTGCCCGAGTTCGTAAGCAATCCCGCGTCCGGCGCCGCGTGACGCACCGGTGACGACTGCGATTTTTCCAATCCATGCTGTCATGAAGTCCTCCGATCAAATATGTAATACATCAAACAGGGACTTTCCATGACGCTCGGAAGTCCCTGTTGCTTCGTTGTACTTAAAACCCTTTAATCGTCATCCCGCCGTCGACGAACAGTGTCTGACCGGTGATGTACGATCCGGCATCGGACGCGAGGAAGACCGTCGGACCGACGAGTTCCGTCAGTTCACCGACCCGACCGAGCGGTGTCACGTCGACGATGTCTTTTAAGTACGCCGGATCGGCCAGTAACGGCTCCGTCAGCGGCGTCTTGAAATACCACGGACCAATCGCGTTGACGCGGATATTTTTCGGACCCCATTCGAGGGCGAGAACTTTCGTCATCTGAATCAAGGCCGCCTTCGTCGTCGCATAGACGACACCGGTCCGCAAAGCGACGTGACCTGCGACCGAGGCGATGTTGATGATGTTGCCACCCGTGTCCTGCATCCGGCGTCCGACTTCCTGCGAAAACAGGAAGGCCGACTTTAAGTTCGTCTGTTGAATCGTCTCCCATTCGTCTTCCGTGACGTCGAGCGCTTTCGAGCGGATGTTCATCCCGGCATTGTTGACGAGCGTATCGATCCGGTCGACGAGCGTATAGGCTTTTTCGATCGTCGCGACGACTTGCGTCCGGTCGGTCACGTCACACGTCAGGACGAACGCCTGTCGTCCGAGTGCTTCAATCCGGCTTGCCGTCTCCCGTAAATCAGCTTCCGTCCGGGCGACGAGAATGACGTCAGCACCAGCTTCTGCCATCCCGATGGCAAGCGCCCGTCCGATGCCGCGTCCGGCTCCGGTCACGAGGGCTGTTGTTTGATCAAGTCGAAACGTCGGTAAGTACATCTAGCCACATCCTATCTTAAAAAAGTCTGTCTTTACTGTACGTCTAAATTGACTGAAAAGAAAGAAAAATGCTGTAAGCACTTAATTTTAATGTTATTATTTGGGAAAAAAGGAGGGGTGAGATGAAACGGAAAGTAGGGATAGCTATTTTGGTCGTTTGTTTTTTAGCAGCCTCTTTTCAAGTCTTCGGGCAGTATCTCTACACGACATATATTCATGAACCGGCTGACTATGCGTTTAAGTACGACATCAAACCACGTAAGCCACTCGGCTCACCAGATTTGAGGGGGCAACCTTTTCCCGCTGGTCCGATGCCTCATTTTGTTGATGTGACATTTCCGAAAGCACTCGCTTCAGTCGGCGCCATCGTGACGATCGGGCTGTTGATTTTACTGGCGTCTATGTTGAAGAGGAAACGGAACAAACGAACGGTAAAACAAAGTGGTGATACCTCTTTTGAAGAGGAGCTGAACATCTTACAAAAACCGTCAACGTCGCCGAGTAATGATACACATTCTTACCAATCAAACAATGTCTCTGAAGTCCGTCGATTGATTCAGATATTTGACCAGCGCCTTCCCGCTTCATCTAGGCGTCGACCGGAAGAGACGATGAAGGAATGGTTAGAGCGGATCGGGCTGACAGTTGATCCGGTGCTCTATCATCTCGTACGGTACGGGGAACAGGATGAGACATTATTTAAACAGGCAGACGTCGATATACTACGGCAACAGTTGCGGCGTCATCCAGGAAATTAACGCACGGTACTGTGCATGGTGACAGCTTATTATGGTAGGAGGCAGACAAATGGTGAAGCAACGATGGGTAGGTCTTGTTTTGGTAGTCGTTCTTGTCGGATGTGGAAAAAGTTATCCGATTGAACAAGCAATCGAAAATGGTGATATTGTAACGATGCCAAGTCGTGAGAATGTGGAACGGTTCCAGACATTTTTGAACCAAGTCGATCAAAAAGGCAAGGACAGCATCCGGATTACTTCCTACACGACAGAAGGTGACCCGGTTTTTCAGGACGTCACGTATGACGGAAAACAGTTCAGTTATTCACTTGATTCGTCGCAAGATGAGTTCGGTAACCAAGCGGACGACCGGGACGGGGAAAGCTGTCAGGCGTTGAAAAAAGACCAAATAGGTGAAACGCACGTCTATCTGTTGACGGATTGTGCCGAAGGAGAAAATCATCCGTTACTCGAAGCGACGGCAGCAGAACTCGGAAAGTAAATCAGCCTTCCGGAATCGCTTCATACAAGTACGCTTGATTTTTTTCGAAAATGTAGATGACACCCGTCGTGTCGCCCCGGTACAGTTTCGTTCCTGCCGGCCAGTCTGTCGCCATCCCTTCCGCTAAGGGCTCGTTTGCGGTCAATTGTTTCGTGACGGTCGCAAACGATTTGACGTCTGCCTGTGTAAGCGTCACGGGTGCATCGGATAGCTGGTAAACACGGTCTTTGATTCGGATTAAGTCGGCATCTTTGTTTTGACGGGCTTCTGCGGCGATTGTATCAGTCGTCGAAACACGTGTCGTGTCGTCGGAACAGCCGCTTAACGGGATGAGACTGACTGCGAGGGCAAGTGAGAGAATACGTTTCATAAAGTGATACCTCGTTTCTTTAGTGTAGGTGATTGGTAAAATACTTTATATATGTCGTTAATTACGATATAATCGCCTCATGCGATATATATAAGGGGGATATTGATGACGATTCATGAAGATTTTGCTAGACTCTATTACCATCTTCATCCGCAATGGAAAGAAAATTTGTCACATCAAAGCGTGCGTATTTTGCAGATGATTCAGATGACGGCACCGATTACGGTTAAACAGGTCGCTGAAAAATTTGCCCTTTCACCGAATACGGCGTCGGAACATATTAAAAAGCTGGAACAACTCGGTTATATCGAAAAAAATCGTGCTTCAGACGATCAACGGGTGGTTCATGTGAGTCTAACGAATGAAGGGTTACGCGCAGTTCGGTCACATACAGAACTCGACGTCGATCGTGTCGCGCACGTACTCCGTCAGTTATCGGCTGACGAACAACAGTCGATTCAGCAGGCATTTCGGTTATTTCGGGAGACGGCAGATGACTGCTTTTCTGATTAAGGTGCTTTCAAGCGCAGTCGTCATCGGGATCGTGACAGAAGTGGCACGCCGTTCGGTGACATATGGTGGTGTGATCGCAGCACTTCCACTCGTCAGCCTGCTCAGTCTGATTTGGTTGGTTCAACAAGGACAGTCTAAAACGGAAGTGACGATGTTCGTTAAAAGTGTACTCTATGGATTGCCGGCAACATTTTTTCTGGTGCTGATCTTATACATATTACTCAATCAAGGGGTGTCCATATTCATCAGCGTGTTACTGGCTGGTGGATGTTGGTGGATTTTTTGGACGATTCAGCAGCAAGTCGGACTTTTTATTAGCCGGCTGTAAAATAAACGTAGCAGAACGATGTCTCAAAAAGAAGATGCTTTTTTTATCCCGCGCTATAAATTCAGTCACATCCGCATGCAAGAATTGCCGTTAAAACGCGTCACGTTTGAAAATCTGACTGCCCGGCAACTGGAGCGGATTCTTCGGACACAACTGTTTACCCGCTTCAGCGGTTCCGTGTTCATGACCGATTACACGACGTTTGAACAGGAAATTACGTCGGATGCGTTGCCTGACTTACATACGCTTCATCAGTCGATGTTGCCACTCGGCTGTTACACGGAAGACGGACTGCAATTTCTCTACAATCCTTACATGCGTTCGTATTGGACGACGGAGCCGGCGGGCGAACTGTTTGAAGAAGCGATGGGAAATAACAAGACTGTGACCGGGGACTTTTATTTCGATCAAGGTGCAGAATTCCTGAGTCCCGATGCGATTGATTTACAAGTGGAAGAAACATACGGAATCGATCCGGAGGCAAACTGGGTGACGATTGATTTGCCATATTCCGTCGATGGTGTGCCGTCCGCCTTACCGCAATTGGTGAAGGAACTGGCGATGCAGGAATTCGTCATCTCGTGCAGCAAAGCGAATCAGCGTCAGTATGAACAGTTCGTCCAAAGTTACGGCGTGTCCTATACACTCATTCCGCGTCCGACCAAACGTTGGTTTCGAAAAGGATACAAGCTGAAGCATCACGATATGGAAATCAATCTTCGTGACGCGTCAGAGCAGATGATTTCTGATTTTCTTCATTTGATTGAGTCGCCGTTTTTTCAGGAGCTGTGTCATTTCAAGAAAACGGTCGCGGGTCGGCGTGTTTTGCTGTTCTTCAACAACATGCGCGTCGAGTTCGAGCAGGCGTTACTGTGTGCAGATGCAAAGAGCGGAACTCAAGCGCCGTCACGCCTGATTAATTCACGTCATAGCGTCTTTCAGTATTGCTGTCAAAGATACGTTCAAAACAACTCAATCAATCGCTGCATCGTATCCGAAAACGAACGAACAGGTGTGTAGCCGAGCGTCCTAATTTTATCCGTTGTGTAGAGAGGGCATTCAACCGGTCGGTCCGGCATCTGATAGGGTTTACCGGACGCCTTTATCAGTTGCATCCGAAATTCGGTCTCCGGGATGTTGGCGTCAACCGCATGAAAGATATCTCCCGGTGTTGCGCGCCGGACGGCAAGGTGAACCATTTCCGCCAGATTATCGGCGTGGACCCAGTTGACCACATCATCCGGATGGACCCACGTGACAACTTTTGTTTCCTGCATCCGTTGGACTTGACGGTCGCCCCAGTAAGAGTTTTCTTCGGCGCAGATCGCACCGGGACGCAGGATGATGACGTCAAGCCCGTCAGCCGCATACTGCTGTAAAATCCGTTCGGACCGCACTTTCGTCAAGATGTACGGTGCCGGATGATCGTCGCTCAGTGGCGTCGCTTCCGTTATGAGACCGCCCGCCGGTTCGCCGTAAACGGAAGTCGTCGAGATGTGGAGGAATAAGGCGCGCGCGTCAAGCGTGGCAGCCGCGAGATATTCGACTCCGGTGACGTTCGCTGCTACGGCAAGTTCGATGTCGTCGCCGAGGTAAGCGGCACAGTGGACGACGATGTCGATGTCCTGCATCGCTGTTTCAAGCGACGCGGCGTCCATCAAGTCACCGAACGCGGGCGTAATCCCAAGTTGTTTGCAACGGTCGGCTTGTCCTTCGCTCCGGACGAGCCCCCGGACTTCGGTTGCTTCTTCTATAAAACGGCGGGCGACCCGTGGGCCAAGTGTTCCGCTGATCCCGGTGACGAGAATCCGTTTTCCTGTAATCTCCATAAGGATGACCTTCTTTCTATCGTTAATTGCCGTGCTCAATCGTTTCGACAAGCGGCTCCTGATCCGTCCGATAGTCGAACCGGATGACGTCATGTTTCTTTAAAACGGATCGGTTGTCCCGCTTGCCATAAATCCGTGTTTTCCGGTCAACCGTGACTTCTGTCAACGCATAGGAGGCGTCCGGGTCCTGTTCGTCCGGTCCTAAAAAGATCTGGTCTCCTTGTATGTCGACGATGACGTAGGCGTCGTCTGCCGAACAGGCACATAAAACGAATGACGTCAGGCAACTAACCAACAAGAACTGGATTTTGTATTTCGAGGATTCCACCTACACTTTCTTTAGCTAAGAAATGGCATCACGTTAAATTTTGCTCCGTATGGATAGGACGCTCACTACAGGAGGAGACAGATGAGTCGATTCGTAAAAGGTATGTTATTCGGTTTTGGATTAATTCTCGGAACTACTATAATACTCGGAGTCCTCTTCATCCGGTCGATGCAACCAGACGCGGAGCAGGAAAAAATCGTCAAACGCCAAGCAGAAGCTTATCTGGAACAACATTATGAAGAGGCCGAAGTTGTAGACGTCTACTTTGACAACATGGGGAATCATGTAGCATTTGATTACGCGGCACAAGTCATCGATCGCAAAACAGGCATTGAGTTTTTAGTCTATCTCGATCAGTCGACAAATAAAGTTGTGGATACCTATTACGTCGAACAGTGGACAGCCGACGTGGTCGCGGTCATCCAGCCGTCAGTTGGAGCGGTGTTCGGGAACGATGCGGATTATCTTGTCCATTTTGATGAAGAAAGCGTGATGGCGTTAAATCTTCAGCCGGGTGCCGAGGTGGATTATCGTGATATGAAACTTTCACCGACCATCAGTATCACCCTTCACCGCAAGCAACAAACGACTGACAAAAAGCGTTTAAACAACTTGAGTACAACACTGCAGTCAAACAACCACCTCCCGCATGGCACGATCCAAGTCGAATATGTGGATGAAGACGGTGAGGTATTTGAAGGTGGGGAAGAATTGAAAGCAGTGTTTTAAAACATTACTTCAAAACAGTCCAGGCATCATACGTTTCTGCTTCAATCCCTAACTGTGCCGACCGGATCCAGTCAAAGGCTTTGAGGACGAGCGGTGATGCATTGTCAGGCGTCACGTCCTGTTCCGAGACCCAGACAGCCCCGAGCGAATCCTGTCCGTCGAATTGCTCCGGAACAGTAATGGCACCGCCGATTGCCTTGACGGTGTAGTAGACGGCGATGTGGTGGACGTCGGTGAAACTTCGCCAAAGCCACGGCAGTTTAAAGTCAATCACGCCGATGTTTTGGAGGATTTCGATTTCGAGCCCCGTCTCTTCGCAGAACTCGCGACGCATCGCATCGGCTAACACTTCGCCCGCTTCGAGGCTGCCTCCCGGGAGGTCATAGCGATTAATGTACGGACCGCCATTTTTGTTGATGACTAATAATTGATGGTCTTTTACGAGTAAGCCATAGACGCCAAACGCGCGATGGCAGGTGGTTACTGACATATGTAACGACTCCTTTTCAGTTGATAGTATGCTGCAAGAGGGTGATTAGGGATTGGAACAGACCTATAAGATAGTCGGTTCCCGAGAACAGGATCCAGACGGCGAGTGGGATCTCAAGGCTCATCAATGCCTGCGTCCATCGGTACGTCGCTTGTCTTTTTCGTAAATAACAATCAACCGTAAAAAACAGGACGGCAGCAATCACGCTGAGGAAAGCGATAAGTGGGTTGAGGACAAGAAAAACGAGACCGAACGATACATGGAGTATGCCGGAAAGTACGACTTCTTTTGCATTCTTTTCTTGGTTTCGGTAGATGAATCGACTGAGTGTCTCACTCAAAATCGATGTCGTCCCACCATAAAGGAAGATGACCGGAAAGCTGTACATCAAATAGGCAGGAATACTGATGATCACGGTCGAGAGATAGCGCAGGATTGAATAACCGATATCAGCACTCGGATCCGGTACGAACAGTCCGAGTACGATCGCAAACAGTGAACCTGCAAGTGAGGCGACGATGATTTTGCGGTAAAAGACTAGAATCACGTCCATTTCTTGAGGCTGCGTGTATTCAAATGAATGAATGTCCGAGTATACTAGCGATATAGGAGGTTGATGCAAATTGAAGAAAAATTATACAGTCATATTTCTCCTGCTGTATGCTGCCGTCATCATGGGGGGACTTGGACTGAGTAACCTGTTTGACTCCGCGATGCTCGTCGGCGCTGGTTTAGGAACGCTCTTCCTGCTGTGTGCACTATTATTTCTCGGAAAAAAGCAAAAGGGACCGAAGACACAGTAATTTCTAGCGTTGTGTCTTTTTTTAGCAGACGGGATGTTTCAATCAGTCATGGAACGGATCTCACAACAGCAACCGGCATGATTGCTGGCTAAATCAATTGCTTTTCGTTTGATAAACATGAATGTTCCTGACTTGAGTGATGATGCAGAACGGTATTCTATATGATTATAATTATAAAATATAGGAAAAGGAAGGAATAATTGGATTTATTAACGAGGGATAATGTACTAAAAGAAAAAGTGAGATGATGCAGAACGGAGGACACTAGATGTTTGCGAGAATCAAAAATCAACAACAAGATCGCCTGTCGACAAACGTAACGATTACCGGAATGCTCCTTTTTATAGTCACGCAGTGGTTTTTTGTCCTGTACGTGACAATGTTCGTCCTGTACGTGTTCAGTTTCCGGGACACGTCGAAAAATCCGTTGTCTAAAACCATCGCTGTCAATACGACGGGCCTCCTGTTATTATGGCTGCTCGTGTTTTTGTTGCAACAATTCTTGAGATGAAGAGGGGATGACATGAACATCCAACTGACGAGCTGTACCGCGAAAGACACAGAAGCACTCTATGCCTTTGAAATCGAAAACCGTCTCTACTTCGAACAATCGATTCCTTCACGGGGCGACGCCTATTACTTGCCGGAGACGTTTAAGGAACGGCACGCGGCGCTCCTGCAGGAACAGCAAGACGGCAATTCGTTCTTTTACCTGATCAAGAATGAAGCCGGAACAATTCTCGGTCGGATCAATCTGGTCGACCGGAACCAAATCGAAAAAACTGCTCAACTCGGCTACCGGATCGGACAAGTACATGCGGGAAAAGGAATCGCAAAAGAAGCCGTCCGCTTGCTACTCGGACAATGTCGGGAACACGACACTGATGAAGTCCAGGCCAAAACGACGGATGCAAACATCGCTTCACAAAAAATCTTGGAGCACAACGGATTTGAGCCGATAGACAAGAAAGAAGAAGCGGTGTTAGACGGTCAACGGATACAATTGATGCATTACAGCTGGAGACGGTAAGGTGTTTTTAGCGAATTTTCCCGTTGAGCGGAGTCATTTTTTAGGGGGAGTAAGCGGTCGCTTTCGTTGCAACTGATAAGATGTCCAAAAATAACAGAAAGCCGATGACCCGGCGAGCAAAATGGCGAGCAACAAAAAATAGAGGTCGCTGAATACATAGTTGCCCTCATGGTTGAACAGCAGGAGGGCTAGGGCAATTAGACTGCCGGACAAACCATAGAGAACAGCTGATATGAAAAAAGTGTTCCGACTAGTCGGAAAGAACAAAAGGATTCGTTTCATAAGTAAGTCAACCATAAGTCCTGAAATTAAAATTATTGGAAACGAATAAACGGTGTAGATTAAAAAAAGATCAACGGCTGAAAAATAGACATCTTCGCCGAAATCTTGGAAAAATGCGTAGATGGACAAAATCAGAGTCAACAGACCCGATGTTACGATTGACGTCAGTCCGGCGGCAATCAGTTTGTTGAACATACGAAAACATCCTTTTCTTATGTAGAACGCCGCCCAGTTCGTTCGATTATCCAAGATACGATGAAGTAGAGCATAGCTGATGATCCAGCAATCGTCAGAGAACTCGGAATATCAAAATCACCTTTCGTGAACTGTAAAATCAGAATTATTCCGATGACGGCACCTGATAGTACATATAAAATATTTGTAAGATAAATGTAAATCGGACAGAAGAAAAACCTTTAAATCCGTTGAAAGATGAATAATTCGCTTGCTGATGTATACAACGTATCGTCTGCTCGTTCCGACATCGGTGTATAGGACCAATATGTCAAGACGCTAGAAACAAAAATTGATGTCAGAACGACAGCAATAATTTTTTGGCATGATGATTTTCCTTTCCTTTTAACGATTTCGAATCGAAAAATAATATTTTGTATTGCTGACGATTAAGATCAAGGTGATCACGAAAATACTGAATAACTGAGAGGTCGACGTCAACAAGGAATAAAAGAGCAGTAAGATGATTCCGACAATCAACATCATGTTAACAACAGAATGTGTTTTATAAAGTCCTTCGAGCATGATATGTTTCTCACCATCATCAGATGCCGCTAGGAGTTTCATTCCGTAATCCGTTTCACTGACGTCAGGAAGGTTCCGTTCCGGATACATCTGCTGAACAAGCGTTTGAAAATGGATTGAACCGACCAATCCGACAACAATCAAAGTGGTTCCAATCACAACTAGTGGGAGTTGTTGATCGAGTACTAAATTTACGCTGACTAGAGCAAGACTGATTGGGAGGGTTAAGTTTAAACTCAGCGTACCATCGCTGAACCAGCGATACATTTGTTGGTCTGCCACATCTTCAGCATCACCCGTCAGTGACTGGTTGAGAAGACGTTGAATTTGACGATAACGAATCAGCGAAAACAGAAGTAATCCTACCAGTATCACAAGCAGTAGACCGTTTACGATGAAACTGTAGTGTGAGAAGGCGAGTCCTTCAAGCGGACTATTCATAATCCAATACATTACGAAAAATCCAATGGTGCCACCAACAAGTATCCGTACGATCATTTGTAGAGTTTTTTTCACAGTAATTCCTCCTCGTCGAATTGAAAAATATTCTCGATTGTCGTCTCGAAAACTAGGGCAATTTTAGTAGCGATCAAGAGCGACGGCATGAATTCCTCCCGTTCAATCAAACTAACAGTCTGACGTGAGATGTTGGCGCGTTTTGCCAATTCTGTTTGATTCCATCCATGGCGTGCCCGTAGTTCCTTTAATCTTGATTTCATTTCCTTCACCTCACTTGAATTATAACCAATACTCGTCTTGATGACAATGATATTAGTCAAAAAGACAAAGGGATTAGTCGTTTTTTATTCCTTCTAGAGCAACTATATGCTTGGAAAAGCCATCATGCATGATTACTTAAAGCGTGATCTTTATCAAAATTAGGCGAGAATACGCCCACTTCTAAACGATCCGGGTGAAGCCCTAGTGAAAGTGGGAGATGAATCGCCACCCTCTCTTTCGGGTATATCCTTTGTAAGGATGTGAACATCATGTTGACACACAAGGCCTGCAAATTCAGAACATACCCGACAAAAGAGCAGGAAATCCTGATCGCGAAGACCGTCGGTTGTTCGCGCTTCGTCTTCAACCACTTCTTAGCGAAGCGTAGGTGGAGGTAGTTCAACAATCTATCAAGGATTGGATAAATATGAAGACGTAGGATATTAGAAAGACAGATCATTACAAAAATAAACCCTCACCTTCATGTAAGAAGTTGAGGGTTTCCTAGACCGTCATGAAGACATCTTCTAAAGACATAGCTTCGATGTTGACTTCGTAGACTTTAATACGCGCTGCCGTCAACTGTTCAATCAAGAGTGGAATACCTTCTTCCTCTTTCACTTCTACAACGGCAAAATCTTGTTCATGTTTGATGAACCGGATGTCGTTTATTTTGCAATGCTGTAAAATCGACGTGTCAAGTGACGGACTGGTCCGAAGGTGGACACGAATCGTCTCGTTCGCCACGCGTTTTAGTTGTGCGATTGTCCCGATTTTTGCAATCAAACCATTTGTCATGATGGCGACGGTATCACAAATCTTTTCGATTTCCGTTAAATTATGCGATGTCAGAAAAATTGTCTTGCCTTGGTCCTTTAACGAGACAATCAGCTGCTGAATTTCGATGGCGGATTCTGGATCAAGACCAGACGTCGGTTCATCGAGGAAAAGGAGTTCCGGGTTGCCGAGTAGAGCTTGGGCAATGCTGATTTTCTTTTTCATTCCGAATGAAAACGATTTAATTTTTTGTTTGGCAACATTCTGCAACCCGACTTGTTCAAGTAATTTTTTTAACTTGGTCGTATTTCTTCTATCACCTTTGAGTGCCGCCATGTACTTCAAAAAATCAAGTGCCTTCATGTGTTGGTAGAGGTTGGACGTATCCGGCATGACACCGATTTTCTGTTTAATCGCATCCATGTGGTGATGCGTTTCCCCTAAAATCGTAAACGAACCACGCGTCGGCTGGGTGATACCGGTCAAGATATGAATGAACGTCGACTTGCCGGCGCCATTTCGTCCTAAAAAACCAAAGATTTCCCCTTGCTTGACGCGGAGTTGAATTCCTTTCAAGACATCCTTTGTCGCATACTGCTTATGTAAGTCACGCACTTCAATTGCTACCATCGTTACAAATCCCTTCTGTTAAACATGAAATATGACGCTGCGAGAAACAGTAAACCAAGTAAAAACGGAACAACGAGATACCCGCCGGATGCGACGACATAATAATACGGTAAGAGATACTTGAAGGACAGCAAATACCAGGTGTTCGAAAAAGCGGCCCAAAACCCGAGGACGGGACAGAGAACACCCAATAGAATACCGACGAACATCGTCATGCCTGGCCGAGTAAGAACTGTCGACAACAAGACGTTTAAGCAAGTGATGAAGAACAGGACTGTGATGACAGTCAGGTAATCAAGAAAAAATGTGGACTTGGCATAGAGTGTTACAACAAAAAAACTGATGGAAATCGAACAAACCCAAAACAAAAATGATCCTAGAAACTTACCGGCGATGATGTTGAAACGGGACGTTTTGCTGACAAGCAGGCGAACCGTTTGATCATCGAGCTCACGATTCACGATGTCATGCGAGACAGCGAAGACGAACAGAAAACCTAAAAAGAAAATTGAAAACTTGATGCTTGATGTATAAGCCGAGTCATTGCCTCCATCTCCTAACAGTTCTGGATGGTTCGCGAGATAAGTGGCAGTCAAAAAGGAGGTTAACGTAAAAAATAGGACGATTGCGACGGACTTAAAACTTTTAAACGTCTGGAAAAATTCATTTCGAATGATTGGAATCATAGCTTGCTCCTTCTAAGTAAGAGTTAGTGGGTGCAGGATGTGATAAAAAATTAAAAATCAGCTCACCTTATTAGTCGTCCGTAATAAAACAGGAAGTTTGCACCAGTGTATTATCAGATAAGGCAACACCCTGATTTTAGATGGAATAAGTGTACCATAAGCATTATGTATTAGGGATAATTTACCTTTTATCGTTTTGTGATAACTCCTTGCTGTATTTGAAATGGAATATGTTATAGTAAGTAAGTTAAAAAATACCATCTGTCCATGGGGGGGGAGTAAGGAATGACTGTACGGAAAAATATCGTCTATAATGTCTTATTCAATGAGACGCGGGATCAGCTGTTGATGGTCAAAAACATCGGCCCGTCGTATTCGTACTACACGCTACCGGGCGGGACGGTCGAAGCAGGTGAAACCTTACCGGAAGCAGCGATTCGCGAAGCGAAGGAAGAGACCGGTTTTGACGTCGAAGTCGGAGACCTGTTACACGTCAGTGAAGCGTTTTTCCCGCAAGTCGACGAACACTGCCTGTTCTTCTTTTTCACATCGGAAATCGTCGGTGGTGTCATCGGCACCGTCTTCCCGGATGAAATCGAAGACATCACATGGGTTGCGATTCCGGACGCCGTCCGCTACATGCAGCTCGAGCCGGAGTATGAACACATCTTGACGAAACAACAAACGGTGCCGTATATCTTCAATGGGCAAATCACACATTAAGACGGGAGTGTAATCGATGCGAATCATCGAAACAACGGACGTCGACGTCCTGGCACGACTCAACCGGTACGTCCATGAGCCGCATGTGCGTCAGCAACCGCATCATTTTAAGCCGTACGACGTTGATGCCGTCCGTGCTTTTTTTACGAAAATCGCCGGGGAAGCGCTGTATCAGTTCCTGGTCCTCGAAGTGGAGGATGAAGCAATCGGTTACGCGTGGATTGAGTACGTCAGACGTGCTGAGAGTGCATTTAAGTTTGCTGACGCGAAAGTCCGTGTCCATCATCTCTGTATCATGGATACGAAACAGCAGAACGGCTACGGTCGCCTGTTGCTCGAAGACATTGAACGGCGGGCACGCGAGCAAGGAATACATAAGGTTGAACTCGATTACTGGATGAGCAACGACGGGGTCGATGTCTTTTACGAGCGAATCGGTTTTGAAAAAACGCGGCAAGTTGTCGCGAAGTCGCTCAACTAACGAAAGCAAGAACGATGTAGGTACGGATAATATAGAATTGAATTTCATTTTTGGACTGTTGCGTATTGCGGTGCTCGTCATGGCGATTCTGTCAATGGTGTACGCGCTGTATCTGTTACGCAAGATTACCATTAAATAAGAAACCCCTTGTTTCCGGTCTGAACTGAGCCCTAGAGTTTGGACAGTTTAATAAAAGCACCCTTAACGTATTAAGCTGCTATGAGATGGCTTCGGTATTGTACCGGAGTCATCTTTTGTAGTTTCCATTGTCTTCGTTCGCTATTGTAGGTACGTCTGTTCATGAATAATTCTCCCGTCTAAATTGAATAGATACAGTATATCGATATCTTTAAACACAAAAAACCCCGAATGGGGTCTTTTATCAAGTGTCCACCATTCAGGGTTCAGTTCAGTCAGGGAGACAAGGGGTTTTTCTGTTAAATAAGGGACTTGAGCGAGTAAGTCAACTGAAATCAGGGTATTTTTTTAAAGAGCGACGTGTCAGGAAAGCCTTAGAACTAGGAGGGATTGGATGTACTTTCTATTCATCGGCTATTACGATGCAGAAAAGATGAATCAGTCCTCGCAAGAAGAGCTCGATGCCGTCATGGAACGCTGCAATCCACCATTGGAACAGTTTTTTAAGCAGACGCGTGTCTTGCAGGAGTGGCACCCGGGAGCGGACACGAAACAAGCCAGATTGTCAGGTGGTCAGATTGAACGGCAGGATGGACCGGATACGCGTAAAGCGGAGCAAATCGGCAGCCTGATCCTTTTTGAAGCGGATGATTTGGAGCAGGCCGTCGACTTGGCGCTGCTCCATCCGACGACGCAACTTGCGGAAGCGGAACAGTACGGCTGGCGGATGGAAGTGCGGCCGCTGCTTGATGTCAAGGATGCTTAAGGTCAAATTAGCCACTTGCCGGGTTATATGTAAAAACAAAGCTCGACTTCCCGAAGCACAACGGGAACTCGAGCTTTGTTTTCGTATAGTGGATCATCCGTTTTAGTCATGACCAATCAAACCGAGCAATGTCTTGTGATGCGTCGCGTCACGCGTCAGAAGCGATAATTCACGTTTGACATCGAACCCTGTAATCGGCAATGTCCGGATTTCCGGGGGAAGCCCGTCCTGGAAAATCTCCGGTAAGATGGCAATCCCGAGCTTAGCACGGATGAAACCGAGCACGCTTGACCCGAACTCCATTTCGGAAGCAGCCGTATAAGTGGCACCGCGCTCCTGGAACGCCGCCTTTAAGATGTTCGTCGAGTCGCAGTCGGTCGGTAACGACAGAAACGAAGCAGCCTCAATCTGGTCGAACCGGACGTCGTCGCACCCCGTAAACCGTTCATCTTCACGGTGGAAATAGAGTAAAAACTGTTCCGTATAAAGATGCGTCGACGGATACGGATGGTCGATTTTCCGGTCGTCGAGCAGGACACCGTCGTAATGGTGTTGCTCGAGTCCTGCCATCAATTCGACATACGTATGGGCCGTCTTGATTTTGAGTTCCGGACCGTTTGCCGACGGATGGAGCGCCAAGTGTTGCGGCAAGTAGGACATCGCGACACTCGGCCATGACCCGAGTGTGAACGTAACCTGACCCTGCAATTGGTCGATTTGCCGTTGCATGTCGCTCAGTTGCGACAAAATCTGTAAGGCTTGAGCATAAACGATTTCGCCGGCTGGCGTCAAAGCGACCCCCGTCGCCGAGCGGTGAAAGACGTTTGTACCGAGATCGTGTTCTAAATTCTTAATCTGTTTACTGAGTGCCGGTTGTGTCAGATGTAACAGCTCACTCGCTTTCGTCAAACTTTTTGTTTCAGCCGTCATCTGAAATGCTTCCAACCATTCCGTTTTCATTGAAATCCCACGCTTTCTTCGTCGTTCACTGTGATTGACGATACAGCAGAACCGCTCGTGGCGACAATCAATTCGCTCAAATTTATATATTCCTCTTTTGGAATATTCCTTTTTGGGTATATAGAAGATATAGAAGAGGTGACAGCCATGACAGAACCGATGTTACAGATCATCGTCGCCTTAGCAGACGCAAACCGTCTTGCGATCGTCGACTTGTTGAAACGGGGACCGTTGACGGTCGGAGAGATTGCGGAGCGATTGAGTTTAAATCAACCGCAAGTCTCGAAGCACTTGCGGACGCTACATGATGCTGAGATCGTTCAGGTAAAACCGCTCGGTAATCGGCGGATCTATCATTTGCGTCCGGAAACTTTTTTTAAGCTGACGGCGTGGAGCCAATCATTCGAACAACAAGTCGAGGAACGGATGTTACGCCTTGAATCGTATCTTTTAGAGCTGCAGGAAAAACCAACTGAAGGAGTGACGGATGATGACTGAAAAGTTGAAAACGACGCTTGACGGATCAACCTTAATCATGGAGTGGACGTTTGATGCACCGCGTGACCTGGTCTTTTCTGCTTTCACAGAAAAAGATCACCTCGAGGCATGGTGGGGACCAGCCGGCTGGGAGACGGAAATCAAGCAGTTCGAGTTCGTCCCGAACGGCATTTGGCATTACTGCATGCGGTGTCAGGATCCGGCACAAGGAGACTTTTACGGGATGGAGTCATGGGGGAAAGCAATCTTCCGGAGTATCGACGCCCCGGTCCGTTATGCCCATGCCGATTATTTTTCCGACGAGGCAGGAACGATTTCTGAAACCTTACCAGGAAGCGAAAATGAGACGACATTCGAAGCGCTTGACGGAAAGACGCGGGTCATCTTCCGGTCTGATTTCGGGTCAGCGGAAGCCGTCCGTCAAGTTCTTGAGATGGGAATGAAAGAAGGGTTCACGTCACAATTAGAACGGCTTGACCACTGGTTAGCTGTCAACGTAAACACATGATAAGTCGAAGAAGGACGATCCTCGAGCGGGATGGTCCTTTTTTTACGGTCGTCACGCTTCGAAATCATGAGCTTCATAATACCGGACGGCTTCCCGCCAACTCGAAAACCGTTCAATCAATAATGTTAATGAAGGCGCATGGTGTTCGCGCGCCCACCGTGCATACGTCTGACTCGTCAAACGATCACCTAGTTCGTCCGCGGCTTGCCGTAATCCATTGAGACAGTCTTCGTTCGTAAAACAGCCGTTTGAGGACAAAGCAAACTGTTCCAACGCATTTTTCCACGTCCCGTAATGGCGGATGATCGTATTGCTGCTGACCATGCGACGCTCGGTCTCGCGTAAGTCGGAATAGCGTTTAATCGTCACGCGCGTTCCGTATGTTTCGACGTAATGAGCGATGCTTTGTTCCACCGTCCAGCGCTTTTTTGGTCCTGTTCCTGGTTTTGGTCGGTTCAATGTCGACAGTTCTGCCGGTGTCAGTTGTCCTTCCGTGATAACACCCGCTTCCTGCAATAAATTCGTCCAGGAGTCAAAACGCTGTTCGAGTTCTTCGAGTGGCGGGTAGGGAAGATAGGCAGCGAGCTTTTGATAATGTGCTGCTCTCATCGGCTCTGGGTGAATATGATGGAGTCCTTGAATCAAGCGGATAATTTTTTGATAGTCCGTCAAATCGGGTTGAAGTGCGTGAGTGGTCTTTCGCATAGCGGAGTCTCCCTTAAAGTGGTGAAAAACTTAAATCTAGTGTAGCAGTTCGTCACGGGTTCGTTAACTAACAAAACCGTAAGATAAGGAAATAATTAATCAACGACTACGATAAGCCGATCATCCATATGATTTTGTTCTAGAAAAGAAAAAAGTGTGTTGAAAGCGTTTAATATCTGGAAAATGAACCGATAGTAGGGAGGGAACGAATGACTGGGGGAATGGATGATGAAATGGTGGTCAGCGAACCGACAAGGAAACGACTTTGAGAAAGCGCGTGCGTCGGTCGCAAGCGAAGTCGAGCTCGAACTCGGGACAGATTTAGTGAAACAACTCCGATTGATTGATTTAACGGTCGAGGATTTACAAAACGTCCGGGTCATCCGTGATGACGTTAAAGACTGGATGCCACAGATGGTCGATGCCTTTTATGCAGAACTCGTCCGTGTGCCGGAACTCAAGCAACTGATTGAACGGCACTCGACACTTGAGCGGTTAAAAGGGACGCTTGCGACGCACATTTTACAAATGTTCGAAGGTAAAGTGACGACAGATTATATTGCGGTACGGCAACGGATTGCCATGCGTCATGTTCAGATCGGCCTACATAATAAGTGGTACATCGCCGCTTTTCAGAATGTATTAAACGTCTTTAGCGGACACGTCGAACGAAGTACTTGGCCGGAGCTCGAAAAGATGAAAATGTTGCGTTCTGTCGGGAAGTTATTCAATCTCGAACAACAAATCGTTTTGACGATGTATGAAGCGACTGTCGACGAGGAACGTCAAGGTGTGCTGGAGACGAAACAGCGTGTCGGTGCCGCCGTCCAAAAATCAACCGAGGAACTGGCGGCGATGAGTGAAGAATCATCTGCAAGTTTCCAGGAGATGGAGCGGCATGCGAACAACGTTTCGATGACGACGGAGAAAATCTCAAGTCAGTTGGCAGAAGCCGTCAAAGAGGCGGAAGATGGTGTCAAGTTGGTCGAAGCAGAGACACAACGCTTCGAAGCCGTCGTCACGGACATGAAGGCGACGACGGAACAGGTCGCCCAGCTCGCCTTCTTGTCGCAAGAAATCGAGCGGATCGCCGCGATGGTAACAGCAATTTCCGATCAGACGAATTTATTGAGTCTGAATGCTTCCATCGAAGCGGCACGCGCCGGCGAGATGGGGCGCGGTTTTACCGTCGTTGCCCAGGAAATCCGCAAGTTAGCGGAAGAAAGCAAACGGTCAGCCGCGGAAGCGTCCGATATCGCGCAGGAAATCACGTCGAAAATGATGACGGTCTCGAGTCAGATGGCGGGAACGGAACAGTCAGTCACGCAGACGACGAATGAAATGGCGCGTGTCGTCTCGGCCTTCACGATGATTTCGAATCAGACGATCCATGTCTCAAAACAACTCGTCGACTTGTCGAGCGATACCCAGGATGTCGCCGGCACAATCGAAGGAATGCGGACCGTCGCAGAATCAATTGCCGAGACGGCGGATGACCTGCAGGAAGTCGCAACGACGTTATGACGGAAGTTGCGAACTAAAAGGCGTAGCTCCCGCTTCGGAACTACGCCTTACGTCTATAAAAGAGTAGCAATCAGGTGACTTCGGTATCGTGCCGGAGTCGCTTTTTTAGTGCGCTTGCATAGGTGTTTCACCACGATGCGGTGCTCAGCGAATCGTTTTTAAGGCCGTCGCCCACGGGATGACCTGGTCAAGCATTTGGTTCACGGAAGTTTCCTGGACGGATGCCGCCTTTAACACAGCTCCATTTTCAAAATCCGTGAACAATGATAAAGCGGGGTGGACCCGGACATCGGCAACCATCAATTCACCTAAGATGCCGCGCAAATGTTCTGCCGCACGCGCACCGCCGACTGAGCCGTAGGAGACGATCCCTGCCGCTTTGTTATGCCACTCGACCCGGAGGTAATCAAGGGCATTTTTTAAGGAAGCGGAGATTGAGTGGTTGTACTCCTGGGTGATGAAGACAAACCCATCTTGCGCCGCAATTGCTTCAGACCAGGCGGCTGCTCCTGTTGCGTCGCCGTCCTTTTCACCAAGCAGCGGTAATTTGTACTCGGCGATGTCGATGATCGTATAGTTGGCGTCGCCGCGTTGGTCGGCCAGTTGTTTGACCCAGCTGCCTACCTGCGGACTTAAACGGCCTTCCCGTGTTGAGCCTAAGATGATGCCGATGTTTAATTTTGTCATGATCGTTTCCTCCTCTTGAAGTAGTGTTTCCTTCTTAAAGATATTCTTTTTCAATCGTCCGTGTGCTTCGGACGGTATCAATCGGACGGACCATTTGTTCAATCTGTAGCCGTTGGGATTCGAGGAATGGTGGCAAGGATAACTTTTCTCCGACCGTTTCGTACGGCTCATCGCCTAGGAAGCCGGGACCGTCTGTCGCCCATTCGAACAAGACACCGCGGGCGACCCGTGCATACAGGGATTCGAAGAAGAACCGGTCGACGTAGCCGGATGTGTTGAATTGTAACTGTTGCATCCGCTCGATCCATTCAGTTAAGGCAGCCGTGTCTTCGACGCGGAACGCGACGTGGTGGACGGTGCCGAACCCTTGACGTCCACTCGGCAGTAACAGGTTATGCTCGACGATGACCTGGGCGCCGTTTCCGCCTTGACCCATTTCAAACAAATGCAGGGAACCGGCTTGATCGATTTCCCGCATCAGCATCGCTTTTTCCAAGACGTCTTTTAACCGGTCGAATTCCGCGATCCGGATGTGAATCGGACCTAAACCGGTAATCGCGAATTCTAATGGAACGGGCCCGTTTTGCCACGGGGTTCCGGAGGCGATGCCTTCGTTCAACTCGTCTGAAATCAGCATGTACTGCTGGTCGTCGAAATCGACGAACGAGAGCGTCTGTTTCCCGAACTGTTCCTTGATGCCGCGATGCTTGACGTCATATTTATCAAACCGTTTAATCCAGTAGTCAAGCGCTGCATCCGTCGGGACGCGAAAAGCAGTTTTAAAGATTTCATTTGTACCGTGTGTTCCTTTTGGGATGCCGGGGAAATCAAAGAATGTCATATCCGTCCCGGCTGACCCTTTGTCGTCGGCAAAAAATAGATGATAGGTCTGAATGTCATCCTGGTTGACGGTCTTCTTGACGAGACGCATCCCTAAGACATTTGTGAAGAACGCATAGTTTTTCTCGGCACTGCTTGTGATCGCCGTGACGTGGTGGATTCCTTTTAATTCATTCATGAAAATCGCTCCTTTGATTATTATCTCGAATTCGAGATATCTATTAAAAAAATTAATGGTTTTGTGCCTGATAGCCGACTTTTTTAGCGGTGTTAATCAACGCTTCGATGTCAGACGGGTCAATTCCTTCGAACACCTGATTGATTGTTTTCTCATGTTCCGGAAAAATCGTGTCCATTAATTCTCGGCCTTCTGTGGTCAGTTCGGCAAATGTCACGCGCCGATCAGTCGGACACGCCTGCCGGACGACGTAATTCTTTTTTTCAAGCTTATTGATGACATAGGTGATGCTGCTGCTCGTAATCAAGACTTTTTTACCGATCAGTTGAATCGGTTGCCTTCCTTTATGGTACAGCAACTCGAGTACGGAAAAATCGGTCGGATTCAAGCCAGACTTGGCTACATCCTTTTTGATGACTTCATGAAGCGCATCGACGGCCCGAACCATGACGGTCAATGCTTTTAAGTTCGGATTCGGCTGTTCCATGTCGTTCACCTCCATTTATCTTTAATTCGAATATCTGTAATTCTAATATCTTTAATTCGAGATAAATATAACATCTATTGATTACGTCGTCAATTAGTTTGATTCTCTGCATGCTGACGATATAAAAAGAGGCATCCTGTAGCGTACAGGATGCCTTAAAACAATTTGAACTTGCTTTTCCGTGCCTGTCTTCTACCACGTCAGCTCGTTTAAGAAGGTAAGAATCTCTTCATTGATGTCGTTTCTGTCCTGACCTAACGTCATCAAGTGTTTTGATTGGGCAAACCCCTTAATTGATTTTTGATCTGACGCCACGCGGTTAAAAATCTCCTCGGCACTTTCTTTGTACAGGGGCGTGTCTAATTCTCCGTACAGGATGCGAATCGGCGAATCGATTTGCACCAAGTTGTCCCGTGTTTGGTTGACGAGCTGTTCAAAATCGACCAATGAATCAACGGGGAGATGCCGGAGCGCTTCCATTTCTGACTCGATTTGCTGCTCCTCTTTCCCTTCAATCTGTTTATAGCGTCGGGCATAATATAGCAGCCGTTTTTGCAAGGAACCGGCTTTCTTGTACATCGGCACAGACAGTGTTACAACACCGTTGACCTGCAATTCCTGTCCCAGTTTTAACGCAAGGACACCGCCAAGCGAAATACCGACGACGGCGATTTTTTCAAATCCTTTGTCCTGCAACAGTTGATAAGCGTCGAGTGCATCCTGCCACCAGTCGGCTGGTCCATAGGTCAGAAGGTCTTCTGCCGGCAGACTATGACCACTAAGTACCGGGGTGTAACACGAATACTGATTTTGCTGCAAATAACGTCCGAGCGGTTTCATGTCGTTCGGACTACTTGTAAACGAGTGTAAGAGGAGAACGGCGCGTTCACCTCCTTCATAATAGACGGGTTTGAGCGGTGATAGTTTGATGACCATAAGATGCCTCACTTTCTAGGTGTCGATTTGATTTTACGGTAATCCAATCATGATTGCGCAGTACCGGCGAGTGGCGTCTAACAATAGAAAAATCCAAACGGTTCACTTTTTCAAGTGTATCCCATTTGGGCTCTGCGCGGTTTTCATTATAAGGAAAATTTGTTCGTTTGATCTTCCAGGTGACGGGATGTTGTGTTCAAGGTCTCGACAAGCGTATGCAGGCCCGTAATCGTCGCAATCATTTGTTCAGAAGCGGCTGCGACTTCCTCATTGCTTGCGGTATGTCCCTCTGCGACCGTGGCGATTTCGTGCAAGGCACTGCGGATGGTTTGTTCCGACCGGGTGACTTGTGTCATCTGATCGGTCATTTGTGCCATCGACGAGGCGACGCTTGTGACATGTTCAGCGAGGTGACGGAACGAAGCATCCGTCTCTTTAATATCCGTTTGTCCGGACACCGTTTCCTGCAGCGTCAAGGCAAAGGTGCTTTCCATCTGCTGCGTATTTTCCTGGACGCTTTGGACGATTGCCGCGATTTCGTTAACACTGCTTGCGACATGGTTCGACAGTTTTTTGACTTCGGACGCGACGACAGCAAAGCCTTTTCCTTGTTCTCCGGCACGTGCTGCCTCAATCGCGGCGTTCAGTGCAAGCAGATTCGTCTGCGCGGCGATGTCGCGAATGATTGTGACGAGCGCTTGGACTTCCGTCGATTGTCGTTTCAGGTGCTGGATTTGGTCTGTTGAAGCGTAAACTTGTTGATGGATCGTTTCCATCCGACTGACCGACCGTTCCATTTGGGAACGTCCGGCGTCTGTCATGTCACGCATCTCAGCTACCGTCATCTGGACCTGTTCACCTTCCGTCGAAGTCGCCCCGATTAATCGCGAGAATGCATCCATTTCATCCGTCAATGATAACGTGACGTGGGTCTGACTTTCGGTCCCGGTCGCGATTTCGGTCATCGTCTGTGCGATTTGTGTTGAACCGTCGAGGACTTCCGTTGTACTGTCGTCGATCGATTGACTCGTCTCATGGACGAGAAGTGACGTCTGCGAGATGTCGGTGATCATCGTCCGTAACATGTCGTTCATCTGTTTAATCGAGTGGGCGAGCGAATAAATCTCATCATGCGATTTGATTTCGAGCTGGGTCAGTTGTGTATCCGCCTGCCGAAGTTGCCCGGCCGCGATGTTTTCCGAGACGGCTTGGAGCGTCTCGAGCGGTTTCAGCTTCCGTCCGAGCATATAGTACAAGGCAGCTAAGGTGAGTGCAAGTAAAATCAGTAATAAACCGATGAAGAGCGGTAGGTTTTGTTTGAGTAAAGTTGTCGACAGCGCATCGACGTCTTTTGCAGCGATATCGACACCTAATATGCCGATGATTGTGTTCGAGGCATCTTTCAGCGGTACATAGACGCTGACGTATTGTCCGTATTCCGGATCATCAATCACGTCCGTCGTATGGGTCTCACCGTTCAAAACGTGTTTCATGTCCTGCGCGACGGCACCTGTCGCCGGGTCATTAATGGCTGCGGCTTCTGCTTTCGGTAGACCGTCAATCAACAAATTGACTTTATTTTGGTCGATCGTTGCCGTATAGGCATACAGTAAACCGTTTTGCTGACGTAACGTATCGAGCGATTCACGAAGCGTTTCATAATTCTCGGAAGCGGTCGGATTGCTCAAAAATTCAGCGTAGGCAGCCGTGTCGAATGTTTTTGCGATGCGAAGAGCGTCTTGTTCCGCTGTTTTTTTAAGCGTCGAAACCGCTGTTTGGTTCGTGTTGTAATAAAGGGCGGCACTACTAAAGAGGAAAAAAATGATGAGGATGGAGCTGATGATCAGTAACAAACGTGTACGAATGGAATGGGTTCTTGCTTCAGTCATAGATGGACCTCCTGGTGGATTTCTAGTTGGTGATATATATACTATCGGTCTGAAAATTATTTTTTCGATGTTTTAAAATAAAAGTTCAATTTTTTTGAATGGAGAAGTTGTGACGGTTTAAAATGCAGGACGGTCAGGTTTGACAAATCAAAAACAAAGGAATTATAAAAAAGTACGTGAATGCTAGACAATAAGGGAGTTGAGACTTATGACAAAAGCTTTATTTTTAAATTGTTCATTAAAATCGTCAGATGAATTATCGAATACGGAAGCCTTAATCAACGAAGTGATTGCTTATTATCAAGACTTTGACATCGAGTCGGAAATCGTTCGCGTCGTCGATTATAACGTCGCCTATGGCGTGACGACTGACGAGGGAGACGGGGACGAGTGGCCGGTAATTTTTGAAAAGGTAAAGGCTGCTGACATCGTCGTCATCGGGACACCACTTTGGCTCGGTGAGAAGAGCAGCATCGCGACGCAAGTCATTGAACGGTTGTATGGCGGCAGCGGGTTAACAAATGAGAAAGGGCAATACATGTATTACAACAAAGTCGGGGGAGTCATCGTCACGGGGAACGAGGACGGGGCGAAGCATGCATCGGCGTCGATCCTTTACGGATTATCACATATCGGCTTTACGATTCCGCCGAACGTCGATACGTACTGGGTTGGCGAAGCGGGACCGGGTCCGTCCTTCATTGAAGCAAATGGAAAAAACAACGCGTTCACGCAAGGGCATGCGAAAGTCATGGCCTACAACTTGATGCATTTCGCGAAGCTGCTGCAAGCTCACCCGATCCCGGCTGAAGGCAACGTCGTTGAATAATCTACTTTCATATTGAAAAACTAAACGATTAAAAGGAGCGGTTGATTGTGATCGAAAAAGTGACAGCAGTCTCAAAAGGGATGCACACGGAAGGTCAGGCAGGGATTCATACGATCCGGATTGATGAACCGGAAAGCATGGGTGGTGGAGATCAAGGCGCGAATCCTCTTGCGACGCTACTCGTCGCCCTCGTCGGTTGTGAAAATGCGGTCGCGAACTTCGTCGCAAAAGAGATTGAGTTTGATTTACAAGGAATCGACTTTGAAGTCGAAGGTTCGATTGACCCGCGCGGCATGATGGGTGACCCGTCTGTCCGGACACAATTCAAGCGGGTCACGGTCCATGCGAAGGTCACGACATCGGAAACGGAAGAACGGGTCCAGGAATTGCAAAAAATCGTCGATGCCCGTTGTCCGATTTCGACGACACTCGTCGCAGCGGACGTCACACTTGTCGCGAATTGGACGAAAGCGTAAAAAACACCTCCGAAATCTAGACCTGTACAAGGCTAAGATTCGGGGGTATTCTTATGACATCTAAGATAAGAGGGGGATAAACAATTGAACTTAACAGTCTTACCAGAAGAATTATCGGTCGTTCGCTATGCGGTTGAAGCCACACTACCAGAATGGATCTTTCAGAGTGGATCATTTTGGAACATCATGAAAACACGTGATGAGCTATCGGTCGTCTGCGAGACATCCAGTATTCCGACAGACGAGACATACTTAAAAATCGAGTCCGGATTTCGGGCAATCAAGGTCGAAGGTCCACTTGATTTTGCATTGACGGGTATTTTATCCAAGCTGATTCGTCCACTTGCAGCACATGAAATCAGTATCTTTGCTTTATCCACATATGATACGGACTATATTCTCGTAAAAGATGTCACGCTCGAGCGAACGGTTGAACTGTTCCGGGCAGATGGCCATCAGATTGTTTGAACTTGTGCTTAAACCTAAAAAACGGTCATTTCTCGAAAAAAGATTCGGGCAATGACCGTTTTTAGTTGGCGTAATTAGTAGGCCGTACTTAAAAAATTAAAATTGGTTGAGAAGCTCACTTGCACGATTGGCATCAATCGCGAAGTAGAGCTCTTTTTTGAGCACTTCCTCTTTTTTTAACTGATTCAGAATGAGGCTCGTTGTCTCTCTTGTGGAACCGATCATTTGTGCGATGTCAGTGTGGGTAAGTTTCAAATCGATTGATTGCCACTGTTTGTGTCGCGTGCCCGATTTTTCACTCAGCTTCAGCAACAAATAAACGATTCGGTATTTCACATCATTTAGCGCGAGGTGCTCACTGAAGGAGTAGACATCCTTTAGTCGATTTGACAAGACTTGAATCAATTTCATCGCAATTTTTGGATTACTTTCGATGAATGTTTCGAACTGATCAGTTGGCATGATACAAAGGCACGTATCTGTCATGGCTTCTGCATATATGTCGTCGTCCGTCAACGATAGTGTTGCCGTTTCTCCGAACGTGTTGCCACCAACTAAAACATCAACTGTGAATTGCTTGCCTTGTTTATTCATCCGATACAAACGAACTTGTCCTTCTTTTAGAAAAAATAGTGCGTCTTGCCGTTGATGCGGCGAGAGGATAACGTCGCCCCGTTTCAACTGGACCATTTCACTTGCGTCATTAATAAGTTGCAATTCGTTCGTCGGAAGTTCTTCAAACAAGCTGATTTGCGACAAAAGCTTAAGTTTATCCATGTTATTACTCCTTTTGGTCATCTCTTCATCAAGATGAGGATTGTCTTTTCACTATAACTGGTTTTCATAGATTTTCTAAACAGATAG
Source organism: Exiguobacterium sp. N4-1P (assembly GCF_002214325.1). Lineage (NCBI taxonomy): Bacteria > Bacillati > Bacillota > Bacilli > Caryophanales > Exiguobacterium > Exiguobacterium sp. N4-1P. The sequence goes on from NZ_CP022236.1 coordinate 1,404,403, forward strand.
TTTCGAATCAGCAGCAAACATGAACAGGTAATCGCCGAAAGTGTAAGCTGGCTTACACGCGTAAGCATTCGTCTTGGAGAGAGAAAAGACTGCGTGGTACGGTATGCGTGTGGTAAAGAAACCAACAAAAAAGTGTATGAGGAGAGATTACAAATGGTTGAAAAAATTACAGCAGTATCAAAAGGTATGTATACAGAAGGCGTTTCACACGGTCATAAAGTCATCATCGATGAGCCGGCGAAAATGGGCGGAACAGATGAAGGTGCAAATCCACTTGCAACACTGCTTGTTGCTTTGACAGGTTGCGAAAATGCGATTGCTAACTTCGTCGCAAAAGAAATCAACTTCGATCTGCAAGGAATTGAATTTGAAGTGGAAGGCACGCTGGATCCACGCGGTATGATGGGGGATGCATCAGTTCGTCCCTATTTCGAACGCATCACAGTCAATGCAAAAGTCTTAACAAGTGAATCCGAAGAACGTGTACAAGAATTGCAACACATTGTGGATTCACGTTGCCCAGTCTACACGACTATGGTCGCTGCAAATGTTGAAATGGTGCCAAACTGGACAAAAGCGTAAACGAATAAATGAACTATTCTTAACTGCAGCATCAATATAATATGTAATCTGTCACACGCAACGCGTTCACTTCCGAGTCGTCGGGAAATGGATGCGTTGCGTTTTTTTTAGAACATATCTTCAAGCGACTGGTAAGGTTCCGTTATTGACTTAATAGAGTCTAATGTCTGGTGTAAATGGCGTTGCAGGGCATCGGTAACAAGATCAACCTGACGGGATTCAATCGCTGTGATGATCTCGAGATGCTCCTTAAGGCTCTTGTTATTTCTTTTACTTTTATAATCAATGACATTGTACATCATTAAATAGACGTCGATTTGATCAATGATCCGACTTAAAAATTCAATGACATACCGGTTCTGACTTTTTTCGGCGAGTAGCATATGAAATTTTTTGTTGATGCTCGTATATTCGGTTAAATCTTCATGAGTGTAGGCGTCCAGTTCTTTTTCGATGAGTTGCTTTAAATAGTCAAGATCCTTCTGTTCGACATTCGCGAGACCAAATTTTACGGCGACACCTTCTAATTCAATCCGGAGTTCAAACGCCTGAATGATGTCATTTACGGTCGGTTGAATCACATAAGCTCCGCGATTCGGTTTCAAGACGATGTATCCATCAAGTTCGAGTTTCTTAAAAGCGTTCCGGACGGGCGTCCTGCTTGTCTCAAGTTTCTCGGCGATGACGGATTCAGTAAGTTGCATACCGGGAGCAAATTCCCGATTGAGGATAGCTCGTTTAATTTTTTCAATAATAATCGTTTCGATGGGTTTTACAGTTTTCATGAAAACGTTCCTCCGTCCATTGAATTGTCTCTTATTTTATTTTAGCATTTTTCCCGGTCGATTCTTTCTGAAAAATCGAATGGTTTTTATAACTGAAAAAAGCAATAGACAAAACAGGTTTTATGTAGTAGAACTAAATTGTACTACAATTTAGTTCTACTACAAAGGAGAGCAAAAAAATGCAAAAAAAACATGTACTGCAATTACATGCCGGGCTTTTGATGGTGGCCTTTAATATTCACTTTATCCTAGTACCAAATTCGGTCGCGGCCGGCGGGGTTTCAGGGCTTTCCGTTATCATCCACGAATTTCTGCCGAACTTGTCGTTAGGTGTGCTCATGATAGGATTGAACGTTTTTATTTTTTGTATCGGTTTTGCTTTCTTAGGGTTTACTTTCGGTTTTAAAACAGTCTATGCAAGTCTGGTATTATCTTTGTTTGTGTATATGCTCGATTTGTATGCACCAATCCGTCAACCGGTAGGAAATGATTTATTCATCCAGCTAGTATTTGGTTTTTCGATTAATGCATACGGGATGGCATTGATTTTTAGTCATAATGCTTCGACCGGCGGAACAGATATTTTAGCGATGATATTGAATAAATGGAGTGGTGTACGAATTGGAGTAGCTGTACTTTTATTTGATTTAAGCATTGCGCTTGTGTCCAGTATGCTATTTGGAATTGAGAAGGGAATGTATGCTGTATTTGGTGTATTTCTCAATGGGGTCCTAATCGATACTTTGCTACAGAAATTAAAGCAGCATAGTGAAGTTGTCATCATCAGTCATCAATTTGAACATATCCAGTCCTTTATTCTACAGGAATTAAAGGCACCGGCAACGGTTCATGTCGTTAATACGAATTCTTCGAAGGCGAAGCAACATGTAATCACGGTGCATTTGATGTCACCGGACGTCACGAAATTAAAGCGTTTTGTGTTGGCAACGGACTCCACTGCCTATTTAACGATTACGCAGACCAAGGAAATATACGGAAGTCATGAAGAGAAGGCATTCCAGCGTGCGTGAACGTTCATTAAAAGGAATTCGCTGAAACCGGTTAAAGGGTCTGTCCTTGAAGTGACTGTTGTTTTGACTCGAGCTTTTGTATACTGTTTAATTGGTAGACAATTAAACGGTTAAACGTTGCGGCAGGAGTGGGGTATATGTTGACTTTTAAGGAACGGATTCAAAAGTATGAATATCACCTGAACGATACAGACGATCAGATTATTTCATATATCAACGATCATTTTACGAACGTAACACGCATGTCGATTCAGGCGATTGCGGAAGAATCTTTTACAGTCCCGAATACAATCGTCCGGTTAGCTAAAAAATTAGGCTATGACGGTTTTTCGCACATGAAAAATGCAATCAAGCATGAACTTGAAGCAAATGAAGAAGATGTGCCGGGTGACGTATTAAAAAAGACGAAAGAACTCATCGATGAAGTACATGTCGAGCAAGTTCATCATTTACTCGAACAAGCCCGTCGCGTACTCGTATACGGTATTGGAGACTCTGTCACCTATTGCGAATACTTGGTGCAAGGGTATCGAGTCGTTAATAAAAAATGTGAGTTTTATCTTCACCGTCATACGACAATCACGGAACTAGAAGCGATGACACCGAAGGACTTACTTCTTTTGATATCCGTTTCTGGCGAGAGTGAAGCCGTCATTGAACTGGCAGGGCGGGCAAAAGAGAAAAACATTCCGATTGTCAGTATCACCCACTTTACGCATAACAGCCTCGTGAACTATGCCGATTACCGCCTCTATTTTTATTCGCCCCCTGAACGCTTATTACATCACAACATTACAAACCCGACTCCGATTTTTTACTTGTTGCGTCATCTGTTAGAACAGTATTGGAAAAATCACAAGTGATGTGTATTTATACACATGAAAACCCTTACAAAAGAAAAGGATGTGAAAGAAGAAGAAGAATCAAGCTTCTTCTTTTTTTGTTGATACACTACAGGTAATTCATTAAAAGTAAAAATGAAAGGGGTTACAAACATGTTGTTGCAAGCGAATACATCAACCTCACTTTTACATGTTCAACAGACATTTGATTCAAAAGATCAAGCGATTCGCTTTTTAATTCACGAACTCGCCGAAGCCGGTAAAATTTCATCGGAAGAAGCATTTTATGAAGCAGTCATCGCTCGGGAGGGACTGTCACCGACAGGATTTGAAGGGGGGCTTGCGATTCCCCATGGTAAGTCAGATAGTGTCAGAGAAGCATCATTTGCGATTGCGACGTTGACAAAACCGATAACGGACTGGGAAAGCATTGATCCGGCAAACAAGGTGGAGCTGGTCATCCTGCTGGCGATTCCTTCAGCGGAAGCGGGATCAACCCATTTGACACTATTGGCTGAATTTGTAACCCGTCTTTCAAACGAAGACTACAAAAACCGCCTCCTTCAATCGCGTTCAGCAGAAGACTTACTGGCAGCCTTAGACGCCTCTGTCGATGAAAAGACGGACTCAACAGCAGAAGTTCCTTCGTCTGGAAAGTTAGTACTGGCAGTTACAGCATGTCCGGCAGGGATTGCGCATACGTACATGGCAGCCGAAGCATTGATTAAGGCCGGTCGCGAACTTGGCATCGAAGTGAAGGTTGAAAAACAAGGCGCAAACGGAATCGAAGACCGACATGCAGCCAAAGATTTACAGCAGGCAGATGCCGTCATCTTTGCAGTTGACGTCGCGGTAAAGGACGAAGCACGTTTTAAAGGCATTCCGTCTATAAAAACATCAGTCGCTGCCCCGCTTCGTAGTGCAAAGGATCTCCTGGAAAAAGCTTTGACGAAAAGTGAAAATGTGAAGTCTGATGCTGACCGGATGGCGGATGAAGCGGATGAGGAGCCGACGAATTGGAAAAGCGAAGTGAAAGCGTCATTGCTGACAGGTATCTCGCATATCATTCCGGTTATCGTTGCCGGAGGGATGACGCTTGCCGTCGCCGTCTTCATCTCCCAACTGTTTGATTTACAGGCGCTCTATGCGGAAGAAGGTTCGTGGTTATGGTTACTGCGTCAATTAGGGGGAGCCCTGCTCGGTCAGTTAATGATTCCGATTTTAGCTGCATACATGGCGTATTCGATTGCTGATAAGCCTGCTCTAGGACCTGGATTTGCTGCCGGAGTCGCAGCCAACTTAATCGGTAGTGGCTTCTTAGGTGGAATGCTCGGAGGCTTACTTGCCGGATATTTCCTCAAATTCTTAAAGCAAAAAGTTAAACCGAAGGGTACATTTGCCGGGTTTATCAGTTTTTGGTTTTATCCGGTCGTCGGAACACTTGTCGTCGGGTCAATCATGTTATTTGTCGTCGGTCGTCCGTTAGCGTATTTAAATACAGGACTGATTTCTTGGCTGGATGGATTAGAGGGGGCTAATGCTTTATTACTCGGGGCAATCATTGGTGCGATGGTTTCGTTTGATCTCGGTGGACCAATCAATAAAGCGGCGTATACATTTTGTATCGGAGCGATGGCGAGCGGAAATTTAATCCCGTATGCCACATTTGCTTCAGTCAAGATGGTATCAGCGTTTGCCGTAACCGGTGCAACCCGCCTAGGCAAAGAGGCGTTCACTAAAGAAGAACGGGAAATTGGAAAACAAACCTGGTTACTCGGTTTAGCAGGGATTACGGAAGGGGCGATTCCTTTCATGATTAATGATCCCCTCCGTGTCATTCCCTCATTAGTCGCAGGATCCGCCGTGACGGGAGCGATTGTGGCCTATTTCGGAATCGGTCTGAACGTACCGGGAGCAGGTATCTTTTCGTTGGCATTACTTCAGGGACAACCCCTCGTACTTGCGGCATCAGTATGGCTTGGTGCGGCATTGGTTGGAGCGTTCATTTCGATGGTCCTTCTCCTTCTCACTCGAAAACATAAAAATAAAAAGCATCAGGATGCACTGAAAAATGTTGCTTAAAGGGAGCTGGAAACAATGAAAAATGTTCATGTCGTACCACATATGCACTGGGATCGGGAATGGTACTTCTCGACCGAAGAATCACGCATCTTATTAGTCAATAATTTAGAAGAAATCATGGAAAGGCTTGAAACGGATGAAAATTATCCATATTACGTTTTAGATGGACAAACATCAATCCTCGAAGATTATCTTGCGGTAAAGCCGGAGAACCGGTCACGGATAAAACAGCTAGTTCAATCAGGAAAATTGATTATTGGACCTTGGTATACCCAAACAGACGAAATGATTGTAGGCGGGGAGTCGATTGTCAGAAACTTATTGTACGGCATTAAAGATTCAGGTGAATTTGGTCCCCATATGAAGATTGGTTATTTACCGGATTCGTTCGGGCAGTCGGCACAAATGCCGATGATTTTGAACGGATTCGATATCGAACGCTCGATTTTCTGGCGAGGAACGTCGGAACGGCATGGAACGAACAAAACTGAATTCAACTGGAATTCAGCGGACGGTTCCAATGTACTCGTCCAGCTGATGCCGCTCGGCTATGCAATCGGTAAATATTTACCGACTGAAGAAACGGCACTAAGAAAGCGAATGGATAAATATTTGCCTGTCCTCGATAAGGGTGCGACCGGAGATCATCTGCTGTTACCGAATGGTCATGATCAAATGCCGCTCCAGCAAAACATTACGGAAGTCATCGAACAACTACATCGTCTGTATCCGGAACGCGAGTTTTTCTTGAGTCGATACGAAGATTTATTTGATCAACTGGAGCAACAACTTAATCTGCCGACCATTTCAGGAGAGTTTTTAGATGGGAAATATATGCGTGTTCACCGTAGCATCTATTCGACACGGATGGACATCAAAGCGATGAATACTCAAATCGAAAACAAGCTGACGAATACATTAGAACCGTTAATGAGCCTTGCCTATTCACTTGGGATTGAATACCATCACGGGCTAGTCGAATTGATTTGGAAAGAAATCATGAAAAATCATGCCCATGATAGCATCGGATGTTGCTGCTCCGATAAAGTCCATCAAGAAATTTACAACCGTTTTTTCATTGCAAACGAAAAAACCGATCAATTGATTTCATTCTATAAAAGAAAGATTGTCGATTCGATTGCGACGGAGCGAACGGAAGACCGGTTAACCTTCTTTAATTTGAATGCGAGTCAGGAAACGACCACAACGACGACGGAAATCATCAGTAAATTTGAAAATATCCGTCTGGAAACGGAAGCAGGGCAGCCTGTTCCTTATCAGTTGATGAAAAAAGCAGTCATCGATCCGGGGCTGATTGACCGCCAAATCGTCCACTATGGAAACTATGATCCGTTTTATCGTTACACAATTGAACTTGATATCACACTTCCGGCCTTGAGTTATGAAACACTTTTCGTTGTTGAAGAGAGTGCGACTCCGGACGCGTTGCCGCAGGCGGAAACAGGTATAACGGAATGTGACACAGCGCTGTATCACGTAGTAATTCAGTCGAACGGTACACTTGATGTGACAGATAAACAGTCGAATCGGACGTACCGCGATCTCTTCCTGCTTGAGGACAGTGGGGACGATGGAGATGAATATGATTATTCGCCCCTGCTTCATGATGTGAGTATTACGACAGAAACGGATCGCCCGACAATCGAAGTCACACAAACAAATTATCGGGTAATGATCCGAATTGATCACCGCTTCGCTGTACCGGCAGATTTAGAAGAGCGGAAGCAAGGCAAACGGACGAAAGAGATGACGGTCGCGCTTGAAATCGTCTTAAAGCATGACGATCCTGTTATTGCCTTTAATGTGACGATTACGAACAACGCGAAGGACCACCGTTTACGTTTGTTGATTCCGGCAGAAGTAAACACCCGGCAAACATTTTCAGATAATCAGTTTGGTGTAATACACCGCCCCTTCGTCGATGATGCGCTCCGTGTGTGGGAAGAGGAACAATGGAATGAACGACCAGACGGTATCTTCCCGATGTTATCGTATGTTGGGCTAAAGGATGATGAGACAGAGAACGGACTCGGTTTAATCACGAACAGCTCACGGGAATATGAGGTCATTGCAGGAGCTCGACCAACGCTTGCAGTTACGCTGTTCCGTAGCGTAGGTGTACTCGGAAAAGAAGAGCTCGTACGCCGCCCGGGTCGTCCGTCAGGAATCAAATTAGCGACACCGGATTCGCAGATGATCGGAACATACAGCTTTGATTTCGGTCTCGTTTCACTCCGCAAAGAAGAAGAACTGGCCGTTTGCGCTAAGCGTCACTTATCACCGACTGTTGCTTACAATAAAATCCCGCACGATGCGATGCGTTTAAATCCGACCGGACTCCATTTGCCGGTATCGTATTCGTTATTCGAACTCGAATCGACGGGGATTATCATGAGTACGTTGAAAAAAGCAGAGCAAGGGGAAGGACTCATTCTTCGTGTCTTCAATCCGACGACGACCAGCCGATCTGTTCGATTTAAATCAAACCAAACGGGAACGTTCCATGAAGTCAATTTAAACGAAGCACATCCAGTTGAAATCACGTCAGCGGTACAAGACAAATCTTATGAGGTCGCACCGAACCAGGTAAAAACAATTCTTATTAAAAGATAATTAACCGTCAGACCATGGTCGGATTTGAAGGTCTGTAAAACGACAGGAGGGCTGACGAATGCAAGAACGACAAACCATTTTAGTCGCAATGGACTCTTTTAAAGGAAGTTTAAGTTCAGCTCAGGCAAACGGGGCGGTCATGGAAGGAATTCGTCAAATCAATCCGAATCAATCCATACAATCGATCGAGGTGGCAGATGGCGGCGAAGGAACGGTCGCTGCCTTGACTGGCCCCTTTAATTTAACGAGACGGAAAGTTACTGTGCATGATGCAAACGGCCGTCCGACTGAAGCCGTATATGGTCATAACAAAAAGACAAAACGTGCCGTGATCGAAGTCGCATCTGCTTGTGGATTACCACAACTGAAAAAGGAAGAACGGAATCCGCTAACTGCGACATCGTTCGGGGTCGGACAATTAATTACAGATGCCCTGTCGTCAGGAGCACGGCGGATTTACTTAGGACTCGGCGGTTCGGCGACGACTGATGCAGGGGTCGGCATGCTTCAGGCATTGGGGTACCGATTTCTGGCACAGGACGGGACGGAAATTACAGAGATGCAAGAACTTACTTCTTTGGCGTCCATCGATGAGACACGGGTTCACCCTGCTCTCGAAGATTGTCAATTCACAATCATTTGTGATGTCGATAATGTTTTCTACGGTCCAACTGGAGCTGCATATGTATACGGTCCCCAAAAAGGGGCATCCGAGCGTGATGTTGTCGAGCTGAATGACCGTCTCATCCATGTAGCAAAAGTAATTACGGAACATACTGGAATAGATGTTCAATCTATTCAAGGAGCAGGTGCCGCCGGTGGATTAGGAGGTGCTTGTTCGTCGCTCTTACAGGCTGAATTAAAACGCGGTGCTGAACTGATTTTGGAGGAAACAGGGGTCATGGCGCAAGTAGCGGACTATGCGTTTATTTTTTCAGGTGAAGGAAAAATTGACGGACAGACGTTTCAAGGGAAATTGCCGCAAGCAATCGGGCAATTCGGACACCGGTTCGGCATCCCCGTTATTTTATTAGGCGGAAGTGTCGACGCACAGATTGAACACATAAGGACAGCAGGGATCACAGCTGCGTTTTCGATTACACAACAACCGGTCGCGCTAGAGGAGATGATGCAGCCTAAAAAAGCATATGACACTCTGAAGTACACGGCGGCCAATCTATATGCACTATGGATGACGATGAGATGAAAGGATGAAGCCGAAAATGATTTTAAAATGTACACCTGTATTTCAAGAACGGATATGGGGGGGACGAAAGCTCGCCTCACGTTTTAACTATGAAATTCCTGACGGTCCAATCGGCGAATGTTGGGGGATTTCGGGTCATCCCAATGGAATGAGCATCATTGAAACAGGACACTATGCCGGCTACTCAATAGAACGGTTATGGTCTGAGGAACGGGAATTGTTCGGCGACTACACATTAGCGGAATTCCCACTATTAGTGAAGATTCTCGATGCAGAAAAAGATCTGTCGGTTCAGGTCCATCCGAGTGATGAACAAGCTTTTGAGCTGGAGGGTGAAGCATACGGAAAAACGGAATGCTGGTATGTCATCGAAGCAGAAAAAGATGCGGAAATCATTTTAGGTCATACTGCCCGAACGAAAGAAGCGTTGCGAGAGTCAATCGAACAAGCTGAATGGAGTACCTTGTTGCGGACACAACGTGTCAAAGCGGGCGATTTTATTTTTGTACCGAGCGGAACGATCCATGCGATTGGAAAAGGCATTGTGGTTCTCGAGACACAACAATCTTCTGATACGACCTACCGGCTGTATGATTTCGACCGTATTGATGATGTTGGAGAAAAAAGAGTTTTGCACCTTGAACAAGCGTTTAATGTCATTACAACACCCGATGTTACGTTTTACGGACGAACAGAGACGAAGCAAGTGACAAACGCAGAGATCACGACGCTTATTAAAGTTCCGGAATTCAACGTATATCACGTCAAAGTAAAAGACGGGTTTGTCCTTAAGCCACTTGAACGTTTCCGTACGATCACAATTTTAAACGGGCACGGAGAGATTGAAAATGTACCGGTTCAAGCGGGAGATCATTTCATTATTCCGCAGGGACAAGCTCCCCGCAATTGTATGGGAACGTTTGAATTCATCATGAGTGATGTGGAAGTTCGATGAATATAACTGGAGTCTTTCAAGATAATAACGTGAATAATTGACTGAATATTCAGACTTTAATGTCGGTTAGTTTCACACATTACAGGATTTGTGAACGAGAAAGTCCACTCCTTAGGGGGAGGATGAACGTGAGTTTAATTTCGGAGTCCAGCTAGTCGGAGTTTTAGAAATCAACAAGTTAATCAGGCTGCCCTTACACAGTATTTTATCCGTGTAAGGGCAGCCTGGTTTTTGTTGGATACATTTTTCATTGGAGTGAATGAAATAAGCGTTCACCCATTTATTTTTTTATCATTTTAAGTTCTTCTTAATGTACGTAATGATTTTACGAAGTTCAGTAGCAGTAGGACGACCAAACGGGCTAGTTTGCCGTTGCTGATAAAGAAGAGATCCTGTTTCATCAACAAGGAAATAAGCCGGCTCACCATGTAATCCATGATCCTCATAAGGTGAATCTTCACCGTGGTAATAGACGTCAAAGTCTTTAAGGACCTTCAGCTCTTCATCGGAGAGCACAGGGAAGGACAGTTGCTCTTTTGAAGTCATTTCCGACAAATTTTTTAATTGATCCGTCGCAATCGTAATGAGATCGACGCCATGTTTATCAAAAAAGCCTTTATTTTCTTCAAGTTCCTTTAAATCTGCGACACAAACAGGACACCATGCCCCTCTAAAGAAGATGATTAGCTGCCAATTGTTGTCTTGTTTTTTCGATGAAGGATAGTGATAATCTTCACCTGTTGTAGAAGGGAGCGTAAATGATGGAATATGTGTACCTAGTTGAAATGCACTCATTGTATTCTATTCCTCCTTAATGTTAAATCTACTTATTACCTTACACCATCTGTAGCAGAAAGGCTGTAACTCTGCTTACAAAACGTCTTTTAAATTTAAATCATGATTTAATTCGGAAAAAAGTTTAAAACCTGATAAATCAGGATATAATTACTTAATACGTATAGTATATGAGGATAAAGAATTTTATGTAAAAATGACCCAAATCTTTTTTTTACCATTTATCTTTAATTCTTACTATTAATATTTAGAATTAATTGTCAATCATTCCATTATGTACATTATTAAAAAACTTCTCCATGTATAAAACTGACGGTTGTACACGGGAGAAGATTTAAGCTAAGGAGACCACCCACTTGACTACATTTCTTTCAAACGAAAAAACACTCTCATCCACCCATGTCCTGGAAGCCTTAAAAACAAATGTCGCCATGATCCGGTTTGACGTACAACGCCGTGTCGTCGACGTCAATGATCTGTTCGCGAAGACGATGAAATACCGACGCGACGAAATGATTGGGATGCACCATCATCTGTTTTGTCCACCGGAATTCGTCAACAGCCCTGCTTACCAGGAACTTTGGAATAAGTTACTGAGCGGTTTCAGTGCCGCCGACAAAATCAAGCGGATTGATTCGCGGGGCAATGCGATTTGGCTCGAAGCGACGTATATGCCGATTTACGAAAATGATCAGGTCGTCGGCGTCGTCAAGATTGCGTCAGACATTACGGCGCGACAGGAAACGATTGCAGAATATGCGACATCCTTCGAAGAAATTGCGACACATCTCGATGAGCGTTCGCTTCAAGGAAAGCAGGAAAGTGAAGAATTGAAGCGAACGATTGAAAAAATGGCGACGGATGCCAAAAACAATTTGCAGACGTTAGCGAACTTACAGGCACAATCGTCGGAAATCACAAAAATCGCGGGGACGATTAAAGAGATTGCCGCCCAAACGAACTTGTTGTCTTTGAACGCCTCGATTGAAGCAGCACGCGCGGGTGAACACGGGAGTGGATTTAACGTCGTTGCGATGGAAGTCAGAAATCTTTCGAAACTCGTCGAACTCGCCGTCGTCAACGTCCGGACGACGACCGATGACATGAACAAGGAATTAAGCCGGATTGAAACCGGGATTACCCGGGCGAACGAAGATGCCTCGTCAAGCGTCCGCGTCATGGAAGAGACGTTAAGCCGGTTTGATACAGTCAGTCATGCGGCCGAGACCTTGAATCAAACTTCGAAAAAATTCACGACCGTTATCTAAACGATTCGTCAGGAGCGAGGAAGCGGCTTCTGATTTTTTTTAGGAGACCGTTCTGAAAATCAAGTATAATGAAAAGAAGAGACGAAACGATTGCACGTCAGATCGTTTTTTAAAGGACGTGAAGCTTGTGAAAAATCGTTACATCCTCCTCTTGTTTCTCTTGCTAGGAGGGGCTTTTCTTTATACCGTCTGGATCAATCCGAGTCTCAGGGCGAATGAAATTCATGTCGCACTGGACGGTGACGATGTACAAGACGGATCCCGGAAAAACCCGGTCCGGACGCTAAAACAGGCAGCTGCGTTAGCGAAACCAGGGACGACCGTATATGTCCATGCCGGCGTCTACACGGAACCGCTCGTCGTCAAAAACAGCGGGACGAAGGCGAAACCGGTCGTCTTTCGACCGTACCGGAATGATGAAGTCATCTTAAGCGGGAAAAAACTCAAGTCGCAAGATGGAACAACGGCGCTCATCACGATGGACGGGAAGGCCTACGTGACGATTCGCGGCTTCATCATCGAGGACATCAAAACGAAGCGTGCCGATGAAACGATTATCGGCATTTACCTGACGGGACCGAGCCACGACGTGACGCTCGAGCAAAACACCGTCCGCCGGATCGAAACGTCATCGAAAGACGGAAACGGGCACGGGATTGCCGTCTACGGGACAGAACCGATGCATGACATCACGCTTACAAAAAATCGTGTCGAAGATTGCCGGCTCGGTTCGAGTGAATCAATTGTTTTAAACGGGGACATCCGACGTTTCACTGTCAAAGAGAACCGGGTCAGCCGAAATGATAACATCGGAATCGATTTGATCGGGCACGAGGGCGTCGCGACGAGCGGAACAGATTACGTTCGGGACGGAATCGTCACCGGCAATATCGTCCACGACATCTCGTCCTACGGGAACCCGGCTTACGGGAACGCGTATGCTGCCGGCGGGATATACGTCGACGGCGGGAAAAATATCGACATCATCAACAATACCGTCTATCGAAGTGATATCGGAATCGAAGTGACATCCGAGCATCACGGAAAATATGCTGAACAGATTAACGTCGTCGGGAATACAGTGTATGAAAACAACTACACGGGCATCGCGATTGGCGGCTACGACAGCAAGCGGGGCGGGACACGACAGACGGTGATTCAACAAAATGTCCTTTACCGGAACGATACGAAGGGCGAAGACGGCGGACAACTGTTGGTCCAGCACTATGTGGAAACGACACGCTTCGAGGAAAATACTGTGACGGCGGGTCCGTCACGCATCATGATCGCCAATTACGTGTCGAGCGGTTCGACGAATCAGTTCGCACGCAACGTCTATGAAAAAGAGTCCGGCAAGACGAGTGACTGGATATGGGAAGAGGACACCTTGTCGTTTGCTGCATTTAATAAACAAGTCATTGATGCGACGTCACTGTATACAGCTCCGTTATATGTCAATGCCGCGGATTATGACTTCCGGTTAAAAGAAAATTCACCCGTCTTGAAACTCCGTAAATGATCGCATCCATCATTTAATCACTTAAATCGATGCGGAAGAAGGAAACGAAGCGATTGTGTATAAATAGAAAGAAGTGAACGGTCAACTATTTGCGATAAGAAGTACGTTTCACAGGAAAGACGAATCGCTTGGCCGAGGAGGAACATTGTGAAAAAGTCCATCTTAGCATTCTTTTTACTGACACTGATTGGTTGCGTCGGCTATGTCGTCCTCAACCGGGGACCGGACGTCGCCTATGAAAAAATGGTTCAAGCAAAAGTGACGCAATATGTCCAAAAACAATATGGAAAAGCACAAATCGTCGAGGTCCGTCCGGCATATGCCGATACGGACGAAAGTAAGGAGCGGCGCCACCAAATCGCCGTCAAGCTGAAGGCATACAAGCAGGATCAATACATGTTGTACCGCTTAAAGAAAAATAAAGTGATTGAACTCGGACTGACAGAGACGTTGCCGATTCCAAAGCAATGAATCACGAAACAGGCATGATGGCCGCGAGCCATCATGCCTGTTTTGTGTATGGATGCGGTTAGCCTGCATCTTTCAACTCTTGATACGGATTGACCCGTGCCGCGATTTGCGCCGGCAGCAGTGAAGCGATTGTCCCGAACAGGATTGGCAAAGCAAGCGAGACACCGATCAAGAGCGGTTCGTCCCACGGGACTAAATCATACAGGACGTAAATCGTCAGATAGGAAATGCTGAGACCGACCAGCCCTGCGACGAATCCGATCAGCATCCCTTCGAGCAGAATCAATTGGCGGATCGAACGATTCGTCCAACCGACAGCTTTGAGGATGGCGAGGGAGGCGCGGCGGTCGGTGACGTTTTGCCACATGATTTCACCGGTCGTCAAGATGGCGATCGTGATCGCGACGCCCATCGTCATGTAATGCATCGGGCCGACTTGAAGCGCGACGAACTGGCCGAGCCAGGACGTATAGAGGACACCTTGCAAGTGGAACGTCACGAACAGGAAGAACGTCAACAGCGCTGTCGGTAACGCAATCGACAGAATCGACAACGCATTACGTTTCCATTTACCGAAGATTTCCTTTAACGCCAGTGTAAAGGTCGAACGCAGACCCAGTTTGATGTGTGAGGATGCGGCGTATTCACCGGTCTTGATCGCTTCGTACGGCGAAATCTGACGAATCGTCCAGGCGGACCAGGCAGCACCGGTCAGGTAGATGAGTAAGCTGAATCCGGCGATCAAGACGAGACTCAGTACGTTCATCGTTTCATTGCGGACATACGAGAAAATACTTTCGACGAGCAGGGCGACGAGCGAGACGAAGCCTGCGAGCAGTACGGCTTCAATCATGACGATCCGGTAAAGATCTTTCGTCCGCCAGCCGAGTGCGAGCAAGACAGCGAACTCTTTCCGGCGGGCAAGCATCGAGACGTAGCTCGTCGCGAGGACATACACGATGGCGACGGCAAGCATCGCGAAGATGACACCGGAGAAGCCGACGCTCGTCTCACGGAAAATCGTCATCGCGGCACCGATGTGGATCCACGGCTGTTCAATCCAGCCGAGTGTCTTCCCGTCATCAACGACTTTCGTCACGACCGGTTGCGGGGAGGAGCCTTTCGTGATCGTCGCGACGAGACCGGTCTCTTGTTCAATTTGTTTCTTCACGTCTTGCAGCAGTTGTTCCGACTGTTCGCTGACGGTCGCTGCTCCTTTGACTTTTAAACGAATGGATGAAATCGCTTGTTTCCCGTTAACTGCTAAGGCGCTGTCAAGCGTCGTCAGGATATTTGGTGAACTGGTCAATAGACCGACCGGGTTTCCTGACGTATCAATCGGTTTAGCCGGATTGATCGGTTTTCCTTCGGCGTCAAGGACGAGATCAGCTGACGACGGACGATATGTTTCCATCGGTAATTCGTTGAGTGGATCTTTTGAGACGTTGATTTTGTTCGGATCATATAAACCGACGACATTAAATGATAAGTATGGGAACGCAGTGTCTACTTCACCTGGCTTTGGCTTGTTTATTTTTCGACCACTCGATTCAAGTGACCGGAATCCATGCTCAGGGAAATAATTTTTCCCATATGTCCAATTTTTAATTTGGATGGGAGCGGAATTTATCTCATAAGCCGTAGTCCAACGGGTTGGATAAGGACTGTTGATTGTTTTGAACTGGAGCGGACCTGATGTGTAGAGCAATTGTGCCCCCTCTAACTCATCCGTGCCTAAGGCAGTAGCGTTCGTTTTTTCTAGCAATTGTTGTAAATACGTTTTTTCTACTTTAGACATCGGGATTGTGAGATGTTGAATGACTTTAGCAGAATACGTAGTAAGGGCAGAGTTAGTAATGGAACGTTTTGGTTGTTTTTTAATCAATTCATCAATCAGCTTTTGTTGATCTTGTTCCGTTACAAAAGGAGCATCCAATCGTTCAATCGTGTATTCATAATTGCCCTGATTAAAGGAATTCGGATTAATGAGGACGGGAATGATATGTTCACCCGGGTTGTTTCCAGGTTTATGGTGATCAAGGTTAGAGAAATAACGCGATTTATTTTTCGAACTGACACTTTCATCCAGTCCGACCAGTCGCGCTTCTTCGACCGGATCGATGGCGACGACAAGGGCAGGATTTCTTGCGTTGGCATCTTGAAAATATTCAACTGGATTCGTCGTAAAGGAGGCATTTTGAGGAACAGGGACTTTTGTGCCTTGTGCAATATGGATGATTTCTTGCGATTGCTGTTCTTTCGTAAAACCATTTTGAATGTAATTCGTCGTCGTCAAACGATATATGCCTGGCTTTGTCGGAAACTTTAACGCTTTTTTGTAAGAAACACTCGAATTCGCGTACCCCATCACAGCAATCGGTGCGGCAATATCAACTTCCTTCATCTGTTTGATGTCCTCATACTGTTGAAAGGAAATCCCGCCGTTGATGCCGTTCAAATAGTTCGGCTCAAGCAGGTCACTCGCTTCGGTCGCCATCTGGCTGCCTTTCGGTCGGACGACGATGTCGTAAGCGGACGACCATTTTTTCTGTAATGTCTGTTCGACCGTTCCTTGACTTGAATCGGTCAGGTTGAACATCAAACTGAGTCCGGCACTGATAATCAGGGCACCGACAAGCGTCAAGATGAATTTAAAGCGTTGCCGGCGCCAGTGGTTCAAAACGAAACGTAGCATCTGGATCCTCCTTGATGTTGTAATGAGTAGCGAGGTGAGCCGTGGAGCATTTGGTAAAGGCCGATAAGAAGAGCTGTGATGTCTCGTTTACCCGCTTTGGATGGTCTTCTTACGACGATCTTCAATGATTTGTCCGTCCTGCATGAACAGAATCCGGTCCGCCCGTTCAGCAAGTGCCAGGTCATGGGTGACGAACAAAATGCCGCACTGCTCTTCCCTGTGCAGGTCAAGCAACAATTGAAAAATTGTCTCGCCGGTGACGGAATCAAGATTTCCGGTCGGTTCATCGGCAAGGATCCAGCGCGGGCGACTGATCAGCGCCCGTGCGATTGCGACCCGTTGCTGTTGACCCCCGGACAGTTGGGCCGGTAACGCGTGTTGTTTTTCAAGTAAGCCGACTTTCTCGAGGATCTGGGCAATCCGCTCTTCTTTATTGAAGTCCGTTTTTTGTTTTAAGAGCGGGACGAGCACGTTTTCTTTGACCGTCAACGCAGGCAGAAGGTGAAATTGTTGAAAGACGAAGCCGATTTCCTGTGCCCGGAAGGCGGAGAGGCGGCGATTTTTCCAACGGCTGATGTCTTGGCCGTCGTATTCGATTTGTCCGGACGTCGGACGGTCGAGTGAACCGATCATACTGAGAAAGGTCGACTTGCCGGAACCCGAGGCACCGACGATTGCCGTCACTTCGGTGGCTGAGAACTGGCACGTGAGGTCGTTTAAGACGAGTAATGGACTCCCGGCTAATTGAAACGCATGGGAGAGGTGATTAACGGAAATATCCATTCGAACGCTCCTTTTACAAAATAAGGTAACTCAACTATAAAATTATTTGAAAATTTTGTCTATTTTTCTTTTTATTATCGGGTTAAAAACTGAGACAGCCTTGGCTCGTCAGTGCCTGCTGATTATGCGTAGTATCCTTTTAGATACTTAACCACATTAATGTGCCTACTTCTCAGTTCACAAACAGGACTTTATGATAAGAGAGTAAGAGACAGAAAAAACAGGTGGTTGTAAAAATGAAGTGGAGTGTACGAATTATTCAAGGGGTGTTAGTAGTTGGCTTTTTATTATTTGGATTTATGAAACTGAGTGCAGATCCGACAATGGTCGACTCGTTTGAAAACGTGTACGGCTATGGAACAGGGTTCATGTATTTTGTTGGAACAATTGAAGTGGTAGCAGCCATCGGCTTATTGATTGGTTACTGGAAAAAGAAACTTATTCCAGTCTTCAGCGGGCTACTTGTACTCGTCTTGGCAGCATTTGTATTCGTCGGTCAAAAGAAAGTCAATAACGGAGCGAATCAATCGGCTGAACAAATTTCATAAAGTATAGGAGAGTGACACGGCTAGCACCGTGCACTCTCTATTTGTTTAGTGAGAAATAACAAGAAACTATGTTGACGTTCAATAACGTCAACAGTGTGTTTCGCGGGATGCAACAGGTGTTTCCGCCTGGTCATGTCGAGAATGCGGAAGAGATCGCGCATGCTGTCCTGTTCCTCGCGACGGATGAAGCGAGCCATATCTCAAGGCGTCTGTCTTCCGGTCGACAGTGGGGTCACGGCAAGATAACTGAGGATAAATCAAGGCACTGTCCATCCGGCAGTGTCTTTTCTTAATGAAATATTTGGTCAATAAGTAACAGAGGATGTGATCAAAAGAATTTTTTTACAAAAAAAGCGTTACAATGGAAGGGGAAAATGACAAACGAAATGAGTGGATAATTTTGCTGCAATCATGGAAAAAACGATTGATTTACGGAACGGCTGGACTAGCAGCAGCTGGATGTGCGAGTGCATTCTATATCGGCGCGCATCCCGAAGAACCAAAAGCCAGTTCTTACCCGATCATATCAAAAGATGTCACGACGATGACGTTTAAGCCGAACGACGGTCAGGTTATCCTGCTGTATGGAAGCGATATTAACCGTTCTAAAGAAACACAGGATGATCCGCAAGAGCCGGCACTGATGACGACATTATCAAAAACGGGAACAGCATTAAAGACGGAGGCGATTGCTGATCCGGATTTGTATCGGATGGCATTTTCACAAAAAGGAACTGACCCGCGGCATATTTATATCCATCACCCGGACGGTATCGAAGCGGACCACTTTTTTACGTATGACTTAAAACGAGGGACGTTCAAGAAACACGAGGTGCCGAATACATCGATAACATCCATTGCCCATTACGGGAAAGATGCCTGGGTCACATCAAACGCTGCAAAGCCGTCGGAAAATCACACGTCATTCGAAAAGCGGTTGAACCATATGCTTATACTGCTTTATACGGCGCTAAGGACACAGCGTATTTTGCAACGACCGACGGCATGATGATCAAGCTAAAGACGGACGGAACGATGCAGCAAAAGTCATTTACAGTATTGGATGATGTCAACTACTGGGCGACGGAACCGATGCGGATGATCAACAAACAGACGGGTTATCAAATCATCGGCACCGGTGAAAACGATACGGATCAACGGTTCGTTAAGTGGACGTTCGGACAAGCGTTCCGGGTTGAACCGGTCCGACCTGATTTTTGGAAGCCGGGTAACTATTACCGTTACCTGTACCGGAATCCGTATAAGAAGACTTCCTACTTCACGGAAACGGACATGTCATCTTCTGGTGAATACCGATTGATCGTCACGGATGACCAGTTAAAAACGTTACGGACGATACCGATTGATGGAGAAAAAGGTGTGGACTTTGTGATCGATTAACAGCAGAAGGAGTGAGGGAAATGGCTATTGAAGAGGTGTATTTAACGGCAATTCAAGCACGGTTCCGCGCAGTCCGCGAACCGGCCGAGCAGGCACTCGCTTGGCTGAACGAAGAACAGTTCCATCAGATACTGGCACCGGACACGAACAGCGTCGCGTTGTTGATTCAGCATATGACGAACAATATGACGTCACGCTGGACCGATTTTTTGACGACGGACGGGGAAAAGCCGGACCGCAACCGGGACGCCGAGTTTATCGACCAGGGACATGACAAAGCGACGTTACTGAAACTGTGGGATGACGGCTGGCAGCTTGTCGAAGCGACGCTCGCGTCCCTGACACCGGACGATCTGGAACGGACCGTTTTGATTCGCGAGGAACCGCATCTTGTCGTTGACGCAATCGAACGGCAACTCGCGCATTATGCCTATCACACCGGACAGCTGATTTTTTTAATGAAGATCCTGCTCGGACCGGACTTCAAGCCGTTGACGATTCCCTTACCGCATCAACGGAAGTGAATACAACAGACCTGCCTCTTTGACTTAAGGGGCAGGTCTGTTTTCATAATGTATCGTCACTCGAACTGCCGACAGGAGTTGTCGATAAAGAAATCGTAAAAGCGCGCTCGCCTTTTTTGAGTTGGATATCTTCAGGAGAATGGATGGCGTCGATTGAGTCTGTTCCCATCGACTCCTGAACGGTTGATTTCTCAAACATCAACACCTCGTATTCAGATGGGCGAAATGACGTATCACGAAACTCGACGCCACTCATCATGACTTTCTTTAAAACATCTGACTCCTCGGATTTTTCCTGCATGAGACCATCTAAGTCAAACATGTATGAACGGTAGCCTTTTGTCGTATCGAACACTTGCCCGAGTGTCAGTTTTTCCCCATCATAGTGACCGGGTTTGATGGTTTCGGTAAACCAATTTTTTTGTTCGCCGGATGCAAAATACTCAATTCCGGTCAGGTAAAGGAGGTTGTCGGTTTTCCCAGTCATGATATAAACAGCCTCATTTTTATCCGAATCTGATGGAGTTTTAGTCGTATCGAGTGTGAGTGTCAACGGCAACTCCATCGGTTTGACGACTTTTTTCGGCACGGTCTCTTCCGAACTGCAACCGGTAAGTAAAAGTGCCGATAATGAACAGACGAGCATTTGTTTCAACATCCACTTCACGTCCTTCGTATGTAAATAAAGTAAGTATAAAAGGATTGGATGTTATTTACAATCAGAAAAGTGTTCACGGAAAGGGGGGATTTGCGTGAAAAAACGATTTATTCTTTTCCTGTCGCTTGGACTGTTCGGTTGTTTAGCGACATGGAACCAGGAACAGGCAGAGGCGACCGCTTCCAAAAAAGTCATGTATGTCGCGCCAGCCGGCAAAGATACGAATTCCGGTTCGTTGAAACGACCGCTCAAAACACTGAAACGGGCGAGTCAGCTTGCGAAAGCCGGGACGACGGTCTATCTGCGTCAAGGAACATACACGGAAGCGTTGACAGTCCGGTACAGCGGAACGAAACAGGCACCGGTCGTCTTCCGGAATTACCAAACGGAAAAAGTCGTCTTAAGTGGGAAGGCGTTGAAGAAACAGGACGGGGAGACGACGCTCATCCGAATCGAAAACCTGCAGTACGTGACGATTCAAGGACTGGTTGTCGCAGACATTGCGACGACACGAAACGATGAGACACCGATTGGGATATGTATCACCGGGACAGGACGGAACATTCAACTGATCGATAATCAGGTCCGCCGCATCAAGACGAATGCGAAAGGCGGCAATGCCCATGGGATTGCGATTTACGGAACCGGTCGCTTGAAGCAAATCACCGTCCGTGGGAATCGTGTCGAAGACAACCGGCTCGGTGCGAGCGAAGCGCTTGTTTTAAACGGCAACATTGACGGGTTTTCCGTCACGGACAACATCGTCCGTCGTAACGATAATATCGGCATCGACTTGATTGGTTATGAGGGAGTCGCGACAAACAACTCGGAGGATTATGTCCGTAATGGAGTCATTTCCGGGAATCACGTCTCCGACAGTTCGAGTTACGGCAATCCGGTCTACGGCAAGGACTACAATGCAGCGGGGATTTACGTCGACGGCGGGAAACAGCTGACAATCGAACACAATACCGTCGAGCGAAATGATATCGGGATTGAAGTAACAAGTGAACATGCGAAGAAGTATGCAGAAGACATTACGGTCCGCGGCAATCTCGTCCAACAAAACCGGTTTACCGGCATTTCGATCGGCGGATACGATAAAAAGCGCGGTGGAACGAAACGGGTTCGGATTACGGACAATCAGGTCACCGGTAATGATACGAAGGGACTTGAAGGCGGTCAGCTGCTCGTCCAACATGATGTCCGCGATAATCGGATTGACCATAATGCATTTACGACAGGGCGGGATAACCTGTTTGTCGCGAACTTCTTCAAAACGAGTTCCGGCAATCAGTTTGACCACAATACTTATCAATTAAAAAAAGGAACAGCGAAACGGTGGATTTGGTTGGATTACGAGTACCGCACTCAGTCCGCTTTTGAACGGGCAGTCGCTCAATGAATGAACAACAGACGTCATTTTCCCTAAAGGGAGAGAATGACGTCTGTTTGATTAACGGAATCACATTTGTTTCACGTATTGTAACCGACGAATAGTGTGAAAAGCATCAAACCGGTCGAACCGGTGATACAGGTCAGGCAGATCACGGTCGTAAAAATACGCAACGGCAACGGTAAGCTGACCTGTCTTTTCCAGACGACATACACGACGACGGCACTGGCCATCATCAGTAAAGCTAAAATCGAGAACGGTAACGTCCGTTCCTGGATCAAATAAAAAATATCCAACGTCTCACGTCCTTTCTGTCAGATTTCGATTCAAATGGGCTGTACTCTGCAAAATCGGACTCTGTTACGTTATACTAATTATTGTAATATATGGATTAATAATCCAAAATGGAATCGAAGAAAGAAGGGGAGACGATTGGCACAATCATTACGCAGATCAGCAACAGATCGATCGATTCAAGGGGTGTGCGGCGGACTCGCGGAACACTTCGGTATTTCATCATTGGCCGTCTGCCTGATTTTCATTGTCATTCCGCTTCCGATTAATTTAATCATTTACATGATTCTCGCTAATGCTATGGCGGATGCACCAAGAACGTTGTAAAACAAATGAACAAAAGGAGGTTATGTCGATGACAAACGGAAAGATTGCACTTCGTGTGTTAGGCATTTTGATTGGCGCAATCGTCGGCTTACTTATTGTTTACGAAGCGAAATGAATCTTTGACGTCAGTATCCTGCTAGGATTCGTGCCGGTGCCGCTATTTTCGCTCTGATCAACATCATTTGGGTGCGTGTGAGAAAATCTTGAACAGCTAAGGGGGAACTGTGACGACTTACTTGATAAGTACAACATGTGACGTTCAGATGGACCCAAGCACGACATCAGACGAAATCTGACCGATTTGTACAGACGAGCGTCAATATGTCAATCCGAACGGGCAATCATGAACAACACTTGGAGAGATGAGGTCGTCCGAAACATACAAGACGACGCTTACTGAAGAACAATCGGGGCTTATGAGTCTGGTCACAACGCCGAAGTTAGGTATCGGACAGGCGGCATATCTCGTCTCGGTGACGAAACGAGTTCTTTCGGATTGTGTAACCTATCTCAATCAGGCGGAAACATTTGATATATATTGTGCTCGAGAATGACGTGAAATTGTATGAATTGGTTGAAGGTGTGCTGCGAGATTACGCAAGAAGGCAAAAATAATTAAACGGTACAAGAGGTGGTCACATGAAATGGATTGAGGATGTCCGGCTTCGAGAAACAGTCTATTTTATTTTGTTTGACACCGCGCTATTTTTATTTCTTTTTTACCTTGATCGAGAAGATGGTACTGGTAGAGCCGGAGGACTTTTGATTGCCGCGTTCGTTTCTTTATTTGGAATGTTGCTTCTGTTTCTTTGGACAAATCGCCAAAATGTTTGGCTAATAACAGGTGCGATTTTGTTTTATCTTTTTCTTGGATTGTACTGGATCTGACCTAGAAAACCATCAGTTTGCGTGAAATGACGAATCTTGTTCGATGTCCTGCAACAGTTCACGGAACTATTTCGTAAACGGCAAAAATTGTTCGGATGAAAGTTGGAGTTCTTGTTGGAACGACAGGATTTCTTAGTCCTACACGTCAGAGGAACAGGGATGTAAGTTTTGTCTCGACAAGATTCAGGAGATACTCAGCAGGGATGAACCCACGGACGACAGCCTGAAAAATTCAATACTTTTCCACCTCGGGCTTTCTCCTTGACGCGTTCAAATCTAATGGTATAATCGGTTAACTTTTATTAGCTGTAAGGCTAGTACGGCTGAAAGATTGACAAAATAAACCACCTTTAAAAAAGAAGGATTTGTTCGGTTAAAGCAGAACGTTAAGCAAAGAACAGATTCTGAACTTACAGAGGAGTGATTCATTTGAACCAAGCTCAAGAAATTCAGATCCAGACGGTCATCCGACGACCCGTCACCGAAGTCTGGACGTAATGGACGGAACCGGAGCACATCAAGGCATGGAATGCGGCATCGGACGATTGGCATACGACGGAAGCGACGAATGATGTCCAGGCAGGCGGTCATTTTTTCAGTCACATGGCGGCAAAGGACGGCAGCATGGGGTTTGATTTTTCCGGTGTTTATGACGATGTCGTCGTGAACGAAAAATTAGCCTATACACTGGACGACGGTCGCCACGTGACGGTCTTGTTCGAAGCAAATGGAGACGAAACGAACGTCGTCGAAACATTTGAAGCGGAGTCGGCGAATCCGCCCGAGATGCAACAAGCGGGCTGGCAGGCGATCCTTGACCGCTTCAAAGAATATGCGGAACAACAGTGAAGCAGACAAAAAAGCCCGTTCCTAAGCAGGAGGGCTTTTTCTTTAGAGAAAAAATCGATTTACTGCCGTACTTGAATCAATGTTTCCCCGCAATTTTGACAAATGGAATCGAGTGTCTTCGTACAATCTGCGCAATATGTACAGTTGTGCGAACAATGATACGTCACTTGGTTGTCTTTGAACGCCTCTGCGCAGCGGGTACACGTCGTTGCCTGCATCGGTCTCACCTCACTTTTCTTGTTTACCTATCTTTATTTTACAAAATGGAGTCACGGTCCGACAGATGGTTTTCCTCGTTTTCAAGTAGCTTCGCCTAAGAAACAATGGTAATTTAAAGATATGTCTTCATAATATTAGGAGGGTGAAAAATTGGACGAAATTGATTACGCCATTATCCGGGCGTTGCAGGCGGACGGGCGAATGTCCTGGACGGAACTCGGTAAAACGGTGGGCCTGTCAACGCCCGCCGTCAACGAACGGGTCAAGAAGTTGGAAGATCGGGGAGTGATTAAAGGATACCGCGCCGTCATCAATCCCGTCGCAATCGAAAAAACAATCATGGCGATTTTGATGTTCGAGCAGACACGCTGTGCGGCGTTCATCGCGTTTTGTAAAGACCATCCGGATGTCGTCGAGTGCCACCGGCTTGCCGGGACGTTTAACTTCATGGTCAAACTATACACGCCGTCAGTCGAGACACTCGAAGCGTTCATCGATGCCTCGATGGAATACGGAAAACCGTCGACCTGGATCCGTTTGTCGTCGCCGGTCGCCTTTAAGGCGTTTACGGTCGGGGATGGGATTTTGATATGAACGTTTCTATCAAACAACGAATTGAACAACAAGTCGGTTTGATCCATTCGATCCATCCCGTTGTCGAGCAGGGGGGAACAGCCATCGTCTACTATGTGAAAACGTTAGGCGGCACATATATCCTCAAGCAGGCAAGCTTACCCCTATACCGCGAATGGTTGGCGCAGGAAGCGACAGTGATGCAGACGTTCAAGTCGCAACACATCATTATCCCGACTTATATTGATTATATGGAAGACGCGCAACAGGATTATTTACTGATGTCCTACATAGCCGGTGAGACGTTGACAGCGGCACTGGCGGATGCTTCCGAACTGCAGCGTCTTGAGCTGATCCGTGCATTTGGAAAGTTTCTCAGACAGCTTCATACGGGCGGGATTAGCTCTACCCAATCTTCAAAAGACTGGCTGGACAAACAGCTGCTTCAAGCCAATCGCTACATTGAACAGGGCTGGACAAATGGATCACGCGAGTTGCTTAACGCATTATCCACCAAGCAGCCGGAACCTGTTCCAGCGACGCGGATACACGGGGATTGTACGACGGACAATCTGGTGGTCCGAGACAACGCAATCGTTGCGTTTATTGATGTAGCCGGAATGACGGTCGGCGATCCCCGCTACGATGAAGCCTTGGCGACGCGATCTTTTCGGACGGATATCAAGATGCTCGATGCGTTCTATTCCGGATATGGATTTTCACTAATCTCAGAAGAAACATTCCGCTATTTTGATGACGGATTGTATGAATTTTATTGAAAAAAATCATAGAATCAGGTCAGGATAAAGAAATGTAATTTATACATTGCATATGGAATGTATATATGACATACTAAAAAAGGAAAATCTTTGAAGTAGGTGAGTAACATGAGTCCAAGCATGAGTCCGATGAAATCAAAACGAATGGAACAAGGGTGGACGCAGCAACAATTGGCCGACCGTGTAAAAGTGACACGTCAAACCATCGCCCTGATTGAAGCCCGAAAATTTAATCCGAGTCTGAAACTATGTCTTGAGATTGCCCATGCGTTGCACACCGATTTAAATACGCTATTTTGGGAGGAAGCCGATGAATAAGTTAAAACAATGGTTAGGGATTGAAACTGTAGAGGATGAACGGACACAACTGAAGGAGTTACGGTCATTCCATAATGCCGGACTGTTTATCGTCGTCCTGGCGATGCTTGACCTGATTGTCCGGGGATTCATTTTGGACCGTCCGGCTTCACATTGGGGAGCCAGTCTCGTCTATGTCATCGTCTATGTTTTTTATGCGTTAGCGAAGATGGCACTGGAAGGTATTTATGATACGGAAGTCGATGACGAACGCAGTTTCAAGAAGAAAATGAAACAACATTTTTGGACACACCTTACCGGCGGTCTCTTTTTTGCAATCGTCATGCTTTTCCTGCGCGGGATGCCGGAGACGTTGCGTGACTGGCTGAGAGTCCTGGTGACATTCGTTGTCGTAATCGCATTTTTGCAACTGTACGAATGGGTCTTCACAAAAATCTCATTACGCCGGACACAAAAAGAACTGGATCAGTCCGATTCTTAAATCAATACAAAATAGCGGCTGGTTCCTGAATTGTCTAGGATTGGCCGCTATATCTTTTGCATCAGGTAAAACACTTTGTCGCTTGATCGACCTGATCTTGCGGGATCAGCAATTGGTCGCCTTCAACTGTAAAATCAATGTCGTTGGACTGTAGTCGTTCCATTTGAGCCGGTGTATTTTCACCCCACGGAACGGTTTTTGGTTCCTCGGAAGAAGCACATCCGGCGAGCAGTAGACTGCTTGCGAACAGCAATGGTTTTAACATGAACTCAACTCCTATCAGGATATCCGTTGATTTTTGTTGAAAAACAGTTGCTGCAACTGCAGTCCGTCGCTTGGAACACCAACTTGTCAACCGAATCGGAAACAGATTTAACTAGACGAAAATGACTGACATCTGAATGAAGGGCAGTTCCAACAGATGCATGATTGGACTTGGGAAGTGCTGACTCAGAATAAAGACGAATACACCACTGATAAAGTTGGCACCAACTCCACCGAGTAACATCGCTGCTCTTTGTCCGCGACGGAGCGGAATCTCTGACGGGTGAGATTGGTAGAGTCCCTCCCGAAATTGCTTTCGGGCGACGGAAAAATGACCAATTCGTAAGAAGGGTTCGCCTTTACCAATGGAAATGGATTATAGTCGTAGCCCAACCGAGCGACCAACGATCGTATGGCCGTATTCGTGCAGAATCAGGCTGGGGAAGTAAAAGCAAAACATGATCAGATTGAACCAGAGTAAGTGCATGTTTCTCCTCCTCTCGTTCACAAAAATAATAAAAAACGGGAAAATTATGCAACTCACATAGTTGTAATTTATTTACATCTAAATTGAAAGGGGGACAGACCGATGCATACAGTAAATGATTCCGTTCTGTCGATCCGGACATATCCGGCCGAACATCAAAAACACCGTAAAACGATTTGTTTGTATCATGGCTGGGGATCGAGTGTGACCAAATATGATGAATTCGCGCGGATGCTTTCCGATAAAGGATTTACCGTCATCGTGCCGGAGCTGATTCTGCATGACAGCCGCAATGCGCTAGGTGCGTATTTTGATCGGGGCATCGTCGAACAGCACTTTTGGGAAGTGGTGTTTCAAAGCATTGAAGAATCGGGCACGCTCGCAAAACAGCTGAACGTTCCAAGAGGGGACATCATCTGGCTCGGCGTCTCGATGGGAGGATTCATCGCGAGCGGTGTAGCGGCTAAACAACAGGGAAGCGCGGGATTGATTAACATCAACGGCTCAGGCTCCTTCCTCTTTGCGGAACAGCTTTTACGAAGCCGCGATAAAAGAACGACGTTGTCGACTTCAGAAGAACAACGCCTGAGAAAGTATGATCCCTTGTCGCAAGAGCAGGTGACGCCGACATTATTGTTACATGGAGAGGACGATGAGGTCATTCCGATTGCGACACAACAGCATTTTGTGGAACAATCTGCTTCAACTAACAGTGATGTCACGTTCCTCAAATATCCATTGATCAACCATACTGTCTCAGATGACATGATTGCCGACATCTTGAACTGGTTGGATGAGCGTTTTTAACAGTTCAGAAAAACCGGACTCCTCTTTAGGGGCCCGGTTTTTCTTTAGAAGCGTTTGGTTATAAGGGATGTTGCACCGAAGATGGAAGCGAGAGTCGCCAACATGAGGCATTCCCCACGGTCACCGTAAAATCTTTTCGAGCGCTTTTCCTTTTGCCAGCTCGTCAATCAGTTTGTCGAGATAGCGGATTTCGCGCATCAACGGCTCCTCGACGTTTTCGACCCGGACGCCGCATACGACACCTTTGATTAACAATCGGCGCTCCTGCATGTCTGGTGCTTCCGCAAAAAAGGTTTCGAAGGTCGTCGCATCTTGCGATAACGTCGAGAGCTGTTGTTCCGAGTACCCGGTCAACCAACGGATGATTGTATCGACTTCCTGTTTCGTCCGACCTTTCCGTTCCACTTTTTTGACGTAAAGCGGATAGACGCTTGAGAACGCTGTCGTGTACAGCCGGTGTTGCCCCATTTTTCTCACTCCTTATGATTCGTATATTTTATATCAAAAAAAAAGCGGGCACTACGTTGTCGGACACAGCTCGTGATACAGCTGTTTGATTTGTTGATACATCTGGTCCGTCGATTGTGCGGCATCGATCCGGATGACAGGTGACCTTGAAAGGATCATCTGGAGCTGATGTTCTGCCAATGTCCCGATCTTGGCAGGATCCGTCTCCGTCAAATACGTCCTGCACCAATCGAGGAAATCGTTTGACCCTGAAAAATCGGGATAGCGTGCCTGTTCCCGTTTGATTAACCGGTTCATCCGTGTTTCTTCGTCCAACGTTAAAAATACGAGCAGCTCGCGGTCCGGGAAGCCGTATGGATTCCATGAAAAGACGGAACCAGAAACAATGTACTGTTGATGGCGTTCGATGTCCTGTCTATATAAGGCATACCGGTCGTCGACCGACCGTTTTTCAGTGAATGTTTGATCCGTCCACAAGTAGTGATCGCTATCGATCCATGGTATGCCTTCTTGTTGCCCGATCCACTCGCCGAGCGTGCTTTTGCCGGTGCCGGATCCACCGATGATTTGAATGCGCATGTTAGAAGTCCTCCAAAAAAATATAAATCTTGTTTTAAATTAAAACAGAGAGGCTGTCAATGATTGAGCGGTCAGGAAATGACAAATGTATCGCGAAGCTCGACAATCGTCCCTTCCGGTGCTTTTAATTTACTGAGGTGCCCGTCGACGACGAAATAGATGTTCCCGCCGTTTTTCGGCAGGAAGGTGACACCGCGTTGTTCGAGCCGTGCGACTTCCGCCGCTAAATCGTCGACGTATAAAGCGAAATGAACGGGACCAGACGTATGTTTCGTATAAGGCGTCAAAGTCTCGTCGACTTTGTTCGTCTGGAGTTCGATATAAAAGTCGCCGAGCTTGAGCCAACTGTTGAACGCACGGGTGTGAAAGTCAGGTGATTCCTGGACGAGTTCGAACCCGAGTGCTTCATAAAAGGATTTAGAGGCCGCGTAATCAGCCGTTTGGATACAGAGGTGATGGATTTGTTTCAACTTATGGACGTCCTTTCGAAAACGGGCCGCAGTCGGCACTCCGTTGTTTAGTCTATATGTCAGTTTAGCATATTTTAAACCGTTTCAATGCAGACGAAAAACTCCACCCGTTCAAGAAAAGATCAAGGTGGAGTAGCGGTTACGGCGTGACGTCGATGACATGAAACGTAACATCCTGACCGTCCGAAACGGCATAGGCAATTGTCCCATTGACGTAAATCGGTTTAGACATCGTGTCTTCCATTTCGGTCAACGGGGCGACGGTTCCGCGCGTTAAGTCGGCATAGAGGAGCTGCGACGTGTTTTCACGGAAGATTACCCGGTCGCGGGACAAGAAACGAAACGCATCAGCGGTCGAATGCCGATCGGATAATTCATAAGTGAAGTCGGATTGTTTTGAATCAAGCGGTAAAAAAGCAGCGTGTCCTTCTTCACCGGTTGCGACGTAATCGGCACCGTACTCGAAATCAATCAACCCATCAATCGGTCGTTGGAACCTGCCGTCATCACTCGCAAGGCGCGAGGTTTTAGTCCCGTCCTTGAACGTGCGGGTATGAATCAAGCGTCCGGCGTCGCCCGACCGGAAATCAAACGGTAAGATGCCGTCCTGTTTTCTTTTGTTTAGGTCGTACTGTTCGTGGACGATGATTGTATCGGCGGCTACATCAAAGGACTTTATCAGCGTTGTCGTCTTCTTCGCGGTCGCGTCATGGATCAGCCAGGAGAGGCGGGTCGTTGAAGCGTCAAGCACCGGGATGGAGGCGTCGAAGCGGCTGATCCCTCGGTCAAGCAGATCCTGTTTTCCGTTTTTAAGATTGAAGCTATGAATCGTCCAGGCAATCCCGTTTTCTGCCGGCGCTGACGCGACCCAGAACAGGTAATGGGACACACCGGTCAATGAGCCGATCGTCTGATCGACCGTCTGGATGACTTCGTTCGTGTTCGACCCCGGGGTATAGCGGTAGATCGTACTGCTGACCTTGTTTTCGTTCGTCTGGATGAAGTGCGTGTAATAAATATCGTGTTCATACAGATACTCCGTGGCAACCTGAACCGTCTGCCCGACAAGAAAAGGCGACAGGTTGTATGAATGCTTCGTACCGACCGAGACCAGTGCCTCCTTTTTTGATAATGCCACCGGCTTATGTTTACTTGAAACCGGTTTCGCGGCAAACTTTGAAACAGCTTCCATTTTAACGGCGGATGAGTTTTGCGTAACCGATGCGGTGTCATTCATGCATCCGCTTGTGACGACGAGTGCAAGTGCGGCGATGGCGAAAGCAGTTTTGGTGTACATGAGGGATTCTCCTTTTTTAAGTAGAGTGAAAATCGTCAATCAGATGAAAAACGATACCAAAACGTGTAGACTGGTGAAGTACCTAATTATTGTAACAGATGGACGGATTCTCCATTTTTTCTGGAGGTTCAGGTAAATCGAATATTTACATTCAGCAAGGGGTGTATCGAAATGGCAAGAACATTACGGAAATCAGCGACGGACAAATCAATCCAGGGTGTCTGCGGCGGACTTGCGGAACAGCTTGGGTTGTCGTCATTCGCCGTCCGCTTGATTTTTATCTTTATTCCACTGCCCGTCAACGTCATCATCTACATGATTCTTGCGAATGCGATGGCGAGTCCACCACGGACGTTATGACACGAGTTTTAACTAAAAGGGAGGCAACCAAGATGAACAAACAGAACCGCGCGTCATCCTTAGCAGCGCGACTGATCGCGATCACAATCGGCGCCTTGATTGGAGTAACAATCATGTACAGCGTACAAGGAGAGTTCAACTGGAGTGTTTTTCTCGGATTCGTCGGCGGAGCACTCCTGTTAGGGGGCATCAGTGCCGTAGTGGCCCGTAAGAAGCGGCACGCGTAACTGGTTAAAATAAGGGGGAAAAGAAATGAGTTATTGGATTTGTACGACCTGCGGGGTGCAGACGGATGAGGAGGCGGTTCAACCAACGACCTGCCGGATTTGCAGTGATGAACGGCAATACGTCAATCCGGACGGACAATCGTGGACGACGCGTGAGGCGATGGTCGCGTCCAAGAACTACCGGACGACGGTGACACCGGAGCAGCCGGGTCTGATGAGCCTCGTGACATCACCACAATTCGGAATCGGACAAACGGCGTATCTGGTCGCCGGGGCAAAACGGCTGTTGTGGGACTGCATTACTTATCTCGATCAGACCGTGATTGATGAAATCAACCAACAGGGGGGACTCGACGCAATCGCCTTGTCGCATCCGCACTACTATGCGACACAAGTCGACTGGGCGGAAGCGTTTGACGTTCCGATTTATATCCACCAGGCGGACGAACAGTGGGTGACGCGACCGAGCGACCGGATTATTTTCTGGTCCGGCGACCGGCTGGAACTGGCAGAAGACCTCGTCCTGCAGCGGGTCGGTGGTCATTTTGACGGAGCGACGGTCCTTGAGTGGACGCAGGGAGACGCGGGACGGGGTGTCCTGTTGACGGGCGATATCGTCCGTGTCGTCGCTGACCGGGCATGGGTCAGCTTCATGTACAGTTACCCGAACCTGATTCCGCTGCCGGCAACGACGGTAGCGCAGATGGCAAGACAACTTAGCCCGCTTTCGTTCAACCAGTTGTATGATGCCTTTCACCGCATCGTCGAGACCGACGCGGCAGGTGCGGTCGCGCGGTCGGCCGCGCGCTACATCGACGCGTTAGGCGGCACGGATGATTAACGGCCTGTACGAAGCCCATCTCCCGGTCCGGAATTTAAAACAATCGATTGCCTTTTACGAAGGGCTCGGGCTGACGCTCGATCATATCGTCGACGACCGGTTGGCGTTCCTCTGGATTGTCAAAGAAGAAAGTTGGCTTGGCCTCTGGGTCGCGGATCAAGTCGAACTCGACTACCACCCGTCGATCCGGCATATCGCCTTTCATGTCGAACTGGAGGCATTGACGGATGCCGTCGATTGGCTGACGGCGCGCGGTTACACGCCACGAAAAGCGTTCGGGTTCGAACCGACGGAACCATTCGTCATGGCACTGGCGCACCACGCGCACGCGAAGATTCATTTCAATGATCCGGACGGGAACAGCCTCGAGTTCATCTGCCCGGTCGACAATCCGCACCGGATCACGGGTACGATGTACTGGAGCGACTGGTTATATATGAACGCTCAAGCAGAGGAGGAGACCGATGAAACAAGCAATCATCTTTGATATGGACGGAACGTTATTTCAGACGCACCGGATTTTAGGACCGGCTTTAGACGTGGCGTTCACCCGGTTACGGCAAGCAGGGAAATGGCATGACGCAACACCGCTTGATACATACGAAGCGATCATGGGTGTCCCGTTACCGCAAGTCTGGGCGACGCTCTTGCCGAACCATCCGGAGGCGGACCGAAAGCTGATGGACGACTGGTTTCAACAGGCCTTGATCGAGAGGATTCAAGCAGGGCAAGGCGCCTTGTATCCGAAAGCGGTGACGGTATTGCAAACACTCCACGCGGCCGGACACGACCTGTATGTCGCGAGTAATGGACTTTCGGCATATCTAGCGGCGATCGTCGAGCAGTTTGCGTTAGACCGTTACCTGACCGGCGTCTATAGCATCGAAGACGTTGATTCGCTCAACAAATCCGAACTCGTCCGGATGATTCGCACGAAACACGGATTACAGTCGGGTGTCGTCGTCGGCGACCGGCAATCGGACTTTACGGCAGCGAAAGAAAACGGCTGGTCGGCGATCGGCTGCCGGTTTGATTTTGCACAGGAAGCAGAGCTCGCGACGGCCGAGTATATCGTCGATGACCTGATGGCGATCACGCAGCTCGTTTAAGGAACAGAGAGGTGCCTCTCATCATGAGTTCGTTTGAACATATAGGCAGAGGAATCGCCTTTTCGCAAACAGTTGCCGTATGATGAGACGGAATCTGTTTGTAGTTAGAGGAGGCACGTCATGTTAGCAATTATCATTGGTTTAGCGATCGGCATCATCGTTCCGGTGCAGACGAGCGTCAACACGCGGCTGCGTGGAGTTGTCGGATCACCGTTTACGGCATCCTTCATCTCGTTTAGTATCGGGACGGTCTTTTTAGTCCTCTTGACCCTGATCGTCGAAGGGGACTTCACATTGAACGAAGCCCTCTGGACGACGGAACCCCGCTGGATTTGGTTCGGTGGTGTTCTCGGGGTCATCTTCTTAACGGGAAACATCTTACTCTTTCCAAAACTGGGCGGGGTCCAGACGGTCATCATGCCCATCTTCGGACAAGTCATCATGGGGCTGTTGATTGACCATTTCGGATGGTTTGATTCAGCGGTCAACCGGTTGTCGCCGACCCGGTTAATCGGGGCCGTGCTCGTCCTGCTTGGTGTCGTCGGTACGGTCGCCTTAGGGGATTGGTTAGCGAAACGCCGGCAACGCGGACAACAGGAAACGAAGAACCTTGCGGAAGTCAACCTGACCGGTTGGCGTTTACTCGGCATCGCGACCGGGATGATGAGTGCGATGCAAGAAGCGATTAACGGGCATCTCGGAAGTGTCCTCGATTCGGCGATTAAAGGGGCATTGATTTCCTTCGTCATCGGGACGCTGACGTTACTGTTCGTGTTGTTGCTCGTGCGACCGAAGCTCGAAGTGGACCGGACGGCACCAAAACCGTGGTGGATGTTCATCGGCGGTCTGATTGGTGCGACGTTCATTGCCGGAAATGCGTTCATCGTCCCGCTCGTCGGCACCGGCGTCGCCATCATCATCGTGACGATCGGTCTGTTGACGGGGAGTCTCTTGATTGACCGGTTCGGTTGGTTCGGGGCAGCCCGGACGCCGGTTACCGGTGTTCAAATTCTCAGTTTGCTCGTGATGATCGGCGGAATTGTCCTGATCCGGCTATAAAGTAAACGCCTTTCGAGATTCTTTTGAATCCCGAAAGGCGTTTTTTGTTACTTCCTTACACAGACACCTGCATTAAAACCGTGACGCAAAACTTCAACAAGACCGATTTTTTCATAAGTTACCCGATTCATGACATTTGGGAATTAAACAGCTGGTCGCGTGTCCCGAAGCGCAACGCGAGTTTTAACAGGAAAATGTTTAGAATCAGTAAACCGATCGATAACAGAATCAGGAACAGCGTATCGATAAAGAATAATCCGCTGATTTGACCGATGATTAATCCGATGAACGGTAAGATGATGATACCGCTCAAGTTTTGTGCTTCCTGGTACGTACTGACCCGTGTCGAGATCAATAAATTAATTAACGCCGTCGTCAATAAAAGAATCGGTAACAGCAGAAAGAGTAACACCCACCACTGGGTCGAGGGAAAGCTGACTGAAAAGCCGTTGACGGAAATCAAAGTGTTGATGACGAGCAGATTTATCAAAAAGCAGACGGCGGAAATCAGGTAGGATGAGGCAATCGAGATCAGCAGCTTGCCATAAAACAAATCACGGATGGTGATTGGCGAAAACAATAGGCTTTCTAATGTGTGCTGTTCCTTTTCACTGACGAAACTATTGGCAGCGATGACGGAACATGTAATGACCGGAACTAACAAAAATAACGTCACGAGCGGATAGTTTAGGAACAAATAAAGCAATTGTTCATTAAACGTCAGTGTCAGAACATCCGGACTGGCCGTAGTCGCCAAAAAACGATTCAGTAAATCGAGCACTTCCGGGTCGGTTAACGTGGACGGATCAAGCTCGATGATGAACCAGGAGAATCCGATCGGAAGAACGAGCCCCATCAAGACCGGGATGATAATCAACGTAAACAGCAAGATCTTTTTTCGAAAGAGTTGGATGCTGTCTTTTTTAATCACGGCAAGCACGAGTGGTAAATTCATTTCGTTTCACCCCTTAACTTAAAATAGACACCTTCTAAATCACGGTCGATTACTTGACACTCATACACCGCGTAGCCCTGATCAATGATTTGTTTCAAAAAAGGACTGATGCACGTTTCGTCTTTAAACGATACTTCAATCACGTCAGAAGCAACAGGTGCAACAGCTGTTTCGAACATCGTGTGGACGGAACCTGGTGGAAGGTTTGTCCGGATTCTGACGCGAATCGCCGTTTGGTGACGCTTCAGTAAGTCCGCGAGTGTCCCTTGATCGATGAAGCGGCCTTGTTCGATGAAGATGTAGGCGTCACAGACACTCTCCAATTGGTAGAGGAGGTGCGACGTGATGATGACGGTCGTTCCCTTCGTTTGATTCACGGACCGAATCATATCCAGGACCTGGCGAATGCCGTCGGGGTCCAGTCCATTCGTCGGTTCATCCAAAAATAAAATTTCCGGGTCATGCAGCATTGCTTTAGCGAGCGCGAGTCTTTTTTTCATACCGGTACTAAACGTATGGACATAGACATCGCGGACATGGGTCAAATCAAACTGGTTCAACAGTTCAAGCAGATGATTTTTATTTCTGACACCGTATAAAGACGCGTAAAAAGTTAAATTTTCAAGGGCCGTCATGTCAGGGTACAATCCCGCACTTTCGGTGACGATGCCAGCTTTCGTACGAAGGGCTTCAATTGGCTGATCATCATAACGGACCGTGCCATGCGTCGGGGAGATCACACCGTTCATGATTCGAATCAGTGTTGTTTTCCCGGCACCGTTCGGACCAATCAAGCCGACTACTTTTCCACGCGGAATCGTAAGCGACATGTCTGATAAGACAAGCCGATCACCAAACGTCTTCGAAATGTTTTGTAATGTTAGCATCTATTGTATCCTCTCATGTTCTGAATTACTAAAATGTATGGGCATTGCCGAATGAATTATTGTCCTATGTTTCTATTTCTAATTTTATCCAATTCAAGCGGTTTTTTCAACTGAAATCATTAATTCGTACATATAGTTCAATATGTAGCCAAAGTCATATTGAGTGATAAAAGCATCTGTCCTTATTTAGAAGATGCCAAAAAAAGATGCGTCATCTAAACGTATTAAAGCGTATTCCGTCTCGACAAAACGGCATCTGTACGTAAAATCTTTAAGCTTCATCAATCTTTTTTCATTGAACGGATGAAGAAAAAACAGGAAGTGGTCACGATCATGATGCCGCAATACAAGAGAATCCATGTGATGGTGAAATGGAAGTAGAGCGAAAGTGAGATTAACGCATACGACAGCGGGACTAAGCCGTTCGACGCCGCATTCACTAAACTCATGACACGTCCCATCATCGGCTGTTGGCTCTTCGCTTGAATGGTCGTCAAGAGTAAGACGTTGATGACAGCGGACATCAGCCCCATGACAAGCAACAGGACGACACCTTGAAAGACCGTTGAGATTTGACCCAGTGCGGCTAACCCGATGCCTAATCCGCCAATCAGTAGAAGCAGTAAGCGGATCGACTGACTTTTGATATTGCGTAGTCCTATCAAGGCAGCACCGAGCAACATGCCGATTTGATACGCTCCTTGCAGATAACTTAAATCGAGGGCTTGTCCGTGCAGCACACCATCGACTAATAACGGGATTCCCATTAAGAGTGGACCGAAAAAGAAAAAGTTGATGATGATTAAGATGAACAGGATCTTTCGTAAATAAGGTTCAGAAAAAACATAACGGACGCCTTCGATAAGTTCAGCCGTTGCAGACGTTGAACGTCGGTGTTCAACACGGCGTTCGCTAATGAATAAGGAACAAAGGAACGTCACGGACAAAAAACAGCCGACGACAACAAATAAAAGAGTGAACGAGTAGGTCGTTAAAAGAATCCCGCCGAGAAGCGGTCCGGAAAATAAGGCGAGTTGGTTCGACGTTTGGACAACGGCATTTGCCCGTGTGAAGTCTTCGGATGACAGGAGTAACGGAAGGAGTGCTGAGCTGGCGGGTGAAAAAAACGCATCGATGCAACCGAATAGAAACGCGAACAGTGACAACTGGACGATTCCTAAGGCATCATTTTGATAGACAAACAAAAGGGCGATGACGAAGCCTAACCGGAATAGACTGGAAAAGCGCATGATCATCGCCTTTTTGAAGCGGTCCGCGATCACGCCGCCGATCAACATGAGAAAAATTCGCGGAAGAAGCGTCAACATCAGGACGATACCGAGGTAAGCCTCTTGCTGCAGCACACGTAAGATATACCATTGTTCAGCAAAGAGGTAACTCGATAGTGCAAGAAAAGAGCTTGTACTCGCTAGCCAAAGGCTAAGAAAGGAGCGGTTTCGAAAAAAGGAGAGATTTTCTTTCACCGTGCGTTCATACATTAGCGTTCCTCCTTCCGTTATTTTTCCTCGAATAATGCCTCGTCGATTTCAAACCCGGTCGCCATGATATAAAAAAGTTTTTTTTCGTCTTTCGTTTCAAGTTGATCTTCTAACTCAGCCAGGAGCTGACGGTATTTTTTCGTGAATTCTAAAAATTGTTGCGGGGTCGTCGCGACTTCTTTTTGGACGGACAAACTGGTCCACGCTTCGACATCGGAAGAACGCGGTTGAAAGGAGTCGTCCGGCGCAGTGAGGACACGTGTTTTCGCGCGGTCGAGGACTTCAAGATAAGACTGACGTGTCGCTTGTTGTGTCTCGACTAAATTAAGCAAATGATCCGCCGGAATAAAGCCGCGTGCGACGGATTGATAATATTTCAAGACGTTTCCGCCCTGAATCTCTTCTTTCACCAACGTTATCAGCTGGTACTTTTCGAGTTCACGTAAGTGGTACAGGATTTTTGCCCGGGAGACATCCAGTTTTTGAGCTAACTGGTGACCCGTATGCGGTTGTTCAATCAAGTGCATCAACATCTTTGTCCGCATCGGGTCACTGATGACCTTCAGCTGTTCATAGTGTTCTAAAATCAAAATCGACTTTTGCATCATTTCCAACACCTCTTCTCATAAAATAAACCGGTTAATAAAAGTTAACCGTTAAACAAATCATAGCGGTAACAGCAAAAAATAGCTAGTGAAACTTACAAAAAAATCCAGGTGTAGTAGTTACCGATACAAAAAAAGATTGCAGAGGAGAACCCTCTACAATCCACGCGTAAACATCTGTTGGTGATGATGCACGATCAATTCGGTCAATTCTTCAAGCGTCCCGCTGCAGGGGATGATTTCCGGCAAATGATAGAACGTACTCGTCGTCTCGAACCGGTCGTATGTCTGATCAACACAATGGAGAAAAATCGGCTTGTCTTGTCCTAAGGCGATTCCGAGCTCGATGTGGCTTCCTTTCCCTGCCGGCAGTAAAATGATGACGCAGTCCGAGAGCGTGATGGCCTGTTTTTCAGCATGACCAATCGTTTGCAGTGCCGCTTTACTCGTCGCCCGTTCATTTTGGGTCCAATCATACGTCAGCGTAAATCCGCGATCGATCAGTTTGTGTTGTAATATCCGGACGTTCGTGATATTGGCAAAGCTTGATCCGATATAAAACTGCATCCGTCTGCTCCTTTCAGCATGGGTTGTCAAAAACATTTAATTCGCTTACTTCACCTTCAAGATGACTTTCCCTTTCGCATGACCGGATTCTGAATAGGCGAGCGCCTCCTGTGCCGCTTCAAACGGATAGACGCGATCGATGACCGGTTTGATTTGCCCAGTCTCAATCCATTCCGTGATGTGCTGCAGTTGTCGTCCGCTCGGTTTCATGAACAAAAACGTGTATGTGACGCGGTATTTCCGCTCGAGAAAGGCCTCGCGGACCGTCAAGAGACGAAATAACATCGTTTTTAAAACCCCGGACCCGTACGCTTTGCCGAACCGACCATTCGGCAATCCGGAAATCGAGACGATTTGTCCACCGGGCCGGACGATTTTAAAGGCCCGTCTGAGCGTCTCGTCGCCAATCGTATCGTAGACGCCGTCGAAGTCATGTAAGACCTCATCGAACGCAACGGTCCGGTAGTCGATGATTTCGTCGGCACCGAGTGCTTTGACCAAATCATGACCGGCAGGACTGGCAGTCGTCGCAACATACAGTCCCATCGCCTTCGCCAGTTGGATGGCGAACGTCCCGACACCCCCGGCACCGGCCTGGATCAAGATTTTTTGACCCGGTGTCGCTTGTAAGACGTCGTGAAGTGCCTGATAGGACGTCAAACCGACGAGCGGGATCGACGCCGCCTCTTCAAACGATAACGCCTCCGGTTTTCGTGCGAGTAGGTCTTCATGAATCGCGATGAATTCCGCGAACGTCCCGATCCGCTGTTTTTCGGCGCGTCCGTAAACGGCGTCGCCGACTTGAAACTGTGTTACCGCGGAACCGACCCTCGTGACGATGCCGGCAAAATCGTTGCCGAGAATCAACGGGAACTGGAAGGGAATCAACAGTTTGACCTTGCCGTCCCGAATCTTAAAATCAACCGGATTGATGCTCGCGGCATGAATTTCGACTAAGACATCATGCGCGGAGACAACGGGAAGGGGCTGTTCCGTTAGTTCGAGTGGTACGTTTCCATATTTTTCAATCGTCATTGCTTTCACCGAACATCCACCCTCTCTGACAAGTCTTTTTAACCAGTGTATCACGCCTTCCGATAATGCTATACTGAAATTGGATAGGGAAAATATGGGATTAACCAATCGTGAAAGGTGGGGACGTGTTGAAGAAATGGGGAGCACGGTTATTACGGGAATGGATTCGCATACCCCGCTGGATGAAACGGACCGTTCCTTTAGCAATCACGCTCGTTCTCGTCTGGCAGCTTATCAGGACGATGCTTGATTTTGATGTAGCGTCGGTTACGTTCAGTGATGTCATCATGTGTTTGATTGGTGCAGGTATCATCGTCTTCTTACCGAAGTTTGATTCGAAACGATAGGGAGGTTACATCTTGTCAAAGAAAAGCGAACAGGAACAACCGTTAACAGGGGGAAACGTTTCTGCCGTCAGTCGCGCAGGCGATACGGTCCGGCGGGAACAAACGCCGGACAGCCCGCGGATTCACCGGCTGCTCGTGCACCTCGAGAAAAAAGAGTATCCGGCAAGTCCACGATTTCTCGGAATCGATCCACAAAATCGGGAAATCCTGTCGTATCTTGACGGGGAGGCGGGAAACTATCCCCTCAAGGCCTACATGTGGTCGGAGGCCGTGTTAGAAGAGACGGCACGGTTACTCCGTCAGTTTCATGATGCCACGGCAGACTTCGAAGTACCCGCGTCATGGGAGCCGCTCGACAATACGCCGCTGCCGTATGCAGTCATCTGTCACAATGATTTTGCCGTCTACAATGTCATTTTTAAGGACAAAAAACCAATCGGCGTCATCGACTTTGATTTAGCGGCACCCGGACCACGGATTTGGGACATCGCCTACACGTTGTATACGTTCGTCCCGCTCAGCCGCCATCATCACGATGAACACGGGCGACAAGTCGACTATGACCCCGTTACGGGACCGGACCGGATCAAACGCCGCATCGACATCTTTTTAGCGGCTTACGGGATGCCGGAATTAAAAGAGCAATTGTTTGATACGTTACTGCTGCGGATTGAAGCCCTCCTGTTGACGATTCATCGTAAAGCAGCCGACGGGGAGGAGGCGTTTCAGCGGATGATTGAGGAGGGGCATGCGACGCATTATGAGCAAGAACTTGCCTTCATCAAGCAGCATGGCGTGACGTGGTTCGATTAAAAAGGAGCGATGGTGCAAATGAAGACGGAAACAGATATCGTCCAGATGTTTGAACGGGACCGGGAGACAAGAATACTTCTTGAGGCGGTCGCGACACTCGACTTACCGGACTGGTGGATTTGTGCCGGGTATGTCCGGGCGAAAATTTGGGATTTTTTAGAGCAAAAGGAAGCGACAGCGGTGGCGGACATCGACGTCATCTATTTTGACGCATCCGACACGACGGAAGCGACTGACCAAATGCTGGAAGCCCGACTGAACGAACAGTTGCCGGACTACCCCTGGTCCGTCAAAAATCAGGCACGGATGCATACCAAAAATGACTTACCGCCATACCGGTCGTCCCGCGACGCGATGGCACAGTTTCCGGAGACGGTGACGGCGATCGGTCTGACGCTACAAGCGGACCAGCTCGAATTTTTCACGGCCTACGGTGTTGGTGATTTGTTGCAGCAACGGCTGCAGCCGACGCCGCTGTTCCAGGCGACGGCACGGCAAGTGATTTACCGGCAACGGCTGACGGAAAAACAGTGGGGAAAGAACTGGCCGGGTGTCCATGAAGCGGAGAATGAAGCAACTTGAGTGAAAAAAATTTAAATCGTTGAAACGAAATCCGTCGGTTACGCGGTCTAACAGGTAGTGACAGACAGAAAGGGGAGAACGGGCGATGATCGGTCGGCGAAACAAGCGGCAACCCGCGTTTGACGATGACACGTTTCTGATGTTTTTGACGCGTCATGATACCTATCTTTACAAGATGTCCTACCTGTACTTAAAAAATGACCAGGATGCGCTCGAAAATGTGCAGGAAGTTGCCTATCGCGCCTGGAAACACCGCCGTACGTTATTGGACGCGACGATCGCCAAAACCTGGTTGACGCGGATCGCGATCAATTGTGCGCTCGACATGCTAAAGAAAACCCAAGGAATCCGGGTCGATTATGCGACGGCGGCAACGGATGTCGCCGAACCAGTTATTTTCGAGGAGCGACTCGTCAATGATCTTTACTTGCAGGAGCTGCTCGAAGTGCTCACCGTAGCGGAACGGACGATCCTGTTCTTACGGTATTACGAGGACTACACACTGCAGCACGTCGCCGATCTCCTGCAAATACCGGTCAGTACGGTCAAAAGTACACTCTACCGGGCCATTCAAAAGGTTCAGGCCAAACAGGTGAAAGGGGGCGGGGCAAAATGAAAGAGCAGGTCAAACGCGCAGTGGATTCAATCGATGTGCCCCGCGGACAGGTCCGCAGTCATTTGCTCGCCGGCGTTCAGCAGGCACGCCGTCCGCGCTTCGTCGGACGTAAGACCGCGACAGGACTGGTTGCAGCGGCACTCCTGTTGACGGTCGGTGGCGGCATGCTACTGGAAGAGACACCGCCTGCGGCAGAAATCGTACGGACAGACGGTGCCGTCGTCGTCCCGAACTGGGCGCAGGACGAACAAGTGGAGGGCAGTTCGACCGCAGGCAGTATGCTCCCCGGGCTCGTCTATCAAAATGAGCTTTATCTTGCGATGGAGACACCGCTGACGGATGACGTCCGTGCCCTGCAAGGGAAGAAACTGGGGCGCGTGACGGCAACACTTGAGGAAACGGGTGAT
Source organism: Exiguobacterium sp. N4-1P (assembly GCF_002214325.1). Taxonomy (NCBI): domain Bacteria; kingdom Bacillati; phylum Bacillota; class Bacilli; order Caryophanales; genus Exiguobacterium; species Exiguobacterium sp. N4-1P. The sequence goes on from NZ_CP022236.1 coordinate 1,447,588, forward strand.
ACTACCCCTGAAACACTGGAAAGTGGCTCGAACCTCGGACCGGTCACTTTGTATCGGGTCGACGGCTATAAGCCGTCCGTGCGCCTGTTCGCTGTAGGGGAGGAAGAAGGCATAAAAAAAGTCTGGCTACTCGAGCGCCAGACGGGCTTCGTGCTGAAAACAGGCAACGATTTTTTCCGGGATTTAAACCTCGACGCGCCGGTCAGACGCCTCGCCTATCAAACATTTGACCAGTGGAACGACGACGAAACGGCACAACCGATGACAGCGGACAGTCGGTACCGGGCTTTCATTGATGCCTTGTACGAGGCCCGTGCGATGACACGCGAAGAAGTACCGCCAGAAGTCACGGATTACAAAACAATGAAGGTCTTACGCGTGACGCAAGCGGACGGGATCACAGTTTCGCTGCGGCTGATTGCAGGCGGCTACGTCGTCTATCACCAACTGGGTGTCTTCTTTAAGGTCGACCCGGTCGTCTTCAAAGCGATGTGGGAGGCGTTGTGACGGTGGCATCGATCGTCTTTCGAAAACCATAAAACGGACGATAGCCGAGTTGTTCGTAAAACGAGTGGGAGGAAGCGCTCGCGAGAATCTCGAGCCGTGTCGCCGGATAGAGGGCGTGGACGTGTCCGAGCAAAGCTTGTCCGAGTCCCTGCCCGCGGGCACTGTCCGCGATCAACAGCTCACAGATGTAGAGCGTGATCGCCGTATCCGTCATGCCACGGATGTAGCCGGAAACGGTGCCGTCGATGACGACAACGTAAGCAACGTTAGACGCCGCAAAGGCGCGTTTTGTTTCGTCAGCACGGGCGACGAGATTACTCCAGCCTTCAGCCGCATTCAACCGTTGAATCGCCTCGAAATCGTGGTCCGCGTAGGGGCGGATTTGGTATTGCAGTTCTGACATGGTAAAAACTCCTTTTTGTTGGTCATTCTGAAGCAATGTGCCTAATTCGGACCAGTCGTCGATCCAGTCCGTACACGGGGGCCGACGCGTGGAGCCGTTTCTTTTCCAAATCACGTTCATCCCGACTTGCTGCGCACCGTAAACGTCGTTTACGGGATGGTCGCCGATGTAGACGGTCGCATGTGCGTCAAGGGCACACTTTTCTAAAAAGTAGTTAAAAATAAGCGGGTCCGGCTTTTTGATTCCAATGTCTTCCGAAATGAGGATGTGATTGAAATAATGTACAATCCCTAAAGCTTCTAAATTGGCGCGCTGGAAGTCAGATGCGCCGTTTGAAATGAGGCCAATCAGATAACCTTGTTTATTTAAGTTGTTTAACATGACCGTCGTATCAGGATACGCGATGCAATGGTCTGGAAAGAAAACGAGGTAATCGTCGAATAATTGACGCCACGTTACCGTCGTGATCTCGAACTCTTGAAGTAATTGTTGATAGACAACATCTTTTGAAACGTAACCATCATTGTCTAATGTGATGAAGCGACGCGAATAGTCCGGCAGTGAAACAGGCTGTAAGTCGTTAAAAAAACGCTGGTATTGTCCCGTGATGAATCTTTGTAAGGACAACTGACGATTCAGAAGGGTACCGTCTAAATCAAAGATAACAGCTTGAATATTTTTAATTTCAATTACCGCCATTCTTATAATAAAATCAAAACATAATTTCATTATAATGGAAAAATGACGACTATAGGAAAAAATGTTTATACTGTAGAAAACGGAGGATATACATGTCCCATTTCGATACGAAAACGCCGGGACGACCACTCGTCATTCTGCCCGGTCTTGGCTGCACCTATCATGAATGGTATCCAGTCATTGAATCATTAAAACAAACATTTCGCGTGATTTCATTTCACCGCCATGAACTGATGAACACAACTCAAACCGGGACAGTTGCGGTCGCTTTGCAATTGCAGGAATTACTGAAAACTTTAGACGTCACGGAGCCGGTCCTGCTTGTCGGACACTCTTACGGCGGGCTGTGTGCCCAACAGATGGCGCATGATTACCCGGAAACCGTCCGTGGACTCGTTCTCGTCGACTCGACATCCGTTCGCTTACGGCAACTCGATTCCTTGACGTTACCGGTCCTCGATGAACTGTCGACGGATCAGGTCTGGCTTGACAAGTGCCGAAGTTACGCGGAAATGACACGTCACGCCTTATGCGAGGCCATTCGACCAGAACTGACACACGAGCAACGGCAGTTACCGGTAAGCGTCCAACGAGAGCTGCTCGATTTCCAAACCGATCCGTTGCTGTACGGCGAAATGGCCACCGCCATCGAACAGTGGCAGAACGACGCTGTTACGTTGGAACGGCGCGGTCGACTCGCTGATCTTCCACTTATTGTGCTCGGACGCGACAAGGAACTGGCCGTGAACAGCGGAATCGAAGAGGGGTTGCCGGAAGCGGAGCTACGCTTGCTTGAGGACACATGGAAACGATTGATTTGCGAACAGGCCGACTTATCGACTCAAAGCGAACTACTTTTTGTGGAGCAGGCAAGTCATGCGATTCATCTGGACCGACCAAACGCCGTCCTTGATGCCGTCCGCCGAATCGATGAACGCGCGAACGATTAAACTAAAAGGAGCGAAGACATATGGGATCGCGGATCATGCATTATTGTATTGCGTCATTGCTCGCGGACAAGCTGAAACCGGAGCCCCGGAGTGATTTTCTGTTAGGCGGGATTGCACCGGATATCCACGGTCTGATGGGCGTGCCGAAAGGGAAAACCCATTTCAAGGACCTAGATGAGAACGGGAAGAACCGGATTAACCTGGACCGCTTTTTGCATACATATGAAACACGATTAGCGGAACCGTTTTACCTCGGTTACCTCTGTCATTTGATATCCGATCAGGTATGGTTAGCGTTTTACCTCGAGAAGGTCGCGTACGTCTCACGCGAGCAATGGCAGGCGGATTTAGAAAAATCTTACAGGGATTTCAACCGTTTAAATGGTCGGATTATTAAATTATATGAACTCAAACTCTCTCCGCTAACGGTTCCTTTGTTTGAAATCGAAGGCTATGATCAGACTTATCTGCCTACTTTAATTGACGAGTTGGCATTGGATTTTCAACTTGATGCCTCATTAGAAACCGAGAAGCTGGAATTTTATAAAAATCACAATCAAGAAATTACTAGCTACATCAATCAAGCTGTAAACAGTTGTTTAAAAATCCTTTCGAATCATGTTGGTATTACCATCAATCAGCATTTTCCTAGTTTCTTTCATTCAAAAAGCATAAACTCAAAAAGGGAATGATAGAAAGGAGATTAAGATGGTGAATCAAAACAAGAAGCACTTTTATTGTAATGTTGAACTTTCTTTAGATGTCATGGGCGGTAAATGGAAGCCTTTGATTATTTATCATATCGGCGGAGCAAAAATCCTCCGGTTCGGCGAATTGAAACGAAAAATACCGAATGTGAATGAACGTGTCCTTTCAAGACAACTAAAAGAGCTGGTAGATGCGGGGCTTGTAAAAAGAACAGTATATGACGAATTGCCATTGAAAGTCGAATATGCGTTAGAGGACTTGGGACAAGCATTACTGCCGATTTTGAAAGAGTTGGGCACTTGGGGAAAAACCTACCACGAAACGTATGAGTATGGTGAAATTTCTTTTAGCGAGGAATACGAGTAAAAAACATAAAAACGTGAACTGTGCGCCTTTTACTAAGGGGTGAACGGTTCACGTTTTTTGTACTTTAATGTCCGTACGGATAAAAATGTCAGTACTTGTTTGCCGATTTTCCGGGATATATACTGACGAAGTACTTTACACATTAAACATACAAAGGACGTGGCAATATGACATTGATCAACACATTACAAACACGCTACTCTACAAAAGAGTTTGATCAGGAAAAACAAATTTCACAGGAAGATATGGCAACAATTAAATCACTCCTTCAACTAGCACCTTCGTCAACAAATGTCCAACCGTGGCACTTTGTCATCGCATCAAGTGAAGCAGGGAAAGAACGGATTGCAAAGGCGGCACAAGGCTTTTTCGGATTCAACGAATCAAAAATCACCGGTGCAGCAGCTGTCGTGATCTTTGCCGCGAAAAGCGACATTTCAGACGAATATTTACTTCATCTGACGGAAAAAGAAGATGCGGATGGCCGGTTTGCTGAAGAAGAATTTAAGCAGGCAAATCATGGGGGGCGAAAAATTTTCGTTGATTTACACAAATACGACTTTAAAGATCTTCAACACTGGACGGAAAAGCAGGTGTACTTGAACTTAGGGTCATTCCTTCTCGGCGTCGCGGATTTAGGAATCGATGCTGTCCCAATGGAAGGACTAGACATGAAAGTATTAGATGAAGAATTTAACTTACGCGAGCAAGGCTTCACTTCAAGTGTCGTCGTTTCATTAGGCTATCGGGCTGCTTCTGATTTTAATGCATCCTTACCAAAATCGCGACTCGAGCAATCTGAAATCATCGAAGAATTCTGATGAATATCCTAATCACCGGTGCTACAGACGGAATCGGACTTGAGACAGCAAAGATACTAGCCGAACAAGGTCATACGATATTGTTACACGGACGGAACGAAAAGAAGTTAACCGCTGTGTGTAAAACTTTGAAAAACTCGACAATCGTACCTTTTGTAGCAGATTTGTCTAGGTTAATCGAGGTTAAGCGATTGGCGGAGCAACTCTCTCATGAGGTTTCCGGAATCGATGTGCTCATTAACAATGCCGGCGTCTACGGTGCACCCGAAACGGTTACTGCTGAAGGTTTAGACATTCGGTTTGCCGTAAATACAATTGCTCCTTATACGCTGACAAAAGCGCTTCTGCCATTGATGTCTTCAAGTAGTCGCGTCATTAACGTTTCGTCAGCAGCTCAACAAGAAGTAGAGGTCGATGCCCTTCTCGGAAAAAAAGTATTGCCTGACGGGGATGCATACGCTCAAAGCAAGTTAGCACTTACAATGTGGACCATCGAAATGGCGAAACAGCAAGCACCTGCCTTTATCGCTATTAACCCTAAATCACTATTAGGAAGTAAAATGGTCAAGTCTGCATTTGGCATTGAAGGTCATATTGAAGGTCATGATGTGAAAATTGGCGCAAAAATTTTAGTGGACGCCGCACTTTCAGACGAGTTCAAAAATGCTTCTGGAAAATATTACGATAACGATAGTTGCCAGTTCGTAAATCCGCATCAAGATGCATCCAGTCAGGTCAAACGTTCAAGGCTTGTTCAGATTCTAGAGAAATTGATTCGTTCAGACGGTGCTCCTGAGCATGACGAAATCAGTCGGTAAGGCGAAGCACCATTCATTCGCTTATATAAAAAATCCGTACATCTTCCGCGTTTTAAAGTGTGGAAGATGTACGGATTTTTTTTGTTGATTTATCAATGTACATGGCAGCATCAGCTTGCATGATGAGCTGCTCGACATCTTGTGCCATTCCGTTCGCGAAGCCCGAAGCGAGAGCGATATGCATCTTGTCCATTTCAGCATGAATGCCTGCTCTTAGTGTTTCGATTTCTTCAAGCGTCAAGTGTGATTCGATAATGGCAAACTCGTCACCGCCAATGCGGTAAACGTTTTGGCTATGCTGCTTTAGAGCGAACGCGGTCAATTTGAGCAATTCATCTCCGGCAGCATGACCGTGATGATCATTTTGAATCTTTAAGTCGTTTAAATCAAATAATAAGATAGCGAGTGGAACGTTTTGACACGGCATAAGTTCCGATATCATATTATCAAATTGATAACGGTTATAAAGTCCTGTCAAAGCATCAGTCCTGCACCGTTTCTCTAATTCATTTTTTTCAGTTATCGCTTGTTCAACATTACGTATGATTCCTTGGATTGCGACAAGTTCATCATTTTCATAAATCGGAGTTGTATACTCCTCAAACCAGACATATCGTCCATCATTCGTCCGCCACCGTTGTAAAAAGGCGGTATCATAATTTCCCGTACCTGATATCTTTGCAATCAAAACATCAAAGTCATCCGGATGAATACGGTCAAAACAGACAGCCGGATCGGCGTAGCTCGCGTCGACGACGCCATCACCAATATGTTCATCAAGCGACGGGCTGATGTACCGAAAGCGTTGGATCGGTTTCACTTCGTAAACATAAATAACATCTTTCGTATGATGTCCGATCAGTTCAACTGATAATTGAGAAGCTTCATCGGGTTTTTGAAGTTTGGTAAAGATTAATGCCATGATAATACCAATACTCATTCCTAAAACAAGCATGCGGATTCACCTTCTTGTATTCTATATAACCTATATAATACCATGTTTTTTGAATTATTTTACTTTTTTATACGACGATTTTTTAGGTTTCCGTTCTGCTTCCATCCAGAACTGTAATTCCTTTTTTTGAACCGGATGAATTGTTCCTGTCTTTTTCGGGTATCGAGTGGATAGGAACTACTTGCAATATACGAGGAATTGAACGGGTTGCGATCTGCTTTAAACAAGAAGCTGCTTCATCCTTTCCGCGTGCATCTACGGACGATCGACTGTCCGAATTGCAGACAACACTTAAAGGAGAGAATGAAATGGGACATGACCACGGGCACGACCATGCACACACTGGAAACAAACGTGTATTATTGATTGCTTTTTCCATCATCACACTATTTATGATCGTTGAAGTGATTGGCGGATACTTGACGAATAGTTTGGCACTTCTCGCTGACGCCGGACATATGTTAAGTGACTCGGCGTCACTCGCGATTTCGCTCGTCGCGTTTAAGCTCGGGGAACGGGCAGCGAGCGGCAGTAAGACATTCGGTTACAGACGTTTCGAAATCCTGGCTGCCGTCATCAACGGTGTCGCTTTAATCGCGATTTCGCTCTATATCTTTTATGAAGCGATTCGTCGTTTTACAGAGCCGACGTCGATTGCCTCGACAGGGATGCTGATCGTCAGTGTCATCGGTCTTCTCGTCAATCTGCTTGTCGCTTGGATCATGCTACGCGGAGGCGACGTCAAAGAAAACCTGAACATGAAAGGTGCCTATCTCCATGTCTTGAGTGACACACTCGGCTCGATTGGTGCGATTGCAGCAGCCTTGCTCATCATGTTTTTCGGTTGGAACTGGGCCGATCCGCTCGCAAGTATCATCGTAGCGCTGCTCGTCTTACGAAGTGGTTACTTCGTGACGAAATCAGCCGTCAATATTTTGATGGAAGGTGTCCCTGAGAACGTCAATCTCGAAGAAATCACCGCGACGATTCAAGGGACAGAGGGTGTCAACGACGTCCATGACTTACATGTCTGGGCGATCACGAGTGGATTGAATGCCCTGTCGTGTCACGTCGTCACGGACGGGGACATGTCGATTGCTGAAGGGGAGGCGTTACTTCAGGAAATCAAGCATAAGCTTGAAGATCAACATATCCATCATGCGACGATACAAATCGAGACTGCGAATCACGAGCATAGTGATGCCTTACTTTGTGAACTCGAGGGGCGTGCCGCACCTCATTCGCATCACCATTAATTAAATGGATCAACATCATGCATCGTTCACGACAGCTGTCCTTTTGTTTTAAAGGAGTTGATTAAATAATGGATCATCATTATTCGCCAAGTGAATTTAAAGATAAGATGTATGCCGATTTAAAAGTAACACCGAGCGACTCCGTTATTCTCATGTGTTCAATCTTCATTGCCTCAATCGGTCTGAACATGAACTCCATTCCAATCATCATCGGCGCGATGCTCGTCTCGCCGTTGATGACCCCTATTTTAGGTGTCGGATTTGCATTATCCGTATCCGATTTAACACTCCTCAAACGTGCGACGAAATTATTGATTGTCCAAGTGTCCGTCAGTCTGATTGTGGCAACGTTATACTTTTCCATTTCACCCATCACGTATGCAAGTAATGAGATCATTGCAAGAACGTCACCGACGATTTGGGATGTCGTGATTGCGTTTGCCGGCGGGACGGCAGGCATCATCGGTGCGCGAAAAAAAGTCAGCAATAACATCGTACCCGGTGTCGCGATTGCGACCGCTTTAATGCCGCCTCTTTGTACGGTCGGCTATTCGATTGCGACGATGAATTTGGACTATTTTTTAGGATCGAGTTATTTATTCGTCATCAATTGCGGCTTCATCACGATTGCGACGTTCATCGGTATTCGGTTCATGGGCATTGCTTCTGCAGTGAATGCTAATAAACGTCAAAACCCTCGCATTAACATTGCACTTGCCGTCCTGTCCATCCTGATTACGATCCCCAGTATTTTTTCTGCCGTGACATTAGTCCAGGAAAGTGTCATCAGTACCGGGATCACGTCGTTAATCGATGAGCAGTTCGCGGAAAACGTGGTGATTGACCAGTCCTATGATGAACAAAAAGAACAATTGACGGTGACGGTCACCGGGAAACGCCTGTCTCAAGAAGAGGTGACGGCAATCGAATCGAGCTTACCGGACTATGGATTAGCGGATACAGACTTGGTAATCAATCAGGTCCCGGACATCAACGCCTTGACGGGCGAACAAGCAGCAGCCGTCCTGAACCGTTATCTCGAAGAACGGTTGCGTCAATCCAGCTGGTTCAGCAACCGGTCATTCAATCTTGATGAACTTCCATTCCAATTAAAGGACTGATTCGATGATTGCCTTTTTCATATTGATGCGAAACATGTTTCATGTCGTCCGAATCCTGTTTCGCCAAGAAGAACAGAAAGCGGTCATGTTTTCCGTCGTCTTCTTACTCGCGGTCGGAATGTTCTTCTATCATAGCGTCGAAAAATTGACGTATCTCGATTCCGTCTACTTAGCGGTCATGACATTGACGACGGTCGGCTATGGTGACGTTCATCCGATCACGCCACTCGGAAAAATCTTTTCGATGGTCTACGTGTTGCTTGGCATCGGGGTCCTCAGTGCCGTCATTGCCAACTTCAATCGGGCGTTAAAAGAATTTCATCAAACGAAACGGAAGCCGAAATGAGGTCTAAAGGAGGAGGGGAATGATGTGAAGTTCAATCTGGTTTTTATCTTCTACAGTTGCTTACTCGGGATTCTCGTCGGTGTAGTCGCGTCACTTTTTTTAGGCGTCGTCAACGCATTGATTCATCTTGTGTGGACGACATTACCGGAAACGTTTGACAGCACCTGGTACCCGATTTGGATGGGAGCGACGGGTGGGGTGTTGATTGGACTGTTTCAGAAATACATCGGGGATTATCCGAAGACGATGCACGAAACGTTACGTGAATTTCAGGAAACCGGACGGGTTACGTATGAAGGGGCGATTATCAAAAACAGTAGCGCGGCATTACTTGTCTTAACGTTCGGGGCAAGTCTTGGTCCGGAAGCGGCACTCGTCAGTATTTTGGGAGGATTGATGACGTGGATCGGCGACCGGATGACGTGGACGATTCATAAAAAGGAACAATTGCTTGAACTCGGGATCGGGGCGATGTTAGCGACGATATTTTATGCACCGTTCGTCGGTGTCAGTGAAGCGATCGAAGAGGGAATCGCAGAACGTCGTTTTCAATCAAAACTGACGAAAGCCCTCTTGTACGGGATTACGACAGCGTGCGGGATTTTAGCGTTTACGTTGTTGAACCGCCTCTTCCCGAGTGCTTCCGTATTCGGTATCAGTACCCCCGAAGTCAATTGGACGCGGGAAGTCTTTTACTTCTTAGTCCCGGCAATCCTCATCGGGGCAGGTTTCGGAGCAGTGTTTCTTCTTCTTGGTCGATGGACGGACCAGCTTGCAATCAAATATCCATCACCGCTCGGACTCGCAATCAGCGCCGGACTCGCCATCGGTTTGTTTGGTATCTGGTCACCGTATTTTTTATTTTCCGGTGAACATGAACTATTAGACTTTTCAAAAGAAGCGCTCGATCAATCCATTCTCTTTTTAGTCTTGCTTGCGCTCGGAAAAGCTTTGCTGACGAATATCTGTTTTTCATTCGGATGGCGGGGCGGGAAAATCTTTCCGGCGATTTTCTCAAGTACCTCCATCGGCTTCGCGTTTGCCGTCTTGTTTCCATATACACCCGGGTTACTCGTCGCCGTCGCCGTTGCTGCGAGCTGTACCGTCATTTTGAAACAACCTTTCGTCACGGCGACGTTGTTATTATTTTTGTTCCCACTTCAATTCTTCCCGTTCATCTTATTCGTCGCAATCTTGATTAAACAAATCTCGATTCGAATCGAAGGAAGTATCAAGTAAAGTCAGACGAGTCATGCGGTCCTTGATTTCTTCAATCAATCTCTTTTCCTGCTCCAGCAACGAATCACGAGCACAGAAAGCACGACGAACAAGACCATCCAGGAGACGTGTTTCATGGCAAATGTGGCAACGAGATCCCAGCGTTCCTTTAGATAGTAACCGCTCGTCATGAAGAGCAAGGACCAGACCGTAAAGGACAGTGCCGTTGAAAGTAAAAATGTCGTCAAGCGAATCCGGACCGTCCCGGCACCAAACGCAAAAACCGTTTTCCAGAGCGGGGACAAGAGCAGGTACCAGCCACCATACTGGCGTAAGTTGTGTTCGGCGCGTTGCAAACGGTCCGGACGTACGTGAAGCCACTTCGTCAGCACATGCAGCAGCCGTTCACCGCCGAAGTAGCCGAGACCATACAAAACGAGTTGCGACAGGACGAATCCGATGACGCCCGTCGCAAGCATCAAAACGTAGGAGAGCTGATTCGTCGCCACTAAAAAGCCGGCATAACTCATGATCAGTTCGGTCGGGATAAAGTGGGCGAACAGGGCGAGAAAGACACCGAGATACCCATAATGGTCCATCCAGATTTGCCAGTTTGTCATGTCATTTCTCCTTTCGAAGTCGTGTAGCGGCAGCCCGCACCAGAAGTTTACCGAATCGTTACACGCCCTTCATAAATGAAACGGTCGACATCTCCGATAGACTCGACGAGGAGATGATACGCCATGAGACCTAGAAAAAGAAAACCATTGCTGAGTGAACAATTGAACGGGTGGTTAATTCCGTTAGTCGGAATCGGCTTACTGACGATTAGTTTACTGAGCGTCTATGAAGTATATCAGACATCGACGAAGTCAGTGACGGAACGGCTCGAACGGGAGTTGACGATGCTCGATACAAGCGTCAAAGCGATTGCGCTGACCTATCCGGAAGCGAATAAAGCGCGGGATCAAGCGGTGAAACGGACGAAAAATCAACAGTTGGCGGATCTTGCGCAAGATGATTATGAAGCTGCGTTCGAAACGTTCCGTACGAAAGATCAGGTTTTCCCGGCAATTGCATTAACGAACACCGAGCAAACCACCGTCCGGCGCGACTTAAACACGAAAACCGTCACGACGGTAACACATGGAGACCGGTTCATCCTGGCAAAAGCGATTCAGGAACTCGATACGATCGTCTTCTTATCGGTCGACCGGGATCAACTGATCGGTCCGGCCAAGGCACTGGCATTCGAACTCGGGACCTTAAGCCTCGCGGTCCTGTTTTTCGTCAGTCTGCTGATCCGCTTCCGGATTAAACAACAGCTGGCCCCGTTATCCGTCCTCTCGCTGAAGATTGAAGAGGCCCACGCGAAACGGAACTATCGGCCGCTTTCACTTAAGACCACCACGTTTGAAGTCGAACAGTTAGTGTTCCAGTACAATCAATTGATGAACCAAATCACAAGCTTGACGGATGAACTGGGCAACACGAGTAACCAGCTCAAACGGATGCAACCGGAATTCATGAGCCAGCTATCGGCAACCGAGGAGTCGGTGACGGCGATCTCAGAAGTCGCCACTTCCTTGACCACCCATTCACGGGAAGTGGAATCTGTCGTCGAAGAAACGGATCAACTCCTGCACACCTCCTCGTTAGCGTTAGAACGGATGAATCAATCACTACAAGAGAGTCAACGGACGCTCGTCCAGTTCCAGTCGGAGATCGCACAGGAAGAAACCATTCTTGATGCGTTGAAAATCAGAACGCAGACGTTACATACGTCGTCCGACGTCGTCTTGCGGTCACTACACAGCACACGTGAGAAAAATGATTCGATGAACCACTCCATTCAGCAGATTCAACGCGTCGCTGAGGCGACACGACGGTTATCGCTTAATGCCTTGATAGAAGCCTCGCGCGCCGGTGAAGCGGGGCGTGGTTTCGCAATCGTCGCAAAAGAAGTCGAACTGCTATCGCTTGACGTGACGCACTTGATTCGGAGCATCAATCAAGCCAACGACGAATTGACAGCGAGTGTCACGACGATGGAAGGCGATTTAAGCCAGATGACGACCCACATCAATGACACGTTCCAACAGTTAGGTCAAGCGACGGACGGGATGACCCAGCTATTTTCCGGTTCATCTCGGATTGAAGAAGCATTACGACACGTCGAGCTGGAACGCCATGCGGTCAATACGGTGAATCCAGCAGTCGCCTCGCACCTCAAGACCATCCAGCACACCTTACTGACGTTACAAACGTACGGCAAGACGCTGGGTGATCAAATGAATGTGAACATCGCGCGGCAGGAACAGTTAAAACGTCATGGAGATACGATGCATCAACAGGTCCAACTCCTTGAACGAGCGATTGATGCAAGTGACCACACCTTGACTAGACGGTAAACAAAAAACCAAGACACACTCCAACGTAAGCACGGAGTAACTCTTGGTTTATCTCTGTTTCACGTCACAGCGTCAAGCAGCCGCGAAAGCCACGACTCGCATAATAGGAATCCGCTCCATTGTGATAAACGAATACCGTATCATACCGGCGATCGCAATAAAGCGCACCACCTTGGTCACGAATCGATGATGGCGTTGCAACCCAACTCGACGTTTTGAGGTCCATTGGTTCGAGTGCTTGCAGCATTCGGTATTGCGCTTCTGTCAATAAGCTGACCCCCATCTCCGTTGCCTGTTCGAGCGCACTCGTCGCAGGTGAATTTTTTTTACGCTTCTCGCGGGCAGCCTGGTCATAACAGCAACTGCGGCGACCCGTAGGACTTTCCTTGACGCAATCAAAAAAGGTTAAGTCATCGGGTGCGTCCGGGTCCGTGACGAGATCCGGTTCACCACCGGTCTGTTCCATTCGTTTGATAACCGCTAACGCATCAGGCTGTTGCTGTAAGCGTCTTTCGACATTAGCCCAGTCGACATTCGGGTGCCGGTGCATCTGTTCCTTGAAGCGGGTTTCGAGTTGTTTCAGTACTGTCTGTTCTTCTTCCGTTGCAGTCATGGGGAGTACCTCCATTCTTCATCTATTCGTTACAGTCAGTATACCCACTTTCACTGTAAAATATGAAAAATCCGTGTTTCCTGTCACTTCGGAAGGAAACACGGATTTGATTAACAGGTCTCGCATCATTGCTCCAAATAGCGGTAGAGCGTACTTTTGCTAATCCCCGTTTCCTGACGGATTTCAGCGAGGTTGTACTGTTTGCTTTGATACATTTCGATTGCCCGTTTGACATTGGCATCTGCTTTACGCGGGCGGCCCGTCTGTTTCCCGTCCGCCTTCGCTTTCGTCAACCCTTGGCGTGTCGTCATACTGACGACATCGCTTTGGAGGGCGACAAGATGTTCGACGAGTTCTCGAAACGAGTGCGTGAGCGGTTCGCGGGTATCGATTTGTTCCCGGATCGTCACGAGGTATGCTTGCTTTTGTTCGATTTGTTCAAGCAATTCAATCAAATGGCGCGATGAGTCAGCCAAGACATAAAGTTGCGAGACGACAACCACATCCCCCGTCGCCAGTGAAGCGATTAACTGTTCGAGCGCTTCCCGTCGTTTGGACGAAGCGTGTTCTTCGATGACTTGGCGTTCGGGTTTGAAGGCTTGAACGGCTTCCATTTGAAGGATACATTCCGGATCTTCATAAAACGGACGCATATAACTGATAATCATAAAATTCTCCTCACATCGTACACTAGTCGTAAAATCAATCGTCCCAAAACAGTTCCATTATGATACTTTAAGTGGTACGCTTAACGGACATTCAACGAAACCATCCATTCGGGTCCCCCTTAGTATACGGGAAACCCTGTAGGGGTGGAAGGAAAGGTGGAACGAAATTGATGAATTTGACACTCCGGGAACAGTGGTTCTCAAACATCCGCGGTGATATTTTAGCGGGAATCGTCGTCGCCCTCGCATTGATTCCGGAAGCGATCGCCTTCTCGATCATTGCCGGTGTCGATCCGATGGTTGGCTTGTATGCCTCGTTCTGTATCGCCGTCATCATCGCTTTCGTCGGCGGACGTCCGGGAATGATATCGGCAGCGACCGGTGCGATGGCACTCCTGATGGTCCCGCTCGTCAAGGAACACGGACTGGATTATCTATTAGCGGCAACGATTTTAACCGGTGTCATTCAACTCGTATTCGGTATCTTGAAGGTTGCCCGCTTCATGCGGTTCATCCCGAGAGCCGTCATGATTGGTTTCGTCAACGCACTGGCAATCTTGATTTTTATGGCACAAGTCCCGCACTTCGTCGGGATTTCAACGTTGACGTATGTCATTGTCGGCATCACACTCGCCATCATCTATTTGTTGCCGCGCTTGTTCAACGCGGTTCCGGCACCGCTCGTTGCCATCATCGTCTTGACGGGACTGACGATTTACTTCGGCTTCGACTTACGGACGGTCGGAGATCTTGGAACGATTGAGCGGTCATTGCCATCGTTCTTCTTACCGGACGTCCCGCTCACATTCGAGACGCTCGGCATCATCTTCCCGTACGCACTCGCCTTGTCGATCGTCGGATTGCTCGAATCGTTGCTGACAGCAACGATTGTCGACGACATGACGGGAACGGAGAGCGAAAAGAACCGCGAAGCACGGGGGCAGGGGATCGCGAACTTCGTCACCGGATTTTTCGGAGGGATGGCTGGATGTGCGATGATCGGACAATCCGTCATCAATGTTAAATCCGGGGGACGTGGTCGACTTTCGACGCTCGTCGCGGGACTGTTCTTAATGTTCTTAATCATCGTCCTTGGCAACTGGGTCATTCAAATTCCGATGCCGGTTCTTGTCGGGATTATGATCATGGTTTCAATCGGAACATTTGATTGGTCGTCCTTCACCTATATCCGAAAGGCGCCGAAAGCCGATGCAATCGTTATGTTGACGACGGTCATCACGGTCGTCGCAACACATGATTTGTCAATCGGAGTCATCACTGGAGTCATCTTGAGCGCCTTGTTCTTTGTCGCGAAAGTCTCAAAAATCAACGTCATCAAGCGACAGGAGAAGGATCAGACGATTTATACCGTCCAGGGACCACTCTTCTTCGCTTCCGTCGATCACTTCATCGCATCTTTTGATTATGAGGTCCATGATACTGCGATCATCATCGATTTCTCATCGACACAAATCTGGGATGATTCAGGAGTCGGTGCCATCGACAAGGTAATGTTACGCTTGATGTCGAATCAGAATAGTATCACGATCCTTGGATTGAATCCGGAAAGTAAACGTCTCGTCGATCGCTTGGCGATTCATAACCGACCGGATTCGAAGTCCTCACCCCATTAACCTGAAGGAGTGATTTGTATGTACAATCATATTCTATTAGCCGTCGACGGTTCTGACCATTCTGTCCGTGCAGCGGAAGAGGCGATTAAACTCGCACGTTTGAACGAATCGAGCAAGATTGAGGTCGTCTTCGTCGCGGACTTCGCGAAAGCACGCGAAGAAGTCTTGCATTCGGAGGGGAGCGAAGCGCTAGAAGTCGCACGGCGACGAAAGCTCGGACCGGTCGAAGAAAAGCTCGAAGCGGCAGGGGTGTCCTATTACGTTACAATCCTCCGCGGGGAACCGGGGCCGGCCATTGTCGAGCATGCGAATCAGCAGCCGACGGATATGACGATCATCGGTAGCCGCGGGTTGAACTCGCTTCAGGAAATGGTCCTCGGCAGCGTCAGCCATAAAGTCGCGAAACGCGTTAAAAGCCCCGTCATGATCGTCAAATGACCGGACGAGGGGATATTCTCTATACAAAAAACAGACCACTTTGTTGCCGTTGCACACAAAGTGGTCTGTTTTTTGATTTTAAAGGCGCATGCCCGGAGACAGTTTGACGACGCGGTAAAGTATGAAGGCACCGACCAACAGAATCGGATACGTCGTCTCGATGTGTTTGACGAATACAATGAGAATCGGGACGGCAATCAATAGGCCGAGCAGGACATAACTGATTTTGAGTAATCTGCGCTCTTGTTGCCGCAACATGGGAAACCAACCTTCAAACAGCAGCAAAAGCAGTTGTCCGCCGTCGAGCATGATCAGCGGAAGACAGTTCGTCAATCCGAGAAAGAGACTCGTCGCAGCGAGTAACTGAAGCAGGACCGTCACGGTGTAAGGACCGTCCGGCAAAAGAGACGGCAGACTATCAAACAGGAAGTGAACCGGATACGTGACCCACGGTGTTATCAGGTGATACCACCCGGCCACTAGAGATTGTGCCGGATTCATGATTTGCAGGACCGAGAGACAAGCAAGCGGGACGAGGACGATGCTCATGATTAGTCCCGAAGCGACGAAGACGATCCGTCTACCGCGATTGACAGCAGCGTCAGCCGGTAAGACATACCCTCCGAGTAACAGCAAACAAAGCTGGTAGGTGACGCCACGGTATGTCGCCCGCGCGAGAACGGGACCGAACCCAACTGACAGGGTGCGGACCTGTATCCGGACGAGCTTGGCACCTGCGACGTGTCCGAGTTCATGGAGGAGCGTCGCCAGCAAAAAAGTCCCCAATAATACGAAATACGACATGATCTGCTCCTTTTAACGCGTTAATTGTTCTTGAAAGATGAGACGAAACTTCGGACGAACGTCGATTTCGATGGTTTGGACGACTTCGTCTTGTTCCAAGGTCAGTAAAATCCGTGCAGCTTCCCGGTCGTCTTGAATGATTTCAAATGACGATAATGCCTGTAAGGACATACTCGACAGCAGTCGACCGTCGGAACGCTGATTGACTTGAAGGGAAAACTGACCGCTTGCCGGTGTCAGACGAACGATGAACTGTTCGACGGCATTTTGAAAGCGGTACGTCGATTCGTCGTAATAGAAGAGTGGAACCGGTTCATCCGGTTTTACTGAAAATAAGGACAACAGGTCTAGTTCTTCAGGAAACGACTTCACTAAAATCCACTCCTTTGGTAAAATGAACTAACTTTCATATCATACAGTATTTTACAAAAGAGGGTACAGTGAAATTGGAAGCAATTGTAACGAAGGAGGACAACTAATGGGATACATAACAGAATTAAGAAAATTCATCGGCAGTCGACCGATTATCAGCGTCGGTGCGACAATCCTCGTCATCAATGAACAAGGACAACTTTTGTTCCAACACCGTTCCGATACAAACGATTGGGGATTACCGGGCGGCTCGATGGAACTCGGGGAAACATTAGAAGAAGTCGCAATCCGGGAATTATATGAAGAAACGGGACTTGTGACGGACAAGGTCAAACTCATTGGTGTCTTTTCCGGACCACGCTACCAGTTCACATATCCGAACGGAGACGAGACGGATAGTGTGATCAACCTGTTCCACGCGCACGAAGTCACGGGGACATTACAAATCAATGATGACGAAAGTTTTGACTTGGCATACTTCAGTCAAGATGCGCTCCCGGAAAAAATCGAAAAACGGGCACATGCCTTACTGGAGGAGTTAGGTACCACGATTTGGGCATTACGTAACTCCTTTGAAGTAAAGAATTAAACCAAGCATGACAGAAAAAGCGCCCGACGTCCTTTTGAACAGGACATCGGGCGTTATCTGTTACTTCGAGACAACTGAAATGCGCTCTTTATCATGGCGATTGTGTTCGACCTCATCCGCAATGGCGACGGCATAATCGGCGTAACTGATGTAACTGTCACCTGCTGCATTAACGGTCAAGACGTCTGAAGCGAGTTGGTACGTTCCTGTCCGTTCACCTTCCGGATCGAAGAAGGCTGCCGGACTGACGAACGTCCAATGTAAGTCGGTCGCCTGTTCCAAATCAATCAGGTTAAGCGTCTGACTTTTCGCCGTCGGAAGGTATGCTTCCGGGAAATCCGGTGTATCTGCCAAACGTGTCGTTTGTTCCTGGTCGACGAACAGGCTGCCGGCGCCACCGACGACGATTAAACGCGTTGCCGTTCCTGACAATGCCTCCATCAAATGGCGACCGAGTTCGACGTGCTGAATCTCATCTCCAGGCGCCGCGCCAAAGGCATTGATGACGACATCGAATCCCGACAGGTCGTCCTTCGTCAATGCAAACGCATCTTTTTCGAGGACGGAGTCGTGCGTCGTCCGGGTTACATTTCGGACGATTGCCGTCAAGGCATGTCCCCGTTCTGCCAGTTCCCGTAAAATAGTTCGTCCTGCTTTCCCACTTGCACCGATGATCGCAACTTTCATCTCACATCTCCTCCTTTTAAGTTTATGTAGCATGACACTTGTAATCATTTTAGTTACAAAAATTTATTCTGTCAAGGAAATTGACAAAAAAACATCCCCTCACTAAACTGAAGATATTGGTGGTGAAAACAATGATCAATAGTCGACTAGCGGTCGCAGTGCATATACTCGCTTTAATCAGTTCAAGTGAAGAACAACCGATGTCTTCCGAAATCATTGCCGGGAGTGTCAATACGAACCCTGTCGTCATCCGTCGCCTGACCGGTCTCCTGCGAAAAGCAGGACTGCTCAAGACACAGGCGGGACGGACCGGTGCAATCCTGACACTAAAGCCGGAAGACATCACATTGCTGATGGTCTATCGTGCTGTTGAGCCGAAAGAAGACTTATTCATGATGCATGAGTCCCCGAATCCGAATTGTCCGATCGGCCGCGAGATTCAAGGCGCGCTCGAGACGACGTTCAGCCGGGCTCAACAGGCGTTAGAAGCAGAACTCGCAGCAGAAACGTTAGCTGATGTCGTCCATCGTCTCATTCCGAGATGATGGTGGTCGTGTCTGGATTTGTAAACGGATTCAAAGGAGGATAAACGATGCGCTTAGTCAGTTACTCTGCTGTGAGTGTCCTTTTATCGTTTTTATGTTTTACGGGTTATGCGCTGTTAAACAACTTAGAAAATGAATTTCTTTATCAATTTGGAACGTTTGCCGTGACACTTTTTTCATTTTTGTTCGGGATTCCCATGTTATGGATTGCCGGGCGGTACCCTTTACCGTTACGTCTCCTGATTTATCTGACGACGTTGACCTTCGCCATTCTCTTGTTTATCGGTGGTTATCAAGCGTTTGGTCAATCATCCATCGATATCCAACTGAACGTGCTCGGAATCGTTCGCTTTGCCGTCATCGCCTGTCTGTTTTATGTGATTCCGTATGAAGTCTGTGCAAAACGGGTTAAACGTCCCTCTGTCTCGACGTAAAACGATCTTTTTTTAAAGGTCGTTTTTGTTTTGCAGGATTTTCCAAATATATCACGAATTCCATTCAGGACAAGATGAATTTAAGGAGGAAATCAGATGAAGGATACATTTCAGTGTCAGGACATCGGTAAATCATTTTCAGGGGACGGTATCGAAACGAAGGCACTTGACGCCGTCAATCTGACGCTCGACGCAGGTGATTTCATCTCAATCATCGGACCGTCTGGATCAGGGAAATCGACGTTACTCAGTCTGATCGGGACACTTGATCGACCGACGACAGGGCAGCTATTGTATGGCGACCGCCCGATCAATCAGTTGAAGAGCAAAGAACTGTCTGATTTCCGGTTCGAGAACGTCGGATTTATCTTCCAACAGTTTCATTTGATTCCGACGTTGACGGCACTTGAAAATGTGATGGCTCCATTGTTCGGACGCAAAGTTTCCTATGATAAGAAGGAGCGGGCACTTGCCTTACTCGACCAAGTCGGTCTTGCAGAAAAAGCCAGCTCGTTGCCGTCCCAGCTCTCCGGCGGACAACAGCAGCGTGTCGCCGTCGCCCGGGCACTCGTCCATGAGCCGAAGTGGCTCCTCGCGGATGAACCGACGGGGAACCTCGATACGGAAACCGGGGAAATCATCTTTCAACTTTTAAAACGGTTGAACGCTGAAAAAGGATGTGGCGTTTTGTTCGTCACCCATGACCCGGAGCTTGCTGACCGCGCCAATCGAAAAATCGAGATGAAGGACGGACTTGTCATCGAAGATTCGCGACTCGTCACGGTCTGACGGAGCACCGATTTTGTTTTCGGACGGCTGACCCTTTACACTTATCAGTAAAGGAGGCGACGCATGATGCGACTTGGCATACTCGATCAAGTCCCGCTCCACGAAGGGGATACGATCGAACACACGATGATTCGAACGAAACGACTCGTCGAAGCAGCAGAACAGCTTGGTTATGAGCGTTACTGGTTCGCCGAACACCATAATACGAACGGTTTACTTAGCGCAGCGCCTGAATTATTCATTGCCCGGATGGGGAGTGATACAAAAACGATTAAGCTCGGGACGGGTGGCGTCCTGTTACCGCAGTACCGCCCGTTAAAAGTCGCGGAAAATTTTTCGACGCTCGAAGCCTTTTATCCGGGACGGATTGAACTTGGTATCGGAAGCTCTCCAGGCGGAAGTGAGCGGACACGAAGTGCCTTGACGGACGGGGAAGCGAATAAGTATTCTGAGTTCCCACGCTTGATGGATGAATTGTCCGGTTTTTTAACTGATTCGTTGTCCGCAAAGCATCCGTTTCGGATCGTCAAGACGACGCCGCGCCTCACGCAAACGGCTCCCCTCTATTTGCTCGGCCTGTCACCGAACAGCGCAAGGCTCGCGGCAGAGCGGGGGATGGGGCTTGTCTTCGGTCATTTCATCAATCCGGACCGCTGGGAAGAGACATTACGGACATACCGCGAGCAGTTCATTCCGAGTGCGCAGTTCAAGGAGCCGACGGTCATCGTCTGTGTGTTTGCGATCTGTGCCGAAACGACAACAGAAGCAGAACAGTTGGCGACGACACAAGATGCCTGGATTCAAGGGATCCGGCTCGGAAACTCGATCGTCCCGTCGTTTGATACCGTCGGGACGAAGGACTGGAACCCGGAACAATTAAAACGGATCCAACACGACCGGCGCCGGACTATCGTCGGAACGGCGACGGAAGTTGAAGCAGCACTCGAACAGTTGGCAACCCGGTACGGGACGAATCAATTTTTGTTAATCAACAATGCTTACGACCAAGACAAACGGCTCAAATCGTACCGGTTGATCGCCGAACAGATGATACAGCACTAAAAAACGGCCGACGATGTGTCGGCCGTTCTTGTATACTCCTTATTTTTGTGATGTCGGACGGATCAGGATTTCATTGATCGAAACATCATCCGGTTCACTGACCGCATAGTTGATTGCCCGAGCAATCGCGTCGGCATCAATCGCCTGCATGTTGCCGATCCCTTGTTTGATGTCTTCATCCGTAATGTGGTCTTTTAGCTCCGTATCGACGGCTCCCGGTGAAATGATTGTCGCGCGAATGTTATTATCGACCGACTCTTCCTTCCGGAGACCTTCCGTAATCGCACGCACGGCAAACTTCGTTCCACTGTAGACAGCGCTTGACGGCATGACTTCGTGACCTGCGACGGACGAGATGTTGATGATATGCCCTGATTTTTGTTTTCGCATGTACGGAAGGACAGCCCCGATTCCGTAAAGAACGCCTTTGATGTTGACGTCAACCATCGTATCCCATTCATCCTGCTTGTTTTTATGGAGTTGCGACAACGGCATCAGACCGGCATTGTTGACGAGGACGTCGACTGATCCGTACGTCTCCTGTGCCAGTTTCGCGAGTTGTTCGAGTTGCTCCGTCTTTGTCACGTCCGTCACTTGATAGACCGCTTGACCACCGAGCTGCTCGATTTCTTCTTTTAATGCTTGCAACCGATCTTCACGACGTGCTGCGAGGACAAGTTTTGCACCGTTCTTCGCAAGTAACTTCGCTGTTGCTTCCCCGATACCGCTTGATGCACCTGTAATGATGACGACTTTGTTTTCAGCCATGATTGATAACCTCCTGTAGTAGTTGCTTCACTGATTTATGCTCACTGTTGAGTTATTGCCTGTTTTGCTGCAGGACAAACCTACGGAAGACACTTATGAAAAAAAGGAGCTGGTTCGTATGAAACGACGGACGATTCGTTTAATCGTCATCTTACTTGTGATTGGATTGATTTTCATCATCGAACCATTCCGAAATCAACCGCCGCTTCCTGACGTGTCGGTCGGAAACCAAACGATCCCGACGCAGCAAGGGTCCTATTGCTGGCATGGTCTCATACGGGGACAATGTGTCGACTATATCTACACGAACCCGCTCGAAATGACAGAAAAATTGAAGCCGACCGTGGTCCGACCGGAGTCACCGATTACGATTGCCTTTCATGACGGTCCTACGCCGGACGATTTAAAAATCGAACAGTGGCAAGATGCAGAGACAAGACAGACAGTTACGCTGCAAGACGAACAACTCAAAGCACCTGATGCGCGCGGAATCTATGTGTATCATGTCCTTGCTGATTGGGAGCAAGGGGACGGGAACTCGGCTTTCGTGATTGAAGTGAAATGACACGTCGAAACGGGTAAAGACGAGTAAGATCGTCGTGTTTAAGCAGAGAGGATGAAAAAACATGAGACTCGAAAACAAAGTTGCCATCGTGACGGGGGCGGCGTCCGGAATGGGCAAGAGCATCGTGGAGCGGTTTGAGCAGAAGGAGCACGTGTCATCGTGTCTGACATTCAGCTGGACGGGGCAAACGCAGTAGTCGCGGCGATTGAAGCAGCCGGCGGGACGGCGACCGCCATCAAAACGGATGTCACGTCTGCTGAAGCGATTAAACAACTGTTTGACGAGACGTTAGCGGCTTACGGACAACTCGATATCCTTGTCAACAATGCCGGAATCATGGACGGGATGGAAGGGGTCGACGAGCTGACCGATGAACGCTGGGACCGCGTTCTCGCCATCAATACGACTGCCGTCATGCAGACGATGCGGCTCGCGATTCCCTTATTTCGTGCACAAGGTTCCGGAAACATCATCAACAACATCTCAATCGGTGGACTAAACGGAGCGCGTGCCGGTGCTGCGTACGCCGCCTCCAAACACGCCGTCGTCGGTCTGACAAAAAACACGGCGTTCATGTATGCACAAGAAGGGATTCGCTGTAACGGAATCGCGCCCGGTGCCGTCGAGACGAACATCGGACAATCGATGACGAACATCAGTGAGTTCGGGATGGGACGGACGATGCTCGGGATGGGCTTGAACCCCAGAACCGGACAACCTGACGAAATCGCACAGCTCGCTTTGTTTCTTGCATCAGACGACGCGAGTTTCATCAATGGGGCAATCGTCGTTGCAGACGGGGGATGGAGTGCCTATTAGGCCGATAAGACGAGAGCATATACTATAATAGGGCAATAGGCTGTAGCGTAATCAAGATGACGGACATCCCCGTCATCTTTTAATTTGTCCGAAAGCAAATAACGCTTGTTCAATCCGATTTTTTAATAAAATACATAAGAAAAACGAATCTCACTGTTAACGATCAACAGTAAAAATCCGTTCGCGGACAGTCGTTGTTTTCAATTGTTTCCGGGCATCAATCGAGTCACGGATATGTATAATGTATTGTCGTCCTTTCCGATACCCAGAGCGAGGCGGTTTAATCCGCAACTCTTTCCCATCGATGACAACGAGTTCATTTTGCATCCGTTCCCCCGTCGAATCCGTGACGGTAACGGTTCGGTTCGAAACTTGATCAGCGCGGAGTCCATGTGAAAATTCAATAGCGAATGTATGATACGTCGAAATCGAACGTGTCCGTGATTTGAAGTGCGGGTCGTCTGTTCGTGCTTCAAGGGAACAGTAACACCCTGTGAAGACTAAACAAACAGTCAGGATAATGGAAAATAACGGTTTCAAAACAAGGCTCCTTTCGTCATTTACTTCATTTTAATACAAAATATGGTAGTATTCAATCCGTCTCAGGACGGAATACTAAAATTTTTTCTTCAAGGAAGGTGGAGTGGGGTGGTATACTCGAAAGCGAGAGAAAGGCAGTGAGAGCGTATGACAGAAAGCATGAGAGAAATTATCGTCTCCATCCGGACAAGTTATGATTTTAAAGCAGACCAGGGACGTGCCGTCCGCGTCGTCGAGTTTCACGGGCGTCGGACGACGACGATCGACACCATCAAACAATCGACACCGAAGCGGATGATTCTGCTCGAGATGATTCGGGCCGTCAATTCATTTAAAGAACCATTCCATATCATTTTTAATGTCGAATGTAATTTCGGCTTTAAATATTTGAATGATGAACGCAAGTGGGAAAACCGCGATCTTGGTGATACGTTTAACGAAGCAATCAAGCAAGGCGGGCACACGTTCGAATTACGTGACAGCTCTTTTTACGAAGGTGGAAAAGACCTGCAAAAATGGTTACTCAACATCTTAAAGAAAGCAGACTGAGTCGGTCTGAAGAGGGGTTCTATCGTTACCGATAGGATTCCTTTTTTCTTTAGGACTCCCGTGACTTACTAATATGTGGTAAATTTGTTGGAAGAAAGATTCTTTTTAAGAGGAGGTACGCTCTTGAATCATGTATTGCGTCGGTCGAGCCCTGTCGTCGTCAGCTCTTCGATCCTCTATTTGATTGTCTCGAGTATCGTCCTGAGCGGCTATTTCCGAATCGCCGTCGCCGATCCGTTCAGTTGGCTGTTTTACTTGGGAATTTTGCTGTCGGCCTGTTCGATCGTACTACTCAGTCAAATGCGACACGTGTATACCGGCATCCTGCAAATCGTGTTAGTGTGTCTGCTGCTCGCGATGACCGGACTCATGACGGTGATGTATGGACTGGAAATCATCTTGAACTGACTTAAAACTTACATGAAGAGGTGTGTACAGATGAACAAAGAAGACCATCAACTTGCGAGAAAACTTTTAACGACCTACTTAACCGGAACACAGCTCTCGACGATTCACTTGGCTAGTTTCGTCAGCCTGGATTTCATTAATCTCTACGATACGATGAACCCGGAAATTTCGTTACGGATTGAAACCGATCGCCTCTATTACGGGGACGTCGAATCGTCAAAAGATTGGGTCGTCCGTCATATGACGAAAGAAGAGATGTTACACTTGATCGTCACCTTACATACTGAACGAATCACTGGTGTACGCATCGGAAAAACGATTCCGCACCTTTTTCTGACGTTCAGTTCCGGGAAGACACTCGTCGTCAACGGCTCGGACACGTATTACGAATCCTGGACGGTCGATTTACGGTTGAACGCCGAAGCGACGGCCTCAATCGTCGCTGTACCGGGAGATGAACTGGCCGTTTTCGCCAGTGATAACGCCTTATTCCAAGATCGGGTCATGGAGTGACATGAATCCAGAAATTCTTACACTGACGAATGAACTGGTGGCTGAACGATTCCCTGAATCCTTAGCTGCAATGATTGCCGGCAGTCATGTCCGTGGACGGGCGACAGCGACGTCTGACATCGACCTGATCGTCCTCATGCCAACAGGAGCACGCACCTACCGGGAGTCGTTTCTGTATGAAGGATACCCCGTCGAAGCGTTCATTTACACGGAAGCGACGATTGCCGACTTTTTCGAAGCGGATCGCGCACGTCGACGCCCCTCGCTGCAACGGATGGTCGCGGAAGCGGTGCCGGTCCGGGTGCATCCACTCGTCGACCGGTTGAAAACGGAAGCGTCGCGCCAATTGCTTGCCGGACCAACGCGATGGACGGTTGAACAATTAAATCAGAATCGCTATTTTTTGACGGATCTGCTCGATGACTTCATCGGGGTAGAGGACCGGACGGAAGGACTCGCCATCGCAACACGTCTTTTCGATCAAGCAGCTGCCTTTCACTTAACGGCATCCGGACGCTGGCTCGGTCAAGGAAAATGGTTGCCGCGTGAACTCGCCGCCCTCAGTCAAGCAGATGCTGACCGATTCACGGATGCTTTCGAACGTTATTTCCGTCATGATGAGAAACAATCGGTCATTCAGTTGATCGAGACGTGGCTAACACAACATGGCGGACGACACTTTGATGGATTTTCCATCGGGACATAAGACCTGCTCTTGTTGCGACGAGCAGGTCTTTGTTATGCTAAAGAACTAGACGAAACCATCAATCGGTTGAACGGACCGTCGCTTACACAAGGAGAGAATCGCATGAAGAAACAACTTGTATGGCTCATCAGCAGTTTCCTCGTCGGGATCGGTTGTTTCTTATTTTTACAACACGACAACCATTCCGCAGCGTTCCATGATCCGGCCCCTGAGTTAACACCGCAAGCGGTCGTCGCCGGTTTCAACAAAGATGCGACCATTCAGCTTACGACGAAAGAGGTCTACTGGACAGAAACATTAAGCGATACACAGGCAATCGCTTATGCTGAGACGAAGACGACGCGCTATTTGATTGTGTTACGGCGCAACGAGGCAACGTACGTCGTCACTCACGTCACACGCCGTACCGTACACGACGGACAAGAGTGGGCGGAAGCGGATGTCATCGATACGGACGCCGGCCGTTTCCTGATTGTCGTCGGTGAAAATCACCATCGCCTGATTGATCATTTGACGGTAGCACCATTCAAGGTTGCAGTCACGAACGGCGCAGAAGAGATCCGTGCCATCGAAGCGATGACGCGTACATTTGACGTCGCAACGAAGGAACGGTTCCATACGGTGCAAAAGCTCCCACAAGCTTTTCCGAAATCACTGTTCTTTGATCTCCACGCGGTCGACGCCTCAGGCGCAGAACGGTTTCGCTTCCTATCGAACACCATCGACTGAAGCATCAAGAGTGGGCACTCGTCTTCCCATTCGGTATACTAGTTGCAGTGAACAAGGGAGGAATCGGTATGTGGATTGTAATGAATCAACTACGCGTTGTCAAAGGGAAGTCCGATCAAGTTGCGGCGCGCTTTAAGACGACAAAAGGGATTGAGCAGATGGAAGGATTCATCCGGATGCAAGTGCTCGTCGATATTAGTCAGGACGAACACGATGTCGTGACGATCATGACGACATGGGGAAAACAAGCAGATTTCCACGCTTGGCAAGCGAGCCAAGCATATAAAGGCGTCCATAAAAAACGAGACGCTGGGACTTCTGAAGTCAAACCACTTGTCCTCTCGAATGCCGTGACGGAATATGCCGTCGTCGCCGATCATCCGCATCTCTAAAAAATGCCTGACACCCGTTCTTCGGATGTCAGGCATTTCAGCGTGTAGACAAACTAGATGGAAGGTCACTTGAATGTGATCTCCCATCTTTTTTTGCTCTCTCTTTCCTCCCTAATCGTCTTCCTGTGGCAAACATCGCGCCGCTTCGCTTCGCTGCAGAGTCGCTCCTGTTTGCTTTCCACTAGGAAGCGATTAGATCGGAAATCGAGGCTTTTTTAGCTTTCTTTCATATTATAAAGTAAAAAAATATACCACGAAGGAGGGTTTCCCATGATGGGAAAACGAAATCAACCCCATCGTTCTGAAAACATCACGGTCACACTCGAACAATTGGTTCCTGCGGACCACTTGGTCCGCAAGGTCGATCAGGTGATGGACTTTCAATTCATCTATCCATTGGTTGAAAAGTTATACTGTGAAAATAACGGAAGACCTAGCGTGGATTCTGTTCTCTTAATCAAGATGGCTCTCCTTCAATATTTATTCGGTATTCCTTCTATGCGGAAGACGAAGAAATCGAAACGAACGTCGCCTATCGTTGGTTTCTAGGACTTGGATTGGATGAAAAGGTTCCTCATTTTTCAACCTTCGGAAAAAACTATGTCCGACGCTTCCAAGACACGACGATTTTTGAAGATATCTTCTACAAAATTCTGACCCAAGGCGTCGATG